>CAVUWV010000030.1:0-94646 GCA_963745075.1 Candidatus Hydrogenedentota bacterium | reverse complement strand
GATAAAGGGATTGACTCCAGAGACGGCTCAGTTCTCCGCCGTTTTTAGATCATATCATGACGGCACCAAATGGCCCGCCAGGGGGTGCTCGCCTACAATGGGGAAAAGGGAACGGACAAGTACTTCGGCTGGCATATTCATAATGGTGACTATGATCTCTTTGGGTATAAGAAAGCTGACGGGAAAGTCTTCTCCGTAAACCATCACTACACCGATCCCGATTCTGGGGATACGGTGCTCTATTATGAGGGCCACACTGGATACGATTTCCCCTACTCTCACAACTATGAAGTCGTCGCCGCAGCCGCAGGGAGGCTTTACAAGCTGGGGGACGATTACAACACCATCAGAATTGATCACGACAGCGGATACTCAACGTACTACCTTCACATGCTCCCGGCTGATACAAACGCGTTGTCAGAATGGTGCTACGGTTAGCCAAGGGCAGCACCTAGGCTACTGTGGTGACTATTCGGCCGTATCCTCAGTTGCTAATCACCTCCACTTCACGGTCAAGAAGGACACGGTCCGAGTCGATCCCTACGGATGGATCGGACCAGGGACAGACCCCTATACTTCTCGACATGGTGCCGTCAATACCTACCTCTGGGCCACGGCCGTTTCCGAGCCCATCCTTAACGTAACCCCTGAATCCCAGTCAGTGCCGGCGTCCCAGGGCATCACATACTTTACAGTCTCAAATGGCGGATTCGGTGCTCTCACCTACAGCAGCCAAGTTACCGCGGGGCAGGCGTGGCTTTCCGTCACTACAGGAGAAAGCGGAAGTGCCCCGGGCCAGATTACGCTCTACCTTTTTACGGCGAACACGGGGGCGACGCGGGTAGCTACGGTAACCATTACCGCAGCGGGCGCGTCGGCAAGCCCCAAGACGGTCACGGTTACTCAGGAAGGCGTCCCGACATCGGACAATCCAGCACCGTCCGAAGTAGCAGCCCAAATTCGTAGCTTTGCTCAGCAGTATCAGTTACCCGCCATAATTATCGCGGCGGTGATGTCCAAAGAAAGCCCAGGCTGGAAGCAGTTTGACGAATCAGGCAATCCGCTAGTTGGTAGCACGGGCGACGTAGGTATTATGCAATTAAACATCACCAATCCTCCGTTTACTTTCGACCATGAACGCGTGAAAACGGATTGGGTTTACAACCTCAAGATAGGGTGCGGAATCCTAAAGTACAAGTTTGGAAAGTACGCTTTTGACACCTCTAGCCCGTATGATTCCGTTTTCGATACCCGGCCAGACCTGATTGAAAACTGGTATTATCCCGTGGCTTGGTACAACGGAGAAGGCGAAGCGGCTTACGCTTATGTAAAATCCGTCTGGCAGTATATCGGCAATCTTCCCGCTCCAGGAAACGCCTTCTTTGCGAATGTCTCGTCTGTAGGGAATCCGCAATCCCTGAGCGGTTTCCCAACGACCATCTATCCTATCGTCCCATATCCGGAGCAAGATAACGATTGGTTCTTGACGGCGACGCCTCAGCAACTCCTTTCCGGAGGCTTTTACACACTTCTCTTCGAAGCACAGGCGTCCCAGAGGATTCATCGTTGGGACTGGAACTCGAGCAGTGCGGTTGACGTGACGGATGAGATACTTGGGCAGACACCCTCTGGTGTGACTTTATCCCTCTCACCGGGTTGGAACACGGTTTCCTTCCCAGTGATTCCCAGAGGCTTGGGCGGTACCAACCGCTTCTCCGATGTCTTTTCGGATGTTGCGAGCAACGTGCTTTTCCCGTACGTTTTCTACCTGAATACAGAAGGCTTCCTCGAATACAAAGCTTTTAGTGAAGCCACCTGCCTAGCTGGAAAACAGAGACCGGCTATTTCCTTTACGCGTACCACGGTTTCACGAAACGTGTGAGTGGAGACGCTGTGCCCGATAAGTCGGTTGTGCTGCACAATGTGGGAGCGAATGCCATAGGCGTTGCCACGGCTGTGACGCCCGGCGCGAATAGCCATGTCGAAAGCACCGCTTACACGTTCTCTGGAAGCACGATTGTCCCGACTCAGCTGTTTACGGAAACACTACGTCCAGGCATCGGTTACTTGATATGGACGGACGCCGCCCCGATTACACTGGTACCGAACAGCAAATCCCAAGTGGCTGAAATTGTGGCCAAGGGAAGCGTGCCGGGTAACGGGCGACCTGGGTTAGGCTCCTTGGCTCAGGTTTCCAAAGCTTTGGGTTCGCTCTCTGGGCAGATTTCGGTGCATCAGGATGCTTCGGCTGGTAGTAGTACTCCACAGGATCAAACATTAACGTTCGGCATCGCGTCGACCGCAACGGATCATCTAGATGCTAACGACGCCCGCTTCATGCTCAGCTTACCCGGTGAGCTGACAGTCTTCTTTGTTGAGGCAAATAACCTTCGTTTTATCACAGATTTCAAGCAGGATAGAGACTCTGTGGTCTGGCCGCTGACGGTGTTTTCACAGAGCCTGTTCCCTGGCGAGTCACCGAATCTTAATCCCGTGACGATTAGCTGGTCTCTGCCTTCTGCCGGTGCCCAAGCCGATGGAGCAAAGTTCGAGCTTCTGGACAGCGTTGGAACCGTCGTCGTGCCGGACATGAGGCAGATAGGTTCGATTTCGTTTGCCCCAACAGCTGCCGCGACGAAAGCGCAGTATATGGTTCGGGCAACGAAACCGGCGGCTGCAACGGTACAGCCTAACTCTAACGCGAGACCCAACTGCTGGCGGTACGGTCACGGTTGACCCGGCACCTGGCGAGGACGGCAAGTACCCTGCTGGCACGGTCATCACACTGCGGGCCTCCGCCAACCAAGGTTACACCTTCACGGCTTGGAGCGGGGCGACCTCCGGAACCAGCAACGACACTCAAGTTACGATGACCAGCGACAAGAGCGTGACGGCCGCCTTCGCACCGGCGCGTTATGTGCTGACGCTATCGTCCAATCCGTCCAATGGCGGCACGATTGCCTCTAACCCAATACCTGGTCAGGACGGCAAATACGCGGCGGGAACAGCGGTACAATTGACTGCCAACGCAGATTCCGGTTACACGTTCGGTTCATGGAGTGGCGACGCAACGGCATACCGTTTTGCAACTGTTACGATGAATGCGGACCGGACTGTAACTGCCAATTTCAATTCCACGACACTGACGGGATCGCTTCAAGTCACAATTAGCCCAGGCACAATGAGAGTCCGGAGCCCAGTGGCGACGCGTGGGGACGGTGACGTGGAGTAAACAGCGGGTACACGGAGAGCGATGTTCCAACGGGTTTGCAATCAATAGAGTTTAAGGACATCCCTGGATGGACTACGCCGTCCAACAAAGAGGTAACTTTTGCTCTTTCCGGCCAAACAGCGTCCCACCTCCGGCACTTATTCTCAAGGTTCCGGAGAGTACGATGTCCTGGCGACCGGGCTGAGTTCGCCGTGGCTGTTGAAGGAATCGGGCGACTACGTGTATTTCGCGGATGTGGAGAACAATGACGGAAAAATCCGGCGCGTGCCTAAGTCCGGTGGCGTGGTCCAAACAGTTTTGGAAGGCGCATGGTCCGATAGCGGAGTCCATCGCTACCAAATCAACGGCACCATGATCTTACAGGAGGTTTTGGGAGCTACAGCGATACGCGTATTTTCTATGCCGATATGACCGACGGCATCCCGCACGTTATCCGGTCCATGAATACGGAAGGCGACCGGGGCGGCAGCTATATGGCAACCGTCGGCGACTATACCTATTACAACCAGCAGTGGGACCCCCGACGTTCAAAGACTTCCGAAGACTGGCGGGCAGTGGGAAGGTGCAGGGCCAAATAATCAGTACGTGCGGGCGGTCACGTTCGATGAAGATGCCATCTATTTCCTCAACTACGACCCACCTCAAGTGCGCAGGTTCGATTGTAGCACTGAGCAGGTAACGCAGTTGCTGCCAGCGGCGGCGGACCACACGCCCCTTTTCGTAGATTCCACGAGCCTCTACGCAAACGGCACTGGATATATCCTCCGCGTGCCTGAGGACCGGTGGACTGCCGTAACGCTAATCCAGTCACAAGGAATAATCGGCTACGTGTCGGATGGCAGTGACGTTTACTATTCCGCGCCTGATGGCATCTACGCGATTCCGGTAGATGGCGGGATGGCCTGTTAAAGGTCAGGGTTTGCAGGGAGAAGACATCGTCGATTTTGACGGTTGACGATACCCACGTTTATTGGCTTGACAACAGCCAAGGTGGGGGAGCGTATCGACTGCTCAAGACCGCCAAGCCGGTATCGACCGGGTCATTACGTGTTGTCTTACAACCGCAAGCCGCAATCGCTGCAGGCGCACAATGGCGCGTGGACGGGGGCAGTTGGCAAAACAGCGGTTCTACGGTCTCTGGCTTGACCGTTGGACAGCATACGATCTCGTTCAGCACTGTATCCGGCTACACCACGCGGGGAACAAGACGGCAACCATTCAGGCCGGTGGTCTCACACAAGAAACCGGAATTTACACCGCCGTCGTGACCACGGGCTCGCTCAAAATGACCATTTCCCCGAACGATGCCGTCGCGGCGGGGGCTCAATGGCGTGTCGATGGCGGAAATCTGGCACGAACGAGCGGATATACGGTGACGGGATTAACTACGGGAAAACACACGGTGCAATTCAGAGAGCATTCTAGGTTGGAGCGCTCCCAGCAGCCAGGTGGTCACGATAAGCTCCGGCCAAACCTATCTCCTAACGCGCACGTACACGCAGTTGTGCAGTCCACCTTCGCCACCAACTGGGATATCTGCGTCCGACGGCGCTTATCCCGACAAAGTGCGTGTATGGTGGAATGCAGTAAGCGGTAGCAGTGGTACGAGTAGTGTTCAGAGACGGCGCGGCCATTGGTGCCTGGCAGTCGGGAACGGTTTACGACGACTTCAATGCACAAGCGCCGGACGTGTTTTCGACGGGCGGCTGCAATTCTTCCACGGTCGTTGACTACTACTATCACGACTATCAGGTCAAAGCACGGAGCGATTGCGGTGTCGGCGAACTGGAGTCCGTCCGATTCCGGCCATCGGGGCAGCACAAAATCGGGTTCGACTTCCCGCTCACGTACGAGCCGGCCATACCGATTGGGGAGGCGGGCCTCGATTCCGATTTAGCTGTCCGGCTTATAAGCGTGGAACCCATTGCACCGGAGACCGTTTGGGCGGTGGCCGTGGGGAGCGACAGGTCCGAACAAGGTGGCGTGTGGTGGCCGACGCAGTTGGATGACAACCGTGACGGATGGGTGGTGTTTACGCCCAACTCACCGTGGTTGCCGGGAGATGTCGTGGAAGTGACGGCCGGTGCACAAACCGTTTCAGGACGAGAGGTCGGTCCGGTTTCAATGCAGTTCACTATTGGAAACGCGGCCGCAAGATCGTAACTAAGGAGCCTTATCTGCACGTAATAGAGCCATCGACAGACGCACATGTTGCTTCGCTTGATGCTGATGTAGTCTCAGCGTTGTATCGAATCGGTCCGGATGAGGTATTCGCGGAGCCAGTTCGTGCAGATTCCGGTTCCCGGCGGGGTCCGACCCACACGACCTCGAAATCTATTCTTCAGCGAGTCCGAGGATCACCGTGGCTGGTACCTCGGCGAAAACGTCTTTGATTGGATGGTTCCCGGAAACCGTCGAATCGTAGAGATTGATGGACAAACCTATGTGGAATTTCAAGTGAACCATCGTGGCGTAGTTCAGTTGGTCGTTGGCGCAGCGTCCAGTTGGGCGCGATGGCGAACGTTAGCATTTTACTTGCCGTCGCCATGTTCCTCGGCTTGCTGCGGATAAGGAGAAGAAAGACATTGTGGAGCAGGCTGGAATGCGACCCGTTGTAGACTTCAGATGCGCGACGCAATTAGGTCATTTCAACTTTCTACCACTTTCGTCGACGGGTGCAGGTCGTAACCTCCGCTCACACAAACTGCTTCATGTACCGCAGGCTTTTGGTGGCGATGGCTTCGGGGCCGGGGTCGAAGATGAAGACTTCGACGGAGACGTAGCCTTCGTAGTTGATGTCTTTCAGCGCTTCGAAGATGGGCCCGAATTCAACGTCACCGAAGCCGGGGCCTTCGAGATTGGCGTCGTTGGCATGGTAGTGGGCGAGATGGTTGGCGTGTTTGCGGATCGTGGCGGGGCGACCTTCGGGTTCGTCGGTCATGGCTTTGGTGTCGAGCAGCAAGCGGAAGTTCGGATGGGCGATGCGCTCGATGAGCGTTACCGTCTCGGCGGCGGACTTGCAGAAGTTGGTTTCCGATGCGGCCAAGGGCTCCATGCAGATGGTCACGCCGCGTTCTTCACAGGTGGGTAGTGCCTTCTCGAACACGGCTACCGCGTTGTCGAAGGCTTGCTGGTAGTTCACGCCTTCCATAACGTTACGCTGTTTCGGCGATCCGAAAATGATGACCTTGCCGCCAACGTCGCCGCAGAAGTGGGCCAAGTCAATCAGGTACTGCGCGGTGCGGTCGCGCACGCTCTTGTCCGGATGGGTCAGATGCAACCCGTCGGGGCCCACCAGCACCCAGTGAATGCCAAGAATGTCGAGGGCAGCCTCTTCGGCCTTCTTCACAATGGTCTTGCGGGTCTGGTCCGAAATATCCGTCACGTGTTTCGATAACGTAAAGGGGGCGATTTCCAGGCCGTCGTACCCGACTTCCTTCACGTAATCGATCGTCCGTTCAACGTCGTCCCATTCCTTGAAAATCTCGCTGCAAATTCCAAACTTCATGCGTTTTGACTTTCCTCTACTGCGGACGCCTGGTGTTGCTCCGGGCGGTACACGCTGACGCGGTCTCCGCCCGCTCGTTTCGCTTCATACATCTCGGCATCGGTCAGATGAATGAACGATTTCAAGCTCAGACCCGACTGATAGGTCATGAGTCCGATACTCAACGTGAGTTCGTCGAAACCCCGTTCACGAAACCCCTTCCGAATACGTTCGGCGATATGAAGCGCCTGTTCTTCGCCGGCTTCCGGCAGGATCACCGTAAATTCGTCGCCTCCATAGCGGAAGCCGAGGTCCACATGCTCGCGTGTGCTCTGAATCACGACCTGTCCCGCCGTCTGCAACACGCGGTCGCCCTCGAGGTGGCCCTTCCCGTCGTTGTACGACTTGAACTGGTCGATATCGAAGAGCAGCATCGACAACGGATGCTTCTGACGCTGCGCACGCTCGATTTCCTGGGCCAGGCGGTCGTAAAAATATCGCTGATTGTACAGCCCGGTCAGACTGTCCTTGACCGACAGTTCCTTGAGTTCGTGTTCCAGTTCCTTTTGGCGCGTAATATCCTTGCACACGGCCAAAATCGAGCGCACCTGCTTGCTCGCATCGAACACCGGTGAAATGGACGCGTTCACCGGAACCGTTTCGCCCGACTTTTGCAATAGCTCCGTCTCGTAATCCTTCAGGACAACGCTTTCCTCCAGCTTCCGCCGGATAAACGCGACCTCTTCGTCGCCGCCGGCGTAGATGAACGATGCCGCCTTTCCCAACAGCTCCTGCCGCGCGTATCCCAGTACACGAAGGGCGCCTTCGTTGATGAATTCGATCCGGTTCTCCGTATCGGTAGTGATGATGCCGTCAATGGTGCTCTCGATCAGGCTTTCCAGGTACTGCTTGGTGTTCCGCAACTCCCCGTTGAGCCGTTCGAGATCCTCGGTGGCCTCAGAAAGACGGTGCTCCAAATCCTCCTGACGATGCCGTTTCTCGATATTCTGGGTTCGCTTTTCGAGCGCCCGCTCGGCCGCCGTGCCAACCTCGCTCAGGTTGAACGGTTTGACGATGTAATCGTCGGCTCCGGCCCGCATGGCATCGATCGCGTTACTGACTTCCTGAATCGCCGTGACGACCACGACGGCCATGTCTCCGTCGCCGGCCTTGGCTTGGCGCACCACCTCCATGCCATCAATTTCCGGCATGCGCAAATCGGTGAAGAGCAATGCGAAACGTTTCTGACGCAGCAACGCCAACGCCTGCTTCGGCGAAGTTTCCGCAGTGCACGCATACCCCTGAGTGGCGAGATGCTTTCGCATCACTTCCAGGATGCCCGGTTCATCGTCTAGCAGAAGGATGGTGTTTTCCACCAGAATCTTCCCCGCGGCCCCTCGCGCCCCGAAGGGCGGCTCCTGATTGCAGCCGCGTCGTTGCGGTAAGTTGGGGTGGGACCCTTAGAGGTATTTCACCACGATGATCATGACGAGGATCGAACCGATGCCCGCCCATTTCTGAAACGGTGTTGGCAACCGCGGATCACCTGCTTCGACGCCTTTACCCTGGAATAGGCCCGCGATGCCTTTCTTTTCGGCAAGATTCCGATCGCCAGCCTGAGCGTACGCGGGCTGGGCGAAGGCCGACAAAAGGAATACCGCCACGACGCACAGTGTCACCAGCGCTATCATTCGTTTTGCAGTCATTGCTCAGCTATCTCCATGATGTTTGCAAGCCTAACTATATTCTACACTTCCACGAGCGGGAACGCAATGTGTTCCAACTCACCCGGGCGGATGAATTCGGCGCTTGTCTTCCTCGGGATGCTGCCGGTAAAACGTCGCGATGTTGCCCACGATGCCCACCAGCTCACTCTCGGTACGGTCTGCAATTTCTTCTGCGATGGCCCGCTTCCGATCCTTGAGATCATTAAACTTTACTTTAATCAACTCGTGTGCGGTCAGATTTTCGTTCACCGCCACGAGCAGACTATCCGTAACCCCTTGTTTTCCAACGAATACCAGCGGCTTGAGCGGATGCGCCTTGCTTCGGAGAAACTCGCGGTTCGAGCCCTTCATTTGTGGGTTTTCCAAGTTGTCCAGTGGATCGGCCAATTTGCGTTGTCGCGGTATGCGACACCGCCCAGAGTATGCCCGCAAACGCACGCTGAAATCAACCACCTCTCATGCCCTGCAATTCCTTGCAAATCACTGAGATGGACCGATATCCTAGCCCACGACCGGTCACAGACTCCGTACTTGATGCAGCCTCCGAATCTCGTGCACGGAATACGAGGACAACGAGTGTTGAGATCGAAACCCCTTGCCTTCTGCGCCGTCATCTTCCTGCTCGGTGCGACCTCTGCCCGCGCCAATCCGTCCGATGGTCTCTTCGACTGGAAATCGCTGCCCAATCTTCCTGCGAACCTGGTTCAACCATTTCTGGCATCCGATAACGGCGTTCTACTCGTAGCCGGAGGCCGGACGGTCCACGAGGGCCGGCCTCTGGCAAACGGGCAAGCCTACCTCTTACCCCCCACCGCATCGGCGTGGAAACCGGCAGCGACCTTGCCTGTCGCCGTCTGGGGAGGGGCGACCCTTTCGACAGGGCATAGTATCGTTGGAATTGGAGGACAGACCGACGCCTCCGTGGACAGCGTGTGGCAAATCGAGATCCAGGGCGCGGACACCGCCAAAATCGGACCCTTGCCGGCCTTGCCCGAGCCGTTGTCGAGTCCGGGCGCTGCACTATTGGGTGATACGGTCTACGTTTCCGGCGTATCGGGCCGATTGAAGGGGCGTCCGCAGAACCAATTATGGGCGCTCAGCCTGAACGCGCAGGAATCGGGATGGCGGGTGTTGGAGCAGGTGCCGGGCGTGCCACGATACGACGCTGCCGTCGCGACTAGCGGCGGAAACCTCTACGTGTGCGGCGGCCATGATGCGAACGGTGAATTTCTACGGGACTGTTTCCGTTACACGCCCGGAGCCGGCTGGTCGTTCATCGCGCCACTACCGGAAGGACGTGCGGTCGGCCCCGCAATCCCCTACGGTCAGGCGCATCTCCTGTTCTTTGGTGATGAAGTCCTCGCTTATGACACCATCACCGACACGTGGACCCATTACGGCATGTCACCCCCCGCCAGCGGGCCCAGAACCGCAACCGTACTAGACGGCAACCCGGTCCTGGTCTGTCCAGGTGACCATGTCACCCGCGTGTACTTTGGGTCTCCGATCCCGCGGAAAGGCGCCTTCACCATCCTGGACTACGTCGCCCTCGTCCTGTACTTCGGTATCCTGGTCGGGATGGGCGCCTACTTCGCCCGCCGCGAACGCACCACGGAGGATTTCTTCCTGGGCGGCCGCCGCGTCCCCTGGTGGGCCGTAGGACTGAGCATTTTCGGCACGTCCTTGAGCGCCATTACCTATCTCGCCATCCCAGCCAAAGCGTATGCGACCGATTGGGTCTTTATCCTCAGCAACCTCGGCATTCTCGCCGTGGCGCCGTTTGTGGTGCGCTACTACCTCCCGCGATTCCGTGAAGCCCCCATCACCACCGCCTACGAATACCTGGAAACGCGTTTCAACTTTCCCATTCGGGTTTACGGGAGTCTTGTATTCCTCAGTTTCCAGATCGGACGTTCTGGCTATCGTGTTGTTCCTGCCCGCCATCGCCCTGTCCGCAGCAACCGGACTCAACATTTACGCGTGCATCCTCGTCATGGGCGTGTTGACCACGATCTACACCATGATGGGCGGTATTGAGGCCGTCATCTGGACCGATGTGCTGCAGTCCTTCGTGCTTGTGGCCGGGGCTCTCGCGGCGGTAGCCGTTATCGCATGGGACGTGGATGGAGGGTTCTCCGGGATCGTTTCGACGGGATGGGAAGCCGGCAAGTTCCACACCTTCAATTGGACTTGGGACGCCACCACCACTGCGGTATGGGTCTGCGTTATCGGAAACGCCTTCGGTATGGCCTACCCGAGTACCGCCGACCAAACCGTCGTGCAACGCTACCTGAGCACTTCCACCGAAAAAGACGCTGCCAAAGCGGTCTGGACGAACGCGCTGCTGACCATTCCAATTTCCGTTCTGTTTTTTGGCATTGGTACCGCGCTATGGGTCTTCTACCGCAGCCATCCGGACCTCCTCGATCCGCGGCTCAAGACTGACGCTATCCTGCCGCTGTTCGTGGCCGAGCAGTTCCCGCAAGGCTTGTCGGGGCTGCTCATCGCAGGCGTGTTCGCCGCGGCCATGTCTTCCCTCGACAGCAGCATCAACAGCATGTCGACGGTCCTCGTGACCGATTACTACCGCCGCTTTCGTCCGAATATCACCGAACCACACGGCCTCCGCGTCGCGCGGGGGTTGACCTTGTTCTTCGGCGTCTTCGGAACCGGCCTCGCCTTGGTCGTCGCGCGACTCGATGCGCCGTCGCTCTTTGACCAATGGCTGCAAATCCTCGGCCTCGTGGGCGGCGGCCTTGCCGGCATCATGGCCCTGGGCGTGTTCACAAAACGCGGAAACGGGGCAGGGGCAATCGTCGGCGCGGTCGTGAGCGCGGTAGTCGTGTATTGGGTCCACCGATTCACTCCCATCCATTTCTTCCTCCACGGCGCCATCGGGTTTTGTACGGCCTTCCTAATCGGGTATCTTGCAAGCATTGTGATTGCGAAGTCACCGGAACAGCCGGAGCGTGCATAGCACCATGGACCCGGGAGGAACGTCGTTACCATGAATGCGTGGGAACCGAATGATTCGAGAATGATACGGCGCGATTTCATCCGAAGCACTGCCCTGTTTGCCGCCGCCGGAATGACTGCAGAAGGAGCGTGGGCCGCCATGTCGAAGACCAACCGCGATTTCACTAAGTTTCAAAAGGCCCGACGGGAAGAACTCTGGAACCTGCTCGGCGATCTTCCGGAGAAGCGGAAACCAGCAGCTAAACCGCTCAAGCGCGAACAGCACGACGGCTTCACCCTCGAACACCTCGTTCTCGACCTCAACGGCATCCAACCGGTCCCCGCATTGATGCTAATCCCCGACAAGGTCAAGACCCCCGCGCCGGGCATGCTCTACATCCACTGGCACGGCGGCGACTACAACGTGGGGAAGATGGAACTGCTCCAAGGCACGCGTGCCATGGAAGCCTACGCCCCCGTATACGCGGAGAAAGGTATCGTCGCCCTGGCCATCGACAGTTGGTGTTTTGGCGAACGCGCACCGTACCCTGAAGAAGGCCGGCGTGGGGAAGAGGACACCTTCAAGGAGATGCTCTGGAAAGGCCAGGTGCTCTTCGGCATGATGCTCTTCGACGAGTGGCAGGCGCTCAATTATTTGTGTTCCCGTCCGGAAGTCGATACGGAACGTATCGGAGCCTTCGGCATGTCCATGGGCTCCACCAAAGCCTGGTGGATGTCCGCCCTCGACGAACGCATCAAGGTCTGCATCGACCTCTGCTGCCTGACCGATTTCGACTCCCTCATCGAAGACAAAGGCTTGCACCGGCACGGCATCTACTACTACGTCCCCAGCCTGCTCAAACACTTCGACACCGCCGGCATCAACGAACTTATCGTGCCGCGCCCACGCCTGAGTCTTAACGGTCGCGAGGACGGGTTGACCCCGCCCCGCGGCGTCGAAAAGGTCCGGGATTATCTGCTTCCCCTTTATGAGCAGTTCGGCCACCGCGAAGACTGCCAGATCGATCTTTTCGACTGTCCCCACCAGGAACTTCCCGAAATGCGGGCGCTGGTTCTCGACTGGCTCGACCGCTATCTCGTGGGATAACTCGAAAATTCCGTACTAGTTTTGCGTCATTGACGCAATTTTCGACGTATGCTACCCTTTGTCAACGGTTTGCAAGGCCTTAACGACGATCTGGTCCAAAGTAATGATAAGGGTAGCCAAATGCGTATCACGATCTTTCCATTCAAGAGCACTGTCCGGCTGGTTGCCGTAGTATGCGCGGCACTGGTCTCCGCGCACGCGGATTCCGGGCCGGAGCATCAGGTCAGCCAAGCCCGGCCCATTGCGCTGGGAACAAGCGGCGGGAACATCGAAGACCACAGCACGCTCTATTGCTGTAGCGGGACCCTCGGGGCGCTCGTCCGGGACGGCGCGGGAACCCTGTACATTTTGAGCAACAACCATGTGCTGGCGCGGGCGAATAACGGGATTGTCGGCGAAGACGTGAACCAGCCCGGGCATGGTCGATCAAAGTTGCGGACAAAGCGGAATTGTGGCCGATCTCAGCGGGTTCGTCCCGTTGATGTTCAGGCAAGGCCGTAATCGCCCCGCAGAATTATGTTGATGCGGCGGTGGCCGAAATTCGCGCCGGTCAAGTCCAGACTGACGGAACCATTCTGGATGTCGGTGTGCCGAGCGCGAATACGCTCGTTGCTTCCGTCGGCCAGGCCGTTCAGAAAAGCGGCCGTACCACCGGGCATACGACGGGCAGTGTCTCGGAAATCGACGTGACGGTCGACGTGGGTTATTCGGACGAATGCGGCGGGGCCGCCAAAAATGTCGCCCGTTTCGTCAACCAGGTCCGCATCACGCCGGGAAGCTTCAGTGCGGGCGGCGACTCCGGTTCGCTCATTCTCGAGTCCGGGACCTCCGACCCTGCAAACGGCCAACCCCGTGCGGTCGGGCTCCTGTTCGCCGGTAGCTCCAGTTCCACCATCGCAAACCCCATTGACGCCGTGCTGAGCGGCTTAGGCGTTTCCATGGTCGGCGCCACGACGGGCACCCCGGTGGCGACGGGGTCGATCTCCGGCGTCGTAACAGACGCTTTGACCAGCGCCGGTATCGCGGGTGCAACCGTGCAGGTAGACACGGGCCAGAGCGCTTCGACCGACACGAATGGCGCCTACGCTATTGATGGAATCTCCACCGGGGATCACACCGTCACGGCAAGCGCGCTGGGCTATGAAGTCCAGCAGACCACGGCGACGGTCAACGACAGCGCCGACACAGCGGTCGATTTCGCCCTTGAACGCAGCCACAGTCGCAACCATGTCCCGCGTGCGGTGCGTGATTTACGATACCAAAGGCGGCAAGAATCACGACAAGGACTTGGTGATCACGGTTCGGGCGGAAGACGACCTTGGCAACCTGCTCGCGAACGCCTCCGTGACCGTCGAGGTCACCTACAACTCCCAGTCGATCGGAAGCGCATCCGGCACGACCGGAAGCAACGGCGAAGCTTCCGTTGGCGTACGTAACGCCTCATCCGGAACCTATTCCACTGAAGTTACGGATATCGCCGCCGCCGGTCTAGCCTTTGTATCGGGTTCAACGCCCGTCAACTCATTCGTCAAAGGCACGGACAGCGTTCCCGCTGATTTCTGCAACGCCAGCGCGTCATCCACATCGGGAAGTGCCTCCGGCGCCGCGAGTAAGGTCGTAAAGCTCCAGACTGTCCGTAATGTCAACGCCCGCCATTCGCAGGCGCTCCTGAACATCCCGGGTGTGGTCGGCCACGGCGTCGGGTTGTCGAAATCAGGCAAGCCGTCCATCCGCGTGTTCCTGGCCTCGGAAAACGCGTCCGCGCGAAGCCAGATTCCGACCTCGCTGGAGAACGTCCCCGTCCAGGTTGTCGTAACCGGACCGTTCACGGCTTACTGAGATTCTTAAGCTTCAATTAGTAAGAGCGGGCATTTCGTATACGAAGCGCCCGCTCTTCTTTTACCTACTATGCGAAGCGCTACAAACTCACTTGCCGAGCAGCCACTCTTCGTTTAATGTCGTATGCCGAATCGAGTTTCCCTTGGGACCTCTGTATGTATAGGTCATGTGGATCAATCCGTCCGGCGCCTGAATCACCGAGGGGTAGGAGAAGTTATCGCCCTCATTGTCAGATGGTTCAATCTGACGCCGCCATTTCCAGGTCTTGCCTTCGTCGTCGGACACGTATGCCGTCAACTGCGCCCGGCTGTCTTCGGTATCGTTGCAGACCAGCACCCACTTACCGCTCTTCAAGGGAATGACCTCCAAACTCGAATCGGGATTGGGAATGTCGAGATCGACTGGAATCGACCAGGATTCCCCGTCATCGACGGATTCACTCATCTGTATACGCCCCGGAGGGTCACCCTCATCACGCAGGTACGCAGCGATGGTCCCGTCACTTCGCGGAATCAGGGAACCCTGCTGCGGACCCGACCCGACAATCGGCAGGCTGGCGTGCCACGTCGCGCCGTCGTCGTCCGAGATCGCCATGACCGACATGTTGAAGCCATCCGAATAGAGCGGAAGAATGATGCGGCCACTCTTCAACGTCAGGGGATGAATGCGCGGCATCCATCCGGTCTGACGTTTGTAAGGATCCTTGGACGCCTGGATCAGTTGCTCCGGATACGGCCGGGCATATTCGGCCCACGTACCTTCCGGATAATGCATTTCTTTCAGTTTCGACTCAACGTCTTCGGCAAACGCCTCACCGGGCTTCAACACGATGACGTCCTGCCAATCCCACTTTGGCGGCCCATCGCCCAGATAGTCGGTCAACGTCCGGTACTTCAGCATCCCGCATTCCCACCGCTTGGCGAGGACGGAGATCCAGAACAACCACAGTTTCTCGTTCCGATCGATGTACAACACCGGGTTGCAGTCCGCAAGATCCTTCGAATCCGCCATCAGGAACGGTTCGCTCCAGGCGGAGGCCCCCTTCTTCAACCGCGCACCCTGCACGATAACGTCATCCGCCGTGCGCTCGCCGGTCCCGTAAAACCAACACACCAGCAAATCCCCGTTCGAACACCGCACGATGCTGCTGCTGTGACAATGCAGCTCCTGCTGCGGAAAGATGTTTTCCGTGACGAAGATAGACTCCGCGTACGCCGCCCCCGCGAACAGCGCCAAGGTGACAAGCAAGATAACCTTCTTTCGGACATTCATTAGACTGGCCTCCCCAAAATGTTGAACGCCATTCTATTCGCTCGGGACAGCTTTGCCAAGGTTGAAATGCCGGCCGCGTCCGCGCGGAGGCGTTGCCTCACGATTCGTGCTATCCTATTTGGGCGTACGCTGACAGCGTGCCCACACGGATCGTAGGCAAAAGAAGGGGAAAGCATGGACCTGCAAAACGAAGCGCTCGACTATCACGCCGGGGTCCGGCACGGGAAACTGGAAGTCACACCAACAAAACCTTGCCAGACGCAGCGGGATTTGTCCCTGGCGTATACTCCCGGCGTCGCCGTTCCCTGCCGCGCCATCGAGAAGAACCCGGATGATGTCTTCGAATACACGGCAAAAGGAAACCTCGTGGGCGTCGTCACGAACGGCACGGCGGTACTCGGCCTCGGGGACATTGGCCCCATGGCCGGCAAGCCCGTCATGGAAGGCAAAGCGGTCCTCTTCAAACGCTTCGCCGACATCGACGTGTTCGACATCGAGCTAAATACGCACGACCCCGACGAAATCATCAAGGCCGTCACGCTCCTCGAACCCACCTTCGGCGGCATCAACCTCGAAGACATCAAGGCGCCGGAATGCTTCTACATCGAGGAGCGCCTCAAGGAGAGGCTGAATATCCCTGTGTTTCACGACGACCAGCACGGGACCGCGATCATCTCCGGCGCGGGCCTGCTCAATGCGCTGGAAATCGTCGGCAAGAAGATCGAAGACGTGCGCGTGGTTTTCTGTGGCGCCGGGGCCGCAGGCATTGCCTGCGCCAAGTTCTACATCACCCTGGGCGTGCGCCATGAGAATATCCTCTTTTGCGACAGAAAAGGCGTCATCTACAAGGGCCGTACCGATGGCATGAACCCGTATAAGGAAGCCTTCGCGGTCGACACCGACCGCCGCACCTTGGAAGAGGCAATGGTCGATGCCGACGTGTTCGCGGGGGTTTCCAGCGCGAATCTGGTAACCCAGGACATGGTCTGCTCCATGGCCGACGATCCGATCATCTTCGCCATGGCCAACCCCGATCCCGAGATCACGTACGAGGATGCGGTCGCCGCACGGCCAAACGTCATCATGGCGACCGGCCGCAGCGATTATCCCAACCAGATCAACAACGTGCTCGGTTTCCCCTTCATCTTTCGCGGCGCTCTTGACGTGCGCGCCACGGCCATCAACGACGAGATGAAAGTGGCGGCCTCCAAGGCCCTGGCGGAACTCGCGCGCGAACCCGTGCCCTACGCCGTCGAGATGGCTTACCGGAAAGAACGCCTCCAGTTCGGGCGCGACTACATCATACCGAAGCCCTTCGATCCGCGCGTGCTCATCTGGGAAGCTTCGGCGGTGGCAAGAGCCGCCATCGAAACCGGCGTCGCCCGCAAGAAGATCGACATCGACGAATACCGTGAACGCCTCGAAGCGCGCTTGGGACTTTCCCGCAAGATCATGCGCGTCATGATCAACAAGGCGCGCAACGCGCCCAAGCGCATCGTCTATCCGGAAGGCGATCACGCGCCGATACTGAAAGCCTGTGAAACGATCCTGGACGAGGGCATGGCCCATCCCATCCTCCTCGGCAACGGGAAACGCATCCGAAAAATAATCGAGGAGTTGGGACTCGATCTGCTCGGCGGCGTGGAAATCATCGATCCTCTCAAGAGCGAACGTCTTCCCCGGTACGAGCAGGAGTTCTTCCGCATGCGCCAGCGCAAAGGGGTCTCGCGGGAGATGGCCCGCAGCTTTGTCACGCGCCGGAACTATTTCGGCGCGATGATGGTTCACATGGGCGACGCCGATGGGTTGGTCTCGGGGCTCACTTCCAGCTACCCGGACACGCTCCGGCCCGCACTGGAAGTCATCGGCGCGCGTCCCGACGTGCGTCGCGTCGCCGGCATGTATATGTTGGTGCTCAAGGAGAAGATCTATTTCTTCGCCGACGCGACGGTAAACGTAAACCCGGGCGCCGAGGATCTGGCGGACATTGCCATCCTCTGCGCGAGCAGCGTTCGCCGCTTCAACATCGAGCCTCGCGTGGCCTTGGTCACCTTCAGCAACTTCGGCAGCAGCCGGTTTCCCGAGTCCGAAAAAGTGCGTAAAGCCGTCGAAATCCTGCGACACCGCGAACCTGACATCATCGCCGACGGCGAAATGCAAGCCGATACGGCGGTGACGCCTTCCATCCTCGAAGAGCAGTTCCCGTTCAGCCGGCTTAGTGGCGGCGGCGCCAACGTGTTGATCTTTCCGACACTCGAGGCCGGAAACGTTGCTTACAAACTCGTGCAACGCCTCGGCGGCGCGGAGGCTATCGGACCGATCCTGCTCGGCATGCGCAAGCCCGTGCACCTCCTCCAATACGGTGGGTTCAACGAAGTCGATGTCGTCAACATGACCGCCATCGCCGCGGTTGATGCCGCAGAACAAGGCGTCGCGGAGTGAGTCGTAGCGCAGGCATCTCGCCTGCAACCGTGGGGGTATACCTTAGTGTCGAAGTTTGCCGTACGGTTGCAGACGAAACGCCTGCGCTACATCCGTGCCCATCGACAATTCCCGCAACTGCCACGTCGCGTGAGGGCAGACCTTCCAGCAGTTGACTGTCCGCTTTACACGTCCGCGTCGCACGTGCAGAATGATTCACATCAACGACGAACTGGAACCTTCACGTGAATCAACACAAACCGCACCAGATCACCCGCCGCCGTTTCCTGGCCACGGCCGCGGCGGCGTCGGCCCCGATGATTGTACCCGCATCGGCCTTGGGGCGGGACGGTGCCGTCGCACCGAGCGAACGCATCGTCATGGGTGTGATCGGCGTCGGCGGACAGGGCGACCGCGACGTGCGCAACCTCATTGGTGTGCGCGGCGTGCAGATGGTTGCTGTGTGCGACGTGGATTCCGGCAGCGAGAACTACGAGCGCGGCTGGTTTCGGGGACGCGCCCAGGCGGTGCAAGCCCTCAAGGAACACTACGGCGCAAACACGACGAGCGGCGCCTGGAACGGCGTCGACGAATACGTCTACTTCGAAGAACTCCTCGCGCGCGACGACATCGACGCGGTCTCCATCGCCACGCCCGATCACTGGCATGGCATTGTCGTCGTGGAGGCTGCGCGAGCGGGGAAGGACATCTACTGTCAAAAGCCGCTGTCCTTGACCATCCAACAAGGCCAGGCCATGGTCAACGCGGTGCAGCGATACGGCCGCGTGTTTCAGACCGGCAGCCAGCGCCGTTCCAGCGACGAATGCCGTTACTCGTGCGAACTGGTCCGTAACGGGCGTATCGGCAAGCTGCATACCATCAAGGTCGGCCTGCCGGGCGGACAAACCCTGGCCGTACCCGACAACCCCATTACCGATCCACCGCCCAACCTCGAATACAACCGCTGGCTCGGTCCCGCGCCTTGGGCGCCGTACACGCTACGGCGTTGCCACTTCACCTTTCGCTGGAACTACGACTACTCCGGGGGACAGGTCACGGATTGGGGCGCGCACATGATCGACATGGCCCACTGGGGCATGGGCACCGAGTTGTCCGGTCCGGTGGAGGTGGTAGGAGAGGCGGTCTACCCGAACGACTGGCTGAACAACACGGCCACGGACTTCGAGTTCCGCTGCACCTATGCCGAAGGCTACACCATGATCGTGTCGAGCAAGCTGCCCCACGGCGTTCGTTTCGAAGGCACCGACGGCTGGATCGATTTGGAAGGCGGGTCCGAACCGGCGTCACTGAAACAGGAACGGATTGGCCCCAATGAAATCCACCTCTATGCCAGCCACGGCCACTACGAGAATTTCATTCACTGCGTTCGCGCGCGGGAGCGGACCGCCGCGCCCATCGAGATCGCCCATCGCTCCATCACGCCCGCCCACCTCGGCAACATCGCCATGAAACTACAACGGAAAATCCGATGGGATCCCGTCAACGAGCAAATCCTCGATGACTCCACCGCCGAACGGATGCTCACCCGCTCCATGCGGGGACCGTGGCGTATCTGAGGTCGCACCGAGCATTCGGCTCGCGCGCTTCCGTCAGCGCTCAGGCGCCGTTGGATCGTTGGCCCGCGCATCATTGCCCCGTGCTCCGGCGGCGCCGTTCGCCAGTGCGGCGTGAATCTCCTCGAGCGCGTGGTTCTGCGCCGCAAGATGATTCAAGACCGCGCGGATCTCTTCCTCGGCCTTTTGGTTTACCAAGTAATCCTGATGGGCTTCGATGCGGTCGCGGATGTTTTGCCGGTTTTGGCTCATCATGATAATGGGCGCAGTGTAGGCCGCCTGCAAGGACAAAAAAAGGTTCAACAGGATGAAAGGGTAGGGGTCCCAGTGGGCGGCCCACGCGGTGATGTTCAGGATCACCCAACCCGTGAGGATGACCGACTGGGTGATGATGAACCCCCAGGAGCCGGCCACCCGCGCCACCGTGTCCGCGGCGTGCTGGCCGACCGTCATGCGCTCCTGGACGATTTCATTGACGTTTGCTACCGGCGCGTGGGTGTGCTCGAACGGCTTGGGAAAATGAAGTTTGGTCACGGTCTGACCTCCTGTACGGCGTGCAGCTCAGCCGCGTGCGTTCCATGAAGACAAACCGGCGCCTTCGCCAGACTGAGACGAAGACGCCGAAAATGAAAATGCCTCGATGCCCTATCCCAAACCCGTAACGTCGAGCCAGGTCTTTGTCATTAGCGCATGACCGGCCATCGTTGGATGCACGCCGTCTGCAGCCCAGTATTCCGGTGGAGTCGCATCGCTGATCGCATCATTGAACATGGACTGGAACGGCACCCAAGTCGCCCCCGCGAGATCGGCAACGCGTTTCGCCGCCTCGCGCCGTTGGTCGAACTCGGGGAACCACTGGTCGTTCACCGCGCCGCACCGCAGCACGAACGGTTCGCAGATGATCAGCTTCAGGCCCGGCAACGCCTGAATCGTCTCCGCCAGCAACGCCGCGAAACCTTCTTCGTAGTCTTCGACCGTACCATCGTATTTCCCATCGAGCTTGTGCCAGATGTCGTTCACGCCAATCAGAATGCTCAGCACGTTCGGCTTGAGGTCCAGCGTATCCGTCTGCCATCGGGCCTGGAGATCCGGGACCTTGTTCCCGCTGATACCGCGGTTGTAACACTGCAACTTCAGTCCCGGATACACCCCGAGCATCCGCGACGCAATCATGAAGGGATAACCAAAGCCGAACCCATGCGGATCGTTCGCGCCCACGGCGTCCCGGTTTCGGCCTGCGTCCGTGATGGAATCTCCCTGGAACAGGACCACGTCACCCGCGTTCAGCGGCGGGGCTGCGCTTTCCTGAACAGCCGCGGCGCTCACGGCCGGCCCCAGCGCACACGCACCGCCCGCCAACGCCGCACCCTGCAACAATGCCCGACGTGAAAGTATCGATCGCTCATGACTCATCAGTGTCCTCCTCGAAAACGGTATAAACCCGAAATTACGCACAGGTACATGGGATAGAAGCTACCAGAAACCGGTTGGAAGCGTCCACAACAAAGCCAATTTGGCCCTCGACAGGTTCTGCTTACACCCATATGTTGTATAATGAACGTCGTAAGAAGTTGGCGCAGTCGCTGCACTTCGGGCGTTCGCGCCAAATCGCCTTTTACAGGGCTACGGCCGTAGATGGGGTACCCTTATACCTCAAACCGGGTCACGGGTGGACCCGCGGAGTGCTTCGTGATCGGAAAGGTTGGGCTGACCTTACTTGAACTCATCGTGGTGATCGCCATCATCGCAATTCTGGCCGCCGTGCTGCTGCCGGCTTTGGCCCGGTCGCGAGAAGCCGCGCGTCGCGCAGCCTGTCAAAGCAACCTCAAGCAACTGTCCCTTGTGCTCCAAATGTACGCCGCCGAGGACCCACAGGAATCCTATCCTCCGACGCAAAAGTGGCATCTGAACGGCGCCCCGACGCTGTCCTGGGTGCGCGGTTCCGTGCTCTACCCAGACTACATGACCGATCTGAACATCACCCTTTGTCCATCCGACTCGCGGGCCCGGGAGTTTGTGGGAGTACTCAAACTGAATCTCGAGTCCTATGTGAAAGACGCCATCGATGCGGGCGCGACGCCACTCTGTGTCGACGCGTTGTTGTCGTTGGGCGTCTCCTACACGTACATTTCCTATCTGACGAACTCGTCATCGCAATTGAAAGACATCATCCTCAGCCGGGTTCTGATCGCAATTGACGAAAGCGATCGCGGAAACGCCGTGTTTGTCGACGCGATCGAAATGCAGAACCAGGGATGCCCGAAAAAACAGTTCGTTGCCTACGGTTCCCTGGGCGAAGACGACATCCCCGGTGACCCGCAGTTTCAAGCCGGATACGGAAAGATCGACGACGACGGGAGCCTCATGCCGTCCGGGTACAAGCGCCTGCGGAACGGAATCGAACGATTCGTTATCACGGACATAAACTCGCCGGCTTCCGGTTATAAAGGCCAAACCGAGATACCGGTACTCATGGACACATGGGCGGCCAACGTTCCCCTCCTGGGAGGAACGGCCCGTTTCAACCATATCCCCGGCGGCTCAAACGTCCTCTATTTCGACGGCCATGTAAAGTTTATAACTCTCGGAAGCCGGTTCCCCGTGGCGAACAGCCCTCCCGATACCTATGGCGCCGACCTCGCCCAAGTCATGTCGACGGTTTCAGGGGCGGATTGAACACACGCGAGCACGGAATACTTAACACGGTGAAGACGTTATGAAGCACACCCCAAGCGGAATCGTTCGCGCGTACTGGCCGGCGGCCTTGACCCTACTGGCGGGATTGGTGATATCTCTGCTGTTCTATCGGTTATTGCGTGTTCGCGATGAACAGACCGCGAAGTTTGATTTTGCCGACCAGGCCAAGACTTACATTAGCGCCATCGAAAAAGTTGTCGACGCCAACATCGACGCAGTACGGTGGACCGCCGCCACTTTGGCTATTCCCGTTGCGCCCGGCGAGGGCGTTTATAACCGTCGCTTGCCTCCGTTTTCGAGCGAACGCTACGACACGCTCACGTTGATCTGGGCGCCGGCAGTCCCACCGGATGAACGAGCATCTTTCGTACGGCAAGCACAAACCTTGCACGAACACTTCGCCATCCAAAATCAAGTGCGCGAAGGTGACTCCTATCCGATACGCGCCGTGAATGGAGTAAAAAACCACGACGACGTGCTCGGCTACGATTTTGCCGCCGATCCGCACCTGCGTAAGTACCTGGACTACGCGCGCGAGTCGGACAAGATCTTCGTTGTCTCCAACTGCGCCCGAATGAAGGAATCGCTCGGACCAACCACGGTACTGGTCGTCACCGCCGTCCGCGAACGCAATTCCGAACTGCCCACGTCGATGCCCGAAGCGGGGCGTTTCATTGGGTACGCCATCGGCGCATTCCAGGTCAAAGACGTTGTGGACGTTGCCCTCACGCGGCTTGACCAGAAACGGGTAAACCTTCATATCTTCGACGCGTTCGCCCTCGACGGAGAAAAGGCACTCTATCATCGGCCCGCGGAGAACAACGAAGCGTCCGTCGCTGAAGGCGAAGTCCTGACGGAGGATCGCATGAACTACACGGGGGAAATCGAGTTGGCTACGACACGGCGATGGCGGTTCGTCTGCACGCCCACGCAGGCCTATCTTTCCGAGGCCTACACCTGGCAGCCTCTCCTGGGGCTCTTGGCCGGTTTAAGCCTTACCGCGGTCGCATTCGAGCACTTTCTCTCACAGATTCGGCAACGGCGAAAAGCGGAAGCCCTCGTACTCCGCCGTACCGCCGAACTGCAGCGCACGAACGAGCGCCTATCCACGGAGATTGCCGCGCGCAAACAGTTTGAAGCCGAGCGCGACGAACTCCTTGATTTGCTGGAGCATTCCAACGAATCCTTGCAACAGTTGAACCGGCAACTCGCCATCAGCAATAACGACCTCCAGGATTTCGCGGTAATCGCGTCCCACGATTTGAAGGAGCCGCTCCGCAAGGTCAGGGTGCTCGCCGAACAGCTGCATCGGCAACTCGGAGAGGGACCCTCGGGACGCGCGGAAGAGTACCTTGAACTCATCGAGGCCAGCACGGAGCGCATGCAACGGCTCATCACAAATATCCTGCAAGTATCGCGTGTAACCACCCATGGAAGCCCCTTTGTGTGGGTGGATCTGACCCGGATCGCGCGGGACGTTGTCGGCGACTTGGCAGTCCGTATCGACGAAACCGGCGGCTCCGTCGACATCGAGCCGCTCCCGGTCATCGAAGCGGACCCCCTTCAAATGCGACAGCTATTGCAGAATCTAATTGACAACGGGCTAAAATATGGCCGAGACGGCGAGCAGCCTCGCGTGCGCGTATATTCAAGCAAACCGGCAGCCGGTGCTGCGCCCGGTGAACGCTGTGCCATCCACGTGCACGATGATGGACCTGGAATCGATGCGGCCGACGCAGACCGCATTTTTGCCTTGTTTCAACGGGTCCACGACGAAGGAAGCCGTGAGGGAAGCGGTGTCGGCTTGGCGGTATGCCGGAAGATCGCGGAACGCCATGGCGGCTCGATTGATGTCGAATCCGTGGCCGGCGGGGGAACCAGATTCACGGTGGTACTGCCCATCGCACAGGAACAGGATGCGCAGGCCGTCGATTCGAGGGAAGAAGCGCCGGCCGCTTTGTAGAGAGGGGGACGACCCATTTCAACCAATCCGATACACGTGCTGCTTATCGATGACGACCGCGCCGACTATGTCATTACGCGAGACGTATTCGACGATATCCCGGGCTCGTCCTATTCCCTCACGTGGGCGTCGACGGTCGAGGAGGCGCTGCGGACCTTTCAGGATGCGCCCCCCGACATCATCCTCCTGGATTACCTGTTGGGCGATCGGTCGGGTCTGCAGTTCCTGAAGCACATTCGTCAGTCCGACATCCAAGTCCCCGTCATTATGTTGACGGCCTACGACGACCGGGCAATCGATGAGGAGTCGTTATCTGCCGGCGCGGACGAATATATGACCAAGGCGAGCCTTTCTCCGCCCCTGCTCGATCGGACTATCCGCTACGCCATCGAAAAATATCAGTTGCAGAAACAGATCGTGCGAAGCCGCAACGATGTTCGCTCGATTCTGGACGAATTGCGGACGGGAACCGGCATTACGCGCGAGGACGGCGAGCAGCTCTCCTTCGTCAGCCGGGCCTTTGAACGGCTGGTCGGAATGCCGAGACAACAACTCCTCGGAGTCTCCTGGGCGGATGTCTTGCCCGTCTCGAACGCCGATCGTGCGGCCATTCGCGAACAAATCGGTTTGCCCCCCGCACAGCGGTCACGTCTTCCACTCCACTGGGAAACCCCCAATGGAGAGCGTTTCTGGACCGAGTTGGAGGTCCTCGACGAACCCCGCGACAAGAGACGCAAAATCCTGGTGCTCTATGACGTGACCGATGTCCATGGATTGCGCAGGCTGCTCGATGGAAAGGCGCAATTCTGCGACATCATTGGCAAGAGCGAAGCCATGCAAATCATCTTCCAGCAGATCGGCGAATTGGCCCGCTACGATACGACCGTGATGATCGAAGGAGAAACCGGCACCGGCAAAGAACTCGTGGCGCGTGCGATCCATTTCTCCGGCCACCGATCGGACAAACCGTTCATCGCCGTCAACTGTGCCGGGCTCACGGAATCCATCCTGGCTAGCCAACTCTTCGGACACACGAAAGGCGCCTTCACCGGCGCGGTTAACGATCACGTCGGGTACTTCGAGGCCGCCGACGGCGGCACACTCTTTCTCGATGAAATCGGCGACATCCCGCCGGTCGTTCAAACCATGCTGCTCCGCGTCGTCCAGGAGCGCGAAATTGTCCGCGTCGGCGAGTCGGTGCCGCAGTCCGTTGATGTCAGGCTGCTATCCGCCACAAACCACGACCTCACACGCGCCGTCGCAAACGGCCGCTTCCGCAACGACCTGCTCTATCGCGTGCGCGTGGCCCGCATCAATCTTCCTCCGCTTCGTTCGCGACGCGAGGATATCCCACTTCTGGCGTCGAGTTTCCTCCGGCAGTTCACGGCCAAATCCGGCAAAACGATCAATGGATTCAGTCCCGAAGTAGCCTCCATGCTGATCGCCTACTCCTGGCCAGGCAATGTGCGGGAATTGCAGAACGTCATCGAAGCCGCTGCCATCTCCTGCCGGGGGACCGCAATTCAATCCGCTGATTTGCCTCCGGAACTTTCATCGCCGGTCCCCGGCGCCTCCCCGATACATACCTTCTCATACCAGCCCGCGGGGGGAGGTGGTTTCATGAATCCCGACGCCTCTGAAGAACAGCGAATTCAGGAGGCCATCGCCCTGGCCGGTGGCAACCGGGCCAAGGCAGCCCGCATCCTCGGCATCAGCCGGACGACGCTCTACCGGCGCCTCGCCGGCAACAAGGACTGACCAGGCTGGCGGTTCCCACCATATCGGTCGCTGTTACACAAGTGTTTCACATTGTGTGCCGAAATGTGTTTCAAACGGAGCACTACCTCTCCTCCCATGCGGACACCCTATAGACGCAAACAACTGGGGGATCATGAGTTAATGAGTTTCACCAAACTTGGCATTCCTGTTGCTCCTTCTCTAGTTCGGGTGTCGCTCGCGGGTGAGAACGTGGAGCGTAGAAAGTAAACGCTATTCTACATGAGAGGGAGGATGGAGCAATGAGAAAAAGGGGTTTCACGCTGATTGAACTCTTGGTCGTTATCGCCATTATTGGAATTCTGGCGGCCATATTACTTCCCGCCTTGGCGCGGGCTCGGGAGGCCGCGCGCCGCGCCTCGTGCCAAAACAACCTGAAGCAGTGGGGCATCGTCATCAAAATGTTCGCAAACGAAAGCGACGGCGAGGTGATGCCCCCAGTGTCCCGATTTGGGAGCAGTTTTATCATCGGAATCGACGGCCCGGTCATGTACCCCGAGTATTTGACTGACATGAACATCGCGGTCTGTCCGTCCGATTCCAACGAATTCGGGTTCGACGAGCGTTTGCAACTGGCCAGTGAATCGGCTGCGTCCGAGCCGGATGCGAAGACCTGCCTGGACTCGCTGACGAGCATGCTTCCTTCGTATTACTATATCCCGTATGCGGTCGATTCGTCGTCAACTTTGAAGGACATTATCGTCGGTCTGACCTTCCACAAGTTCTTCAATCCAGGCGCGGGCGCCTACACGGTACCCGAGGAATCATCTGCTAAGTTGTACGGCTGCACCTGGGCCATCGAAGCACGGCCAAACTACGAAATGCCGAATGTCCTGGACACCTCCACATACAAGACTTCGGGCGGCGACGGCGTAGCCGGAACCACCGACGACGATGGAATGGCCCTACCCAACGAGTATCAACGGCTTCGTGAAGGCATCGAGCGGTTCTTCATCACCGACATTAACAATCCGGCGGGGAGCGCAAAAGCTCAGTCGGAAATCCCCACCATGCTGGACGCGTATGGCGGCGATCCACTCTCATTCCCGGCCCTTGGCCTGTCGTACCCCGCACTGGAATCGTTCAACCACATCCCCGGTGGCGTCAACGCCCTCTACATGGATGGACACGTCTCCTTCTTGAAGTACGGCTCCCAGTATCCGGCAGCGAATAGTGACGTTGGCACCTATGGTGAAAACCTTGCCAGTTGGATCGGCGGAACGAGCGCCATCGTAGACAATTGATCGTTTCCCCAGTCTCTAACCTATGACACCTTCGGATAGGCCGGTCCGGCAATCTCCCAGCCGGACCGGCTTCCCCCGTGATCGGAACCACCACAATATGGAGAATAGACGAATGCCCCGATTCATTCTGACACGGTTTGCGCTCGTCGCGATATGCGCGCTCGTCTACGCGCAGGACGCCACAAAACGCATTCTGATCGTCGGCGATAGCTGGTCGGCCTCCATCACCGCCGAAAACCACGACGGCTTCCCCTCGCCGGACGTCTTCAACGACGTGCTCGCGGAGAACGGTTTGGGCGCATACGAAACCGAAGGGAAGGTGACGGCGTGGGGAGGGCGTAAAGCGTCGGACTGGGCGAAACCGGAACACCTCGCAGAAATCAAAGCGGAATTGGAGAAGTATCCCACCATCGATATCGTCCACCTCATGATCGGCGGGAACGACTTTCTTTCGCGGGCAATAAAGGGGGACTTCACCGGCAAGAGTGCCGAAGAACGTCAGCGCATGTGGGACCCTATTATCGCTGACATCCGAACCATCGTCGAGACTTGCCTCGCCGTACGTGGGAACATGCATGTCGTCATCGCGGGATACGATTATCTCGATTTCGAGCTTGCCCATCAGGCCTGGAAAATGGACTTCCATCGCGCCACCACGCAGGAACTGAACACGTGGTTTCACGAGCTGGGCGACCGCAAGGAAGAACTCGCCGGTGAAATCGACCGCTGCGAATACGTCGACAACTGGGGAACCCTTCAATACTGGTTCGGGGCACCGCCGAAATCCGTGCCGCTTCCCGGCGGCGATCCGGCAAAGGGCATGCCGGCCGGCATCTCCCCCGACGGCATCCACCCCAACGCGGAGGCGCACAAACGGCTGCTGCAAAACGCCGTCGACGCCTACTACCGCAGGTGGCTCGAATCACCCTCCGGACACTCGACCAAGAATGCGCAACTGAGCACAGAAGGCGCCGCCGTTCGCTAACGCACTGGACCCGGATTCGTACTTTCGCCAGCGAAAATTCGCCTTACACGTCAAAGCCTCAATACTCGAACCTAACATGTCCGGCGCATGCTTGTACCGACTGCGTCGCTTAATCCGGCGAGCCCTTAATCTTCATCAGGAACGCCTTGATCGGGTTCGACGAAACCACCGCCGGAGCGGGACGTTTCGCTTTCGACATCGTCTTCAGATGCTTCATAAACGGTTCTCCTTTGTCGTGGTTAGGACAGCACCGGCGTTTTACAGGATCCCATACAAACGAAAACAAGATTTGCAGCTCACTCGTTTACGACTTCATAGACCTGCGCGTCGCAGGGATCCAATGGGAGGTCCAGTCGCACGGAACCGCCTGAGATCCGTGTCACCTCACTGCGACCCGTTTCCGTCAGTCGATAAACGGTTCCCGATTGGGGTAGGGGATATTGATCCGAAGTCAGCATAATGGTAATTGGCCCGGGCGCGTCGTCAATGTTGGCCAGCGCGATGCCAATGTCGCCGTCGTTCGCCAACCATGCGCTCGCAAGAACCAGGGGAACGGTCTTCGTGTATTCCTGTACCGCGTCCTGTTGCCCCGCGTAGATCGAGAGGCGCGAGATGGGAATCTCGGCGCGCGGCACTTCGAATTCCGGCGGCCGCAGAAACACACCGTCTCTCAGATATTTTGAAGCCACTCGCCGCAACCGCGCAACGCGCAACAAGTAATCGATCTCCTCCGCGCGCTCCTTTATTTGATTCTCCTGAAAGTTGGCGAGCGTCGGTTGTTGTCCCCACACAAAAGACCGCGCCTGTTCCATCCGAAACTGCGTCGCGAACTTCCGGTTCAGCAACGCGAGAGGGTTCTTCGGCGCAAATTCCTTGGGCCACAATTCGTCGTACGGCGGACGCGTTAGTGACGAGTAGTTCCCGTATTGTGTCGAACAGTCGTGATACACGGCATTAAACAGCGGGATCGGCTCCCACATCCCCGGTGCGGCGTAACGCTCCAGGCTGACCTGCAACGAAAGCATCAGATCGAGGTGGGGGAGCCACCCCTCGCCGCATCCTTCTCCCGCGAGCGCCACCGCCTTTACATCCGCACAACGTTGGCGGATGTCGCGCTCCAGCGCCTTGAATCCGTCCATCCAGTACGTTCCGCCGCCCAGCGGATGGCCGTGCATCGGGTCGTAGCACGCGAGACGCGAACAGGCCTGATCCATGTAAATGCCTGCCACCCCAAGATTGCGCACGACCCGTTCCGCAATTTCTGCATACGTATTCCGCCAGAACGCCGTGCCCATGCACATCGAGGCGCACGGCGCCTTCACAAACGTGTTGTACACCTCCGGGTGAACCGTGCCATCGGGCTGCTTCACGGCGTACGCTTCCGCGCCTTGCTCCTTCCAGCTCTTCGTCGTCATGCCCCAAAGCCGCTGGTTCATATAGACGATGGCATGGATCCCCTGCGTATCCGCCTTCGCGACCGCCGCGCGGAACGCATCCGTTCCTTCTCGCGGCGGGAGGTATTCCGGAAACCCCACGTCGTACGCGCATCCGTGCCACCAGTGCCAGAACACACTCACCGGCATGCCCGCTCGCTTCTGCAGCGCCTCCGCCGGTCCCAGCACCCCGGGTGATTTGCCCCGGTTCCACACCCACAGCCCCGTGTCCCGCACCCAGTCCGGCGTTTGGCCCGCGCGCACGCGGCTCTCCGTGACCCACCACTGTTCCTTGGCCCAATCCCGGTATCGATCGGCGGCGGTATACCAATCCCCGTCGAACGTGCCGATCAGCACGTCGTACCCGGGGTCGAAACGACCGTCTTCATCGCTTCTAACCGGAACAATATGCGTGACGTCGAGTCCCAAGCCCCCGTTGCCGTCCCCGAAGACAGCGAATCGTTTCGCCTTGAGCGCCGTGTCATTGGTCGAAACCATCAATCCCGGGCCGTCGCCCCCGTACAGCGCCAGAAACTGCATCGACAGCAGTCCTGGGTATTCCCATTCCCGCCGACGGCCTTCGCTACCTTGCGGATTGAGCATGGTCCGCGCCTGCGTCGTCGCCTCGCCGATCCATTGCGGCACGACCAAGGTTTCGCCACCCTGTTTGGCAATCGGCCCGATTCGTGGGAAATGAACCGCACGCACCGCCGCCTCCCCTAAGCCATCCAACGTGATATGCCACTGGGCTACCGGCCGTTCCGCTTGCATACCCATACTCACCGAGACGCGCAAATCCGGCGCCGTCTCGACGCCGAATTCGGACCATGTAATAGCCACGCGGTCTCCCGCATCGGAACGGACTTGCTTCGGCACCCGTTTGGACGACTCCGGACCCAAAACAGTCCCGTCCATCAATTCGAGCGACCAAAGGGGAGTGTGTCCGGCCGTGGAGAGAAAGGCATGATCGGTCCCGAGATCGGAAATCTGCGCAACCGCCGCACCATCTGGCTCAAGGGCAACGCGAATGGCAGCACTTTGAAGCGTAAGCTCTTGCGCCAGCGCGTGCGTGGCAAGAACAACCGCGCCTATCCACACTCCGATTGGCCAACGCATGGCTATTGCACCCCTAATCGTGAATCTGCTCCGGGACCACCCACGGGCCGCGTGGGTACGGTTAAATTCAATCGCACCGCGCCGACCGATCCGATTTCCTCCAGACTCCGGACTCCAGCCTATTCTCCGGGCGGCTGGCTCGCCAGCAGCGCCAGCGCCTCCCGTACCCGTATGCGCTGCTCCTTGCTCGCGATAAGGTACCGGCAATTCTCATCCGCGGCCTCTTTGAATTCCGTCACACCATCGTCTGTCACCTGCGTCTTGCCGGGGGGCGATAAATCAAAATACCCGCGATCCGGCCGCACCACCCACAGGACGCTCGTCAGATCCCAGGTCGGCCGTTCATGGGGCGTCGGCATGTACAGTTGATACGCTTCCTGGAGCGGATGATGCGCCACATAAGCAAAATCGTTATCGATGCTCGCGGCGGGGTAGGGGATGTTCAGGCCAATCTCGTATCCGCTATACACGATGGGCGTCGGCCAGTCCCGCGCCAAGGCCTGCGCCGAGGGGATATCCATCACCACGTTGTATTCCTTGTGCGTCTTGTCCTGGATCGGCTGAAACGCCCCCGCCATCACGGAAATCAGTCTCACCTTCTTCGCGGCGAGATTCCTTCCGGAAAGTTCCGAAATCTCGTCCGGACCCGAAGCCAAGAGGCGCGCCAGATTCGTCGAGAACCCGACTTGGGCAATCACAACGGAATGGTCCTCCGCGCCGGCCAGCGCCTTGCGTAACACCGTCGTCGCGTCCGGCGCATCCTTGCCACTCTCCAGATCGTGGGGATACCGCAACACCCCGTTGTCGCTCTGTCCCGCGCCAGCGGCAGTAACTTGCTGACTTCCGGCGTTGGCCCGTCTTTCACGACGCCGATGGGTATGTCGCCGCGCCCGTAAAACGTGTTCACCGCGTCCACAAACGGAGCGCATAGTTCATTGTCCTTGGTGATCGTCACGGCCAGCAACGTACACTCGCCCCGGCTCTCCAACGCATGGATCACGCCCAACGCCAGCGCGTCGTCCACGTCATTCCCGATATCCGTATCGAATATCAACGGCACCGGCCGGTTGGGTGCCGCCGCCAAATCCTGCGCAGAAGCGGCAACCTGCACGCCAGCGAACACTGCCATCAGAACGAAGTATCGAATCACGAGATTACTCCTTCCCAAAGTAGACGCGGCTGGAAGCCGCGTCTACTTTGACCACCGCAACGCTAAATTGGCAACTTACCCCGGCAACTCGAACGCGTCAATCTCAATCCCCTCGGCATCGATTGCCTTCAGCTTCAGCCCCGAATCGGCCACGTCGACCACCCAGAAATGCGCCTTCGACAACTGCTTCACGTTGTACCAGCGTAACTCGGCATCCACCTCGCGCGGCTCGCGGCCGAAACAGCCGTCGCCGATAAACACCGTACCCTGCTCAACAACCTTGTTTCCCTTCAATGGCTTCGTGCGTTTGAACACGTGATCGTGATTCTCCATCCCCACGGTCAGCCCGTACTTGTCGAAGATGGGCAGCCAATACTCGCGACCGGCAACCGAACCGCCGCCCTCATAGGGGCGGTGAGCGGGATACAGCGGCACGTGGTACACCGCGAACTTGTACCTTACGTCCTGGTACTTTGCCATCTCCTTGTCGAGCCAGGGCGCTTGTGCCTCATGGCTCACCAGATGACCCGAATCCAGCGCGAACAACACCATGTTATCGCCGAACTGCCGCGAGTAATACACGTTCTCGCCCTGACGACCGAAAATGCTCATGTACCACGGCGCCCGCAAGTCCTGGTTTGGCGAATCATAGTCGTTCGTCTCATGGTTTCCGATGGCGGCCACGATCGGAATCATCCGGTCGTCCTCCGTCGTCGTCAGCCGGTCCCAGTTGTCCAGCCACTTGTCCCACAAGAAGCGGTCAGCCAGCCGCCCGTTCGCGTACGGTATATCGCCACCAACGACGCCAAAGTCCGGTTCCGTCTCGCTCACGATCTCGAGCAGCGCGATCGCAAAGCCGTCGACGCCCATGTCGCCGCCGGTCACAAAGCGGAACGGCTTGTCGCCTCCGGGCAAGGTCCGGAACTTGCGCTCCTTCGACATGCCATATTCTTTCGTCTCGCCCGCAACGAAGTAATACTCGGTTCCCGGTTCCAGCCCCGTCAGCGTCGCCACATACACGACGCGGTCGTCGCTGATTTGCATCACCGTCTGAACGTACTCGGCGGTCACATGCTGCGCGTACGCATCGAGTTCCCCGCCATGCGGCTTCGTGTCGTAATACACATCCACCGTATCGCCTTCCTTCTCGTCCAGCATCACGTTGATGTCAATCGTCGTTTCCGGCGCATCCGAATAGGTCAGGTAAACGTGCTTAGGCTCTGCTTTCGCAGAAAGGCACACGAACGCCAAAGCCAGACACAGCACGCCCAATGTCAGTACACGATAGAACTTCATCGCAAAAACTCCCCGTTGGCTTATGTGAGACGCATCAAGGTGCGCCTCCATTCCGCATTCTCCAAGCTCTGAAGCACTATAGGGGAATTTTGGGCTTGAATGCCATATGGCGAGGACTTAGCTCAAGTAAGAAGACCACAGCCGGGGCCGGCTGTGCCACACGTCTACCGCACAAGACAAATTCCCCTCCCAACCCGGCGAAGCCGCTGTCGATCTCAGTGATGTCGACGGTTGGACCCAAGAATCAAGTACTTTCCAAGCGAGTGTGGCACAGCCGCCCCCGGCTGTGGTCTTTAGTCTCGTTCTTCTTGCGCCGAGTCGTTTTGAGTATCCGCTTCGCCTTCAACCCATTCTCGCCAAAGCCAGGGATAGTCGTCCTGCTCGGAAACCAGACCCTTTCGAATCGGGTTATCGCAAATATACTGTGATTTCGCCTCGACGCTCTGGTCGGATCGAAGAACATGGTCAAAGGATTCGTCCTGCCATAGGCATCCTTTTCGCCTCAATTGACGGTTGACCGTGTGAGCGGAAGCGCCCTTAATCCCGTTTGTAATCTCCTCCAAGCTGAACGCCGTTCCGTCATCATCTTCGAGCAGGGTGAAGAGCATATGGACGTGATCTGGCATGACGACCGCACAATAGACGTGGATTCGGCGTCCGTTGTCGTACAAACAATGCTGTAGAACTTGCGTACGTACAGTCTCTGGCAAGATGATGCGCCGGTAGGTACGGAAAGTGACAAAGATTGGACGGCCTGACTTCTGAATATGTGGCAGGTTTCGGTGGTAGAACTCTTTGCTCGGCTTCGCCTTTCGGCGTTTGCCATGGACGTCCGGTTTGTCGGGCTTCTCATGTTCCATGTCGGGATTCTGACGTGACTTCTCACATGGGATTAAGGAGGGTTCTGCGAGCTACTCCGGGACTGCATGTTCACGAAGTGCGGAAAAATCACAGCCGGGGGCGGCTGTGCCACACTCGCTTGGTGAACACTCGGTTTTCACAACTAACCGTCGAAGTCTCTGAATATAGACTGAGCGTGCAACGGGTGGACAAGAACATGGTCTTACGAGGTAGACGTGTGGCACAGCCGCCCCCGGCTGTGGTCTTTCCCACTTTTCCGTCCACCCATTCATCCGCCCATTCTTTGACTCCCGCACCCGTTCGCAAGTACAATTCTCGCTTTGCATTAACCCTTTCTTCGCCGGCGCCGGGGCCGGGTGGCACGGCGGACTTTCCCGGGATACGACCACGTTAGAAGGACCGAATCGATCATGTACGTGCAGGATGTGTTGCAGACCCTCAACAACTTCTGGAGCAGCCGCGGCTGTCTCTTGTGGACGCCGTATCACACGGAAGTGGGCGCGGGCACGTCCAACCCGGCCACGTTCCTGCGCGTGTTGGGGCCGGAACCCTGGTGGGTCGCGTACACGGAGCCGAGCACACGCCCGACCGACGGCCGGTACGGCGAAAACCCGAACCGCCTCCAGCACTACTACCAGTACCAGGTCATCCTGAAACCATCGCCGCCAAACGTGCAGGAACTGTTCCTCGAATCCCTCGAAGCCCTTGGCCTCGATCTAAAACTTCACGACTTCCGTTTCGTCGAGGACAACTGGCAAAGCCCGTCCCTCGGTGCCTGGGGTCTCGGTTGGGAAGCGTGGCTCGACGGTATGGAAGTGCTCCAATTCACCTACTTCCAGGAATGCGGCGGGCTCAAGCTCGACGTGCGCGCCTGCGAACTCACCTACGGCATCGAACGCATCGCCATGTACCTGCAAGGCGTCGAGAACATCTTCGATCTGCAATGGTCACCCGGCGGTGTCACCTACCGGGACATCTTTCACGCTCAGGAAGTCGAGTACTGCAAGTACAACTTTGACGTCGCGGACACGTCGAAACTGCTCCAGGTCTTCGACATCTGGGAAGGGGAGGGGCAGCGCCTTCTCGAACTTGGCCTCATCCTCCCGGCTTACGACCACTGCCTGCGGCTGTCGCACTTGTTTAACCTGCTCGACGCGCGCGGCGCGTTTTCGGTGTCCGAACGCGGACGCTTCCTGCTTCGATGCCGGGCCCTCGCCGAACAGTGCGCGAAAGGGTTCCTCGCCCAACGCGAGGAGATGGGCTTTCCCGATGTTGCGCCATCCGAGCCCGGTCACGTACGAAGCCATCGAACAGGAACGCCCCGACCCGTCCGACTTACAAAGACAAAGATACGCTGCTCGTCGAGATCGGCGTGGAAGAACTGCCACACCGCGACGTGCAGACCGTCCAATCCCAAACGCCGGCGCTCGTCGCCAAAGCCCTTGAGGCCCGCGGTCTCACGCACGGCGAAATCCGAACCTACGTCGCGCCCCGCCGCATCGCCTTCCTGATTGACGACGTCCCTGCGCGTCAACAAGACGCAACCAAGGAAGTCCGCGGTCCCAAACGCCAAGCCGCCCAGAACGACAAGGGCGATTGGTCCATGGCTGCACAACGCTTCGCGGAAGGACAAGGGGCCACCGTCGACGACATCGAATTCCGCAGCGACGGCAAATCGGAGTATTGCTTCGTCAAAGTACACCAGAAAGGTAAGCACCTCGCAAAGCTCTTGGGCGAAGTGGTCGAGGACGTCTTGGCCGGCATTCATTTCGGAAAAACCATGGGCTGGGAAAATACGACTACCGTCTTCTCCCGGCCCATCCGCTGGCTTCTCGCCTTGCACGGATCGACCGTCGTCCCCGCGTCCGTCAAGCTTCGCGACGAAGGCGACACCGGCGCCGAACGCGTCATCAACTCCGGCCGCGTCACCTACGGTCATCGTCGTCTGGCCGCCGGACCCATCACCATCGATTCCACCGGTGACTATCTCGACACGCTCGAGAAACACTACGTCCTCGCCGACCACTCGGATCGCAAGAAGATGCTCGTCAATCGCGTCCACGAATTAGCCAAATCGGAAAAACTCGTCGCCGAAGATGACGACGACCTCTACGAGGAAATTGCCGATCTCGTCGAATACCCGGACCCCATCGTCGGCGCGATCCCGGAAGACGCCCTCGTCCTTCCCGAGGACATCATCATCACGCCCATGAAAGTCCATCAACGCTACATCCCGCTGCGCGCCGCCGACGGTTCGCTCAGCCACAAGTTCATCTGCGTCGCAAACGGCCAGTTCAGCAAAGAGGGCCGCGACATCATCCGCGCGGGAAACGAGCGCGTGTTGAACGCGCGCCTCCGCGACGCCCGTTACTTCTGGGATACGGACACCCAGACCCCATTAAAGGCCTTCGCCGAGAAGCTGAATACCGTCATGTTCCATCAGAAACTCGGCTCCGTAGCGGATAAGGTCACGCGGTTGCGCGATCTCTATTTCACGCTCAAGCAGTTCCTCCCCGAAGTCGACGACCGGAAGATGGGGGAGGTGCTCACCCTGATGAAGGCCGACCTCACCACGCAGATGGTCTTTGAATTTGATTCCCTCGAGGGCGTCGTCGGCATGCTCTACGCCCGCAAAGAGGGCATCGACGAAGATATCGCCCGAGCCATTTTCGAGCATCGTCTGCCCCGCCGCGCAGATGACGCCTTGCCGCAATGCAATCTCGGCACCGTGGCCGGCATCCTCGACCGCTTCGACACCCTTGCCGGCTACTTCGGCATCGGCCAGCGGGTCAAAGGCACCAGCGATCCCATGGGACTGCGCCGCAACGCGCTCGCCTTACTCTCCATCATCGACGCGAATCAACTCGACATCGACCTCGAAGTGTTCGTGCGCGCGGCGCTGGCCAACTACGGCGAAATCGTTCACGCACCGGACAAGGCGCTGCAAACCATCCTCGACTTCTTCAGCGACCGCATGGCCGTCATGCTGCGCGATCACGGCTACGTCTACGACCAGGTCGCGGCCGCACTCGCCGTGCACGGGAAACGTCCGGTGCAACTGCACCGCTGCCTCGATGCCATCAGCAAACTCGAAGAGCATCAACTCCAGGACCTCGCGGAACAGACCAAGCGCATGCAGCGCATCGTCAAGGATCCCGCTGACGCCGTTGACGAGTCTCTCCTGGACGACAACGAGAAAGCGCTCAATCTCATTCGCACCGATTCCGCGGACAAAGTCCGCACCTTCATCGAGAGGAAGGAGTTTGACAAGGCTTGCGAAGAGATCCTGACGTGGGTACCCATCATCGCCGCGTACTTCGAAGCCGTCCTCGTGAACGACCAAAACGACCGCGTCCGTCAGAATCGCCACGCCCTCGTTCGCGACGTGCGCGACGCCATTACCCTGACCGCAGACTTCACCCAGATCGAAAAAAAGGCGTGACCGTGTTCAGTACCGCCGCGCTTGCCGAGCGTGGCACAGATGATTAAGACTTGATCGGTCCAGAATAGTCCACTCTTCCGATACGCTAGAATGAACTATCATATGCGCATCGACTACGACACACTTGCCAACGACTACGACAAGCACCGGCGTGGCGGTGGACCCTACATCGAGCGCCTCATCGCGTTGGCCCGCGAACATAACGCGCAACACATCCTCGAACTCGGCGCCGGTACCGGCAACAACACCGAGGCCTTCCTCGAACGCCACCCATGCCAGACTTTCTATGCTCTCGAACGTTCCCACGGCATGCTATTGAAGGGCCAGAAGAAGCGACTCCCCGTCAATTGGGTTCAAGGCGACGCCGAGTTTCTGCCCTTCGCCCATGAATCGGTGGGCTTCATCTTCTCGGTCTACATGCTTCACCACTTGCCGCGCCTCGACGAACTCATGAAGGAATGCGCGCGCGTGCTCGGTAAAGGTTGCGCCGTTCTTATCACGACGACCCACGGGTTCATTCGCAGGCATCCCATGAACGCCTACTTTCCCAGTTTCGCCCGCGTCGACACGGGCCGCTTCCAGGAACGTCCCGGAAATTGTTGCGGCCATGCAGGCAGCAGGGTTTGACCACGTTCAAAGCGAGGTGTGCCGCGCGGCGCCCGTGCCCATCGATGCCGCATACGTCGAACGAGTCGCCGGCAGGTTTATCAGCACCTATGCGCTACTTCCCGGCAACGAATTCGAATCCGGTCTGGCCCGGCTGCGCGCCGATGTGGCGCAACACGGCAAATTACCCAACCCAATCGCTTGGGAATCTGTTATCATATGGGGTGAGAGGTGAAAGGCTGGAGTCCGGAGTGGGGAATCAACGAATCGAAACGTCGCTCGTGTCCCCGCTGTTCCACCGGTCTTTCACCAAATTGACAGCGGACCGATAACAAACTGAACATCATGTCCAAGAAAGTCGTCAAAAAGAGTAAGCCCGTCCGCCGCCGTCAGTGGGATCCCGGCGACGCGGACACCCTCGCCCGCGAGTCCCGCGCCCGCCGCGAAGACCGCGGCGCGGTCCGTTTGCCCTCCGTCGAGCGCGAGTATTTCACGGATTGTGAACCCAACGCCCTCGTCATCACGCCCTACGGCGCCCTCGCCTTCGTGTTACGCACGGATACCGAGTACATATGTCGCGTGGATGACGCACTCATGGACGGGAAAACCTCCGTCCTCGCCCCCGGCGACGACGTGTTCGTCGAAGAGGACGGCGAAGAACTGATCATTCGTGCCGCACGACCGCGCCGCACCAAACTGAGCCGTCCTGCCGTGGGCCGCAACGGCGAACAGGTCATCGCGGCAAACATCGACCGCGTTATCATCGTCGCATCCGTGGCCAAGCCCGCGTTCAATCCCGGCCTCATCGACCGCTACCTCGTCGCGGCGCAAGCCGGCGGCGCCACGCCGATTCTCGTCGTCAACAAGATGGACCTCGGTGACCGCGAACCGGCCGGCGTGCAACCCTATCGCGATCTTGGACTCGAAGTGTTCAACACGAGTTGTGCATTCGATATGGGATTCGAACGGCTGAGCGGCGAACTGGCGGGCCGTGTCAGTGTCCTCACCGGACACAGCGGAGTCGGGAAGTCGTCCATCATCAACGCCCTTGAGCCTACCATCAGTATCGACACCCAGGAGATCAGCGAGAGCACCCAGAAGGGCCGACACACCACGACCTATTCCAAGCTCTACACCCTCGCCAACGGCGCCACCATCATCGACACGCCCGGTGTCAAACAACTCGGCCTCTGGGGCGTGTCCCCCGAGGAACTCGACTTCTTCTTCCACGAGATTGCCGTACTCGCGAGCGACTGCCGGTTCCGCAATTGCACCCACATCCACGAACCCCACTGCGCCGTCAAAGCCGCCGTCGAAGCGCACCACATCGCCAAAGCCCGCTACGACTCCTACGTCCGCATCCGCGAATCCCTCGTCGAAGAAACCGCTCCGGAGTATTGAGCGAAAACCGCTACCCGATTCCCTCACGTCTGTCGCATGAAACTCCGTTCACCCCACCTATGACACGCGTTCCCCGGAGATGGCTTACCGTTTCAAATCATTGCGGTTAGGCAAAAATCGAACGTCCCACAAAATGCCACAGTTATGCAACTTGCCAGAATGCATGGCGTTCTCTATAATTACTGCGTTAGATCGGCACAAATGATGGGGGATCCGATCGATTGGGGGGTGCGAAGCATGTTCACGTATTCACATTCCAAGAGCGTTCGCCCTTCGGAGCAAAGCGTGGCTCCAACGTGGGGTTTCCAACGACTGCGGTGCGTCACGTTACTTGTTGTCTCCTTAACACTGCTTGCACCGACGGCGTTCGCCCAGTTCGCCTTTGAAACACCCGTGGTCCAGTTCGACGCGCCAAACGGAGGCATCTTTGGCGTCAACGTCGCCACGGATGGCAACGGCACCTGGATTGCCGTGTGCGATTCGTCGGAGGATGTGCTGGGGAGCGGAATCGACGGCGATATTTACTTCGTCCGTTCCACCGATGACGGAAAGACGTGGACCCCGGCTGCGCTCCTCCTGGCTGACATGACCACCGACAGTCTTCATGAAAACTCTCCCAGCATCGAATTTGGAAATGGCGATTGGATTGTCACGTGGAGCGGACAGAACATCTTTGCAACGCGTTCGACGGACGGCGGTATAACGTGGTCAAACCGAGCCCAGGTGAACAGTGAGGCCGCCACCGGCAGCGTCTTCGCGCTACAACCGCAAATCGCAACGGATTCCTCGGGTAACTGGGTCGTTTGCTGGTACTTCATGGTGAATGAGGCCTACCCCAACCGTCACGGCGGTTTTCACGTCGCGGCATCGACCGATAATGGCGCTTCGTGGGGTACCCGGATTGTGCTACTCACGGACGCCTACACCACCACCAGCAGCGCCAGCACCACCAGCGCGATCGCATACGCTGGGAATGGCAAATGGTGTCTGGTGTGGACCTCGAACAATACCTTTGGCGATACAATTGGTACCGATCTTGACCTGTTCTATGCCCGAGGGACGAATAACGGGACTGAGTGGTCGACTCCGCTGCCCCTCTCGCACACCTCTATCAACGATCGTACTGACCGGGAACCCGCTCTAGCCGCTGACGGCAACGGAAATGTCGTGCTGGTGTGGGGCTCGGATGCAGACCATGGCCTCGGTTTCGATAGCGATCCCGACATCCTATTTGTCCACTCGGCAAATTATGGCGGTTCGTGGTCTTCCATGGGACTCGTAAGTTCCAACTCGTTGTTCGATCAAGATGAATATCCAGCGGTCGCCACCGACAAACGAGGGCACTGGATGGTCTATTGGGCTAAGAGTCACTCAACTCGGCGTATGGCTGCGGCCTCCTCTCACGACGGCGGCGCGACTTGGGAAAACCATAGCGACATAACGCCTCCCTTTGCCAACTACGCCGCGGGCGTTTTTGCCACGGGTTACGCCGCGAGCCGCCAAGGTACGTGGATAGGCGCGTATAATGTCTGGGATAATGACGGTTACCATATGGGGACGGTAGCCTCACGCTACGACTGGAACCCCGCCACCGGCGACAACGACGGCGATGGGATCCTCAACGAGGACGAAGGTTCCGGCGACGAAGACCACGACGGCATCTACAACTTCGCCGACACCGATTCCGACGGCGATACGCTTCTTGACAGCTATGAAGGCCTGGCCGACATCGATTTGGACGGCAAACCCAACTTCCTCGATCTGGATTCCGACGGCGACGGCTACCCCGACAAGTTCGAGGCCATGCTCGGTACCGACCCCTACGATCCCTCGGAACGTCCCCGATGTGCCGCTCGGTGGTTTGCCCTGGCTCGTCCTCCTGTTGAGCCTAACGGGATTCATTGCCGTGCGAAAACGGAAGCCGAGCGCCATCCAAATCACGTCCTGACGTACCTTTCTCCACGGAGACGTGGGGGCAAGCAGAGCCTGGCGCTCCCAGTGGGGACCCATTTCGTCGTTTTCGCATTGTGTCTTCGGCAGCCCGGACGGCCACGCTTCCGTGATCCAACAATCTTGCTGCGGTTGCCCTGGTCATCCGCGTGACTCAGGCGTGCCCCAAGTGGCAGAATGGTACATTAACGTCCGCAAGTACGACCCGCACGCTGGGCGGGAGAAGTAGGGGAAGTCATGCAAACCAAACGAACTGTCGCCTTAGCATTAACCACCATCCTGACCCTCGGGTTACTCGCCCAATTTGCCGGCGCCCAGGAACTCGGTCTCAAGGAGACGCCGGCGCAGCGCGACGCGCGCATGGAATGGTGGCGCGAAGCCCGATTCGGCATGTTCATTCACTGGGGCGTCTACAGCGTGCCTGCGGGGACCTACAAGGGCGAACGGATTGACGGCATCGGCGAATGGATCATGCATCACGCCCAGATCCCCGTGAGCGAATACCGCGAATACGCCAAGCAGTTCAATCCCGTGAAGTACGACCCGGATGCCTGGGTGCAGATGGCACAGGACGCCGGCATGAAGTACATCGTCATCACGTCCAAACACCACGACGGCTTCGCGCTCTTCGATTCCAAGGCCTCCGACTGGAACGTCGTCGACGCCACTCCCTATGGTAAGGACCTACTAAGACCCCTCGCCGACGCCTGCCACAAACACGGCATGAAACTCGGGTTCTACTATTCCCAGGCTCAGGACTGGAACAATCCCGGCGGCGCGGCCAAGGGCGGCCACTGGGACCCCGCACAGGATGGCGACATGGACGCTTACATCGACGAACGTTGCCGTGCCCCAGGTGAAAGAGATTCTGACGAACTACGGCTCCTCTCGCCATTCTCTGGTGGGACACGCCCTACGACATGACCCCGGAGCGCGCGGCCAAACTGTTCCCGCTGACCGAACTCCAGCCCGGCATCATCACCAACAACCGTCTCGGCGGCGGTTTCGACGGCGACACGGATACCCCCGAGCAGCACATCCCCGATACGGGTATCGAAGGTCGTGACTGGGAAGTCTGCATGACCATGAACGATACCTGGGGATACAAGAGCTACGACGACAACTGGAAAAGCACGGAGACGCTCATCCGAAATCTGGTCGACATCACTTCGAAAGGCGGCAACTACCTGCTCAACGTCGGCCCGACTTCGGAAGGCCTCATCCCCCAGCCCTCCATCGACCGGCTCAAGGCGATCGGCGACTGGATGGACGTCAACGGCGAGGCGATCTACGGCACCACCGCCAGCCCCTTCAGCAACCTCCCGTGGGGCCGCTGCACGAAGAAGATTGACGACGACGGGGCCACCCTGTACCTGCACGTCTTCGATTGGCCCTCCGACGGACGTTCTGCTCGCCCCCGGACTCAAGTCCACCGTCGGCCACGCGTACCTGCTCGCGGAACCTGACACCGCCCTCGAAACGGATTCGACTCCCGAAGGCGTCGTCATCCAACTTCCCAAGAACGCGCCCGACCCAATCTCATCGACCGTAGCGCTCAAATTGAAGGACGAACTAAACGTCACCCAGTAGGTACTCGCGCGGTCGCCGACCCAGCGAGGGTCATAAACGCTATCTCGGGTGGCTGCAACAAGGCCAGCCGGAACAGGCCCTCACGCTATTCGCGCGCATCCTCGCAACGCGGAGGGGAGACCCGGAAGCTACGGTTCAGCGCGCAGTGCCTACGACAAACAGGAAACGCACGGGAAGCATTAAACCGGCTTCAGTTCTTGAGTCAGATCACCCCGCAGGACGCCAAGGTGTTCCGGGAACTCGGCTTGATCTATTTCAATGAGATGAACGACCGGGAAATGGCCCGTCACATGTTCTCGCGGTTGCTGTCATTGAATCCCAATCAACCGGAGTTGACCTCGCCCCCCCTTATTGCCCCCTGAATCCGGAATCCGTGGAGTTTTGCCGACCGGAAAGAGAAAGGTGCGGAGTGTGAAACAACAGATTCGCGGGGGGGGGCGATACTGGCGGTACTTGGGTTCTGCCGGATTTCAGGGGATCCCACGCCAATCAAATGAATGCGCCGTACGCATGTGGACCGTGGTATAAGCCAAACATGCGTACGGCTCTATTACGGAACGGACGAAGATCGCCCGTAGAACGTGTCAAGGTCCTACTTATGGCTGAAACACTTCGGCGGAGGAGTTTTTCGCCGGGGGTACTTTAATCACGCTGTCGGCCTCTAAGGTCGTCTTATCCTCCGACAACGTGCCGAATGCAAGCACCTTGTGGCCGTCGCTTTTGGCGATTTCTGCGGTTTCCGGGCCGGTGATCGCGACCGTCTTCCCGGCCAATTCCACGATCGTATCACCGTCCTTGGCCGTGGCCGATTTCACGACTACGGCAAAGATCTCCACCTGCCGATCGCCACGTTTTTCAATCGTGTGGATCGCTTTGCCGGCGAGTTCGACATTATCCATGGTTACCGCGAATGCCGTAGTGCTGAGCGCAAACAAACCCACCGCAACGGCCAGGGTGGCTACAACCATGCGTTGGCATCTCATCGTTCATACCTCCGATCCCGGAATTCTCGAAAGCATTTCTCACCGCGCCAAGCTACCGGCCGGCAAAACGTCGACTCTCGTGGCGGCGAGAAATGCGGACTATCGCCGGTTCGCGCGCCAGTTCCAATTCGATGGATGGACATTAGAAGATGTCTCCGTAACAAACGGTCCTGCTGGTTGCGGTGACAGCGAACTTTCAGTCTTCCATTCAGCTCGATCGCGACAAAAGGACTGTGTAACCTCTTCGAGCCGTTCCAGGAGAGAATCAGAACCTGGCCGAGGATTCTGTTGAAAGTGAATGATTCGCTCTTCGAGCCGCGAACACAACTCCGTTAATTCCTTATGGCCCGCGTGCTTCTTCTCGTCGTGCAAAACCCTGAGCATCCACAATGGGACCATTGCGAACGGCAATCCCGTGTATTTGTTAGTCCCAACTTGGTCGCCATCTGATCTTACGCCGCGTCCTCGCGATCCCGCACCCAAATGCCTGTCCCTCGCATCCACCCGCATACTGCCTCCTTCGTCTTCAACCGGCCCGGCGGGTGCAGCAAATCGCATGCACCGCCCAAACTTCACACTGCTTGCCGCCGTTCAAAAAGACTTTAGGGAGAATTCTGCCGAGCAGTATGGGCTGCGCGATTGACACGTTGGAGACTCCATATTCGCCCCGTGGGAGGCGTACATCTTCCAACTCCCTTTCAAAGAGAACGTTGTGGGGCCTCCTTCGCAACAGCCTTAATGCTTACGCAGCCGCTTCACACGGAAGTATATCTCGCAGGCCGGAATTCCCGTTATCGGACAAACGGCCATTTTCGCGTAAGAATAGGCTGAACCGGCTGTGTCGGGTTTTGGCCTACAAACTTTGTCCGGCCCAAGCGCCATTTTTCGCGCCAGTTCGAACATGGAATGCGTTATAATGTTCCTGGCGGGGCAAGGTAAGCCCCGCGCATGGTGACATGTCCGCTGCAAAGGTTGGTGCGCTCACTCGCGATATCGCGAACATGGTAGTGCCCGCATCAAGGGATTCGGCCCTAGACCGTGAACAGACCTCACAAACAACGGCATGGCCCTGCCGCGCATACTGCACTCAAAACGTTTTCGCCCGAACGCGTACGACGAGTGCGCTACGCGGTAGCGATTGCCGTGCTCACCGCATTCTTTCTCGAAGTCACGATAAGGATTCTTGGTGAGACACTTGGCGTCGACTCACTCGTTGCGAAATCGGTGAGTTTCGTATCGCTTGCTCTTTTGTGCGCCGCGGCCTTGTACCTTATCTTCATGATTCACCGGCAAGCTCAGCTCCGGTGGATGGTGTTGGCTGGGGTCGCCGCGCTCTTGCTCGCACAAGGCCTCAGCGTGTTTCGGGAAACATCCTTCTGGCACACACACCAAAGCCAGCTTCTGGAATGGGGCGGGATCGCTGAGAACTTGCTCATGATGACAGGTGTCGTCATACTCCTTGCCACATTCTACTTCGCCCTGATCGAGATGGTTCTCATTAAAGCTATCCTCCAACGGGAGCAAACGAAGCTGCGCGACGAAATTGGCGAACGTATACGCGCGGAAGACGAATTGCGGCAATCACGCGACGAATTGCGACGACTGACAGCTCATGTGCAAGAGGTTCGGGAATTGGAACGCGCACGCATCGCCCGCGAATTACACGACGAACTCGGCCAGAATCTTACTGCTCTCCGAATCGACTTGGAACGGCTGAAACGCCAACTGCACGAGCGAACGGGGACCAGCGAGCCCTACGCGAATATCCTCGCCTCACTGTCGCGCCAAGTCGACATAATGGTGGGGACGACGCGCCGTATCGTGACCGAACTGCATCCCGCCATTCTCGACGACCTGGGGCTACATGCTGCACTGGAATGGTTGACACGTGACTTTCAAACGCGTACCAAAACCCGCTGTACCGTTAAGCTTTTCGACGAGAGTTTGGACGTAGCCAAGGAAAAGGCCACCGCGATCTTCCGGATTGCCCAGGAGTGCTTGACCAATGTCGCTCGCCACGCCGAAGCAACGCACGTACAGTTTCAATGTACTGAGCAAAACGGATGGCTCGAATTAGTCGTGGAAGATAATGGCCGCGGCATAACCGGCGGATCGACTCTCGGCGAGTCGAAAGGCTTCGGTATCCTGGGCATGCGCGAACGTGTTACGTTGCTTGGAGGAAGGTTCACCATGGAATCCCAGAATGGCGCCGGAACCCGCGTCGAAGTTGCCATCCCCTTCAGCGGATCGGAAGAACGAATCGGATCTCATCTGCCCGTCTTGAATGTGAAATAGCAGCGTGGAAACCATGACCAACTCGATCATTGTGGCCGACGATCATCCTGTAGTCCGCCAGGGAATCATTCACATCTTGGATTCAACCCCCGATCTGAACGTGGAGGGTGAGGCCTCTTCGGGTGCGGAACTCCTTGATCGCGTCCGTGAACGCTCATGGGACGCCATCGTCATGGACCTGAACATGCCAGGCATCAGTGGATTGGATCTGCTGAAGCAAGTGCAAGCCGTCCGGCCCAAAGTACCAGTATTGATCCTCACCGTACAACCGGAAGACATCTACGCCCGGCGTTTGCTTCAGGCGGGCGCGGCCGGTTATCTCACCAAGGAAAGCATCGTGGAGGATCTTATCAACGCCGTCCGGAAGATCTGCGCCGGTGGCCGCTTCCTTTCGCGGCGCCTTGCAGAGGAATTGGCACTGTCATTCGATTCCGGCAGCGACGGTCCACCTCACGAACGATTGTCAAACCGCGAATTCGAGGTCCTGCAACTCCTGGCATCGGGTCTCACGCCCACCGCCATCGCCGAGAAACTGTGCCTGAGCGTAAAAACCGTGAGCACCTATCGTGTCCGCATCCTCGAGAAACTCCGCTTGAAAACCACCGCCGACGTCATCCGCTACGCCATCGAGAACGGCCTCGTCAATTAGAATCCAGCCCGGAATTCTCACACGCGCCAATCGTCGGAGCGGAAACCTGTGCGCCAATACGCATCGACGTTAACCGAAGCGCGGATTAAACAGCAACGGCGGGACCCCTCTCGGGATCCCGCCGCTTGCATGCTACTCGCGCTGGGAATTCGATTAACTTTAGTTCAACGGAGACGAGGCGACGCTAACCGCCGTGCCGTCCGCGGTGAAGCGAATCACGCCGGACTCGTCGACGAAGTACTGACGATAGCCCGTGCGGCCTGCCGCAGCCGGAATCGCCGTGCAGGTGTAGGCCGGCATCGTGGCGGCCGTACCGTTGGTGACCGCAACCGTGAAGGTGTAGCCATGCTTCTGGCCATTGCCGAGAACCGAATCAATGAACGGAGGCGTGGCGCCGCCGCCATCAGGGTCGGCCAACTGGGCCAGCGTGCCGTAGTCACCCACACCGTCGGTGTCGGTGTCGGTGAAAGCGGCCGTCTGATAGGCCACTTCACCCGTCGAAATGGTGCGCATGGCGCCCGCCGCGCCCGCTTCATTCGCACTCATGCGCGAACGCAGCAGGTTCGGAATGGCGATAGCCGCGATGATCGCGATAATGGCGACCACGATCATCAACTCGATCAGCGTGAAACCGGATTTCTTCGTTGCTTTCATAACCTTACCCTCCAGAGTTCCTATCCCGTCGCTTGGATTACCCACATCGGCCCCCATGGGACCGACACATTCCATTCAACTTGTACCCCCTTCGTAGGCAACCCCCGTGCCAAACGGCGCACCAAATTCACAACTATCTGTCGCAAAATAACTTATATGGATTTCACCGAGGGAGGTGATCTCGTTAGGCGCCGTTTTCCACGACCATGGAGGTAATCGCGCGACATTTATTGTCACTAAGATCGGACGCGAGAACCGCCGGAAGGCGTTGAATGAAAGGGAGAAAGAGAAACGTGAAGGAGTATCAAAATTAGTGGATGAAGCCGAGACCGCTACAATCATCCCGTCCGTGAAGGTCGGTGTACTACTTACTTCTCCACCGTCAGCAGGATCGCCAGCCGACCCCCGTCTTTCGGCAGGCCCCCCAAGAGCAGGTGCCGCCCCGGAACAATTGCGCTGGTTGTTTCCAGGGCTTTTTGGGTGACCGTCTTCCCGTCCTTCTCGACCTTCTCGGTGATCCGGACTTTCACGCGGACCCGTCCCTCCGTATCGCCGGATAACGGGGTGACGGACAAGGTGTAGCGATCGTCAATGGCGAACTTCGCCTCTTCCTGCGCCGACACCTGCCCGCGGTCGGATTTCACTTTCCGGAAGGTGTCGAAGGGGAGACTCTCCAGGCTGGAGCGAATCGACTCCAACCCGGACTCAAAAAACTTCTCGTTCGCCGGGCGATTCTCATTCGTCGCCTGCACGGCGACCATCGAAATGGTAACCGGAAGCTCAAGCGCTTGGTCGGCGTTTCCCACCAACGCGACCAGAAAGATCGTCAACCCCGCAAAACTCACAGCAGATCTCGTTTACCGTTACTTACCCAAAGCACCGTGGTACCGTCACCATCGGTGTATGAATCAACCGTTGCCCCGTTGATCTCCGTCGACACGGTTTCGACTTCGTTCGTTACCGCTTCAACGACCGTCGGCGTGGCGTGCTCACCTGTAGTAAACAGAAGAAACGCGGACAATGCAACCAGCAGGGCCGCCGTGCTCAACGAAACGACCGCCCAAAACCCGCGATGACCGCGCGCCGGGCGCTCGGTCTCCTCACGAATGCCTTCCATAAACGCCGGAAACTGCGCATCGGCAATCTCGGCCCGGTTCGCCGCCTGCTGCGCACCTTCGCGCAATAGTCGCAAACCCGCCTCATACGCCGCCGACCGCGCATCGGCCGGCGCGTTGCCATCCCCGCCGGTTTCACCGTCAAACCGGCGCGCGATATCTCGTTCCCACTTATTCATTACCGTTTCCTCCGGCAAACCCCATTCGCTGGAGACTGTTTTGCAACTTTTTCCGTGCGTGATGCAAGCGGCTCATGACCGTGCCCACGTTGCAGCCCATCACTTGGGCCATATCCTCGTACGACAATCCTTCAAATTCCCTCAACACAAAAGCCGTTCGATGCTTGAACGACAACCCGTCCAACGCCTTCGTAATGGCGTCGCCCAGTTCCTGGGCCTCCGCCGCATGGCTCGGACCCAGCACCGGACTTGTCGCGTGCTCGGCTTCAATCGCATCATTGTATGAGACGGTCGAAAGCCGCCGTTTCTTCAAATAATCCTTGCACTGGTTCGACGTAATCCGCATCAGCCACGTCTTGAAACTCGCGTCGCCGCGGAACCGTTTCAGCGACCGGTGCGCCTTGATAAACACCTCTTGCGAAGTGTCCCACGCCTCTTCCCGATTGCGCAGAAAATGGTAGGCGAGGGCAAACACATCGTTGCGGTACCGCCGCACCAACTCCTCAAAGGCCCGGAAGTCGCCCGTTTGCGCCCGGCTGACCAGCGCCGCGTCATCACTATCCGCGACCATAGCCACATTCCCGGACTCGGGAGTTTCCTCCGTCATCTCGCAGCGCAACGAGAAATCCAATGCAACACTCATAGGGCCGCTCTCCTCGATTCCCCAGCGCAGATGGCCCAAACTCTCCCAAATCTCTGGCCCTGCCACCTGCCACGTCTTTGCCGCTTCTCGCGGCCGGCATCTGTGAGTTCGGCAAACCAGACGATAGGGTTATCGCTCTATTCAAAACTGGTCTCGCAAAATGCGCACCCACCTTCGGCCTCCGATTCCGAATGCGTTAACCATGCCTCTCCCGTCTCAACCATGTATCGTAAGCAATTAGTATACAATGGGATGCGCGATCTATCTCAAATCCATCGACTATCATGTACAGTAAATTATACATTATCCAAAGCAGGCACCCGCCATTTCACCCAGGCTCATCCGTCCATTCATCACCGGGGTCAAACGCCGGAACCGCGATATTGATGATCCGCAAGGTCCCCACCGCGCGATGCTGGCAGCCTGGCCGTATCATGATGGCTGTCAATGGCTTGACAGAAATAAGTTCGCCGTCCAGCTCGAGATGGCCTTCCCCTTCGAGGACGAGGTATATCTCTGTCATGCCCTTGTGATAATGGGTCTCCGCATCTATCCGAATGTCCACCAAATGCACACTCGCTGGATTGCCCGGCAAGGCAAAGGCCCGCCGCGCCCGGCCGCACGGACAGGTAACCGCATCCAGACTATCGAGTTGCGCCACCGCGTAGTTCTTCTCAGTAGACTGCATAGGGACGTATCCTTTGATTTCGACCAAGCCTGGCCCCACCGGGAACACCAGGTGCGCCAACGCACTCCATGGACCGCTAGTGTATCGGAAAGCCCTTCAAGCGGCAACGCGGTAAACGCTTGAGTAGTTGGCAGTTTTCCGTTGGCTCAATGATGAAAATAGCGTAATTCACGTTTCCTCTTGTCAAAACCTCGAACCTATAGTAATCTGTTGACAGCATGAAAACTCTTTACAAAGCACTTGCCGTCGCTACCGTCGTGGTGTTGCCCCTCGGCTGCGCGACCAATGACAACGGCCTCGGCCCGGCCACCATGGTCGTTCCCATGGAGGTCACCGCCTATTGTCCCTGCAAGCAGTGCTGTGCCTGGAAACGGAACTGGCTTTTCCGCCCGGTCTACGCCTCAGGTTCCCTGAAAGGCGAGCGCAAGACAGTTGGGCAGACCGCCAGCGGCACCCAAGCCGACGTTGGCACCATCGCCGCCGACACCGCCCGCTATCCCTTCGGCACCGTCATGTACGTGCCGGGTTACGGCTACGGTCGCGTCGAAGATCGCGGCGGCGACATCAAGGGCAACCACATTGACGTCTTCTTCAAAAAACACCACCAGGCCGAAAAGTGGGGGAGGGCAACCTTGAACGTTTACGTCTGGCTACCTGGTGGCGCTACGCAGACTACTTCCGTTGCCGCCAACTGATCCAGAATTCTCATTGGTTCCATACGTCCCAACGGTCTCATTGTAACCCCCGTCGCCGCCTGCCATAATCGGAAGACACGAACTGCTACAGGTCATACAATGTCGATCCGCGTTTGCATCCTTGGTCAGGCCAATCCCTTCGCATGGCACGGGCACTACGTCCGCGCCTTCCGGAGACACTGCGACGTTCTGACCGTCGGCCCGAACCCGAGTCCGGATGTGCTGAAAGGGTGGGGGAGATACCATCTCGCCCACATGGTCGTCAAAAACGACATCGAGGCCGATCTCGGTTCAGTCGACGATCTCTACGCGCTGCTTCCAGACGGCTGGAGTCCGCACCTCGTCGTATCCATTTCCGGTGGTGGCATACCCCTGTTCACCAGGACCGCCAATCTGTCCTGCCCCACGGTTTTTCTCAGCATCGACACCTGGCAATGCCTCATGGAAGTCAACGAGGCCATCCACTACGACCTCGTGTTTGCAGCGCAACGTGCCTACATTCCCTACCTTCGTTCCACCGGTTCGCGCCACGTGTATTGGTTGCCCTTGGCATGCGCGCCGGACACCCACTACCCGGTCGACGTGCCGAAGGAGTACGACATCTCCTTCGTCGGTGCCGCCAGCATGCCCGTGCACCGTGAACGGGCGCGCCTGTTGCATCTCCTCGCCGATCGCTTCTCCGTCGAAGCCCTCGAACGGGTCCATGGCGACGGGTACTGCCGGCATACGTGCAGCGGCCGGCTGGCATTCAACCACTCCGCTATCGAAGACCTGAACATGCGAATCTTCGAAGCCCTCGCCATGGGCTGTCCGCTCCTGACCAACCGCGCCAGCGAGTTCAACGGACTGTTGGACCTGTTTGAAGACGGCAAACACCTCATCGCGTACGATTCCGACGAGGAGTTAATCGAACGCGCGCAGCAATACTTAGACGACGAAACCGCGCGCGACACCATCGCACGACTGGGCAGGGATGAGGTGCTCGCCCGGCATACGTACGATCATCGAGTCGACGAAATCCTCGACGTGGTCCGCCGCAATTTTCCGGACTTCGAGTCGGCCAAGCCCGAACCCACCAGACTGGGAGACACCCTGACGGATTACCTTCCGCACGCGCCTGGCATTGTCATGGACTTCGGCATGAACCTTGATGCCTCCAAGTACGCCTTACGCCGCAGGGGAGCGACCCGCCTCGTCGGCATTGCCCCCAACGACGACCGCCGGAATCAACGCCATGGCTCCTATGACGATACCTATGCCGATGAACCCAAAGGCTGGCGCGGCAAAGTCGACACGGTCGTTCTCTCCGACCTCACGCTCTGGAACACCGCCGACGAAATGGTCCGACTTGCCCAATCGATCCTTTACGAAGGAGGAACGCTGATCGCGCGCATCCCGGCAGCCTATCTATCGCGAGAAGCCATCGGCCCCGATCCGCATTTCATGGCACGCTGGTTCCACGAACGGGATTTTCATATCACCTACTGGCATCCCTGCGCAGACGGCCAGGGCATCGTCACCGCCCGCAAACGCATCCGCATGCTTCGCGACATCGTCATCGAGACCTTTCGTAACCTCAACGTCCCCGAAACCGACCCCTGGCAACTCGCCGACATGGTGCCACCGGGGTTGTAACGGTACGTCGTGCAAAATTGGGGCGCCAAGGCATAGAATCTCAGACGGACATCGTTTCTTCATTGCAGGGTTAGTCCATGATCGAAACCATCGACCTCACAAAACGTTTCGGTGCAAACGCGGCGGTGCAGTCCTTGAATCTGAATATCGCCGCCGGCGAATTTTTCTGTTTCCTCGGCCCGAACGGAGCGGGGAAGACGACGACCATCAAAATGCTGACCGGCCTGATCAAGCCGAGCGGGGGCCGCGCGGTCCTTGGCGGGTTCGACATCCAGAAAGATCCCGTCAAGACAAAGGCGTTGCTCGGGTACATCCCGGACACACCCTTCCTCTACGAAAAACTTACGGGACGCGAGTTCATGCGATTCGTCGCCGGGCTGTATCAATTGCCGGCGGCCTCGCTAAACGGCGCCTCCGAAGAATTGCTCGAACTCTTCGAGATCCGCCACGTCGGCGATCAACTCATCGAGAATTACAGTCACGGCATGCGGCAGAAACTGTCATTCGCGACGTGTTTCCTGCACGACCCGAAGATCGTCGTCGTCGACGAACCCTGGGTCGGCCTCGATCCCAAGAACATCCGGTTCGTCAAAGACTACCTCAAGCAGCGCACGCGGGAGGGGGTCACCGTCTTCATGTCTACGCACTCGCTGAGCATCATTGAAGACGTGGCCGACCGCATCGGCATCATTCATAACGGCAAACTCCTGCACATCGGCACGCTCAAGGAGATCCTGGCCCTCTCACGTAACCCCGGCAGCCTGGAAGACGTCTTCCTTGAACTCACCCGAGGCGAGGACACGACATGACGCGCGTGGGCGCCATGCTCTGGGCGAAAACCCGCATCGCCCGAAACCACATCGCCTCCGTCCGCGACGAGTCCAAGTTGAAAGTCGCGGTGGTGTCCACGTCCGCCGTGATCCTGTGGTTCGGCGCGTACTACGCCTTCTGGGCCGCTTTCAACTGGCTCAAGCGCTTCGGCGCCGACCCGGGTAGCATCAGCCTCGGCGACATCATCATGTCCCGATTGTTGTCCGTCTTCGCGTTGGCCCTGTTCTTCATGCTGATCTTTTCCAACGTGCTGATCGCCTTCTCCACGCTCTACAAGTCGCGCGAAGTCGCCTATCTGCTGCACGCCCCCATATCCTGGTGGGAATTCTTCGTGGCGCGGCTGGTGGAATGCGTCTCCTTCAGTTCCTGGGCCTCGGCCTATTTGGGTTCACCGCTCATCCTGGCTTACGGCATCACAAACGACGCACCGTGGCCCTTCTATCTGGCCGCGGGCGCATTCTACGTGCCCTTCGTCAGCATTCCCGCCGCCATCGGCGCGGTCATCGCTATGGTGTTGGTCCGCGTTTTTCCCCGCTTGCCGCGAGGCAGCATGGTCGGCGCCGCCGCCATCGCGGTCGCCATGGTCTTCCTGTACCTCCGTGTCATTTTCCGCGATGTTCATCTTTCCGATCCGAATTTCAGCAGCGTGCTCGACGCCATGTCGCGCACCCAATCCTGGCTCCTGCCCAGCCACTGGGCAACCCGCGGCGTACTCGCCGCCGCAGAAAGTCAGTTCACCGAGTCCGCGTTCTTCTTCCTTGTGCTCCTGTCGAATGCATTGATGATGGTCCTCGTGTCCGCGGGCATCGCGCAATGGATCTTCTATCCCGGATGGTCCGACCTCGCCGGAAACGACATGAATCGCAAGACCCCGCCCGGGCGCGGGTGGCTATCCCGTATCGATCGCATCTTCAGCGGCCTTCGCGAACCGCACCGCGCGCTGGTCATCAAAGATTTCCGGTTGTTCTGGCGCGATCCGGCCCAGTGGTCTCAATTCGTGATCTTCTTCGGCATCATGGCGGTGTACGTGGCGAGCCTGCGCGATCGATCGACGGCATTCCAAACCGCGTCGTACCGCAACTGGATCGTCTGCCTGAACATCGGCGCGTGCACCTTGATCCTGGCCACATTGACAAGCCGTTTTGTTTACCCGCTCATCAGCCTGGAAGGACGTCGTTTCTGGGTGATCGGTCTTGCTCCGCTGACCTACCGCCAACTCATCTGGCAAAAATTCTGGCTCAGCGTATCCACGACTTCGGTGTTCACGATCACACTCGTTGTCTTGTCCTGTTACATGCTCGGCGTCGAGCCCATCTACTTCGCCCTCGCCGTATACAGCATCGTCATCACCAACTTCGGGCTCTCCGGGCTTGCCGTCGGGTTGGGCAGCCTCTACCCCAACTTTCAGGAAGACAACCCCGCCCGCATCGTCTCCGGCATGGGAGGGACCCTCAACTTCCTCCTCAGCATGGGGTACATTACCCTCGTGGTCGGCACCCAGACCCTCGTCATGCAATGGCGCGCCCTCGATGCCTACCGGGGCGTCAATACCTTTGCCTACGCCCTCACCGCCGCGATTGTCTTTATTACGATCCTCAGCGCCGCAAGCACCTGGCTCCCCATGCGCCTCGGACTCCGAAACCTCAACAAAGCCGAGTATTGACGGCGGACTGGGGGAGGGCGATTCCGCGGAGATCGACCCGTTGCTCCAGATCGAATGCGATTACCTTCTCCCCCTCGTAATCGTTATCGTGCTTCGTAATCGTAATCGATTCTTCGTTCGATCTTTTATCCCCCCAAGTTGACCTTGCCCCCGCCCCTCATTATAGTGCTGCGAATTCATCGCCCATCGACTTGGATAGTTCCAACCAGCAAGTCCCGATGATCAATTGGAAGGTACCGACAACCCATGACCGATACGACACCCGAATACAGCACTCCCCTTGATCCAATTACGCCCGACGAACTGCCGGTCCCGGACGTTGACGTTCCCGGAATCACCGAACGGCTGATCAGTCTCGATGCCCTGCGTGGTTTCGATATGTTCTGGATCATCGGCGCTGACGACCTCGTACACAGTCTCAGCGAGATCGGTCATTCCGGCGTTACCGGTTTTCTCGCCACACAACTGAGCCACGTCGAATGGCGGGGACTCCACTTCTACGACATTATCTTTCCGCTATTCGTCTTTCTCATGGGCGTGGCGATTCCATTCTCCCTCGACAAGCATGTGCGGGAAGAAGGGAAGGCCCGAGCGCACGTGCGCCTTATCCGCCGATTCATCCTGTTGTACCTCTTGGGCATCATTTACTACGGAGGCATGTCAAAGTTGTGGCCTGAATTTCGATTCGTCGGTGTGTTGCAACGCATCGCCATCAGCTACTTCTTCGCCGGCATTCTCTACCTCAACTTCCGGCTGCGTTACCTCGTCATTGCGTGCGTGGCCATACTCGTCGGCTACTGGGCCTTCTTCTCCTTCGTGCCCGTTCCGGCCGAACCCGCGTTGACGGCCGTCAATCCCGCTTGGGGGCACGGCGGCATTTCCTTCGACCAGGGCAACAACTGGGCCAACTACATCGACTACCACTACCTGCCCGGCCGCCGCTGGGACACCTACTGGGACCCCGAAGGCCTGCTGAGCAGCATTCCGGCCGTCGCCTCGGCGCTGCTGGGGGTGTTCGCCGGCTTGTTGCTCAAGAACCGATCCCTGACCGGATACAAAAAGGTCGGTATCCTCCTTGCCGCCGGTGTTATCTGCGTCGCCGCAGGCTTTCTATGGGGGCATCAATTCCCGATCATCAAGAAGATCTGGTCCTCCTCCTACGTCTTGGCCGCGGGCGGCTTCAGTCTCCTCCTACTCGGCTCGTTCTACCTGATCATCGATGTCTGGAAACTCCGGAAATGGTCTACGCCCTTCATCTGGATTGGCTCCAACGCCCTGACCGCGTATCTTGCCGTGCGCTTTGTCGAATTCGAAGACCTCGCCAAACTCTTCGTCGGGGGACACGTCCAGAACGCCGCCGGCCGCTATGGCGATCTCCTGACGACAGTAACCGCCATGGCGCTGCTCTTCCTCTTGCTGCGGTTCCTGTACAAGAAGAAGATCTTCATCCGGATTTGATCGATTTGCGCCGGCGTACGGTAAAGCCTGATGTTCCCGATCCGTCCGATCGCTTCTTCGTGGTACACTACCGCTAATCCACAGCCGCAAAAATCCGGGAACCAACACCATGCACGAAATCACCATCTCCACCCGCGACCATTGCCAGTTCCTCAACATCGATCGCGACGTGCAGCGCGTCGTCAGCGACTCCGGCCTGCGCGATGGCGTCTGCACCATCTTCGTGCCGCACACCACCGCCGGCATCACCATCAACGAAAACGCCGACCCCGACGTGGTACGCGACATGAAGATGATTCTCGAACGCAACGTGCCCTGGGAGGGGGGCTACGCCCACGCCGAAGGCAATGCCGCCGCCCACGTCAAAGCCAGCATGATGGGCTTCAGCCAGCAAGTCCTCATCCGCAACGGCAAACTCCAATTCGGCACCTGGCAGTCCATCTACTTCTGCGAATTCGACGGCCCCCGCACCCGAAAAGTCTGGATCCAGCTCACGCCATCCGCGTAAACACCATCAAGCGGAATTGCCCCGCCAGTCCTGCGATCTTCCCATCGTAATCGCAAAAGAACAACCCCGTCGCAGCGTGACTGCCACGACGGGGTCATCCAGCGTTCAAGGCCAGATCCTAGAACTCCAGCGTCGTCAGAAAATACACATAATCCGCGTCGTTCTTGTCTTGTCCGCCAATGAAGGTCAAACCATTCTCGTCAATGAATGCACCATCGTCGATGCCTTCACCGACAAAGTAATGACTCCAGCCCACTTCAAAGGAAAGGTCCTCGGTATAGTTGTAGACCAGCCACAAGTTGGTCTGCCAGCCGAGCTCATTAGAGCCCTGGTCGGTCCAGAAGGCCAGCGCGGGCGCCAACGGCACCTGCCAATCGCCCACGCTGAACGTTGCCGGCCGGTCGAAAGGCTCCAGCGTCTCCAGGTATACCGCCGACCCGCCAAGTTCGATGGCCGGCGTGGGCGTCATCGTGAACCCTGCGTAAGCTTTCCAGAAGTTTGTCATGGCCGACGCGTCGATAAACGAGTCTTCCCGCCACGACGAATACAGCCGGTTGAATGACACGCTCGCGTCCGACCGGTAGAAAGGGTTGATCCATTCCCGGAACGACAGGTCCCGATTATCTTCGCCGCCGTAGTACGCCGCGCCCAGGAACGGCCGAATCTGCAATTCCCCGTCAACGGTATAGCCTATCTCCGTATGACCGCCCCAGGCATTCCACGACGCGCCATCGTCGCCATAGATTTGCCCGTTCGGAAGGAACAGCGCGCCCACCGAGTCCGCATCACCCCATTGGTACGCGGCTTCCAACTCCCAGTCGAACCGGTTCACATTTCCGGCGCCACGCGCGCCCACCGTGTGCAGGTTGGTCACGTCATAGTCGTCCAGCCGGAACACATCCTCCAACCACTCGATGGGCGCGATGAAGTTCGTATCATTCTGCGAAGCCCCATCGCGGAGATACATCCAGTACAAGTCGAACGTCACTTCTTCAGTCGGATGCGCCAATCGCCCGCGCATCGGACCGTGCCGCATGGTGTGATACAGCATGTGGATGGGGAAGATGGTTTCCTCCAACCGCAAGCCACTTTGCGTAGGCGCATCGCCGGATTCGCTGAAGGTCAGATACACCCCCATGAAGTCCGTGTCCCCATCCTGCTCCCGAATACCCCGCTCAGCAACTTTCGCCCACCACCCCGTAACCTGGATTTCGTCAAGCGTGTAATCCAGACGGATCGCGTCGAACGATAGCCCCACAAACGGGTCCGGCCCCGGATCGGCGCCGACGAGCCAGCCCGAACCAAACTCCAATTCCTGCCGGCCAATGCGCAAACGCAACGGACGGCCAAACATCCCGTCCACGTCGATGAACGCCTGATACAACTCGAGATCGTCGCCGGTAAAGGCGCGGCCGTCGGCCCCGGTCAAATAGTCGCTCCGAAAATCTTCACCCCAGGTATCGATCGAATCGAACTCGATAAACCCGCGCACGTTGTTCGTGAAATCCGCGTCCACGGATAGTCGCGTCCGCTGCTCGAAAAAGCTTAGCTCGTTGCCGCTGCCCCCGGAACGAATGACCGACGCCGTCCCATTCGGACCGATCGGACGGCCGGGCAGAAAGAAATCCGGTATCCGAATCTGGCCGTCATTGGGCTCGAAGAATTCCGAATACCACGCCCCATAGATCTCCAGCTTGCCCCCGACGGTCACGTTCTGCAGATCCGCAACCGCCACCCCCGAAAAACCCGCCGCAATGATGCCGAACAAAACAATCCCTGTGATACTCCGCATGGTCTCCCCTCCGCGTAATTCACACTTCCCACTCGTTATCGCGGTCGATTCCCGCCGCCGGATCCGCATCCGGCGGCGGAAAACCCCGTTAGTAGAATACACAGGTAATGGACATATTAGAAGTCCGCCAAGTCCGTATCGTCCAGTGGAATGACTTCCTCCGGCGTTTTCACCTTGGCCGCATCCCGTTTCCGGGATTGGCCGTGCCGCTCCGGCGCCGCCAGTGCGAGCGCATGATCGGTCACACGGCGCCCCTGCTCGGCGGCATGCGTCTTTACCGCGTGCGACGCGCGCTTGCCGTTGGTCGCTACCGCCCGTCCGTTCGTCCCGTTGCCGCCGGACACAATCTGCGTAAGATCCCGCACCATGTCCGTCAACTCGCTGGCTTGCCCAGACAATTCTTCGCTCGCTGCCGCAGCTTCCTCGGAGTTGGCCGCGCTGGACTGCGTCACCTTGTCCATTTGCGACATCGCCACATTGATCTGATCGATGCCCTGCGCCTGTTCGTTGCTGCCCGCGGCGACTTCGCTTACCAACTGGTTGACCTTTTGAACCGATTCCGAAATGGCCCCCAATATGGACGCGACCTCCTGGCTCACCTCGACCCCGTTGTCGGCGTTGCGCTGCGAACCCTCGATCAGTTCCGACGTATCCTTTGCCGCCTGCGCGCTGCGCTGCGCCAGACTGCGGACTTCTTCCGCCACTACCGCAAAACCCTTGCCCGCTTCACCGGCCCGCGCCGCCTCGACCGCCGCGTTCAGGGCCAGAAGGTTGGTCTGGAAGGCGATCTCATCGATCGTCTTGATGATCTTCGCGGTTTGATCCGACGACTCCTTAATCTTGGAAATGGCTTCGGACATCCGACCCATCGCCTGACCACCCTTGGACGCCGCCTGACTGGCGTTCTCCGTCATCGTGTTTGCTTGGCGTGCGTTATCCGCATTCTGCCGCGTCATGGATGCCATCTCCTCCAACGACGCGGACGTTTCTTCCAGCGAAGACGCCTGCTCGCTGGCGCCTTCCGCCATGGACTGGCTTGCCGCCGCAACCTGCTGTGAAGCCGCATTCACCTGGTCCGCCCCAAAGCTGAGGCCGTCGATGATCCGATTGACAGGCTTGGTGATCGAGTACGTTAACAACACACCGACCGCTAACCCGATTACCGCGGAAAGAAGGATTATGATCGTCATGATCGTCGTGGCCCGGGCCGCTGCCGATTCACCCGCCTCCCGCGCATTGTCCATTTCACCGCGCGACATCTCAGCCGACTGCCCGAAAAGCTTCTGGATGTCGTCCCCGGCCGTGGCCAGGCGTTGGGCCGCTTCCCGAGCGGCGCTGGCCGTTCCAATCAACGACCGCTGATCCGCGATCATCGCATCCGCTTGACCCATATACACATCGTGGGCGGTGTCGCATGCGTCGAGAAGCCCCAGCAACTCGCTGTCGCGAACCGGTTCGACCGTTACCTCGCCACGCTGGCCGCCTTCCCGGAGGACTTCGGTCACCGCGTCAAAGTTGTTCTTCTGTTCTTCAAAGCCTTGCTGTCCTTCGTCCACGGCTTTCAGGTCCGTCGTTTGTGCAAGTTCTTCCAGGCGAATCCGGCTCATGGCAACCGCAAGCCGCATGTCCATCACGGCATCAATGAGCGGAGTATCCCGATCCGTCACGGTCCGGAGTTCTTCCAACGTGGTCGCGGCGTTCTTGTCCCGCACAAACCCATCCAGGATCTTCCCCTCCATGTCGTCCAGGGACTTCATCATGACCGCGAATTGCTCGTCCTGCTTCTCCATCCCGGCGTCCGACTCTTGCTTGGCCGCGACAAGTTCCTTGGAATGTTCGATAATCTGCTCCGCCGCAGGGCCAAACTCGTCGTTGTGCAACTTGTCGCCCTGCGCTAACAGACCGAGCAATTCCGTGTCATCCGTCTTGATCACCGTTATACCGTCCGCGGTTTGACCGCCCTCCCGTGCCGCCGCCAGATCGGACTCGAAGGCATCCGCCGCATTCTGATATTCCGACTCGATTTCGTCTATTTTCTCCGGTTGCGCTATCGCGATGACCGCTGACGCCGATCGCAACTCTTCCATCCGCCGTACGCTCGCCTGAATCTGGAACTTCAATCCGTCCGCCGCCTCCAGAAGGGGGGCCTCCTCATCCCCCACACGGTGCAACTGAGCCGCCAATTGCCGGATCCCCAAGTACCCCGTAACTCCTGTAATACCAACGAATAAGATTATCAAGATGTATCCACTGACTATCTTAAACCCCAGCGATCGATTGTGAAACATGATAACTTCTCTCCTTATCTCACGTTACGGCCTTGGTCGTCGACAATAGGACCCCCTATCGACGCAGGAAGAGAACACGGCCAAAAGCCCCCTGAACCGTAAAACCCGCATACTTGCAGCATTTTATCGAATTCTGCTCCTAATATATATGAGAATTCCAGCTAATTCAAGCCTATTTTTCGTTTAATACTATTAATGGTTTTTCGCTTATTTTGCAACATAGAACCTTCTCCTGACTTAAAACTTTTAACAAAAAACATACCTGTCCGAGCCATTGTGGTGCGGGCATTCTTGCCTGCCTTCTCCATCAGCCAAAAGCAGCCAGGATGGCTGCACCACAATCTGACGACTTGGTTTTTGGTAGAAGTTCTTAGTAGGATCGAAGGTAGACAGCCCCTAATCTACCTGCCTAGGCGAATTTCTCACCACCGGAACGACGTTGTCTTGCAGACCGGCACCTTGGGTGCGGTGAGAATTGCTTTCGAGAAATACGGCCACACCGTGGGCGTGGTTGAGCGAATTCTCACACGCACTCTGTCAACCCAAAAAGCACGCACCTACATGTGAAGACCTAGAGCGGGTTGGGGTTACCGATCCAACGTTTGGTGTGTGTGAGATTTCCGGGCCCGAGAATCACCGAGACGCTGCTCACATGCACGGTGCTGCGTTCCGGCTACCGTGCATGCGAGCAGATTCTCTGGGGTCGTTGCATAATCGCGGTGCGCTTAGAAGTCTGCCAAATCCGCGTCGTCCAACGGAATAATCTCTTCCGGCGACGTTACCTTTTCGGGCTTCTTACCATTCGAACCGTCGCGGTGGGCCGGAGCCGTTAAGGCCGGATGGTGTACGGCCACCTTACGCCGCTCGACGGGCGGTTGCGCCGCTTTGCGGGCCCCACGTCGAGGCGGCGGTGAAACGCTGTCCACCTGGCTGGCGTTTCCGCCGGATACCAGGGCGGTCAATACCGCCACCATGTCGTTCAACTCCCGCGCCTGCGCCGACAACTCCTCGCTAGCGGCGGCCGCCTCTTCGGAATTGGCGGCGTTGGATTGCGTCACCTGATCCATCTGTGCGACCGCGAGATTGATCTGTTCGATGCCCTGCGATTGCTCGGAACTTCCCGCGGCAACTTCGCTGACGAGCTGGTTCACCTTCTGTACGCCGGCGCCGATGGAACTCAAAATCGAGGCCACTTCGGCGCTGACTTCTACGCCGCCATCCGCGTTCTGTTGCGATTCCTCGATGAGCGCCGATGTGTCGCGCGCGGCCTCAGCACTTCGTTGTGCGAGATTCCGTACTTCCTCGGCCACCACCGCAAACCCTTTTCCGGCCTCGCCCGCACGGGCCGCTTCAACCGCTGCGTTCAACGCCAGGAGATTCGTTTGGAAGGCGATCTCGTCGATGGTCTTGATGATCTTGGCCGTCTTGTCCGACGATGTCTTGATCTTGTTAATCGCGTCGGACATCCGTTCCATAGCCTTTTCGCCGGAACCCGCCGCTTCACTGGCTTCCGCAGTCATCGTGTTCGCCTGGCGCGCATTGTCGGCATTTTGCCGGGTCATGGACGCCATCTCTTCCAACGATGCCGAGGTCTCTTCCAGCGACGACGCTTGCTCGCTGGCGCCTTCCGCCATCGACTGACTCGATTCCGCCACCTGCTGCGACGCCGCAGTTACCTGGGACGCTCCACCGCGGAGTCCTTCGATAATGGCGTTGATCGGCTTCGTAATCGATCGAGTCACCAATACGCCAATCAAGATGCCCAACACGACCGAAACGAGCACGATAATAATCATCGTGGTGGTTGCGCGAGCGGCCGCAGATTCACCAGCTACCTGTGCACTTTCCACTTCGTCCCGCGCCATCTGCGCCGATTCCTTGAACAAATTCTGGATATCATCCCCGGCCTTGGCCAATCGTACGGCCGCGGCCTTAGCGGCGTCGGCGGTATCGATCAGCCCCAGTTGGCCCTCCATCAGGGCGTTCGCCTTTTCTAAATAGCCGTCGTGCGCTGCATCACACGCATCAAGAAGCCCCAGGAGTTCATTGTCCTTAATCGGCTCGACAGTAACCTCGCCAATTTCGCCACCCCTGCGTAGAGCGTTACTCACTTGGTCGAAGCGTGCCATTTCCTCATCGAATCGCTGTTTCCCCTCATTGGTACTTTCCCGATCAGTCGACTGTGCGAGTTCCTCGATCCGTACTCGGCCCATCGCAACTGCCAGCCGCATGTCCATCACCGCGTCGATTAACGGAGTATCTTGGTCGGTGACCTTCCGGAGTTCTTCCACCGTAGTAGCGGCATCTTTGTCCTTCACAAAGATGCCGAGAATCCTCTGCTCCATGGCATCCAACGCCTTTACAAAGAGATCAAACTGCTGGTCTTGCTCCTCCATGCCAGCATCAGCCGCCTTCTTGGCCGCTACAAGTTCCCGGGCGTGCTCCACAATCTCTTCAGCCGCAGGACCGAACTCGTCATTGTGCAGTTTATCTCCGCGCGCCAATAGATCAAGTAACTCGGTGTCATCCGTCTTGACGACCGTAAGGCCACCCTCGATCTGACCGCCCTCCTGTGCCGCCGAAAGGTAGGTCTCAAACGCGTCTGCCGCCTTCTGGTACTCCGACTCGATCGCGTCCACCTTGTCGGTCTGTGCGATCGCGATCACGGCCGTCGCAGACCGCAATTCCTCCATCCGACCCACGCTCGCCTGGACTTGATACTTCAACCCGTTTGCCGCTTCCAGAAGCGGGACCTCCTCATCTCCCACGTGGTGCATCTGCGTAGTTAATTGCCTAATCCCCACGTAGCCCGCTATCCCCGTTATACCTACGAAAAGCATGATTAAAACGTAACCTGCAATAATCTTGAACCCCAGTGAGCGATTACGACTCATGTTGTCAATCCTCCCCTTCTCACGTTGCGGCTCCGGTCGTCGAGTACAGAATCCCCCTATGACACGGGAAAAAGTACGGCCAAGAGCCCCGCTGTCTGAAAATTCCGCAAAAGCACGGCAATTTTATCGAATCACAAGACAGTATACCCGAAAATCCCGATGACATCAACAAAATTGTTTAGTTTATAGTATTCTATACTTTTCGCAATTTCAGTGAATAACAACCTTATCCCCAATTCCTGCAAATGGAAGTTGGCTCCCATTATCTAGGGAAACTGCCATTTACCGCACGCAGTATGCATGACTTAAAAGGATGAATCCTTGCAATATTCAGTCCTCAGGGTTCAAATTGCTTCCAACGCTGACGAGGTGGTTAGTTCGAATGCCGAAACGTATGACATCACTGGGAGTAAAAAGTATGCTTAGCCTTTCCCGCCGCTCGTTCCTCCAGCGCGCCAGTCTCATCGCCGCCGGCGCCTCGTTCGCCGCGCCGCTGGCCGTGCAGTCTGTCCTCGCTGATGGGCTGGAATGGTCCCAGACCTCCGATCGGAAGATCCGTATTGGGGTTGTCGGCGGGAGGTTCGGCGCGATGTTCCACTGGCATCAGCACCCCAATTGCGAAGTGGCGGCCGTCAGCGACCTCATTCCGGAGCGTCGCGATCACCTCATGAAAACCTACGGCTGCGAGAAGTCCTACGAGTCCCTCGAAAAACTCATCCTCGACCCTGACATCGAGGCCGTTGCCGTCTTCACCGGCGCACCCGATCATCCGCGCCACGTCATCGCCTGTATGGAAGCCGGCAAACACGTGATCTCCGCATGCCCGGCGTGCATGACGTTGGAGGACGCCGCCAGGCTGAAGGAGGTGAAGGAGCGCACGGGCCTTCGCTACATGAGCGCGGAAACCAGCTACTACCGGTGGGAAACCATCACCGCCCGGCGCTTGCATCAGGATGGACTGTTCGGCGAACTGGTCTATACCGAGGCCGAGTACTATCACCCCATGAACGATGCCGAACGGAAATCGCTCTGGTACCTCAACGGCGAGCGGACCTGGCGTTACGGGTTCGCGCCCATGTTGTACCCGACCCATTCCACGGCGTTTCTGGTGGGCGTCACGGGCGAGCGGCTGACCCGCGTTTCTTCCGTCGGTTGGGGCGACGATGAACCGGCGCTCAAAGACAACGACTACAACAACCCCTTCTGGAACGAGACCGCTATGTTTGTCACGCAATCCGGCAAACCGTTCCGGTGCAACGTGGGGTGGAAGCTCCACGCCCACGGCGAGCGCGCCCAATGGTTCGGCACCGAAGGCGTCCTCTACATGCCAGGTTCCGGCGGCCAGCCCTTCGCGTTGCGTTTACCGGAAAGCGGGGAGGACGTATTACCGGACTACTGGCACATGGTGCCCGAGGCCATGCGGCAGGACAGCGGCCACGGCCGGTCCCATCCGTTCCTCACCAACGAATTCATCATGGCCCTCGTCGAGGACCGCGAACCCGTCATCGATCTCTACGAAGCGCTCGCCTTTTGCGTCCCGGGGATGGTGGCCCACGAGTCGTCCAAGCGTGGGGGAGAGCAATTGCCGGTTCCCAGCTTCGATCGCGAGGCGTAGTCCGTTCCTCGTGAATCGCACAAAAAACGACTGCGCCTCTCGCTTCGAGCAAGAGACGCAGCCTGGAATAATCTGACTGGAAATTACAACCGAAAGTTAGCTGCTCGGATTCTGCTTCTCGGCCTTCTTCGCATCCTTCTCTTCCGGCGTCTTCAGAATGGTGTCGCACTTACCCGTCGGGGCTGCGGCCATCCGCGGATCGACCTTCGTCAATGCCTTGATGTGCTTCATGAATGTCACCTCCTTTTCCTTTTGTGCAGATTCGTTTTGTAAGACTCGTCCTGCCTAACCAACCGCCGTCCAGCGCAAACGCCTCCTACTGACAAACCGTGACGCTGCACAACGGGTCAACGACCCCATCTCATCCGTCCGTATCACCAGATACGTCTGTCGGAAAGATAAGCTACTATATGTAGCGTGCGGGACACAGTATACACCACTATTTCCGAAAACGCAATCTATATCTGGTATAATCTTGCCTGTTCCCATGCACGCAATGCTTCCCCATTGCTTAGTAGTAATACCACTTTCCGCCCCCGTTGTTACACGACCGGTGAAGCCTTCGAGGTCTCCCAAATCGCAAAACGACGCCAGGCCAGGAAGTGCGTATTCTGAAGAACTGTAAGCTGATTATTTACCCCAACTTACAAACACCGTCCCACCCACCAGACGCGCACGGCTCCGCACCAGACCCCGCAAAACGTCCGTTCCGAAACTCCTTCGTACCCAGGGAACCATGATACACTCAACCGGCATTATCACGAATACAAGCCACAATTGGGGGACAGAACGTATCATGTTCGGAACCGCGCTCGCCCTGTCGCTTCTAACCGGGTTGCTGCCGCTCTCGGCCGAACCCGAGATTCGTGTAGTAACGTACAACCTCCACCACGCCGAAGGCACGGATGGCGTCCTGGATCTGGATCGTATCGCAACTGTCATTACCGACGAACGGCCCGACATCGTATGTCTCCAGGAAGTCGACCGCAATTGCGCCCGGACGCACCGCGTCGACATGCCGGCCGAACTGGCCAAACGTTTGAATATGGAATACGCCTTTGGACCCAATCTCGATCTGGAAGGCGGCGCCTATGGCAATAGCACCTTGTCCCGCTTCCCTATCGTCGAGTCAGCGAACTTCTCCCTGCCCTTCGTTGAAGGCGGCGAACGTCGCGGATGTCTCCGAACGGTCGTGAATGTCGACGGCCGGGACATCGATGTGCTCAATACGCATTTCGACCTGCTTCCCCAAGCGCGCAAGGAGCAGGCCGCGCGTGTAGTCGACCTGGCGCGGGACCTCCCCACCATACTTGCCGGCGATCTGAACGAAAGACCGGATGGGCCGGCCATCACAATCCTACTGACGCGCTACCGGGACACGTTCGGCGCCGCAGAATCGGCAACTTCGATGCCGGACCAACGAATCGATTTCGTGCTGGTGTCGGGCTCTATCAATGCCGTATCATCCCGCTTTGTCGACACCCCCGTGGCGCGAGTCGCGTCCGATCACCTGCCCTACGTCGCACGTGTTTCGCTGGGGCCTGCACCGGAAACGGTTCGCGATCGGGGGATTCGCGACAACCAGGATGAACGGGTCAACAGAGCGATACTTCCCGGGGACCATTAATGAGCAAAATAAAGTTGAAGGTCGGAATTATCGGCGCGGGCGACGCATCGGAGCGCTATCACCTGCCGCATTGGCATGAGCTCGAGGCCGAAGGCCGCGTCGAACTCATCGGCGTGTGCGACATCATTAAGGAGCGCGCGGAAGAAAAGGCCGAGAAGTATGGCGCCCGCCTCGTCTACACCGATTACAAGCGCATGCTCCGAGAGGGGCCGTACGACATCATCGGGGTCTACACGCAAAACCGCTGCCACGCACCCCTCACGATCGCTGCGCTCAAAGCCGGCGCGCACGTGCTTGTCGAAAAACCCATGGCCATGAACGCCACCGAGTGCCGGACGATGATCAAGGCCGCCACGACTGCCAACCGGAAGTTGATGGCCGGGCAGCATATGCGGTTCGAGGCCGTGAGCGAAAAGCTCAAGGAGGTCGTCGAATCCGGGCGACTCGGGCAGATTTACTCCGCCAACGCCACATGGCTGCGCCGCCGCGGCATCCCGGGCTGGGGCAAGTTTCACCTTCGCGATGAGTCCTTGGGCGGACCCCTCATCGATATCGGCGTGCACGTGCTCGACCTTGCGGTCTGGCTTATGGGAAGTCCCCGTCCGGTCGCTGCATCCGGTAAGGTGTATCGGATGTTCGGCGACCGCGAAGACCTCTGCAACGGGGAGTGGGGGGAAACCTACCCTCCCGAGGAATTCGACGTGGAAGACTACGCTTCCGCGTACGTGCGTTTTGAGAATGACATTACCCTGACCTTCGAGGTCTCCTGGGCGGCCAACATCCCGGAAGAGCGCGGTGGAATTTCCATCTTAGGCGACAAGGCCGGGATCGCCACGGAACCCCCCGGGGTATACAGCTACGAAGGCCGTTCCCTCACCAGCACCAAGTTCGACTGGCTTCCCGTCCAGGAAGGCCACCGCATGGAAGTTCGTCATTTCACCGAATGCGTCGAACGAAAACTCCCCGTGCGCGTGCAACCCGTCGAGTCGCTTCGCATCCAGCAGATTATCGACGCCATCTACGAATCGTCGCGCCGCGACCGCGAAATCGCCATCAAAACGCACTAACGATTCACCGAGTCGCGCAACGGCCTCCCCGCAGACTGTGGGGGCCTCTGTTGCGGCCCCGACTCCGCATTTCTCACCGCACGAAAGACTTCGTGTTGCGAACCGTTACCTCGGGCGGGGTGAGAAATGCTTTCGAGAAAAACTCTGGGCTCACTGTTGAGGAATTCTCACACGCACTCTATGAACCCAACGAGCTTGGAATGGCACGTGAAGCTTCTGAGCCGATTGGGGTTACAGACCCAATGGTTAGTGCGTGTGAGAATCCCCGACTACCACGGGAAGACCGGCATCTTTCCACCCCTGGGTGCCTTCTTCGTAGTCGAACACTTGCGAGAATCCGGCATCCTCAAGTTGCCGGGCCGCCTTGGGCGATACGTCGCAATGCTTGTTCGCGCAGTACACGACTACCGGCGTCGACTTACTTTTCACCTCGTCTTCCACCTTCTCCACGAAATGCTGTTCCTGCATCGGAATGCTCACGCTGCCCGCAATATGCTGTTCCTCAAAGTTCTCCTTCGGCAGCACATTGATAACTGGCACCGATTGTTTCTCATCGCGGAATTTCCGCAGCTCTTTGGTTGATAGCGTCTTCATCTCGTACCTCCATTTCTCTACAGCCGCTCCGCCCCTCCTCGAAAATAGAAGTGCAAGCGATATGCCAGCGTGACACGATAAGATCGTTACAGCGGGCGTCCATGAGGTGTATCGCTTCTTGTCGTGCAGTTTGGTAACGGTACGTGCACTTTTTATACGTCGATTTAGCAAGATCCTTACCGCCGCCCCCATGAACACGCAGAACCGACTCGGCATATCGCTTGCACTTCCCAATCAGCGGCGTCGCGATCCGAGTGGAAGCGTCCTGAGCGTGAACCTTCGCTCGAACGCGACGCCGCGAAGAGTGATCCGTTACGCCCGATCTACAGAAAGGAGGGCGACCATGCGTACGTATAACCATCTCATCGTGGGCGGCGGCCCGGCGGCGGGGAACGCAGCGCAGGAATTTGCGCGGCAGGACCTGAAACCTGGCGAGGTCGCAATCCTGTCCGCCGAAGCGAACCCGCCCTACGATCGGCCGCCCCTGTCCAAGGCATATATTCGTGGCGACAAGGATCGCGACGACGTTCTAATCAATGACGCAACTTTCTACAATCAACATGGCATCGACCTTCAGTTGAACACGCGCGTCGCGGCTGTCGATCCCGAACGCCGGCACGTTGAAACGGAAAACGGCGATACCATCGGATTTGAGAAAATGCTCCTGTGCACCGGTTCCCGCGTCCGAACGCTCGGAGCACCGAGCGAAGGGGCTCCAATCCAATACCTGAGACGTATCGAAGACGCCGAACACATTCGAGACAACGCGCGCCGTGAGGAACATCCAGCAGTAATCGGGGGCGGGTTCATCGCCATGGAAGTGGCCGCCAGCCTCGCGATGCAGGGTGAACCGGTCGATCTGCTCTTTCCGGGCGAGCGGCCGTTACCGGCCTTCTTCACGCCCGAAATGGCCGAATACTTTGCCCGTTACTACACCGGCCACGGCGTGACGCTCCACAATCATGAACGCGTGACGGAGGTCGCGACGAACGGTAACGGCATCGAAGTCCGCACCGAGTCGGGCGATACCTTTCCGGCCGACACGGTCATCGCCGGCATCGGCGTTGTCCCCGAAACTGCGCTGGCAGAAGCGGCCGGTCTCGACTGCGATGATGGCATCCTCGTGGATGAATTCCTGGCAACGCCTGCGGACGGCATCTACGCCGCCGGCGACGTGGCCCGATACCGGGACCTTCATTATGGCTCCACCCGCCGCGTCGAACACTGGCAAAACGCCGTAGACCAAGGCAACCTGGCGGCGCGCAACATGCTCGGCCAACACCAGGCCTTCGACGAAGTTCCCTACCTGTTCTCCGACATGTTCGATCTGTCCTGGGAATTCTGGGGCGATACGGCAGACACGGACGAAGTCCTGCACGTCGGAGATGTGAAGCATGGCAATTTCAGTACGTGGTGGCTCGCAAACGGAATCGTGAAGGGTGCGTTTGTGCTTAATCGCATCGACGAAGAACGGCGCCGCGCAAAGATCTGCGTCACCGAAGGACGTGAAGTCCCGAGGGACATCTACCTGCGCGGACAAGCGGTGCATGCATAGTCAGCAACGAGAAACCGAGGGAGGATATACGATGCCGAAGACACGAATGGCGAGCGCGAACTGGACCCAAAATCTGAAACAAGGGAACGGACACGTTTCCGTGGACAGCGGCGCGATCGACGACGCACCCGTGACCTACCGTTCTCGTTTCGAAGATGCGAAAGGCACCAATCCGGAAGAATTGGTCGCGGCTGCACACGCGTCTTGTTTCAGCATGGCCCTGGCCGCGCAGATGAGCGACAAGGGCTACGAACCCCAATCCATCAAGACCGACGCCCGCGTGCATTTGGAGTCCGCGAACGGCGGGTTCGCGATTACCAAAATCGAACTCGACACCAAAGCCAAAGCGGACGGGATCTCAAACGACGAATTCCAAACCTTGGCAAATCAGGCCAAAGAAGGCTGTCCCATATCCAAACTGGTCGGCCCGGGGCTTCAGGAAATTGCACTGAACGCCTTCCTCGTGTAACGCCGACATCCTGGCCGGATTCAGCCCGGCTCCTTCTCGGCCACCTCAAACGAGGTCCGGCCGTCATCGTGACAGAACGCACAGGATAGCGGCTTCCCGAGTCCCTCGGCGTGGCATCCCGTGCAGTCAATCCCGCTATGCGTCTCGTCGAGTTCAACACCGGTACGCGCGTGATCGAACCCTTCCGGCACCCAGTCCGGAGCGTGACAGCTCGTGCAGTCCGGGTCGAGTTTCTCGAACCGTGTTTCGCCTTTGTGGCAATTGCGGCAGGTCAGCTCGGCGTGAAATGTCGTGAGATCGAACCCCGTTCGTTCCGTGTGATTGAACGGTCCCAGCGGGGCCTCCGCGTGGCAAAAGGTGCAGTCCGCGTCCGTTTCCGGTGTATGACATCGCACGCAGTCCTCATGAGGATCTTCACGAACGCGCGCGGGCCGCGCGATCGTGTCGTGGCAGTTGCTGCAACTCTCCTCCCGATGACAATCCACGCACTGAAGGCCGAAGACCTCGACGTGTTCTTTGTGATGGAATGTCGCGTACGGCGTATCCTCGAGATCGTCCGTCACATACACCTTCACGTCCGGCGTCTCGATATTCGGATGCAGCATCCCCATGATGTCCGTATCTTCCGGCGGCGGCGTGTACGATTTGTTGGGGTCCTTGCGTGCGTGACAAATCACACAGTCCGTCTCGTGGGTCCATTCCCGGTGGCAACTTAAACACTGACGGTGGTACGCACCCTTCAAACTCGGTTGTTTCAGATTCTGCGGGTTGGACGGCCCCCCATGGCATTCATCGCAAGCCAGAATCCGTCCCGGCGGATTGCGATGGTGGCACACTTCACAGCCCTGGCCCATCTCCGTCATTTCCGCGTGCAGCTTGTGCGGGAACACGACCGGCACATAGATATCCGACAGTTTGTCCAGGATGAACACATCCGGCGCTTCGGAATCATCGTGCTCCTCGGCGATCGTCGCGATATGCCGGGGGCACGCGTTCAACTCCGCGTGCTCGGGCGTGGGCGTTGCACTGGCGTGGCACACGCGGCAGTCCTGGGCAATCGCTTCGGCTGGATGTTGCGGCGTGGCGGCCTCCTCGGCCCACGACGCAAAACCCACGAGAGACACGATCAGCGGTATGGCAACCGGCAATCTCATACGGCACTTCCTATCTGCTCGCTCGAAGCGGAATGGCTGTGGCCCTCGTCCGGTTCATCGGGCAGCACCGGAAAGATCGTCACCACGGCCCGGTAGACCAGTACCAGCGTCGAAATGAGACCCGCCGTAATCAGGATCTCCCAAATCGATGGGAAATACGCCGATTCCGCGAAGGGAGGCCGGTACGCAACGAGATACACGTTGATCCGATTGAACGCGACGCCAAGCACAATCAAGGCACAGGCCGTAAACAACAATCGCGGAGAACGCCGGACACGCCGCGTCAGCAACATGCCGAGCGGCAGCATGACCCCAAAAAACATTTCCGCGAGGAAGAAGTACGACACGGTCGAACCGTCCAACGCCAGCCCAAGTGCATCGCGCAAGACCAAATCGCCTACCTTGGCCAGAAAGTAAATGCCCAACAGGATCGGAATGATCGAACTCAACGGCGTGAGAATATCCATCTCGGGCTTGCGCCGGAACGCCCGCGATGCCAACATCGATTCCACCACGACCATCGGATACCCCACCGCAATCGCCGACAGCAGAAACAAAAGCGGTAGAATCGGCGTATACCACAGCGGGGACATCTTCGTCGGCGCAATCAGCATCAGCGCGCCCAACGAAGACTGATGCATGCACGACAACACCACGCCCGCGATGACGAAGAAAAACATGACGCGTCCCAGCGTGCTGCGAAGCACCCGCAGCAACCGGTCCACGGCGCCGTTCAAGCCATGGAGCGGTCCCGGGAGATTGACCCGCCCAATGAACCGTTCACATACGACCGGCGTAAACTCGATATAAAGCACCGTCAGGTACGCCATCACGCACATGCCCACTTCAAACAAGACCGAATTGCCTTGCCACATCGAGGGAAGCATGGGGTGCCAGATGTTGTAGTACCGCCCGAGGTCGACCATCAGCCCCAGCGCAACGAACGTGTAGCCCAGCAGCGCCGTTAACAACGCCGGCCGCATGACCGCTTCATAGCGATGCCGATGAAAAATATGCGTCAACGCGGCCGTCGTGAAACCACCCGCCGCCAACGCTACGCCCGTCGCCACGTCGATGGCGATCCAAATTCCCCACGGGTACTGATCGTTCAGGTTCGTAACGGAAGCCAGACCAAATACGAAACGGTATGCGGCGATGGCCAGCGCCGTCCCCACCAAACCGATCAACACCAATACCCCCGGCGTCAGAAAACGCTGATGGACAGGCCGCGCAGTAAACGCTGCATTCATGACCCACCGTCGCTTTCTTCTGCCCGATTCGTGGCGGCTTTCTCACCACGATCCAGGGTCCGCATCGCCACCCCCAGCAGCCCGAACAGCATGGCGGGCAATGCGCCGTACTTGAAAACACTGTGCTGAATCGTCTCAGTTAAGCGCGGCGGCGGACGATCTCCGACATCGAGAAATCCCAATTGATCGAAGGGCCGCGCTGCCAGATACAGCCACGACGTGCCACCCACTTCATGTTCGCCGTAGATGTGCGGCTCGTACCGGTCCGGATCCGCCGCAATCTTTTCCCGGGCCACGTCCAGCAATTCCGAGCGCTTCCCGAACGTGAGTGACATCGTCGGGCACATTTCCGCGCAGGCTGGGATTCGGCCCTCCTTCGAAACACGTTCAAAACAGAACGAACACTTCTGAACCTTCGGCGTCAACGCGTTCTCGTACTCGTACGCCGGCACTTGGAACGGACACGCCACCATACAGTAGCGGCATCCCATGCATTTGCCCGCGTCGTAGGACACCGCCCCATTGTCTTCACGCCGCAACGCACCCACGATACATGCCGACGCACACGCCGGGTCGAGACAGTGCATGCATTGCGACTTCACATGAATCGGCTTCTCTTCGTTTTCCGGATTCGGATATCGGTTGACGACCGTGAATGCATCCGCCGACATACGACGGGAATCCGAGAAGACGGTTTCGTCCTCGTAGCCCTCGACTGGTGCATCGCTCAGCCCGTTTTCATGGGCGCATGCCCATTCGCACTTCCGGCACCCAATGCACTCCGTCGTGTCAACGAGCATCCCCATTCCGTCCCTGGGAACGGATTCCGTCTCCGCCGACGCACACGGAACAAGCAGACCACCGGCAACGAGACCAGCGCCTGCCCCTAAAAACGTCCGCCTCTTCATGGCACAACTCCTTAACACGCCATGCGTGGCACTCGAGCTATGGTATTCCCCAAGCGGTAGTATACGCATTATTCGTGCCAGCCAGTGATATCGTATCGCAATCCATGGCCCTTTTCTCGAGCCGCACCGTTAGCCCTTGGCAAGGGTTTATCAGTTGGTTTTAGGGCGATTTTGAGAGTAATATTTAGACTACGTTAAAGTTTTGTAAACTACTTATATACAATGTAATAAATCCAGAAAATAGATTCTTTCATTAACGTAAAAAAATACCGCGAACAAGACAGCCACCCACAATCATTTCTCGTAAGATTCTGGTCAGGAATTGAAGGACATAATCGTGGTAATGCAGATGCCCAATTTCACAACTTTGAACAAGTGTGTGCGATACATATTCGTTCAATCGTGAACACTATCACGATATTAATTCAAGAATAACTACGGTTTACTCTTCCACCGGCCACGGCAATAGGTTATAATACGTTTGGTGCAGAAGACCCCGACCCGTTCGTCCCGAAGGAGTATACGTTTTGCGGGGGTGCAGTAAGAGTTGACGTAATTTTGCGGCCGAGGGGCGGCGTCTTGTCTCGAATTACCCAATCTCCGCATCTCGATAAGGAGGTCTAGTGATGCGTCCAAGGTCTCTGGAGTGGCGGCGAATCCTCACCGCCGAACCGCAAGATCCGTCGCGTACGGCCTCAGGCAACGTCGCGGTGAAGGAAGTCCTGGTGCCGTCTACGGCGTCCGGAATGGGGGCCGTCCTGCAATCCTACGAACACCTCTATCTCGAAAATGAGCGATTGAGAGAGGAATGCCTGCAACTGCGCCGTCAGCTCCTGCGCGCTCGAGGAAAACCTTCAACCGTGCGACCAGACGGTTCGAGTGCGCGCGCTGCCGAAGCGGTGAGACTCGTTGAGCAATTACGCGACGCCGTCCATGGCCTCCAGCGTGGGCTCCGCACCCTTGAATCGGAAGTGGCCAAGCTGCGAAACGGACATGGCCCCGCCCGGGAAGCGGTTGCGGAGCAACCATCGGCGGCGTCTTCCCGCCGGGGAGCCGCAGAAATGCAGCCGGCGAATCCGCCGCGAAAAGAAGATGTGGACCTTGATGCGGTTGCCAAGTTGGTCGCGGAATGGATGTTCCCTCGTCCCAATTCCGCCCAGATACGCCTCGTGCAAGACGCGCTGCGAAGCAAAAAGACGCCGGACCTTCCGTCGTAGACCACGCCGCTGCCGCTGCTCCGACTCCGCGCCCCATTATGTCCCGGCCGCCGGATTCGCCTCGGGTCCCAGGTGTTTGGCCAGTAGTTCGCGCAGTTCGACCACCATGTGTCGCTTGGGCAGATGATCCGAGGCACCGACCTTCTCCAGCATCCGTGTATCCGCGTCCATGGATGTGAGGAACACAATGGGCAATTCCGTCGGAACCTCTGGATCGTTCCGCAACAATTCGCAGGTCTCATACCCGCTGTAAATCGGCATCATGATGTCCAGAAACACGAGGTCGGGCTTTTCGTTGATCGCCATTTCATAGGCTTCCTGCCCGTTCGTTGCGCAACTCACCTCGTGCCCCTCCGCACTCAGCGCCAACGCCATTACGTCCAGGGATGCTGTGTCGTCGTCCGCTACCAGGATTCGTGCCACCGGTTCGCCCTCCACAATTACCGTCGCCATTATACCATCCGGCTCGACCAAGTCACGTTCTACCATAATCTTGACTTGCCGCGGGATGGCTCCTAGAATCAGAATCCAAGATCGGCAGGAAGCCCTTGCCGCGCGCATTTACCGGGCCTACGTCGAGCCAATGGTCTCGCGCCCATAAACGCTGACGAGGGCCGTTTGACCGATGGAGATTGCGCTATGAAATTCAGTCTTGTCGTCCCAGCCGTTCTCGCCATGTTCTCAGCCTTCGCGCTCGCGCAGAATGCGCCGCCTCCGGCGACCGCATCCGAAGACGCGCAAGCGGAGCCCCCCGCTGCCGCCGAAACCCCCGGTCAAGTTACGAGCGTCGCGCCCGAGCCCGATAAGCCCCGTGGCGATGTGCTCACCCTCAAGTCGGGTCAGGTGATCCAGGGGTTGCAGATCCTCCGCGAAACATCCGCGAACTATGTGCTCCAAGTCATCGAGGGCATCACGTTAAACATCCCGCGCCGCCAGGTCGTTTCCGTGGAATACGACGATTACGATCCGGCCCTCCATCGCACCAAACCCACGATGATCCGCGGCCAGCGGCTCTCGGATGTACTCGAAGCTGCGTTGAATACCGATATCTCCAATCCACCCTTCCAATACGAGGACGCGGATTTGGTGCAGGTGTTGAACGACATGAAGGCCCGGTTCGACGGCAAACTTACGATTGACCCGTCCGTTACCGAGTCGATGCCGCCCGCCTCCCGCGCGTGGACGGTCGCATCCGAGCCGGGCATCACTTTGGGGGACTTGCTCCGCAAGAAACTACTGGTTGACTTTCCCGATCTTGTCATGGTGTTCAAGGACGATGAAATCGTCATCACAACCAAAGACGCCGCATCAACCGCGTCGAGCGCCAGCGGCGATGCAGCCGGGACATCGCCCGACACGCCGCCGGCAACCGGCGAGGCAACGCCTACGCCAGTCCCTCCGGCAGCGGAGGATGGGGGAGCGAATACCCCGGTAGCGAATCCCGTCGGCGGTACATCGCCTTAACGACATCCCCGCAGCCATCCGTTCCACGGCCGAACGACGCCGCGCTGAATCCTTGTATCCCATGCTCGAATGCACATGGAGCGCCGCACATGAACATTGGAAACCGCCTCGAAGATTACGTCCGCAGCAAAGAACCGCAAACGCGTTCCGCCATGTTGCTTCACGAGAGCGCGAAACGCCTCAAAATCGACCCCGAGGCCGTACTGGAAATTGTCAAACCCTATGCCATCCATATCCAACGGCTACCCGTACCGATCCTGGGGGATGTCGTCAACATCATCTCCGGGATCGTGCTCCACAATCGCGCCCGCGGTCCGTACAAGGGCGGGATCCGGCTCGCGCCCGACGTAGACCTCTGGGAAACCACCGAACTCGCCCGCCTCATGACCTTGAAGACCGCCTTGGCCGACGTTCGAACTCGGCGGCGGCAAATCTGGGATCAGCGTCGATCTGCGCGCCCTCTACACCTTCATGACCAAGAGCAAACGGTTCAACGGCGCCTTCCGCGAATTCGAACGCGTCGCCAAAATCGACATCATGGATGCGTTCACCCACCACTTCGCGCGCCTTTTTTCCCGCCACGAATACATTCCCGCGCCCGACATGGGCACCAGCGGTCCCGAGATGGTCTGCATCTACAACGAAACGCAGGACCCGGCGTCGGTCACTGGAAAACCCGACGGCATCGAAGGCTGGCTGCCCGGTCGCACCGAAGCAACCGGCTACGGCGTGTATTACGCCATACGACTGCATATGGAAAAGCGCGGCGTTGCCCCCGAGGACTGCACAATTACGTTGCAGGGATTCGGCAAGGTCGGCTCGCATGCCGCACGATGGCTCCACGACGACGGCGCCCGAATCACCGGCGTCACCGACATGACCGGCGGCATCCAGAATCCCGCGGGGATCAACGTGCACGCACTTATCGACCATTGCGAACGCGAAGGGTGTATCAAAGGGTTCAAGGGCAAGAACCTGACCAACGAAGAACTCTTCCGAATGAAGTGCGATTACTTTATCCCCGCCGCCCGGGGACACGTCATTGACGGCCGCAACGCCAAGACCCTCGGCGCAAACGTCATCGTCGAAGCCGCCAACATGCCCGTCACCTACGACGGCATGAAAGCGCTCGAGCAACGCAAGATCGAGGTCATCCCCGACACCTACGCCAACACCGGCGGCGTCATCGCGTCCAACGTCGAATACCGGCAGGCCCTCGGCGGCGCCAAATACACCCGCGAATTGACCCTCGCCGAAATCCGCAGTCGCTTCGACCTCATGCTCGACACCATGCAGCCGCACATGAAAAAAGGCCGCACCATGCTCCAGGCCAGCACCGACGTCGCCCTCACCCGCGTCTACGAAACCATGGTCCAGCGCAGCTTGTTGTAGACCTCGACCACCAGCGAGGTAGACGCGCCTTCCAACTGCGCCGTTTCTTCGCGCGCGCCCGCGTATTACTCCATCCCGGACAACTAACTTGGCCCGAAACCGCGTCTACACCAGCCCCGGAACGGGGCCAAAGGAATCTTGCCCAGGGTGCAGCGAGGTACGAGCAGAACCCTGGGACCATGTCCCCTGACCCACAGCCCCCGAAGGGGGCGCAGGAATCCGCGTCCCAACCTACGCATCCAACCAGTCCACAACCCGCGCTTCGTCATCATCCGTCCAAGGCATGATGTCTTCGGGTTTAAGGCGATCCCACCCGCTGAAGACGCGCGCCATGGTCTCTCTGTAGGTCCCGGCCTTCTGCTCTGCGTCGCGCCATTCCGAAAACGCATGACGGTCATAGGCCTTCGCCTTCGCATCGACCGCCTCATAATCGACGACACGCCGTAAGCGCGCGTCCATGTCCGCCACCACCGCGGAATCCGTCTCGGCACGATTCGACACCTCGTCGGGATCGTCCTTCACATTAAAAAGCTGCGGCGGCTGCCCAACGTATGCGATGTACTTCCAATCGTCACGCCGGAGCATAAACGCTCCCGTGTTACACGTCGTATCGTGATACTCGCCAAACGCCCAGTCCGGCCGATCGGGCGTATCACCGGCGAGTTCCGGCATCCACGAATGTCCGTCCAGCCCCTCCGGCTCCGCGACCCCGGCCATGCTCATCAACGTGGGGTAGATATCGATGAGCGATACGGGCGCTGACACCACCGCACCACGCCGCACTTCCGGCCCGGCGATAATCAGGGGAATCCGCCCCGAAGACTCGTAGAAGTTACTCTTGTAGAACTGCCGGTGTTCCATCGCGTTTTCACCGTGGTCGCTCGTGAAGATTACGTACGTGTTGTCCGTGAGCCCATTGCGGTCCAGAGCCGCGAGGATTTCGCCTACCATCGCATCCACTTCCGCGCACATGGCGTAATAGATTCGCCGCACTTTCCGGACCGTGTCGTCCGAGAACCCGTGCATCCAGTTCTTCACGGCCCGTTGATAGGCCATCACGGGATGGTCATCTTTGTCCGCAGGTGGAATCGTCACACCGGCGTCGTCGATCATTGCGTAATACTTTTCGGATATCCGAAATGCGGGATGGGGACCACTGATGCCGACATAAAGCATGAACGGCGTATCCGGTGACTTGGCAGCGTCCTCTAACCAGGCCTTCGCCTGGTCCACGCGTTCCCAGTCCTTGTTATGAACCCGCGCCTCGTCGCCCAGGATCAACTCGGGACCGTCCATGCGGTATTGGGGCCGCGTAATGTTCGCCGACCGCGTCCACGCCGAGACCCGCGCGCGTATTGTATGCGCCCCGGAGAGGTAGTCCTCCTTTCCGAAAGTCTGCGTGCGATACCCCGCCGCGTCGAGTTGCGTGCGAAACGTCGGATCGCTCGGCGACAATCCCTTGTAGTTGTTCCACCCTTCGCAATGGTGCGTGTATTGTCCACTCCACATGCTCGCCCGCGACGGACAACAGATCGGATTGTTGGTGTACATATTCTGAAACAGGATCCCGCGACTCGCCAACGCATCCAGCGTAGGTGTAGCATTATGCATCGCAGGATGCCCCACGCACCCCAACACCCGGCCGTCCCAACTGTCGGTTTGGATAAACAGGATATTCGGCCGCTTCGACGACCCGCCGGAACGCCTCTGTGCCGCAGCCCCCAGCCCCAACACGGCCGTACCCGCCAGTCCCGCCCGTTTCAGGAACCCCCTCCGATTCACTTGTCCCGTACTCATTCACCATACCTCCCGGAATTGGGAAACACGTCGACACCGCGGCACACCCACTGGGACCGCCACGCACCAGCGTGGCCGCCTGAGCCGAAACCCTCAGGTACCATACACCACCCGCGACATGCCAAAAAACGGCGCTTACCTTCCTAAGTCCACTCCGTCACAATCCAGAAACGGCACAAAAGTTGACGCAGGATTTCGGTCCGCATGATAATCTCCATGGTCCACTGGAACAAAGTCAGGCGTTGAGAGTCACGTCATTCCCAATGCCATCGAGCGCGTAAGCCACAATCGCTTCCTTAAACTGGCGAGGTGAAATTCATGAAACTCAAAGTCGTAATCCACGATGCGGAAGAAGGTGGCTACTGGGCTGAAGTTCCGGCAATTCCTGGGTGTGCGACCCAGGGCGAGACATTTGACGAACTTCTCAAGAATATCTACGAGGCGGTCGAAGGGTGTTTAGCGGTCGACGTCCAGGATGTCGAGATCGCGCCAAAGGATAAGGTGATGGAGATCGTCGTCTAAACCAAGCATGAACACCACGATCGGGCGCATGTCATCCGGCAGGCATACGCTTCACCGGCACATAGCCGCTCTCCCGAATAACCGCTTGCCCTTCGTGCGACAATAACCAATCTCGTATCTCGACGGCACCCGAACCTCCCGGGTCCATCTTGCGCACAACCGCATAAACGTCGGTGATGTACGGATACTCGCCGGACTGAATCGTGTTAAAGGACGGCAGCACGCCATCCACGGCCATCAATTTCGTGTTAGGGCTGGCGGCCATGAAATGCTCGTAGTAATAGACGGAATATCCGAGCCCCCATTTGTCGTTGGTCAACGCAATGTACGGACCGCCCATCCCGCTATGAACGATATCCTTCGTTCTCCAATCATTCAGTTGTGCGTATGAGGTATCGTTCATCACCAGCGTGTCCATCAGTTCCTGGCTGCCCGAATTCTTATTGCGCCGATACGCGGTGATAGCCTCATCGGGGCCGCCTGCGTCCGACCACTTCGTCAATTTGCCACTGTAGATTCCCTTGATCTGTTCCGTGCTCAGGCCCGCCACCGGGTTCTCATAATTCTTGATGAAGACGAAGGCGTCGAGCGCGATGGGCGTCACGTCGAGTTCAACTCCCACCTGCCTTGCGAGCGCAAACTCATCAGCAGACGGCTCACGCGCCACGAGACTAATGTCCGACTTTCCGTTGATCACGTTCTCGTACGCGCCGTGCGTGCCCGCGTGAACATTCAACATATGGTTGATGACCACGCTCCGTCGCGCGTCCTCCCGATCCGGCGGGTCCGCCGGTACCGCGATAGGCCGAAAGCTCACGAGCGTAAGGTTGGGATAGACGGCATCGTGTACCCACTCGATGGGGACGCCAAGCGTCCGCAGAAAATCCGCGTATTCAAACGCACCGGGCGGTCGACCAGCGATATCCCACCTTCCCGAATAGCGTTCGGCGGCTACCCACTCGTAACGGGATCCCAACACCTTGCAGGCGACTAGCAGTCCGAGCGGACGCGTAGATGTGGAACCGTCTACTATGGGGTAATTCACTATCGTGAATCCAAGCGCCCGGGCTTCCGGCGCTTCCTTCACGGCAATCGTCGCCAACTCTTCCCGGCGACGCTCCTGCAATTCTTGCCCCCGCTGTTGAAGGTCGTTCTCAACCTTACGACGAAGACCCCCCAGATGTATCGACGCCTTTCTTATCTTCTCGCGCCACGCGTCGAATTCCGAATCCTCGGAGAGTTCGTGAATCCGCTGCTGCGTCGGTCGAATATCCTGTCGATACGTTTCCTCCCGCTTGTTCAATGCTTCCTTCAGTTTTACGTACTCGAGGTAAGCAGGCGGCGCACCTTCGCCATCGATTAACCTCTGCAAATCCCGCTCCGCCGCCTGGAATTCCGTCCGAGTGTCATCCCCGATCCTCTCCTGACCGTCGCATTCGACCGACAGCACACAAGCCAGAATGACTGCAATCGCGCACGAAGTCGACTGCGCAACGCCTTTGACCCCCATGATTCCTCCCTTCAGCCTGACGCATGTAAGACATATTCAGTATATACTATCAGTGCCCTACAAAGAGAAACCAGTGCCGGGATTGCGTCAAGGTAAAGTAGAAGTGCTTTCGCGCATGTCGTCGGGTCGCCCTCCTAACCCTCCGGCACCTGAGCGCATGCCACGTAGCCGTAGGCAACCACGGTCGCGATCGCACATACAATCGGTCGCCCGATTCGCTTCGTTTCTTGGCGGTCCAACATGGTTCCTCTTGAATAGCAAAGCAGACTTACAATCTCTCACAGAAACCCTGTACGAAAGGGTTGGATTGCGCAAGACGGTGCACTCGGAGTACTTTGCTCATCCAACGCGGGCTCATGGCGGTCCGATGCTCAGTCCCTTGTCGTCGCTCCATTCCCGGCATCGGGCATGCAGTGTAACTCGAAGGATACTCAAACGTGTGCGGAATCGTAGGATTCGCCGGACATCGCCTTGACGAGCGTACAATCCAGCGCGCGGTAAACACCTTGCGCCATCGGGGACCCGACGGAACCGGCATCTACCTTGACAGCGAGAATCGCATCGGGCTCGGCCACGCGCGGCTGTCCATTATCGACCTCGAAACCGGGGCCCAGCCGCTGTACTCGGAAAACCGCGACCTGGTCCTGGTCTGCAATGGCGAAATCTACGAGTTCGAACGGCTCCGAGGCGAGCTGCAAAACAAGGGTCACGTGTTCGCCACGGGCAGCGACTCGGAAGTTATTCTCCATCTTTACGAGGAGCACGGCCTGGATTTCGTAGACCACTTGCGCGGCGAGTTCGCGTTCCTGCTCTACGACAAGGCCAACGGCATACTACTCGCCGTGCGCGACCGATTCGGCATCAAGCCCCTGTTTTACAACGAGCAAAATGGCAGCTTCCTGTTCGCGTCGGAAGCCAAGGCCATTTTCGCGACAGGACAACACCGACCCCGAATCGATGTCATCGCCATCCGCGATTACCTGAGCGGCGTCATCCCCGAATCCGTATTCGAGGGTATCCACGCCGTGCCGCCCGGATGCCTGCTGAAGGTGCACGTCACGGACGGCACGCACGAAGTTCTCCGCTACTGGGATCTGGATCTGCCGCCTGCCACTGACATTCCCGAGTCGGCCGATTTCAGCGACAGCGTAGAAACGGTGGGGGAGGCCGTCGAAGAAGCGGTCCGCCTCCGTCTCCGCGCGGATGTCCCCGTGGGCGTCTATCTCAGCGGCGGCATCGACTCCGCGACCGTGGCCGCGCTGGTGGCGAAGCATCACACGAACCAACTCAAAGTCTTCAACATCGCCTTTCCGGACGACGCGACCTACGACGAGTTTCAGTTGTCCCGCGCCATGGCCGAAAAGATCGGCGCGGAGTTTCATTCCGTTTCCTGCGACCGCGAATCACTTCTTGCGCAACACGGAGGAGTGCCTGTGGGTTTCCGAGTTGCCGTTCCCCAACTTCCACGGCGTCGGCAAGTTCATGCTGTCCCGTCTGGCGGCCGAACACGTGAAAGTCGTGCTGACGGGGGAGGGGGCCGACGAAGTGTTTCTCGGCTACATCTACTTCCAACCCGGCAAGAGTTCCATAACCGGGCAAATGGCCAATCGACCGATCGTGCGCAAACCGCCCAAGGGACGAACCGTTCGCAAGATCGTCGAGACCCTGGGCTTCCTGCCGGTCTGGGAGTACGCGGCCACGTTCACCCCATTTCAGCAGCGCGTGCTCAGCCGGATCTTCGCCCCGAAACAGCGGCCGCGTCTCAGGGTCAGCCATCCCTTGACACTACTCACCCGGCTGGTCGACCGGAAACAAACCGACGGACTTCCCTTGGTCCGCCAAGATCCAGCACTATTGCATCAAATCCGTCCTGGCCCACTACATCCTGTCCACCCTGGGCGACCGGGCGGAAATGGCGCACTCCATCGAAGGTCGTACGCCGTTCTTGGATCACGTGCTTTTTGAGAAAGCCCGGACCATCCCCGACAACCACAAAATCCATGACGGGAATCGAGAAACAGGTCCTTCGTGAAGCCTTCAAAGACGAGTTAACCGAGGAAATCTATCAGCGGAAGAAATGGGCCTACGCCGCCCCGCCCCTTCGAATCCGAAAGGGCCAGTCTCCGGAGCTTGACCGGCTGATCGACACCTATCTCTCCAAGGCGGCCATCAAACAGAGCGGGCTGTTCAATCATCGCGCGATAGCGCTATTGCGGCTCCTCGCTCGACTCGTCTCCTTCAACGGCCGCACCAAGCAGACCGTAAATACCCTTCTCGTCTTCATCCTGACCGTTCAAATCCTGGAGCGCCTCTACGTTCAGGAATTTGACGCCAACCTGGAGAAACACTCCCGCTGAACGGATGAATTCGTGCTATCATTTGGGGAGTGGGCCTCAGACAAAGGAGAATCGGATATGAAACACCTGAAGAAGATCTCGAAGCTCTCGCCCCCGGCGATCGCGGGTGCACCGGCAAAGATGAAACCGGTCAAAATGAAACCCACCTCTTCGTAAGGTTTTCTCGAAACGTACCCATTGAACGAAGGAAACGCGTGCTGCGTCCCGTGCAATATCCAATTTCGGGGCACAGCACGCGCAATTTCATCTTCGGTATTTCGGGAATTGACCAACGGTAATTCTGACGTAAAACGCCCCAACGATGGCTATCGATGTAGCGCAAGCGTTCCGCCCGCTTACCATCTGGATTTTCTACTCGTCCGCCCGAACGATGAGCATCGCCCACGGCCCAATGGCCGGCACCGACACCTGCGACGACCGCCCATCGTTCTCGACTTCCAGCGGCTGAGCTGCCACCAGGTCACCGTACGTGTGACGTCGCCTCCGCCGCGGAGTGCGCTGCGGCGTCGTACGGCATCGGCTGTCGCAACTCCACCGCAAGTTTCTTCCCCGGGAAGAACGAGTCATTTCGCAGACGGACGCGGAAAGCATTAGGCTCGTCCCAGTCGACCAGATGGATGACCACCGGCGCGTCGGTCTCTCCCGGCTGCGCGCGCACCCAAGCGGTCTTGCCGTCCGCATCTTCAAGTGACAATGCCTCACTGGCGCCCAGCCCTTGGCCCGTTGCGGTAACCGCCTCGTACCCGTCAAGGAAGGCTGCACTCCCACGCACGAAACCGTATAAATCGGCCAGGTCCTCGGGCGCGCTGAATACACGTGGGTTTTGCGTGCCGGCATACTGGTCCCAAGGCACGATGAACAGCATGCCGTTGGCGTAGCAGCCGGCAATGGCGCGCCGGTAGGTGGGGATATCCATCTTCTGATAGCTGGTATAAACGATGCACGACCGCCGCTGCGCCGCCTCATTCGCGGCCTCCACGAAGAACTCCGGCCGCACGTGCCTGCTGCCCAACTCCGCCATCCCAAAATCGAAGAGTCGCGTGATTGGCTCGCCGTCCCCGCCGAAGACAGACTTGTTCCACGCGAGATTGACCGACATCGGCACGTCGCGTCCTACGGCCTTGCTCAGCCGCCCGTGCACGTCTTCGAAAAAGTCAACGGCATCCGGAATGCTCCAGTGCCGGATGGCCGTCGGTTCGTCACGCTGGATCGAGTCCACGCCGCATGCGACCCAGTCGCGCAACTCGTTCACGTACGCATCCCGATAGGCCGAATTGGTGCAGTCGGACCAGAATCGGCCGGGCTTCTTGAAATGGTCGAGCACCGGCTCACCGTTCTCGTCTTTAAGGGCAAATTCCGGATTGTGCGTGACCGCGTTCGTCGAACCCTGAAAGGTCCAGCCGCGGTCGTGAATGGCCTCGATATACGCCTTGTCCCGAATGTAGGACCAGTCCGCCCGCGTAATGTGGAAAGCCTCCGCCGCTGCGAGTTCCCGGCCGTCGTCGTACTTCCGAAACAGGCGCATGCTCACGTCGCTATACCGCGGCGCACCGGCCGGCCGCTCGACAGCCTTTGCCATCTCCGATACTGTGGCCTCGGGCTCCGCCGCGCCGCCGACTGCGGTCAACGACAGCACCATCGCCATCCATATCATTCCCAATCGCATGGTTCGATCTCCTTGGTATTGATTGATGCAGGGCCCTCCGTTCGCATTGTAACGCATACACTGCTGCACATCTTGTAGAATGATGCAGTTCACGAATGGCCTGTATTGGATAACAGACCTGGTGGATGACCTTCGCGGAGACCTCATGAAGAATCGCATCAAGATTGTCTGCGTCGTTCTCGCCGCTGCGGTCGTCCTGCTGCCCATCGCAAACGAACTTCTCTGGACTCACTCATACAGATATGCCTGCTGGCGCGTGACGCACCCATTCGGACCTGACGCAGGTGCCTTCGGCTATGTCGTACACAAGACGGAGCCAGTCGACATCCCTTACCTCATAACTGGGCTCGACGGTCCCGATGGGTGGTGGATCGAGAGCACGCTGGAGGCGTGGTTTCCAGACGCCCACCCCCCAGAGACCGATCGGCAGCGCTACTGGAAGCAATGGTGGCAGGACCATGATTCGGAGCACGAATCACTGGTCCTTCAGTACGATCCACCGTTCTAACTCATAATTCACACGCGCATGAATCGTCGCGCCAGAGACTATTTCCCCTTCCGCAATCCGCAGTCCGAATTCCGCAATCGTTCCCTTGCTCGGTTTGCGTCCGTACGCTACCATCGGACGGCGCATTGCGGCCCGGCGCGTTGGAGTGCGGGCTGCTGTACTTGCCGTAAAGGAGGAAGCCCATGCGGCCGAACGCATTTGCCAGCAAATCACTACCGGCTGGCACCGGTCCCCGCGGTTTGATGGCGCCGACGCTCTTCCTATTGCTGGGCGCCACGATCGCGGCCATGAGTTCCGCGGCACAGTCGGACCCTCCACTCGCCGAACGCTTCGCACACCCGCCCGCAGAAGCCCGCGTCCTGAAGATCGTCCACGGCCTTCCCGATGCGTCCGAGGCTCAGGACAACCTGCTCCAATCGCTCAGCGATCAAGACTTTGGCGGCATCGTGACCAATGTCTCCTTCACCGACTACCTCGAAAGCGAGGAAAAATGGACGGCTTTCGTACGCGGCGTGACTAAGGCGAAGGACATGGGCATGGCCCTGTGGCTGTACGACGAGCGGGGCTACCCCTCCTGCAAAGCGGGCGGCCTCACGCTCCGCGACCATCCGGAATGGCAAGCGGAAGGCCTGTATATTGCGGACGCGATGTCGGAGGGCGGCGAGGTCCAACTCACCGTCCCACCGGGCGAACTCATATGCGCGTCAGCGCTTCCCGTTACCAACGGATCGATCGCTCTGGATCAACCGGTCGACCTGTCATCGGATATACACGATGGACAACTCTCGTGGAATGCACCGGCGAGTTCCTGGCGTGTCATGGTCATCACCAAGGACTTCCTCCACAAGGGCACCCATGCCGACGGCAACCTTTCCGATACGTTGCCCTATCCGAACCTCCTCATGCCGGAACCCACCGCGCGCTTCATCGAACTGACCCACGATGCTTACGCGAAGCACCTTGGGAACGATCTGGGTCAATGGTTCATCGCAACGTTTACCGATGAGCCGTCTCTCATGAGCCTGTTCCTGAAGCGGCAGCCCTACCGCGTGCTGCCGTGGGCGCCGAACCTGCCCGGCGAATTCGAGAAACGGCGCGGCTACGCGTTGGAGCCCGTCGTCCCTGCACTCGTCGCCGATGCCGGCGCGAAAGGACGCGCCGTCCGGTACGACTTCTGGCTCACGGTAGGCGAACTCGTTTCCGAGAACTACTTCGGTCAGATTCAGACCTGGTGCCGTGCGCATGGCACGCAATCGGGCGGCCACCTGCTCATGGAAGAACCCCTGCTGGCGCACACGCCGTTGTACGGCGATTTCTTCCGCTGCATCCGGCGGCTTGACGCCCCGAGCATGGATTGCCTGACCAGCGTCCCCGAAAACATCCCCTGGTTCGTGGCACGGCTGCTGAGCAGTGCCGCCGAGTTGGAGGGGCGCACGGTCACGATGAGCGAGACGTCGGACCATGCGGAACGGTATCGCCGGGAGGGCGACAATCGCCCGGTGCGCGTGGTCACCGAAGACGAAATCCGCGGCACCTGCAACCTTCTCCTGCTCAACGGCATCACGACGATCACGAGCTACTACTCGTTCGCACGGCTTTCCACGGAACAGAAGGTGCGCCTCAACGAGTGGATCGGTCGTTGCTCCACCATGCTCCAAGGCGGACATCAGGTCGCCGATATTGCCGTGCTTTATCCCACGGAGAGCGTGTGGCCCCGGTTCGTACCGTCGTACCACATGACCGAGAACTGTCCCCCCGACGCGCAGCGCATCCAATCGATCTACCGCGCGACCAGCAACAGTCTCTTCGAGACGCGTCGCGAATTCACCTACGTGGACGGACAAGCGCTGTCCGAGGCGACCGTCGACCACGGCGTCCTCAAGCACGGCAACCTGGAATGGCGCGTGGTCGTGCTGCCCTGCGCGGACACGCTGCCCATGCAGGCTTGGGAAAATCTGGCCGCGTTCTGGCGCAGCGGCGGCGTGATCGTCGCGGTGTCGTGCCTCCCGGCCAACAGCGAACGCGAATTCCCGTCACCCGCCGTCCAGGTCCTCGCCGACGAACTATTCACCCGCGGGGATAGTCCAAACTTCGCGACCAACGAAGCCGGCGGCGTCGGCGTGTATCTGCCGCCGGGTTCCGACGGGCTGTTACCGGTGGTCCTGGATTCGCTCCTGGACCCGGATGTGCGAATGGGGGAGAAGGACGCCCCGGTTCGCGTCACCCATCGCCGGATCGACGGCCATGAAGTCTACTTCCTGATCAACGACAGCCGGGAGCCTTGGGAAGGCGTCGTGGACTTCTCCGCAAGCGGGAAAGCGGAGCAGTGGGACCCGGCGACCGGTATGATGACGCCGCTGCCGTCAGCGGGTGGCGTGCCGGTCAAACTCGGACCTTTCGGTGGAATGCTCTATCGCTTCGAAGAAGCACAACGCCCCGCGCGAAGGACGGTCGCCGAGGGCGCGCTGCCTGGCCTGAATTTATCGGCATTGCCAGCAGCGCAACCAACGGTTGGCAAAGGCGAATTTGTCGAGGGCGGCATCGAGCCGCAGTCTGGCGACGTTCGGACCGCCGCCGCCCGGCTCACCAAAAGCGACGTAGACACCCATCTCTTCGTCTCGTTTTCCTACGAGAACCCCATCGACCTGCACGACGCCGTGTGCTTCGTCGTGGACACAACGGTTCCCGAAGGCCAAACCGCACCCACGCCTCTGCGCGTAATCGTGCGTGATGCCAACGGCGCCGAGTACATCGCGAACACCGACCGTTCCCTGGGCGAGCCGGGGACGCAACGCTGCTTCGTGTCCTTGTCCCAATTCGAGCGCGCGGGGTGGAGCCCGCCCACAACCGGCGCTTTCGACTGGTCCGCCGTGACCGCCGTCCGCGTAGGCTGGGGCGGCTACATCGGCACCGAAAAAGAAACGATCACCTTCACCGTGTTGCCACTCCAGGTAGGTCATTTCGCAAAGCAAGACCACCCATCCGCTTGAGCCCGCTTGGTCTTCGAGGGAGAAGTGGCAGCTTGAGCCCGTTGCCAAATCGGAAAGGTGGTGGTAAAATGGTATTAAAATGGTTGCATAATGGAACCAATGAGGTGCCGCCATGCCAAATATAACCGTCAAGAGTATCCCGGTCGAACTCTACGACCGACTAAAGCTAAGCGCCGCCGAGAACCGCCGCAGCATTAACCAGGAGATCATCGTCTGTCTCGAACGCACGTTACTCGCCAGCAAGCCGAATCCCACCGCCTTCCTGGCCCGCGCAGATGCCTTGCGTGAGCAGACCAACCTTCCGCCGCTCACGGACGAAATCCTTCGCAAGGCGAAGTCGGAAGGGCGTCCGTGATCGTCGTCGACACGAACGTGATTGCCTACCTGCTGCTCGGTGGCGACAAGACCCCCGCGGCCCGAGCAGTCTATCAACAGGATGCGAACTGGGCCGCCCCCTTGTTATGGCGGAGCGAGTTCCGAGGCGTCTTAGCCATCTATCTTAGGCAAGGAATTCTGACCCTGGACGCGGCCTTGGCTTTCATGACTGAAGCCGAGGCGCTCATGCAAGGCGCTGAGTACCAAGTGGACTCCACCCGCGTTGTTCGACTGCTGCACGAATCAAGGTGCTCTGCTTACGACTGCGAATTCGTCGCATTGGCGCAACACCTGAACGTCCCGCTGGTAACCTCCGATGCACAGATTCTCAATGCGTTTCCGGAAACAGCCAGATCTATCGAATCCTACGGATCTGCGCAATGATCGCGTGAAGCCGCCGATCGCTCCGCCCGATCCACAGTTCGCAATTCGCAATCGGCTCCTCCTCCCGCCTACCCCCTCGGTATCTCGCGTATAAAGATATTCTTGAACCACAAGTTCGAGCCGTGGTGCTGCAATTCGATCTGCCCGGTCGGGAAGATGGGGATGTCGCGGTTCCAGTAGTTTTCGAGGACGACGTTGTCGACGACGAGTTTGTCGTTCAGATAGACCGTCACGCGTTCGCCGACCATCTTGATCCGAAACGTGTTCCACTCGCCGATGGGATTGTCTGCGCAGACGAGGGGGTCCTTGGGATTGTTCTGGTTGTTGTAGAGACCGCCGGAACCCTGGGGCCACTTGGCGGGATCCCAGATCTGGACCTGCGGAGCGCCGCGCAGATAGATGCCGCTGTCGCCGAGGCTCTCGATCTTCCAGTCGACCAGCATCTCGAAGTCCCCGTAGTCGCGGTCCGTGGCGAGACTAAAACCCTTGCCGTCGTAGTGGAGGACGCCGTCTTCGACCTTCCAGTGCTCTTGCATGAGCGCATTCGCATCCGCCTGGACCTTGGCCAACTCGTCGGGACTCAGCGCGGCCCGCTTCTCGGGGTTGTCATTGGGACTCGCGGGGACGCCTTTCCAGCCCGTCAGGTCTTTTCCGTTGAACGCCTTTTCAAAACCCTTCGGAGCTTTGCCCGCATCGATTTCGCCCATGAGTTTCGCAACGTCCGGCTCGATAGCCTCCGCCCAGAGTTGATAACCGACGGCGTTGGGGTGCAGCAGGTCGGGCATGACGGATTCCGGCAGATTGCCGTCCGCATCTAGGAACACACGGCCGATATCCAGATAGTGGACCATGTCCCCGTCCGCGCACTTCGAGAACAGCGCGCTAGCCTGGACGAGCTTCTCGCGGGAGGGAATGTCTACGTTCGCCCGGGGGAAGATGGCCAGCAGCAGAATCTTCATCTCCGGCAGCTTGGCGCGGAGCTTGTCGACGATAGCCGTCACGCCTGCGGCGATTTCTTCCGCACTGTTGTCTTTCCAGTTGTTCGTGCCGATCATGATGACCGCGAGTTTGGGGGAGATGCCGTCGATCTCGCCGTGATCGAGCCGCCACAGGACGTGCTGCGTGCGGTCGCCCGAGAACCCCAGGTTTACCGCGTTGCGATCGCCGTAGTACTGGTCCCACACGGCCTTGCCGCCGTTCTCCCAACCGTGGGTAATGGAATCGCCGATCATCAGGAGGTCGACGTTGCCCTGCTTGATCCGGGCGACCTTCTCCTCATGCCGCGGCATCCACCACTCGTCCGCCCGCGACACCGGCGTGATCGCCGTGTTCCCGGCATCCTGCGCCACGGCAAGGCCCGTGCCGCCAAGGGCGCCCAACACGAACACCACCACGGCCAAGATCATCCATTTCCCAAACGTACGTGCTTTCATCATGTCCGCATACCTCTTTTCATTCCGTCCCGTAACTCCCCGCGCGAACGAACCACGTCCACGATCCCGCAGGCAAAGGAAACCGCATTGTACACAAGAACCCCCACAACGCGAAAAACGTAAGACGCCAAGTCGGCGGGGGGGTGCACCCCATTTCTATTTTGACGGAACAAGGGGGGGTGTCAATCGCGGATCGCGGACTTCGGATTGCGGAGTCTTTTGATAAATGTAGAACGGGTAAGGGGTTGCACGCGGAATCGGCGGAGACGCGAGTCCGGAGGGGGGCCCTGAGCTTCTTCCGTATTGTTTGCCATGGGCAAAGTTCTCCTTATAAATATAGATCGGAGTGTTGCACTGGGGATGGGTCCTTAGTCGGGAGAGGTGTGCTGGCGTGACATGAAGGGTCTCCGCCATTTGGCGATGAACGCCTCCGGAGGGTTCCCTTTCCGAAGTCCGGTCTCCGGTCTACAGCCACCAAGAATCTAAACCGCGAAGCCGCGAAGTCCACAAAAAAAGGGGAGAACTTCACCCATTCAAAACTTCGCGACCTTTGCGCCTTCGAGGTGAAATCTCTTCTCCCATCCCAGCCCCCAGCAAACTAAAACGCAAAGACGCGAAGTCGCCAAGATCGCAAAGCAGCGACACAAACACTGAATCCATCCCCGTCGTACCCTTTGCGTTGAAGCGTTGCTCCTCCGGACTCCGGTCTCCGGCCTCTTTCCCCTTGCCCTTTCCCGGTCCATACGCTACGATCCAAGAAGATTCCCCGATGGGAGGCGCAACGCAATGAGCGTAAAAGATCTGCTGGATGAAGCCATGAAGCTGAGACCGGAAGAGCGGTTCACGTTGATCGACGGCCTGATAAAGAGCCTCGACGAGCCGGACAAAACGCTCGATGAAATTTGGGCCAAAGAAGCGGAACGGAGGCTCAACGCGTACCGTGAAGGAACCCTGAAAGGGGTCCCGATGGAGGAGGTGTTCAAGGAAGAATGATGCGCGTCATATTCACCGAACTTGCCCGGCAAGAATAGGACGACGCCATTCGCTACTACGAACTTGAACACGCAGGACTCGGACGCCGATTCAGGGCAGACGTGAAAAAGGCCGCCCTACGAATCGGCGCGTATCCCAAAGCAAGCAGCGTCGAACGCGGCGACATACGAAAGTGCGTCCTCCATACCTTTCCCTACAAGTTCGTGTATTTCGTGGAAGAAGATCATATCGTTGTCGCCGTAGCCCATCAACACCGGAAACCAGACTACTCGGTCGACCGAAACAGTACATGACCGGCCGAATCTCCAACGCATCTTTCAATCCGCAATCCGAAATCCAGAATCCGCAATCGGCTTGCTCTTTCCCCGTCCAAACGCTACTTTACAAGGAGTTTCCCCCGCCCGGCGTAATGGATGACAGGGAAACGGTCAAGCGAGAAGGGACGAAGCCAGTGCTAACGGTCGCATCCGCAACCTCTCGACCCCTCCTTGGGAGGTTTGGCCGATGAAACGCGTTGTCAAATGGACGCGCGAGATCGTCCAAGCGGTAGCTGTGGCAGCCTGTGTCCTTTTTCTGCTTCCAAGAGGATGTGACATGGTGCTGTACAAGCACCTTGTTCCGCCGTCTTCCGTACAGACGTTCGATGACTTTCTGGAATGGCAGATTCCGGTCGAGTACTGCTATGAAGTAAACCTGAGAGGGGTCACCTACTATCACGTTATCGGGCCGGATGCTCGAACGCTTCCGTCTGGCGGCGCGCTCTACGTATTCGATGCGAAAGGGAATTACATCGGATGGTCCCGGGACGTGGGCGACGTTATGCGCAAGGAGGCAGTATTCTACCCACACTTCTGGCTTTCCGAGGGCGATTATTCCACTACGGAAATCACGCTGGACGATCTAAAAGAAAGGCTTCAGAGTAATGCTGCCGAACCGGACTCGTCTCAATTACCGGGAGCGACGCCCGAGACACGCGAATAGACCGAGTGACCCGAATACCGGTCCTACGCGCAAGCTACGGGACATTCGCCGGGCAAAGGCAATGAAAGAGGTCACGCAATGCCGCTGCTACAGTTATTACTGAATCTGCTCGCAAGTCTGCGCAACTGGTGGATCGAGTATATGATAGAGGTTGGCTTGATAGACATCATATATTTCTAAACTCAGCACGGCTTTCCCGGTGATATGGATCAATATGGGACAGAACGCAAGGAAATCCGATGTTTAGGCCTCGCGAGACAAACGAATTGAAACCCTACACCGGGGCGACGGACGACTACGCACGCGTGGTCGTTCGCCTCACGAACCTTCTTGGACACATCCCACCGAAGGATACACAGGACCGCGTGATGCGGGATCTGATGGCCGACGTATCGGCCCTTCTTTGCGAGTCCCGCGACCTGATTGTCGGCGGCAAGTTGCCAGATGCGCATCCATTATGTCGCAGAGCATGTGAGTCGCTATCGCTACTCCATCTTTGTTCGCTCGAATCAACTTGGGCAGAGAAGTGCCACCGAGGCGAGAGGATTGAGAACGTAGACGTGCGCAAGTATCTCGACGAGTACCTGATGGGTGAGTCGGAAATCGAAATGGAAGAGCTTTACGGTTTCTTTTGCACTGCCACGCATCCAAATCGTGCGCATGTGGCCGCGCGTTGCCTCGGTGAAGGCAACGGATTCATCCTGGGTAAGATTACGAAGCAGG
>CAVUWV010000029.1:0-13240 GCA_963745075.1 Candidatus Hydrogenedentota bacterium | reverse complement strand
AATTGCACGCGGCCCTCGTCGTCGAACTCCGCAATGCCCATCGGCTTAACCGAAAGCGTTCCCGGTCCGTCCGAAAGTACGTGGCGACCCCGCTGTAGCCCTTCTTCTTCGCCGATTGCCATACACTTCCATACCCCTTCGGGTCACGCAATTCCGGCGGTACATCCTCCGCATTCGCCTTGATTTCCTGCACGCACAGCACGTCCGGCTGTTCCCGGTCCAGCCAGTCCAGAAAACCATTGCGGCCCGCCGCGCGAATCCCATTCACATTCCACGAAACCAGTGTCGTCATCGGTGCTCCAAGTCCTATTCTTGCAGGTATCGGAAGGTTGACCGCCAGCAGAATACGCGGCCCAGCACGGCCATGCAAGAACGCGATCGATCGTCCAAACCGTAGTCACGCGATCGCCGACCGCGTAGATCTATGGCGTTTTGGAAGTCACGATGGTCCCGTGCCGAATCAGGAGACGGAGCAAAACGACAAGCCCTGCAAAAAAGCATACCCCGCTGATTACCTGCGAGACGGTCATGCCCAGAAATGGTCGCGCGCTGTCTCCACGGAATGCCTCGACCGTGAAGCGCAGCAGACCGTACAGCGCGATATACGCCGTCACCACCGTCCCTGCCCGATGTTTTCGGTAGAGGAGAAACAGCAGCATCGCGTAAACCGCGGCAAGGCCAAACGCCATATACAGTTGAGTCGGATGGACCGGCAGCGAGGTGGCTCCGGTGTTATCGAGTAGACCCGCATCCAGTTGGTCCACGTAGGCGAAACTTCCCGCCGGAAACCGCACCCCCCACGGCACCGTGCAAACCCGGCCCCAGCAGCAACCCGCAAGGAAACACCCGATCCGCGCGATTCCCTCCCCCAGCGCCGCGTGCGGCGCCACGACATCCAGTGACGGCCAGAGTGGCGCTCCCCGGTATCGAAGCGCGACCAATAGCACCAGGTTTCCGCCCACCAAACCGCCGTAGAAGACAAGGCCCGGCGACCACAGGATTACCGCGCGCCAGAGCTGACTCGGCTCGCTGAACTGAAGAATCCAGAAGACCCTCGCCCCGAATAACGCACCCAAAAGTACCAACACTGCCATCGGATACGTGATGGGCAGATGGCGGCGTTCCGCCTCGCGCACCGCCAGCGAAACGCTCACGACAATCGCAATCGCCAATAGCACCGAATACGAGCCGATGGTGATCCCCGCGAATTCAAACAGAACCGGATGCATAATCTCCTCGATGGGGTGCTTGATCCGCGTACTATACCACGCCGTCCACAGCAGCGGCCCCGTAATCGGGACTGACCCCGTCTTTTGCGGAGTCTTCGGAGCAAAACACGGGGTCTGTCCCTCTCCCCAACAACCCGGCCCTCCGCATCGGAGAAGGCGGGAAGGAGACGTTGAACAACCTCGGCAGCGTTTGCGCGGAATATGGCCAGTTGGCGGCGGCGGAGCGGTATTACTCGCAAGCCCTGGAGACTGACCGCGACTACGTCACGTCGCTGCGAAATCTGGGCAAGGTCTACGTCCAGACAGGACGTTACCGCGAGGCATTACCCCTCTTTGAACGGCTGCTGAAGAAAGACCCCCTGGAACCTGAGGCCAACTGGTTGGCCTTTACCTGTCTGAAAGAGCAGGGCCGTATCGACGAAGCCATCGCCCAACTGGAGCGGATGGATACTTTCCCTGGCGACTACCGCGGAGCGAAGTCGCCTGCGTCGCCAGGTCGCACGCCATCAGGCGTGATACCGAGAGACAACGGAATAAATGGGGAATAAATGGGGACAGTAACCATTTATTGCAGTCCCCTCCTTGACGCTCGATGCCGGGTGCGTGAATTCCGATGGGCCCGTGCATCCGTGATCCTTTTGCAATACTACTACTGGCGCCCGAAATGCGCAATCGGTTTCGCGCACGGTTTCGTTTACCGTCGCTTGCGCGGGAACGTGTCTTTGCTGCCGTGGGGGCGCCCGCACGGGATGGCGCGGACACGGCGGCCGAGGTAGGTTTCCACCTTGCTGAGAAGCGAATCGCCGCCGAGGGGACGGCCCGTACGCGTGTGCAGGCGAAGGAGGTCCACCTTGGGGCCGGAATCGGCGAGGGCTGTGAGCGTGCCCTTCCAGTTCGAGGCGGGCGTCGCCTCGAACCACCCGCCCAGGTCCAGCCGCAATAAATGGTTACTGTCCCCAATTATTTAATTATTTTGATCCGGCCCGGCCTCCGCCCAGCGAATCAGGAGTCGCGTCAGAGTCGTACCCTCAACGCATCGAAACTCATCACAAGACCCATCCAATTCCGCTGACAACTTGTGATTGTTTGTCCATCATTATGCAAATAGAGCCTTTGTTCTCTACAAACGTTGCCCAATACGAAAACCCCACATCGAACAGTACAAAGTACGTGGGCATAGGATTCCTGCCATCTTGCCAGTCCTCAGCGCTCGGCTTCTTCCATTCTCGGATGTGCAAACGTGTCATGTTCTCCTTTAGGTACTCCTCCAAATGGGTCCTTTGAGTTCCTACTGGGATTTCTGAAAGTAAGAGTTCGCCTGACGATACTCGCAGCCAAGCATTTCGAAGGTCGTTGCCCACAACTCCAACGATGGAAAGAGCGACCAGTAGCGCGATAACACCAGTGAGTCTGCGAGCCTTTGATCGCCAAGCTAAAAGAAGACTACCTAGAACGAGAATTAGACCGAAAGCTACGCCAGCTATCACGGCGACAAAGGTCGTACTCACCATACCCCGCCTCAATCTCCCTTCGCTTTGTCGCAAGGAGTCTCCGGCCCAGTTCCACTGCCGTTCGGCATTGGGAGATCGTCGTTCGGAACGAACTCATGAGGCAGGTTCTTATATGGCCAATAGTACTTCACGCCGTTACAGCCCTGCGAATGTAGCATTTCGTCCACAAAATGACAGCAATTGTGCTCCGTAAGATGGTATGAGCCGCCATCCCCGCGTTTGCCTTTCTTCCACTCCCCTTTGCATGCCTGTGAGTCATTCAGTGTATCATTAAGTTGTCTACTGAAGCCGTCCTCATCAAAGTCTTCCGGACAGTTTATTTCCTGACATTGAACATGTTTCTGATTTCCTTCTTCGGTCACTCCAGCGGGCGAATACGACCACGATTGGTCTCCATTTCGGATGAAGCAGAGAAATTCAGAGAGAAATTCAGGGACAGACTACGAATTAAACTCTTCCTCGCCGTTTCCACCGGTTCGCTTGGGCTTGCGGCCGCGCCTGGCGGGGCGGAGGAGGCGGTCAAGGGAATGTCCCAGTTATCCCACAAGCCACACCGGTGGCGTGATGTTGGTCTGATAGCGAATGCGGTCAACGGCATCGTAGCCATCCTCCACGTGAAGCCGCTCGGACCAGTCCTTGGTCGTGCTGGCCTGGGCGAACCCCTATAAGAGTAGCGCACCGGGCTAAAATGCGCAATAGGACAGGTAGTGGTTTTGCGATTTTGGAGTTTGGGAGGGGCCGTTATTAGATTGTTGCGCACCTTCAGCGCTTTGGTTCGGGTGCACTTTTACCCGGGCTACGCCACGGCGTAGTTTGCCCCGGGCTATCATGTCGCGGCGCTTTGGTCCAAGGGTGCTGGGACGGCACGAGCCAAAAAGTTCTCTACGCGTACGGTTCTTGGTTCTTACTTCGCGAACTTCGCGGGTTCGCGGTTCATCTTCTTGAAGGCCGAAAGTCCAGCCTCCAGCCGGATTCCACTGCAACACTCCGGCCTATAATGATAAGGACAACTCCATCCATGCCAACCCAAAAAATCCGAAATCCGCAATCGCCACGTCATCCTCCCGAACCCGGGGACCACAACCTGCAATCGGACACCCCCCTTGCCGGGGACCGTCAATTCCTCCAACTCGGAATCTCTCCCCTTGTTTCGTCAAAAGCAGAGGGGGGTGTCACTGCGCAGACCAGTCTTTCTTGCTTTTCGAGGAAATCAATATATGGTAGTACAAAGTGTGGCAATCCTACATATTGTATGCTATGCTGTCTGTAGAAGGGGCGAAGGGGTGCGCTGAATCGTTGGCCCTTCGCTGCGCGAATTGGAACAGGCGCTACGCCTTCGGGCGGACGTTCCGTACCGAGGACCCTGCGGTAGCGACCGGGCCAAGGATAGTCAACATCGAACCATACGGAGTTGGATGGGGCGCCGGGCGGCTGAATTCGCCGTTCGGCAAAGTGAGCCGGTTGAACCGTGCCGCACGGATGTCCGAATCCGCTGGCAGTCGGCCAACCTCCAAGCCACCAGGTGGGCCGATCCGCGTTTTAGTCATTTCCGATTTGGAACATTGGGATTTGTTTCGGATTTCGTGCTTCGGATTTCGAATTTGGTTGCGGCGACGCCGCACTTGGTTTCCATTTCCCTCGGTCCCATCATCCTGGCGAAGCCCGCGTCATTACGGGACGTTTCGCAAACCTGTCCTCGTGTCTTCCGGCGCTTGCGTTTTGGAGGCGAATCCATGAAAAAGAGCTACGTTCTCGACACCAACGCTTTGCTCGAGGATCCAAACTGCATTCGCATATTGCGCAATGGCGAGGAAAACTCGGTAAGCATACCATTCCACGTCCTTCTGGAACTGGACAAGCTGAAGAAAGAGCCTCGGGTGCAGCATTTGGTCGCGAAAGCCGTGGACTCCATCCGGCAGAACTTCGAGACAATCACCATCATCGGCCAGAACGGCAGTGAGCCGCTGGTTCCCAACGTCGACCTCCAGATCCTCAAAGAAATCAAGAGCGGCGGATTGAACGATCCCATCCTGGTCACCAACGATCGCATTCTCCAATTGATCGCGGAATTCAGCGGCGTTCGCAGCCAGGAATTTAAGAGTTCCCACCCCTTCGAATCGGATTCCCAGCAATACACCGGGTTTGTCACGGACGGCGAAGAACCCTACCCGAACAGTTTCAAGTGGCACGAAGGCAAACCCTTGTTTCATAGTTCGGATGGCCCCCGGGTCATCGAGTACGAACACGAAGTCTGGAAGGTTAAGCCGCGGACCGTCTATCAGAACCTCGCGTTTGAGCTGCTGCTCAACGAACAAATCGATCTGGTCACGCTGCAAAGCGAAGCCGGCTTTGGGAAGACATTTCTCGCCCTTGCGGCGGCGCTCTATCTCACGCTCGAAACGAAGCGGTTCAACAAGATCTACGTGCTCAAACCCATGATCGAGATTGGCGCCAAGATGGGGTTTCTGCCCGGCGACGTGGCGGAAAAGCTGGAACCCTATATCAGCTACCTGCACGGCCTGACGGCGAAACTTCACGGTTTGCGCCCCGCGAACAAGATCTTCGCCGATCCCAAGGCCGAACATTCAAAATACGACCCCGCGAAGTTCGAGATTCTGCCCCTTGCCTTTATCCGCGGAATGAATATCGAGGACGCCGTCGTGATCATCGACGAGACCCAGAATCTGTCGCGCAACGAGATTCGCGCCCTGCTCACCCGGATGGGCGAGAACGTGAAGTGTATATGTCTCGGCGACACGCGGCAGGTCGACAATCCCTACCTCAACGAGTCCAACAACGCCCTGAACTGGATCGTGCGAATGTTGCGCGGCAGTCACAATTACGGACATTTGGTCCTGAAAGGACACAAGTCTCGCGGTCCCATCTGCGATGCGGTATTGCGTTCGGGCCTCTAACGTGCACGCCAGATCCCTCGTTGCCGGTGCGGAGCGGTTGACATGGCGTCCGAGCCTTTGCTCCAATATGGGACAGGCTCACAGCGGGTCATGCTTCCGTCAGAACCGCTCTTCAAGCAGGGATAGAATCGAAAACCCAACCGTCGCACAGGTCCTGGAGTATCAAGTTGTCACAATCCGAAAAACAATGGGACCCATGGTCGCTAGCGGCGGCTGCCATGTGGGCCGTCTACTTCTTTGCGGGCCTCTCCCCCGAATGGCTCTACTTCACGCTTCGGGACTGGGGCGACGTTAGTATTCTGACCGCGATGGTAAACAGTCCCCACATGATCACCTTGGCGTTTTCAGCCTTTCTCGGGCTTTTTGCCTATCACCGTTGTCTGGACGTGGGTCTGACCGGTATGGAAGCGAAGGGGCGCGCCCTGCAATTCATCATTCTCGGTCTGGTCGCGTTCCTGAACTTTCCCTTATCGCAAGTCACCCATCTCTCGGACATCCCGGTCCCGAATCTGCGCGTGATCGTTATTGTCGTTGCCTTGGCCAAGACTTCGGCCTGGTTTTACCTCCTGATCGTCGTGATGCGGTATTCCCTGCTTGGCCACACCCAGGCGTTCGCCGCAATGGCGTCGATTTTCCCCAGTACCTACCAAGAAACCTCGAACGAGGACCAACTGGGGGAAACCAGTTCGGTCCAGTGGATCGACTCACAAGACGACAGCGGCGCGACGACCAAAACCACCGATCCCGGAGAGCCGTCGGAACCTACACTTTCGCAACCCGCTGGTAGCAAAGACGATCCCCAATGATCGCCCGTCTCGTGTGTAACGTTTTGATGCGGCGCATGTTAAGGTTACGTAGGTCGCGGACCGGGGTCGTCAACGAAAACATGGCGCAAGTCGTTATTCGAGTATCGTCAACGTCGTGGGCAGCATAGAGCGGATCTGGCAATGAGAGTAAACCGTGAAGTAACTGCACTGGGCGTACTGCTGGTATTTGCCCTGCCTTCAGCCCTGGGTGAAGGGGTCTTGAGTGTGGGGACACCGGCGGTCCAGGGAAATGCAGTGACCGTACCCGTCTATTTGGAGGGGAGCGTCGATTCCGGAGTCGCCGCCCTGGATTTCACCTTTCATTACGATCCCTCCGTTCTGGTGCCCAACGGCGTCCGCACCGGCGACGCAGCGATTGCCGCCGGCAAGGGCGTGCAATACAACATGACTTCTCCCGGCGAGTATGTCGTCATGATGTTCGGCCTGAACCAGTCCACCATGGAAAACGGCAAGATCGCGGACATCTCGCTCCGCCGTGTCGGCGCCGCCGCAGCGGAAACGAATATTGCAATCGACGGAACAACACTCGCCTCGCTGGCCGGCCAGACCATCGCATCGCGAGGCAGTTCCGCCACCCTGCAATTGAGTGCGTCGCCTGCCGATGACTCGAATCCCCAGGATCCAAACAATCCGCCCAATACGGAACCGGGTTCGGATCCGACCCCGACCGACGAAAACGAACCGCCCGCACCTCCAACGGACGATACAACGGCGCCGGCTTCGGAGCCCACAGATACAACGGTTCCCAGTGTGTCGAATCCCCAGTCCCCGGCATCGAACGGGAAGTCGACCGTTCCAACGGGCGTGTTGGATACGGGACGCCCGACAGGATCCCGGGCCTTGAACGCGTCCCGATCGGATGACGCCGCATCGCGGTTGTCTCAGTTGGATCGAATGGCCCGTGAATTCGCACAGAAGCGTGCGGGAATCCCTTCACCGGTGGCGACGGAAGACGGTGCAACCGGTGCAGCGCCCGCCGCTTCGGGATCCACGGAGACCGGCACTCCGGCTTCGGCGCCTGAGGATTCCCATCCCGGCGTGGCCCCCCTCCTCGCCGAGGGGAATACGGGCGAGGTCCGTCAGATGGCAAGCCTTGCCAACGTCGACCCGGTCGGCGCCGGCAACGACGACCCGCCCGCACGTGCCGCGGAATCGGGTGCAAAACCAAAGCGGGGGTTTTTTGCAGATCGTCGCGTGTGGGTACTGGGCGCGTTCTTCGGTTTGCTGATGGCCGGCTTGGTGGCGCGAAAACGTTTGTTCTCGTAAAACGCCCGGACGTCACGCGGTCACAGATTCAGCAAACTTCCCTTTCATGTCCAACACAATCTTGCCGAACTGTTCGCCGCGTTCCATTCGCTCCGTCGCGCTGCGGATATCATGCAGCGATACCACCGAATCCACCACCGGGCGAAGCGTCGCCGCATTTACCGCACGGACCATGCGCCGGAAATCTTCCCGCGAACCCATCGTGGACCCCAAGACGGTGACCTGGTTCCAATACAACGCCGAGATGTCAACTTGTGCCGAAGCCCCGGACGTTACGCCGCAGTGAACGATCTTCCCGCCGCGCCGGACCGCACCGAAATTGATGGGCCACGTTGCGGCGCCCACCGCGTCGATCACGAGATCCACGCCCCGGCCCCCCGTCAAGTCCTTGATGGAGACCGCGATATCGGAATTGTTCGCATAGTTCATCGTTACCGAAGCGCCCAGTTTGCTCGCTCGTTTCAGCTTTTCTTCGGAAGAAGACGTCACGATCACTTCCGCGCCCGCAAGCCGGGCCAATTGAAGGCTCGCCAGCGCAACGCCGCCGCCGATCCCGTGAATGAGCACCGTGTCCCCCGGATGTAACTGTCCCCGCGACATGAGCATGCGCCAGGCCGTCAGGTACACCAGCGGGAGCGCCGCCGCTTCCGCCGGACTCAAGTGACTCGGCACCGGGTGAACGTTCGTGGCGGGCACGCTGACTCGTTCCGCGAACGTTCCGGGACGGCTCATCCCGATAATCCCGTAATAGAGGCATTCGCTTTGCTCGCCGCGCAGGCAGTACTCGCACACGCCGCAGGACAGACCCGGGTCGACTATCACGTCCTGGCCCACCGCGACCGAATCCACCGCCTTGCCCACCGCGACGACGGTGCCCATGGCATCGGAGCCGAGCACGTGGGGGAGACAGAGTTCGAGGCCTGGCCGGCCCTTCCGAACCCAGATGTCCAGGTGGTTCAACGCTGCCGCTTTGACCTCAATCATGACCTCGTCGTCGGCAAGCTCGGGGTCCGGAATCTCGCCGACTTGTATGCTTTCGAGGTCCCCGTTCTGTGTAATGTATGCTGCTTTCACGAAACCTCCTGACTTCGGGTGATCGGAATCCACCGGATGAAAGGGTAGCGCAACTCGCTATTGTTGGGTGGGGCATCTCATACTCTCTCGAAGTCCTTGCACGTCCGCACCCTGTATCCAGCCTACGCGACTTTCTCGTTCCGGTCAACAACTTGGCTGCCCGACCAACGGTTGGTACACTGAATTCGCACCTTGCAACTTAGACACAATTGACCCGGCTTACTTCCGGTGATTTCGATGGGTAAGGAGAAGGCAAATGGTTTTTGTGCGCACGTTTAAGGGGTACGAAGACAAGACGGCGGACCTCGACGCAAATGTCAATACGTGGATTCAGCAGTATAAGGTCGACGTGGTTACCGTAAAAACCGTGCTTAGCCATGAACCCGGCGGCCGCGCTGGCTCGGGGGACTTGATCTATACCGTGTTGTATCGTGCCGATGCCCCCATCGCGTAATCCGCATCTGCACCGTTACCCGTGACGTCACGCCACCGGCGGTGAGGAATCTCGGGCCCACGCGTTGCGCGACGCGCACACCGTTTACGCCATGCGTTTCAACACGCGCACCCAACTGAGCGGCCACGTGTGGCAGGGGCGATTTTATTCGTGCGTGCTGGACGAAGCCCATTTGTGGGCGGCGGTCCGGTACGTCGAACGCAACCCCGTCCGCGCGGGAATGGTCGACCGGGCCGAAGACCACCCCTGGTCCAGCGCGCGCGCCCATTGCGTGGGACTGACCCCGTCTTTCGCGCAGTCTTCGGAGCGAAACACGGGGTCTGTCCCTTCCGAAGCCGGAATCCCTTGCCAAACCCAGCCGGACCCGCTACTATCGAAGGAGTTTCCCCCGCCCGGCGTTATCGAGGACTGGGCGCAATGGCTTCGTGTGGAGGAGGACCCCGATGCCGTCGATCGCATTCGCCGCCAGACCAGCACTGGCCGCCCCTGCGGCGGGAGCCAGTTTGTGGTCCAGCTGGAGAACCTGCTCGGTCGCCTCCTGCGTCCTGCCAAACGAGGCCGGAAACGCAAACGGACGGAGAAAGACGGCGGAGAAGTGGGTAATTCGTAGTCTGTTAGCATGCATAGGTTGCGAGGTCACTAAGGAAAGAAAAGTGGGAAGTCTGCCTTACACTAAGTGCAAGGGGCGTATGGAGCGCCCATCACAGAAGGAGACTTCCCATGAACACGACTCAAGCGTATCACTTCATCGGCCTGGACATCCACAAGCGGACCATTGCGTTTTGCGAGAAGGACCCGTTGGGCAACGTGGCGGATCGGGGGACGATCGGTGCGCGCAAGGAGGAACTGGTGGCGTTTGCGACCTCTCGCACGCGGCCCTTCGTCGCGGGCATCGAGGCGACCTTGTTTACCGGTTGGGTCTACGACGCCCTGTTGCCGTACGCAGCCGAGCTTCACGTGGGACATCCGCGCCGGCTCAAGGCGCTGTCGAAGAACAAGAACGACCGCATCGACGCCGAAATGCTGGCCAACCTGCTGCGGGCCGACCTGTTTCCCTCGTGCTACATGGCCTCGGCCGAGGTGCGCGAGTTACGGCGGATTCTGCGGTACCGCAACTTCCTGGTCGGACACGCCACCCGCATGAAGAACAAGGCGTCGGGCATTCTGATGGAGACGGGCGTGGAGTACGCCAAATCCAAACTGCACGGAAAGAAGTACTTCTCCGAGCTGGTGGACAGCCTGGAAGACGTGCCACCGTCGGTGGTCAACTTGTTACGCATGACTCGGACCAATCTCGAATTGTTCACGGCCGCCCAGCGCCACTTGCTCGATGTCTTGACCCGGCATGCCGCCTTGTGCGACCGGGTGACCCTGCTCCAGTCGGTGGGCGGCGTGGGCCAGGTTACGGCGCTGACCTGGGCCCTCGAGATCGACGACCCGCATCGCTTTTCCAACATCCGGCGCGCGCAGAGTTACTGCGGGTTGTGCTCGGCCCAACACGAGTCGGGCGACAAACAGTGGCGCATGCCCTTGTCCAAAGAACGCAACCCCCACTTACAGTCCATTCTCATCGAAGCGGCCAAGCTGGCGCCGTCCAAACACGCCCACTTGACGCGCATACGCGAGCAAGCCATCGTTCGGGGATACAACAAGAACCGCGCGACCCTGGCCGTGGCGCGCAAACTGGTGGCCTATCTGTTGGCCGTGGACAAATCCGGGCAGCCCTTCATAGCGCCCGAGGTGTAGGAGGTTTTCACATACGGTTCTCCTGCCGCCGTATCCCGCCGTTAGGGACTGGGCAAGGGACACAAATCCCGATACCCCCGTAGTCTGTTTCGGGCGCGGCGGCTCTCCCAAACGCAAACATCGGACCCACGCCGTCAACGTGGTATCTGCAAATGGATGTCTGGTTGCGAGAACCTATCTCGTCAGCAAAACGGAGAACCGGAAACGACGTGATGGCGCGGCGCGCGAAACCAACCCGCGGACCGCGAAGGGGGAGTACTGCCCGAACGACGGCGGCCCGGTCGCACTGCGCTGCCTCCGACGAGCTATACGCAAGCTACCCATTCTCGGCACCGCACTACGCCCAGGCCGCCTAAGTCTCCGCCCAACAATCAGCTACCTCTTCGCCCCAAAGACGCCCAACCGACGGAATGGCAAACCGCCCGCTTTGCCTCTTGACTTATACCTATCATGGATGTCCCTTTATTTCCGGCGGGACGAGCCCGTCACTTGTCCCGTGAAGCCGATTGTAGTCGAGACTGTTGGTCAACCTGGTAATCCAGATCCGGATTCGAATCGACCACCACCGAGAAGTTGCCACGGTCTGTGCAAAAGTAAACCACGCTATGCAAAATGTATGTTGGACTGCGTAGGGTTTAATCTTCTCGTTGCCGGGATTAGGATAATTCGGAACATTTCGCATCATTGACTTTTCTAGATCCCATTAGAAAATCTAAACAAGATTTGGGAAAATGCCAGATTCCGCTTAGAAACTTGTACAGATAAACTTGGAATCCCAGTGGTTCTATCGGTCGTGTCATGTTTAGGAGGTTCTTGGAGTATATAGTTTTACGTAGGAAACGGCTGCGCTTGCGTCTACGATGCAAGTGTGGTTACTTCACGCGGCCGTTTGACGATGACTTAGTAAGATCCATGAACGAATACTTGCAGTTGGACCCTGACTCACTCCAGATGTGGAGGTTTAAGGCAACGTGCGAACTGGACCTAGGTCGATACAATGATGCCATAGCTTCCATGAATGAAGTCCTGGCCCGCGACCCGAATGATACTGGTAGTATCGTAATGAAAGCCGATGCACTGCTGAAGGCGGGCCGGGTGCTTGAGGCTTGGGACCTTTATTGGTCGGTTGCGACACCGCGCAGCGGACGTTCTCCTCGTGGGGTAGTCCGGGACGCGTTCGAAGGGATTCAACAAATTTGTAGAGAGACTCGGTATAGGCGATGGGGAAGTGGTAGCGGAAGAGTCAAAACGTGTTCTTTCGACTATAAGAATCTGTCGCCGATCTCTGACACCTTCGGATATGGCAAAGTTCCAAAAGATTTTCAGACGCTGCTTGAACAAGGAGAGGCGTTTTTGTCGAAATTTGCTTGGTGTCCCCAGATAGTTCGGAGATATTTTGGATGTGGGGAGCGCGGAAGATTTGCTGTATTCCTATTCGAGTTTGACAGAAAAATAGGCGACATAGATGCTCGTCTCTGGGTGGTGGTCTCTGCGGCCCCGCCCGCCTACGTCGTAACCGATAGGGCAGATATCCCTGGCACAGCCCTAGTGATCTATTGTGACCTTCTGGAGTCATGGTGTGCTGCGATCAAAAGCGATAGCCCTCGAGATGATGTTTTTCCCTTCGGCGCTCCGCCGTCACTGGCGCTTGCAGATTTCTTTGAATTCACAGCACACGAAATACGAAGAAGCACTGCTGCTTGCACATAATTGACAGAGAGTATGTAATCCCCGACAAGTGATTGGAGTGGAATGTTTTTTCTTGTTATGCGGAAATTCAGGGAAATTCAGGGACAGACTACGAATTAAGTTGATTTTTGGGGCTGGTTCGAGTTATGGTGTCCCTATGAGCAGAGTTGCACGCGTTGTTGTTCCGGGGTATCCGCATCACGTAACCCAGCGGGGTAATCGGCGGGCGGATGTCTTTGAGACGGAGGATGATCGCCACGCCTACCTGCGGTTCCTGAAGAAGTACGGGGAGCGGCATGGCCTGGACATCTGGGCGTATTGTCTCATGACCAACCACATTCACCTCGTCGCGGTGCCGGAACGCGAGGAGTCGCTGGCCCACGCGTTGCGCGATGCACACACCGTTTACGCCATGCGCTTCAACACGCTGACCCAGATGAGCGGCCACGTGTGGCAGGGGCGCTTCTATTCGTGCGTGCTGGACGAAGCCCATTTGTGGGCGGCGGTCCGGTACGTCGAACGCAACCCC
>CAVUWV010000028.1:0-220529 GCA_963745075.1 Candidatus Hydrogenedentota bacterium | reverse complement strand
GAAGCCGAAGACGCCGCGCTGGGCCTCGCTTCCACGAGGATGGCCAACATGGCGCTCCCAGTGAAGGCCGTCGCGAATAGGGGGAGCAAAGAAGTCTCCGCACTGCGGAGACAATGGTCAGCGGAACACGGTTAAGGGACAGGATGATAAGCGTGCGGGCGACATTGTCTACGCAGCGCGTAGACTTCTCGGGGTCCTCACGATTTGTGAACGCGCTGACGTTCACAATTGAGGTGGAGGGTATCCGCCTCAGCTTCAACCTTCTCATCGTCGTTCTTTCGCGGCAAGGGAGCACGGGCGTCTCGCCCGTGTACCTCAAATAGCGAGCAGGTAAAGCCCGCGCTCCCTTACACACTACCGAACATTAAGGGTTGGTGATTGCGAAACCTGGTTGCATCCTTTACGACTTCTCCCAACTAGCTCTTTCGACTTGACTTACACTATCGGAATTGTCCTGGAGCGCCAAGCTCGGCGTTCTAAATTTATATGTATTAGTATTTTTAACGTTTTATGTACGTTTATGTAGTGAAAATTTTTGCTTGAAATTTTTACTATATTGACATACAATCAAGCTTAAAATCTGCCAGTTTCGAGCAGAAGGAGACTTCTCAAATGGATCTGACCTTTCCGGCCATGTGTGGCCACATGGGTAATCGCGAGTACTACGTAGCTATGGTTAAACTTGCCAATGTCCCCAAGCTTTTCAAGTTTCACGACTGGGGAGAACTCCCTCCTGAGCAGCGCGCACAGCGCGTGCTTCAAAAGAGCCGAATCCCCGAAATCGCCCGGTACATTCTTGAGAACGAGGATGGGTACCTTTCTCGTCCCTTACTGCGTCATTTGACTGTGAGGCTTATTTCGAACCAATGAATGGGCATGACAGCCTCGGTAGCCTGACGATCCCGCTAGAGGCCAACTTGGTCATTAATGACGGTCAACACCGCCGAGCGGCCATTGAAGAAGCCTTAAAGCAAAACCCCCGGCTAGCTGACGAGACGATATCAGTTGTACTATTTCCTTACGAAGATCTTGATCGTATGCAGCAGATGTTCTCGGACCTTAATCGAACCGCGCGAAAGACATCAAAGTCTTTGGACATCTTGTACAATCATCGTGATTTGCCGAACCAATTGGTTCTGAAAATGATCGAGCGGGTGCCTGTTTTCAGGTACATGGTCGACAAAGACCGAATCTCGCTGCCGCTGCGATCCCCGAAACTTTTCACACTTAGCTCCATTTACGACGCGACGAGAGCCCTTTTGGATACCGTTACCGACGACAATTTCGATGACAAATGTGATCTCGCTGTACGATTCTGGTCCACGGTCGCCGAAAACGTTCCGGAGTGGAAGAAGGCGGCGGAGGGCGACCTAAAACCTAGCGACCTCCGACAAGAATACATCCATACGCACGCTGTTACCATCTGGAGTTTAGGAACAATGGGTCGGACGCTAATATCCACTTATCCTGATGATTGGCAGAATCGACTGAGCGATATTCGGGACATCGACTGGAGGCGAACGAATAAGAATGGCAAAACGTCGCCATGTCAGGGAACGATGTAGTGAACCGACGGCAGAGCAGAATCGACACCGCATCCTTCATAAAAATAAAGATGGGCCTTCGGCTCACGCCAGCCGAACAGCGATCACTTGGTGGTGTAATTGATTTGGCCGCCATTGGCGGGGAGGCGATATATGCGAGACCTAATTCGAAACTCAGCGGGATGGACGGCGACCACAAACGAATAAATCAGGCTGAAACGAGTCAGTCACCGAAAATGGAGGGCATGGTGGCCCGCACCACTTGGCTTAAGACACTTGCCAATCGCGGTATTGTACTTACTGGGCAAAGGAAGAAGTACTACTCTCGGGGTGGCGAGTCAATAGGCATTGCTTTCGCGAATGAAGTCTGTCAGCCGGATCAACCGCGATTGCGAGACAAGTGGTTTTTAGGTTTGAAGGATGAACAGACGGACTTTGTAGTTCTACTTTGCAGAGATCGAGGCGGAGTAATCTTCGACTTTGTGATTCCAGGCTCAGCGCTTGCGTCTACATGGAACTCGTTAAGCAGGAGCGGGACTGAAGTTAAATTCAATGTAGTCCGCGAAGGCGACGAATTCCGGCTAAGCTTTCCACCTCGCGAATTCATGGATATTACGAAGTACCTGAGTAATTACGATGTATTTGGGAGGGTCTCGGGCCAGTAGCGATATACTCATTGAATTGTTGAGCGCGAGACACTCGTGTCCGGTTAAGGTTTTGGTCTCATGTTCCAAAGTGCTGTAATTCGGTAATTTAGGAGGCATCTTGAGCGTTTTCGATTTCAAATTGTTGGAGTCCGTTGGCCATACTTTTTCCTTTTGGGCGAGGAAGGAGATGGCTGATGCACTCTGGTCGATTCATATTTTCCCAGCTCATGGAGCTCCTTCCGAAACACGAGTTCAACAAGTGCGTGCGACGTTATCGCGGCGATTATCGTCAGCGGACGTTTTCCTGTTACGACCAGTTCCTCTGCATGGCTTTTGCGCAACTTACCTTTCGCGAGAGTCTACGCGATGCCATCACCTGTCTGGAGGTCTTGAAACCCAAGCTCTATCATGTCGGTATCCGAGGCAACGTGTCACGAAGTACGCTGGCCGACGCCAACGAAAAACGCGACTGGCGCATCTACGCCGATTTCGCTCAGGTACTCATCGCCCAAGCACGGTCGTTGTATGCAAACGAAGACTTCGGGGTCGAATTGGACAACACCGTCTACGCCCTGGATGCCAGCACCATCGATCTGTGTCTTTCGTTGTTTCCCTGGGCGAGCTTTCGCAAAGCCAAGGGCGCTGTCAAACTGCATACCTTGCTCAATCTTCGGGGCAATATCCCGGAATTTATCCATATTTCCGATGGAAAACTGCACGACGTCAACATCCTCGACATCCTGATCCCCGAGGCAGGTTCCATCTATGTGATGGACCGCGGCTACGTGGATTTCGAACGGCTCCATGCCTTCCATCAGGCCGGAGCCTTCTTCGTCACGCGTGCCAAAAGCAACTTCCAATATCAGCGGCGCTACTCGCAACCGGTCGACAAGTCAACGGGGCTGCGATGCGATCAGACGGTCGTCCTGACTGGCATTCGCTCGAAGCAACTCTATCCGACGGTCCTGCGCCGCATTGTCTATTACGATGCCGAAACGAACCAGCGCTTCGTTTTTCTCACCAACAACTTCACTCTGCCAGCCCTCACCATCGTCCAACTTTACAAGGCCCGCTGGCAGATCGAGTTGTTCTTCAAATGGATCAAGCAACACCTGCGCATCAAGGCTTTCTACGGAACTTCCGAGAACGCCGTCAAAACCCAAATCTGGATCGCCGTGTCCATCTACGTGCTGGTGGCCATCGTGAAAAACCGGCTCGGACTCGACCAGAGTCTTTACACAATTCTACAGATTCTGAGCGTCGGCCTTTTCGAGAAAACGCCCATTTTACAGGCCTTTTCACACGAGGACGTCACGAACGAAATGAACGAACCCTGTAACCAGTTGGAATTATTCAACTTTTAACCGGACACGAGTGAGCGCGAGACTATAATTGAAAAGGATCGAGAAAACACCATGAACAGAATTTCTGGCCTTGCGCATGGCGAAGCTAAGTCAGGGGGGACGCCAACAGTAGAGATGGTTTTGGGCACGGGGAACTTGACAGAGGACGGCAGGTTCTGCCTGACAAATGAATGTTGTTCCGAGCAGGAGGTTGAAAATGCTGCGGTTGCGCTGATCGACGAGATTCACGAATGGTGCAGATGGGGCAAGGCCGAACTTCGGAACCGAAGCAAGATCTGATAGTGTTTAATTCAGCGGGTGTTTTGGGGAGATTTGCCCTGTTCGCGGTGGGATAAATCGTGGATACGTGCACAGTCATTCCCCTTTGTCACGGGAAAAGGGGTGTGGTTAAGATGGTGCCAGGATCTTCGTGGAACGATATGGGAGGTGTACCGTGCGCACGTGGAAGCGTTGCCTACATGATCGAGTCGGCATAGGACTTCCTGTCCTGGGGGCGGTGTTGTGTTTGGAAATTGCGGCAGCGCAAGAAGCACAACAAGTAGCGAAGCTGGCACTGCAGTCGACGGTCCTAATCGTTGTGGAGGACTCGCAGGGACAGCCGCTTGGGATGGGCAGTGGGTTCTTTGTTTCGGACGAACAAGTCGCAACCAACGCTCACGTTGTCGAAGGAGCAGCGAGCGGGTACGTGCGGGTTGTGGGCGACGAAAAGATGTACAAGATCGAAGGTATTTCCGGCAAAGATGAACGCCGTGATCTTGTCGTATTGAAGGTCGCAGAAAAAGGATTTAAGAAACTGATGCTCGGTGACAGCGAAAAGGTTGAAGTTGGACAGTCGGTATATGTGGTTGGGAACCCACAGGGACTGGAAGGCACCTTCTCACAGGGCATTGTTAGCGGAATTCGTCGTGCTGGCTCTGATAAGGTTCTGCAACTGACTGCGCCAATTTCACCCGGCAGTAGCGGAGGACCGGTTCTGAACTCGCGGGGAGAGGTTATCGGCGTAGCGGTGGCCACGATCAAAGACGGGCAGAATCTCAACTTCGCAATTCCTTCGTCCTATCTATCAGAGCTACTCAAAATGAATGGTAAGGTTGAGACGCTCAGTTCCGTAAGCAGAGGGAACGTCCAGGAATCTCTGGTGGAGAGCCTCGGGAGTCCCGACTCGGAGGGCGTCGTTGTGACAAACATTCAGCGCGCAAGTGTTGGAATGAGTTTCTCTCTGGTCAATAGACTTTCGTATCCGGTAACCAACATTAGCGGAACGGTGATTCTATACGATGCCAATAAACAACCAGTTGATTTCGAGAATTTCGAGTTTCCCAAACAAGGTTATGCGGGTGGCAGGAATGTTACCAGTGGACTTTATCCAGTGTATCCTACTATTCCACCGTCTCTTGCTAAAGAAATTAGATTACTATTCGGACATAGCAGTAGAGGTGGTACTGTCGAGGTCAGGATCTTGTCGTATGAGCGCGCGAGTAGCTAAGACTTACCCCTTGGGGGCTTGAGCCAAGTGGTCGCTAATGGATAGAATCAGCCAATGCTGGTGGATGGTTGATATGAAGACTTATGAAACATCTGCGAAAGTCGAGGGTCGAGGCGAGGTTCGCTTAGCCGGCGTTCCATTTGAATCGGGGACGGAGGTCGAGGTTACGATTCGCGAGAAGCCTAGGGATGGAGAGAGCGGTCCGCGAGGAGGAAGAAGCTCGCATCCCCATGAAGGATTTGTTCGCGCGCGTGCGGGCCCGAAACACCGAGTCCGTTGGGCCGCTGCGTCGCGAGGAACTCTATGACCGCAACGTTCTTCGTTGATACCAACATTCTCGTCTACGCAGCTTCCAACGCAGCGGCGGATCAGTCACGCCGCGAGTTGGCCCTAGAATTGCTTGATCGGTCGGACGTGGCGCTATCGGCGCAGGTGCTCGCGGAGTTCTACGTGGTCGCCACGTCAAAGCACAAGTTGAATATGACGCACGATGATGCGGTCGTGCTGTTGCAGTCGCTGGCCCGCATTCCCGTCTGTCCCATCACGGACGAACTGGTGATGGAAGCGGTGGAGTTGCGGCAGCGCTGCCAGATCAGCTACTGGGACGCGGCCATCATAGCAGCGGCAGAACGCATGGGCTGCCATACCGTCTGGAGTGAAGACCTGAACGCCGGGCAAAATTACGACGGCGTGTCTGTCGTTAATCCATTTACGGCCGGTGCGGGGCCGGTTCCGTCTGGGGAGATGGCAAAGTAGAGTTCGCCGTACGCCGTGTCTGCGTTGACCATAGCGTTCAGATCTTTGAGTCCCTCATTCCGTTCGCTTAGTGACTACTTACACTCTACCGTTTGCGTTTCAATAAGTCGCCGAATATCGTCGTCGGTGAGCCAATGCATGCTCTGCCCCGCCGTCACTCATCCCCACTGCCCGGCCCGCTTTCGCCTGTAAGTAACTCCATGTTCACCTTGCCGTGTTTGAGGAAGACGGCGAGGGGGTAGAGGACGCCGAGGGCGGGGAGGGGGTCGTGGCTGGCGAGGATGTCGTAGACGTTGTCTTTGTGGTCTTGGAGGAGTTTTTGGCTTCGCGGAAGCGGGTGCGGGTGTTGGCGGTGTTTGCCACGCCGCGGGCGTGGCGGAACAGTTCTTTGATCGCGGCGCGTTTTCCGGCGCGTTTGCGTTCGGTCTTGACGTCGTTCCAGGCGGCGTGGAGGGCTTCCATGCCGGTGTCGGTGTCGGCCATATCTTGGAGCGTGGCGAGGAAGGCGAGCAAGGGCGTTTCGGTGCGCACGTCGTAGCGGCCCTGCTCTTCCATGGATACATGCCCGTCCACGGCGAGGCGGAAGAGGAGCCAGGGGTAGTCCCACCCCGATTCGACGGCCTGGATGAGCCCGCCCCAGAAGCGCGGGTTGACCTCGATGAGGACCGGCTGCCCCTCCGGCGTGCCGTCCCACCGGAAATCGAGTTCCGCGACGCCGTGCCAGCCCAGCGGCCCGAGGATATCCCGCGTGATGGTTTCCATGGCGGCCGCCTGGACCGTTTCGCGGAGGACGCCCGCGCCCTTCTCCGCCGGGAAGGCGCGCAGGTTGTGGTAGGTCATGGACGTGACGAGGGTGCCGCGGTCGAACAGGGCCGTCACGCAATAGTCCTCGCCCGGCACGGCCTGTTGGATGATGGGGAAATCGCCTTCTTTCAACTTAAAATGGGTGACGAACTCCTTAAATGTCGCGACCAACTCGTCGCGCGTTTTGACCTTCTGTATACCGACGCCCGCGGCCGATTCGCGCAGTTTTACGAACGCGGGGAGGGGAATTTCGCCGGCATACGCCTCGAATTCGGCAATCGTCGTCGGCAACCACGTCGCGGGTACGGGAAGACTGCGTCCGATGGCGTCCGCCGCGAGGGTGCCCTTGTTGTGGACCCGTTCGATATCGTCGATATCCGGCAAGGGCACGCGGATGTGCGGTTCGAAGCGGTCCCGGTGCCGCGCGATGAGGTAGGTCTCTTTGTGAATGGGCATGAGGACGTAGGGAGTCTCCGGATTCTCGGGTTTGTGCTGGATGACCGCGGCTTCCAGGGCGTCCAGGAACCCTTGCGGGTCCTTCGTGACGTTCGGGTACCGGAACTCGGCGATGCTGTACCGCGAAAACGACGCGGCCGTCATGGCGTACTCGTCGCCCGTGACCACTTCGACGCCGTGGAGGCCGAGGCTCCGCGTCGCCACGAGGGTCTGCCACCCCCGCGCGTAGGTTATGATTGCACGCCCATTCCGACCGGGAACTGCTGTTGCGTGTTCGGTCATTGATCCGCTCCCCTGCGTTGTAGCGCGACAGCGCGATTTGCGGCCAACCTTGTCACGTACAATAGCACGGTTTCCAGCCGTTGGGGGAGTTCGCAATAGATGCCGTGTGAAGGCCAGTTGGGCGGTACAACACAGAACGATAAAGGGATTGGGAGATGTCAGCGGGGCCAAAGCAGCAGGCGTCAGGTACTACTTTCGTCCTGAAGTCTACGTGCGCGTGGCGGAAGTATTCTTTTCGCGCGCGATCTGAATTTGGTGCATGGCGTCGTCGTCGAAGTACCGCGATTGGCACGATTCACACTTGAGGTGTCGCAGACGCCGTACGATCACCCCATCGTCTAACGTGCAGTCTTCCATGACACGAACCAAGCGCTCCTTGCCGCACGATGGGCACGGTAGTGGTTCAGACATCGGTGCTTCTTTTCGATGAGATGAGGACATAGAAGACATCAATTCCTTGTTTCGACTGTATCTTTCCCTTTGTGTAGACGTCCAATCCGTCGAACGTCAGTCCCTTGATCACGTACAACCGTTCGGTCTTTCCGGTGCGGGGATTTCGAGAACGTAGCGTCTTGAGAATAGAAGGCGCATTCAAAATCGATTCATAAACGAGTTCCGGCGTAAGGGAATCTGCCGCCATCTCGCATTCTGCCTTCAGCGTGAACAAAACGCTTCGAGCGATTACCAGCCGCTTTATACGTATGAATGTATCCATATTGTACCACAAGCTCATGTTAGGCGGGTCGATCCTGGGAATCAAGATTCTTCCGGCGGGTATTTGTGTGGCGGGTTGGAAAACCCGCCCTCCAGAGGGGTTCTGTTGCGAATGGTTGTGCTAAGATGCGGCGTTGTTTCGGGCCGGCCAGGTATAGGGGGCACCTCATATCATGATGCGTGAGAGGGCAGCGTTGCGACTGATACTAATAATGGCAGTGCTTGCCATCGCGGCCGTCACGGTCTTTGCGGAACCCAACTTTCTCGAAGGGTACATTCAGAGCGAACAGGGAATCGATGGCGCCGTCACGGTCGTTGAGTATGGGCTTGACGAGAAAGACCCGGACTTCGGGTACGCCACCGTCGAAATCCCCTATCGCGACATCGAGGGTAACCCCAAGAACGGTCAGGGTCGCCTTTACATCCGGCGCCAGGACTTGGAGTCGGGGAAACCGGTACCGCCGCTCTGCCACGTGCACTACGAGAAAGATTTGGGCGGCGCGAAACATTGGTGCGAACGGGGCTGGGCGGTGGCGACTTCGCACTACGGGAGCCGGGATAACGGCGAGTATCCTCTCGAGCTTTGCATCGGCGACAGCAACAACCTGTCGCGCGCCCTGATCGAGTGGGTGCGCCGGTTGCCCTTTATTGACCGCGCCCATCTCCATATCGACGGAGGCAGCGCGGGCGGTTACATGGCACTCGCCATGAGCGCGGACATGTTCCCGGTCTGCGCGACCACGGCCGACGTGCCCGTGTGTAACTGGGCATACAACCTCAACTACTTTGATGCCAACAGGCCGGTCTCGGGCTACCCCATGTCCGGCGTCGAGGGCGCCGAAGCGCTGAAGAAGAGCCCCTTGCCGATCGTATACATCGTCTCCGTGCTGATCGAGCAGTCGATGGACGTATTTGGCAAGGACCTGTCGGCGGATGCCTACTATCTCGTCAGTCCCATCGCCTATCTCGATCGGATCGCGAACCCGGTCATGATTCAGTGCGCAACCGGCGATATGCTGGTTCCCATCGACCAAATGTTCCGCAACGTCGAGCATCCCTTCGATCCCGCCGAGTTCCCGGAAGGTTACGTGCGCGACTTCGATAAACTGACCCTCTGCAAGAAGGCGCGCGTCCGTGTCGACGAATGCATTCCGAAAGAACGGTTGAACGTCGTCAAGATGCCGCTTCAAGAGGGCATGCACGAAATCAAGCTGGCGTATTTTCTCAAGGAAGAAGAGGAACCGCCGCCACCGCCGGAACTGAACCGCCCGTGGGATGAAGACAAGCAGTGGAATGTGGTCGTGCTGGACGAGGGTTCCCCGAAACCTTACTCGCCGCACTCGCGATATAAGTGGAATACGACGCCTTACGGCTTTGCTGAGGCTTATCAGAAGGCCACACCGGATCCCTCCATTCTGAACGGACCCAAGCTCGAACGGCTGCTCCAGCGATACGTCGGGAAGCTTGATGGAATGGCGACGCTGGCAAAGACGGGCGAACCCATGAACCGCCTGAACTTCGCGGCCCTCGAACGGAGGGACGTGGTTCAAGGCCTCCTCGACTACGCGAATTTGGGGGCTGGTCACGCGCAACGGCTGGTCGAACTCTACGCGAAGGCATCGATCAAACCTTTTGGGGATACGTTGTCCATCGACGGACTGCGCGACGAACTGAAATCCCTGCAAGCGGCGCAAGCCGGGCTTGACGCGTCTTTTTTCGAGCACTGCGCATTTGTGTCGATCGATCTCCAAGAAGGCACCCGGCCAAAACCCCTCACATACGATCAGATCCCGGCACTGTGGCGCGAGATGGGGTTCACGGCCGAAGACGTGAACGCGGCGAACGATTTTGCGTGGGACGTGGCCTTGCCAAACGCCGTAAAAGTGGCTGACGCCTGTCGCGGTCTGGGATTGCCGATGGTATTTATCCACTGGGGCTATCGATTCAAGAACGGGATGGACTTGGACCCGGATATTCGGCAGTCGATGCTCAAAGAACACGGCACGGATTACGACAAATGGAGTGGATTCATCGGTCAGCCGGGTTCGCAGCCGGCCAAAGTGTTCGGTATTTGTGACAGCGATTATGTAATCGCGAAGACCGGACAAGACGCGTTCAGTTCAAGCAGCATCGACTTCGTACTGCGCAATCTTGGCGTCACGAACCTGGTATTTGTCGGAGGACACACGGGCGCCTGTCTCGGCAAGAGCGCGAAGTCCGCGAAAGAACATGGCTACGCGACGCTGTGCATTCGGGACGCGACCAACAACGCTCGAGAGTCTACCCGGGAGAAGGAGATCCGGGATACCGGATACGACTACGTCATCACGACGGCGGAGTTTTTGGAGTTAGCGCAGTCTCAAACCAAGCTGAGGAAACCATCGTAGCCGTCCTCGTGCGCTCGCCTGCTTCTCCTTGAAAAGAAACGGCGCGACCATCGCTCACGTGGCCGCACCGCAGGGAACAACATTCCGGTCCAACGACTTCTGACGTTAACGCACGAGCATGAGCATCAGCCCCATGGGGGTACCCATGTCGGAACTCGCGGCCGCGCCAAACATAGCGCCCAGTACCATTCCGACGATGGCGACAACGAACCCCGCAAGCCAAATCAGGAAACCCTGTTTCGAGTCTTCCCAGTTTAGGGCGACAAAAACTAGAATCACGAAAGGAATAAAGAGCGATCCCAATCCCCACCAGATGCTTGCCTGAAACGCTTTGATCAGTATCATGATGCCACCCACCAGAGCGACCAACCAGCCTACCAACATCAGAATCATTCCAATTGCTGCCATTGTTTCTCTCCTTTCCCAGAGTAGAATCTACAACTGCACACAAGATTCTGATCTGCGTTTCATTCGATTACCTGGCATAAACCGTCCTGCGACCGGATATGCCAGACGAAGGAAATGCGACCGATACAACCCTCACACGGCAAGAGTACACGTCGCACCGCGTCCGCTGCAACAAGGACCGATCCTAAATGCGTGATCGAGTTTTTTGTGTGAGTTGGGGTCGCGCCGGGTTCTCGTGTATCGTATTTACAGCCAATCGAGATGGGGGATATACGCATGCATGGCACGGCAAGGCCGGGGTATCGAACACTTTCCCGCCGCGAGTTTATCGCGGTAGCAGCCGCGACCGGCGCGGCGTTCTGGGCACGCGGCGCGGAGACGCCTCCGTATCGCATCCGTCAGGACTGGCACATGCATACGTGGCGCGCGGGTGGCAAAGCTGACGCCGTCGTGAAAGACATCATCGCCACGAACGACCGATACGGGCTCGATCTGATGGGCATCTCGGAGCACATCGATCGGATCGACCAGCGGGCTGAGTTTGAGGGGAAGTTCAAGGCGAACCGTGCCGAGGCCCAAGCTGTCGAGACGGACATGACCGTAATGATTGGCACGGAATCGACGATGATCGATCCCGCTACCTGCGCCGTCGGTGACGAGATTGCGGCGCAGCTCGATTACGTGCTGGTCTCCTGCAATCACTATCACCTGAGTCACGTGGAAAACCCGGAACCCGGTACGCCGGAAGCGTACGCGAACCATTACCTGGACATGCTTATGGGCGCGGCTTCGCTGGGCTATGCCGATACCATTGGGCATCCATTCTTTCACGCCAAGTTGCGGAAGAAGTTGGGGGATGAGGGGCTTCGCGCGATCCTCAAGGCGTACAACGAGGAACGACTGGTCGAGGTCCTGAAGGCAGCGACCAAAGCGGACATGGCTTTCGAGATCAATCCGCGCCATGCGGACAGCGCGCTGGAATGGTTTCGCGAACTCGTACAGGAAGCGCGGCGCCATGGCACGAAGTTCACGCTTGGTACCGACGCGCACGAAATAGCAAGTCTCGGTTATCCGAGCGCCGGCGAGCGGACCTGCGAACAAATCTTGGCGGACTTAGCCATCACCGACGACGATTTGAAGTGGACCGCGAACAGGTCTCGTGAGTCCGTTGTATAGGCTTGATGGAGGACGGGGGGCAGCACGCTTATGGCACGGTGGAGGCGAATGCGAACCTTGATCAGGAACCACGGGGGAGCCATCACTATGGTTATGCGAGTCGTGCGCGGAGTTACCGCAGTGGCGGCGATGGGACAAGCCTCTCTTGCTATCGCAGAGCCCGGAAACGTCGTCGAAGCGGACCTGAATGGTCTCTATGTAACGGTCAGTGCCGATACCGGCGCGTTGCTCGGCCTCGAGTACGCGGGCATGACGATGCTCAAGGCCACGCCGGACAATGGCTCACTGTTGGACGCGGCCTACCCCGGTTTTGGTTACGCGCCACTGCGTATCGGCACGCGCTACAGCAAGAATGCCCACGTCGAAGTGGTGGACGGGGCGGTGACGATCGCGTGGGATGCTCTTGGGATGAGCCGGTCCTTCACACCCGAAGGCGCTGTGAAGGCAACTGTCCGCATCGCACCCGCGCCGGACGGGCGAAGCGTCATTCTCACGGCCACCATCGACAATCAATCTTTGCTGGCGATTCCGCAAGTGATCTTTCCTGATTTGGACGGTATGCAACCTTTCGCGGGCGAGGACGGCACGGAACTGCGCACCTGCGGGTTCGCCATGAAGCCTTTCCGCGAACTTAATGTGTCGGTGGACGACGGCCGCTGGTATGCGTCGCGGAGGAACTGGAAAGAACTGAAATCCGGGGCTTACGACAAATCCATGGCCGCGCGGTGGTTGGATCTGGGGAGTCTGAACGGTGGGGTCAGTCTGTTCCCGAAGTTGTGGAGTTGGGGGCCGCTGAATGATTCCGATGAACCCACCACCGATCACGTGCTGCTCCATCGCTCCCAGATTGATGGAACGCTCCGGCTTATGTGCGAGCACCGCGTCACCATCGCGCCGGGGGAACGGTGGACCAGCCCCGAATACGTTCTCACGCCGCACGCGCACGGCTGGGCCAAAGGCATCGAACCATTTCGCAATTGGATTAAAGAGAACGTGCAACGCCCGTACCCGTTGCCCGAGCACCTGCACCAATCACTTGGGTATCGCACCGTGTGGATGGCCCAACAGTACGCGAATGCCGATCCGGCGGAACCCACGGTTGTATGGCGATTCCGCGATCTGCCGGGGCTTGCCGAGGAAGCCAAGGCGCACGGACTGAATGAAATCGTCGTCTGGCTTTGGCAGCCTTGGGAAATCCCGGACGAGCCATCCCCGGAACTCGGTACGTTAGATGAGTTCAACCAAGCCATCGAAACCTGCCGAGGCATGGGTGTGAACGTGTCGTTGTTCGTTTCCGTCATGACCATGCTCGATCCCATCCCCGCGAAATACGGTTGGGATGACGCGGCGGAGTACTGGGGATACCACACGGATTTCATCCCCATGTTGCGCCCGTACTATGGCAAGGCCTCGCGCGGCTCTTTTGCCGATCAGCACAACGCCCAGTGGCAGGCCGATATCACCGCAAGTCTGCTTCGCATGGTTGATCGCGGCTGGTACTCCATTACGTGGGACCAAGCCCTCTACAAACCCGGTGAGCCGAATCTGGTAGACATCTTCTCCAAGGTGCGGCCGGCCGCAAAGGCGCTGAATTCCGAAGCAACCTTCTGCGCCGAAGACTTGAACAACATCGATCTCGACAGCCGCTGGCTGGACTACACCTGGAACTGGGCGTTGTTCGATGACGCCCTGGACTGGCGCGCTTTGGTAAACGCGTATCCGACCCCGCGATTCAACGTGAATGTGGGGGCGTCGCCCAAGACCGTCAAGCGCCTCTTCATGGACCATCTGTTCATGAACGTCATGCCATCCAAACCCGAAGGGATCAACGGTTCCGCCCGCATCGCGGAGTATCCGGAATTGAGTCAGGCGCTCAAGACCTGTGCATCGCTTCACGAGCAGTACAGGTCTTACTTGGAACAGGGCATTCCGGTCGGCGATTGCGTACTTTCGGAACCCGTGTGCCGACGCGCGCGTCAACGGCTACGTTCGGCCGGATGGCGTGCTCCTGATTCTGATGAACACGAGTGAGCATAAGCAGTCGGTTCGCTTTACATGTGACGTAAGCCCATGGCTCGGTTCGCGCTCCGGAAAATACACCGTTACCCCCTGTAGCGAGACCGGAGCCCTCGGGGAGTCGCGTGAGGAAGACAGTGGTTCCTGGCAAGAATCCACGGCCGTCCTTGAACCGGATGAACTTGCGCTCCTGGAAATCCGCCCGATACCATAAAGCCCTTCCTTTCCGCGCGGGTCGGAGAGGCATCGGGTGACAACAGTCGAACCCGCCCGCACAATGACGGTTCTGAAGCGGTGAGATATGTGGCTTAGACGCGTGCTGCTGCCGGTGGCGCTCGTATTCAACGTCATCGGAATCGTGGTGTTTTTCAAATGGCTGATTCAGACCGACATCATGTTCGGTCACTATTCGGGTCCGCCGATTTTCCTCCATACATCGACGGTATTGCTGGGCCTTGGTGTAGCGGCCAGCATCTGGTGGTTTGGGGGCGTACTACGCCATCGGATGCGTACAGCGGGGGATCCACCCAAGAGGTCGTGGTCAGGAATTATCGCAGGAGTGACTCTCTTCATCATTTTGGCGCCGTCGGCGCTCTGTCTCTTCTTTGGCGTCTTGGCAATTCTCGATGAAATTGGACGGTCGCGCGTATACGGACCATGGCTCCGGTCCTTGTTTTCATAGCGCATCGAGTACGGCAAAGGCGCTTGTAGAGGCTTAACCAAGCGACCCGGGTACCGCACGACTCATTGCTTCATCTGGTCGAACGTAGCGGCTACGGTGTCGATAAAGCCCGTGAGATGGGCGTATTGTTCTTCGCTGACCGTATCGGGCATTTTCGCCATACCGTTGTTCAGGCCTGCCAGTTGGGCCTGATTGAAGTTGTCGAGCGTGTAAGGCGTGTCGGTCTGGTAGAACCGGTCGAGTTCCGCGGCTAACTCTCCGGCGAGGACGATCTTCGCGGTTTTTCGAGTTTCCTCGTTCAACCCGGACGCCAGCATCGTCAGTTGTCCGTCCAACAGCGCCTCGTAAAGCACCTCGTCGGAGAAGTCCTGGTACGTATCCCACTGCGCGATCTGGTCGTCCGTAAGAACCTTGCTCAACTTGTCGCGCAGGCGCGCATCAATGGCATCCAGTTCCTTCTTGGCCTCCTTGGCCGTGGACGTTCCCGACATCATCGCTTTCACGGTCGCTTGTTGTGACTCGATTGACGCATCGATCAACAGATCGTTTACGGCATTCTGGGTTTCGGCAGGAAGGGCCAGGTCCTCAAGAAGACTGTTGTACTGCATGCCGACCATGATGCCCATTTGCGCGCGTTGGGCATTGCGCATTGAGTTACCGGACGCTTTGGCGTCGGCATCGGAGCCAGGTTCCGCTGCGTCTCCGTCCGCACCAGTTTCCGGCGCCTCTTCCGTTTCGGACGCCGTGGGCTCAGCCATGGTTGCTTCTTCGGCGTGTGCAACTTGCTGCTGAAGTTCCTCGACCTTGGCTTGCGCTTGATTGTAGACTTTCTCTCGTTGTTCGAGGGTCGTCGATTGCACCGCAACCTTATCCTGCGCACGCTGCAGGTCGTTTCTCAAGGACTGATTAGCGACGAAAAGAATTCCCACGGCTACCATGGCTGTAACTGCCACGAGCCAACCCGCAACTCCAAGTGCAGTCTTCATAAGTTGATCCCCCCAACCATTTTCCAATTGTCGGCGCACCCTGAACGCGTCAAGCCACCACGGTTCTATTATATGACGCTTGGCCGCGGAATTTGGTTCACTATCGCATTTCCAGTTCTAACGCCTGAGCGGGGCTATCAGGTGCCGTGCTAAGTCCAGGAGCCCCGTGTACTTGAGACTTGGATCGACGTATTTTTCGAGCACATAAAAGAGGAAGTAGTATGACCGCGCAGAGGCCCAGATGAGAGTCAGCACGAGGGCAACGACGGTAAAACTCGGGCTGGTGCAAACGATGCCTACACCGGCGCCCACCGTGATGAGGATGAACAACAGGCCCTTAACAACGATGAGGCGTTTCGACTGGATGTTAGTCATTGTGTGATCTGGACTTTCCGAAACCGAGTCGTGTGTATGTCTACGTGAGCCGAAAGAACGGGTGACTTTCGTTGTCGGGGGGGTCGGTAGACCAGGCAGTTCCTTTGTCAGAGTCTCCCCAACCAATAATTGGGGCGTCGCCGTTGGTGGGCGACGGCCAATACTTGAACCGAACCGGACGCGCACCGGTAATAAACCGAGTAGGGGAAGCGCGTCATCACCGCGACCCGAATGCCGGATGGAGTTTCCAGTCTGTAGCGTTCGTGCGATTCACAAACAGAATTCATGAGCTTTTCATACTCGGCGAAGAACGAAGCGCCGAGTCCTGGCCGCTTGGATTCGTAATATGCGATAGCCTCCAGGTATTCCGCTTCCGCGGCAGCGTGGAATGTGTAAATCACCGGAACAATGCCCGGGCTTTGCGTCTGACTTCCTCGGCAGAAATCGGCTCAACCTTGCCCTCGTCTAGCTCTCGTGCACGGCGCTCCGCTTCCGACAGCCATTCAGCAGCGATTTCCTCATCGTCGGGCGATTCGAGACTCAAAAGGAGCTTTTGCGCCAGCCCCGCCCTTGCTTCGATTGGCAACTGAAGGGCGGCTTCCTCAATTTGCTTTATCTTCATTCCTCGGTAGCCTCCGTTTCTACGAGATTCTTCTCTCGAGCCACTCCCCAGTCGGCGAGAACCTCTTGTCCGCTGTGACGCTGCTTCCGTGTGTATTATACTCCATCGAGAATTCGATGCATTCAATGCAGGAGGTATTCATGCCCAAAGACACCGATATCCGCGTCGTGGATGCGGCGTTGTATTTTTTGCCCGTCTACACGCGGGTGCCATTGAAGTTCGGGACCGAGACGGTTACCTACGTGACCTGTGCGCGGGTGCGGGTGACGGTGGAGTGCGCGAACGGCCGACGCGCGGAGGGGTGGGGCGAGACACCGTTAAGCGTGCAATGGGTGTGGCCGAGCGCTTTGTCCTACGATGAGCGGCACGATGCCTTGAAGACATTCTGCGTAGGATTGAGGGAGGCGTTGCCCGCGTTTGGTGAGTCGGGGCACCCCATGGAGATTGGGCATGCGTTTCAGGAAGGCCCGTTGAGATCGCTCGCCGAGGCTGCCAACAAAGGACGCAAAGAACCGATGCCGTGGCTGGCGGCGCTGGTGTGTTGTTCGGCCTTTGATATTGCGGTGCATGATGCCTACGGCGTGTTGCACGGGGTGCCCGACCTATTCCACGTACAACGCCCAGTACATGAACTGGGATCTTTCCACCTATTTGGAACCGGCCGACGGGTCTGATGTGTCGTTTGCGGGGCTGTATCCGGAGGATTTTTTGGTAATGCCGCGGGTCGACTCCTTGCCGGCGTGGCATCTTGTCGGAGGACTGGACCCGTTGGACGAGTCGGAACTAACGGGGTCTGAGCCGGACGACGGTTACCCCGTCCTATTGAGAGATTGGATCAAGCGGGACGGCCTGAAGTGCCTGAAGGTGAAATTGCGCGGCAACGATGCGCCGTGGGACCATGCCCGTCTGGTAGCGGTGGGGGAGATCGCCATCGAAGACGGTGTGGACTGGCTGACAGCGGATTTCAACTGCACGGTAACCGATCCCGCGTATGTAAACGGTATTCTCGACCAACTCGTGGTCGCCCATCCCCGGATCTACGGCATGATTCTCTACGTCGAGCAACCATTTCCCTACGACTTGGAGAAACATCGCATCGACGTGCACAGCGTGGCCGCGCGTAAACCACTTTTCATGGACGAAAGCGCCCACGACTGGCATCTCGTGCGACTGGGCCGTTCGCTGGGATGGACGGGGGTCGCGCTGAAGACCTGCAAAACGCAGACGGGGGCGCTGTTAAGCCTCTGCTGGGCCAAGGCGCATGGCATGACGCTTATGGTCCAAGACTTGACCAATCCCATGATCGCACAAATTCCGCACGTGCTCCTCGCCGCCCACGCCGGGACCATCATGGGCGTTGAAACCAACGCGATGCAGTTCTACCCCGAGGCCTCGAAGGTTGAGGCAGAGGTACACCCCGGCCTGTATCAACGGCGCGACGGTCAGTTAGCACTGGGCACTATCGACGGTTCGGGGTTTGGATATCGTGCGAATGAAATCGAGCGGGAGTTGCCGGGTGAACAGTAGTGCCGGTTTCGGCGAAACCGGCATCCGATAGTCTGTGGATATCTGCATAATCGTACTGCGCTCGGCGAGCGCGGTAGTACTCACTGAATATGTTGTCTTCGTTGCGCAGCGCCCGAAGATGGAGTATTATTTTTTCGAGATTTACAATGAACGGAGTGTATTTCTGTAACTGCGATGCCATGGAAGGTTTATCATGAAAACCGTTAAACAGATCGTCCACGACATTGCCGAGCACCTTCCCGAAGAGGCTTCTTTTGACGACGCCATGTACGCGCTCTATGTGCGGCAGAAGTTGGAAGAGGGGTTGCACGATCTCGATGAGGGGCGCACCTACACGCAGGAGGAAGTGGAACAGCATCTGCTGGGTAAACGACCCTTATGAGGGTAATCTGGTCGCGGCGGGCTTTGCTGGACGTTGAGCATATCCGCGACTACATTAAGCAGGACGCGCCCACGTACGCCCAGCCTTTCGTCGAACGGTTGCTTCACGCTACCCGCCGCTTGCCGCAGTTTCCGCGAAGCGGCAAGGCGATGTCGGAGGCCAAAGATCCGCGCATCCGAGAGGTCATATATCAAGGCTATCGCATCGTCTACCGGCTGGGGCCGGAAACTATCGAGATCGTGATGGTCGTGCACGGCAGCCGTAATTTGACGGGACTGGAGAACGAATCGCCGTAAATCCGAAAAGCGGCACGTCAACGAGATTGACACCGTCTTTCGCGTACCATGACGACTGAACGGTCACCGTCCCTATTCATTCCCATATCCAAGGGCGGAGAGCAGTCGAACCACCTTTGGGGCTCCGGGGTGTCTCTCATCCCGGCCAAATAGTAGAAACTGAGGCTGGCTCGTGGAACGAACGGTAATCGCAAGCTTTCATCTGTCGCTCAAACCATTTTCCACGAGCATGGACACAACTTCTTGAAGATCTCTGCGGAGTTCATCCAAAGTTTCAGCTTGACTTTGGGCGCCAGGAAAACCGGGTACGTGTCCCACGTAAAGTCCCGTGTCCGGGCAGACTTCGATGACGGCGGTGTATGATTTCATTGATGCCACGTCCTGTAGTTGTGCATCATTCTGTGCGCAGAAACTATGCCACGATTCGCCTTAGTGCCGACCCAAACATCTGGGAAGGGAGAAATCCATGGATCCATTCTTCACGGAGGCCGTAAACGAAGCGCGGAAGGGGCTTGCAGAAGGCGGTATTCCGATTGGCTCGGTGATCGTCCACAACGGACAGATTATTGGGCGCGGACATAACCGGCGTCATCAGCAAGGCAGTGCGATTCTCCACGGTGAGATGGACGCCTTCGAGAATGCCGGGCGGCAGCCGGCCCAGGTGTATCGCGAGAGCGTTTTGTACACGACGTTGTCGCCGTGCAGCATGTGCACCGGTGCGATTCTGCTGTACAAGATTCCGAAAGTCATCGTCGGCGAGGAGACTACGTTCCAAGGGGAAACCGAGATGTTGCGGTCCCGGGGCGTCGAAGTCGAGATCCTGAGTGACCCCGAGTGCATCGCACTGATGCAGGAGTTTCAACGGAAACACCCCGACCTTTGGGCGGAGGATATCGGCGAAACCGCCGGTTGAAATCTTGAACTTAACGCCGGTTCTGCGTAGTCTTATCGGATATATCGTTCAACTGCAAAGGGCGAAACGTCATCAGGCACCGGTAAGGAGTACCCCATGACTAACGTATCGCGTCGGGATTTTCTCGCTACATCGGGCGTCGCTTTGGGCGCGGTGGCCTTGACCTCTTCTCTTAGCGCGCAGGCGCAGGATGCAAAGTACCCGCCGTTCAAGAAGGCCGTTATCACGGGGATGTTGCCGAAAGATCTTTCAAACCCGGATAAGTTTGCGCTGGCGAAGAGTTGCGGCTTTGACGGTCTGGAATCCCCGCCGATCGCCGATCTCGCCGAGGCGGAGACCGTCGGCAAACAAGCCCGGGATGCGGGGTTGCGCATCCACTCCATCATTTACGGAGGTTGGGGCGCCCCTTTGTCCGATCCTGACCCTGCTGTTCAGGAGAAGGGCAAGAAGGAAATCGAGCAGGCGTTACACTGTGCGAAGGCCATGCAGGCCGACAACATTCTGCTGGTGCCGGCGGTCGTCAAGGCGAACGTGCGGTACATCGAGGCCTATGAGCGGTCGCAGAAGCACATCCGTTCCCTGATCCCGGTCGCGGAAGAGTTGGGCGTGGTTATCGCGGTGGAAGAGGTTTGGAACGACTTCCTTTTAAGCCCGCTCGAGTTTGCGCAATACGTGGACGATTTCGACAGCCCCTTCGTGCGCTCGTACTTCGACGTGGGCAACGTGGTGGCTTTCGGCTATCCTCAGGACTGGATTCGCACGCTCGGCAAACGCATCTACAAAGTGCACCTGAAGGACTTTAAGCGCAAAGAACGCGAGTGGGTCAATCTCGGTGAAGGCAGCGTGGATTGGCCGGAAGTGCGCAAAGCATTTGCGGAAGTCGGGTACGACGGATTCGTGACCGCCGAGTTGAGTGGCGGCGACGAAGCCTATTTCCGCGATCTTTCCGAACGAATCTCCAAGATTTCCGCCGGCAGCCTATAATCGGTCGGGCCGCCGCGGCATTACATAGAATCACTGAAGTAGCTGCAAGGAGTTGGCGTAGTGCACAGGTCCAGTCTATCCCTGTCTTGTCTGTTCACGTTGTTGATGACCGTCGCGATGGTTCCTTGTGGGCTTGCGGAAGACGCGGCCCAGATGCCACCACCGGCAAAACATCAAGTGGATTTCGATACGGAAGTGCATCCGCTTTTGGCCGAACGGTGCTTCCAATGCCACGGCGGCGGGAAGAGCCGCGGCGGGTTCCAGATGAATTCCCGCGAGGAGTTGCTGACCGGGGGCGATTCCGGCGCGGTCATCGCCGAAGGCAAGAGCGAAGAAAGCTACCTGATCAAACTGGTTTCCGGACTTGACCCGGATCTCGTCATGCCACCCAAAGGCGCGCGATTGACGCCGGAAGAAGTTGGCGTCCTGCGCGCGTGGATCGACCAGGGGCTCACTTGGCACGACATCGAAGAAGCGCAGGAGGGGTATGTCGCACCCGTGGCGCTTCGCCATCCGGAACTTCCGCCGGCGCAAGCCGGGCGCGGAATCCGAACAATCCCATCGATCGATTTATCGACGCGTATTTTGCCGAGCATAACGTGACACCGGGCGATCTCGTTTCGGATGCGGCATTCATGCGCCGTGCTTCGTTGGATGTTACCGGTCTCGTGCCGGAACCGGCCGACCTCGACGCCTTCCTCGCGAACACCGATCCCGGGAAGTACGGGGAAGTCGCGGACCGGTTGCTCAACGACCGACTCGCATATGCCGAGAACTGGATGACGTTCTGGAACGATGCCCTCCGCAACGATTTTCAGGGCACGGGATACATTGACGGCGGGCGAAAACAAATCACCCCTTGGTTGTTCAACGCGTTGTACAACAATATGCCCTACGACCAGTTCGTGACCCAGTTGATTAATCCCACGCCGGAGAATGAAGGCTTCGTCAATGGGATCATCTGGCGCGGGACTACCGCCGCCGTCATGGTCCCTGCCATGCAAGCCGCCCAGAGTGTCTCCCAAGTCTTTCTCGGCGTGAACCTCAAGTGTGCCTCCTGCCACGACAGCTTTGTCGATCACTGGAAACTGGCCGATTCCTACGGCATGGCGAGCGTATTTACCGACGGCTCGCTGGAACTGGTGCGTTGTGACGTGCCTCAGGGCGAGACGGCTGAGGTGAGATTCCTGTGGCCGGAAGTGGGGACCATCGACGCCTCACGATCCATCGAGGGACAGCGCGCCCAATTGGCCCGCATCATTACGAGCGAAGACGACGGCTTTTTTACGCGGACCATCGTGAACCGAATCTGGGCGAAGTTCATGGGGCGTGGCCTTGTCGAACCCCTGGACGTTATCGAAAACGAGCCCTGGAATGCGGACCTCCTGGATTGGCTGGCAAACGACCTTATCCAACACGGCTACGACCTGAAGCACACCATGCGGTTGATCCTGACGTTGCAGGCGTATCGGCTTCCGGCACAGGACACGTCGCCTGATTCGCAGGACCCCTACGTATTCCAAGGTCCCGAAGTGAAACGCATGACGGCGGAAATGTTCCTGGATACGTTGTCTTCGCTGACCGGTGCGTGGCAGGAGAACCCTCAGTTTGCGACACCGCAACCGCCGAAAAAGAAGGACGAAGAACCTCTGCCCCCCGTGGTGCGCGCGTGGCGTGTCAATGCGGATCCCTTGACCCGGGCCATGGGCCGGCCCAACCGGGAGCAGGTCGTCACGCGCCGGCAGTCCGTCGCGACCGCGTTGGAAGCGGTGGAATTAACCAATGGGCAGACGCTCATGAGCGAACTCGAACGGGGCGCCGCCAATCTGGTGCAGGGTGACGTGCCGCCATCCGAAGATCTAGTCAATCAGATCTACAAGCATGCGCTGCAACGCGATGCGACGGATGCGGAGAAGGAACTTGCCGTCGGCGTAATTGGATCGCCAGCAACCAAGGAAGGGGTCGAAGACTTGCTCTGGGCCCTCGCGATGCAGCCCGAATTTCAACTGATATACTAATGGTCAGACCGCAGGGTCTGCGGTAGCCGCTGCAAGGCAACGAACAACTGACGATGACAGAGGTGGAACCATGAAATCTGCAACATGGAATCGACGTGACTTTTTGAAAACTGCCAGCGCGGCAACGCTTTCGGCCCTCGCTGCCGGATATCCGCGCGCGGTTCAGGCGGAGGAGTCCGTCGACCCCATCGAGTCCACGGCCGATACGATGATCGTGTTGTGGATGGCGGGCGGCATGGCGCACACGGAAACCTTCGATCCCAAGCGGTATACGCCTTACGAATCCGGGCTTGCGGCCGACGCGGTATTGAGCACCTTCCCAGCCATCGACACTTGCGTGGACAACATCAAAATATCCCAGGGTCTCGAAAGGGTCGCGCAGGTCATGGACCGTGCTACGTTGATTCGCACGTATCAAGCGGCCGACCTGGGGTTCATTCTCCACTCGCGCCACCAGTACCACTGGCATACGGGGTACGAGCCGCCCTTGTCGGTAGCCGCGCCGCATATCGGCGCCTGGATTTCCAAGACACTCGGCCCCCTGAATCCCGATGTGCCGGCCTTTATCGACATCGGCCAGCGTTTCGACCAAGGCGAAGCGGAGGAATTGAAGGCATTCCATACCGCCGGTTTTCTCGGCAACGAGTACGGACCGTTCTTTGTACCGAACCCAGCGGACGCCCAAGCCAGTGTGGAGCCGCCGGCGGGGATGACGGAATCGCGCTTCGTAAACCGCAACAAACTCTATAAGTCGCTTCTCGAGCAGAGTCCCTACCATGAATATGGCAGCGACTATCAGAAAGAATCGATGATCCGGTCGATGGACAGCGCGCACCGCTTGCTCACATCGCCCGCGGCCAAAGCTTTCGATCTCTCCGAGGAGCCGAAGGAGATCTACGATATCTACAACACCGGCCGGTTCGGCTTGGGCTGTCTGCTCGCGCGACGTTTGTGCGAGGTGGGCGCGCGATTCATCGAAGTGACGACCGAATATATCCCCTTCAAGTATTGGGATACCCACGAAGACGGTCACACGCGGCAAGTCGACTTGAAGAAATCCGTCGATGCCCCGATCGCCCAGCTCGTGCTGGACCTCGAAGCGCGAGGATTGCTCGATCGTACGCTGATCGTCCTCGCCAGTGAGTTCAGCCGCGATATGCTCACCGAAGGCAAGCCCGGCAAGACCGTCAAGAACCAGGTGGAAGTGCCCGCCGTGATGACCGAATTGAAACACTACGGCATGCACCGCCACTTCACGGCCGCCGGGTCCGTCGTGCTCTTCGGCGGCGGCATGAAGAAGGGGCATCTCTACGGCGAAACGGCCGACGAGCGGCCCTGCAAGGCCATCACCGATCCCGTGACCACGACGGATCTTCATGCCACGCTTTATCGCGCCATGGGCATCGCACCGAATCATGCTTACGAGATCGAGCGTCGGCCCTTCTACGCGACCAAGGACGGTCTGGGCAAACCGGTCACGGACTTGTTCGCGTAACACCGAGTTTTGCTCGACTCGGACAACCCGTAATGTCGCGCTTACCGAGCGCGACATCTCTACAATCTGGTATCGTAAGGGATGTAGACCGTTACTCCATGCTTACGTTGTCCGGAAAGATCGCGCGGTCGGCGACCGCGTGAGTACCAGAAAATGCAGACTGAATCTATAGCCATGCGCCACATGATCGATCCCGACACCGCATTGCAGCTTGTGCTCGATGCGGCGGCTCCGCTTGACCCCGTTACGGTTTCTATTTGTGAGGCAGCCGGATTCGTTCTTGCCGAACCCATCGTTTCCGACCGCGAGTATCCGCCGTTTCCGCGCGCGATGATGGATGGATACGCCGTCCGGGTTGCCGATGCTGGCCAGACGATCCCGGTTGTGGGCGAGGTGGCGGCAGGAAGAATTGCAAACAGCCCGTTGCGTTCCCATGAAGCTGTCGAAATCATGACCGGTGCGCCGTGCCCCGACGGAACCGAGGCAGTCGTGCAAAAAGAAATGGTGGAACGTACCGGAGATCGCGTCACGCTGCCCGCAGATATCGTGGCGGGGAAGAATATCGCACCCTCGGGGAGCGAATGTACCCGTGAGAACGCGGTATTGCGTGCAGGCAATGTTTTGACTCCCCTGGCAATTGCTACAGCCGCCACGTTCGGAAGTTCGAAGGTGTCGGTGGTTCCGCGTCCGTCGCTTGCCATCATTACGACGGGCGACGAATTGGTCCCAATCGACGCAATCCCCGGTCCCGCGCAGATCCGCAATTCCAACGGGGTCATGCTCGCGACCATGGCCCGCAACAATGGAATGACGCGCATTGTTGAAACGCATGCGGGGGATACGCCGCAGTCGTTGACGCAATGCCTCAAGCAAGCAAAGGACGCGGATATCGTGCTCCTTTCCGGAGCCGTGTCCGCCGGGAAGTACGACAGTGTTCCCGATGCTTTGACCGCGTATGGCGCGAGGACGGTTTTTCACAAAGTGACGCAACGACCGGGTAAGCCGCTACTGTTCGCAACACGCGACCATCAGCTTTTCTTCGGGTTACCGGGCAACCCGTTATCGTGCCACCTGGGATTTCACCGCTACGTGACGCCGGCCGTTCGAAAGATGTCCGGTCACGATGGACTGCGGCCCGTCTTGACGGGCACGCTGACGGAAACGATGGTAGTCAAGGGCACGCGCACCGTCTTCCAACTCGCCATTGCTCGCTATGAATCCAACGAGTGGTACGTCGTGCCCTGTAAAGGGCGAGGCTCGGCGGATATATATACGGCCGTTGGCGCCAACGCCATGATTCGATTCGAACCCGATTCCGGCGAAGTCCGCGGCGGGACTCCGGTTCGTTTCGAACTTCTGGATCTTTAGAGAAGGTACTAGACAGACGATGACGCGAATTCTGGCAACAACAATCGTGCGCGGTTGTAGTGTCCACGAAACCTCCGGGTATCTCTACGTCGCGGATATCGACGAGGGTGTGGTGCTCCGCCGCTGCCCGATCGCGGAAGCGCCCTTTCGCACCCTCGACCCAAACCCGCGGGGGGGTATGCGCGGTGGACGTGGGATCGCGGTTGATGGCGACGAAGTCTATATTGCGAACTTCAGTTCGATTTATCGCTTTGACGCGTCTTGGGGTTTGATCGATGTAATCAGCCATCCGGCCTGCGCGGATATCCATGAAATTGCCTTTCACGACGGCTCCCTGTGGGTGACCTCCACGCGAAATGATTTACTATTCCAGTTTCATCCCGACGGCTCCCTCCTCGATTGCCTCAACATACGGACGATGGAAGCCGTGTCAGACCTGTTGAAATCAACCAACCAGTCCGCGCTCGTAGATCCCGCTAGCGTTTCTATCGATTTCCGCGATCCGGGGTCGCATGATCCTTCCCAATTCGACCGCACCCATTTGAATGGTCTTCTCTTTCGTCCCGACGGTGGACTCCTACTATCACTCGGTCAAATGGATACGGGCGGGGAACGTATCTCCGCACTCTTGACGATGGATCATTCGGGAGATTCCCAGATTACGCGTGTTAGCGGGAATGCAAGCGTCCCTCGTCACAACTTGGTCTCGCTTCCGGACGGTACTCTGCTCTGCAATGACACGCCCAGTAGCGCGATTGTTCATGTTGACGGTGCTTCCGGCGACGTAATGGAGCGCATCGATGTAGATGAGGGGTATTTGCGTGGGCTCCTCCGATTAGGCGATGGCCGCCTCGTCTTAGGCGCACAAAACGATCTGATCATCACCACCTTTGGGCAAGATACACCTCAAACGGCGATTCGGTTGTCTTCTGATGCCCGCGAATCGGTCCATAGTATTGCCGTGTTATCTGTGTCGATGGAGACGCGACCGCAATCGATTGGCGATTCGTAGCGCCGTTCGCACAGATGCGACGCCGTAGGTAAAGTAGAACTCGCAATCTACGCGGAAGGAGAACTTGCACATGCACGTAGCTGACAAGACATTTCTAATCACCGGTGGCGCATCGGGACTTGGCGAAGGAGCGGCCCGCACCTTCGTGGAGGCCGGCGCGTCAATTGTCATTGCGGACATGAACGAAGAGAAAGGCCGCAACGTCGCCAAGGAACTTGGCGACCAGGCGGTATTCGTGGCGACGGATGTGACCAATGAAGAATCCGTGCAGAAAGCCATCCGGACCGCCGTCGATCGGTTTGGCGCGTTGCATGGCGCCATCAATTGCGCCGGCGTGAGCGTCGCCATCAGCACCGTCAGCAAAATGGGACCGCACCCGCTGGACGCTTTTCAGACCGTCTTAACCATCAACTTGGTGGGTACGTTCAATGTTGTGCGTCTTGCCGCGCACGAGATGGCGCAAAACGATCCGACGCACACCGGTGAACGCGGCGTCATCGTCAACACTGCGTCTGTCGCCGCGTACGACGGGCAAATCGGCCAGTGCGCTTACGCGGCGTCCAAGGCGGGTATCGTAGGCTTAACCTTACCCGTGGCCCGCGACTTGGCCCGCCACGCGATCCGCGTTGTCACTATCGCGCCGGGCGTGTTTGATACGCCCCTGCTCGCTGCCTTACCCGAAGACCGGCGACAGGCCTTGGCCGACAGTGTGCCCTTTCCGAAACGTCTCGGAACGCCATCGGAATTCGCCGAACTGGTAAAACATGTTATTGAAAACACCATGCTCAACGGCGAAACGATCCGCCTCGATGGCGCTCTCCGTATGCCACCGAAGTAGTTCTTCCCAAGAGAACGCTGGAAATAGCTTGCTGGTCCATCCGGTTGCGTTTTACAGAGAAGCGGATTGACACCACTGGGATCACCACGCTCCAGCGTGGCCCTCTACTTCCCCGTAAACTTCGGCGGTCGCTTCTCCATATACGAAAGTACGCCCTCTCTAAAGTCCTCACACCCAAAGCTTTCCATCATTTCCTTGACGGCGTCATCGATAGCGGGGCCGAGGCGGGTGAACATTGCTTCCCAGATTTGCCGTTTCATGATGCGAATCGAGCGGGGCGACGATTGCGTCGCGAGTTGAATGGCATAAGCCCGTGCCGCATCGAGTAAATCGTCCGGCGACACGACCCGGCTCACGAGGCCCATGGACTGCGCCTCCTCCGCTTCAATAATGCGTGCTGTATACAGCAGGTCCATGGCGTTTTCGAGTCCAACGATCCGCGGAAGGAGCCACGCAATTCCATGTTCCGCGATGAGACCGCGTTGGGCGAAGGCTGTCCCGAATTTCGCCGTGCTGCTGGCAAACCGGATGTCGCAATACAATGCATGCACGAGTCCGATGCCCACGGCGTGTCCGTTCACGGCGGCGATGATCGGTTTGTTTACCGCCGGGGGGAACGAGTATTGCTTTTTGAAGTCATCGAGAGTCTCGGCGCTCTGGCCCGGTTCCGCGTGAAACGCATCGAGGTCCGACGTATCAACCTCGCCACCCATCACGCTGGACAGCAGGCTCATATCCGCGCCCGCGCAGAACCCCCGGCCTGCGCCCGTCAGGATGATGGCGCGCACGTCGTCACGCATTTCTGCATCGGCCATCGCATGTTTGTATTCGGCTTCCATCTTGAAAGTCCACGCGTTCAACTTGTCGGGCCGGTTCAAGGTAATCGTCGCGATGTATTCGCTTACGTCATAAAGGATTTCTGCGTAGTCCACCTGAGTGTCTCCTTGCGGTGCGTACCCTGCATGCGCGCAGGGCGTGTAGTCGACTGAAAACCTTACCCTTAAGGTGCGATGAACGGTACCGTATAATAGACGGCGGTCGTGAATAACGCAATTTCCAAAGCCACCGAGCCCGCAAACCCCGCACGCAATCCGGTGGCAAAAAATACTTGTGATAACAATGCCGTAAGGTGGTAAGATAAGCGTTCAAGGGCTGTGGATACTGGAGCTTGAGGCATGCATTCCGATTCTACATCATCGCTGCCGGGCGAGCGCAGTAAAAGTAGTGATGGACAGATCGACTTCGAGTCGGACCGGTTTCGCGTGATCAAATCGCTGGGAGCCGGGGCCATGGGTTCCGTGTGCCTCGCGGAAGACACGGAACTCCATCGCCGGGTCGCGATCAAGAGCGTCAAACAGGAACTGTCGCGCGACTCCGAATTTCGCAAACGCATCGAGCGCGAATGCCTGCTTCATGCCAAGGTGGGACCGCACCCTCATATCGTGACCCTTTTCGATCGGTTTGAATCGAGCGGACAGATTCATCTTGTCATGGAGTTTGTGGAAGGGGAGACCTTGCAGTTCCTCCTCGAACGAAACGCCGAAGAGGGAATCGTGCTCCCGGTCGGCAAAGCGCTGCAGATCGGCCTCCAATGTCTCGAAGCGCTGTCGCGAATCCATGCCCTGGAAATCATTCACCGCGACATCAAACCGTCCAATATCATGATTACCCATTCCGAAACCGGCGAGGTTTCGGCAAAACTGATGGATTTCGGCGTTGCGCGGTCGACGGACGACGAGGAGCAGTTGTCCCGGCTCACCACGACCGATAGTGGCGGACCGGGCACGCCCCTGTACATGGCGCCGGAACAGATTGACTCGAAGACCTTCGGCGAGATTTCGCCCGCGACCGACGTGTATTCCATGGGGATTCTGCTGTTCCAACTGTTTTCGGGTGCGCCACCGTTCCGAGGCACGTTGACCGAAGTGTTGAACGCGCATGTCAACATTCCGGCGCCGCGTTTGGACGCCGTGGCTCCGGGCCGAATCCCGGCGGTACTGGCCGATGTGTTACAGCAAGCCCTCGCGAAGCGCCCCAAGAATCGCTACGAATCGGTGAAGGCCTTCCATGCGGAATTGATGCGTGCCCAGGCGCAACTCACGCATCCGGGAAGTGTTGCGTCCAGCGAATGGACCATTCCGATGGTCACGGAATCGTCCAGCAGGGTCCGCCCCCGGCGTCTTGCCGAAGCGGAGACCCGCCTGACCGGCACGTCGGTCGTTCGCATGCTGGTCCGGAGGAAGCGCAATATCGTGACCCTCGTGGTAGGGCTTGTCGCGTTCATCGTCTTGGCCACCGTCACGTACGCGCTCCTATTATCGGCGTTCCACAGCGATTCCGAGCCAACGGCGGAAGTGCAACGAGGTCCCATCGGCACGCAGGTGGCCCCACCCAACGCCCCCGTCTTGTCTGCAAGTGGGGCAGTGAGCGCCGGGGAAAGTGGTCCGAAGTTGGCGAGCACCGATGCGACGACGCTCCGGATTCCGCGGGCTGTCGAACCGGCGCCGCAGTGGTACATCCAGTTGGTTCGCATGGACTGGCAGACGGAACCGGAAACGGTGGTGTCCGCCCCGGAATACGTCGGAAACGACTTGCTAACGCCGACGGATGCTTCCACCCCAGAGTCTATCACTGACACCGTGGATGGCGCTGTTCAAACGGCGAGAGCGATCGCGGAAGACACCGCATCGTCAGACCTGGTCGGGCGAGAACATGTTGTGCAGCCCGGGGACAGCCTTTCGAAAATTGCGAGCCTTTACGGGGTCACTGTCCGCGACCTTCAATGGTGGAATGGTATGCGTGACGCCAACACGCTTTCCGTCGGCCAATCGCTCAAGTTGTACGGGACGGACGGCCTGCCCCCGCGCGAGGACTTCTTTGCGCAAGTTTCCCAGGGTACTTCTGGATTAACGGAAGACCCCGCAACAGCATCTAATCCCGAACAGGCGCCGATCATGGCCGATTCTTCGGGAGCGTCTTCGAGTAGGCCGGCAACGGACGAGCCCGAGGAAACCAATAACCCGATCAAGAAGCTCTGGCGCAAGCTCCGCGGAAAGTAGCGCGCTACGGGCTGCTGCTTACCGAATGGACGACAACCAGACGCGTGACCGGGGGGGCAAATTGACAAAAATCTGATTTCCCTCTTGCCGCACCTCGTTGTTCTCGAACAAATCTTTCACGTCGCCCGGAATCCCCGCCGGAACCGTCAACTGCATGGTTTGTGGGGTGTCCTGGTAGTTCTGAATAACGGCGCTGCCATCCGCCAGAGTCTGCAACGTGATCCGGGCACCCGCGTCGAAGGTAATGCCAAACGGTTCATCGAATGCCGCGCGTAGGACGTTGACCACGGTGCGCGGCAATTCCAGAAGACCGAGGGGACGGGGTGCAAGGAGCACTTCCTCGACCGCGTCGTAATCTTTTTGCGAATAACTCCGCACGTTCAGAACGAACACCCGGGCCCCTTTTACGTCGCGCCGGGTCAAAAGCGGTATTTGATCGTCACCGGCCGTTGCAAATGCCAACGGCTTCGCGTCCGTTACGGTCAGCTTTGCCGCGATGTCCAGGGAGCGGGGAAGGGAGACTTCCGTACCATTTACCAGCGCGCGATCCGCAGTCAGCGGTTCCGTGACCACGGGGGAGGCCACGCCGGCCACTTGAGCGAGCGTTTTCGCACCTTGGGCGGCATGGAGAAGTCCCGGCGTCATGATGATGGTCTTCTTCGCTTTGACGGCTTCCTGCACCAATGGCGCAAGGTTGGGATCGGCGGCGGCTTGCGTTGGGAGAAACAGAACGTCCGCGTCGGCCGGCCATTTCGAGACGGGTACCAGCGGAATGCCGAGCATACCGATGGCGTCCATGATGAACAGGTCGCTGCCCGCGTCGCTGTTGGGCGGCTTGTAGGCGGCGACCCCGACCACCGGCGATTGCCGAACGACCTCCGCCAAGCATTGCAGCTGGTCCTGCGCCTCGATGAGCAACGGATGCCCCGGATGCCCTTCGCGGACCGCGCCGTAACTGAAGATCATGATCGCCGGAGCGCCGGCCAGAACGCTTTGATAGGCCTGGTCCACAAAGTCGATCGCGTCGCAGTCGCCGTGATCGAACCATGCACCGGACGTTTTGCGCCGGCGATCGAGGCGATCCAGCGGTAATTGTTGAATCCCATGTACGCCTGCGTGTACCCGAAACGTTGCGTCGATGCCCCGCGCGTTTCCGTGCCCACCCAGACCTTGTCGAAGAGGGGGGACTCGCGGGCCACGTCGTATCCGAACTCGTGGAACTTGTCGTACCACTGAGGATACTTGATAATCATCGTGATGTTCGGGTTGACCGATTTGGCCGGCGCGATGAAGACCGATTCCGCGATTCCGGCCATCAGATCCCGGCGATAGTCCGACCAGGAACGGTTGCCCCGCGCCTTCTGCGATTCCGCGCTCAGGTCTCCAGTACAGAAGAAGTCGTCGATGATGAATTCATTGAATAGTCCCGCCGTATTCTCCACGATGGTTCGCATGTCATCTTGCGTTTTCGGGTTCTGCCAGTTGAACCAGCCCAGCGGCGCTTCCTGGCGCACGCCAAACCCGTCGCCCGGCACGGTGGCAATGCCACCGGATACCTCAAACTCTTTCGCGCGCAACGCGTCCCGGACGGTGATTAACGACTCCGTGGGAACGACATCCCCTCGATAGACCTCGAGAAAGACCTTGGTGACGCCCAATTCCCGCAATCGCGTCACGGCGGTCGCCACTTCGTTCGGGTCCGCCGCCAACTGACGCACGGACCCGGCCGTTACATATACGCACCACTCCGGAAGACTGCGCGCTTCGGTGAATACATTTCCGCTCGCCGAAGAGACTCCAAGAAGGCACGTCGAGATGATCGAATACAGCACTATGCGGTACATTAGCTCCGTTCCCCTGAATGGTAGGATTAGCCGTACGCCGGCCGGTGTATGGATGGCCCCAATCTTGCCATTCTATCCGAAATCCGCAGTGCGATCTAATGCAGTGATTCTTCTTTTGTTTCCCGGGAATAGGTTGCCGAGGAAAAGGACTCTTCAAGGTGCCACATGGATGAATTGAGCCTTCCCGAAAACCAGGTACGGCAGTCGTCGGGCGCTGGGACGATGCCCTTCGGTTGGAGTCGAAGTGCAGAAACACTGCTCCTGTTGCTGATAATCGGTCTGGCGGTGGGGTTGCGAATTTACCGTATCGATGTAAGTTTCCAGGGCGACGAAATCCTGACGCTCAAAGGGGCGTCGCAATCGTTCTACGCGGTCTTGTTCCACCGCGCATATCCGCTCTACTACGTTCTCGCGCACTTCTGCCTGTACTTCGGGGAATCCGAGATCACCCTCCGCTTACCGAGCGTGGCAGCGGGAGTACTCTCCGTGCCGGCGATCCACCTGCTTGCGAGGTCAGTGGCAGGTCGCGGTGCGGGACTCGTTGCGGCCTTCCTGATGGCAATCAACACTTACGACATTTACTACAGTGTCTGCGCGCGTTTCTATAGCCTTGTCATGTTGGCGGAGATTCTACTTGTCTACACGCTGTACAAGGCCATCGCGGTAGGCGGTGGGAAGTCGTGGGCATTCTTTACACTCACCGCGATGTGGTCGGTTATCGTACAGTTGACGGTAATTCCATTCTATGCCGCGATGCTCGTCGGCGCTGGATGTTGGATAATTGCCACTCGAACGGTCCCCGGCGCAAAACGAAAGGTGCGGCGCATCGCGACCCTGGGTCTGTGCGCTGTACTCGGTATGAGCACGCTTGCGGTCACTGTGGCCGCAACTGGTGCGCCTTTGCTACTGCGTGTCGCCGATGTGGATTCACAGAATGAAGGTGACGCAGCGGACGAAGTAGTCGATCCCCTGGGATACCAATATGAGTTCTCGATGACCCCCGGTCTTTACTGGAATTACTTGGTAAGCTTCATGCCTCCGGCACCACGCATGGTGCAAGGGATACTTGCCGGGTTTATGCTTGCCGGTTTCATTGGGCTATGCGTACGGACTCGCGCTATGCCCTGGATAATCGTGACGCAGTTCGTCCTTGTCCCCTTGCCGTTTCTTGTAACGAAGGCCAGTCACTGGTACAACGATAAGTACTTTTGTAGCCTCGTGCCGCTTTATGTCTTTCTCATCGCCATCGGATGCGCGTATACCGCGCGATTTGCCGTGAAACGGATCATCCACAGACGCCCCTCGCACCAAGCGGAACATGGCCGCCCTGTCCAGCAACGTCATTTCCTGCTTGAGATTGCCTTCGTCTCGGTCCTGGCGATTGCCTATTGCCCGTTTGCCTTGACGGCCGTGTTCAACGACTTCACGCGCATGGAACCGGTAGATTGGAAAGATTTGGCGAGGTACGTCGCCGAACATGTCGAACCGGGAGACGTTATCGTCTTTTCTCGAGAAGCCAGGGCGCGAACACGGCACCGTCCTCCCGAAGAACGTGAGTACGCGCGCAGTCATCCATCGTTCCGGTATTATTTCGAGACATACGTTCGGAAACTCAATCCGCAGGACTCGGATGAACTCCTATCGTCGCTTCGGCAGGTGGCGGCGGGAACTACCGATGCGATGAAAAGTATCCAGGTTCGATACCAGAGCCACCGTATCTGGATCGTTTCCATTCACGAAAACCGGATCGACAGTAACGTGGGCGAGTACCTGGAGACGCTTTCCTTCGCCGAGCGCGCGAGTTACAAAGGTGGAAAGGTGCGTCTCCTCAAGCCCTGATTCGGCGCGTACACGTCACGCAACACTTGAAGGGCTTGGGTTCGGGATAGGATAATGCCGTCTTATCGGTTTCTATACGCTTGGAAAGGCAATCGTTCCCTATGTTAAGCCGACTCTATTCGTCTGTACTCCTCGTCGCCCTGTTTGTATCTTTAGCCGGTTGCGGCGGCGATACTTCGACACCGGGGTCGGCGCCATCAAATTCCAAGGAAGCCGCTGGTAACCCGCCCCCCGGCCACACCAATGTCGTCTTGGTGACCGTGGACGCGTTGCGGGCGGATCATCTGGGATGCTACGGATACTTCCGTGATACGTCACCCCATGTCGACGCGTTTGCTTCGGAAGGCACGCTATTTACCCATGCCTTCGTTCCGAAAGGCTCTACCTGGCCGTCCTTGGCCACCATACACACTGCACTATGGCCGGTCTCTCATGGCGTTCGCTACAACGGCATGCGGTTGACCAACGATCTGGAACCCTTGGCCGAGGTGCTCAAGAACCATGGTTATACATGCGGCGCTTTCGTTACCAACGGTGGACGTCAGAATTTCGAAGGCTTCGACAAAAAGAATATCTATACGCAGGAACCGCTCGATCGGTTGGCAACCCGCGATGCATTGGATTGGATGGACGCACACGCAACGGACAAGTTCTTCCTTTGGCTCCATCTCTTCGCGCCCCATGGCCCCTACGATCCGCCCGTCAAAGATCGTACGTTTACGAATCCGAACTACTCTGGACACCTCGACGGGAGTTTCGAACGCACTACACACGTGTTTGTAGCCCAGGAAGACTTGGCGAAGGCTGACCTCGATCACGTGATTAGCCTGTATGACGACGAAGTGCTTCTCATGGATCGCATGATTGAAATGCTCCAGACTAAGCTGAGCGATCTGGGATTGCAGCGGAACACGCTTATTGTCTTCACCGCCGATCATGGGGAGGAGCTATACGATCACCATAGGTACTTTCACCATCAGGCCTCCGTATATGAGGGGACGCTCCACGTGCCGTTCATCTTTTGGATGCCGGGCAAGGTTCCGAGCAAGAATCGCATCGAGCAGCCTGTCAGCGTGATCCACACGGCGCCGACGATCCTGGCATTGCTTGGAATCCCCGCCCCGAAATCGTGGGAGGGGGAGAGCTTGGTCCCCGCATTCACTGCCGCTTCTGCAGCACTGGGACCCGTATTCGGGGAGTGGGGCGACAAAATGCTAATTGTCCGTACCGACCAGTACAAGTATGTTTGGAACCCGGCGAATTATCACCCCCCTGTGAAACGCGAGCGTAATAACGCAGATGGACTTGTGACCGCCAACGACAAGCATTCCATTCCGGTAAAGACCATGGAACTCTATGATATCTCGGCTGACCCTGGCGAGAAACACGAGATAAGTGCGAATTCGCCCGAAGTCGTCGCAAAACTACAGTCCCTCGTCGATGGGTATCGCGAAAAGTACCACTGGATCCTGGACGATGCCTTGGTCGAGAAGCGAAGGACGGAAGAGATCGACCCCGAGACCCGCGAAGAACTCGAAAATCTCGGTTACGTTCTCTAGTGGCTGCTTTTTCGTGAATTACGGACCGCATCGGTACCTGTCGGCAATTCCACGATTGAATTGACATTGCGTTCCGCGTTGGCTATCATTAACTTAGAAGAGTTTTAGTGAGAGCACCTTCGGGGCAGGGTGAAATTCCCGACCGGCGGTTACAGCCCGCGAGCGCGGATACGCGCAGGAACCGGTGAAATTCCGGTGCCGACGGTACAGTCCGGATGGGAGAAGGTGTGGCGTACTCGCCTATGTGCGGTGTGCCCGGGAGACCGGTACAGCTGCATCTGGCCGATGCGTCTGCATGTCCCGAAGGTGTTGTATGCCTATCGGGACAATTTTATGTCGAAACATGCAACACCGGCCGCCGAGCCGACCCAGAAGGACGTGGCGTACATGCGCCGTGCCCTCGAATTGGCCGCACGGGGCAAGGGCCGTACCAGTCCAAACCCCGTGGTGGGCTGTGTTGTGGTGCGTGACGGCCGGATCGTCGGGGAAGGTTACCACGAACGGGCCGGTGCTCCCCACGCAGAGGTCAACGCCGTTCGCGCCGCCGGGGGCGATGTCGAGGGTACAACCCTGTACGTGACCCTCGAACCCTGCTGTTACCAGGGCCGGACCCCAGCCTGCACCGACTTCCTCATCGAGCACAAGCCGGCACGCATCGTCGTGGCCCTGCACGATCCCAATCCCAAGGTCTGCGGCGAGGGTATTTTCCAGCTGCGTCAGGCGGGGATCGACGTGGATGTCGGGCTGCTCGAAGACGAAGCCCGCACGTTGAACGAGGCCTTCTTCAAGTACATCACCCGTGGAATGCCCTTCGTTATCGCGAAGTGCGGTATGTCGTTGGACGGCAAGATCGCTACCCATACGGGGGACTCCAAATGGGTTACCGGCGAGGCATCGCGCCGCATGGTTCACGAACTCCGCAATGAAGTGGATGCCATCCTTGTGGGCAGCCGCACAGTTATGATGGACGACCCAAGTCTGAACACGCGGTTGGACGACAAGGATGTGCGCGATCCGGTCCGCATTATCGTCGATGCGGCCGAATACCTGGACGCGGACCGGCGCGTCTTCAAACACGGTAGCCAGTCTCCAACCTGGGTCGCGGTACCGGACGACCGGGATTTCACCGGCGCGGACGAGGTCTTGCGCATTCCTGCGGGCAAAGGCGGCCTCGATCTTGAGTTGCTGATGAAAGAACTGGCCGCCCGCGAGATTGTCACGGTGCTTATCGAAGGCGGCGGGACCACGCTGGCGTCGGCCTTTGAGACGGGTATCGTCGACAAGGTCATGTTCTTCGTCGCTCCGAAGATCATCGGTGGTCACGACGCGGTGACCGCGGTTGAAGGCGAAGGCGCTAAACGTATGGTGGATGTGGTCCATTTGGAGACGATGACCGCCCGACCGGTTGGCGAGGACATCCTGATTGAAGCGTACGTAAAGAATGTTTTACCCGACGCGTAGGTGGAAGTAGACGTGTTTACTGGAATTATCGAAGAAGTTGGCGCGGTGTCCCGGCGTTCCGGCGCAGACATGACCATCATGGCGAAAACGGTCCTGGATGGTGTCAAAGAGGGCGACAGCATCGCCATCGACGGCGCCTGTCTTACGGTCGTGTCGTTCGACGCGGAGAGTTTCGTGGTCCAGATGTCGCCGGAAACCATCGAGAGGACGACGCTGGGATCCCTGAAACCCGGGGACGCCGTGAATCTCGAACGCGCCTTAGCCTACGGCGACCGCATGGGCGGCCACTTCGTCCAGGGCCACGTCGATGGCGTGGGGCGGGTCCACTCGGTTCATCCCCAAGGTGAGTTCTCGCTGTGGCGGTTTCAGGCGCCGGCCGAGGTCGCCAAGTACTTGGTTCCCAAGGGATCCGTCTCGGTGAACGGAATCAGTTTAACGGTGGTGGAACCCCATGGCGACACGTTCGGTGTGGCAATAATTCCCGCAACCATCGAGAAGACAACGCTTTCGAGCAAGAAACCGGGCGATTCAGTAAACATGGAAGCCGACATGCTCGGGAAGCATATTTTTCATTACATTAAACAAATGTCGCGCGGCGGACTGACAGTGGAAAAGCTAAAGAAACATGGGTTTGCGTAGTACATACGTTGAAGAAACATCCCCCTTGATCCCCCTTCAAAGGGGGAGTTCTGCGGAAATTCGGTTTTGGAACTTTTACGGTGATTTTGATCTGAACGGTGGGTCTTCACAGGAGTTGACGGCAACACGACGCGTTGCAAATATTTCCCCCTTTGAAGGGGGATCAAGGGGGATGTTCTCGAGGCGAAGCGGTTTTCATACCTACAGGAGATCGCGCCACGAACATCTGCGACGAATGGGAGTTAGAAAATGTTTGCCCCGGTAGAGGAAGTGTTCGAGGAACTTCGGGCCGGCCGGATGATCATTCTGGTCGATGACGAGGACCGCGAAAACGAAGGTGATTTGGTCTGTGCGGCGGAAAAGACGACCCCCGAGATCGTCAATTTCATGGTAACCCACGGCCGCGGACTGGTTTGTCTGGTCCTGACCCAGGAGCGCATCGACCAGCTCGGGTTGGTGCCGGTTGCTAAGGATAACCGGTCGCGGTTTGGGACCGCGTTTCATACGCCCATTGAGGCAGCCGAAGGTGTTACGACGGGGATAAGCGCCCCGGACCGCGCGCATACCATCCGTGTTGCCGTTGACCCGAAATCTACCGCGAAAGACCTTGTGCAACCCGGCCACGTACAAACGCTGTGTGCACGCGAGGGTGGGAGCCTCGTCCGGGCCGGGCAGACGGAGGGCTCGCTGGACCTTGCGCGACTCGCAGGTCTGAATCCCTCAGCGGTGCTCTGCGAGGTCATGAGCGCGGACGGGACCATGGCGCGTCTGCCGGAATTGACGAAGTTTGCCGAAGCGCATCGGCTGAAGATCTGCTCGGTGGCCAGCATCATCGAGTACCGGCGGCGTCACGAAAAGCTGGTGCAACGCGTGGCCGAAACGATGATCCCGACGGACTTCGGCGAATTCCGGCTGGTCGCGTACGAAAGCGAGATCGACGACTACCACCATCTCGCCATGGTCTACGGCGATTTTGGTCCCGACGACAATATCCTGGTTCGCGTTCACTCGGAATGTCTGACCGGCAACGTCTTTGGTTCGCACCGGTGCGATTGTGGTGATCAGTTGCACGAGTCGTTGCGCATGATCGCCGAAGAAGGTCAGGGGGTGCTGCTCTACATGCGGCAGGAGGGCCGGGGGATCGGTCTGGTGAACAAGATCCGCGCCTACGAATTGCAGGACCGGGGGTTGGACACGGTTGAGGCCAACGAGCACCTCGGGTTCCTGCCCGATCCGCGCGAATACGGGATTGGAGCGCAGATCCTCACGGATCTCGGGGTGAAACGGATGCGCCTGATTACCAACAACCCGAGCAAGCGGGTCGGTTTAGAGGCCCACGGCCTCATCGTGACCGATCGGGTACCTCTGATCATTCCCACGAACGCGCGCAACGAGCGCTACATCCGGACAAAAAAGGAGAAGATGGGCCACCTGCTCGCGTGACGGGCGGTGGGAAGGGGAATCGCGACCGTAGACCGGATACTTGTTTCGCCCTTACAGGGCTCGGGGGATTTGGATATGGCTCGGAACCCAGGGCGTTGCCTTGGGCTGCCATGTTACGGCCCTTTAGGCCACGGGGGTGATGTTGAATTGGCGGCGGTTGCCGTACGAACAGGTACGGAGAGGAGAACAAAACCATGCCGAAGGTCATTGAAGGCAAACTGATATCGAAGGGGAAGAAGTACGGGATCGTCGTGTCCCGCTTCAACGAGTTCATCTCGTCGAAACTGCTGGGCGGCGCCATCGACGGGTTGACCCGGCACGGTGTCGAGGACAAGGAAATCGCCGTCGTGTGGGCGCCGGGATCCTACGAGATCCCCGTGGTCGCGAAGAAGATGGCCCAGTCGAAGAAGTACGACGCGATCATCGCGCTGGGTGCGGTCATCCGCGGCAGCACGTCCCATTTCGATTATGTCGCCGGGGAGGCCGCGAAAGGCGTCGCGCATGCCGCCTATGACGCGGGTATCCCGATCATCTTCGGAATCCTCACGACGGATACCATCGAGCAGGCCATCGAACGCGCGGGCACCAAGTCCGGTAACAAAGGATTCGACGCGGCCATGGCGGCCATCGAGATGGCCAATCTCATGGAACAGTTGTGAGCGGCAACAGGCTGCGACATAGCCGACTTGAAGTTGGGCCTAGCGCGACATGGGGTGCATCATTTATGCCTTGGCGCAAGACAACATCCCCCTTGATCCCCCTTCAAAAGGGGAAAACAGGCACAACACTTCGTGTTGTGCTAGAGAACGGGGTCGGTTCGGCCTCGGAAAACGTTACGCTGAATATGCCGGCAACCATGGTTACGCACAACTCCCCCTTTGAAGGGGGATCAAGGGGGATGTTCTTGCGGGCAAGAGTGGCGCCTGGAAGTGTAATCGTGCGTGCGGAGCGTTGTCCTAAGGAGCAGTTGTGAGCGCGATTAGTCCCCAGGTACGGCGGCGTGCCCGCGAGCGCGCCGTCCAGTTTTTGTTCGGCCTCGATTTCACGGCCTACGACTGGCACGATGCTATCGCCGATTTCTGGAAGGTCAATCCGTCACGCCCCGGCGTGCGGGACTACGCCGAGAAACTCATCGCGGGGGTCGTCGACCAACGCGCCGACCTCGACGCGACCATCGCCGCCCACCTCGAATCCTGGTCCCCCGACCGCATCGGACACGTCGAACGTAACGTCCTCCGTGTCGCCCTCTGGGAAATGCAATACGCCGGCGACGTCCCGCGCAACGTCGCTATCAACGAAGCCATCGAAGTGGCCAAACGCTTCGGCACGGATGATGCCCCCCGGTTTATCAATGGGATTCTGGACCGGATTAAGGAGCCGGTGGAGTAGACTCACGCCCTGCCTCGAGGTCGACTAATTGTCGTTCACGCCGGAGTCTTTGCTGTGGTAGGGACCGGAATGGGGCGTAGCGGCGTAGGGGAAGACCTGATTGAAAATCTGATCGTTTGCGGCGACGTTGTCCCCGATTTCCATGATGGTGGTGTAGCCGGGTCCGCTTGCCAGCAGCGATAGCGCAATGTCCACAACATCGTCGCCGAGGCGGCGCCCGTTAGGCCAGCCGCTGGATATGGCACCGCCTTCACTGTTCATGGTGGTGTCATTGCCGATAAAGCCAAGCCGGCTGAATCCCGACTGTCCCGGCAATCGGACCGGCGATGTGGTGGTGTCGACGCGGAGGAGGTCCGGAATGAACAGTTGCTCCAAATCCGTGCGTCCTTGCTCGACAAAGTTGGTACTGAATACCTGGTTGAAGAGTGAGACGAGTTCGGGGTTGCGCGCGTACGTGGCGAACCCGGAGGCGTCCCCGGCTCGGCGATGTAAGGTTGTAGTTGTCCTTGTCTTTCAGTGCGACGAAGAGTTGGTTGAACAGAGGGTTGCCCATTCGGCTGACCTGAACGAAGCGCCCCAGCGAGGCCGGGACCCCGTGGGGGCGGCGCACGAGCAAGCGCGGCCGGCTTACCGAAGCAAACACGCCGACGCCGTTGGACGGGCCGTCGATGGGCGCCGTGTAGGAATACGAGGTCAGGGAATCGACGGGAATCTGGATCGCGTAGGTGAGCACGTTGTAGCCTTTGAACCCGTCCACGCCGCCACCGTCTTGACCAAATCCGTCGCCCGGGTCCATGTCGTTGTCCTGAACTCGCGGGTCCAATAGGTCGAAGAATCCCGGGATGTCGGCGTAGAAAGCGTCGTCGCGTTGTCCTGCGAAGACCACTTCACCCGAAGCAAGGCTGTGGATCGTCTGCTGGGTATATTTGTCCAACTCGTTGAAGGTGGTGGCGCCGGAAATCGCGTTGCCCGTATTGGCGTCGTTGTAGAGTGGGGTAACGCGGGGACCGACGTTGGGCGGCGGCGTCGACAATCCGTCGCCAATGACCGTGGGAATGATGCCATTGAGCCGCCGCACGGTGTAGGTCTGCGTGAAGTTCTGCCGCGCGTCGCCGACATCCACGATGGCGCCGAGTTCTGTTCCAAGGCCGTACGACAGAATGGTATCGTCATTTTTCAGGCCGGGCGAGCCGGTTGGGTTAACGTCGGAGAACTTGAAGTCGTAGCGACGCGCTTCCCTGCCGGAGGTGGGGTTGCAGATGTGAATGCTGTACAGGGCATCGTTTGTGAACCGATCGTATATCGAGCCCGCTCCCGGATCACAATACGGCTTGACGTTCACGATGACGTTGAGGACCTTTACCGCGGGTTCGTCGACTTTCGTGCCGATGAATGCGAACACGTCGGTGACGTCGGCCAGCGGGTCTTGCGCGATCAGGGGCGCTTCGGCGTGACCGGATGCTTCGGCCCGGCCGCCCAGGATTGCCGTGAGAGCAGTGCAAGCGAGCGCCACGGTGAACAGTGCAGCACGTCTGCAATTGGCCGATTGCGCGTCGATCGTGTGGAATGCAGACCGGTGCCTGCCCCTGGCGCGGCTCTGTGTGGCGTAGTTCATGCGCGTACTCCTTCATCTGGTTTGCGTGTCCTCACGCGGTCCCGGAACAGAATCTCAGAGTTACACAACTACTCGTCGAAGTGGCGTGTTTTTCACCGGCAATACATGGATGTCCATAGAAACGTGCCGCAAAGAAATCGCCACCAAGAAAACAAAGAATCAAACAGCCCTGCAATCGGAGACTATAGTAGAGGGCGCAAACGTTGTCAACCCCCATTGCCGGGATGGCGCAACGCCACGCCATAGCTGATTCGGATCGGACCAAGGGAAACCGGTATTCACGTTCGGATAGTTTGACACCCTCAACAGCCCGTAGTAGATTACCGATACGTGTCAATGAGTTTCGGCGCTGGAGGTTTGCCCTTTGGCATCATCCGATTCGACAGATGAGCAGCCCGAATCCGGAAAGCGCGACGACAAGGCACTCGACGCGTTGCGGAGGGCGCAACGGGAGCAGCCTGATGACGCCGATGCACGGGGCCGCCTGGCCGTGGAGTTGTTGCGCACGCTTTTCGACGTCTGTGGAGCGGGCGACAGTACACAAAGCGATGACCTGCTCAACGAGTTGCGCTACCTGCATAATGCCTATCCTGACGACCCGTGCGTCCGCGAGCAATTGGCTATGGGACTTTCCAAAATGCTCCTAGTGGCCAATCTTGAGAAGGACTTCACAGGGCGCGACGCTCTACTCGATGAATTGCGTGAACTCAGTGCTAAATATCCTAAGGACGCACACATAGCCAGAAAGCTTGTCAAGGCACTTTCCCGTATTTTATGTAGCGCAATTAAAGACTCTGATCGCGAGCAGATCGAGGTCCGACTCCAAGAGCTACGCGATCTCTATGCCCGTTTTCCGGGAAATTCTTACGTTGAAAGACAACTAGTCTACGGATTGGCGGGCGCGGGCTACGCAGAGGAGGCCTCCAAACTCTTTGTCAAGGAGCTATTGATTGCTCGCTATCCCAAGAGAATAGTCAAAATCCGGGGTCAGAGTGTTAAGACCGGAGAAATACCCGAGAATAGCCATGAGGAGGCGCTTATGCGCCGCCGGGTCGAGGTTCAAGAGTTGTGGGTATGTCATAAGGCAAATCCCTCGGATACAGGTGTTCGCGAGAGACTGGCGGCGGCATTGTTGCGCAGTCTTGATTCTAATGGTGGAGAAGTTGACGTCCACGTTCGCGACGGCAATCTCAATGAATTGCGCAACCTCCAATTTGATTATCCCGACAACGTCCACGTTCACGACGCGTTTGTCAAGGGGGTGTACAGCGCCTTCCATCACGCCTTTGGGGAGAATGACGTCGCGCGTCGCGAGGTTCTGCTGAACGAACTGCGAAAGCTGCACGCTGCTCACCCCAAGAACGCTCAGGCACAAGAGTATCTTGCCTTGGCCCTTTTCAACACCCTCCAAGCCACCAATTGGAAATACGATCTCTTGCGTCGCGACGAACTCCTCGGAGAGTTGCGAAGTGTTCATACGGAGGACCCGCAGGACGAGCGAATACGCGTGCACTTTGCTCGAGCGTTAGCCAACAGTCTCCGGCGGGCTTCATTCTATGGCGACCATGAATGGCGCGATGCGTATCTGCAGGAATTACGATTCCTCCATGCGAACCACGCAGAGGACAGATCCGTGCGTATCCAATTGGAGAATGCGTTGTCCGACGCGCTTAACTACGCGCGGTCAAAAGGCAACGCTTCACAATGCAGTATCTTGCTCTATGAACTGAACAACCTCAAGCGACAGTACCCTAAGGACAATGCAACGCCCGCGCTACCGGCGATGGAATCCGATAGTGACAGCCACCTCGATGAATTGCGGGGCCTCCACCGCGCCAATCCCGATGACGCGCAGACACAGGTAAAACTGCTCGATGCATTGCTGAATGCCCTCGCTTCCGCGATGAGGCAATACGATGATTCCCTGCGAGATGCACTGAACGAGGAGATTCGCACGCTGAACGTGGTCCGTGCCGACGACGAAGGCGTACGCGTTACGTTAGCGACATCGTTGAGCGACGTAGTGAACGAAGCCTTCCTGCAAGACGCCATACCGTATTGTGACGCGATGCTCGAAAACTTAGCCAAACTGCACACGGCGCATCCCGCAGACGCGACGATACGCGATCGACTGATCTCGGGATTGTCTACAGTCCTCAGCCGGACCAGACGGGAAAACGACCTCGAACGGCGCGAGCGTCTGCTCGAATTGTTGCGCGGGATCCAGCGCGCTCATCCTGAAGAAGCCAGCATACGCAAGGACCTGGCCACGGCCGTGCTAAACACGCTCAAGCTGGCCATCCGGGAGGACGATCGAGACCAGCGTACGGTTCTCCTTAACGAATTGGGCGAACTTCAAAGAAAGCACCCCGACGACATGCATGTGCTGACGCAACTGGCCACGGGAGTAGGTGCCGCAGTTTCCAACTCCATGCACACAGTGTTTGCCGAGGAACGCGAACACTACCTCGACGCGCTACGCTACCTTCAAGCCAAGTATCCAGACAATCCGCACGTTCGGAGGGTGTTGGCCAGAGCCCTGCATTACTAACCATTGACAAAAGACGGACAAACGTAGTGCACTCGATGAGCAGCGCATCAACAAGCGGGTAAGACCCTGCGCGTCAATACACGCACTCCCGCGCGGCGTAGGCGTAGGCTTGGAGGTTCTCCACGGGCGTGTCGAAGAAGTGATCGGCGAGAGAGCAGACGTAGCCGCCGTCGTGACCGACTTTTTCGAAGAGTTCGTGGACTTTGGTGCGGATGAGCTCCGTCGAACCTTCGGTGAGCACACTGAATTGATCCAACCCGCCGATGAGGGCGAGGCGGTTGCCAATCTTCGCCTTGTATTCCCAGGGCTCCTGGTTGCCGCCGATGCTTTTTGGGGCCAGGGTCTCGGAGATGTCGCACCCGTTTTGAACGATGGCGTCTTCGATGCCGAAGGTGCCGCCGCAGGTGTGGTACGTGACGAGGAAGCCGAGGCTATGCAAGGCGTCGTGCAGTTCGTGGTCGTAGGGCAGACAGAACTCGCGGTGCAGATCCGGTGAGAGCACGGTTGAGGAGCCCGCGCCGCCGCCCGTCTCGATCACGTCGAACTTTGCGCCTTTCATGGACTCGACAAAACGGAGCTTCTTCTCCAGCAGTGCCGCGAGCAAGCCGTGAACCCAGTCCGGATCGCTCAGGCATCGCAGAATGAGGAAGCTGGTATCTGCCAGGCAGCAAGCGTGTTGCCAACAGCCCGCTTGGTCGCCCCAGACAAACCCGCGCAGAATGCCGCGGTCGCCCACGCGGTCGTAGGCTTTGGCCACCGGTTTCAGATCCAGCACGGGAACGGGCATGTGTTTCCGAATCACCTCAATGTCTTCGTCGCGCTTGATGAGGTATTCCGTGATCCACGTCGTCCTCCGGTCGCCGGCCGTCTTGTAGGTAAGCGTCCCGGACGGCGTGTGAATGGTGTGATGGATGACGCGATGGTCCGGGTTGTCGTTGATTACCGTGATTTCGTCTTGCCATTCCTGCGTTGAGGCCTTCTCAAAATCGGCGTTGACCATCCAGAACTGACCCATTTCTTCGAAATACTGGATCTGGGCGTCCATTCCAAACCGCTCGAAAGCCTCGATGTCGCTGATGCCGTCGAGGTATTCGTCGAGGTGGAAGCCTTGCCATTGGTGCACCGAGACCGGCAACCGATCCGGCTTCTCACGCCGCAGCGCGCGCAATATGCGTTCTTTACTCGTCATCGCATGTTTCCCCCGTCGGCCAGAAGATCATCTACCGCCCTGTCTCCGGAATCGTCTGACTCGAAATCGGGATCGCTATCGGGATCGGGCATCGAAATGTGAAGTGCTTTTGCTTCCGATCCCGATAGCGATTCCGATTTCGAGTACGAGCATGAGAAGCCCGTGAAGCAGCGGCCCCAAACGTGCTCAATCCCAGTGAAACACCTCGTCCATGTTGGCCCACCATTCGCCTTCGGCCCGCGTGGGCAGAGGCTCGTGGCAAGGCTTGCACACATCCCACCATTTTTGAATAACGGGGTCTGCGGCCATCTTGGCCATGTCGCCGTCGAAATCGTCGCCCACGTACTCGAAGTAGCTGAAGAGTAGATCGTCCTTGTGATAGATGGAGTAGTTCCGGATGTTGCATTCCGTAATCTTTTTCAGCACGTCCGGCCACACGGCCGCGTGCAGCTGCTTGTACTCTTGCAGGCGATCCGGTTTTACGCGAACTACCATCCCATAGCGTGTCATGGTGATTTTCCCAAATCGTTCGACGCTCTCAACACCGGGAACATCCCCCTTGATCCCCCTTCGAAGGGGGAATTATGTATAACTACAGTCGCCAGTCTATGCACCGCGAACCACTCCGGCTTTAAGACGTTGCTAACCTCCACGCAACGCGAAGCGTTGCGAATTTCCCCCTTTGAAGGGGGATAAGGGGGATGTTGTATTTGTCGTACGTCAATTCCTGTGAAAACTCCTATGTCTACTTGGGCTGTGTTGTACCCGCCGCTTGCGACACATCGACGTCGAATTCTCCCAGGTCCAAGGGATAGGCCCCGAACTCGCGGACGAGCTGGCGCGCGTAATCGTAACTGGCCGGATCAACGTTGTCCGGCACGGAATGGTCGGACTGAATGATGTAGCCGCCGCCCTTGGCCGCGTTGAGTTTCGTGAGGATCTCTCGCCGGATGGTGTCCCGATCGTTCGTGGCGAGCACGCGCACGTCGATGTTGCCATTGAAAGCCCAGCGCGATCCGAACTGCCGCTTTAGCTCGACCACGTCGAGGCCGGCCTTTGCTTCCAGCGGGTTGTAGGCGTCCACGCCTGCGTCAATCATGTCTTCGAACAACACGGAGGCGTTACCGCATCCGTGATAAATGGCTTTAAGGCCGGCGTTGTGGATGACATCGCAGATCCGGCGAAGTTGGGGCTTATACACTTGGCGCCAGTAGTCCGGCGAGAAGAACATCCCGCGGTCGTAGGCAACGTCGCCCCAGATGTAGAGCCCGGAAAGCTTTCCCTTCGCCGCTTCGATTTGCGCCTCGGCAATGCCCACCAGAAAATCCCCGAGCCGTTCGATAAAGACGGCCACGCGGCCGGGATCTTCGCCAAGTTTGTACAAAATGTTCTCCGTACCGACGATCCGCCAGATCATTTCGTGGGGCTCGCACACGCTTCCGAACACGCAGAGATTGGGGGCGAAGGAATCCACGCGCTCGACAAAGGACGGAAGGCCCAGGTTCAATGCGTCGGCGACGGAGTTGATCTGATCGTCAATGGCCTGGGTATAACGCCGCGGATCGCGGGGATCGTCGAATTCGAAGGTTTCCATGTCCTTGTAGGTCTTCGTATCGAAATCGGCGTAACGGGGCATGGGGTAGGTGCCCTTCAGTTCGATCGTCGCTTCGAAACCCGTGCGGACCACTTTGTGTTCGTCCGTATCTTCGACCACCTGCACGTTTTTAATGTGGGGGTCCATGTTCGGGTTGAGGACCACCATGTCCAGGTCCCAGTAGGTGTAAGGATTGAAATCGTCACCGACGTCCAGCTCCTGCTTGGCGCGGCGGATAAAGTTGGTCCAGAAGAATTCGCCGATAGGCACCCGGTCCGCTTCGCGGTTTTCGAGCGCTGCAATTACCCGGTTGATCTTGGCCTGCGGGCCGTCCATGGTATTCCCCCTGTGCGCCCGCCTGCGGCTGCCAACGTCCCTAAGCCCCCCCGGCGAGTGCATCCATTGTAGACCCGATCCCTCGGATACGCAACGGAACCGTTCTAACGCATCGGAGCCTATCCGTCCCTGTCGCTCCATGGTACACTGATCTGGCAAGGTTCCCTTTTTTGGAGATAAAGGAGTTCGGCCATGTCGCGCTTAATCGCCTCCGCAATTGCCGTTTTGTTTCCACTTGCCGCTTTTGGCCAGTCGTCTTTCCCGGAGTTCAAAGAGCATGTCATCAACCCCGACGCGGGTACGGGCCTCGCCATTACGGTGGCGGATCTGAACCGGGACGGGATGCCGGACATCGTCGGTGTCAGCAGCGAAGATGTGTCGTGGTATGAGAATCCGACATGGGAACGGCATCTCATTGCGGATACGATTCGTAATTCAAACGTTTGCATTGCACCGCAGGATCTCGATGGGGACGGTGTCCCCGAACTGGCGCTGGGCGCAGACTGGCAGTTCAACAACACTGCATCGGGTGGGGCCTTGTTTCTATTGAAACATGGCGAAGATGTGCAACAGCCGTGGATTGTGGTGACGTTGTTGGATGAAGAGCCGACGCTACATCGCATTCGCTGGGCCGATGTCGAAGGCGACGGTAAGCCGGAACTGGTTGTTGCACCGCTGAAAGGCCGCGATTCCCAGCCCCCGAACTTCACCGACACCGGGGCGCAGTTGTTTCTATTGCGTCCACCTGCTGATTTCACGGGAACGCCGTGGGAACGTGAAAGCATCAGCGACGCCCTTCACGTCATGCATAATATCTGGCCCGTGCCGCAAGGGGAGAGAAAAGGCGACGCAATTTTGGCCGCGTCCTTTGAGGGAATCACTCGGTTCACACGGAATTTGTCGGGCGAATGGGAAACGACACTCTTGACGCCCGGAAATCCAGAACCGATTCCGCGAAGTGGAGCAGGGGAGGTTAAGCGCAACGTGAATGGCCCGCCCATGCTCGCGACCATCGAACCCTGGCATGCGAACCAGGCGGTCGTTTACACGCTCGACAAGGGCGCTTGGCAACGTCACGTGATCGACGATCAACTCGCGGGCGGCCACGCGGTCTGGTGGGCCGATTTCGACGGAGACGGCCAGGACGAAGTGCTGATTGGCTGGCGCGACAAGGCCGGTCCCCGCGAACTTCCCGGACTGAATATCTACGATCTCGCTATCGACCCTGCCACCGGCGAACTCGCTGCCGCCACCCACGTTATCGACGACGGCGGCATGGCCACCGAAGATGCCCTCGCCGCCGACCTCAACGGCGACGGCCGCCCGGACATCGTTGCCTATGGACGGGCAACGCATAATGTGAAGTATTACGAGAATTTGGGAACGTGAAATGCAGACCGGTGGCGCAATCAGTTATAGGTCCGCCCCAGGTAGTCCACGATGGCGCGCTTGACTTCGAGCGGGTCGATGGCGCCCGAGTGGCGGTAGATGACTTCGCCGCCGGGCGCGATGAGCATGGTGTGTGGAGTGGCTCCCTGCCAATCGGGGTCAACCGCCTCGATCAAGGCGTACTGGTCGTCGGAGTGGTAAATGTAGTTCCGCATCGACGCGCCGTGTTTTTTCAAGAACGCCATGACACGCTCTTCATCCTTCATCTCGTCGGCGCTGATGGTAACCATGTCAAAATCCCGGCCGCGATACATGTGGTAGATTTCGATGAGATCCGGGAACTCGGCGACGCAGGTGCCACACCACGTCGCCCAGACATTGACGAGACGCAGGTTCTTGGAGTCGTTCTTTACGATTTCCTTAATGTCTTCCACGCCGACGCGCTGCAGGTCGACAGGTTCCTGGGCCCAGCGTTCGAGGGAGGCCTTCACGGAATCGCGCTTGTCCGACCACTTGATCGAACATCCCCGAGTTTTCGTCGTCTCGACGGGCACGGGCTTACCGGCAAGGAGCGCGTCAAGAGCATTGCGCGTATCGTGGGTCTTCACCTTCTCGGGGTTGTCGTTGTCGTCGATTCGGCCCGCGAAGCGGAGCTTACTTTCCTTGTCGAAGATAAACACATGCGGGGTGGACATGGGCCCGTAAGCCTTCGATACTTCCTGCTTGTCACCGTCGTAAAGGTAGGGGAAGGTATATCCGCGAAGTTCGGCGCGGTTCTTCATCTCGTCATACGAGTCGCTGACGTTGGTGTAACCCAATTCGTCCAGTCGGACCGCTAGCGGGTCATTTGGGGAGATCGCAACGAGGGCGACGCCCTTGTCTTTGTAGTCCGTCGCGATTTGTTGGATGCGCTGTTCGTAGGCCTGCGCCGTGGGGCAGTGATTGCAGGTAAACACGACCACCAGCACGTTCGCATCGGCGAAGTCGGCGAGGCTGTATGTCTTCCCATCCACGCCAGGAAGGGAGAAGTCGGGCGCGGAGGCGCCGATCGCCAGAGTCTGTAGGTCCGCCGCATGCGCAACGGAAGCCACGTACAAACTCGCCAGCAGAAGTATAGACATGCAAACGCGACGGAGCATCATGGGGTAACCTCCAGTTTAACCATTCCAGAAGGTCCTATTATCGGTGCCACCGCCACGAATTGTCCACCGGAATCCTTCCTGATCGCCGTGATGGTCCGGGAGGGGGTCCCTAGTACACTGTGGTGCGCAGCAACTATCTCTGGTCCGTGCGACTGTAGTTGATGAAATCCGTCGTGGGGAAGGGGAGTTTCGCCTTCGAAGCGGCCGTAGCCATCTGGCCGCGATGGTGTGCCCCGTGGGTTATCAGGTGCAGCAGGATATCGCTGAGTACGGATTCATGCGCTTCGCCGTTGAAACGCCGGTAGGCAATGGTGCGGTCGAGGTCGTCGGCGAGGATTTCGGCGTACCGGCTATCGTGTCGCGTCGCCAAGTGGAGGAGTTCCTCCTTCGTTTTTGTCGCGAACACGTCGGAGTCGAGAGGCTCATTGTGGACCCGCTGAAACCAAACCTGTTCTGCGAGGTAGATGTGGGAGATCATGGCGGCGAAATACGGATCGGCTGCACCGGCGCTGAATGCGAAGTCGAGCCAAGCCTTGTTTGCCCACGAGGTGTATGCGATCAAGCGGTCGAGTGTTTGCATGGTAGCGTTCCTCTTTGTGAATGAGCGATCGAAAGTGCCTTGCAATGCTCGCGGATTATGCGCATGGAGGGCGGATTCTCCAACCCGCCGCGCCAAGACTGCTGAAATTGAGCGGGGCCTCAACCGCCCGTAACGCTGCTGACGTTGATGAGGTACATCTGGCGGTAGCCCGTGCAGATCGAATCCACGCAGATATTCTTGCCAACACGATCCCAGCGCGGGTGCAGATCGCACCGGAATTCGCCGGAATGTTCGCGCGGGTGAAAGAACTGCCCGAGCTTGACCAGTTTGGAATCCGACGGACGGAACAGCATCAAGGTCATCATTCGATCCTTGTTCGGATAGGTATCCGTCAGGATCCACTCGCCATCAGGGGAATAGGTGCAGTGTCCGTCTGTAAGCAAAATCCCGTCGCCGATCATCTCGGCCGTATCCGTCTTGTCGGTATACAGGAAGAAGTGGTCTTTCATGTCCGGTTCCCGGGACCACGCCAGAATCTGCATCGGGTTCTTCCAGATGAAGTGGGACACCATGCCTTGGTCGGCGATGCAGTAGATATCCGATCCGTCCGGGTTGGCCGTGAACATACGCGTCGACCAACTCTTGCCGCCTTCTTCCCAGAAGGCCCGGTGGAGGAAGATGAACCGATCGCCGGTGGGACTGAACAGGAGATGGTTGAACCAGTGCTTTCCCAGCGGCTCTTTCGGTGCTGGGATCGCCGCAATCTGATCGAAGGTGATGATCAGTTCGGCTTCGCCGGTTTCGAGGTCCACGCGGCGAATGCCGTCGTTAGCAGGATGGGGATCGGCCGCATAGGGATCGACGACGCCTTTGTACCCGTAGCCGGGACGCGTCTCATCGATACGGGCGAAGGGCACACTCATGGCCGTCTTGCCATCGGGGCTCACCGTGTAGATCGGATAGGGGACGCTACGTGATTCGCCCGTGAAGACGTTCTTGATCACCGCGATGTAGTGGTCGCCGTCCCGATCGTTGTAAACGACCTCCTGGTCCGACCCGGGTAACCACTGGAGCATACAGCCTTGTTGCCAGCTCCACGCGCGGGACTCGCCGATTCCGGTCCACGTGTCGCCGTCTTCGAGATCGATCATGCCCAGTTTGACCGTGTCGTCCGGGGTTGGCGTGCGGCCCTGGAAGTCTACTTCCATACCGAGCACGTACCGGCCAGAAGGATCGAACTCCTGTTTGTCGTAATACCCGAACCAGTGGGCCTTGGGACCCTCCGTAATCGCCCGGTACGGCACGGACAAGTCAATGAGCTGGCCCGGTGCGTCGGGCGACTGCTGAGCCGTGACCAACGAAACGGGTAGAAGCATCGCGACGAGAATCCCTGCCGTTATACCCGTCTTCATTCGTATATCCCCTTCTATGCGATTGTTCCCTCCGTGAAAGGTAAATGGTAGCAGTGTCCTTACCGGATTCCAATTACTCGTTCCCATAGCCTCCCGGCATTGACGCCCCGGCGCGTAACCCTTTATAGTTCCCACAAACTTCCATGCTGCGAACTGGGGTGTAGGTCTGAGAGAGGGTGATTCATGGCAGGGAAAAGCGTTCAGACCGACCGCTGGGCCACGCGGTTCGGTCTCATAATGGCGATGGCCGGGAACGCGGTCGGGCTGGGGAACTTCCTTCGTTTCCCGGGTAAGGAAGCGCCTTACGGCGGGGCGTTCATGGTGCCGTACTTCCTGGCGCTATTGCTGCTCGGGATTCCCCTCATGTGGATCGAATGGACCATTGGACGGCACGGCGGCGGCTACGGGCATGGCAGCACGCCGGGCATGTTCCACCGCCTGTGGAAGAACCCCATGTCCAAATACCTCGGCGTGTTCGGCGTGCTGCTGCCCGCGATGATTGGACTCTATTACGTCTACATCGAGTCGTGGTCGCTGGGCTACGCGTGGATGACCATGACCGGCGAGTATTGGGGCGACACCACCCGTGAGAGTATGAAAACCGTGTTCGGGTCGTATCTGGGGACGACCAATGCCGTACACTTCAGCTTTGGTCTTAAAGCCTATGTCTTCTTTTTGATCACCTTTGCACTCAACATGATCGTCTTCTCACGTGGTATCGAAAAGGGTATTGAAATCGTTGCCAAGTATGCCATGCCAACGTTGCTGGTGTTGGGGGCGGTCCTCGCCGTACGCGTATTGACCTTGCCACCCATCGAGGGACGATCGGTGGGGGACGGGCTCGCCGCGGTATGGGTCGTCGACTGGTCGGTGTTGCGGAATCCAAACGTCTGGATTGACGCGACAGGGCAAATCTTCTTTACGCTGAGCCTCGGATTCGGGATGATTCATACCTACGCCAGCTACCTGAGCCGTGACGATGATGTGACCTTGAATGGTTTGGCCGCCACCAGTACGAACGAATTTGTCGAAGTCATCCTGGGCGCCACGATTGCGGTGCCGGCGGCGGTTATCTTCTTCGGGCCGACGGTAGCCCGCGAAATTGCTAACGGCGGGGCGTTCGACATCGGGTTTTACAGCTTGCCGGTTATCTTCCAACAACTGCCGGGAGGGCAGGTGTTCGGGACCATGTGGTTTGTTCTGCTGTTCTTGGCAGGGTTGACGTCGAGCGTTGCCATGTTCACGCCACTACTACTTTTCTTGCAGGATGAATTGGGTATCGATCGCCGGCGAATCATTCCGGTTCTCGGAGTTATCATCTTCGTTCTGATGCAGCCCGTCATACTGTTCATGCATAAAGGATTCATCGACGAGTTGGACTACTGGGCGGGAACCTACCTTCTCGTCGTATTTGCCGCAATCGAAGCGGTAGTGTTTGCGTGGTTTTTCGGCATGAAACGGGGTTGGAAAGAGATGCACGAGGGGGCGGACTTCCAAGTGCCTCGCATTTTCTATCCGATCATGCTCGTTGTGACGCCCGTATACGTGATCGTTCTTCTGGGGTGGTATTCGTTCTTTGAGCTGCCCGCGAAAATCATGAACGCTGGCGGCGATCCTTACCTTTGGTTGGCACGCGGGATGATTATCGGCGGGGGCGTCTTGCTCTGTATCGGCATCTGGCACGCGTGGCGCACAAGACCCCACCTGTTTGACACCGTTGATGAGGAGGACCAGCCATGACCCCCGGCGCATGGATCTTCATGGGCGTGACCTGGGCCATCATTCTCGCGCTCAACGTCTATTGTTTTACGCGAATCTTCGGCAAAAAGGGCTGATGACCTCAGAGCAATGGGCCTTCACTTCCGCGTCATTCTGAACGAAGCGAAGAATCCCTTCAGTGAGTTGACTGGCGAAAGGTGATTTTCGTCGTCGCGTCCGGGAGTAGCGGTCCGCGTTGAAGAACATCCCCCTTGATCCCCCTTCAAAGGGGGATCATCGCCCTCGTTTCTGCCATGCGTTCGGGTGAACGACAAACGTTAAAACTTCCGGCAGACCCTATGCGCAACACGAAGCGTTGCGACCAATTCCCCCTTTGAAGGGGGGATCTAGGGGGATGTGAATTCTCTTCTGTAGCTGTTCCGAAGCGTAGCACGAGTCTCGCGTAGCGCGGGACCTATGCGATCTGCCACGGCGCGCGCATGGGGCGTTTCAGGTAGCCGTTCGCGTCGTCGTCATCGACAAACTGCTCCTTCTTCGGATCCCATTGCAGCTTCCGCCCGGTCCAGCGCGCGATGTTGCCGAGATGGCACATGGTCCCCGAGCGATGGCCGATTTCCACGTCGGCGATGGGTAACTCACGGGAACGGATGCAATCGAACCAGTTCTGCTTGTGATCCGCGCTCCGGTACAGATGTACGTAGCCGTCGGTATCCGTGTGCTCTCCGGGTCCAGTATCGCTCAGCGACTCTGTCAGCTTCGGCTCGTCGATGTCGGGCTTGGCCTCGTACTGGTCACGGTCGACCATAATTCGGCCGCTATCTCCTTCAAAGATTGCTCCGCCACCGGGACCTTTGCCGTCGAGGTGGACGACCGCACCATCTCCGTAACGCATGCTGACCGGACAAGTCAGCATTTTCGCCTCCGGCCAATCGTCAAACGAATCCAACTCTTTGCCGAAGACAAACACCGGTCCCGAGTCTCCGTCGAGTTCCGGCCAGACTTCCACCGGCCCGGTTAGCTGCGTCCCGAGCGCCCATTGAATAATATCGAGACCGTGGGCGCCCCAACCGGTCATTTCCCCGCCGGAATAGGGTGTGTAGGAGATCCAGCCCAAGGGCCGCCCGTCGGGATAAGTCCGCCCCTCTGCACGCGGAAGATACAAGTTGGGGTAGTAGCCGCGCGGTTCGGTCTGGCCGCACCACATATCCCAGTCGATATAGTCGGGCGGGTCTTCCTCCGGGAGGTCGCAGGCCCAGGGGCTCGGATAATTCGCCCCGTGGATCGTGTGAATCGCGCCGATCCGGCCATTCCGAATGAGTTCGCAACCGTACCGGCACTTCGCCATGGATCGTTGTTGCGACCCGCACTGTACGATTCGGCCGTTCTTGCGCGCCGCGTCGACCATGGCCCGCCCCTCGTGGACGGTGAGGGACATGGGTTTCTCGATGTACACGTCCTTGCCTGCCTCGCAGGCGTGGATGGTATGCAACGCGTGCCAATGGTCGGGCGTGGCGATGATCACCGCGTCGATGTCCGGTTCCTGGAGCATCTCGCGGTAATCCTGGAAGATCCGGGCATCCGGATTCTTTTCCTTCATCTCCTTCAGCCGGTTCATGTTCACGTCCGCGTAGGCGACTGTCTGGCCATCCTTGGGCAGGTCCATGAGCTGCCGCGCCCGGCGTCCCACGCCAATATGCGCCACGTTAATCCGGTCGTTCGGCCCCGGCGCGCCGGAGGCGTACCCCGAGAGGATCAGTGGCGCAACCGCGGCGCCGGCCCCGATGCGGGCGGTGGTGGACAGAAACCGGCGGCGGGAAATTTCGGCTTTGCGTTTCATGGCGATGTTCCCTCGATAGATGTAGCTGGCAAACACCCGCCAGTATTGCACGGCGCCACCGCCGAGGGCAAAAAAAAGGCAGGTCTCGTACCATGTTCGAGACCTGCTTACTTCGTGATAGCTATCCGCCCGTTGCGGGGCGCGACCGCCTAGTTCGCTTTCCGGCCGCCCACGCCCTTGGTGGATTTTGTGATTTCTTTGGCCGTCTCTTTGGGACGCAACGCACGGGTCGCGGCGCCGGCCCGCCACATTTCGCTATTCCCGATTTCGTCGAGCTCTTTGGTCAACTGCTTCTGGTAATCCTTCTGCCCGCAGGATTTCAATACGCGCGCCGTCTCTTTGCCGGTCTTGACGCGCTCATAAAGTTCCTTGAACACCGGCATGACCGCTTTCTTGAACTTGGGTTTCCAATCGAGGGCGCCGCGTTGCGCCGTGGCCGAGCAGTTCGCGTACATCCAGTCCATGCCGTTTTCGTCCACAAGCCGGATCAGGCTCTGCGTGAGTTCCTCGACGGTCTCATTAAAGGCCTCGCTGGGGCTGTGCCCATGCTTGCGCAGGGTGTCGTATTGGGCCTCCATGATGCCCGCCAGCGCGCCCATAAGCACGCCGCGTTCGCCCGTGAGGTCGCTCCACACCTCATGCTCGAAGGTGGTCGGGAACAGATACCCGGACCCGATCCCGATGCCGATGGCAATGCCCCGTTCCCGCGCCCGGCCGGTGGCGTCCTGGTGGACGGCAAAACTCGAATTGATGCCGGCGCCGGAGAGGAAGTTGCGTCGCACGGAGGTCCCGGACCCCTTCGGGGCAACCAGGATTACATCGACATCCTTGGGCGGAATCACTTTGGTCTGATTGCCGTAAACGATGGAAAATCCGTGCGAGAAGTACAGCGCGTCGCCCGGGTTTAAGTTCTTCTTCACGACAGGCCACAATGCCTTTTGCGCGGCATCGGACACCAGGTACTGCACGATCGTGGCCCGCTGCACGGCCTCTTCGATGTCGAACAGGGTCTTGCCGGGCTTCCACCCGTCCTTGACGGCACGGTCCCAATCGCGCTTGAAGGACTTGGCCTGCCCAATGATCACGTTGAACCCGTTGTCCCGCATGTTGAGCGATTGGGCCGGTCCTTGGACACCATACCCGATAATCGCGATGGTCTCATTCTTCAGCACTCGGCGGGCCTTCGCCAAGGAGAATTCCTTGCGCGTAATGACATCCTCTTTGACTCCGCCAAAATCGACTTTCGCCATGTCCATTTCCCCTTGTTTTCTGAGTGGCCAATCTCCGCTGGTCCTGGATAGTAGACCGAATGCAGGACACACGACTGGCCACAGTCACGCCTTGGTATCAAGCCGATATGATAGCGCACAGGGCAAACGGTTCGCAAATGAACTTCGGGGTTTTGCTGACCGTAATACGGTGACGACCGATGTTGGCCCTTGCCAACGGCGGGATTCGCGAGGGTAAGCCAATATCTTGATAATACATGGGTTGCCATGGACTTATCCGTTCCGAGTGGTGTCGCAATCTTGCCCTGTCCGACGAGCGTGCAGCGCGGACATCTTGCGCGGTGCACGAATTGGGTATAGACTATCCTTTGGGGCTCCAAAGGTTTTAACCCCGGGGGATTTTAGTATGAAAAAGCAGAAGCTCCACCTGCGGCACCGTGCGGCGATGGTTGTCGCGCGGGTCATCGAATGGGACAAGCGTATCTTCGACCGCGCCGTCAAGACCGTGGAATCCGTCCAGGAACGGTCGGAGAAGGCGGTGCAACGGCGGGTCGACGATGCCAAGTGGATCCCGAAAGAGGGCAAGGAAGTCGTCGGCGCATGGATTCACGTGGTGCGTCGCGGCCGTCGCGATATCCGCAAGACCGTGGATACCAGCCTCGATCTCACCAGCGATTTCTTTCGCAGGGTCGGGGAACCCGCCGCCAAGAGACCGGCGCCCGCGCGGAAACCGCGGAAACGTCGTGCCCCGGCCCGTAAAGCGGCGCAGAGTCCTGCAGCGGTCGTAAGCTAAGGACCCTGCCCTGCGTTGTTACGGCTATGCTTCCCGACGGAAAAGGTGCGCCGTCGGAAGGGGGCTTCTGTTGTTTTACAAGGAGGGAACTGTCGTGAATCAAACTCTGCCTAACCACCAAACCTACCCGTGGTCCGAAACAATCGACGGGCGCAAGGTTACATTCCGATTGATGACCCCGGAAGACCGGGCCGTCGTTCAGAAGTTTGCCCGAACGTTAACGAACGCCGACCTGATGTATCTCCGAAACGACATCACCAATCCGAAGGTGGTTGACGAGTGGATTTATAACATTCAGGCGAATCTCACCGTGACGGTCCTTGTTAAGGACAACCGAAAGGTCATCGGCTACGGAAGTCTGCATCACAATGGATTGATGTGGACCAAGCATCTGGGTGAACTGCGCATACTCGTGGAGCCCGATGCACGGCACAAGGGGTTGGGGCGGCGGTTGGCCGGGGAAATCTTTCACGTCGGGAAAGAAATGGGGCTCTCCCGAATTTTCGTGCAAATCGCCGCCAATCAACCGCGCGTGCGCGCACTGTTCGAGCGCATGGGGTTTCAGCCCGAGGCAACGTTGCGTGACTGGATCATGGCCCGTGACGGAAGCACACACGACCTGCTGATCATGTCCCATGCCGTGAACGATTTCGGGTCGTAACGGTCGGCACCCGCCAATCATTGAACATGTAGGTGTGCCCCCTCGATAGAGGGTGCCCTACATTTCCACCATTGCGGAAAGCGCGCCTTCAAGATCCTGCATTGAAAACGCAAATCCGGCATCCAACAGACGTCGGGGGTACACCCGCGTACTCGCGAGCAAGGCTTCGTCCGCCAACTCTCCTGCCGCCAGCCGCAGAGCAAATGCCGGAACGTGCATGAAGGTTGGTCGCGACACCACCCGTCCCAGCGTTTTCGTGAATTCCCGGTTGGTGACCGGATTGGGGGCAACGATGTTGACGGGCCCCTGGAAACTATCGTCTTCGAGCAGCGTCTGCACGGCCGAAAGCACGTCCTGAATCGCGACCCAACTCATGTATTGATCGCCGCGTCCGACGACGCCACCCAGACCCAGACGGAACGTCTTAATCAACATAGGCAACATGCCGCCATCCGGGCTGAAGACAAGGCCCAAGCGCAGATTCACCACGCGGATACCCTTTTCTCGCGCGGGCTTGGTGGCATCTTCCCAGTCCTGGCAGAGGGCACTGAAGAAACCCGAGCCGGGGGGACTGTCTTCGTCACAGATGTCCTTTCCGCGGTTCCCGTAGAATCCTATTGCCGACGCGCACAGCCAGGTTTTCGGCGGATGGGGCATTTCACAAAGGCGCTTGCACAAAAACTCCGTCGTCTTGATCCGGCTGGCGCGGATCGCACGCTTCTTCGCGTCCGTCCAGCGAAGTCCCATAATGTTCTCGCCCGAGAGATGGATGAGCGCGTCGGCTCCATCCAGCGCAGTAGCGTCCATCACACCGGCATAGGGATTCCATTGGATTTGCCCTTCGCCCTCAGGAGCCGAACGCACCAGTTGGCGGATGTCATAGCCGGCCATGCCCAAGGACTTCATGAGCGCTGGACCCAGCAGACCCGAAGCTCCGGATAGTATCAGTCGCATGCGATGCGTCCTTTCTGGTGGGGTGAAACCATCAATAGAGTGTAGAGCCGGTTCGTGCCCTCATGCTACCACGGAGCCGTGTTTGGTTGCAGACGAGTCGGGGAAGACCCGAAAAAATTTGAGCCCCGCATCGAGTTGGATGCGGGGCTCGGCAGGACATGGCAGAGGTCAGTAAAGGAGAATCTTATTTAGGACCGAAACGGAACTCGATGCCCCCTCTGACCGTGAAATCAGGTGACTCTTCTCCGATTCCGGCGCCAACGCCCAAGGCACCCGAAAAACTTTCGTTAAAGTCGTGCTTGATGCCGACTTCGACGATGTTCGCGTTGTCGCCATCGGTTTCCAGTTGCTTACGAACGAAGTCCGCGACCAACGTGGTTTGATCCGAAACGTCGTAGCTGTAGCCTACGACGGCCTCGTAATAGAAGTCGCGCTCGCCGTCATCATCGCCCCAGTGGTCATGCTCGTCATCGTCGTTGTTGTTGTAATCTCCGACGAGCATAAGATGAAGTTTGTTCTTCTCTTCCGCTCCCAAGGCCTTGCTGATCGTGAACATCACCTCGCCGCCGATGCCGCTGCTGTCATCACCGGTCGGCGCGAAGACTTCACCGGAAAGGGCAACGATGGGAGCGGTCCCGGCATCGGGATTAAACACGTACTTGAGCCGGACACCGACGTCTCCAAACTCGGTGTCTTCGTTCTCCTCGAACTCCACCGGCACATGGAGGCGAAGCCCCAGTTTGTCGGAGAATGCATATTCGAGATTGGCTTCGGCTTCAGCCTCGTAATCGTTGTACTTGTCGTACTCGCCTTCCAATTCCAGCGTCAGCACTCCTGGATCGAAGGCTTCGGCGGGCTCGAGTTCAGTGGGGTCTACCGCATGAGCGGACGGTGCGACGATAAACGCACCCGCCACCACCAGGATTAGGATTGCGATCGATCTAAGAACGGTTTGGGTGGACATTTCGTTTTTTCTCCTTCAGCGTAAATCCGGTCGGTATGGGTTCGTCCGCGTATCAGCTCGGCCCAAGCGACGCAAACACCAGAACGGGTAATAGTTTACATGATGGTTCTGACGCTTACATGACCGGAACTTTACCAATTGGTAATGTTGGGGCATCCCCATGCATCACATTACGTCGCGCAGGGTTCACGTTCGTGGGATCATTTATGTTGGAATCGATTTCAGTAAGAAGCGCGGCCATTTGGGTTTACAGTCAAGATGTAACATAAATGAAGGTAAGTCTTTAGATTGGACGAGTGAGAAGGGGCATAAGGAAGAAATATTTTGTTTGACGCCAAACGATTTTATGCGATACAATTTGGGTGTCAACAGAAGGAAAAGCAAATGCCACTCGATCGCGAATTGAATCTCGAAGCCCCCTTCTCCGACGTCAATCACGAAACGGTCCTCAATATTATCCGGACCGCCAGTGTCCTGTCCAACGCGGGCGACCAGCTATTTCGCCAGTTCGACCTGACGGAAGCGCAGTTCAACGTCTTGTTTTCGTTGAAGTACAACCCGCGCAACGTGACCCAGACTGATCTGGGTCGTCGTTTGGTCGTGACACGGGCGAGCGTTACCTCGGTGCTGGATAAGTTGGAAGGTAAGAGACTCGTGGAGCGGCGCGATGTGCCGAACAACCGGCGGAGCTATCACGTGGTGTTGACGGAGAAGGGCCTCGCTCTCGTGAACGAGGTCGAGCCCTTGTATCGCGAGAACATTCACAAGGCGATAGAGGGACTGGATGAGCGCGATTGCCGCCAGTTGATTCGCGTATTGGAGCGCATCCGGATGAAAACGGGCGCGCTTCAGGAGACCTTATCCAAGGCACGATCTTCTTAAGGCGCTGGACGCTGCAAAGGTTTATACTAATGGGATGAAGGCGGAGGTCCTACGGTGCGGTAGGCCTCAGGGGAGGAATTCCTCATGAATGCATCGGTGCCCGCTTACGAAACGCATCGAAAAGAATACCGCGCTCCAGGGTTCTGGGCGCTGGTCGTAACCCAATTCCAGGGGGCCTTCAACGACAACCTCTACAAGCTGGTTATGGTCTTCGCCCTTGCGGCCTACGCGACCTCCAACGGCAGCGTAACAGAGCGGGGCACGATCATGGCAATCGCGGGTGTGATACTCGCGGTGCCGTTCATCCTGTTTCCCGGTTTCTTCGGTTCGCTTTCCGACCGCTTCAGCAAGAAACGAGTCGCGGTGTGGACGAAGTATCTCGAGGTCGGGATCATGGGGCTCGGTGCGCTTGGGTTCTGGTTCCATGAGCCCATGGTCCTTTGGGTCGTCATGTTTCTGATGGCGAGTCAGTCGGCCATGTTCGGACCCGCGAAGTACGGCATCCTCCCCGAAATGCTCCCCGAAGAACGCCTGTCATGGGCCAACGGCATCGTTCAGATGACGACCATGATCGCAATCATCGCGGGCACGGCCTTGGCCGGATACTTGTTCGAAGCGTTGGGCATCGATCGCGTGTACTTCGCCGGCGTGGTGCTCATGGGATTGTCGGCGTTTGGCTTGATGACCTCGTACGGAATTACGGAGCCTCCGGCGGCGAACCCTGAACGCCTCATCCGGATGAATCCATGGTCGGGAATGGGGCACGATTTCAAAATCATTTGGGGCGACCGCTGGCTCCGGATGATTGTCTTCGGGTACAGCTATTTCTGGTTCGCCGGTGCGTTGCTGTTTACCGCAATCATGGACTATGCGGAACTTCAACTCGGTCTTGGCGAAACGGAGACAGGGATCTTGAGCGCGGTATTGTCGCTGGGCATCGGTGGCGGAGCGATGACCGCAGGCTATGTGTCGCGTGGAAAGATCGAAGTCGGCCTGGTGCCACTGGGCGCCGGACTCTTGGCCGTGAGTTGTATTTTGATGCCGTGGCTGGGCGTTTCCTATCCCGCGGCGGCCCTGATGCTTTTGTTCATCGGTATCGGCGGCGGCGTGTTTGACGTGCCATTGGCCGCCGGTCTCCAACAACGTAGCCCGAAAGAGGCCCGTGGGGGAATCATCGCCACCACGAACATGATGACGTGGGTCGGTATTCTTCTCGGCAACGCGGCGTATCTTGGGATGGGCCAGTTGGGCATGGGGAGCCGCACGGCATTCCTGTTTACCGGCGTCGCGACCTTGACCGTCCTTGGCGTGTCCTGTTTGATTCTGCCAATCATGCTGGTACGGTCCATCCTCTGGATTCTCACCAATACCATCTACCGGCTCAAAGTCACCGGCCGCGAGCACATTCCGGAAGAGGGCGGTGCGCTGTTGGTCGCGAACCATGTTTCGTTTATCGATGCGCTTGTAATCACCGCATCAATCGACCGGCCCATCCGGTTCATCATGGCCGATGAAATCTATCAGATACCGTGGATTCGACCCATCGCGAAGATGATGCAGGCCATTCCGATTTCCGCCATGGGTGGACCGCGGGAATTGGTCGAGTCGCTGCGTACGGCCACCACGGCCATTCAGAATGGCGAAATTGTCTGTATCTTCGCCGAGGGCCAGATTTCGCGGACGGGACAGATGCTGCCGTTCCGCAAAGGGTTCGAGCGGATTATGAAAGGCGTCGAGGCGCCCATCATTCCCGTATACCTGGATCAGTTGTGGGGCAGTATCTTCAGTTTCGCGAACGGCAAGTTCTTCTTCAAGCGGCCGCGCCGCATTCCCTATCCCATCGGGGTCAGCATCGGCGAACCATTGAGCCACGACAGCGATTCGGCGTCGGTACGGACGGCCGTGCAGGAACTGGGCTCGGACGCCTACCTGCATCGGGAGCTGGAGTGCCCGCTGTTGCACCGAAGCTTCGTGCGAACGGTGCGCAAGCACCCCTTCATGATGGCCATCGGCGACGGGCGCACCCCAAAGTTGTCGTTCTTCAAGACCTACGTGGGGTCCATTGCCCTGGCCCGCAAACTGAAGAATCTCGTGGGACCCGAGGAGATGATCGGCTTATTGCTGCCGCAGTCGGTGGGTGGCGCGCTGGCGAACATTGCGGTGCAGTTTATGGGCAAGGTCGCAGTAAATCTCAATTACACCGCGTCAGCCCAATCCATTCAATCCGCCGCGCGGCAATGCGGGATCCAGCACGTACTGACTGCAAAGGAGTTTCTGGAGCGCTTTCCCGTCGAAGTCCCCGGCACCGCGATCTATCTCGACGACGTGAAGAAATCGATCACGAGCGGCGATCGCGTTGTGGCAACGTTAATCGCCCTGTGCTGCCCGGTACGCATCGTCGAACGACTCTGCGGAATGGCGAAGGAACGCGACGAAGAGGATCTGTGCACGGTAATCTTCTCCAGCGGCAGCGAAGGTGAGCCCAAAGGTGTGATGCTCACGCACAAGAACGTGCTGTCGAATGTCGAGAGCATCGCACAGGTGTTTCCGAACGAGACCGGCGACGGCTTTATGGGTATTCTGCCATTTTTCCACTCCTTTGGATTCATGGGCACGCTGTGGCTTCCCATGTGGCGTGGATTTCCCGCGGCGTATCACCCGAACCCGCTGGAGGCGAAGATCATCGGCCAGTTGGTCTACAAATACCAACCGCGCTTTCTCATCGCGACGCCCACGTTCTTGCAGGGATTTATCCGCCGCTGTCTTCCGGAGGAATTCAGCAGTCTCGAATACGTCGTGACCGGTGCGGAAAAGCTGCCTACTCGCGTGCGAGAAGCCTTCAAGGCGAAGTTCGGTGTGGAGCCGCTGGAAGGCTACGGCACGACCGAATGTGCGCCGGCAGTCTCCGTCAACGTACCGGATTACCGCGTGCCCGGCTTCTATCAGAAGGGGACGAAGCACGGCACCATCGGTCAGGCCATGCCCGGCGTGTCGGTCAAAGTTACCGATCCCGACACGGGCGAACGGTTGGGTATCGGTGAATCGGGCGTGTTATGGGTCAAGGGCCCGAACATTATGAAAGGCTATCTCGGGCAGCCCCAAAAGACGGCCGAGGTACTCAAGGATGGGTGGTACAACACCGGCGATATCGCTTCCATCGATGAGGATGGCTTCATCACTATCACGGATCGCCTGGCGCGATTCAGCAAGATCGGCGGCGAAATGGTCCCCCATAATAAAGTCGAAGAGACCTTGCACCATCTCTTGGATCTTCACGAGCAGACCTTTGCCGTAACCAGCGTCCCGGACGACCAGAAGGGCGAACGGCTCGTCGTGCTGCATACCCTGATGGACGGTGAACTTGAAGTCCTCGTGGATAAACTCAAGGACTGCGATCTCCCCAACTTGTGGCGTCCCAAGGCCACGTCCTTCTATCGCATTTCCGAAATTCCGGTTCTTGGTACGGGAAAGATGGATCTCAAGAAGATCAAGAGTCTTGCGAAAGAGATGGACGTTGGCGAATAGGTGGGATGCGTTATGGATGGTTCGATTGCCGACAACGCACAGTCCGTTCCCTCGCCGCGCAGTTCGGATAGGCCCCGCACACAAATCCGATGGAAACGCGCTGGCGCGGTTGCGCTGGTCCTGGTCCTGTTCACTTGGGGAGGATACGGCGCTATGACGGGTTGGCTCGTGAATCGTGAAGATCGGCATACCGCGCGCGATCCCGATACCGGTGTCATCCTCGGCGCTGAATCCCGCGATCTGGGACCGGAAGACGCGCCACAAGCCGCGCTGTTCGTGCACGGGTTTGCCGGGAGTGGCAACAATTTTCGGCAGGTTCCGGACATGCTTGCGGAAGACGGTTGGCGGGTTCGCGTTCTATTGTTGCCGGGTCACGGAACCAGTCCGAAAGACCTTGAGACGGTCTCCGCGGACGAGTTGATCGATACCGTGGTCAACGAGGCCGCGGCCTTGCGCGAGAAACACGGTAAAGTCATTCTCATTGGCCATTCCATGGGAGGCGCGCTCAGCACGATCGCCGCGACCCAAGTCCCGGTTGACGGGATCGTACTCGGCGGGGCCTATTTTGGCGTGACCGACCGCTGGTACTACGGTCTGCGTCCCGAGAAGTGGACCGATATCGGGAGTCACATCTTTCGCTGGGTATATAAGGGGGACTTGTTCCTGCAGGTCAACGATCGCAGTGTGAAAGACGACATCATTTGCTACACGTGGCTGCCGACGAAGGCGGGCGTCATGCTGAACGAACTTGGCCGGCGCGTCAATGACCCCGCTGTCCTCGACAACGTGACGTGCCCGGTGCTCATGCTTCATTCCCATGGCGACGTCGCCGCGTCGCCCGAAGCGGCCGAGCAGGCATTCAATGCCATGGCCTCGACGGACAAACAGCTCGTGTGGTTGCCGCGCTCCAATCATCATATCTATTGGGACTACGACCACGAGCAGGTCGAGAACGAGATTGAAAAGTTCGCGGCCGCCATTGCGGGAACTGAAACAATCTCCACGCATTCGGCAGCCGCGAATTCCGGCCAAAGTTAGTGCATTACCGCAAACGGAACCTTGCTCACGGCCGTATCGTCCACGTAGTCGCCTCGTTTCGGGTCGGTACCAATGACGTAATTCTTGAACAAGTCCGCACCGGCGCCCTTAACGAATAGCGGGATCAGGCTGTTCGTATGACTTCCCTTGTGCCACTCCACGCCGGGAGTGTTGCCTTTGCCATTGTTTACGACGGGCTTCCATTCCGGGTCGGAGCCGGGACCGCACAGATAGCCGCACTCATGGTCACCGGTGACGATGACCAGAGTATCGTCCCAACTGCTGTTCTTCTCGACCCAATCCACGACCGCCTGACCGCTTCGTTAAATGCGACCATTTCTTCGATCATGCGGGGCGTGTAATTCTCGTGACTGGCCCAATCCACCGCGCCGCCTTCGATCATCAGGTAGAAGCCGTCAGGATTGTTGTCGAGCACGTTGATCGCCCCCAGCGCCATGTCCGCGAACGAGGGGGAGGTTTTCAGGTAGGGGACTTTGAAGGGCGCGTCGTCGGACGGAAGTTTGTCCATGTAGCGTTCCACTTGCAGCGAGGTTTCCACCGGCACGACACCGATCACGCGCTTCGGCGTGTCGCCGGACATCAGCTTCTGAAAACCTTCCCGCGTCTGAATCAATGTCCAGGGGTCGGGTATGCCGTCGCCATCGCAATCGGCGCCGGCCGTCCCCGCAACAATCTCCGCCCAAGTATCCGGCCCGCCGACGTAACGGTACGATTTATCGGCGTCTTCGGAAAGCAATTCACCGTTCTTGTCGTAGTCGGGGTGTCCGCAACCCATGATCACGTCGAGGCCGCTGCGGTTGATCATTTCCTTGGATATTTCTTCGTAGTTCCCGCGGCTCCGATCGTGGGCCGAAAAGGCGGCCGGCGTGGCGTGACTGAGCAGAACGGAGGTGATGACCCCGGTCGACTTCCCGAGTTTCTCCGCACGGTCAACGGCGTGTTCCACGGGGTTGTCGTTCTCATCGACACCGATGGCGCCGTTCAGGGTCTTGACCCCACTCGACATGGCCGTTGCTGAAGCGGCGGAATCCGTGGCGGCCTTCTTGACCCACTCGAAATCGCCCCAGGCCTTTTCCGGATCGTACGGCGGAACTTTCAGGGAATGGGTGTCCATGCCGTACTCGGTGAATTCGCGCTCGTAAACTTGCTTACCGGTCTCGCCGTACTGGTAGTAGTCGGTTGCGAGGACGTGATTAAACCCCCAACCGTCGGCAACAAAAACGATCACATTCTTTGCGACCGGGCCCTCGGCCGTCTTCTCCTGCGCGTTTGCGCTTCCCAGGCAAAATAGTGCAATTAGCGGGTAAATGATCAAACTACGTGGACGCATCGCATTTCTCCATACTGCCAAGCCGGACCAATAAACGGTGGTTCGGCACAAAGACCCAAGTATACCGATTTTGTGGGGCATATGCACCAGGTCCGCGATGGTTTTCGCGTGACAAACCGGCTAAGAGTCGCTAACAAACCTCTAACGGCAGTCGCGTATGGTCTGGCTGTCGCCGGCCACGGCGAGGCCGCTGATGTAGGGACCTCCGACCGCCCTTTCAGCCCAACCGGATCTCCGCCCCGGTAAGGGGGTCCCTACACCATCGGCTTTACGAACCGCGAAGCCGCCGGCATTCGGTTTGCGGATCCCTTCGTTTGAAACGGACGCGTTCAGGTCAGTACTCTCGTTCATACCCAATCATCGAGGAGTGTCTTACCATGCGATCCATACTGCGTCTGACGCCCACGGTTCTTTTCCTACTTAGCGCCTGGGGGCTCGACCCCATCACGTCCAACGAAGCGGTGCAACTCCTGTCGTCTCAAGGTTATCCCCTGGCCAGCGCGGAAACGCGGATGATGGTGGAGAATGGCACGCCGCTGTACACCGTCGGCGGTCTCAGTAAAGGCACACCGGTGATGGCGGTAATCGATGCCCGGGCGTCACGCGTCCTGGAAATCCGGAAGAACGGCGAGGTGGTCTACACGTTTCCCGGCGTCGTGACGGTTGGGCATCGGGGTACCGTCAAGTTCGCGCCGGAAAATACGATTGCCGCGTTCAATGCGGCCATCGAGCATGGCGCGGATCTGCTCGAAATGGATGTGCGCCAAACCAGCGACGGCCAGCTTGGTCATCATGCACGACCAGTCCGTCGCCCGCACGACGGACCGGCGCGGCGACGTGGCGGGGCTTGCCCTCGGCGAAATCAAAACGCTCGATGCAGGTTCGTGGTTCGGCGACACCTATAAAGGGGAACACGTTCCTACGTTCGAGGAGGTATTGGATGCGATCAAGGGTCGCGCCCTCCCCGATATTGATTTCAAAGCCGGCGATCCCGAAAAGGTCGTCGAGGCCGTTCGCAAGGCAGGACTATTGGGAAAGGTAACGCTCTATTGCGGCGATTGGGACAAGATGAAAGCGACGCTCGCCATCGATCCCGGTTTCATCATTCGCCCGACCGCTCCGAAAGGACTTCCGGGCCTTCAGCAAGTGATTGCCGAACTTGACCCACCGATCGTCAATATTGACTGGCGGTATTTCTCCGAGGAACTGGTGCGCGAGATTCATCTCGATGGACGCAAGGCCTTCGTGAATACGATGGGAGACAAGGACAACGCGGAAAGCCTGACCCGCGCCATCGAGGCGGGCGCCGACTACATTCAGACCGATCAGCTGGACGTGCTCCTGCCACTCCTGAGGGAACGCGGCCTGCACAAATAAGCGGTCACCGCCGGTGTTCGAGCCAGAATCGGAACGTCTCTTCCGAGTTCTTCTCGGGTGTGTAGGGGAACTCTGTCTTCAGCCGTTCATTGCTGAGAACCGGCCGGTAACGTAGAAAATCGACTTGCTCGGGACCGTACGATGTCAGTCCTAAGCGCTTCAATACCCACAACGCACTACGCACAACGAAACGGGCACGACAATATACGGCTTACCGAGGATCGCCGCAATTTCGCTCATGGTGAGTGTGCCGTCCCCGGCAAGGTTGTAAATCCCAGTCTTTTCTTCAAGTACTCCCCGCACGATGCACGTGGCAACATCCTGGTCCCAAATGAAGACGAACGGAGCCGACGAACCGCGCAACCCTAAGACAAAACGTCCCTCGAAGAGGTTGGTGATTTGGTTTGAGGTCTTATCTCCAAGAATGGTGCCTGGTCGCAGGATCAATTGCCGCAACTGCGGGTGGTCCGTCCGGTATCGGGCGAGGAGTTCTTCCACGAGCCGCTTGTGGTCGGAGTATGCAAACTCGGGGTTGCCGCGTAGAGCATCATCTTCGCGCAACGGAGTAGGGTTATCGGGATAATAGCCGTACGCCGCGCCACTGCTCGTGACGACGATATGACTCACGCCGGACTTCAGGGAACAGGCCAGGACGTTCTCGGTTCCCTCGACGTCCACGGAATACAGAAACGCACGGTCAGTATTCTTGCCGGGATTCACGATCGAGGCCAGATGGACCACGGTTGTGATCGAGAACTCGCCCAGAATGTCCGCGAGTTCCGGGGAACGCACATCACCCGTCCGATACACGACGCCATTGAGTTCTTCGCGGGCCGGCAAGGGTCGAACGTCGAGCGCGACGATACGTTCCAATTTCGCCGCTTCATCCGCCAGCGCACGAACCACTACCCTCCCGAGATACCCGTTCGCGCCGGTGATCAGGACCGATGGCTTCCGTGTGGCGTCGCTCATGCGGGCTCTTTCGCTTCAGCCGGTTGTGATATGCGCGACCATGCCGTCGCCAACGTGAGGCCGGCGATGATGTGCCATAGTCCCCATCCACCCGCGACCAGTGCCATGCCGCCGAGAGCGGGGAAGAAGGCGAAGATGAGTGTCAGTCCAAGCGCAGAATTTTGAATGCCCACTTCGATGGTCAAGGCACGAACATCCCGATTGGACAGACCGGTCAGCCGCCCGATCCCATAGCCGCAGAGAAAAGCCACGGCGTTGTGCGGAACTACCGCGCCGAGAACGGTGCCTGCGTTTGCGATGAAGACGGTGTAGTTGCCCGCAAATGCGACCGTGATGATCCCCAAGAGAAAGGCTACTGATAAGAACTTGAACGGCCGGTGCAAACGGTCGGCCCAGGCCGGGAAGGAACGCGCGATAGTGGTTCCGCAAACGAGGGGGATGCCAAGGATCAACAGCACCGTGAGAAATACGCTCAAGGGATTGAGGTTGATCCGATTGAGTAAATCTGCCGTTTCCGGATTCATACCACCCCAGAAGGTGAGATTCAGCGGCGTCATCAATACCGCGACCAGCGAGGATACGGCCGTCATGCTGATCGAGAGTGCAGTATTGCCACCGGCGAGGTACGTCACAAAGTTGGACATATTGCCGCCGGGGCAGGCTGCGATGAGTATCATACCCAATGCCACGCTGGGTGCGGGTCGAAGAACCAGGGTCAGCAAATACGTGAATGCCGGGAAGAGGACAAACTGGGCCGTCAATCCCAGGAGCGGCGCTTTCGGCTCGCGCAGGACCCGCTTGAAGTCCTCGGTCTTTAAGTCCAGCGCCACACCGAACATGATCACGGCCAGCACGAGATTCACCAGCCAGACGTTACCCGGATTGAAATTCAGTCGGACGTCGTCAATGGCCATTCGCTACCATCCGGCGTTCCTACTTTCCCTTGGGTTCTTGATGCATTTTCTTGAAGTCGAGTAGATTCGGTGCCCACATGTGCTTGACGGGATCGACGTCCACATGGATAACCGCGCAACGACCCGACTCCTGCGCGCGGTCCAACGCCGCGTGCAGGTCCTTGGGCTGCGATATGCGCTCGCCATGCGCGCCCATGCTCTCCGCGAGTTTATCCCAGGCAATCTCGCCGAGATCCGCGTTGATCGTCTCATTCGGACCCAGAGACTTGGCGAACATCGTCTTGATCGGACGCAGCGCGAATTGCTGGTTCATCTTCACCATACCCCATTGCTTGTCGCAACAGACCAGATATGTGACTTGCAGGTTGTTCCGCACTGCCGTTTCGATCTCCTGCGGATGGAATCCCATCGCGCCGTCGCCGATGATGCAATAAACCTGCCGATTGGGATGGGCAACCTTTGCGCCCAGCGCTTGGGCCACACCCGCTCCGAGCATCCCAAACTTGGCGGTCTGCAAAATCGTATTGGGGAACGTGACCTCGCGGAAGAAGTGCGCCCAGATTGCCGTGTTACCGCCGTCGATGACGCAGATTGCATCGTCTTCGAAAAAACGTTCACATACGCGCGCCACGTGCGCCGTGTTCATAAGGGGACCTTCGTCGCCCAGTGACCGATCCAGCTTCTGCCGTTGTTGGCGGCGTTCGGACGCGTACCGCTGAATCGACGCACGACGGCTGTTAAACCGAATCCTCTCCTTCTTCTCAGCGAGTAGCGGAACCAGTTCCTTCAGAAATACCTTCACGTCTCCGAGCACGGCCAGGGTCGTCGGTTTGTTCAGCCCAAGGATGTCGTCGTCGATGTCGACTTGGATCAACTTCTGTTGCGCGGCGGGTCGCCAGTTCGGGGATTTACCCCACCAATCCGTTTCACCGATGCGCGATCCGAGCGCCAATACTACGTCTGCGTCGTTGCGGACCTGGTTGTTGAGGGCCACGTATAACATAGGGATCGCGCGATCGTTGTTCTCGGGGAAAACGCCGCGGGCGGCCCAACTCGTCGTGACGGGACAGTGCAACATCTCCGCCACCAGACGCAGTTCGTCAAAGGCTTCAGCATGAATGATGCCGCTGCCCGCATGGATTAGCGGCAGTTCCGCCGCGATAAGCAATTCCGCCGACGCCTTCACCTGCTCCGGGTCGGGGACGATGGGGGAGGTGCGCCGGTACGCGGTCGGTTCCGGTAAGGCTTCGCAAACATCCTTCCCGTTCATGATGTCTTCGGGCACGTCGACATGCACGACGCCGGGCCGCCCGGCATACGATTTCCGAAACGCACGCCGCATAAGTTCCGGCACGCGCGCAAAGGTCGGAACCGCACCACTCCACTTCGCCATGGGCGTGATGACGCCCACTTGATTAAAATACTGGTACGTACCGCCGCGATCGGGATATCCGATTCCCGTCCGCCGCGTGCTGGTAATGAGGAGGACCCGGTTCCCCTCGCCGTTTTCTACGGCAACTCCGGGGAGAATGTTCGCCACGCCCGGCCCATTGCTCGCGATGCAGACGCCGAGCTTTCCGGTCATACGGGCGTACGCTCCGGCCATGTGAGCCGCACAAGTTTCGTGCCGCGGCGTGATGAGCTCGATGCCGTACTTCCCCAGACTTGAATACAACCCGAAGTAGGTGCCGTCGATGATGCCGAACACCTTCTCGACGCCCTCCAGGCGCAGCATGCGCGCGATTACTTCACCACCGGTCATCTTGTCCATTACGGTCCCCTGCCTGCGGTAGAAGATGGAACCGGAATTGTGCGGGATATTCCTATGGCAGTCAAGAGAAGGGTCCATTCGACGGGACTCGCGAAGCACATGGCAAAAATGGCAATTCCGCAAGAACTGCGGCGGCGTAACCTTCGACGCCCTTCCGTTCAGTCTGCATAGGAATAAAGCGTACCCGCAAGGGATTAACGTTAGTGGCTGCTTACGTGGAGAACACATTCCGTGAATGTGGTTACCAAAGAAGTTCGCTCGTTTGAAGACAAAGTTCAAGACACCGCGCGTAGCCTCTGGAACGAAATGCGCGGCGAGACACCCACCCTGTTTCAGACGGATTTCTGGATGGGCCGCATGCTCGAGTGGAGCATGGATCGTCCGGCACTCAAAACCGACCTCTTCCGTTTGGTAGACGTACTCCCCGGGCTTCGGTCCGCATCGTCGGTGCAACAACACGTCAAGGAGTATCTGCAAACGGACGGAAAGACGTTGCCAAAAGGCGCCGGCAGTTTGTTCCGGTTGGCGTCCAGTGGCTTGCCGTCGACGCTGACCGCCAAAATCACGGAAAAAGCCGTGCGCGAAATGGCGCATCGCTTCATCGTCGGCGAGAACCTGGATGAAGCCATGCCACGCCTTCGCGCGCTCTACGAAGGCGGGATTGGCGCGACGGTTGACCTGCTGGGCGAAGTCACCGTGAGCGACGAGGAAGCGGACACCTATTCGGCACGTTATCTCGAACTGATCGATCGGTTGGCGCAAGAAGCGGTCTCCTGGCCCTCTGCACGGGTTTTGGAAGAAGGCGCACTTGGTCCGGTTCCGCGCGTAAACGTCTCATTGAAGATCTCTGCGCTCGAACCCCATTTGGACCCGGTGGATCCGGCAGGGAGCGTCGCCCGCGCATCCAGGCATGTCATTCCCATTCTATTACACGCCCGCGATCGAGACGTTTTTGTAAACTTCGATATGGAGCAGTGGGCCATTCACGGGATCACCCTCGATCTTCTGGAGACGGTGTTGTGCCACGAAGACCTGCACGCATGGCCGCATATCGGTGTCGCGGTTCAAGCGTATACCAAGCGTGCCCATGCCGATCTGAGACGGTTGCTGGAGTTGGCCCAGGGTCGTGGCGTGCCGATTACGGTGCGCTTGGTAAAAGGCGCCTACTGGGACTACGAAGTGGTCCACGCCCGGCAACATGGCTACGAGTGCCCCGTGTTCGAGGACAAGGCGTCCACCGACGCCAACTTTGAAATGCTCTCGGAATTCCTTCTACGGCACCACGAACATCTCACACCGGCATTCGGGTCGCACAACCTGCGGTCGATCGCGTCGATCCTGGCGTATGCGGATGAACTCGATGTGCCGCCAAGTGCCTACGAATTCCAAATGCTGTACGGTATGGCCGAACCTTTGCGGTCGGTCTTGCACGAACGCAGGCACCGAGTCCGATTGTATACTCCGGTAGGCGAGTTATTGCCCGGTATGGCGTATCTCGTGCGGCGGCTCCTCGAAAATACGTCGAATGAAGGCTTTCTCCGTCTCAGCTATCACGATAAGGCGAATATCGATGCTTTATTGGTAACGCCGTCCCAATCGCCGGTTGGTCAGCGTATAGTTGAGTCACCGCCCGCCGGTCTGGACGATCCATTCACAAATTGTCCCCATTCCGATTTCACCCGAGCCGATGAGCGGGATGCGCTGGCAAAGGCCCTCGAAGCGGTGTCCGGGCAATTGCCGATCCACGTACCAACGGTCGTGGCGGGAAACCATGTGGAGTGTGGAATCTCGTTCAACCGTATCTCTCCCAACGACGGCGAATCGGTTGTTGCTCGTGTTTCCGACACCGATACGGACACGGTGGCCGAGGCCGTCCAGTCGGCTTGGGATGCATGGCCGCAATGGCGCGACAGGCCGTTGCGGGAACGTGCAGAGCTTCTGGAAGTATTGGCCCGGCGACTCGAACGGGACCGGCACCGCCTCGCAGCATTGCAGGTGCACGAAGTCGCTAAACCCTGGGCGGAGGCAGATGCCGACGTGACGGAGGCCATCGACTTTTGCCGCTACTACGCGCGCCTTGCCATGGAGGAGCTGGCGCCGCGCGATCTCAGTCATGTCCCGGGTGAATCGAATGTGGTGACCTACGAGGGACGCGGTCCGACGGCTATCATCGCGCCTTGGAATTTTCCCCTCGCCATTCTGTGCGGCATGTCGACCGCGGCGCTCGTAAGCGGAAACCCGGTGCTCATGAAACCGGCGGAACAATCCAGTGCCGTCGCTTACGCGTTGTTCGAACATATGCTCGACGCCGGATTCCCACCCAAAGTCGTCCAGTTCCTGCCCGGCCACGGAGAAACGATCGGACCGGTTTTGGTCGACCACCCACTGGTAGCGCAAGTCGCGTTTACGGGCAGCAGGGAAGTTGGGCTGTCAATCCTCGAACGCATCGGAAAGTGTCAACCTGGCCAGCCCGAGTTGAAGCGTGCCATCTGCGAAATGGGCGGCAAGAACGCAATCGTTATCGACGAAGACGCGGACCTCGACGAAGCCGTTAGAGGCGTGATCCAAAGTGCGTTCGCCTACGCCGGGCAGAAGTGTTCCGCGTGTTCGCGCGCGATCGTTCTGGACTCGGTGTTGGACCGATTTGTGAGCCGGTTGATCGAGGCGACTCGTAGTTTGAAATTGACATCGGCCGTGGAACCCAACTGCCAGATCCCGCCCGTCGTGGACGAACTGGCCTATCGCCGGTTACTTGCAGTGTGTGACACGCCGGGTCCCGGTACGGAGGTCCTCTTCCAAAGGGATACCGTTCCGAACGGAGGTCACTTCATACCCCCGATCGTACTTCGTATCGACGACCGCCAACACGAACTCTTGCAACGGGAACTCTTCGGTCCCGTGCTCGCGCTGACGTGCGTCGATTCATTCGAAGAGGCGCTGGACTGTGCGTTGGAAAGTGAATTCGCCCTCACCGGCGCGGTCTACTCGCGCCAACCCAGCCATTTGACCATGGCGCGCGAACGATTCCGAGTCGGCAATCTTTACCTGAACCGCGGCTGCACCGGCTCGATGGTTGGACGTCAACCCTTTGGCGGTTTCCGTATGAGCGGCACCGACGCCAAAGCAGGCGGGCCGGGATACCTGTTGAATTTCATCGATGCCCGCTGCGTCACCGAAAACACCATGCGCCGCGGTTTCACGCCCGAAGTGATGATGTAATTTCGGTCTTAGAGCGTGTTTCAAAAGTGGGATAACGACGGGGCGCGGCGAATGTAGCGCAGGCGTCCCCGCCGGCATTCGTTGGGGTTCTGTCTCAGGATTTGCAAGCGAAAACGCCTGCGCGACATTCGCCGCACGTCTGTTAAATGGAGTGACGGCCATTTTTGAAACACGCTCGTACGTTGACTGCAAGCTACACGATGGCAGGACGATCCATCACGCGAAATTTCCATCCCGTCATTCCCGCGAATGCGGGAAACCATCTTCAGTCGTTTTATAGTACCCACCCGTCACACAGCGCGGCGTAGCCGCAACCAAATTGAGAATGATCCATATCATCGCAACCGGACTCGAAAGAGAATGCTGCAAAGTAGGATGGGAATCATTCCCATCCTACTCAGGATCGCGACCTCGAAAAACCACGGCAAGAATTCGGCATTCTCGGAGATAGTAGTATGGTGAACCTTCGGACTACCACCGTCTCCGTGCGCCGAATCGCCCGGTGTACCTTCCGAGATCCCATATGATACTCTCGCCATAGCTTCGCCGCAGGGGCGGCCAACGGGGATCGATCGAGAGGATTTACCATGCTAAACCACCGGAATCTGTGTGCACGCAGCCTCATGCTCGTCGTACTGGCTGTCTCCACGTCGTTCGCGAGCGAACCGCTATGGAAACCCATTGCCGACGAGCCGTATCTCCAGGAAGTCGGACAGAAGATTGAAACGGATACACCGGTCACTGCCGTCGCGTTATTGGGCGACAACGCGTACGTCGTGGCCGCCAAAACAGTATATGCAATTGACGGAGATGCACTAACGCCCGCGGCCGGGGCGCCGCCCGGTGTCACGCACCTGGAGGCACTCGACGGTGCGCTCTGGGCCATCGCGGAGCCCGGCGTATACCGGTTTCAGGGAACGGTGTGGACACAAGTCAGCGACCTGCCCTTCGTGGATCTGTGCTTGCACCTCGGTGACGTTCACGGCGCAACCAAAGATGACATTTTCCGGTATGAGAACGGCGCCTTCGTGAATATCAAACCCGAGACCGGCTGGTTGTCCAACGACAGCACCGTGATCATGGCGGACGGCTCCCAGGTACTAGCCGATCCCGTGACGATAGGTCCCATCCGGGCGATAGATTCCTACAGCGGCACGCTGTACATGTTGCGACGTGATAACATCGCCTTGCTGGATGGCGCAGTGCTTCGACCGGAGCCGATCGATTGGGGGATGTTTCCCACCGATGACCTGCGCGACTTGATGGCCGACGGCAACGCGCTGTACGTCACGACGAACCGTGGGCTTTCCGTGCTGCGGGGAATGGCGTTGACGGCAATTACCGGGAAGGAAGGCTTGCCCTCTGACGACACGACCTGTCTGGCGCAGGGATTTGACGACGACCTCTGGATCGGCACCACTACGGGCGCCGTTCGCAAAGTGGGGGAGGAGTACCAGTACTTTGGCCCGTACCTCTGGTTGCCGGGAAACAATGTGCACGATATTGCCGTGGGCGAGCGCGTGGTATACATTGCGACGGACGGCGGCATCGGCATCATTCACTACGAACCCTACACCCTCGCGAAGAAAGCAGCCTATTACGAGCGTGACATGGAGGAGTGGGGGTTCAAGCGGCTCGGTTTCGTGCACAAATTGTATCGGCACGGCGGTGAATGGCTACGCGAAGTCAGCGATAATGACGGCGGACACACGGCCCATTACCTCGCCGCCATGTCATTCAAGTATGCCGCAACCGGCGACAAGGAAGCGCGGGAAGAAGCGCTGGACGCCTTCCAGGCCATGATCTGGCTGGATGCCATCACGCCCAAGGACGGATTCATCGCGCGTGCCATCTGGTCCGAGACGGCCGACAAAGGCAAGCGCGCCGAACGCGGCTCGGGTGGACTTCCGGCCAAGTGGTGGCCGACCGAGGACGGCCTTTTCAGTTGGAAGGGCGACACCTCCAGCGATGAAGTCAATGCGCATATGTACTCGGTATCGATCTTCCACGATCTCGTTGCCAAGGGGGCCGAGAAGACACGTGCGGAGCAGCACCTTGCGAACATCACGAATCATATTATCGACAACGGCTGGGTGCTACGCGACATGGACGGCCAGCCTACACGGTGGGGACGATGGGATCCCGACTACCTGCTACAACCCTACGGCTTTGGGGCACGGGGCCTGAACGGGATGGAGGCCCAAACATATGTAACAACGGCCTATGCCCTGACCGGCAATCAAAAGTTTGCGGATGGCTTGCAGCAACTCGTCGACTGGCGCTACCCGACGTATACCGTCCGGCAGAAGGTCACGTTCCCGCCGGATGAAGTCGTGCCGTGGGATGATGAACTCGCGTTTCGCTGCTACTACCCGCTCTTGATGTACGCCCAGGATCCGCACTTGCGTTCCATCTACCTGCGCAGCATCGAGCGGAGTTGGGAAGTCATGCGCATGCAGCACATCCCCTTCTTCAATTTCATCTATGGCGCGCTCACCGGCAACAACTGCGAGACGGGCCGGTCGGTGCAGCACCTGCGTGAATGGCCCTTGGACTGCGTGAACTACAGTTACCACAATTCGCACCGCCGCGATCTCGCGCCCGAACCGGGGTACGTACCGTACGGCGGGGGCACCCGGGCCATTTCTCCGCGCGAATCCACGGCCATGTGGGGCAGCCGCAATGCCCTCCGATACGACGGCGGCAGCGGCGGACGTACCGTTACCCCGCCCATCGGCTGGCTGGAAGACTACTGGATGGGCCGCTACTACGGGATGATCGAAGCGCCCACGGTAAAGGATAAGGACCTGCTTACGGTCCCGAAAAGTTCCGGCGAACAACACGGCGCCGCACCCTACGACGGCCCGCCACGTCCCAAGGGGCTGATGCCGGGCCGGTAATGCCGAGGATCTCGCTGGCCAGACGAGTACATGCGAATGACATCCGCAGCGTCATCCCCGCGAAAGCGGGGATCCATCTTCGCCATACTTTGGAGTGACCGAGGTGACGGCTGACGGCCGTACACCAAGACTCCACAGTGAAAGACAAGCGAGACTATCAAGGTTGAATTAAGCTTCGTGCTGGACGAAACGAGTTGATCCCAGAGGAGATACTATCGTGAACCAGAGCAGAATTCTGATGACCGTAGCGGTTGCGACGTTTCTAGTTGTCGTCTTCCGCATGCCCGCTCTTGCCCAAGACAACAGAGGAAAAGACCGACGCGAAACTGCCGCGCGTGTTTGTTATCGGCGACAGCATCTCCCTTCAATATGGACCCTTTCTTCAGCAGTATCTCAACGGATTTATGCATTACGCGCGGAAAACCGACGAGAGCGAAGCGAAAGCGGGCATCCCCGATCCACGAAACCAGAACGGGGGAGACTCGTCCATGGTGCTCCGCTACATCGAAGCGGCGGAGAAAGCCGGCGGGCTCGACGCGGATATCTTGTTGTTGAATTGTGGTCTTCACGACATCAAGAGCGATCCGAAGACAAAGGAGAAACAGGTTCCCATCGATCAATACGAGGAGAATTTGAAGATGATCCTCGCCTCCGCTCAGCGGATGGGCATGAAAGTCGTCTGGGTGCGGACCACGCCCGTGGATGAGAAGGTTCACAACAAACCCAACAGCACGTTCTACCGGTTCTCAGCAGATTGCGCTGCATACAACGATGTCGCGGATGGTGTCATGAAAGCGGCCGGCGTCCCAGAGATCGATTTGTTCGCGTTCACGAACAACATTGGCCAAAACCTCTTCGCGGACCACGTACATTTCCCGGAACCTGTCCGTGAGAAGCAGGCCGCATTCATCGCCGGCAGCCTGATCGGCTGGTGGGGGACGCAATCGGCGGGCTGAACCGCAGCTAGGATGGGATTCAACAATAAGATGAGGGAGGGCGCGGCTCGTGAAGACGGTCCATGTTTTTCGGCTGCTTTCCTTGGTGTGCTACCTGGGTTTGGCATGTCTGGCGCGTGCTGCGGAGCCGAGCAGTATCGGTCTGGAATTCATCACGATTCCTGCGGGAACTTTTTCGATGGGTTCTGGGGACGGCGATTGGGACGAGCTGCCGATTCACCAAGTAACGTTCTCGCACCCCTACGACATCTCAACGTCCAAAGTATCCCTCGATCAGTATCAGCAATTTCGCAAAGATCACCCGTATTCTGCCCCATCGGGTGCGGTAACGGGCGTCAGTTGGCACGACGCGATGGACTTCTGCGCCTGGCTTTCCAAGAAGGAAGGGCAGCCGTATCGTCTTCCGACGGAGGCCGAGTGGGAGTACGCGTGCCGGCTCAATGGCGGAGGTCCTGGCGATCGGACCGAACCGTCGAAGGCCGAGAGTCTGGTTGGCATGTGCAACGAGGTGCCGGAATGGTGTCTGGATTGGTACGGGGAATACCGGGATGAACCACAGACCGATCCCGTGGGCCCGGACGGAGGGATGGCCCGGGTCGTGCGCGGCAACAAACTGGACGATGATTCACGCTATATGCTGCCTCACACGCAAGGGACCTATTACCAGCGTGCGGCGAATCGGGCCGGTATGGCGCCGGACTTCGCCCCGCGCGAAAGTCGGACAGGGTTTGGACAGCACCGGATTGGGTTTCGCGTAGTCCGCGCCCCCATGCCCGAAACGCCAGCCCTTCACCGCGTGGTTCCCTTCGCAAATCTTGGCGTCAAACAAACCACGCAGAACGTCGCTGCCTCCCAAGGCCCGTCCTCGGACAAACCATACTTCCGGAAACGGTATCTGCTCCCGTCGCCACCGGAAACCATTGAAGGGATGCACGAAGAACAAATCGCGGAACACATTCGCAAGATGCGCGTGCTCGGACTGCATCCGGCGTTTCGCGGGCACAACCACAGTCCCGCACTGGAGGTGATGCCGAACGGCGATCTGCTCATGGTCATCTTCAGTTCGTGGAACGAGTACGAACCGGGGATGTCGCTGATGTGCACGCGGCTGCGCTACGGATCGGATGAGTGGGACATGCCATCCTACTGGCTCGACATGCCTGACGCCTGCGACAATACGCCGCTTCTCTGGACCGAAGGGGACACGGTTCGATGCTTCTTTTCCAACACGCGCGCCATCGGCGGCTTTCCGTTCAACTGGATTACCTCCACCGACAGCGGCGCAGCCTGGAGTGACGTGCAATACCCGCTGTTCACCACCGAGGTCGGCACTCACTCCCGTCAACCGATCAACACGGTCGTTCGCGACAAGCAAGGCAACGTCTACGTCCCCAGCGACGGAGAGGGCGCGTCGTCCGTGTTGTGGCGAAGCTCCGACAATCTGCAGACGTGGCAGGACAGAGGGGGACGCACCGGCGGCCGCCACACGACAATTACATTACTCAAGGACGGAATGACGCTCCTCGGCATGGGCGGAAAGAGCAGCGATATCAACGGTTACATGCCGAAATCGATCTCAACGGATGGTGGAAAGACGTGGGAGGTCAGTGCAACGCAATTTCCCGCGTACGGCTCGAACCAACGGCCCTGTGTGCTGCGCCTCAGAAGCGGGCGAATGTTCTTCTGCGGGGACTTCCAACGGATCGACGGCGCGTCCCCGGAGACCATTCATCAACGCGGTTCCTTTGTGGCGCTTTCCGACGATGACGGGGAAACCTGGCATATCAAGAAGCTTCCCGGCGCACAGCCCCACGAAAACCGGGAGCGGCACGGCGGCGCGGACACCCTCGGTTACTCCGTGGCACGTCAGGCACCCAACGGGATCATCCACCTGATTACCACGATGAATAAGCCGTGCCTTCACTTCGCCATGAACGAGGCCTGGATACTTTCCGACGAACCGACGCCGGATGACGATGCCGTGGTCATGGCAAATGGAACGAACAGCGTGCATGACGTGCAATCGTATGAGGAGAATTACGCAAACGGTCAGCTCAAGGCGGCGTGGCATGCCGGTATCGGGAACGACGGACGCTATCTCCTGCATGGCACGGAGACGTGGTACTACGAAGACGGGACCAAGCAATACGAAGCCGATTTCGCCCTGGGCAAGAGGGTGGACGAAGAGGTCTTTTACTGCCGCGATGGCTCGCCTGAATGGAAGTGGCAGTACCGTCCCGATGGGACCGCGCGGTGGACGCAATGGTGGCCCGGGGACGAGAAGAAATCCGAATCGAGTTGGCGCAACTTTCACGCGGACGGTCCGGCCAAGTTATGGAAACGCGACGGTACGCTGGAAGAGGAGTATACGTTCGACCGGGGTAATTGACGATACGTACTTCGTTACCGAGATAGAGCACGAAGATGGATTCCCTCTTTCACGGGAATCCATCTTAAACGTCAAGGTGTCTCCAGAATTCCGTAAACTGGTTTCTACGACACTCGTGCGATTACTTCTTGATCGTGAAATCGTCCTTTATCTCTCCGCCTTCGGTCACCGCACGGTAGTTCAGCCGGTTGCCGTCTATGCTCACGACATTGCAAAATGAACCTCCGCCAAGACTCATCGCTGCATAGGACGGTTGCTCGCGCCTGAGCGGCCGGCCAGGGATGGATACCGACGTGATATAGACGGTTCCCTCTTTGGTGGACTCAACTGGCTCTCCCGCGCGGATGGGGTACGTTCGCATGTACCGATGCACGTGCCCCGTCAGCACCAGGTCGACGTGATATTTATCAAACAGGGTTGCCCATCCTTCCTCTTGGCGCGGATCAGCCTCCCTGGGATCCTGAAGGGGAAAATGAAACATGGCGATCTTCCAGGTCGCGTCGCTTTTCGCGAGCTGCTCGTCCAACCACACGCGCTGCGGCTCGGTAGGGCTCATCACATCGAGCACGAAGAACTCCGCATTGCTGTACTTAAACGAATAGGCCGTTTCCGGCAAGTTCTCTTTCGGTCCGTTCTCCGGCAGGCCGAAGATGTCCAGATACATCCCCGCGCCAAGGCCGAGTTGGGCGTCATGGTTGCCCACGGCCGGCATCACGGGACGCGTACGAAACATAGGCTCGCCGTATTCCAGGAACATATCCCAATCTTCACGCTCCATCCCGGTTCCCACGAGATCGCCGGAGATCATGCAGAAGTCCGTATCGGGATACAGGGCGAAGGTCTTCGCCATCAGATCGCCCCACTTTTCGTTGCTGTGGGTGTCGCTGCAGTGGAAAAAGCTGAACGGAGTAGGTGCCTCCGGCGCGGTCGTAAACTCGGCCACGTCGCTCCAGGTATCGGTCGTTGGGCTGCCCGCCTGATACTCATAGGTCGTCGCGGGTTTCAGGTTCTGCAACACGGTGGTGAACCAATTGCAGACGAGGTCATTCGCCAGCATGCGGTCCTCCATGGTCTTGCGCGTTGCCGGCGCCTCTGCAAAGTTCTGTGCGCCCTTCTCCCGGTAACGAACGGCGCCATCCTTGACCGCTTCGCTGGTACGCCATTGGACATTCTGCGTGGTCCGGGGATCGTCGCTCCAGGTCAGGTAAACGGGATCCGGCGCGGCGGAGGAGGGAAAGGGGGTCTTGCGAAACGAACCGACAAGACCGGCTTCCTTGCCGCGTCCCCGGTGCGTCGTCAACAACTTCTGTCCAACCAACTGATCTGGAAGCTCGGCAATCGCAAGTTCCGTCCAATCGTGATAGACCATCGAGCCCATTTTCATATCCAATACCGTTTGATCTTCGGGATAGAAGTTCGACAACTCGAGTATGTCGTTCGGACGCTGGGGCGCCACGCAAACAAAGTAATGAAGGGTGAAACTGTCGAAGCCGTTAATCCCCAGCTCAACCGGGCCGGCGCGGAATTTCTTTTGCCATACCTCGTAGGTGTTGGGCGAGTTCTCGGCGAGTTTCACCACCATGTCCGTCTTTTTGAATCCGGCTTCTTCGATCCAGAAGGGAATCGTCTTCTGCTCGACGTTGCGCATGATGGATACGACGACCGGAACGTTCACGTCAAAACTCCAGTGCTTTGTCGCGAACACCTCCCGCTCTTTTGGAGTGAGGACGTCGAACACATCGTCTTGATCGAGTGCATACAATTCATCTTGGGTCTTGGTCGCGTACAGGCGTTTCAGCACGGCGTCCATGGCTTCATCCTGCGTCTTCTGGGCAAGGATGGTCACGGCAGGTAGCAGAGCGAGAAACAGGACTAAAATAATCCGATGCGCAGCTCTATGGTGGCCTGACATTCCAGATCTCCTTTCTATCGGTTCCAAATACAGCGGTAGTTAAATCGTCGGTTTGGTGCGCTGTCGCCTGCGACGCACAGCGAAATCGGATCGTCGAGATCCGACGGGTTGTCGCACCAGTGAAAGTCGAACGTAGTAGCATCTCCGGTCAGTCCCAGGAGTTTCCGCGGCACGGCCAATTCGAGGGCCTTACCCGCGTACCGGTAGTCAACCGTCGCCGCCTCAACCCAGGGAAGGTCCGGGGAACTCGCGTCATACCGCATGACCGTCGTCTTCCCGTTGTCGACAACATGCTTATTGATGATGAAGTCATAGCCGTTCCATCCGGTCGCGTGGTTCTGATCCGCGTCCAGAAGCAACAGCATCCAGTTCGGGTCGGTATGCGGGGTGAGAGGCTCCCGCGTCTCCGCGTAGAAGTAGACGTTCTTGTTGTCCACCGCGACCTTGCATGTCACGATGTCGTTGCGACCCTTGTCGTCCGTGTAATGCAGTCCGCCGTAGCCGTTGTAGTCCCGGTGAACGGTGTCGCCCGCGGTATCCCGATACACATCTGCCACGTCCGTCCAATCCTCGAATTCGCCATCCATCTTCACGGGATGCAGTCCCTTCAATGTCGGGATGGGTCGAATGCCCTTATACCGGCGAATGTTCTGCGCCATCTGCATATAGTAATTGTCCGTATATCCGCCCTTCATCGGCTGGATCGCGCGGTTGAACTCGGCGTTGTATTGATCGATGAACCGGTACGTGCTGTCGTCCCGGCGCATGAACGTATAGGTCTTGCCTTCCTCGGGATGGTATTTGCCCGCTGTCCACTCGTTCCAATCGTTGATGTAAAGGAATTGCGGATTGGCCGCGAGGGCTTCGTCCCACCGTTGCTGGAAGTAGATGCCGTAGCCTTCGGGATGCTCGACCGTCTTGCCCAGCCACGGCACGTAAGTAGGAACCGGCAAGTCGTACTCGTTCAGTTCGGGCTCCCCATGCTCGCGAGACCACGACTTCCCCGTCAGACTCACGGGATGCTGACCGGGCGTCACGGCGGCCTCCTCGTTCTTGCCGTCGTGCCTTGACACCAGATCCTCCGGTTTCATCGCCTTGACGTCCGGATTGCTCATGTCGTACCCGAAGCTCCAATTGTCTTCGGTACCAATGAAACGTTCGCCCGCCCATCTGTAGTACCCCCACCACATGGTTCGCAGCGTGAAGAAGTTTTTCACTTCCTTCGTGTAATCCTTGTAGAACTCTTCGGTGTAGTCCGGATCGCCATAGTGAGGGTTGCTGGGATTGGTCTTGGCGGCGGGATCGTAGTGCGGGTTGGGGTTTTGAGGCCCCTTGCCGTTGGCGTCCACGGTCGGATTCCCATTGTACAGCAGCAACGGTTTGCCATCCCACGTGAACCAGAGGTCCTTGTACTTCTCCTCCTTATAGATGCGGTCGTACAAGTCCTGCACGACGGTGATCACGGGTCCGTTGAAGGCCCAGAAGCAGAATTGCGGCACCTTGTTGCCTTCCGCCTTCATCTTCTCCATGACCGGAAACAGCGACGTCCCATTCGTCCCAGTAGCGAACCGCGTTGGTCACGTCCATGACCAGCACGTCGACCCCCGCGTCCGCGAGCATGGACATGTCCTTCCGGATGACGTACTCGTCCTTGCTCAGAAAATATCCCATCTCCGGTTCGCCCCAGTGGTAGGACCCTTCGGTCCAGAGGGGGTTTTTCGCGTCCAGACGCGCCGAAGGATTCGGCGGCGAGAATCTTGGAAACGTCGGCGGCATACGGACTCTTCATCTTCGCCAGCCCGTCACGGTGCCAGGTGATATAGAAGATGCCAACGACCCTGCGTTGATCCTCTTTTACCGGCCCCACGGTGGCATAATCGGGCATCGCCCGGCCCAGGGCATCGGTCGCAACCCACGTATCGGGAGACAGGTCACGGTAATACGGCTCTTCGGTATACGCCGTGAAGCCGCCGAGAATCAGAGTAAGAGACAGGATTAAGGCGGTCTTATTCATGATCGACTCCGGTTCAGGTGTCTTCAAACCCGGTAGGTTGCGGCGGTATCTCACAAGGCTACCCGATACAAACGAATCTCATGGGTATTGTTCGGACACGCGGCCTCCGCGTAGACCCAGAGTTGACCGTCGTGAAGGTGCCAATCGGAATAACGGAACGTCGCGAACGTTTCGCTCGGCGTGCTGCTGACTAACAACGGCGCGTCGGGCGTCAGGTCGATAATGGTATTCAAGTCAAATGTGTACCCAAGACCGGTCGCAATGTTGTACACGGGGTCGTACCAATTCGTCTTGCCGCCCTCGTACACGAAGAGGTACCCCGCACCGATCGGCAGTACCGACGATGGCCGCACGAAGAAATCGTGCCAGCCCGAGAGCGGCATGACGGCGTTGTACGGATTACCCACCGATTCCCAATGAACGCCATCGGCGCTGGTGTAGTGATAGATACGCTCGTTGCGGCGCATGTAACCGGTCACGTAGCAGTGGTAGGCTCCGTTGGCATACACGATTACTTCGTCCTTGTACTCGATAACCGACTGGTCGCGCTCATAGGATTTCTCCGGCGGACCAATCACCAGTTTGGCGCTGCTGGGCACAAACTGATCTGGCGACGCCACGTCGTCGAACTTGAAGATGCTCCACGGCCCGTCCTTCCACGGTCCGCACCCGTACAGCTTGAATAACCCGGTTTCCGGATCGCGCAACAGGGCCGGACGTTCAAAACCGGCAATCGGCACATCTTCCCGTTTGATCGAGTGGGCCTTCTCAAAATGAACGCCGTCACTACTCCTGAGAATGCGGATCTCGTATCCGCGCAGGCCGCGTTTCGATTCGGCCGTGCGCATGCGGCAGGCCAGCCAGAATGTGCCGTCATCATCAATCGCGACCGAAGGCGCGCCCGCCCACCATTCCGGCTCGTTCTTGTCCGGCCGCAGAATAACATCGTAGTCCTGGAACTTCTTGACGATGTCCGCATAGTTCGGCGCGGGTTCCGGGAGCGCGAGATTGGGGGGAAGTGCGTCAGCGCTGACGGCAGCGGCGCAGGAAACAAGCAGAGCGGTGAGGCCAAAGTGCATGGACAGTCCTTTCAGATATTGTGGTGACACGGGCCATCTATCCTGTTAAGGGTACCAAGTGTCCCCGTAGCAGACCAAGCGCAGGGGAAACGCAGATCGGACGGATCCGACCAATCGGTCCGTTCCGGCCGATGAATTCTCGTTGGCTCACACTTGCACCAACGTATCCAGCGCAATCCCGACGCGCGGTGCGGCGTAGGTGATTTCCTTAAGATAGTCTCCGTAGCACATCACCCAGTGGGAGTCGCGCACCTCGTTGAGAAGCTTTTTCCAGTCCCCATGAATGCGCACGTCCTGTTGCGAACGGCAGATTTCCAGGAACGGGTTGTCCTCGACCGTTCCTGTGATGCCGACCCACCGGTTGGTCGCGTATTCGGGATCGATAAAGGTGACTTCCTGACCCACGGGGAACTCCACCTTGGGCGCGGCGCCATATTCGGATTCATAGTGCGTCGTCACGAGCATCGGTTCGTACCGGTCGCCGTTCATCCGACGGGGTGACGCGCAGTGCGCGCAGGTCACGATGCCTTTGTGGGGGAAGGTCGAGTTGTGCATGAACACCGGTTTGCCCGCGATGCAGTTGAGCAAGATGCCCGGCGGGATTACGACAAAATCGGATTCGCAGAAGGCGACCAGTCCTTCGTCGTTCAGTAGACCCAGGGTCAGGCACGCCGTCGTATGCGACATGGGCATGATCGTGCTCATGCATTGCTGGATCGTGAAGAGAGACGACTCATGCTCGCGCATGACATCTTTGAAGATCCCGTACAGTACAAACGCGCGTACCACGAAGCCGCGGTCGGTTTTCAGGGTTGTCCCCGGCATCGCGAGGAAGGCATCCGCCCAACGTTCCGCTAACGCCATACGCGCATTGTCGGCAAAAGCTGACTGGATGCGGCGTTCCAGGTCTTCGTAGCTGAAATCCACGATGTCTAAACTGTAGCGTTGCCGCGCCACATCCGGCGCTTCGCCCGCATACTTGCCCATAGGGCCGCCCAGCGCCACGATCCGCGCCCTCCGGAAACCGTCCACCGCGTGCAGGGCCCGCAACCGCCATAACAACTCGTCCGGTTCGTCCACGACGACGTTGTTCACCGAAAGGGGCCGGTCGTCTTCGCCGGTAATCGTCGTGGGTTTGAGGTATCGCGTGCTCAGCGCTTCGTACCAGTAGTAGGCGGGACCGGACCGATGGCGCACGAACACAATGGTGCGGCCTTCGCGGATGCAGCCCCGCAGCATGTTCCCGGAACCGGTGGCGGGGTAGAGGATGGTGACGTCGGCCTCGGTATTCTGCGCGCGGGAAGCTTCCTCTTCCGAAGTCACTTTGATGACCGGAAGAATTTCTACGGGAAAGTCCGCGCGTTTCGCGACATCCGCGAGTTCGCCCGTGATCCGGTTTGCCTCGTCGTTAGCAGCCTCATGAGTTTGCACGCCGCCCCAGGATTTCCACGACGTTTGCTCCCGGCGTTGCGCCACACGATACATCAGCACCGGCTGGACCCGCGTAGGTCGTGTCCACCGCTGGTACGGCCGCGCCGGGTCCCAATAATTTTCCGCCCATGGCGGTGTGGCCGCCGCCAAGCCCGTCATCGGACCAAAAATCGCGGCCCCTACGACCGCGCCCGTCGAAACCCCCAAAAACTGCCGCCGGTTCAAGTGCATGCAACACATGGCATTGCCCCCCTTTGGCGCCCGTTCCCCCACTGGGACCCCCACGTTGGTCTTCCTCGCGAAAGCGGGGACAGCGTGGCTCTTCGTAAGGCCCGCATTCCATCCGGCGCCATCTCTATTCTACCGAAAAACCGCTTGCCACGCGACACCAACAGGTCTACCATAGGTTTCGGGGAAACCATGGGGGAATTCGTCATGAAATCGCATTCGCAGGGGGACAACTTCGAACTTTCACGCCGCACGTTCTTACAGGTATCCGCCGCAACGGCAGGGGGCGTGGCCATGACCGCGTCCGCGGCGGCGGCCAATCCGGGCGACACGATGCCCCGGAACAAGTCCGCCGTCGTCATGACCGCTTTCGTGTACCCGCCGACATCGCAGTTGGATGATGCGGGGTATTATAGCTGGCCCGGTTCCAGCTTCGACGCGGAAGGGCAGCAAGTTGAATACGCGGCCAAGTTCCAGAACATGGCGCGCGACCTGAACATGACCGTCCAAATCGGGTCAGGGCATATCGATACCGAAGTCGACGCCGCCCGGTTCGCGGAACAGGTCTCCGCTGCAAAGCCGGATGGGCTCTTACTGGTTCTCTTCAAAAAGGGTCACTGGAATCGCGTCCTGCAGATCATCGAGTCAACCGATCGGCCGGTGGTCGTCTACGCGCCGCTCGGTGTGTTGCTCGTCGATCACATTCGCCAAGTGGAAGATCGACCCGGCGTTTATCTCATCAACTCCAGTGACTTCGGCGCGGTCGAACGCGCGTTGGTTATGCTCCGCACCACCGCATGGATGCGGCAGAGCTGCATTATCAATATCGACGGTGATTCCGAACAGCAAACCTTTGTACCCAAGCTCGGCACGGAAATTCGCCGAATTCCGCATCAACGCTTCTACGACCAGTACGCGAGCACCGAAACCACCGCCGAAGTCCGGCACTTGGCCAAGTCCTACCGGTCCCACGCGAAAGACATCGTCGAACCCAATGAAGACGACATCCTCGAAGCCGCGCGCTGCTACTACGCACTCCGTCAACTGGTCGCCGAAGAAAAAGCCGACGCGCTTATGATGAACTGCCTGCCAGGATTACAGATGCCGCACAAACACGTGCCGCCGTGCATGGGCTTCATGAGCCTCCGCGACGAGGGCGTCCCCGCCGGGTGCCAGTCCGATCTCAACGCGACGGTAACGCTGCTGCTTGTGCAGTACCTGTACAACCGGCCCGGCTTCCAGCAGAACGCTTCCATGGACACCGCCAACAACCTTTACTTCGGCGCGCATTGCACCAGCCCCTCGTGCATGAATGGCCCGAACACGAAGCCAGAGCGCTACATCCTCCGCAGCCACGCCGAGGCAGGGTGGGGGTGCGTGCCCCGCGTGCTCTTTGCCAAGGATCAGGAGGTCACCCTCGCGCAATATGTCAACGGCGAGGCACCCGGAATGATCGTCTACACCGGCGCCATCGTGGATTGCCCCAAGATCCCGCCCACGGGCGGTTGCCGCACCAACCTCCGCATGACGGTCAACGAAGTCGACGACGTCCGCGACGTTCAGGGTATGCACCAAGTCATTTTTTATGGCAACCACGGAAAGGACCTCAGGACGTATTGCCAGCTCAACAGCGTCGCGCTGCGGGCGTGAGAGTATGCATATTTGAACGTCCCTGAAAGTGTCGCTGAGCCTGCCTTTCGTGGAGGAACGGCATTTTCGGCGAAACCGGTGTGGGACAGCCGCCCTCGGCTGTCGTGTTTCGGGAGAAGCCGGACGTTTCGTTGGTCAGGGACTTCAAATATGAGGGCTATGCCGTGTCCATTCGTCTCCGGCCCGTGGTTCAGGACAACTACGAAGCTGTCTGCCAGATCTTCGCTGAGGGAGACGCCTTCCACAGTCGTGGACGGCCCGACCTGTTCCGCCCCGCAACACCCTCTCGTTCCTGCGAATTCTTTGAGTCCTACCTGAACACCGACGAACGACAACTCTGGGTCGCCGAGAATGAAAACGAAATCATCGGACTGGTAGAGTGGCATGTTGTAATTCGACCCGAGCAGCCCACCATGTTTGCCCGCCGATTTGCAATGGTGGATAGTCTGCTCGTCACCGAATCTATGCAACGCCAAGGCATTGGAACGGCGCTCATGAAAGCTGTCCACAACTGGGCCCGGGAACGGGAAATCATCGAAATCGAACTTAACGTGCACGAGTTCAACCAGGGTGCAATCACTTTCTACGAATCCCTGGGGTACTCCACGGCTTCCCGTCGTATGCTACTGGATGTCGGTTCAGTTTCGTGAGATAAAGAAGCGATTACTTGCCGTTGCGATAAACCAAGCTGGGCTGACGTATGACAATGGTTTTCACCAACGTTGATGAAGTCTCCGGCGCGAACGGATACAATAGCCCTATGGAAGCCTTAAACTCACGCACCACGGTCATCAAGTCAACCCTCAGTCGCCCACCGAGCCGGTGATGACGCTCAGCGTACTCCGGAAGAGTGCCTCGATATGATGTGGCAGCTTGCGGTCGATGCGTGGGCCTTTATGGGAGTGGACGTTGCTGAATCCGAATTTCAGAGACATATTGTCCATATTCATCGGCCAAAAGGTTGAGTTCCTGGTCGTCGGGGCGTACGCGCTCGCCGCGCATGGCCTACCGCGCGCTACCGGGGATCTTGACCTATGGGTACGTCCTTCGCCGGAGAATGCCCGCAAAGTCATGAAGGCTTTGGCTTCTTTCGGCGCTCCCTTGGACCAAATTAACGAAGAGGATTTCTGTGCACCAGGAGTTGTCTTCCAAATCGGGGTTGCGCCGAACCGGATCGATATATTGACCGAAATCGATGGCGTGGAGTTCGCCGACGCTTGGGCGGACCATTACGCCTCCGTTGTCGGTGATATGAATGCGCCGATCATTAGCCGCCAACATCTGATTCTCAACAAAAGAGCCATTGGCCGAACTAAGGACCTTGCAGACGCAGAATGGCTTGAAGGCCACACGGGGTAGTCTTCGCCTACCGAAAGAAAGGAGTACCATGTTTCTCCGGCAAAAGACTGCCATCGTTGTGGTGTGTTGGGTGGCCGTGTTCTCGTGTTTGATCGCATTCATCATACTTCTTGGTTCTGGTTACCTCACGAAAAACTACGGGCCCGTGAATGTCTGGTTTCGTTCCTGGGACGGTGACGTTACTATTCCGAATCCGGAACAGCCATACGAGTTGGTTTTGAAACCCGCGCAAGCCAACCCGTGCGTGGTCGCCATTCGCGTGTCCGGCAATAGCAGTGGAAAAGCGACGCTTCGTTCCAAGTCCGGCGATATAGAGATCATTCTCCCCGAGGAATCGGGCCAGTTGTGTGTATTCGATTGGTACGGTGGGAATTTGAATCTGGAGTACGTCCCGGAACATGTTTCTGCGGGTGAGGAAATACGTATCCAATGGAAGTTTGGGTACGAGTAGACCAAATCGCAGCGGAGCAGGGAAATGAGCCTCCAACACAAGACCATCATCGTCACCGGCGGTGCGCAGGGGATCGGCAAGGCCATTACGCTGGCCTTTGCCCATGCGGGGGCGCGTGTGTGTATCGCGGATGTCGACGTGGAAGCGGGGGAGGAGACCGCCGAAATCCTCGGGGACCGCGGGCTGAACGTCGGCTTCATCCCTACGGACGTGGCGGACCCTGCGCAAATTCAACGCCTCATCGAACAGGTCACCCAATCGGGGAATTCTATCGACGTGCTCGTCAACAACGCGGGCATCGGTTGGGAAGGGACCCTGGCCGACCGGGACCTCGCTGCATGGGACCATCTGCTCGCGGTCAACTTGCGGGGTCCCTACCTTTGCGCGCAACAGGCCGCGCCTCACATGCCGCCGGGCAGCGCCATCGTGAACATCGCTTCCACCCGCGCGTTCATGTCGCACGCCGACACCGAACCCTACTCCGCGTCCAAGGGCGGCGTCGTGGCCTTGACGCACTCCCTCGCCGTTACGCTGGGTCCCAAAGGCATCCGGGTGAATTGCATCAGCCCCGGCTGGATCGACGTGACCGATTGGAAGAAGGAATCCGCCCGCAATCCTGCCCAACTTTCCGAACGCGACCACGCTCAGCATCCGGTCGGGCGTGTCGGCCGCCCCGAAGACATCGCCGAAGCCTGCCTGTTCCTCGCCGATCCCAAGAGGGCCGGGTTCATCACCGGCCAGAACCTCGTCGTAGACGGCGGCATGACCATCAAGATGATCTACGAGGATTAGGCGTCAGCCGTACCCGGCCGCGACCTGATTCTCCGTTGAAGACATAACATCCCCCTCAACGCTTCGCGTCTGCCCCCTTCAAAGGGGGAAAATTCGCGATCGCTTTGCGGTGCGGCAAGTCCATCATGGACCTTGAGATACTTCGCCGAGTATCGTCTGCACCCAAGACAGGGCGCTTCGCACTTCCCCCTTTGAAGGGGGATCAAGGGGGATGTTCTTCTGTCGCGTTCCGAACGCAGATCCGTTATCGTAGTGGACAGTACCAAGGATCGTGCTTAATCAGGGGACTCCACATGATCCGGAAGAGCTGTCTGGACCTCATCGGCAACACGCCACTTGTAGAACTCCGCCGCATCCACCCCGGGCCCGGCAAGATCTACGCGAAGGCGGAGTTCCTCCAACCGGGCGGCAGCGTGAAAGACCGCGCCGCGCTCCAAATCATCAGAGACGCCTACGAATCCGGAGCGCTGGTCAAGGGCCAGCCCGTCGTCGAAATGACCAGCGGCAACATGGGCGCGGGCCTCGCCGTAGTCTGCAACGCATATGGCAATCCCGTTCACCGCAGTGATGTCGGAGGGCAACAGCCCTAACCGCGCCCGCATGCTCTCGGCGCTCGGGGGCGGAGGTCGTGTTGACCCCGCAAATCGACGGCACGCCCGGCCACGTTACCGGCCAGGACATCGCAGCGGCCACGGAAAAGGCCAAGGCCATTGCGTTGGAGACCCGCGCGTTCTATGTCGACCAGTTCAACAATTCTTCCGGAATCGTCGCCCACATGCGCGGCACAGGACCGGAGATCTGGGCCGATCTGGGCCGCGCGGTCACGGCCTTCGTGGCCGCAGTGGGCACGGGCGGGACCTTTGTGGGCACCAGCCAATTCCTGAAACTGAAGAACCCGAAGATAGTCTGTGCTGCCGTGGAACCGGAAGGGGCCGAGATCCTTGCCGGGAAAGAGATCACCAACCCGGCGCATAACATGCAGGGCATCGGCTACGGCATGAAGGTCCCGCACTGGCGGCCCGAATTGGTGGACCACTATCTCGCCGTGAGCAGCGAGGAGGCGGCCACCTACCGCCGGGATCTCGCCCACAAGGAAGGACTCCACGTGGGGTACTCCGCCGGCGCCAACGTCTGCGCGGCCGTCAAGCTGGCGAAGAGCGGCCTCACCGGTGCGGCTCCCGTAATCGCGACGATTCTGTGCGACACCGGCCTAAAGTACGACTAGTCAACGTGTTCCAATCCCGCACGTCGATGCTTCGTAATGCAACAGCCCAGCCCCCCAACGTCCCTGTCCGTCCGTGTAAGTCCCTGTAAGCCAACGACCTTCCCTTGGCACGTCCCTTGCCTATCCTAAACCGACCTATACTGTTTGAGAGGAGGACTCAGCAATGAGATTGGATAAATTGACTATCAAAGCGCAGGAAGCCTTGTCGGAGGCGATGGATACCGCATCCGACCGGGGCAATCCGGAAATCACCACGTTACACTTGCTTGATGCGTTGCTCGGGCAGGAGCGCGGCGTGGTATCGTCTATCCTGCAGCGGGTCGGCGTGCACGTGGAAGGCCTGCGCGCCCAGGTCCAGGAGCGGATCAAGGGACTGCCGCACGTTTCCGGTAGTGGGGGACAACCCGGCCTCGGAAACCAAGCGCAGCAGGTACTGAACGCCGGCTGGAAAGTCGCCCAGAAGCTTAAGGACGAGTATCTCAGCACCGAGCATATCCTGATCGGCCTGCTCGAACTGCGTAGTGACCCGGCGGCGGAGGTATTGAAGCACGCGGGCGTGACCCCGGACTCTGTGCTGCATGCCTTGAAAGAAGTGCGGGGTTCCCAGCGGGTCACCGATCCAAATGCGGAAGACACCTACGAAGCCCTGCAAAAATACAGCCGCGACCTGACCCAACTTGCCCGTGCGGGTAAACTGGACCCCGTCATCGGGCGCGACGAAGAGATTCGCCGCGTCATACAGGTCTTGTCCCGCCGCACGAAGAATAACCCCGTGCTTATCGGTGAACCCGGCGTGGGGAAGACCGCCATTGTCGAAGGGCTCGCCCAGCGCATCGTTGCGGGCGACGTGCCGGAGGGGTTGAAGAACAAGCGGGTAGCTCAGTTGGACCTCGGCGCGCTGATCGCGGGATCGAAGTTCCGCGGGGAGTTCGAGGATCGGCTGAAGGCCGTGCTCCGTTCCGTCGAGGAAGCGGAAGGCGACGTCATCCTTTTCATCGACGAGTTGCATACGCTTGTTGGCGCGGGTTCGGCCGAGGGGGCGATGGACGCGTCCAACATGCTGAAGCCGGCATTGGCGCGCGGCGAGTTGCACTGCATCGGCGCGACAACACTGGACGAGTACCGCAAGCACGTCGAAAAAGACGCGGCTCTCGAGCGCCGGTTCCAACCCGTATTCGCAAGCGAACCGGATGTCGAGAACACCATCGCGATTCTGCGTGGACTAAAGGAGCGTTACGAAGTCCATCACGGCGTGCGCATTCAGGACAGCGCCCTCATCGCTGCAGCGGCGCTGAGCGACCGCTACATCTCCGACCGGTTCCTGCCAGACAAGGCTATCGACTTGGTCGACGAAGCCGCTTCGCGGTTGCGCATCGAGATCGACAGCATGCCCTACGAGATCGACGTGCTGGACCGGCGAATCCGCCAGCTCGAAATCGAACATTTGGCCCTCAAGAAGGAAACGGACAAGGCCGGCCGCGAACAGCGGGAAGGCATCGAACGCGAACTGGCCAACCTTCGCGAAGAAGTCAACGCGAAGAAGGCGCAGTGGCAACACGAGAAAGAGGCCATCGACGCCATCCGCAAGGTCAAGGAAGAGATCGACGAAGCGAAACGGCAGGAAGAAATCGCCGAACGTGCGGGTGAACTGGACAAGGTCGCCCAAATCCGTTACGGCACGATCACCGAACTGCAGAAAAAGTCCGGTGAACTCGAACAACGTCTCACCAAGATCCAGAAGAACGGCAGTTTCCTCAAAGAGGAAGTGACCGACGAGCACATCGCGAACATCGTCTCGAACTGGACTGGCATCCCCGTCACCAAGATGATGGAAGGGGAGATGGAACGCCTGCTCAAGATGGAAGAACGTCTCAGCGAACGGGTCATCGGCCAGGAAGAGGGCATCCGCGTGGTGTCCGATGCCGTGCGCCGTGCCCGTGCCGGCCTCAAGGAACCGGAGCGGCCCATCGGTTCATTCATTTTCCTCGGGCCGACCGGTGTCGGTAAGACCGAGCTGGCGCGCACTCTCGCCGAACTGCTGTTCGACGACGAAAACGCCATGGTCCGCATCGACATGAGCGAATACATGGAGAAGTTCGCCGTGTCGCGGCTCATCGGCGCGCCGCCCGGATACGTCGGCTATGACGAAGGCGGCCAATTGACCGAAGCCGTCCGCAGGCGACCCTACAGTGTTGTCCTGTTCGACGAGATCGAAAAGGCGCACCCGGACGTGTTTAACGTTCTACTGCAACTGCTCGACGACGGCCGCATTACGGACAGCCAGGGCCGCACGGTGGACTTCAAAAATACCGTCGTCATCATGACGTTCGAACCTCGGCAGCGAGGTGTTCCAACGCGCGAGCGGCACCGAAGAAGAGAAGGTCGAAGAGGTGCTGAGCGCCCTTCGCAAAGCCTTCCGGCCCGAATTCGTCAACCGGATCGACGACATCGTCGTGTTCCACCCGCTCAAGAAGGAACACATCCGCGGCATCGTCGACGTCCAGTTGAAACGCCTGGCCAAACGGCTCGCGGAAAAGCGGATTACCGTCGAACTGACTGACACCGCCCGCGACCTGCTCGCCGAACGCGGCTACGATCCGAACTACGGCGCCCGACCGCTGAAACGCGCCATCCAACGGATGATCCTCGACCCCCTCGCCATGGAAATCCTCCAAGGCAAAGTGACCGAAGGCAGCACCGTCGTTGCGGAAGCGAAGGAAGGCGCGCTGGTGTTCAAGACGAAGGTGTCGGAAGCGGCGTAACGAACAAGGCCCCGCAAGCTTCTCGCTGGCAGGGCCTTGTTGTTTTCATTTCGAATGCTTCGCGAAGATGAAGAAGGCGTCGCGACTTACCGTCGCGCGTTCGCCTTTCCTCGCCCGGATGTTGCCTTGGATTTCTGTTGCCGCTCAATGATCGCCGCAATGCTGCGAAGGGCTTCGTTTACAGACTCTTCGTCTGGGAAGTACTCCGCGACATCGGGAGCAATGACGGCTACATTGGCGCCCTCAGCATATCGTTTAGCGTACTTGCCGCGGACGCCCCCACTGAAGTCATATTCATCGAGCATGTCCGGGTCATTTCTCGCTTTCTTCATAGCGAATTCTTTCCCTTCTGGTCGCCGGCCTGGCACTAATAATGCGGATTCGGTCTTCGCGATCCGTGTGGACAACTACGATTAGTCTATTACGATACGAGTACCCAAGCAAGACTAACCTTTCCTCCGTCTCCGAGTGTGTGGGATCGGGTATCGTAATCGACATCGTATCCCGGAACGCGGTGCTGGCCTCGTCAAAGGATACACCATGTCGGTCCACGTTCCGGCGCGCCTTCTTCGGATCCCAGTCAAACTGCAAAGCCATCCGGCACCTCTTGATTCCACTTTTGCCAATTACGCCGATCCACTACTTCTAACCAAAAACGTCCCGGCGTCTAAATTTCAAACCGCCGGTTTCTGTCCGCACCGTCCTTTAAGCGAAACGTAAATCCACTCGATCACGACCGGGAAAGTGTCGGACTTAATCATGCGACTGTTCGAAGCGCATTCAGCATAGCAAACTTGACGAAACCGTCAACAAGGTTTGTCGACGCTGAGTCTTTGATTCTCTTTCTCTTGAACTGTACGCCACACAGACTGATTCGCGAGGTCCACGATCTGTCGCGCCTTTTCGTAATCCCAGTTGCCAGCGTTACCGCCATCAAGGATTTCGCGATACCGCCGCTGCGATTCTTCAAGCCACGCTTCCTCGACATTTGAATCGGCGGGTGTATCGAGTTCCTCGATGAGTGTTCGCAGCAACTCGTGCTTTTCGTCAGCCGATAGCGCGCGTATGTCTTCTTCAATCTCCGCGACTGGTCGTGCCATGACTAAACCTCAGTTCCCTACGACTGCATTTATTTTACACGCCGAAACGATAACCCCACAATATATTGGGACGGTCGATAGAAACGTTGTCGCAAAGAAACGCCCCGGCTACATATACCACGGAGCCGGGGCGTCATTGATCCAGATACAGAATGACTCAGAAACAGAGCTTGGTATCGAAATACACGTAGTCGGCGTCCTCGTCGTCGGTGCCGCCGTTGAAGAGAAGGCCGTTGTAGTCGTTGTAGTTCCCGTCGGCCAAGCCGTCGCCGGTGAACAGGTGAGACCAGCCCAGTTCGAAGACCAGATCTTCGCTGTAGTGATAGCGGGCCCACAAACCCGTCTCGATGCCCAATTCATCGTCAGTGCCCTTGGTCCAGAAACTGAGGGCCGGGGCCAGGGGCACCTTGAACGCGCCCACACTTACGAAATAGGGCTGATCGAAGGTTTCCAACGCCTGGAGATAGCTCACTTTGAGGCCGAGTTCGACGCTTTCAGTGGGTTGTACGCTGGCGCCGCCGTAGACGGTCCAGAAATTGGAAAGTTCGCTGATCTCATCAATAAAGTGGCTATAAACCTGGTCGGAGAACAAGCGGTTGAAGCTCACGCTGGCCTCGGGCCGGTAGAAGGGATTCAACCACTCCCCGAAAGTCAGGTCGCGGTTATCTTCCCCCTCAAAGTATGCTCCGCCCACATAAAGCCGCGGCTGCCAGGCGATATCGAGCGTATAGCCCAATTCCAGCGTCCCGGCCCAGGCGTCGAATTCCGCGCCATCGTCACCATAAGCAAACGGCTTGAACAGAAACCCGATTTGGTCCGCATCGCCGAATTGGTAGGCGGCCTCGGCATCGAAATCCAGGGCGCCGATCGTTCCGGCTGCCCGCAGTCCGACGGTATGCAGACTGGTGGCATCGTAATCGTCCACGTTGAACGCATTCTCCAGCCACTCGATGGGGGCGACGAAGTTGGTGTCATTGAGGGAGCGGCCGTCGCGGACCCACAGCCAGTACGCGTCGAGGGTAATGTCCTCGAGTCCGGTGTAACTCGCGTAAACGCCGGCGAAATCCACGTCGCCGTCCTGTTCAAACGCGCCATTCTCGAACAGCTTGGTATAGAAGACATCCACGGTGAACGGGTCGCTCGCGTACGTCAGCCGAACGCCGTCGAAGGACAGACCCGGGAATTCCGGATGGTTCTGGTTGTTGCCGACCAACCAGCCGCTGCCCAGCACAAGTTCCTGGCGGCCAATGCGCATCCGCACCGGAAATCCAAACATATCGTTAGCTTCGATGTACGCTTGGTAGACCTCGACGTTGTCATTGGTGACGGCACGGTTGTCGCGTCCCGTAACGTAATCCGAACGAAAATCCTCACCCCAAACGTCGTAACTTTCCAGCTCGATGAAGGCGCTGACTTCATTGGTGAAATCGGCGTCGACGTTGAGCCGGGTGCGCTGTTCGACAACGCTGTAGTCGGCGTCTCGCGAATCCCAATCCCAATAGCTCGTCACATTCTGCCCGCCGAGAAAATCGCCGATTGCACGCTTCGGCATGAAGAACGATGGCCACCGGATCTCCGGTTGTACGAAGGCCGGCGCCTGCACCTGGTTGAATGCGTTTTGCCAATAGATGGCGCGAATCTGAAGTTCACCACCCACTTGAACGTTCTGCAACTCCGCAAAACTACAGGGTGTTACGAGCAGGCCGGCCGCGAGCATCAGCCCGAAAAAACGCCACACTTTCATGGTCTCGACTCCTCCACCGCTTGGGTCTCGTTAACTGCTGCGACAATTTGCCCTGAATCTACGGAAACGTACTTCCCCGCTTGGGGACACGAAGCTAACTGCCCCCGGAACCGATGGCGCTATCTTACTGCAAAGGGTGGAGGAGGTCAAGGGCCGCCGGGCTTCCGGCCCAACGCTATGGAATTTTCAGCCCTTGACTTACGGGGTCCTCCCGGTGCATGGTAATACTCAAGCGCTGAGGCTTCATGCAGGGCCACACCTCGGCGTGTTCTGGCGATATTCATTCAATCGACCGATTTACATTTGCACACGTTGGACACACGCCGATGTGGCGTAATGACCCGCGCGCGCTTTTTGGCGGGCGCTAGACGGAGGGGATATGAAGGTGCGCTCATTTCGGCCATTAACGTTAGCATGTTATTTGTCCGTGGCTTCGTTGGCGCTCGTGGGATGGAAATGCCCCGGTAGTCCACTCGTCCATGTCTCGTTTACCGGAGGACCCCAATCCGGGCACGCGCCACTTTACGCGCAGTTTCAAGGGGACGTATCGGTTTCGCCCCCACTGGTGCTTGCGAAATTTCGCGGCGAACCCGGTGGCGGTGGAAATCCTCCGCCCACCCGAACAGGAACCCCAACCCGTCACGATCATCAGTTGGATCTGGGATTTCGGCGATGGCACCACCGGGACCGGCCAGAATACCGACCACACCTACACCGATGACGGTTGCCACGACGTCACGCTCACCGTCGTCCTTTCCAATGGAATGACCGGCAGTCTAACCCGCAGGGACTTCATCTGCGTTCAAGCTGGAAATCAACCGCCCGTAGCAAATGCGGGCCCTGACCAGACGGTCTATCTCGTTGGCGACAAGAGTACTACCGAACGTGGCTTCCAATTTGGTACCCAGGTTCAGCTTGATGGGAGTGACTCCTACGACCCTGACAACGATCCAATCACGTACCAATGGACCTTCCTGGAATGGCCCGGCATGAATCAAGGCGTAAAACTTGCCATTCCTGCGCCCGATCTGTCGGATGACACCGCGGAGATGCCCACGTTTGTTGCCCAACAGACCGGCGACTACGTGATACAGCTCATCGTGGACGACGGGCAGCCCGAAGGCGTCAAGGTCGCCAGTGAACCCGACACGGTCACGATTACGGTCGATTTTGACCAGAATCCAACCGCTGACGCCGGTCCTGCCCAGAATGTGTGTACGTACGAAGAGGTACGGTTGGACGGTTCCGGTTCCTTCGATCCCGAAGATGGAAGCAACATCGTATACACATGGACGGTCAACCAGGTCCCAATGGGTAGCAATGTGGATACCACTTGGTTGTCGAATCCCAGTGTCGTGCACCCACGCTTCGTTCCCGATTTGGCGGGCGACTACGTCCTTGGCTTGGAGGTGCGTGACACTAGCAATCTTGGCGATTTTGACACGGTCACCATCACGGCCGCCGAGCCGCAGACCCATCAGATCTCCCTTGGCGTTTCCGAGTTTGACACGTATACTAAGGGGCCGAGCCAGACCGAGATCGATAACAACATTCCGGAAGCGAACGAACTTCCGCCGGATCCCAATGCATTCGTCCTCGGCAACGTCAGTATCGATCAATTTGAAGTGACCAATTGCCAGTACGCCTTCGCGTTGAACTACGCGAACGATCAGGGCTATTTCGATCTGAATCAGCTCAAGGCGTTTCCAGGCGGCAATCCCGAGTTGAACGGCCAAATCCTCATTCAGATCGAAGACATTGGCAACGATACCGAGCACTGCGACATCGAGTACGACGGGACCCACGACATATTCTTCATCGCCCGCCGTGACAATCAATCCATGGCGCAACAGCCGGTCGTCGAGGTGAGCTGGTATGGCGCCTTGGCCTTCTGCAACTGGCTGAGTGAAATCGAAGGCCTTGATCCCATTTACGACCTGATCAACTGGGATGTCGAATTCAATGGCGATAACGACGGGTATCGGCTCGGATTCGAGGATGAATGGGAGTACGCGGCGGCCTGGGATACCTCCGGGCAGACCCCCGTGCACCATATCTGGGGTTTCGTTTCCAGCTTGCTGCTCACGGATATCAACACGAACCGGGTCAATTACAACAACTCGAATCCGCTCAGCCTGACCAATCCGCCGTTCACGACGCCGGTGGGCTATTACGACGGCAACAACGGCACCACCAACAGCCAGAGCCCGGTGGGCGCTTACGACATGAGCGGCAACGTGTGGGAGTGGATCTACGAAGAACCCTACAACTATCCGGTACCGGCCAAGGGAGTCCTCCCCGTACAGCGGCTGGTACGCAGCGGCTCCTATGCGGACGTGGCGAACGATGTCCGCAGTGCTCGTCGAGAGGGAATCGATGCGACGTCCACGCTGTCGACCGTCGGGTTCCGCGTCTTCCAGGGTCCGCTGCCCATCGGCAAATAGGTCTGACAAAATAGCGTAAAACAAATGGCGCGGCGGTGAAGGTTGCGTAACCCTCACCGCCGCGTAGTCTTTCGTGAGCGGGCCTGTAAGCCGAATTCTGTCTGAGGGCCGAAGCCCCGAGGCGGTCATTCGTCTGGGACGCGCGTCGCCGCGCGCCTCGAGCTTCCTACCCGGGAGCGGAGCGGGCCACTCCATTGCTCCCCTATTTGGAATTGCTCCGGGTGGGGTTTAGCCAGCCGGCCTGTTGCCAGACCGCTGGTGCGCTCTTACCGCACCTTTTCACCCTTGCCTGCTCGTCCCGAAGGACGAACGTAGGCGGTATGGTTTCTGTGCCACTTTCCGTCGGGTCACCCCGCCTTGGCGTTATCAAGCACCCTGCCCTGTGGAGCTCGGACTTTCCTCGACGCCCGCGAGGGGCGCCGCGACCGCCCGGCCTGCTCACGATGGTATTATACGTGTGAAAATGGGGACCGCAACCATTTATTTCTTGAACTGCACGCATCGCAATTGGAATCGTTAACCAATAAATGATTACTGTCCCGATTTTCCCAAACCGAACCGAGAGGCCTGGACCGTGCCGCAACGCCAACGACATCGAGGAAGACATCCGCAGGACGACGCGCTCTTCGCGCCATCGCAGATCCCAACACTGCGCGACGCTGTTTCCGATCTTTCTCTTCTACGGACCCGCGACTACGCCGAGCGGGCCGCCCTGAAACTGGTGGGCGACCACTATCAACTGACGACCCGCCAGCGGCGTGCCGTGTTGGGTGCGTCTTGTCCGGACGCGTCGCTCCGTAGCCGAGCGAAGTGCTTTATCGTCCCCGATCGGCTTGCCGGCGCGACCCTCGCCGTCGATGGATACAACCAACTCATCATAACCGAGAGCGTCCTGTCCGGCGCGGTTCTGCTCCGCGGACGCGACGGATGCCTGCGCGACCTCGCCAGCGTCCACGGGTCCTATCGCCGGGTGGAGGAAACGCTGACCGCCCTGCGCCTCCTCGGGAATGTTTTCGCGGACTTGCGCGTGAAGCATGTCAATTGGTTCTTCGACGCCCCTGTGTCTAACAGCGGCCGTCTCCGCGCGCTGCTTCAGGCCGAAGCGCGAAGCCACAACTGGCCCTGGGACGTGGCCGTGGAGGCAAACGTCGATAAGACACTGGCGAACAGCGCGAACATCGTCGTCACATCCGATGGCTGGATACTCGATCGCGCGCATCGTTGGACCCGCATCGACCCGTTCGTGCTGCACGCTGCGGGCGCTGCCGATCGCGCGATCGATTTGGGCAAATTACAACCCACCGACGAGGACCCGGCGCTTCATGACGTCTCCCCATACCCCAGTTGAAACGGATTCTCACGATGACCGCCGGCCGGGTGAAGTTCATATCCGGCCCGTCCATGCGCTCGTCCTCCTCGCGACGCTCGCGCTCGCCTATGGCGGTTTTCGGGTGTACCTTACTTACGAAATCACGTCCGATGTAGACGCAATTCACGCAGCTGGTTATCCCGCCACACTCGACGAACTCGATGCGGTGTCCCCCCCGATAGAAGGTAAGAATGCCGCCGACCTCGTCCGGGCCGCCGCCGATTACATGGTCGATACCCCGGCCGATTTCGGTTGGTTTCCCATGTTTACGGGGGCAAACTGGACCGCGTGGGATTCGAACCGGATCGCTGCCCTGGAGCGCTATCTCGACCAAAACCGCAACGCCCTCGAAACCCTGTATCGGGCGTCGACGATCGAGCCTGCCCGTTACGCGTCAAGCTTCGGTGGCGTGCCGAATGGCGGCGAGATGGTGCACCTGCGCCAAGTGTTGAAAGGGTCGAACCTGTTGGCAATGGACGCCGTCTTGCGCGCGTGCCAAGGCCGTGGCGCAGAGTCGGCCCGTGCCTTAACTGCGTCCCTCCGCATCGCGCAGACCCTGCAGGCGGAACCGTCCATGACGAGCCAATTGATTCGGTTCACCGCAATACAGCAAAGCGTCCAAGGGCTGGAATGGATGCTCCCACACGTCGACCTGGACACCGATGCACGGCGCGACATCTCGCGCGAGCTTGTCTTGCTGGAAGACGCAACGCCGGTCGCACGCGCCTACGTGGCCGCGCGCTGCCTGGGGATGTGGTTCTACGACTTGCCGTTCGATCGGCAATTGGTCGTGCTCGGCGCCCGGGGATCGCATCCAGAACTTCGCCACTTCGTCTACCGTTACAGCGGCCAGCTCGAATTGGATCTCCTGTGTTTTTATAAGTACATGGGCCGGTTTGTCTCGCTGTGTTTCTTGCCGGCAACCCAACGCATCGACGACTTCGATTCGCTCGTAGTGGAAACGCGCCAGCTTCCATCGTACTACGTCGGTTCCGCCCTCTATTTCCGATCGATGCCGAACCTCATTCGCGAATTTACCGATCTTACAGCACGCGCGCGGGCCGCCCGGACGATCCTGGCTATCGATGCGTATCACGCCGATCACGGGTCGATGCCACCTTCCCTTAGCGCCCTGGTTCCGGCCTATATGGACGCCGTCCTTTCCGATCCATTTGACGGAAAACCGCTACGCTATACCGTCTCGGGGGACGCCCATTCCGTATTCAGCGTGGGCATGAATCGCGTCGATGAGGGAGGTCCGTCCGGCGCCGTGCCGCATCTGGAACGCGCGCTGGGACAAGCGCTGCGTGGTCCCCGGACTACGTACGAATTCGTCCCCGACCCGGGGTTACGCCTGGTCTTCGAGGGGGGGTCCCGATGAACGCTCGGGTTTCTCACCGGATCGCTGGGCTTCATCCAGCACCGTTCGGACCTTCGCCAGCAATTCGCATGAGGTAAAAGGCTTTTCGATGTGGGCGCTGGTTTCGTAGTCATCGGTATAGCGGCGAATCACGTCGCCCGAGTATCCGGACATATACAACACGCTGACGTTGGGACGTTGCGCCACGATGGATTCCGCCAACTCCGGCCCGCTTCGGCCCATCATCACGATGTCAGTCAATAATAAGTGAATGGGCCCGGCGTGACGTTCCGACATCCGGAGTGCGCCCTCATAGTCTTCCGCCTCCAGAACCTGATAGCCCTTCTCCAAGAGTATCGATTTCGTAAGACGACGCACCTCTTCGGAGTCCTCCGCAAGAAGAATCGTCTCCACGCCTCGTTCGATACTGGGACCGCCAATCGTCGACATGGCCCGATCGATCCGGGTCTTTGCCGTGGGTAGAAGTACCTTGAATGTCGTGCCGTGGCTCGGCTTCGTGTAAACGCGAATCGATCCCCCGTGATGTTCGATAATTCGGTACACCGTGGAAAGCCCCAGGCCCGTCCGGGCGCTGGGTTCCTTGGTCGAAAAGAACGGCTCAAAAATCCGGCTCTGATGTTCCGGCCGAATGCCGCAACCCGTATCCGCCACCGTTACGACCGCAAACTCTCCGGCCGGCAATTCCGGGTCGGCGTGTTCTGCGCTCAGCACATCGGTCGCCAGTTCCAGGCGCCCCCCGGTAGGCATCGCGTCACGCGCGTTCGTGATAAGATTGATCAGCACTTGTTCGAGATCGACGGGGTCGATACTAACACAAATCGGAGCGTCACGAAGATTGAGCACAATCCGAACGTCATCTCCCAGAACGCCTCGTACCATTTCCTCGATGTCTCGCATCGATGCATTGATGTCGATCACGCGCAGTTGGGAAGCGGCACGGCGGGTGTAAGAAAGCATCTTCTTCGCCAAGGCGGCACCGCGGTACGACGTTCGGCGAATGAGCTGCACTTCGTTCCGAATGGTATCCGGACAAGTCTCGTCGTCCAGCAAACGATCGCAACGGATGAGCAGTCCCGTCAGAATATTCTTGAAGTCGTGGGCGATCCCGCCGGACAAGGCGCCGAGGGTGCCCAAGTTCTGCGAACGCCGCAACTGCTCCTCGAGAGACCGGCGCTCCGTTACGTCGCGGGCATGGACCACGATACCGCGGATACTCGGCGAGCGAAGCAGATTGGTCACCACCACTTCCAGGAAACAAGCCTTGCCGGTGCAATGGGCAAACTGAAGCTCGTACCGTTGACTGGACCCCGGTTCCGGGTTATCGATCGCTGCGTCCACAACGTTGACGGTGTCGCAACTCCGAAGCACGAAATCCATGAATCGTCGGCCTAACAATTGGTTTACGGGGTCGTACCCCGCGATACGGCGAATCGAATCCGTCGCGTAACGAATGTTGCCCTCCGAATCCACAACGATAAAGGCATCCGACGTTCCCTGAACCAGTGTACGGAACATCGCTTCGCTCCGCTCCAACGCCTTTTCCGTATTGGCGCGTTCTCCCACTTCGGCGCGAAGGGCATCCCGTTCCAACGAGAGATTGGCCTCACTCGATTGATACGAAACGATGAAGTAATAGAGCGCCCCCAACAGGAGGGTCAGCGCCGCGCCGTGGAAGAATTCCTGCAAAACGATGTGAACCGGTTGGGCATCATTGAACAGTATCCCGTACTGCGAAAGCACCGTGTCGTCGGATATGTCCAAACAAATGTGGATAAATTCCGCACCAAGCCCCGAGAATACCAGCCATTTCACGAGCGGCCGCTCGAAACTCCGACGAACCACATATACCGCGGGGACAAACAACAGGAACAACCCCGCCAGCTTCAGGGATTCCTGGGTGGCACTGCCGATATACCCCATGAAATTCAAGGATTGCGCTGTGGCGTGAAGCGCACCTCCCCCCGCAAGGAACGCGATGCCGAGTTTGTCCAGACCCGACAGGCCGGAGATGGCTGTTCGCAATGCGCTGGATGCAGACAACCGGCGGGATTGCACGGATTCTCCCTCGCGTGAATCTCCCAACCCCTCGCCCAGAACCGTGTCACTCATTCGCTCGCCATTTCCCCCGCCGGGACCAGCGAGCACGCCGGAAAGATTCGCTTCTTTCCGCGAGACTCCTTCCCCGGCAGTCCGCGTGTAACAACCCCTATTACACACGTATTCAGCCCGAATCGTGACACCCTGGCACACCGCACCAAATTACAGGGCTCCAGCCCTTTGATCCTATACCCAAAAGGCGGATTTGGCAACCGTGGCTATATCGTCAGTGCGGCAACTCCGCGTTCCCCACGAGCACCATGTCCGTCTTATAGCCGTACGGCCCCGCGACGATTTGGACGCCGGGAATGTCTCCGCTGTCTGGAAGGCTCAATCGAAAATCTTTCTCCCGCACCAGGTAGAAGTAGGGCGTGGGGGATTCCAGTTTGGAACGGACGTCGGCGGGGTTGATGTTGATGGGAATGGTGGCTTCGGCGTAGAAGGCGAAGGCGGGGTAGACCTTGGCGGCTTCGACGGTGTAGCCGTCGCGGACGAGGTGGCCGCAGAGTCGGGCGAGTTCCCGGGGGGAGTCTTCGCGCGTGTTGATGTCGTCACGGGCGACAAGTCCGATCAGGATCACGCAGAGCGCCGCGGAGAATACGGTAATCGTCCGGCCGCGGGGCGTCACGATGCCCAGGACGCCCGCGACAACCCCCAGCAACGCCAGCGGCCACACGAAGACCAGCAACGAGGCGCGCGGTTCCGTAAAGGACAGATACACCGCGCCACCCAATGCAACGACCGGGAGCAACACGGCGAACGTCGCGCGCCAGATCTTCAGCCAGCGGGCGATCCACGGCTGCCGGATATCCTCGGGATCGTCGGAGAGGTGAAACCCGGTCGGCAGCAGCAAGAATGGCACGCAAGGGAGGATGTACTCGTATTCCTTGCCCGCAATCAGCGAAAACACCAGCACACTGAGCCAGCCCATGATGAGGCCAAACCGGTACGGCGCCGGATGGCTGTTCCACTGCCCGCGCGAAATGTGGAGGGGCAGCAATAGCCCCCATGGAGCCAGCATTGCACCGATGGCGGCAACATAGTAGAAGGGGGTACCGCTATTGATCCGGCTGGCCACGTAGGTCCGCTCGACGACCTGGTTGTGCAACATGCCGCTGATGTAAGGCCAGCCCTTCGTGTACAGCACAGCCAGCGCCCACGGTGCCGCGACGGCAACGCCGATGGCCAGGGTCGCGAACCACAGCCCCAGGGTCCGGCAACGGTTTTCTCCGCCAAACCGCCACGCGAGGACCGTCCACAACAGAATTACCGCTCCCAGTTCAACCGGCGTTCCCAGGAATTTTGCGTAGGCGGGCAGGAGTCCGGCTGCGGTCTTGGCAGCGACTTCCACTGCGAACGCGATCAAACTCCAAGTCAACCCGAGGCGCACGACCCGGTTGGGATCGTCACCATTTACGGTGAGCACCGCCACGCCCGCCACCCACAGGAACAGGAACGGCACGGGACCTTTCAGCATGACGGCCGCGCCGAAGGCAACGCCCGCACCCAGGATGAATCCCCAGCAAGACCGGGTCTCGGTTGCCAAGGCCGCGCGTTCAAAGGCGACCACGCTGAGAAACACGGCAAAGGTTAGCGGGATATCCAGTTCCGCCCACCGCATGCGTTCGAGCACGTAGGGCGATGCCAACAGGGCCAACGCCGCCCACTTGGCAGGCCCGTCGCCCGCCCGTTTCCGGAACGCGAGATACGCGGCAACGACCAGCATCGCCCCACACAGTGCAGTGGGGATTCGCGCGACGAACGGGTTGACGTTCCCCGTGACCTTGTAGAGTCCGGCAATCGCCCAGTAGAGGAGCGGCGGTTTGACGAGATAATCGGCTCCGTTAATGGTAGGAATCAGGTAATCGCCGGAACGCACCATCTCGGCCGGTGGGGTGGTGCGTTGTCCCTCGTTATCCGTGATGACGTCGCTGACGCCCAGCGCGTAGAACGTGGCGATCAACGCCGTTGCGGTGAGAATGGGTACAAAACGGTTTTGTGCGCTGCTGCTCACGGGCGGTGGTCTCTCGGATCAAGAAACACGCCCGGCAAATCACCGGGCGTGGGTAATGCTTTGCGTATACGGTGCGGATTAGTCTTCGGCGATGCGGCCCCGGCGCGCCTTCGCAATCATGTCGCCCGAGTACGGCGTGTCCAGCGCTTCGAGTTCCGTCTCCGCCTTCTTGCTGTCGTGTTCTTCTTTAAGCGTACCGGTGAATTTCAGCCCTTGCGGACGCGCCTCGTTACGGTCTGGCCCATAAGCCGGCCAATTCTGAGCACGAGTGCGGCGAGCCGCTTCGAGATTGGCCTCCAATTGTTCCGGACCCATCACCCGTCGATCGACTTCGCTTTGCGCGACCGTCACCGCGGCGGACCCGAACATCATCACCAGTGCGTTGCTGCCGCTGACCAAGGCAAAAATGCCCGCGGTCGTGGGCAGGTCGCACAGGGCTGCAAGCCGGCGGTCATGCTCGATCCACTGGTTGGCGCTGCTGAAATCATCGACCGGCGCCGGATAGGTGCCGGCCATGCCCCACCACGTGCTGTAGCCCAGCTCGACGACGCCACGACGGACCCCACGAAATCCTTCCACCCGGCCCCATTTGGCCTCGACTTTCGCTTCGCCGGAATGCTTGGAGGTGCGAATCTGATAGGGAATGGCTTTAAGTCCCCGCCACATCGCCTTGTAGGGACGAGTCGCCGGTTCCTCGGGATTGCCATATTTGCCCCAGTGGCTTGGTTCGATGGCGGTTGCATGGCTGCAGAATACGGCGGCAAGGACCACCGCGAGAGTAGTGCTCATCGCTTTCATGAATAGGCCTCTCCATCCGATGTTGTATCCGGCGGCTTCATCTGGGTATACAACGCCGCCCGCCCCTGTTTCCGGGTATTCAGTTTACAATATCGCGTCCGTGGTTGCAAAGGGAAATCTTGGCCCGGTCGCGACATAATCTCGAACCGCCCACGAATGCATTGGCCAATATGGGCGACGTGTGCCCGCAAACCAATTGCAGAATCACCAGTTAAGACTGCGGTATGCCGCCGGCACGAATACCGGAAGGAGTAGTGAACCATGAGTCGAGTGTTCTGGGGATGCCTGACCATCCTTGTCGTTCTTGGTGTCGTTTCCTGCAAACAGGTTTCGTCTACCCCAAAAGATGCCACCGACCCGCCAACCGCAAGTCCCAGTGCTTCCGATGTAACCGTAGCGAGTGTAACCTTCGCCAAGGATATCGGGCCCATCTTCAATGCATCGTGCAACAACTGCCATGGTGGCCGAAGCACGAAAGGGAACTTCTCGGTCAACTCCTATGCGGAGGTCATGAAGGGCGGGAAATCCGGCGCCGTAATCGTCCCCGGCAACCCCGACGGCAGCAAACTCTTCCGGTTGGTGACGAAACAGGAAGAGCCTTACATGCCCAAGAAAGGCGACCCCCTCACCAGCGAACAAATCGAAACCCTGCGAAAATGGATCCTCGCGGGAGCTCCGGAAGGGTGAGCGGAGTCAAATCGACGTATCGCCATCTCGTCGACAAGTCATTCGCAATATCGCCTGACTCTGGACGTGTTCCGAGCCATCGTGGTGGCAAGTCGCCGACTAGATCGTGCGGCCTCCAAACGCGTATTCTGGGTATGATCCCGGATATCCAATGAGGAGGCAGTATGTTTACATGCCCATCTTTTCCCTGCTTGCGGCGATTAGCACTGGGCGTGGCTGCTCGCGTTCGCCGTCAGTGTCTGCGCAAAGGCGGAAGTTACCGCAACGCGTTCGAGTACGCAGATTGAAGTCCGCGTCGACGGCACGCTGTTCACCGCGTACAAATTCACCGGCGATCAGAAATACCCGTACTTCTGGCCCGTGAATGGCCCGGCCTCCGGCGAATCGATCACGACGGAGTCATCGGAACCCTATCCGCACCATCATTCCCTGTTCTTCGGGTGCGACCATGTCAACGACGGCAACTACTGGCAGGACGTGAACGATCGGGGACAAATCGTCTCCGAAGGCCCAGTCATCGTAGAGAGCGGGGGAAACCAGGTAGTCTTTACCGATGTCTGCCAATGGCGCAAGCCCGGCGAAGAACCCGTCATGCGCGACGAACGCACAGTAACCATCACCGCGTCCAGCGACACAGTCCGCTTGATCGATTTTGAAATCACCCTTACGCCGCTGGTCGATATTACCATCACCAAAACCAACCACTCCCTGTTCTCCGCGCGCGTGGTTCCGGAGCTCAGCGTCAACAGCGGCGGCACGCTCATCAACGCACAGGGCAACATGAAGGAGGAGGGCACCTACGGTGTTGAATCCCCTTGGTGTGACTACTCCGGCGCCCGCGACGGCGTAACCGAAGGCATTGCCATCTTCCAGAACCCCAATAACCGCTGGTATCCCGTCCAAATGGTTCACCCGCGACTATGGATTTTTCTCCCCAACCCCCATGTTTTGGCTCGACAACGACCGCCTCGATCTCCCCAAAGGCGAGAAACTGACCCTCCGCTACCGTGTCGTCGTCCACAAAGGGAGCGCGAAAGAAGTCGATATCGCAAGTCTATTCGACGAATACAAACAACAAACTGAACTTCATTGACAACCACTGGGAGCGCCAGGCACCAGCCTGGCGGGTTAACCCAATCGACCGATTCGCACAGGAAGACCGTCGTCGGGAACCAACAACGACAAAGGAGACTGCACGAAAATGCCGTCCTTCGACATCGTCAACAAGGTCGACCTCCAAGAAGTCGACAACGCCGTTAATATTACGAAGAAGGTCGTCGGCACCCGCTACGATTTCCGCGGTTCCGACACGGAGATTACCCTCGACAAGAAAGGCCTGCGCATCGCCATCACCACCGAGGACACGATGAAACTCCAGGCCATCGAAGAAACCCTCGCCGGCAACCTCGTCAAGCGCAAAGTCAGCCCGAAGGTCCTGCAATACGGCGAAGTCGAGCCCACCGCCAAAGGTCATGTCAAACGCGAAGCCAAAATCATCGAGGGCATCGAAACCGATCTCGCCAAGAAGATGGTCAAGATGATCAAAGCGATGAAATTGAAAGTTCAGGCCCAGATTCAGGACCAACAAGTCCGCGTCACCGGCAACAAGATTGACGATCTGCAAAAGGTCATCCAAATGCTTAAGGCCAAGGACCTGGAAGTCCCCCTCCAATACGTGAACATGAAGAGCTGATGAGCAACCATATGCATCCCGTGCAGACAACATCCCCCGCGGCCCTACGGGCCTGCCCCCTTCAAAGGGGGAAGTATCGGCGCACGCTTTGCGGCGCGGCATTCGAGCTTCCGAAGTCTTCGTATCGAAGTCATTACAGACACGTCCGTCCGGTACCTGAAACACGCGAAATTCCCCCTTCGAAGGGGGATCAAGGGGGATGTTCTTCTTCCGCCCTTTGCCGAGAGCGCCTAACCCATGGCCGAGCGCTACGCCGATCTCCACCTCCACACCCACTACTCCGACGGGTCCGACTCCCCCGCGCGCGTTGTCGAACGGGCCGTCGCCGCCGGTCTCTCCGCCATCGCCATTACCGACCACGACACCCTTGCGGGCTTAGAAGAAGGCGAAGCCGCCGCACGCGCGGCAGGACTCGAATTTCTCCGCGGAACCGAAATCAGCGCGTCGCACGGCAAACACGAAGTCCACATCCTCGGCTTCGGCATCCGGCTCGACGACGCTGAGCTCAACACCGCACTCACGCGCCTCTGCGATAGCCGCAACGAACGCGCCGTCAAAATCGTCGGAAGGCTGAACGCTCTCGGCATCCCGATCACCTTGGACGCCGTAGCCGCCCACGCCGGGCCCGGCGCCGCCATCGGCCGCATGCACATCGCCCGCGAACTCCACGCCACCGGTCACGTCAAGACCGTGCAGGACGCATTCAACCGCTATATCGGAGTCGGCAAACGCGCCTACGTCCCGAAAGTCCGCCTCTCCTGCGAACGCGCCATCGACCCTCATCCACGGCGCCGGCGGCCTCGCCTTCCTCGCCCACCCCGGCATCGGCACCACCCACATCATCCTGCCTAAGCTCCTGCAACTACCCTTCGATGGTATCGAGGTCTACCACAGCAAACACAGCCCCGGCCAATCCGACGCCTACCACCAGCTCGCCCGCGAACGCAATCTCCTCGTCACCGGTGGCTCCGACTGTCACGGCGAAATCAAAGGCCAAGCGGAAATGGGGAAGGTGAGGCTTCCGTGGGAGTGGTATACTGGGATTGTAGATGCGATCGGAGCGGCGTGACCCGACCGTTGCTCCGTTTCATGGTCCCATACGTCCCATAGGTCGTATAGGTCCCATTCCGAGGAGGCACACGCCCATGTCTTGGTGGATTTGGCGAAGGCGACCCGATCGCAAGAGCTGGTCGCTCATCTCCGTGGATGTCAGCGGCTGCCTGATTATCGGGATGCTACTACTTGTGGCGGTGCTCGGTTTCCTCGGGGCTATCAGCAAATTGCGACATTTAACCCCGATGTAGTTCCCCCTCACGCCAACCACGGCCGTTTCCGCGTCTCCGTTGCCGCCAGGGCATCCAACGCGATGTTCACATCTTCGACGATCTGGTAATCGAACATCCCCACGCAGATGAAGTCCGCGCCGTTTTCGAAGGCGTACTTGAACCCGTCCTTGGGATGAATCGCGCCGCCCGCGAGGACTTTGAACCCGACCCACGGTTTCTTCACCGTCTCCATGAACTCGATGGTCTTTTCGGGGAAGAGATCCCACATGTTGTCGTGGAACTGATCGTGGTCCGCGTCGAAGGGGGCGACGATGCAGAATTCTTTACGCTCTTCACGCGGGATGGCGGACCAATACTGGTCGTGATGGCAGGTCTTCATGTAGTAGTCCGGATTGAGGCCTGCTTGTTCGCAGAGTATCGGCACTTCAATCGAGTGCGCCCCGATTCCGGCAACGTAGCCCTGGCTCTTCACGTACTCGACGGCTTCCGCCACCACGTCGATATACTTGTCGCGGATAAGGCTGTCGCATCGCCCGCCCTGCACGTACATGGTGGTCACACCGTTGTCGATGGCCTTGTCCAGGTCCGTGCGGACGTCGCCGACTTCGGGGAAGCACTGGCACATGGTCTGCATTTTGCTCCCCATGGCCTCCTGGTATCGATGGAAGATCGGAAACTGATCGTTGACGATGTTAAACGTGTCGATCCCGGCCCGCTCCGCCGTGCACAGCGTTTCAAATACCTTCCGTTCCGTGTTGTATGCGCGGAACAGTTTGGAGACGTAGATGAGATCCCGGGAGTGCGACCAGCCCCCGATGAGGTTGTTGCCCAGGATCAAGCGGGTCATGCGCAGGTCGCCGATCCGGCCTGTCGGCAAGGTACCCTTCAAATCCTTGAGGGTCTCATTCTCGAACGTAATCGTCGCGCCCGTCATGGCGTCGATGCTGGTGGGTTGCCGCCGGTTTGCGAATGCGTACCCGAAGGCCCCGACCACCGGCAACGTGGCCAAGCTCGCGAGCAGTTCCCGCCGCGCCTTAAGCGGCGGCGCATCGGACCGATGCACATCGTCAACAATCGCAATATCGTCGGCAGCATGCCGCCGGATCCGCAGATACGCCACGAACCGGTCCAGCCCGAGATATTTCCCCGTGGGGAACACGGCCAACGCAATCAGCGCGATCATTTCCACGAGGGTTTTGTTGATGATGAGATAGCTGCCTTCGATCGGCATACCCACGTCTGCGCCGACGAAGGGCGGGTGCGCGATGTAGTAGAGCGCGAGCAGCAACGCGCCTGAGACCGCTGCGAGCCGCGAAAAACCACCGAGCAGCAACCCGAGGCCAATCAGGATCAGTCCCCAAATATTGAGGAAATCGACCACCGACAACGCCTGCGGCGTGCTCGCGATCGAGTGGAACGTGTCTGCCAGGAGCCAGCGCGAACTCGATAGATACCCCGCCGAGGTCCAGTCCGGCGCATAAAACTTAACCAGCCCCTCGTACAGGAAATGCCAGCCAATCAGTACGCGTAACGCGACCAGCGCCAGCATCCTCCCGTTTGTCAATCCCCCCGGTGAACCCAGCGGCGTGGTGTGCGTGTGCATCGAAACGATCCCCCATGACGAAAGCTTCGGCTATCCCCCGATAACCGTGACGTTTTTCGCGTCAAAGCCAGTATAGCATGAAGCCCATGTAGCGCAGGCGTCTCGCCTGCATCTTCCGAGCTTTTCAGAATACGAGCGCTAAGATGCAGGCGAGACGCCTGCGCTACATGGGTCTCTTCTTCTCGAAAGTTGCCTAATCGATAATCGGCGTCAGCACGATATTCCGGTACTCCACGCCCGTGTGGTCGCCCTGGAGATAAATCGGGCCGGGCTTGAACTCGTCCGACCACAACGCGCCGCCCGTGCAGCCCAGCAGCGGCGCATTGTCCTGGATCAGCTTGCCGTTCAGCTTCACCGTGACGTGCCGCTTGCACAACGTGATGTCATAGGTCTGCCACTCACCGGCCGGCTTCTCCGCCGTCACCAGGGGCGTCAAACGACTGTAGATGCCGCCCATGTGATGCGGGTCGAGCTCCTCGCCGTAGCTGTCCTCCACCTGCACTTCGTAAATACCGCGCAGATAGATCCCGCTGTTGCCCTTCTTCGGCACGTTGACTTCGAGTTTCAAATTGAAATCCTCGAACACGTCCTTCGTCCGCAGGTTGCCGTACGAGATGTGCGGCTTGCCTTCCTGCTGCACCGGATCGTTGACGAGAACGCCGTCTTTTACGCTCCAACCGTTCACCTGATCTGGATTCGTCAACGTCCAACCGTCGAGATCTGTGCCGTCGAACAGGACAATGGGTTCGCCATACTTCACCTGCGACAGATCCGGCGCGGGCGGCAGGGGAGGGATTCGTTTCCCTGCGAAGTCCGCCGTGCTCACGCCCAGCCCGTTCTGGTTGGGCTTGCTTTGGGTCAGGGAAATGCTATCGCCGTCCACCGTCGCCGTGATGGTCTCGGTAAACGTCTGCGTGCGTACCACCTTGCCCGCCGCGTCCTTCCGCTCGACGTTGTTCTCCCGCGTCACGTACAGGGTGTTGCCGTCCACGTACACGCTCGCCACCGGGACCACACTGCCGCCGCCCCACAGGATGCTCCCGTCGAGGTAGCCGTCTTCCTGCGTGACACCCAGCCAACCCGCGCCGCCGCCCGGAATCGTCAGGGCCCACCGCCCGATAAACGGCCCCGGGTCCTGCGCCAACGCCGTCCCCGCCGCCATCAACACCGCTACACCGCACATCATGCGAATCATCGATTTCATTGCCGTTCTCCTTCCTGAAATGGATCCTCGAAGTATGGCGACTGCCCGCCGATGGATCAAGAGAAGACCGATCGAGGAATTCGGACAAGCGTGAGATGAAATCGGAGGTTCGGGAAATGGTGAAATGGGGCACGGGCGTCCCGCCCGTGATTATCTGTTCAGTCGCCTACTTTCTACCCGATTTATAGTCCATCTCTGATCGCCGCCCCATTCCATCCCCTCCACGGGCGAGACGCCCGTGCCCCATTTCACCCTTCAGTTTTGTTCCGCAATCAACTTGCCTTTCCCCAGCACTTGGCTTACTATAAACCTATTGCCGCGAGTCCAACCCATGAGGACCGCCCACGATGGACGTTCAACGCCTCGACCTCAGCCCCAACCGCTGGATGGCCGCCGGTGGACTGGCTTTCATCAACGTGCGCGTCTGGAAGGGGTGGTTGGCACAGATTTCCGTCGCGCCCGTGCGCGACGTGATTGTGGGTCGCGCCACACTCTTCGGCCTTCCGCATCGGCCCTGCACCAACGCATGGTTGGCAGCGATCGTTCTGATCGGCGTGCTGTGCTTCCCGGAGATAGTCTTCTGGCTGTTCGGCAGTGTCAAGGGCAAAGTAGATTGGACCGCGGGAATCATCGTGGTTTCGGTCCCGGTTGCAATTCTGCTGAGTCGGGTATGGCGGCGGGGGAAACTCGGCATCTTTCTTTCCGACGAACAGCCGGATTTCCTAAACCGAACGTACTTCAGCGACACCCAGGCGAACAACCCGGATGTCCTGACGTTCTGCGACCATCTGACCGCCCTCAAGGCGGACGTAGGAGATGGGAAGCGGATGGCCCGGACGTACATCCTCCTACCACGGTCGGTCTCCATCGTGTTTGCCGTGATGTTTACGCTGTTGGTCGGGATTGCAATGCACTATCGACTGGCGGTGAACGGCGTGAATCATCCCGAGATGTACGGGGCCTTGGCCGCGTTCCTAGTCTCCGGGATCATACTCCTGCTATCACCAAGACTAAGCGAGGTCTTCAACGGCGATCTTCACCGCGCGCATTCGTGCTTGCTGGCCGGCGATGCAGAAAGCGCGGCCAACATCCACCAATCCATTCTCGACGCAAAACCCAAGCTCCGCTACGCCAACTACCTCATGACCGTTACCCGGCTCATGCAGGGGGACCTCGAATGCGCGGAGGACATTGTCATCGTATACCGCACGTCGGGACTGTATAAGCCTTCACTCTACCACCGCATCATGGACTACAACCTCTGGGAAAGCCGCCATGGCGACCATTAGCGCCAACCCCACGCCGTACGCGCACATGGAACTCCGCGACGGAGTGTATGTGCACTCGACCCGTTCTCTTCGCGACCTTCGCGGTAAAAATGGTTCTCTTCGATGATCGACCTGCGCATCGACAGCGACCGAACCACCCGCCTCGAAGTGCGCGGGCGTTTGCTGTATTGCATCCGCACCAGCAAGTGGTGGGGCATCGAAGTGATTGTCGCACCGCTGGACCGGGTCAAACTGCGCGGTAGCGGGGTCGAAACATTCACGAGCGCGTTCGTTCTGATCGGGTTCGCGGCCGCAATTCTCGCTTCCGGCCTCAGCCTATGGTTCCTGCATGCGTCCTACGTAATGCACCTGTTGGTGGCGGGAACACTCATCCTGATGGGCGTGAAGGCGGGTTTGCGGCGCATGGTTTCCTGCGTTCTCTCGTGGTGGCGCGGCGAGCGGTGGGTTCACCTCTACCTCACCCCGTACACAACACACGGGCAGGTACACGCTGCGTACCGGGAAGGTTCGAGCGCGGCTTTCGACGCTGTTGTCGAGCAAATCCGGCGGTACCAAGATAGCGACTTCGCGTCGAGCCCTTCGGTGGTTCGTTTTGCGTACTACACACCTTTCGCCGAAAGCGTCAGGTTTCTCTCAAACCTGGTCATCCCGGTTTGTATTTTGATCCCCATCGCCGTCGGGGATTGGGGAAACTACTTCTTGAATCTTCTCATTGCCGTCATGGCTCCGCTGTACTTGATCGGCACGCTGCTGCTCCTTTGGTGTTTCTTCGCGCGCCGGAAATTAAAGGTGGCCGAAGCGGCCCTCTTCGACGGGGACTACGATACGGCAGCACTTGTGCTAAGCGGTCTTCCGGAGCCCGCGTCGCAAGGAATCCATGCGACGCACCTCGCCGCGATGCTTGCTTTATTGCGGGGTGATTTGAACGTTATGGCAGACTCATTGGCAGTGATGCAGCGGGCCAAAGCATTTTTCTTTGGCGTTGTCGTTTTCTCCAGTTCACTCTTCTTTCCGCAGTTTTCCGTTACCCCCCCCAAGGCCGTACATGATCAAATCCTTGGTGGCATATAACCAGAGATCGTCGTCCACTGACTGAAAGTCCGTCACATGAGGACAATCGCGAGTGCTTGTCCCAACCTGCGTAGATCCGCGCCATCTGCGGACGCACCCACTGAGAGCGCTACGCACCAGCGTGGCGTCTTGGCTAGAACCGCCCGAGGAAGGTCACGCCGAACCGCAGTCCCACGAACAACTCGAACAACAACAGCCGCGGAATAGGGGAGAGGTTCAGCGTCAAGATCCGGCCGGACTTAATCCGCTGCCAGCACTCGCTCCGGTAGGCGTTGAAACGGCGGCGCTGGGCCACGTAGCGGATGGCGAGTTCTTCGTATCCGGCAAGCAGGCTTTCGCCCACGTACCGTTCCGCTTGGACCACCTGTTGCCACGTCGGCGTGGGCACGTCGATGGTCCGGATGTACGAATCGATTTCCTGAACTTTCTTGCGTAATCGCCGGCGCGCGCGATGACTGAGCGTCTTGCGCCGTTCGCTGAGCGCGGTCAAATGCTCCGAAGCGCTCTGCAACACGCCCCGCAACTCCGCCACCGCGGCCTCACGCCGTCCGGCCACGTCAAATTCACCGAGGCGCGCCCGCGCCAGAGCCCAGCGCGCACGCAACTCGGCCAGCGTCTTCCAGCGTGGGTCATCCTGTTGCCGGGTCAACAGCCAGATTTCCTGGAACTCGTAGAACAGTTGCACGAGCAGTTGCCCGAACTGGAACCACTCCTGCACGCGCCGCACGGCATAGCGTGGCACGCTCTCCCGTGGGAATTCCGGACGCCGGTCCTTCCGCGCCTTGAGGCGCACCCACCCCGTCACCATGGGATGACTCCCTTGGAGCGACGCGTACCGATTCCACAGTAACAACCAGAACACCTGCCAGTACTTGTCGGCCGGGATACGCAACAGAACGTCGACGAGATGTTCCTTGCCATAGAACGCGTCCCAGGCTTCGCGGTACAGGGCGTACCAACCGCCCGGCGCGAGTTTGCCGTGCCGGAACGTCTCGTGGAAGCTGTCAAAATTGTTGAGGTCGGCGTCGATCGGCACGTGGTTAACCACCATGTCATGGTGGTCCCGCGAACCCGGCAGCGGCGTCAGCATAAAGAACGACGCCTCATCCACTTTGATCTCGTCCTTCAATACGGTGATGTCGCGCCGCACGGATTCCACCGTGTCGTAGGGGAACCCGATAATGTAGCCGACATGCACGAGGATTCCCGCCGCATGCCACGTCGCCACCATCTCGCCGAATTCGCCCACCTTGTTCTGTCGCTTGCCCACGGCGGCGAGGTTCGCGGGGTTGATGGATTCCATCCCAACGAACACGAGGTAGCATCCCGCGGCTTTGGCCTGTTCCAGGAACCCGGGGATCTTCCAGGCTTGCGTGTCCACCTGCATCATGAACCGGACCGGCCGCCCCGCCTCGCGCATGCGAGCAAGACCCGCGAACACGTCTTCCCAGACTGGACTGCGGGCAAGATTGTCGTCGGTGAAGAAGTAAATGTTAATCCCGCGATCGTAGTTGGATTCGATGCTGCGCAGGATCGCTTCGGCGGAACGATGGCGCATCGTGCGCCCCTGCACATTGATGATCGTGCAGAAGGAACAATTGAACAGACAGCCCCGGCTCGTGTCGACCGTGCCCATGTTCTTAAACACGAAACGCCGCAGGTAGTCGCTGTCCGGCTGCGGCACGGCGGCGTCGCGGATGTCCGGCGGCGGGACGATTTCATACAACGGTTTCAGTTCGCCGTTGAGTGCGTCGCGCAATATTCCCGCCAGCGCACCCGGCGACTCGGCTTCACCCCGCACGAGCGTGACGCCCCGGTCCATGACGTCTTGCAACTCGGGAGAAGGCTCGTCGAACATGGACAAGATGCCGCTCACGTGGAACCCGCCGATCATCACCGGTATGCCTTCCGCACGAAGCTGGATCGCGATATCCCGCGCCCGCGGAAACTGGTTGCTCTGCACGCCCGCAAAGCCAACGAGGACCTGCTCCTTACCGCGACGATGGCGACGCACGATCCGGCGAAGCGGTAACCGCTGCACGGTCTCGTCGTAGATTTCGACCGACACATCCACGTCCGGACCCAATTCACCGGAACGCGCGAGGTCGAGGGTGAGACTTTTCAGACAGGCGAGGGTATTCGACGGCAACACGCCGCGCCAGTAGCGGCGTACGTAGCCGTCATCGTCGTACCGCGACGGCAGGATGTAGATTATATGGAGCTTTCGCGTATTCACTGCACCTGATCCCCCACCAGGATTACGTATATTCTATCACCGGCGAGAGGGGAAAGCGAGGGGAATCGCGCGCGTGTGCCATAAGTTGTGCCGATGATGCATCTTGCAAGAGGCGGCGATCCGCGTGCGTTTCAGGCACTTATCGCGCCGAGGCGTCGATGCCCGTTAATTGCTTGCCCGAATGAACAACCCGCCGTGCCAGTCGGTGCCGCCGAAGGTACGCACGTCAAGCCGTAGGGATGTTCTCCCTTGTGCGCCGGGAGTCACCTGATCCGACCGAGTGATGACCCACGCATTGGATCGATCGAGAGACCTGAGCAGTCGCGGTGCATCCGTGCCCGCAATCGCAATGACCGCATTTCGCGTTTCGAGATCAGACGATCCCCCTGACTTCCGCAGGGCAACCTCATACTGGCCGGGACGGGATATGTATTGCGTCAGATCCAAGTCGACCGTCTGCCACGACTCGGTCAACGCGATGTCATTCCATCCCGCGATGTCTTGCCACGTGCTATCGTCTACTACGACGGCGCTATCACGATTCATTCCCGGCACACAGTACGCGGCAAAGGAGACGATGTTCGGCTCGTCCACCGCGTTCGTAACATGAAGCCGGAGCGCATCCACCACAGCCGTATCAAAAACATCGATCCGTTTGTATCCGACGGAAGTTCCCTCATTCAGCACCTTCCACGCGCCATCGAAGCGCCCTTCGAGCGTATAGGCCCGAATAATCTGCCCATACCGAATGTCCTCCATCGTGACGACATGATTCACAGGTGTGGGGGATTCAAACTGTAATTCGAGCGTATCGCGCGTCCCGGATGTTTCCCCCTGCTTGTGCTCGTAGATCCGTTGGATAGCGGCACCGAATTCAGCGTATCGCTTGACGTGTGATTCGGGAATGAGGCCGGTCGTATCCGGCGTGGCGTTTAGAAGCAATACGCACCCCCGGCCTACGGATTGGTAGTAAATGTCCATCAACTGGTCCACCGGCTTCATCATGGGATCGGTGTCCGGCGCCCAGAACCACTTATGATCCAGGAGCGGCGTATCCATCTCCATCGGCAGCCAAACGTCCCCGTCCGGATCGCTGTGGAGTCCCGTCGACACTCCGGTCATCGCATCCGCACGCTTCACGGTCTGCCAGGTGGGATAGGGCGCGATGCCCTTCTCGTTTCCCGGCCAGCGCAGCGTGGCGTGGGGACCTTGAAACACCATCGCGTTCGGCGCATACCGTTCGAGAATGTCGCCGACTTCGATCACGCAACTTCCATCGAACCAGACCTCGGACACGTCGCCGTATTTCGTCAGCACTTCCGTCCACTGTTGCCGCAACACCTGGTTATAGGCTTCCTGTTTCGCAGGGTCCTTGGTTTTACCGCCGCTTCCGATTCCGGCTCCCCACTGGTCGTCGCCGGGATAGATGTAGACCCCCAGTTTCAACCCATACTTCCGGCAGCTTTCCGACAATTCGGCCAACACGTCGCCCTTGCCGTCCTTATAGGGCGTGTTCTTGATGCTGTAGTCAGAGGTATCCGTCTGCCACCAGCAGAATCCGCCGGTGTGCTTGGCCACAAAAAGGATCTGCTTCGCCCCAAAGGACTGCGCGACCTCGCACCACTGATCGGTGTCGAGTTTCGATGGGTTGATTTCCGACAACGGCGTCGAGTGATCGTCATACTCGCGCCCCTGCCACGTGCAGGGATCGAGCGCGAGGAACATCTCGATCTCCATCTGATGCCAGGCAATCTGTGCAGGTGAGGGCACACCTCGTTTGGGTTCATCCGCTTGGACGAGCATGGGGAACAGGCCAACCAATGTAAATGTCGCAATCACATGCGTGAAAAGAATGGTCTTCAAAGAACTTTTCCTCATTTCCGGTTACCAATGAATCCGATACCGTCCTGCACCCCGCATGCCCACCGTAAACACGATGCGCCCGTCTCGCACGTCATACGGTATGCTGCCCAACTCCTCCTGCGTGCGCGCCGCCAGGGCCGTCACGCGAACGCCCTTCAATGCTTCCGGTGCATCGGCGGACAACCCTGCGAGGTCGATTGCCACCGCAAAAGCCTTTTCGCGCGGATAGGGGAATACCACGAGTTCGCGGTTGCCCTTGTTCACCTTCACCGATCCCTCGGTCGCGATCGGTCCGAAGTCAATCCAGGTACCCTCCGCGTTCATGTGCGCGTCGAAGTCCGCCTTCTTCACCGCAGGGTCCTCGGTTTCTTCCGATATATCGCCGAGCCGGACGTTGGTAATCCGATCCCCGTCCCGTTCCAGGAGGAGTTTCCCGATGAGGATGCGGTCGCGACTCGTGGTGACCCCTTTCAAGGGCACACGTCTATCTTTGAAGAGCCCGATGGTGATGTTGTACTCGCCGATTGGCTCATTGGGGATGGCGACCTCGTACGGTCCATCCACGATACGGTCACCGCGTTTCCACTGGCTTGTGGGTTTGGGCAACCCGTGGTCCCCTTGAAACGCAATCGAGTCCGCCGTACTGATCAGCGGCGTCGTAAAGTGCACAAAGCACTGGTAGTCCTGGTCCAAGGTGTCGTTCACATCCCACTCGTAGCTTACGCGAATCTTGTTGTCCCCCAGCCATTCAAAGGAACTCAGCTTCGGTTCGATGTCTTTCGTCCGGTTCAGGTAGGGCATGTTGAACGAGGTCCGCGCGTCGCAGAACACAAATTCGGGGCACTCCGCGTAGTCCGCAATACTGCCGTCGCGTAGCGTCGTTTCCACGTCCGTGTCGGGACCCAACGCTACGAAACCCCACTGCGGCAGAACACGCCCTTCCACCTGCCAGGGTTCCTCGGCCCAGTTCACCCAGACCGTCAGCCCCGAGTCGTATTCTATCCGCTGTCGCATCCGTTGATCCGCGACGAACGCGACACTGGCCGGCGCCAACTGACCATCGACTTCGTACAGAATACTAACGGGGTTCGCGGTGTTGGCCAGCCGCTGAATCGGATGCATCATGTGATGCTCTTTCGCCACCCACTGGATGTTGTCCGTCTGCGCCGCGCCGATGAACCCCGCGTGGCCGTACGCGATTTCCTGAGCGCGGTACTTGTCGATCTGCTCCACGGTGCCCGTGTCGTATCCCCACTGATGGTCGTAGCCGCGACGGAACCAGCGCTCGTAATACCCCATTCCATGGTTCACCATCTGCGGATGAAGTTTTAATAGGTCAAAATCCAGGAACGGCACATGATCTTCGCCACCGGACACCTGCGCTTCTGTACCATCAACCAGGCCCGCCCAATAGAAGTGGTTGTTCCCCTCGCCGAACAGCGGTCCCCCGTGCGTGTCGCGTTCGTACTGGAACAAGTCCCTTTCCTTCTGCACCTTCAACATGATCATTGCGGCCATGGGCTGCGCTGCGTCGTGATCGAGTTGATGCCAGGGCGGCACGCAGGTGTGCACGTCGAGATAGGCCGCGTTGGTGCCGAATCGCTCGTGAATGATGGGCGAGTTTTCCTTCGCAAAACCCAGTTCCCGCGTACACTTGATGCCAAAGGCCTGCACGCCGGTCCCTGCGTTATACCATCCGGGCGACGGCGACCCATCGGCCCGCAACGCGCGCGCCTCGGGGTCGTAGGACGGCGCGTCGGGATACATGTCGATATAGTTCTCGTGCAACGACCATACGTAGGCGCATTCATTCGCCGCTTTACCGAATTCGATCATTCCCTCGTCGCCGCCAAACTGGGGATTCGCCGGAATATGATCCGGAAGTTTCACGTCATACCCGTAGCGTTGCCACACGTGCGAAATGATCGCGAGATGATCGACCCCATTGTCTTTCAGGTCGCGCAAATTCTCTCCGTCGCCCGCGTAAGTGCCCATGTGGTGCTGCCAGATGTCGAGCATGATGCGCGGACCCAGCAAATCGAGATACGGCGAAGCGGGGTGGGGGATATTCGGCAGAACCTCGTCCACATTCGGCGACACGGCGATATACCCAAACTCCTGCAACGGGTTCCGCGTGCCGTCGGTCTTCGGTTCGTAGCTCGCCTCGCCTTGCGGACAGGCCGACCCGTGCGATTGCGTCCAATCCAGGTACCGGCAACAAAACGCTAATTGAGCGGGAAGGAAGTTCATCGAACCGTTCAGGTAAGGCACCTGAAAGGTCTTCCGAAGGGGAATGTCGCCTTCATGACCCAGCGAAAGTCCGCTGAGGATGGGCCGCTCACATTTCGCCGCAACCGTCAACGCTTTGCCCAGGATGCCAAAGCGCCACGTAACCAAAACGGTATCGCCGTCGAATGGATACTCCCAGACGACCTGCACTGCGTTTTGGTCCGAAAGCACGTCCGCCGATCGAACCGTCCCGCCGCGAAGCGGCACGAATTCTTCGCGATCATCCACGCGTCGAACTGCGCTTACGCCACCACCAAGAGCCGGCCGAAAGGCGGGCGAATTGTCTACGACCACGGAAAAGTCGTCGAGCGTGCCTGACTCCGGCGTATACGTGTATACAACGTCGCAATCCGCGCCGTGGTATCGAAACGTGTATGCGGAGTTCTCCTCCGTAACGTCGTTTGTACAGTCCAGAAGATTCGACGGCACGACACCCCTCGCCGCATCGTTGGACAGCGTCCCAAGACCAACACCGGCCGTCGCGTCCAGCGCGTGGACGGCCTTCATCTCCTTTACCAAGGTGGTGGGCCGCTCACTGTCTCCGACCACAATCGTCGCATCGGAGAAATAGGAGTGGTCCCAGCCCGGATTGTTAGCGGGTCCGGGTTCGACTTGCAGTCGGAGGGTGATGTCTTTGCCCGCGTACGGAGCCAAGTCGAATTGAAAATCTTTCCAACGGCCCAGCGCGTAGTGTTCGTGGAGCAGTTCGTGCTCGCCATCGCTATCCACTACGTAGCAGCCGAAGGTCACCCCGTCGCTCTTATCCGGCTCGACGGACTCCGGCCGCATGGCGATACCAAACCGCAGCGCGATTGGCGTCACATCCGGTAACCGGAGCGGAAAGTCGACCCACGCCTTGCCCGGGGGTACGTGCCACGGCGAGTGCACCAACGTCGCTTCCCGTCCCAGAATGCGCTCACCGGGCGAGTACGAAACCCCAGAAGCCGGATCGAAATGCCCCGTCCAGCCCGGCGGCATGTCGACACGATCCCCGCCGTAGGATTGGTACGAGACCTGATACGGCCCAATCTCGTTCAAGGGCGTGGCGCCCAGCGGAATCGCCACGTAGGCGGAATCAGAAAACCCCACGAATGGCGTGAACAATAGAATGACATACGCTATGATCTGCTTCATGAAGTTGCCCCCTCGAACTACGACGGTCAATGTCCATAAGAATACGTGTTGAGGAAGCATCAGTAAAGAGAAGACCGGATGCGTTCACCGCAAAAGCCTTGTGCTCGATACACAATTCGCCCCGGACGGGGCGCAGGAAAGCAGCCTTGCCGGTCACCACGTCTTCTTCACCACGTCTTCTTGTTCCGCACACCCCCGACAGGATACTGTATCCGTTTGTCGATAAAGCTAATTCGAACCGCAGCAAGCGATTTCCATGAGTTCCTCCACCCCACAAGCCATATTGAGTGTCCAGAACGTCGTGCGCAGTTTTGGCGCGCAGCCCGTCATTCGTGACATTTCCCTGACCATTCATGCGGGTGACCGTATCGGTCTCATCGGACGCAACGGCTCCGGGAAATCGACCCTTTTGAAAATCATGACAGGGCTCGACGAACCGGACTCGGGTCTCGTGACCCGGATGCAAGGGTTGCGCGTTCATCTCTTGGACCAGCAATGCACGTTGGACCCGACGCTCACGGTAGGCCAAGTACTCGACGGCGCCGCCAGTGACGTGCGCGCACTCATCGACCGGTATCACCAGCGCATGGCTGCCCTTGCCGAGACGCCCGCCGGGGATGCGGCCCACGAGAAACTGGCCGAAGAAGTCACCTTTCTCCAGCACGAAATGGAAATCGCCGACGCCTGGAACCTTGACGAGGACATCAAGCGGGTCACCGTCGCCCTGAACTTGCCCAACCACAGCCGTGTGCTCTCGACCCTCTCCGGGGGAGAACTGCGCCGCGTCGACCTTGCATCGAATCTGGTACGCCATCCCGATGTCCTGTTCCTGGACGAACCAACCAACCATATCGACGTGCCCAGCGTGCGCTGGATCGAGAACTTCCTCGCCAGGTACCAGGGCAGTTGCGTGCTGGTTACCCACGACCGCTACTTTCTCGACCGCGTCGTCAACCGCATTGCCGAGTTGGAGCACGGCACCCTCTACACCTACCAAGGCAACTACGAGCGTTTCCTGGAACTCAAAACCCTCCGGGAAGAGCACGAAGCCCGGTCCGAATCCAACCGCCAGTCCACCATGCGACGCGAGCTGGTCTGGCTGCGGCGTGGCGCCAAAGCGCGAACGACAAAGCAGAAAGCGCGTATCGACCGGTTTTATGCCTTGGAGGATCAAGGACCCCCCGAACAGCACCGCATGTTCTCCTTCGAGATTCCCCAGCCCCAGCGTTTGGGCAAACAGATCCTCGAAGCCCGGAAGATCTGGAAAGCCATCGACGGCAAGCCTCTCTTCCACGATCTCTCCCTCATCATGCAAAAGAACATGCGGGTCGGCGTCCTCGGCCCTAACGGCAGCGGCAAGACCACGCTGCTACGCGTATTGATGGGGGAAGAGCCACCCGACCGGGGCCGGGTCATGATCGGCGACAATACGGAATTCCTCTACGTCGACCAGTCCCACGAGGACATCAATCCCGAATCGACTATCCTCAAGCACGTGTCGAACGGCGTAAGAGAAATGGATGTCAACGGCCGGCGGGTGCATATCCCGGCGTATTTGGAGAGTTTCCTCTTCGACCGGGCCGCCATCATGGCACCCATGAAACACCTCTCCGGTGGAGAGCGGAACCGTCTCGACCTTGCCAAGAAGTTGCTTTGCGGCGGCAACCTCCTCGTATTCGACGAACCCACCAACGACCTCGACCTCGCCACCCTGCGCGTCCTCGAAGAGGCTATCCTCGCCTTCGACGGCTGCGCGCTCATCGTCAGCCACGACCGGTACTTCCTCAACCGAATCTGTACGCACCTCTTCGTATTCGAGGGCGACGGCGAGGTCACGTTCATCACCGGGAACTACGACGATTACCTCGTGTACAAGGACAACCACGCTCCAGCCGCCACCCCGCAAACTGGTGAGAAGCCGCAACGCCGCGCCGAAGAACCATCGCAACCTATTGGGCCACGCCGCCTTAGTTGGAAAGAGAAGAAAGAGCTAGATGGAATGGAAGCAGCCATACATAAAGCCGAGGCGGAAGTCACCCGTCTCGAAGCGCTAGTCAACGATCCCGGACTTTATGCGCGCGACTACAAAATGGCCAACGAAACCGTCACCCAATTAGACGAGGCTCGATCCGCTGTAAACCAGCTCTACAGTCGTTGGGAAGAGTTGGAGTCTCTGCAGTAAGACACGGTCCATTCGAAGGTTACCCACCGGCGTCAGGGTACCTCCCGCGTATATCCTTTGATGGGTATATATACTAATCCCTGTAAAGAAGTTCTCAAAATCCATCTATGATATATCAGTTTAGATAACCTATATGTCAGACAAGACAAACTGTTGAATACGCATCGAATGGGCAAAAATTCAGATTGCCTCCTGTAAGTCACTGTAAAAACATAGCTTGAGGTGACAGTCTCAGGGCAGATTTGCCGATTGGCACACTTTGTGCTTTCAATATTACCGTTGTACGACACCTGTGGATGCAGAACTTGGTGCACCGCCGGTGAAGCGAAAAAGCGGTTACATAAGAAATGGGGAAGACAATGAACACACACACACTCGTGGGAAGACTGCGCGTGGTAGCTTTTGTCGTAGCGGGATTCGCACTGATTGCGGGCGTGCTTCCGGCACACGCCACCATGCTCGAGTTTGACCTTTGTGACGGTACCGGCGGCTACTATGGCTCCCCGAGCTATGGGATGCAAGTCAACGGCGGTAGTTCGTACGGGGGGTATACTCGCTACGGCTCGTATGGCAGCAACGACTTCTTCAGTTTTGAAGACACTCATGGTCACAGCACCATGAGCATGTGCATCGACACCGAAACCGGATGCGTGACCATGTCCGGCCAAGTGCGCCACGGGAGCACCAATTGGTACGGCACGAGTTTCAGCGGTGAGTGCTGGACCTACGAGGCCTGCCTCGAAATCGTCGGCTGCTGGGATCCGCAGCAACTTGAGAATTGCCTGACCAACGATCCCTCCAGTTTCAACGACTTGTGCTTCAACATGGATTCCAGTTCTTTTGAGCTGTGTAGCGGGTACAACTACCGCAACGGTTACGATGGACCAACCGACTGGTCCGGTGGCCCTCACAGCTCCCAAGGCGACCATACGATGTCATGGAACCACAGCAGCCGCTACTCCTGTCAGGGCTCCTTTAGCCCCTTTAATTGCGATGGTCCCTCCCTGACTCAGTACTTCAACTGCGACTACACACCGCCGACCTGCAACACGGTGGTGCCCGAACCAGCGTCCCTGTCCCTGCTGGGACTGGGGCTTGCCGCCCTGGCCAGTCGCCACATCCTGAAAAAGAAACGTACGTAATCGACGAACCACATAGTGCTGCATGTGAACGGCCCGCCCCTCCGCGGGCCGTTCCATTTCGTGGGACTTCGACGATGAATCGAACGGTGAACGCCGCGCGCTTTCCGAACCGCTCTCCCCTCTGGTCCGCACGTCAGCAAGTGATGCCCTATGCTACAATAGAACCCTCAACCAGAGGGGGAATCCATGGGCAGATTCGGCAGGGCATTCAAGCGAGCGGGCAAGGCCTTGGTAGCGTCGACGGGTCCGGGACAGTTTACCGCGGGCGGTCATCTCGTCGTCTGTCCCCAGTGCGGTGCGGACAACTTCGAACAGGGCACAGCGCAATTAAACACCTCGGGCATGACGTTCCTGAACCTCGACTGGGCCAACCGATCCGCAACAACCCTGGCCTGCACCCACTGCGGCCGTATTCAGTGGTTCCTTAAACCCCCGAAGCGCATTGTCGACGTGGAGGATTGAAAGTCGGTTTGGAGCACCAAAGTGCAAGCGGTTTTGGCTAGACTCGACAGGTCCATGGGGCTTCGAATTGTGAGAATATGCTTGGCCACCGTAGTCGTGGCACTCCTGGCTCCTGTATTGGCCTGCAACCGGTCTTCTACCACGTCCAACGAACCGGTAGTCGAGACGGCCTGCCGTTCGTTGAGCCCCGAACAGCAGGCGGCACTTGCCACGATTCGCACCGCGGAGCAGCGGTACAAATCCGCCCATGTCACAATGCATCTCCAGATCGAAGAATCGGATTCGGGTACGGTGAAAGCCGATCCCATTCAGTTTGTTGATGTCGACGGCACATTGGGGTTTCAGGGTCCATTGCGGTTCAACTGCATGACCACCGGCCGCATTGTCTTTCACACGTTTCGGGAGCAATGGAGTCTGGATGACCGGGAATTGCGCGTGCTCCGGTTCGACGCGCAGAGCGGAAGGCCGTCGACCGGCAATGTCTTGCCCGCGTCCCGGCTTGACAACAAGCAGCTTGAGTTCACCTTGTTTCGAGGCGGTGTCAGCCTCTTTCTTCCCGCCTACGCGGGCTGCGGTCTGTCCACCTACATCGAGGGAATCCCCGCCAGCCAACCGAACTGGAAGGTCATCGAGTCCACCGACACAAGTCTGGTCATCTGGGTTCCGACCCATGAGACGGATGAAACGTTCCTTCAAAACTTGAATGGCTACGTCATCGGTCTCGACCTCACCAAAGGTGGCAACATTACCCGGTGGGAAGAATGGTTCGACTATTGGGGACTAAATTGCCGGCGTCAGAAGATTCTCCAAGCGAGCGAGTTTGAAGAAATCGACGGACTCTGGTTTCCCGCTAAACTCACGGTCGATGTCGTCAATGACGATCGATCGGAGAAGCTCACCCTGAGACGCACAGAAACAGCCGAGCTTACGTGGACCGAAGTGAACGCGGAGGTAGACGACCAGGAATTCCGCATCGAATTCCCGCCCGATATTCATGTCGAACACTACTTGAAGCCTTGGACTTATTGACGCGTGTTTCGGAAAACATTTGGCTACGGTCCAACTGGTTCCGGTTGACCTACACCGTCCCGTCCCTCGAACGGCGGGTTGGAAAACCGCCCTCCTTTCCCTCCGGTCTCCAGACTCCGGCCTGCCGCACGCTGGCGGCACGCTGCCGACATCCGCTACAATACGCTGCTGGTGCACGAAGCCTCCGACCGACCGGCCGCGAGGGCTTACTTGTAAGGTTTTTCTCTTCCGGAGTACGGATTTACCCATGCCGCCCAAGAAAAAGAGTTCCCCGGACGCCATCGTGATTAAAGGCGCGCGGGAACATAATCTACAGAATCTGAATTTAAACATTCCCCGGAACAAGCTCGTCGTGATTACCGGCTTGAGCGGTTCCGGGAAGTCGAGCCTTGCCTTCGACACGATCTACGCCGAAGGCCAGCGCCGCTACGTCGAGAGCCTCTCCGCGTACGCCCGCCAGTTTCTCGAGCAGATGGAGAAACCGGATGTCGACCACATCGAAGGGCTCAGTCCGGCCATCGCCATCGAGCAGAAGACTACCCACCGCAATCCGCGCTCGACGGTGGGCACGGTCACCGAAGTCTACGACTACCTCCGGCTTCTATTTGCACGCGTGGGGAAACCCCACTGTTACAATTGCGGCAAACCCATTGAGGCCCAATCGCCCCAGCAGATTGTGGACGGTATCCAGGCGTTGCCAAACGGGACCAAGATCCAGCTCCTTGCACCCATCATCCGCCAGCGCAAAGGGACCTACCAGAAAGTCTTCGAGGACGTGAAACGCCAGGGCTTCACCCGAGTCCGTGTCAACGGCGAGTTCCGCACCGTCGACGAGAAGATCGAACTCGAACGCTACGTGAAACACGACATTGACGTGGTCGTGGATCGCCTCGTCGTAAAGGAGGGCATCGGACGCCGTCTCACCGATAGCGTCGAGACCTGCCTCAAGCTCGCCGAAGGCATCATCCGCATCTGGCAGGAGTCGCCGGACAAAAAGGTACGCGAGACCCTGCAAAGCGAACACTTCGCGTGCGTCGACTGCGGCATCAGTTTTGAAGAACTCGCGCCGCGCATGTTTTCGTTCAACAATCCCCACGGCGCCTGCCCGCAATGCACCGGCCTCGGCACCAGCGTGGAAGTCGACCCCGAACTCGTCGTACCGGACGCGGACTTGTCCATCGATGACGGCGCGGTCCGGCCGTGGTCCATCCGGCGCGTGCTGGACGCCATGTATCGCCGGGCCCTCCGCTGCGTAACGAAGCACTACAAGCAGGACATCTACACCCCGTGGCGCAAGCTGCCCGACGACTTCAAGGACATCGTCCTCTACGGCTCTCGCGGTGAGCCCGTCGACTTCTCGTACTCGAATGCCCGCAAGAAGGTGGAAATGTGGCGGCCTTTCGAAGGGGTCATTCCCAACCTCGAACGCCGCTACAAAGAAACCGAGAGTGCCAAGGCCCGCGAGATGATCGGGCAATTCATGTCCACTAAGCCCTGTCCCGTGTGCAAAGGCGCGCGGCTGCGACCCGAATCCATCTCCGTCACGATCGGCGACCGCAACATTCTTGACGTCACGGCTATGTCTATCGGCGAGGCGCTCGCATATTTCGGCGGATTAAAGCTCTCGAAGACCGACCGGCTCATCGCCGAACGCATCCTGAAAGAAATCCGCGAACGGCTCGGATTCCTTGTCAACGTCGGACTCGATTACCTTTCCCTCGAACGGAATGCGGGCACGTTGTCCGGCGGCGAATCCCAGCGCATTCGTCTCGCTACGCAAATCGGCGCGGGACTGATGGGCGTCCTCTACGTGCTCGACGAACCCAGCATCGGCCTCCACCAGCGCGACAACCAGAAGCTCATCGGTACGCTTAACTCGCCTGCGCGATCTCGGCAATACGGTGATCGTCGTCGAACACGACGAAGAAACCATCCGCTCATCGGATTACGTGATTGATCTGGGCCCCGGCGCCGGGGTCCACGGCGGGCGCGTCGTCGCCCAAGGGACGCCGAGCCAGATCATGAAGTCCAAGCAGTCGTGGACCGGCAAGTTTCCTTCGCGGAACCTTCCAAATCGACATCCCCAAGCAGCGGCGCAAGTCCAATGGCCATTCCCTGAAAATCGTCGGCGCCCAGCACAACAACCTCAAGAAGATCGACGTCGAAATCCCCTTGGCCATCTTCACGTGCATCACGGGGGTTTCCGGATCGGGAAAATCGAGTCTCATCAACGAAACGCTCTATCCCGCCGCGCAGCGCGCCGTATACGACTCCGTGCGCGCCCGCCCGGGCAAACACGACCGCATCGAAGGCCTCGAACACATCGACAAAGTCATCGATATCGACCAGTCGCCCATCGGACGCACCCCGCGTTCGAATCCTGCGACGTACACGGGCCTGTTCTCGCCGATCCGCGAGATATTCAGCAAGATCCCCGAAGCGCGCGCGCGGGGCTACAAGCCGGGTCGTTTCAGTTTCAACGTGAAGGGCGGTCGCTGCGAGACCTGCGAAGGCGACGGCGTCATCCGCATCGAGATGCACTTCCTGCCCGACGTGTATGTGCCGTGCGAAGACTGCAAAGGCCAGCGCTACAACCGCGACACGCTCGAGATCCGGTACAAAGGCAAGAACATCTTCGAAGTCCTCGACATGACGGTGGAGGAAGGCTGCGACTTCTTCCGCAACATTCCTCCCGTTGCCGCGAAGCTGAACACGTTGAATGACGTGGGGCTGGGCTATATCAAACTCGGCCAAGCCGCGACGACCTTATCCGGCGGGGAAGCCCAGCGGGTAAAACTCGCGACGGAACTCTCCAAACGCCAGACCGGGCCGCACCCTCTACATCCTCGACGAACCCACCACGGGCCTGCACGCCGTCGACGTGGACAAGCTGCTCCATGTGCTGCACCGCCTCGTCGACAGTGGCAACACCGTGCTCGTCATCGAACACAACCTTGACGTAATCAAGACCGCAGATTGGATCATCGACCTCGGCCCCGAAGGCGGCGACGGAGGGGGAGGTAATCGCCCGAGGCACGCCGGAAACCGTCGCGAAACGGAAAGGCTCGTACACCGGCCAGCATCTGAGACCGATCCTTCGCCGCTAAGTTACCGCTTCGTAGCAACGCGGGTCACGCCACCAGCAATGAGGACCGACAGGTCGGTGAAGATAAAAGGCACCGACAGTCCGCCCGGCGACGCAAGGTATCGCGGTTCCCAAACCGGTTTGAACTTGGATTTGTACCGTCGTAATCCCTCGAAGTTATAGAAATGCTCCCCGTGCCGGAACACGAGCCCGCCAATCTGATTCCAGAACGGCGCCATCGGCCGGTTCTGCAACCCCGCCAGCGGCGCCATGCCTATATCAAACCATTGATACCCCTGTTCCTGCCCCCAGAGCATCAGGTTGACAAATAGATAGTCCATTACACCCCGAGGCGACGAATCGGTATACCGCATTAAATCGATGGTGAGTTCGTGCCGGTCTGCGCTTGCCCAGATGTTCGCGAAGGCCAGAATCCCCTCGTGATTGCGGATCACTGCCATCGGGTAGTTCCGCAGGTAGTCTTCCTTAAAGAATCCCAGCGAAAAGCCCTTCTCCGCCGTATTCTTCGACGCCAGCCAGTTGTCCGACACCGCACGCAGCCGGTCCATGTGGCGGTCCACCTCTCCCGCCGGAAGGATCTCGAAAGTATACCCCTCTTGCTCGATATGCTTCAGCGTACGCCGTTCCTCCTTGTGCGCCCCTCCCGCAAGCGAGAACGAAGTAAGGTTTACGCGGCCGCACTCACCCAATTTGAGCAATTGAAATCCGGCATCCACGTATTTGGGAAGGTGCGCCGGCGTCACTTGATAAAAGACGGGGCGATTCCCCGTTTCGTTGCACAAGGCTTTGAAATCCCAAACGAGTTCTTCCTGCACGTCGTCGGAACCGACGGGATCGCCCATCGAAATACAGGTACCGCCTTGGGTACCGTACATGATGAAGCCGGTCCGCGACTCGTCGAATAAGATCGACTTGTCGCCGAGCAACGCCAGGTTCCCGTGGGTCTGCCGGCTCTCTTCAAGGATCGACTTGATGCGGTCCAGGTCGTCGCGCGAGGGGAGCCGCACGGCTTTCGAGATCGGTTTCAGAAGCAGGGCAAAGCTCAGTCCGATCGAAACCGTGACAATCCCCACCGCCGCGCGCAGAAATCGCGGCGCATCACCTTCATAAGCAAATCGCCACCAGAGGCTGTTGCGGTACTCGATGTGCTTGTGCGAGAACATGCCGAGCCAGATAAACCCGAGTATGGGCGCCAGGATCGTCACGATCCACATCGGACTCAGTCGCGGCCGCAGCACCGACGCGTGCCGGGTAAATTGTCTTCGTGACGGCAGAAACACGATCAGCATGAACGAGAGCGCGGCGGCCTCTTCGTAATCCAATCCTTTTAACAACGCAAATACCGCACCGGCCGCCAACAGACCGCAGGCCAGAAAGTACGCCGCGTCCACTCGCTGATGAATGGCCGTTGCGAGCACGATGAGCAGAAATCCCACGATACTGGCGCCGAGATGGGATATCTCCACCACTGGCAAGGGCAACAAGTCGCGCAGCAAGTGCATGCGCGCCGGAAGCTCCGGGGTGGCTCCGGATATCAGCAGCACAATGCCGCACACCGCGACCGCGACGGACAGCGCGTCCGGCAGCGCCGGGACGAACCAACGCCCGAGCCCTCGCGATACGGGCCGGAGAATCCCACGTGTCTCGTAGATTGTGACGAGCGTTAGCGCGATCCCGAGCGGAACGACGTAGTAGAGAAAACGATACAGAATCAGCGCAACCACCAACTGGTGCGGATCGGCGTAAGGCTTCAATAAGTAGAGAAGTGAAGCATCGAACACGCCGATTCCGCCCGGCACCTGACTCACGATTCCCAGCGATATTCCGATCACGAAGAACCCGACAAAAGCCGGCGCAGATATGTCGGCGGTCCTTGGTAGAAGTACGTACAACACCAGCGCCGTGGTTACGAGATCCAGACAGCCTACGGTAACTTGAGCCAACCGCATCCCGAACCGAGGCACACCGTGAAAAAGGGACGTGTCGTTTCGCATACGGAAGAAGGCGCCGCCCCAAATCGCATAGGCAATAGTGACCAGAATGCAACACGTACCCGCAATGCGTGCCACATTCGTAGGAAGCGCCACACTCGCCGCCGCCGGAGTCGCATCCAATACCAGACCGGCCCCCGCCATACCGACCGCACCCAGCACGCTGGTAAACGTGCAGAAGGCAACCACGTGCGCGATCTCGATGGTATTCAGGCCCCATTTCGAGTAAAGACGATAACGTACCGCGCCGCCGCTCAAAATGGAGTACCCCACGGAATTGCTCAACGCCCATCCGAGGAACGAAGCAAAAGCGATACGACGATACGGCTGCTTCTTGTGCATGTACGCCAGCGCCAGTACGTCGTACCACGTGAGGATCAGATACGCGCAGGCCGTCACCAGCCCCGCTCCGAGAAGCGTGCGCGGGTCCACGTTATGGATTGCCTGACGAATGTCGTGGTAGTGGACCTGGCGCAGCGTATGGTGCAAGGCAACCAACGCCAGCGAAAACATGAGCAAGCCCCACAGGGGAAGCAGACGTTTTACGCGTGTGGATTGCATTGCGAATTCACGCGCTGCGGGGCCTTCCCCGACACGCGCTCATTTGGCGAAACCAGCAACCGTATATACCTCATGCTGTCAAGGGGACTACCAACGCTCACGCTACTTCTCGGCGGACCATAGTTTAACGATGGAACGCGAGGATTTCCGCCAACTTTACCCAAACCGAAATGCAAAATGCTCCCCCAAAAAACACCGTGTCGACGAACAACTGGAATCCCTCCCGGGTAATATCCCGTCACAAAGAAAGCTGGTGGTCATTTGCGCGTATCTACCGGTCCTCGCTTCGCACGGAAATCGCGGAACAAATGCAGCCGCTGGAATTGTGGATTTCCACTTCTAACACGAAAATCGCGCGATACGTGGTCGAAACATTGTCAATAATGAACAACTGTTCTTTTCGACGGCAATAGTATTGGCTCGTTCTCACCCTGACGAGGAATCTCATCCATTATGTCAGTGCGACTATCTTCGGGTCCAATCATCCTAAGTCCATATAGTACAGTCATCTATTCACACGTCGGGATCCTTCCCGCAGTATTGGCATGTAACCTGCTCCCTCATACCTGGAGTGATTCTTGGAAGGGTCGACGAACCGAGAACTCCAAGGTGGCTTCAGGGGTTTGCTATCCACTGAACCACCGGGCGGATAGGCTGAGCAAGCCTGTACGTTTTACCTCCTAAGCGGGGCAAGGGCGACCCCGTCCGCAACTTGGGTTGCCCTTGCCCAGTCCCTTTCCGCGCATGCCAGCACCGGTGCGCACCGAACTCCGCGTACCGCGCTAATCCACTGGTAGGATCTCCCACAGGACTGTGCCATAATGAATCCCTTTCGTCCCTCAGGCGGGTTTCGTCGTCTAATGCGCTCACAAATTAAGTAATTGATAAATTACTCATAATAATCGAGGAGACTAAGACAATGAAGATCCAGATTGCAACAGCGAGTGTGAAACTTATTGCTGAACTGGACGATACCAAAATGACAAAACTCGTGCTCGATGCCCTCCCCTGCACTTCGGAAGCAAATACTTGGGGCGAGGAGGTATACTTTGATTTACCGATAAATGGCGGACGTTCTCGATGACGATGCCACCGATGTGGTGGACCCGGGAACCATCTGCTATTGGGTCCAGGGCAACTCGCTCGCCCTGCCATATGGCCCGACTCCCGTCTCACAAGGCGACGAGTGCCGATTGGTCACTGCCGTCAACCGGCTCGGCCGTATCGTCGGCGATCCCCGGGAAATCGCCCGCATCCAGGCCGGGGAAATGGTAACCATCTCGCTCGCGGATGCGTAAGTCCTGTTCGGCCATCGTAATTCGGTTGCGTTGACGTGGTTCAAGCTGCTATTCTACCAATGATCTGTTTTTGCGACGGGCAACGGGCTGTTACCGGGAAGCTGAAGGCGATGCGCGTACACCTCAGTCTGGGTTCCAATTTGGGGGACCGCGAGGCCAACCTTCAGCGGGCCTTATCCAGGATGGATAGCCGTAGCCGGTGCCGTCTTCTGGGCGCGTCGCGGATTTATGAGACTGAGCCGGTTGGCGATATCGAACAGCCGCCGTTTCTGAATCTGGCCGCAGAAATCGAGACGGATCTTGCGCCGCTTGAACTTCTCACGGTCCTGAAGGAAACGGAGCGCCAAATGGGCCGGGAACCCGCCGCGCGTTGGGGGCCCCGCCTTATCGATATCGACATCGTGCTCTACGGTGATCGGGTCGTGGAATCGGACGAATTGACCGTTCCGCACCCCCGGTTTCGGGACCGGGCATTCGTGTTGCAGCCGCTGGTAGAAATCGCCGGCCATGCAATCGACCCCGTGACCGGAGCGACGGTTGAAGATCTGGCCGCCGCCTGCCAGGACCAGAATTGGGTCCGGGTGTACGAACCAGAGGAATCGGCCAACCGGTCATCGGACTGAAAACGCGCGATTGATTGGACCACTGAACCGCTCCGCTTGGAGCCCACAAGGGACCGGGACGGGAACGTCACGGTTCAGGAGGACCGAATTATGGCACGGGTCACCGCTGTGTCCCTGCGCGATCGAAAGAAGGCCGGCGAGAAAATCGCCGTGCTGACTGCATACGATTATCCCACCGCGAAACTCATCGATCAGGCGGGCGTCGACGTGATCCTCGTCGGCGATTCCTGCGGCATGGTCGTCATGGGTCATCCGAATACGCTGCCCGTGACGATGGACCAGATGGTACATCATACCGCCATGGTGACGCGCGCAACCAAGAACGCCCTCGTAGTCGGTGACTTGCCCTTCATGTCCTACCAAGTATCGCCAAAGGAAGCGCTACGCAATGCGGGTCGCCTCGTAACGGAAGGCGGCGCGCAGGCCGTCAAGCTGGAAGGGCCCGCTTCGAAGTTCGGTCCTGCGATTCAGGCCATTCTTAACGCCGGCATTCCCGTCATGGGCCACATCGGTCTGACACCCCAGTCGGTGAATCTCATCGGTGGCTACAAAGTGCAAGGCCGCGACCCCGAAAGTAAGAAACGGCTGACGGAAGAAGCCAAGGGGCTGGAAGAAGCCGGTTGTTTCGGCCTCGTGCTCGAATGCATCCCCGCGGCCCTCGCCAAACAGATCACGGAATCCGTCTCGATTCCTACCATCGGAATCGGCGCCGGCCCGCACTGCGACGGGCAGGTTCTCGTGATGCACGACATGCTCGGGCTCGGCAAGTACACGAAGTTTGCGAAGGTCTACGGCGACGCGGCCGCACTGATGTCGAAGGCCTTCACCGAATACGTCGCGGAAGTGAAATCGGGCGCATTTCCCTCGCAGGAACACTCCTTCGAATGAAGATCATCCGCGACAAAGACGAGATGCGGACATGGTCGCGGGAATGCCGCGCGGCGGGCGAAACCATCGGCTTTGTACCGACCATGGGCGCTCTGCACGAAGGACATCTCAGCCTCGTGCGCGCCGCAGTCGAAAACAATCGCGTGACCGTCATGAGCATCTTCGTGAATCCGACGCAGTTCGCGCCCAGCGAGGATTTCAACAGCTATCCGCGCACCTTTGAACACGATTGCCACGAAGCCGAACAACTGGGTACGACCGTCATCTACGCCCCCAACAAGGACAACCTGTACCCCGAAGGTTATGCCACGTACGTCAACGTTGAAGGCCTGTCGGAAGGTCTTTGCGGGAAATCCCGCCCCATCTTCTTTCGCGGCGTGGCGACCGTCGTTGCCAAATTGTTCAACGCCGTTCTGCCGCATCGTGCGTATTTCGGCAAGAAGGATGGGCAGCAGTGCGCCGTCATACGCCGGATGACCCGGGATCTGGATTTCGACATCGAGATTGTCGAGCTCCCCACGGTGCGGGAACCGGATGGGCTCGCCATGAGTTCGCGTAACCGGTATCTCGCTGACGACGAGCGAAAACAGGCGCTGGGCATATCGCGCGGACTCTTTAAGGCGGAAACGATGTTGAAAGAAGGCGAACGCGACGCGACGCGCCTCATCGAAACCGTCCGGCAGGAAATGGCCGGCCTGAACATAGATTACGTCGAACTGGTCGACGCGGATACCATTCAACCACTCCAACGCGTCGAGGGAAAGGTGCTACTCGCTGCCGCGGCATGGGTCGGGAAAGCACGGTTGATAGACAACATCCAATACGAGGTCATCGAATCATGATGCTGACAATGCTGAAGAGTAAGATACACCGCGCGACCATCACGGAGGCGGATCTCGACTACGTGGGCAGTCTTACCCTGGACCGCGATCTCATGGAGGCCGCCGACATGCTGATCCACGAAAAGGTACAAATTCTGAACGTCAATACCGGCGCCCGCTTCGAAACCTACATCATCGAAGGCGAGCGGGGGAGTGGCACCGTCTGCCTCAACGGTCCCGCCGCCCGGCTCGGTCAGGTCGGCGACATCATCATCGCGCTCACCTACGCCATGGTCGATGCCGAAGAAGCCAAGGGCTGGGTCGCCAAGAACGTGCATGTGGACGCCCACAACAAAATCACGTCCATCGATACCGGCCACGAGTCGAACTGACGGCAAACCAAAAGACATCAGGGACGTCAGCGACGTATGTCCATCCTAACTTGTTCCGTCGCTGCTGTCCCTGTTGTCCCTGTTGTCCTTGATGTCCTTCGGTCCTCAAGTTAACCATGAGATTGCCCAAGGTCCTCCAACCTCCGGCTTTTGGACTCCCGCCTTCCCCAAACGTGCACCCAAACCCCAAAAAGTGTATGATCACCGTTTCCCTGTCTTTCCATGGGTTTAACAGGGATTCCGCAGGCAATCAGAGCCGCTTTCCACGGACCCAGGGCGGTCGGGAAACGACGATTTTCTTGAAAGGTCACGATAGATGGCTGACGAGACGACAACGGAAACGACGGAACGCAAAGGACCGGGATTGGACTTTATCCGGTCCATGGTCGCCGAGGATTTGAAGACGGGCAAGTGGGACAACCGTGTGGCGACGCGCTTCCCGCCGGAGCCGAACGGCTACCTCCACATCGGCCACGCGAAGAGCCTCTGCCTCAACTTCGGAATCGCCGAAGAATTCAACGGGGAGTGCCACCTCCGCTTCGACGACACCAATCCCCTGACCGAAAAGCAGGAATACGTGGACTCCATCAAGCAGGACGTGCGTTGGATGGGCTTCGATTGGGGCGAACACGAGTACTACGCGTCGGACTACTTCGACCAGCTTTACGAATGGGCCATTCAGCTCATTAAAGACGGCAAGGCCTATGTCGATGACTTGACCGCAGAAGAAGTGAGCGAGCACCGCGGCACGATTACCCAAGTTGGCAAAGAAAGCCCGCACCGGAACCGTTCGGCCGAGGAAAATCTGGATCTCTTCGAACGTATGCGCGCCGGCGAATTCGACGAGGGCACCAAGGTTCTTCGCGCCAAGATCGACATGTCCCATCCCAACATGCTCCTGCGCGACCCGGTCATGTACCGCATCATTAAGGCGAGCCACTACCGGACCGGCGACAAGTGGTGCATTTACCCGACCTACGACTACACCCACGGCCAGTCCGACTCGATTGAACGCATCACCTATTCGATTTGCACGCTGGAGTTCGAGGTGCACCGGCCCTTGTACAACTGGTACATCCAGGCCTTGGGAATCTTCCCGTCGGAACAGACGGAATTTGCCCGGCTCAACCTCACGTACACCGTGATGAGCAAGCGCAAATTCATCGCGCTGGTGGACGAAGGACACGTGAAGGGCTGGGACGATCCCCGCATGCCGACCATTTCCGGAATCCGTCGTCGTGGTTACACGCCGGAAGCGATCCGCGACTTCTGCGGGCGTATCGGCGTCGCCCGGGCCGCCAGCATGAATGAGATTGGACAACTCGAGTACTGTCTCCGGGAGGACCTGAACAAGCGCGCTTCCCGTGTGATGGCCGTGCTCGATCCGCTGAAAGTCGTCATCGAGAACTATCCCGAGGGCCAGGTCGAGGAAATGGAGGCGGTCAACAATCCGGAAGATCCCGAGTGCGGGCACGCGAAAAGTGCCGTTCAGCAAGACGCTGTTTATCGAGCGGGAAGACTTCATGGAGGATCCCCCGAAGAAATTCTTCCGTTTGGCGCCGGGCGCGGAAGTGCGCCTCCGGTACGCCTATTGGATTACCTGCAAAGAGGTCGTAAAGGATGCCGACGGCAACGTCATCGAATTGCGCTGCACCTACGATCCGGAGACCAAGGGCGGCAACAACCCGCCAGACGGCCGCAAGGTTAAAGCCACGCTGCACTGGGTATCCGCCGATCACGCCCTAGACGCGGAAGTCCGCCTCTACGATCGGCTGTTCACCATTGAGAACCTGAACGCCTTGGAAGAAGACGAGGATTGGCGCGACTACCTCAATCCCGACTCCCTGCAGGTGATTCCAGAAGCGAAGGTGGAGCCGAGCCTTGCCGAAGCCAAATCCGGCGATCAGTTCCAGTTCGAGCGGAAAGGCTACTTCTGCGTTGACCCGGATTCCACCGACGGCAAACCCGTATTCAACCGCTCGGTGACCTTGCGCGACACTTGGGCGAACGTCCAGAAGCGGAATAGCTAACGCGGTTGGAAGTTCGTTAAGCAAACGATGGTCGGCGCCGAAGATGGGCGGGCCGTTCATCATGAACTTTACGAAAGTCTTTGTTGTGAGTAACGTACGCGTACGTATCGCCCCGAGTCCATCGGGGTTTCTCCATATCGGCACGGCCAAGACGGCCTTGTTCAACTGGCTGTTTGCCCGCAAACACGGCGGCAGATTCATCCTGCGTCTTGAAGACACCGATGCGGACCGCACCGACGAGACCTTCGTGCAGGCCATGTGCGAGGGCTTTCATTGGCTGGGGATCGATTGGGACGAAGGGCCGCCCTTCGGCGATGTGCCGCAGAAGGGCGAACACGGTCCCTATCGTCAGTCCCAACGCAAACACTTGCACACCGAAGCCGCCGAACAATTGATTGCGGAGGGCAAAGCCTACAAGTGTTTCTGTACGAAAGAGGATATGGACGTTATGCGCGCCGAGGCCGAGGCTCAAAAGCGCAAGCGCGTCTACGATGGCCGTTGCAGTCGCCTCACCCCCGATGAAATCGCGGCGAAGGGGGATACGCCATACGTCGTTCGCTTCAAAGTGCCGGATGGAAACACGATCATCGACGACATCGTCCAGGGCCGGGTCGAGGTGTCCAACGAAGAATTCGACGATTTCGTTATCGTGAAACCCAACGGCGATCCGGTGTTTCATCTCGCGGTGGTGGTGGACGACGCTACCATGCAGATCACGCATGTCATTCGCGGTGACGACCACCTCACGAATGCCGCCCGGCATGTGATGCTCTTCGATGCCTTGGGCTACGAACGGCCGCAGTTTGCGCACCTGCCCATGGTGCTGGATGAGCGCGGCAAGAAGTACAGCAAACGTGAGCACGGCGCGAACGTGTTGGACTGGCGCAACGACGGCTATTTGCCGGAGACCATGATCAACTATGTCGCGCTACTCGGCTGGCGGCCGTCGCAGGAGGACAAGGAGTTCTTCACGCGCGACGAACTCGTTGCCGCCTTCGACGAGCGGCGCTGGGGAAAGTCTGCTGCGAAGTTCGATCTCAAGAAGTTGCAGTGGTTGAACGGCCAGCATATCCGCCACCTCGCGGTGGAAGATCTGCGTGACCGCGTCATCCCGATTCTCCAGGCGGCGGGGCTGGACACCGATTCCAAGTCGCCCGAGTTTCTGACAGAGATGGTCGCCATCTGCCAGGAAAAGCTCGCCACCCTCAATGAAATCGTCGAGAAAACGGACTTCTTCTTCGTCGAGCCCACGGACTACGAAGAGAAGGCCGTAAAAAAGCAATGGACCAAAGAAGACAGCGTCGAACGAATGCAACTCATCATCGAGACCTTGGAGTCGGTAGACCCGTGGGACCACGACGCGCTCAAGTCCGCGTACGAGGCGCTGGCGGAACGCACCGGCACGGGCCTCGGACAGTTCGTTCACCCAACGCGGCTGGCCTTGACCGGCAAGAGCGTCGGTCCCGGCGTGTTTGAACTCACCGCGTTAATGGGCCAGGAAGCGGCCCTGCGACGGATGCATGCAGCAATGGAGTACGTACGGCAATTGAAGGAGAGTGCGTAGTGAATTCCGTGGTAGCGGGAATCGATCTTGGTGGAACCAATGTCAAAACCGCCGTCGTGGCGCGCAACGGCCGGCTGCTCGGCAAGGACTCGCGTCCCACGCGGGCGGACGAAGGTCTCGATACGGTCCTCGACACGATGGTCGCTAGCGTGGAACAGGCAATGGAAAATGCGGAGGTGGATCCCAGCGATTTGCTCGCAGTCGGCGTCGGCGCGCCGGGCCCCATGAATTGGCAAAGCGGCATCGTGTACAGCCCGCCCAATCTTCCCGGCTGGAAAGATGTCCCCCTTGGTCAACTGATGACTGAACGCCTGGACGTGCCGACCTACGTCGACAACGACGCGAATGTGGCCTGCTGGGGCGAATTCTGGTCCGGCGCGGGCACGGAAGTGGATTCCATGGTCTGCCTGACCCTGGGCACGGGCGTGGGCGGCGGCATTGTTGTGTTCGGCCGTCTGCTCCGCGGCATCGACGGAACCGCTGCCGAAATCGGGCACTTGAACGTCATGCGCGACGGTCGCCAATGCAACTGCGGCGCGAAGGGCTGCCTCGAATGCTACGCGTCGGTGACGGGCATGGTCCGGACCGCCCTCGAAGGCATCGAAGCAGGCCGCCCGACCATCCTCACCAAGATGTGCGACGGCGACCTGGAGAAGATCGATGGCAAAATGATTTCCGACGCCATCGCTCAGGGTGACGAATTCGCGGCTTGGGTTATGAACGAGACCGGCATCTGGCTGGGTACGGGCATCGGAAGTCTCATTAACCTGCTGAATCCCGAAATGGTCGTCCTCTGCGGCGGAATGATTGCCGCGGGCGACGCCTTGTTCACACCTGTCCGGGAAACGGCCCAGGCCCAGTCCTTCGACGTCCCCGGGAAACGCGTGCAGATCGTCCCCGCCGGTCTCGGGGGCGATTCCGGCGTCATCGGTGCCGCCGGATGCGCATTGCAACGCTATGAAGAGGAGAACTGAATCGACTGAGAACGAGCCAACGTAGACACGGATACAGCACGGGGACACTGCGAGCGGGAGGAACATCCCCCTTGATCCCCCTTCAAAGGGGGAATTCAGCACGCCGCTTTGCGGCGCGGTCGGATCAATGATGTATTTGACCGCAACAATCTAGCTCTCAGTAGACCTACGCTTTGGAGTCGCATTATTCCCCCTTTGAAGGGGGATCAAGGGGGATGTTAAGGCTTCAGTTGTCCTGGTTCGAGTTGGCACGTGATGAGTCTATAGTTTCGGCGAAAGGACCAGAAGTGATAGCCATCGTAGATTACAAAGCGGGCAATCTCACGAGCGTACGGCTTGCCCTTGAACATCTCGGCGTGGAATGCGCTATTACCCGCGATCCGGCGGCCATTGCCAAGGCCGACCGCGTTATTTTTCCCGGCGACGGCGCGGCAGCTTCGGCCATGGAGCACGTGAACGAACTTGGCCTGGTCGAGCCATTGAGGAACGCGGTGGATCAGGGCAAGCCCGTCCTCGGCATCTGCCTCGGTACCCAGGTCATCTTCGATCACTCCGACGAAGACGGCGGCGTTAATTGCATGGGCCTCATCCCGGGCAATGTACACCGGTTCAAGCCGAAGGACCCGCTGTGCAAAATCCCGCAGATGGGATGGAACACCATGCGGTTCAAACGGGCGCACCCCCTGTTCAAAGACGTCGAAGACGACAGCGAGTTCTACTTCATCCACAGCTACTACCCGTCGCCGGCGGAAGCCGCGCACGTTACTGGCGAGACAGAGTACGCAGACGTGACCTTCGCCGCCGCGGTATGCAAGGATAACCTCTTTGCGACGCAGTTCCACCCGGAACGCTCCGGCCGCATCGGAATGCAGTTGCTCAAGAATTTTACGGAATGGGACGGATCATGCTGACCAAACGTATCGTGCCCTGCCTCGACGTGCGCAACCGCATCGTCACCAAGGGTGTAAAGTTTCAAAACAACATCGATCTCGGCGATCCCATCGAAATGGCCGTGCGCTACAGCGACGGCGGCGCGGACGAACTCGTCTTCTACGACATTACCGCCTCGGCCGAACGTCGGCCCATCGACATCGGCATGGTCGAGGAAGTGGGGAAGGTGGTCCACATCCCATTCGCCGTCGGCGGCGGCATCGAAAACCTCGATGACATGTACAAAGTGCTGCTCGCGGGCGCGGAAAAGGTGTCTGTCAACTCGCTTGCCGTCAAGAATCCGAAGATCATCGGCGAAGGCGCACGCATTTTCGGATCGCAATGCATTGTTCTCGGCATGGACCCTGTCCGTGCCGACGACAAGAGCAAGTTCCCCAGCGGCTACGAAATCACCACGCGTGGATTCCGTGAACATACCGGCATGGATGCGCTGGAGTGGGCTAAACGTGCCGAAGATCTGGGCGTGGGGGAGATCGTCGTCAACTCGGTTGACGCGGACGGCACGCGTGACGGCTTCGAACTGACGCTTACCAAGCTCATCGCGATCAACGTGGGCATTCCTGTTGTCGCGTCGGGCGGCGCCGGCACGCCGCAGCACCTCATCGACGTCTTCGTCAAAGCCCACGCCGACGCGGCCATCGTCGCGAGCATGACCCATACCGGCGACTACACCATCGCCCAAATCAAGGAAGAACTCGACACGGCCGGAGTCCCCGTCCGCAAAAAGTGGTGAGGGGTTTCACGCGCGTTAAAGTAGTGTGAGGTGCGTGCACGTGATGCATGGAAGCAAGATTTACATCCCCCTTGATCCCCCTTCAAAGGGGGAGTCTTGCACACCGCAGGTATGGGCGTTGCGCCACGGTATTCGCTCAATTCCCCAACTTCGGGTGCACCCAACCGCGAAGCGAAGCGACCGCGACTCCCCCTTTGAAGGGGGCAGGCCCACAGGGCCGAGGGGGATGTTTCTTCGTGCGGGGAGCCCGGCATGATCCTTACCGTAACCCCAAACCCCTGCGTCGACAAGACGGTCTTCATCGACACGCTGAAAGTCGGCACCTTCATGCGGTCGCAACGCTGCACCTGCATTCCTGGCGGCAAAGGCACCAACGTCTCGCGCGCGGTCAAGGCGCTCGGACGTAAAACCCGCGCGATGGTCGTGGCCGGCGGACATCCCGGTGCGCACGTCGTGGATATGATCGAGCAGCAGGACGGCGTGGAATGCGCTCCCGCCTGGGTGGCTTCCCAAACCCGCACCATCACCACCGTGCTCGAAGAATCCATCCATCGTCAGACCGCCTTCTTCGAACCCGGTTCGAAGGTTACCGAAGCGGAGTACCAGGGAATTATCGAAACCTTCCGCAAGACCGTTGAGGGCGCCAAGGTCGTTACCTTCAACGGTACCGTATCCGATCCCGCCATCGAGACCCTCTACCGCGATCTCATCCTCATTGCAAAAGAGCGTGGCGCAAGAACCATCCTGGACTCCCACGGCCCCGAGTTTGCCCTCGGCCTGGAATCGGTTCCTCACATGGTGAAACCCAACGTCGCGGAAACGGAGGAACTGGTCGGTTACACACTGGACACGCCCGAAACGCGCTGGAAGGCCATCGATTTCTTCCACGAAAAGGGCGTGACGCTGGTCGTGTTATCCCTCGGGAGAGACGGCGCCCTCGTCTCCCGTGCGGGGGAGCGCTTTCACGTTGTGCCGCCTGCGATTAAGGAAATCAACCCCGTCGGCAGCGGCGACGCCTTGGTCTCCGGTTTCGCCATCGGCCTCCTCGAAGATTTGCCCCTCCGCGACATGGCCATCCTCGGCTGCGCCGCCGGTACCGCCAACGCCATGTCCTGGGACATCGGCCACTTTATCAAGGAAGAAGTCGGCGTCCTGACCGATCAAGTCGAAATCCGCAATCCGTGAGCGAACCCTCGCTCCGCCAATCCGCAGTCCAAAATCGTCACTCTCCGACGTACGCCTCCGCTTCGATCTCCACCAGCATGTCCGGGTCGATCAGCTTGCTCACCTCGACCATCGTCGTCGCCGGAAGCACATCGCCGAAGAATTCCCCGTGGGCCCGGCCTACGTCTTCCCACTGCTCGATGTGGGCGAGGTACATACGCGTCCGGACCACGTCGCTCAATTTCGCGCCCGCCCGGCTTAACGCGGTTTCGATGTTCTTCAAGGTCTGCACGGTCTGGGCATAGGGATCGCCTGCGCCGACCAGCTTACCGTCCGGGCCACCGCCGGTCGTGCCGGAAACGTACACCATGGATCCAATGCGGACGGCCCGCGAGTACCCGATCACCGGCTCCCACTTCGACCCCGACGAAATATTTTCACGCTTCATAGTTACCTTGCTCCGCTGCGTTGCATAAAAAAAGACGACCCTCGAAACGAGAGCCGCCTTCGATTAGACTGTGGTGCGCGAGGGGGGACTCGAACCCCCAATCCCTTTCGGGAACTAGATCCTTAGTCTAGCGTGTCTGCCAAATTCCACCACTCGCGCTCAGAAACACCCGAGTATACGGTTATTTACGTCAGTTTTTCAACTTGTCGTTCGCGTCTTCGGCAGGTCGTCATCCAACAAACTAATCAGATAATCCCCGTACCCGCTCTTCCGGAGGGGCTCCGCCAATGCGCGAAGTTCTTCCTCCGAGATGTAACCCATCCGGAAGGCCGATTCCTCTATGCACCCGATCTTGAGCCCCTGCCGCTCTTCGATAACCTGCACGAACTGGCCGGCCTGCATGAGCGACTCGAAGGTCCCGGTATCCAGCCACGCGGTTCCGCGGTCGAGGATGGCCACCTGGAGTTTGCCCTCGCGCAGGTATTCCTTGTTCACGTCGGTGATTTCGTACTCACCCCGCGGACTCGGTTTCAGGTTCTTCGCAATCTCGACGACGTGGTTGTCGTAGAAATACAGTCCCGGCACCGCGAAATTGGACTTCGCCTTCTTCGGCTTTTCCTCGATCGAGATCGCTCGGTTTTCCTCGTCGAATTCGACCACGCCGTACCGCTCCGGATCGGACACGTGATAGGCAAAGACCACGCCCCCGTCGGGTTCGTTGTGACTCTGAAGGATCTGATGAAGCCCGGTGCCGTAGAAAATATTGTCCCCGAGAACCAACGCGACCTTGTCGTTCCCGAGAAAGGTCTCCCCAATCACGAAGGCCTGCGCCAGCCCGTTGGGAGTTTCCTGCACGGCGTATTCGAGCGAACACCCGAGACGGCTCCCGTCCCCCAGCAGATTTCGGAATAGGGGCAAGTCATGGGGCGTCGAGATTATCAAAATCTCGCGAATCCCGGTCATGAGCAAGGTCGAAAGGGGGTAGTAGATCATGGGCTTGTCGAAAATCGGCATGAGCTGTTTGCTGACCGCCAACGTAAGCGGATGCAGCCGCGTCCCCGAACCGCCCGCCAGAATAATCCCCTTCATATCCCCGCTCCCTCTCCGTTCATTACCGCTTTGAAATCACGAACACCGCTTCATCCGCCAGCATATTCGGCCACATCCGGGCGGTCCACACCAACCCCTTTCGATTCAGCGGCAGCTCGCGCTCGATGCGAAGGTTGCGTTCCGCGCAGTACTCGCGAAAGTCTTTGATCGACAACACGTGCCGGTTCGGGCTGACCCACCACGCGTATGGCAAATTGCGCGTAACCGGCGCGCGCCCCATGGCCAGCGTCTTGGCCCGCACCTTCCAGAATCCAAAATTGGGAAAGCTCACGATGCCCTTCTTGCCCACACGCAGCATCTCCTGCAGCACGTAGTCCGGCTTCCGGATTACCTGCAAGGTCATGCTCAGGATGACGTAATCGTAGCTCTGATCCGGCAGGGTCGTCAGTCCCTTGTCGATATCCGCCTGCACGACCTCGATCCCGCGGCGAATGCAACTCACGATGTTGCCCTGGGCCAATTCGATGCCCGCCCCGTCCACACCTTTACGCTCGATCAATTGGTCCAACAGTTCGCCGTCCCCGCACCCGATATCCAGCACGCGGCTTTCTTCATCGACGAGATCCACGATCATCTCGTAGTCGACGCGGTGGCCTTCATAGATGCTCGAACGTCGCGCTGGAAGGCGGTCCATATTCCGCCTCCGAGTCAACTTCATGGGCGATACTACGCGTCTTTGCATCCTCCATCCGCACGTTCTGCAGGAACCCGCCGATGATCTTCTTCATCACATTGACCTCCAGCAGAAACGCGTCGTGACCGTAATCCGACTGGATGTTGCAGTAGGTCACGTCCTTCCGCTGCCGCGTCAACGCGTTGACAATCTCCTGCGACTGATAGGGCGGATAGAGCCAATCCGACGAGTAGGACAACACCATCACCTTGCTGCGAACCCGCGCCATCGCGTTGTCCAGCGACCCGTACGGCGCGGCCACGTCGAAGTAATTGATCGCTTTGGTGATATAGAGATAACTGTTCGCGTCGAACCGGTTGACAAACTGTTCGCCCTGATAATCCAGATACGTCTCGACGGAGAACTCGCTGCTGAAGTCGTAGCTGTACTCATCCGTGCTGCGCAAGGCTCGCCCGAACTTGATCCGCATGGACTCATCCGAGAGATACGTAATATGCGCCAGCATCCGTGCAATCGACAGTCCCTGCGTCGGATGTTCGCCGGTCTGGTAGTAGTCGCCTTCATGAAACGTCGGATCCGCTTGAATGGCATGACGGCCCACCGCGTCAAAGGCGATGCCTTGCGCGCTCAACAGCGGGGTGGACGCAATCACGATGGCCGACTGGAGCATCTCGGGAAAGCGCGTCATCCATTCCATGGTCTGCATGCCGCCCATGGAGCCGCCTGCGACACTGAGCAGCTTGGAAATGCCCAAATGCTCCACCAGTTGCCGTTGCGCGCGCACCATGTCGCCAATCGTGATGATGGGAAAGCTTAGACCGTAGGGCTTCCCAGTCTTCGGATTGATGGAGGACGGTCCCGTCGAACCCTGGCATCCGCCCACGACGTTCGAGCAGATGATGAAATACTTGTCGGTATCGAAGCCCTTGCCCGGGCCGATCATGTTGTCCCACCAGCCGGGTTTCCGGTCGGTCGGGGAATGCAGGCCCGCCGCGTGAGCGTCCCCCGATAAGGCGTGGACGATCAGCACCGCGTTCGAACGGTCCGCGTTCAGAGACCCATAGGTCTCGTACGCCAGCGTGATCGGACCGAGCTTCCGCCCGCAGTCCAACTCGAGTTCGTTGGGCGGCTCGGCAAAGGTGTAAAACTGCGTCTGGACGATCCCGACGGACCCTTCTTCTGACATAACACTGTTCCCCGGTGACACGAAAATCCGGCGCGTACCCCCGCGAGAGCCACGCGCCGGATAGGATACCGCTTATTTCGTGGCCGCTGCCAGTGCCTGGTCAAAATCGGCGAGGATATCCTCGATATCCTCCAGACCCACGGATATGCGTACCATGTTCGGCTCCACGCCCGCAGCCTTCTGTTCCTCGGCCGAGAGCTGCTGGTGCGTCGTCGATGACGGATGAATCACGAGGGTCTTCGCGTCGAGCACATTGGCCAGATGCGAGGCCAGTTTGCAGCTCTCGATGAACTTCACACCCGCCTCAGGACCTCCCTTGATGCCAAACGTCATGATCGCGCCCTGGCCCTTGGGCAGGTACTTCATCGCGCTCTTGTAGTCCTTGTGACTCTTGAGCCCGGGGTAATTCACCCATTCCACACCCTTGTGGCCTTCCAGGAACTCGGCCACTTTCAGCGCGTTCTCGCAATGCCGCGGCGCGCGTAGATGTATCGTTTCGAGCCCTTGCAGGAACATGAAGGCGTTGAACGGCGACATGGCCGGGCCCATATCTCGGAGGAGCGTTACCCGCGCCTTGATGATGTACGAAATGTTCCCGATGGGCGCCAAGGCCTCGTAGAACTTGATGCCATGGTAACTCTCGCAAGGCTCCGTCAATTCCGGAAACTTCCCGTTGTTCCAGTCGAACTTGCCGCTGTCCACAATCACGCCGCCGATGGACGTGCCGTGGCCGCCAATGATCTTCGTCGCGGAATGACACACGATGTCGGCGCCGTGGTCGAAAGGACGGAACAGCAGGGGAGAGGTCACCGTGTTGTCCACAATGAAGGGAATGCCGTGGTCGTGGGCGACCTTTGCGATTCCTTCGAAATCCACCACGTCACCCGCCGGGTTGCCGATGGACTCCACGAAAAGGAACCGCGTGTTGTCGTCGATCTGAGCCGCAAAATTCTTCGGATCGCTCGCATCCACAAACCGGCATTCAATGCCATAGTCCTTGAACGTGTGGTGAAACAGGTTGTACGTCCCGCCGTAGAGCGTCTGCGAGGACACGAAGTTCTGTCCCGCTTTGCAGATGTTCATACTGGCCAGCGTAATGGACGCCGACCCCGACGCCAGTCCCAGTGCGCCCACGCCGCCTTCCAAGGCCGCCATTCGTTTCTCAAACACGTCCACCGTCGGATTCATGATCCGTGAGTAGATGTTGCCAAACTCTTCCAGTCCAAACAGGCGCGCCGCGTGGGCCGCGTCATTGAACACATAGGAAGTGGTCTGATAAATCGGCACCGCCCGGGCGTTCGTCGCCGGATCGGGATCTTGGCCCGCATGAAGCGCCATGGTCCCCAGTTTGTAGTTGTTCTCGGCCATTGTAATGCGATCTCCCTTTCCCCGCCTATCCCTCAAACAGGGGCGTTGACAGATACCGTTCGCCCGAATCGGGCAACACTACCACGATCTTCTTACCATCAAATTCGTCCAGCGCCGCGAGCCGCAGCGCTACCGCCGCCGCCGCGCCGCAACTGATTCCCGACAGCAATCCTTCTTCCCGCGCCAGGCGGCGTGCCGTCTCGAATGACTCGTCCACGCTCACCTGCTCCACCCGGTCGACCAGACTCATATCCAGTATGTCCGGGATGAAGCCCGCGCCGATGCCCTGGATCTTGTTCGGTCCGGGTTTACCGCCCGACAAGACCGGCGACGTGTCCGGCTCCACCGCGACGCTCGTAATCGCTTTGCCCTTTTCGTTCTTGATGTACCGGGTGACGCCCGTAATGGTCCCGCCGGTGCCGACCCCGGCCACCAACACGTCAATACCGCCGTCCGTGTCATTCCAGATCTCGGGGCCGGTCGTGGTCGCATGAATCTCCGGGTTCGCCGGATTCTTGAACTGCTGCGGCAAGAAATAGTCCGGATGCTCTTTCACAATCTCTTCGGCCTGGCCGATTGCCCCCGGCATGCCCTTGTCCCCGGGCGTCAGGACGAGCTGCGCGCCAAAGGCCTTCAACACCTGCCGGCGCTCGAGGCTCATCGTTTCCGGCATCGTGAGGATCAGCTTGTATCCCCGGGCCGCAGCAACAAAAGCCAGTGCGATTCCCGTGTTACCCGAAGTCGGCTCCACAATCGTGCCGCCTGGCTTCAACTCGCCCCGTTTCTCCGCGTCCCAGACCATGGAAGCGCCAATCCGGCACTTCACGGAGTAGGCCGGATTCCGCCCCTCAACCTTTCCGTAGACCTCGGCTTTCAACCCCGAGGCCAAGTTGTGAAACTTGACCAGCGGCGTGTTGCCAATACTAAAACTCGCGTCTTCAAATACTCGCATGGTAGAACTCCCTCCAGAATGACGGCGTAAAGGTCGGCCGGGCACCGGCTTTCGATGCACTCCAAGACCCAATGCCTTGCGTGGGGATGGTTCGCCAGATGGTAGCATCCGTCTCAACGACTGTCAACCATCTACACGGCCACGCAATGTGGACTCGCTAGTCGATTTTCACACCTATTGTGCATAAAACTTATCATATTTTCAATGTTTTCTAACACCCTTCGTTTCAGGCCTATTCCGAAGCTAGGCCACCCTACGGGACAGTCCGCCGGCCCCCGAGTGCCTCGCATCGCTTCCGTTGCTTGCCGTCTGCCTGCTATACTTCAATTCATGCCGTTGGAAAACCCAAAATCAGTCCGTCGCCGGATTATGACCATCCTTTACGACCGCTATTTGGTGGATCCCCTCGAAATGCTTACGCCAGAAGATCTTCTCGAAGACGAGACGGTTCTCCGCAAAGATCTTGTGGCCAATATTCACTACCTCGCTGACCGCGGGCTGGTCGAGCTGATGGTGGGGTATAATCCGCCCCTCTTCGCCGCCGCACGCATCACCGCCGACGGCATCGACCTCGTCGAAGACCGGTTCGAGTTCAATCTGCGTTTCCCGCCCACCCTGAGCGAGTTGGAAGAGGCCATGGCCCATGTGCCGATCCTGATGGAACGTCTGGTGGCCGAGGCCGACTTCTCCTCCCTCGACGGTGAGAAACGAAAATGCCTGCTCCGCGATGTCCAATACCTGCGCGACGAACTCGCGCGGCCGGCCGAACGGTGGCGCGAAGATGTGGTGGAAGCGGTATGCGCTTGGATTGAAGGGCATTTCTACGGAACCCAGGAAGCGCTGCCCTCGTTACCGGAACTGCGGGACGCCATTCGGAACCGGCGCGAGTAACCTTGAAACGATGAGGATTGCCTTGGACGCATAAGGAGAATTCCATGCCGAAAAAGGAAAGTGCCTTGGTCCCGGTGGGCAAGAAGGCGCCCGCTATCGACTTGAATTCGGCCACCGGCAAGAAGGTCAAGCTCGCCGATTTCAAAGGCAAGCCCGTGGTCGTGTACTTCTACCCCAAGGACGACACCCCCGGGTGCACCGTCGAAGCGAAAGGATTCCAATCCGCACTTGCAAAGTTTGCCAAGGCCGGCGCCGAAATCGTCGGAATCAGCCCGGATGGCGTCGAATCCCACTGCAAGTTTGCCGACAAGTACGGGCTCCAGTTCGCCCTGCTGGCGGACGAGAAGCACGAAGTCGCCGAAAAATACGGGGTGTGGGTCGAAAAAAACATGTACGGCAGGAAATACTGGGGCGTTCAGCGCGCCACCTTCCTCGTCGACCAAGCCGGCATGATCGCCCAAGTCTGGCCTAAGGTGAAGCCGGACGGACATGCGGACGAAGTCCTGGCCGCGATCAAGGCCCTTTGAGACCTGCGTGGCGATACCGCAAAGTGCGAATTCTCGATCCGGGTTCTTGACTTTTCGCGCAAACGACGCCACATAGTTAGCACGAACCGGGGATTTGCGAACTACGTCATTCTTCCTGTGAGAGGTGCCGCATGAAAACTTTCCTGACGATTGTCGGCGTCACACTCGCCGTCGTTATTGTCGCCGTCGCGGGGGTCTATGGGTGGACCATGTTTTCGACGCCTCCGACCGCGGACAGACTGCCCGCCCCGCCCCAAACCATCGCGCAACGGCAACCGGCCTCGGCGCCTGCTCCCTCCGCGAGCGCTGACACGACGCCCTCGCATTCCGCCGCGCCGGCCACTCACACGCCGAGTGCCGCGGCTCCGCCGGCCGAGCGAAACCTTCTGCCGCCTTCACCGCCGCCGCCCACACAAGTGGCCAATCCCACGCAGGGCATGATCGCCCCCGAAACGCCCGCGCCAGAAGCGCCGGTGGAGTCGGACGGGACGGCCCCCGATTCGGACCTCGACGCCCCTCCCGAAACATTCGAGGACAAGTTATACGCCGTGGCCATCGGGCAAACCCTCGATGAAGTCGATGCCGTCATGGGTGGGGAAGGGACTCCCGATGACACCGTCGAGTTCGTTCCCCAGGGCTGGTACACGCTGCGTTGGCGAGATTCCGGGGGCGCGACCATTACCGGCACCTTCGACGAAAACGACCGGTTGGTCGCCGTCGTTCCCTTCAAAGTCCCCGGCGCATTCGAATGGATGAACGACGACCTCAACTACTCCATCGTCACGTGGCTCAACGACCGTCTGGAAGCCCTGAACTTCCCCGTGCGCGTACCGGCGGTTCGTATTGCGGAGGTCACACAAACCCAGTATCAATTCCAGGCAGGGTTGGTCACGCTAAACGGCCAGGTTGTCGGCTCTATTGGCGGCAACTACTACGAGGGTGACGGCGTCACGACCGTTGCTCCGGGGGACACGCGACCTTACGTGCGCGCAATGGAAGGGTCCTACCAGTTCACCGCCCCCAACGGGGCGCAGGTGGGCGATACCTTCGCTCTGGCGGAATACTAGCTACGGTCCGATATCCTAACATCCTTATATGTACTCGTACTCGATCTCGTACGCGTACTCGAAAGGAGTCGCTCCAACCGCTCAGAACACGTCGTACGCTCTATTGTGGGCTTCCCAGTCGATAATGGTCGTGTCGAAGACCGGACCGTCCAAACAGACCCGTACCATCTTCTCGCCTTCGACAACCCGCGTGGATTCCACCACACAACCGAGACAGGCCCCGTCCCCGCACGCCATCTGGGCTTCCAGCGACACGAGGCAGTTCGCCCCCGAATCGACCGCGACCTGGGACGTGGTCTCCATCATGATCATGGGACCGCACGCATAGACCCTCGTTCCGGGACCCGGGGAGAGGCCCTCGAGCATTTGGGATGCGTACGCCTTTTCGCCAGCCGACCCGTCGTCCGTGGCGACATGGACTTTACAGCCCATTGCTCGAAACTCGTCCTCACACAGAACGAGGTGCTTGCTGCGCGCGGCGAGGATCACCTCCGGCGTCACACCGCATTCCTTGATAAGGGCGTCCGCCAAGCTCGGAAACGTGGCCACGCCGATCCCGCCCGCAACGATGATGTGCCGATCGAAATCCGCGTCAAGCGGGAACCCGTTTCCCAAGGGCCCCTGAACCCCGACACGCTGCCCGGGCTGTTTCCTCGACAACAGCGCGGTGCCTTCACCTTCGACCTTGTACAGAATGGAGATTCGGTCTTCGAAGATCCGCTCGAAACACATGGGCCGCCGCAGAAACGGGTACAGCCCCTCCGCGACTTCCAGCATACAAAACTGCCCGGTCTTCGCCGTCCCGGCCAATTCAGGAGCACGGAGCACCATTCGGAATTGCTCCGGCGCAACCTCCCGGTGTTCGAGCACTTCACAATCCACCAAGAAACGCATATCTCAGGTACAACTCCGAAAGCCGGACAGATTCCGGCAGATGTAGCGCAAACGTCCCACCCGCGTAGTCTTCGTAGGGCGAAACCTACCGTCGGCTGCGATCCAGGGCGAGCTGGCTGCGCAGGCTGTTCAAACTCAACCGCACACGTTCCGCGAGCACCTCGCCGATGCCCTCCACCTCGCACAGCTCCTCTTTGGGCGCGCGCATAATTGCCTGCAGCGACCCAAACTTCAGCACGAGATTGTCGATAATCTGCGGCGTCAACCGGTGGGTCTGCGTTAAGATTCGGTATCCGCGTGGCGACAGGTAGGTGTCGATGCTCTTCAAATTCGGCCCAAATCCGAGGGCTTGACTGATGCTGCCCAGGTTGAGCAGCTCCTGCTGCGTCAACTCGTCGATTTTCTGCTGGACCTGTTCAAACGCGAGGCCGACCTTCTCGCGGTAATAGTCCTTAGCGACCAGTTCCGCTTCCTCCAACGGGATGACCAGTTCCTTTAACTGCATTGCAATGAGCCGGCCTTCCGTACCGAGTTCCACGATGTACGGTTCGATTTCTTTCGCAATCCGCGCCACCATTTCGCAACGCTGAATCGCCTTGCACACATCGAAAATCGTAACGACGTCTTCAAATTCGCGCGTACTCAGATCGGTCGTGGCCTGGTCCAGCACGTGAATGTATTTCTCGAGCGTGTTGATCGCCTGCATAGCCTTGTTCAACAACGTAGGAATCGTGTCGAGCACGTGCTTCACGTCCTGCACGTACAACGTCACGCTCGAGCGCCGTTCCGACACGGCCACGACGATACAACCGGCCTGCTTGGCGATGCGCTCGGCCGCCCGATGACGCGTTCCCGTTTCGTCCGTAGCAATGGAACTGTCCGGTTTCAAAAACCGATTCGCATACGCGATGCGACTCGCATCTTCATTCAGAATAATAGCCCCATCCATCTTCGCGAGTTCATAGAGAAGCTGGGGCGTATACTCGGCGGTGATTTCGACGCCCGCTTCCGACAAATCCGCCAGACGCTTCGTTTCGCCAATACAGATCAACGCGCCGTTCCCGCTTTGCAGGATCGCCGAGATCGCTTCGCGCAGTTGCGTCCCTGGCGAGACCAGTACCAATGCATCCCGTAACGCTACTTTCGCCGTCTTTTTCTTTTTCCGTGCCATGTCCTCTTTACCCTGCCAACGCTCGCCCCAACTCGCTGTCTCGAAATGAACGGTCGCTACCGGTCCAACGCCACGTCGATGGCGGACGCGACGCCCGTCACCGGCACAACCTCGACCGATACGTCCCGCACATCGGCCGCACAACTCTTGGGTAGAATACACTTTACGAATCCAAACTTCGAGGCTTCCGCGACCCGGCTCCGCGCCATGTCCACGGCGCGCACTTCCCCAGCCAACCCGATCTCGCCGAAAATCGCCAAGCTGGACGGAACCGGAGCTTCCAGCAGGCTCGACGCTAAGGCCACCGCAACCGCGAGATCGATGGCCGGTTCCTCCAATCGAACGCCCCCGGCTACGTTGACGTACACCTCCTTGTCGGAGATATGAACGCCCGCCCGTTTCTCCAATACCGCCAGGATCAAGGCGACCCGGTTCGGGTTTACACCCGCCACCGTACGGCGAGGCGAAGCCAGGGACGCGTCACCGACCAAAGCCTGGACCTCCACCAGCAGGGGCCGTGTTCCCTCGATGCTGGGAATCACCACCGATCCGCTGACGCCCCGCGGCCGCTCGTTCAAGAACAACGCGCTCGGGTTGGGAACCTCCTGGAGCCCCAACTCCGTCATTTCAAACACGCCAATCTCGTTCGTCGAACCAAACCGGTTCTTCACCGAACGTAGGATGCGGAGCGCTTGCTTCCCTTCCCCTTCAAAGTACAAAACCGTATCCACGAGATGTTCGAGCAAACGCGGACCGGCAATGGATCCGTCCTTCGTAACGTGTCCGACGAGGAATATCGGCACGTTTTGGCCTTTCGCGATACGGAGGAATTCGTTGGAACAGTCCCGCACCTGCCCAATGCTCCCCGGCACCGCGGCCAGATCCGGGGTGTACATGGATTGGATGGAATCAACCACGACCAGGGAGAAGCCACCTTTCCTTATCTCACGCCGGACCGCATCCACCGACGTCTCGGTGAAAATCATCAGATTGTCGCTCAAGGTGCCCAGCCGTCCGGCGCGCATCCGCGTTTGATCGAAGGATTCCTCGCCGGATACGTACAGAACGGGCCCGACGCGCTCCGCGACCGTATGAGAAACCTGGAGCATCAGCGTCGACTTGCCAATGCCTGGGTCGCCGCCGACCAGCGTCAGCGAACCCGGAACGATGCCACCCCCCAGCACCCGGTCGCATTCGAGAATTCCAGTCGGGATACGCTCCGCAGGCGGCTGCGATCGATCCGTAATGGCGATGGGCTGGCCCCCTCCGCAATCGACGGCCGCACGTGGGTTCCCGATTCGATGACCTGCTCTTCCACAATGGAGTTCCACTCGCCGCAGTCTTCACAACGCCCCGCCCAGCGCATCGACACCGCGCCGCAGCTCTGGCATACAAACGTCGTCTTGGTCTTCGCCATGGAATCTCCGTATGAGAATTAAATTAGTCCGTGCGCATAAGAATAGCAGATTGGTAAAGGCGGATTGAATGTCCCTGTGCGTCCGTGTTGGTCCGTGTGTGCCGTGCCAGTTCACGGGTCCCATCAGCAAAAACTGGCCCGGCCCGGCGTCGATATGCTATGTATTGCACGCTTTGTGCCGCGTGGGGCGCCGCATCATCGTCAAAGGAATGCCGAACACCATGCAACTGCTGTCTTTTCTCACGGAAAACCAGGTGCGGGAAGTTGCCCGAACCTTCGGTACGCCCGTGTACGTATACGATCGACGGACTCTCGAAACGCAGGCCAAGGCGCTTCTCGACTTTCCCAACGCGTACGGACTGACCGCCCGCTACGCCATGAAGGCGTTGCCCAGCGCCGCCATTGTCCGGCTCTTCTCCGATGCGGGGCTCCACATCGACGCGAGCAGCGGCAACGAGGCCGAGCGGGCAATGTGCGCCGGCGTAGCGCCATCACACATTCAAATCACCGCGCAACAGATGCCCGATAATCTGAAGGATCTCGTCGAACGCGGCGTGCTTTTCAATGCTTGCTCGCTTCATCAATTGGATACCTACGGCCGTTTCTTTCCGGGATCCGAAGTGAGCGTTCGCATCAATCCCGGTCTCGGCTCCGGTCATACCAACCGCACCAATGTAGGCGGCCCTTCCGCCGCTTTCGGCATCTGGCACGAACATCTCGGCGACGTGGAACGCGTCCGCCAAATGCACAACCTCCGCATCACCCGCATGCACACGCATATCGGCTCCGGCAGCGACCCGGAAGTTTGGAACCATTGCGCGCGCATGTCCCTCGACATCGTGGCGCAGCTACCGGAAGTAGCAACGCTCAGCTTAGGCGGTGGGTTCAAAGTCGGCCGCATGCCCGGCGAGCCGTCAGCGGATTTGCAGGCCATTGGCAAGGTCATCGTCCAGGATTTCGAAGAGTTCCACGCCAAGCACGGCCGCAAACTCCATCTCGAAGTAGAACCCGGCACCTTCCTCGTCGCCAACGCGGGCGCGATTGTCTGCGGCATCATCGATATCATCGATACCGGCGCGGAGGGGTATACCTTCATCAAGATCGACAGCGGCATGACCGAGGTGATCCGGCCCAGCATGTACGGTGCGCAGCATCCCATCGCCGTCGTGCCGGCACAACCGGAATCCCGCGGTACGCAGGAATATCTCGTCGTGGGGCACTGCTGCGAAAGCGGCGACGTGTTGACTCCGGAGCCGGGCAATCCTGAAGGCCTGCTCCCGCGCACCCTCACGCAAGCCCGTATCGGCGATTACCTTGTGATCGGCGGCGCGGGTGCCTATTGCGCGGCCATGTCATCAAAGAACTACAACAGCTTCCCCGAAGCCCCGGAAGTGCTGCTGTCCGAAGAAGGCGACTTGACTCTCATTCGCCGGCGCCAAACCCTGGACCAGATCCTCCAAAACGAAACATAGAAGCCGTCTCGTCCATCCGGTCCATAACGTCCATTCAGTCCATCGCATCCCGCGGCCGGAACCGCTCCATCAGCAGAATACCGCAAACCCACACGACCGCCGCCCCGCCAATGAACCACCACGGGAACCCGTGCTCCTCTTTCAAGGCATGATCGATGGCCGGCTGAATCGAATCGGGTACATACTGCGATTGGAGCAGGACGCCCGTGGCATTCACAAGGAAATGGGTGACCATGCTGGGGAAGATAGACCCCGAACGCCAAACGATGTACGTCAACACGACGCCGCTGAGTCCCGTGAGGATCATGCGGTAAATGCTGATGTGTGACACGCCGAAGGCAATGCCCACGCACAGCAGCAACGCCCACCAGGGAAGATGCTTGCGCAACCCGGCCAACACCGCCCCGCGAAACAGGGTCTCTTCACAGATCGCCGGAGAGACCGCAAGAACAAAGAGCAAGAACCACAGCGGCTGGTTCCCCAGACCCGTCAGCCGCTCCATCTCCCTGGCCAGATCTTCGGGAAAAGGCAGGATCTTCTGTTGCCAGACGCTAAATTGCAGGGTCAACACAGCCCAACCCACTGCAATAACCAGCGCCGCCAACCAGACCCCTGCACCCGGCAAACGAAGGCTCAGCGCGGTCCGCAGATCGACGCGCACGTACCAGAGGATAAACACCGTGGGGAGTAGAAAAAGCACCCACTGAGTAATGACAATCCCCCAGATTCCGAAATCGCTTTGCACGTAGGTGCCTGCGTAAAACAGCAACAGCAAGCACAATGCAAAGATAAACAGGGACATGCCCGGCGTGGGCAAGGGCCGTGGCCGAAAGTAGGAACGGCGCAAGGCAAGCGGCGCCCCGCGATCCTCCGATAACACGACGTCTTCCCGCCGAAAGATCCGCGCCGCGGCATACAGCGATAAGCAAGCATAAACCGTCGTGCTGAGCAGCACCATGACGATCGATTGGGCGTCCACATGTGCGCTCAACAGGTCTTTGAACAACAGCGCAAAGTTCGCGATCGGTACAAATTGCAAGGCCACGGTCAAGTGCACACCGGGAACCGCAGCGTATCCCGCCGGGAACAGCAGGATCAGCAGGAACGGCGTCAGTAAACTCTGACCTTCCCGAAAACTCCGGGCCAGTACGGCGATAGACATCATCACGGCCGAGATGAAAAAGGCGAGGGGAATCAATGCCAGTACGATCAGGATCACGCTGCTTGCAGGCAGCCGGAATTCAAAGGCGCCCATATCGCCCTGCAACTGGGCGAGCTGAAAGGCGAACGTCGCGACCATGCTGGTCAGATTCGTCAGCCCCGTGAGCATGGCAACGACGAACACTGTCAAGAACTTCCCCGACAGGATTTCGTAACTCGACGTTGGCGTCGAGAGCAGCGTCTCGAAGGTCCCGCGTTCTTTCTCCCCCGCGGTCAAATCAATGGCCGGATAAAACGCGCCCACCCCCAGCATGAGAATCATCAACGGCGGCATCAGCGAGCCCAACACAATCTTTGTGGTTCGCGTGCGCGGCGCCATGTTTTCCCGTTTTACCTGCAACGGATCGACGTAATCTGCGGGAATCCCCGCGTCCTCGAGCCGGGTCTTCAACAACGCCGCTTCCCGGTCCTCAAACGTCTCCAACAACCGTTTCACGGCTTCCTGGGATGCCGTATCGGTCGCGTCGTACTGGATGGTGATCTCTGTTGCCTTACCTTCCCGCAACCGTCGCGCCAAATCGCCCGTAACGTTGATAATGGCGTGTATTCTCCCGTTTGAGAGATCCTGCTCGGGATCGGATGATTCGCACACGAACAGTTTTGAATTCTTGCTCAACCAATTCGTGAGAAGAACCGGGTCCTCTGCAACGACCGCCACGCGGGAGAGGGATTCCGTCAACCGGTCCCGCTGCATCAGCGCCGCCTGGGAACCAAAGATGAAAAGAGCGGGATAGAGAACGATCGGAATGCCCAGCATGGCGATGAGCGTACGCCGGTCGCGGAGCATGTCGAGCAGCTCTTTACGGAAGATGACGAGTACAGTCCGCAGTTTCATACCGGACCCACCGCCTGCCGGTCGACGTACGCCATGAATACGTCGTGAAGATTATCGGTATTCGTTGCGTCATAGAGCCCTTGCTTCGTGTCCATCGCCATGATTTCGCCGGTATACATCAGCCCCACCCGGTCGCAGAGCACTTCCGCCTCGGTCATGTAGTGCGTCGAAAATATGATCGCGTGATGCCGCTGTTTGGCGTCGAAAATGAAATCGAGTATGGCCGTACTCGTCATAATATCGAGCCCCAGCGTCGGCTCGTCCAGAATTAAAACGGGGGGATCGTGCAGAAGCACCCGCGCAATCGACACCTTCTGCGTCTGCCCAGTAGATAAAGTGTCGCACCGCCGTTCCATGAACGGCTTCATGTCCAACATCGTCGCGAGTTCCTCGGTGCGTTTGGCTATCGCCTCGTCGGGCATCCCGTACAGCCGCCCGAAATACAACAACATTTCCCGCGCCTTCAGACGCCCGTACAATTTCGTATTGCCGGACATGAAGCCCACCTGCCGGCGTGCGTTTCCCGGCGATTCATGCGTGGCGTGACCTGCGATCCAGCACTGACCCGCCGTCGGCGTGATGATGGTGGCCAGCATGCGAAGCAACGTCGTCTTTCCGGCCCCATTCGGACCCAATAGCCCGAAGATTTCCCCCGCATTGACCGAAAAGGTCACATTTTTGACTGCCACCACCGAATCGCCCTTGGGTCCGGCAAACTCCTTACGGAGTCCCTCGGCCCGAATCATCGCGGTATTCCCCGATGTATTTTCTTGCTGTTCGCTCACAAACAAAGATTCCGTTCGCTGATTCCGCGCTTTTGTCTCAATCGTCAAGAGCCTTGCACCTGCCCATAGGTTCTGTCAAGCGCGAAAGCCGGCCCTGCTCGGGTTCTACCGCCAATCTTGTAACGCGCACGGTGCACTTGTACAGTGTTCAGCGACGGTATTGGAACTACGGCCGGCGATGAAGGAAAGTGATCGCGGTATCCATCTCTTCAAGAGTACGCGTGCGCACAACGAGAATCCTCGCGTCCGGCGGTGATTGCCCCCTGTCCAGGCCGCCCAAGCCGTCGGCACCTGCTTGGGCGACGTGTGGAAAAGCAAGTAAAGGAGGTCGTTATGCCTTGTCTCCTCGTGCTGATTGGATTGCTGATACCTCGGGTGACCCTTTTCTTCATGTGGATTGTCGGGTACACGGCAACCGCGTTCCAGACGGCGCTCTGGCCGCTGCTGGGTTTCTTCTTCATGCCGTACACCACCTGCGCCTACGCCATCGGCATCAATGCCAACGGCGGATTCCACGGATGGAGCCTTGTGCTGTTGATTCTCGCGATCTTCTTCGACTTCACCAATCATGGCGGCAGCAGCCGGGTCGTCCGGCGCCGCGAAACGCGCGTACACTACACGATCAAATAATCGCGCCGCATGAAACGCCGTAAGGAATGATTGAATGAGCAAAGCAGTCGCCATGGTCACCGGTGCAAGCCGGGGCATCGGTCGCGGCATCGCCTTAACCCTGGCTCAACACGGCTATGACATCGCCGGATGCGCCACGAAAGCCGACCCCGCCAACACGGAATCCGGCCTCTACGAAGTAAAACACCATGTCGAAAAGGCCGGTTGCCGATTCCTTCCCGTGGCGGGCGACATCGCCAATCTCGACGACCACCCGCGGATGTTCCACGAGGTGCTCGACGCCTTCGGTTCCATCGATGTACTCGTGAACAACGCGGGCGTCGGGGTCCTCAAGCGTCTGAACGTCCTCAAGACCACGGCGGAGAGTTTCGACCGGCTCATCGACATCAATCTGCGCGGCCCCTTCTTCTTGTCCCAGCTCGTCGCCAACCAGATGATCGAGCAAGTCAAATCCGGCACTTCCTACGTTCCAAAGATCGTTTTCATCACCAGCATCTCGTCAGATACGGCCAGCCCGTCACGGGCCGAGTACTGCATCAGCAAAACCGGCCTCAGCATGGCCGCGCAGACCTTCGCAGTCCAACTCGCCCCGTACGGCATCAACGTGTACGACCTCCGGCCCGGCCTCATCGATACCGACATGACCGCCGGCGTGAAGGAAAAGTACGACAAACTCATCGCAGAGGGACTGTTGCTGCAAGACCGCTGGGGGACCCCGGAAGACGTGGGCAAGGCCGTCGTCGCTCTGGCCGAGGGGTACTTCGATTACGCCACTGGGGCCGTCATCGAAATTGGCGGCGGATTCGGCGTCAAACGGCTCTGAAACCGACCCGGCGCATTGCCGTTGCTCTCCGCGGTGTGAAAACGCTACCATGGCACCCAAACCATGTCGTGTGATGCGACACCCGCAGACAGGAGTGTAACCATGAACGCCTTTCGATTTTCCATCGCCGTCTTACTTTGTGCCTTGACCCTGGCCGCCGTACCGGCCGTGTACGCCCAAGACGACAATGTCGCCGCGGCTACCATCACCCCCAAGGGCGCGCCCGCTGCCGAAGCCCTGGGATGGCATCTCGGGTGCCAGGCCTACAGCTTCAACCGCTTTACCTTCTACGAGGCCATCGACAAGGTCCACGCCCTGGGCCTGCACTACATCGAAGCCTATCCCGGCCAGACGCTCAGCAAGGAAAAGCCCGATGCGAAGTTCGACCACAATATGCCGGCTGAACTGTATTCGGAGGTCCTGGACCGCTTGAAGGCCGCCGACATCAAACTCATAAACTACGGCGTCGTCGGCCTGGGCACTGACGAGGCCGAAGATCGCAAGGTCTTCGATTTCGCGAAAGCGATGGGAATCCAGACCATCGTATCCGAGCCGCCCCCTGAGGCCTTCGACTTGCTGGATAAACTGACCGACGAATACGGCATCAACGTCGCCCTCCACAACCATCCCGAACCGTCCCGCTACTGGAATCCGGACACCGTCCTCGAAGCCTGCGAAGGCCACAGCAAACGCATCGGCTCCTGCTCCGATACCGGCCACTGGCTCCGGTCGGGCATCGATCCCGTGGATGCCGTCAAGGAACTCGAAGGTCGCATCATCTGTTTGCACTTCAAGGATCTCGACGAGTTCGGCAACAAGGATGCCCACGATGTGCCTTGGAGCACCGGCGTCGCCAACGTGCGCGGCATCCTGGCCGAACTGTTGCGGCAGGGATTCCAGGGCGTATTCTCGGTCGAGTACGAGTATGACTGGGATGATTCGCTCCCGGATATCGCGCTTTCCATTGCCAACTTCAACGAAATCGCCAAGAGTTTGACGGAATTGCAAACCCGCGGTGTGCAGGCAAAAGCCGAGGGATCCGCAACGCGCTGACGTACGTGTCAATTCATATTGGTCGTGCACCAATCACTTTGCGAAAAACGTCAAGAGAGGCCGGGCGATGCCACTAGCGTAAGTGGTCGCCCCGCGATCCGCACTATAGCGCTTGGCGGTTCAAAACCGGGAGACATATCATGAAATCCATCTATATTTTCGGCGTAGCCTTGTTGGCTTTCCTTTGTTTCGCGCCGGTAATCCATGCCGACGACGACTGGGTTCCCTTGTTCAACGGAAAAGACCTCGACAACTGGGAGGTGAAAGGCGGCGCGGCCACCTACCATGTCGAGGGCGATTGCATAGTGGGCGTGTCGGCCCCGAACACCCAAAATACCTTCCTGTGTACGAAAGAGCACTACGGAGACTTCATCCTCGAATTCGACGCCTTCGCCAATCCCACCATGAATTCCGGCTGCCAAATTCGCAGCGAGAGCACGCCGGACTATCAGGACGGCCGCGTCCACGGCTACCAAATCGAGATGGAAGACGAGAACAACCCGCGCAAATGGTCCGGCGGCATCTACGACGAAGGCCGTCGCGGCTGGCTCTATCCCACGAAGGAAAACAAGGAACTCGCCGAAAAGTTCTCCGAACAGGGCAAGACGGTCTGGAAAAACGGCGAATGGAACCACTATAAGGTCGAGGCCATCGGCGACCACATCAAGACATGGGTCAACGGCGAACTCCGCGCCGACCTCCACGACGACATGACGCCTTCCGGTTTCATCGGCCTCCAGGTTCACGCCGTCGGCGACAAGACCGAACCCTACACCGTCAAATGGAAGAATATCCGGATCAAGGAAATCAAAAACGACAAATAACGACACCAACGATTGGGTAGATTCTTCGCAGGGCGGGTTTTCCAACCCGCCTTCTTCAATGTTATCCGGTCACGTGCAAAAAACGACCACCGTCGGGTATCGTTGGATATATGATTGAGATCGGAAGCAGTTCAAATTGGGGGCAGTATGACGTCATATCGATATGCGTTAACCGCAGTCGGCTGCGCGTTTTTCACCATCGTCCAAGTCCACGCGGAAACCTTCGTCGGCAACGGCAAACCCGCATCCATCACGACCATCGGCGGCGACTGGAATTCACACGAAGGCGACCTCGTCGAACCGCCCCCGCCATCGCAACTGGGACCCTACATCGTCAGCGTGCGGTTCACGATGGAGGAACTCGACCGCGAAGCGGCCTTGCTTCCACAGGAACAGGCCGTCTTCACGAGCGGCGAAGGCGGCTATGACACATACCGCATTCCGTCCGTCATCAAAGCCGCGGACGGCACGCTCCTCGCCTTCTGCGAAGGGCGCAAAGGGAGTAGTTCCGACAGCGGCAACATAGACCTGCTGTTACGCCGCTCAACGGACGGCGGCGAAACGTGGGGTCCCGTGCAAGTTGTGTGGGACGACGCCGAGAACACCTGCGGCAACCCCTGTCCCGTGCTCGACGAGGATACCGGCCGCCTGTGGCTCCATCTCACGCACAACTTGGGCCACGACTCCGAGCACGAAATCGTCAACGGCACCAGCGAAGGCACCCGCACCGCCTGGGTCACCTACAGTGACGACCACGGCGCAACTTGGGTCAAGCCGAGAGAAATCACGCACGACGTGAAAGTGCCGAACTGGACCTGGTACGCCACCGGCCCCGGCGTGGGCATCCAGTTGCGCCATGAGCCGCACAAGGGACGCCTTGTCATCCCTTGCGACCAAAAGACCCGCGGCGACGCGGTCGGTTACCATTCCCTCGTCTACTACTCCGACGACCACGGGGCAACGTGGAAACTCGGCGGCGTCACCGAAGACGGCACGAACGAGTGTCAGGTGATCGAATGTCGCGACGGCTTGCTTCTGCTTAACATGCGTCGCGCAGCGAATAACGACACCGTCTATCGTGTTACGTCATCCAGCACCGACGGCGGCGAAAGCTGGTCGCCTCTCCGCTACGACGAGACCTTGATCGCGCCCCGCTGCCAGGGCTCCATCCTCCGCCAGACCCCTTCAGATGGAACGGGACCCAATCTGGTCCTCTTTTCCAACCCCGCGTCCCGCAACGAACGTCACGAGATGACCGTCCGCCTCAGCGAAGACGACGGCGCAACGTGGAAGTTTAGCCGCACACTCTACGCCGGCCCATCCGCGTATTCGTGCCTCGTCTCGTTGGATGAGAGCCACGCCGGCTGCCTCTACGAACGCGGCACGGAGAGCCCCTACGAAACCATCTACTTTGCAAGGTTTTCCATGGATTGGTTAACGAGTACCGCAAGGGACTAAAGCTTTGCTGCCCCAATTTCGACTGTAGATAGAACTGCACTGGAAAAGACGACAAGCCGCTCTCGGGTACGAGTACCCGCTTGATAGGTCCCATTCCCATAGCCACACCACCCGCCTCCACGGTATACTGCCAACCGAGCGTTTACCAAACCAAGGAGGCCCCACACATGCCTGTCATTCGCACCAGCGATTACGCGATGGAAGGGGAAAACCGGCCCGCGTGGTCGACCGTCACCAGCGCGGGAGTGTTTCGCATTTCTGCGGACGGGGGAACCTTCGACTGCCACTTCCACGACTGTCACGAATACTGGCTCATCTTCGAAGGCAAGGCCAAGGTCATGACGGAGGGCCAGGCCCACTACGTGAAACCGGGCGATATTGTCTGCACCAAGGCGGGTGACGAGCACAACGTCGTCGAGGTGTACGAAGACCTCGCCGGATTCTGGTTTGAAGATGCCACGCCGGAGGGCGGACGGGTCGGACACCTTCATCGCGATGCGGAAAAGGCGAAAGGGCATCCCGTTCCGCACAAACCCGTGCCCGCGGATTTCCCGGTATGAGCAGCCCGTTACGCTACGTGCTGGTCGGCGTCGGCGGCTGGGGGGGCCACTGGCGCGAAGAGGTCTTGCCCCGGCTCAAGGAGTTGGGACTCGCCGAAGCCGCCGCGGCCGTCGACGTCAACCCCGAAGTCCTGTCCTCGGCCAAAGCCGATCTGGGGCTCACGGACGTGCAACTCTACAACGACGCAGCCAAGGCCGTGGCGGAGACCCGGCCTGACTTCGTCATTATCGTGGTGCCGCCCGCCATGCACGAACCCATTGTCGATATCGCCCTCGCCCACGACTGCCACATTCTCAGCGAAAAACCCATCGCCGACACCATGGACGCTTGTTCGCGGATCTATCGCAACGTCAAAGCCGCCGGCGTCAAAATGGCCGTGACCATGAGCCATCGTTTCGACCAGGATAAACAATCGCTCGAACTCGCGGTGAAGAGCGGCGCATACGGTGACCTCAACTACATCGTCCATCGCTTTACACACAATTGCCGCAAATTCGGAAGTTGGGGCGAGTTTCGCCATACGATTCCAGATGCCCTCCTCGTGGACGGCACCGTTCATCACTTTGATTGTCACCGAGCGCTCGCGGGGTCCAACGCAAAGACCGTCTATGCGGTCACCTGGAATCCGCCCTGGGGCGAGTTCGCGGGCGATTCCACAGCCCTCATCACTATCGAGATGGATAACGGCGTGAAGTGCTTCTACGAAGGCGCCAAGGCCAACGCGAGCACCCTGAACGGATGGGAAAACGACTACATCCGCGCCGAATGCTGCGACGGCACCCTCGAGTTGGATCGCCGGAAACTGCGCGTCTATAGCGGCGGCCCGTGGGAAGAGCCGACCTGCGAAGACTTGGCGCTCCTGCAGCAGCCCGCCTGGAAGAATCCATGGCTCGCGGAAATGTTTTGTCATTGGTTGAACGGGGGAGACCCGCCGCCAAACCATCTCGACGACAACATTCATTGCGTAGGACTCTTATTCGCCGCGATCGAGTCCGCCCACACCGGGCAGCCGATCGATGTCCCGGCATTTATGGAACGTTACGGCGTAAAGATGGGGGAGTAGAACCATGCAATCGAACTCGGCATCTCGTTGCGCCGCGGCCTTCGTACTGACCGTTGCCATCGCGCTCTCGGCCTGCGCCGACGGCGCACCACGCGTCAGCAAACCATTCGCGTACTCGGGCTACACGGAACCGGAGTACACGGGCGTCGATGTACGCTCCACCTACGTGCCCATGTCCGACGGCGTTCAACTCGCCGTGGACATGTATCTGCCCAAGGACGGACCCGCGCGCGACGCGTTCCCCGTCATCCTCGAATACACCCCGTATCAGCGTTCGCGCATCGATCCCGCTACCGGCCAGATCCGAGACGAACGTAATGCCGCGGACTGCAATCTCTTCGTGTCGCACGGCTACGTTTTCGTGCGTGCCGACATGCGCGGCACCGGTGCATCCTCCGGCTGGGTCGTAGATTTCATGCCGCGCCTTGGTGAAGATGGGAAAGAGTTGATCGATTGGATTGCCGAGCAACCCTGGTGCAACGGCAAGGTCGGCATGAAAGGCGCCTCCTATCTCGGCTGGTCGCAAACCGCCACCGCCACGTTCAAGCCCAAGGCCCTGAAATGCATCATGCCAACCGCCATTCCCCTGGATGGGTTCTCGGGGGAAGTCTATCCCGGGGGCATTTACCTTCAGGGATTCATGCAAGGGTTCTCCGAATACATGGGCGTCATCACCCACAACTGCTACTTCCCGGACGGAGGCGCCCGGCCCACCAAGCCCGCCGCCGATGAAGACGGTGACGGCGAATGGGCGGACGAAATTCCGGAGTACGATCCGAACACCGGATCGTTTCTCGATGGTGCGCCGGTCTATGCGGACGGCGCAAAACGGAATGGACTCTACTTTAACGCCACCCGCGACCATCTCCGGAACTACGACTACAACGAATGGGCCTCCAGAGATCCGGTTCATCGACGGACCCGCGCCGCTCGATCTAAACCTCTACGATATGAGTCCCAGCGGGCATGTGCCCGGTGTCATGGCTTCCGGTATTCCCATCTACGACATTGGCGCGTGGTTCGACGGGTTCACGCGCGGCACTTTCGAACTCTATTGCACCATGGCAAAGGCGAATCCGTCCAAACTTCTGATCACCCCCGCCTATCACGAACCCGAACAGGGGCCGTTCTGGAAATACTTCGGCGAGGACGTGAGCACGGTGCCGATCCGTTACTGGCGCGAACACCTGCGCTTCTTCGACCACTACCTCAAAGGCATCGACAACGGCATCGACACCGAACCACCCGTCTGCATCTACGTCATGCACGGCGGAGGCTGGCGCATGGAGAAGGAATGGCCCCTCGCGCGGCAGGTCCTCACCAAGCAGTACTTCCAGCCGGATCACGGTCTCGCCGAGCGGGTCCCCGCCGCGGCCGCCGATGAATACGTCCCCGATCTGACCCACAGCTCGACCTACACCGAAACCGAAGGTAATCGCTGGCTCGGCATTGGAGTGCAGTGGCCCGATGCGCCACCCATCCGCACCGAGAAAGACAAGCAATGCGTGTCCTACACGACGGTGTCCTTACGAAGCGGATACGGAGATCACGGGACACCCCATCCTGCATCTTTTCGTATCGTCCACCGCGCCGGACGGCGATTTCTTCGTGTACCTCGAAGACGTGGACGAAAACGGCGAGGCCCTGCTCGTCACGGAAGGCCAATTGCGCGCCGGATTCGCCGTATTGCGCAACAACGACAAGATGATTCTGGCCGGAACCAAGGGCATCGACGTAAAACCGGAACTGCCCTGGCACGGATTTGAAAAGAACGACTGGAATCCTGAGGTATTCGCGAACGACGCGGTGGTTGAACTCGTTATCGATTACTTCCCGAACGTCATGGGTCTTCCAGAAAGGGCACCAACTCCGCGTGACCATCGCCTGTGCGGACTATCCCACCTTCCCCCTGAATCCGGCCATCAGCCCGAAGAATGACCCGAACGCCGACGACAACCGTATTCCCACCGTGAAATTCCATCGCGACGGCGACCACGCGTCCTACGTGGAACTCCCGGTGATCCCGGCGAATGGATAGGGAGTACAGAGGCTGGAGGAAAGAACATCCCCCTTGATCCCCCTTCAAAGGGGGAGTCAGTCGCAACGCTTTGCGTTGCGTCCTCGGTGACGATGATATGGATAATACTCAGCTCAGGCAACTGGCGTCCTACCGCAAGAAGCGTTACCCAACGTGTCCGGTCTAAACTGTTACCTATGTGCTCCTTGTCGGAACTTCGTACCACTCCCCCTTTGAAGGGGGATCAAGGGGGATGTTCTTGCCGTGGAGTCTCCAACCGTCTTCAAAACCGGATCTCATAACCGATACACAAATGCGGTTCCAGCGGATGCTTCGTCACGATGTCGTACTTCTCCTTCACCAGCGGCCACTCTTCCGGCAGACACGCGCAATACAGGTACTCGATCCCGATGTAATTCCGGCCGACCGCGTCCTTCACGTCCTCCGGCGCCCGCATACGGAATCGGTAGTGACGCCCGATCTCCTTCATCCCAACCCGCTGATAGTACCGTTGCGCTTTCCGATCCTGCGTCCAATACTCCAGCCGCTTAAACCCCTTCTTCTTCGCATCCTCCACCGTCGCGTCGATGAGCAACTGCCCGATGCGATGCCCGGTGTACTCCGGCAACCGTCCGAACTCCAGCACGTACCCGCCCGGGCTGTCCTTCATGAAACAGAACTCGCCCGCCTCATTCTCATACTGCGTGTCCGTGAGTCCGACGATCTTCCCCTCATGCACCGCCACCAGCCGCGTCGACCGAAACCCTTCATAGTCCGGCCGCTCCTGAATCGAATAATTCCACGCATGCGAAATGCTGAGGATAATGGCATGCACCCGCATCCACTCCGCTTCATCCTCCGGCCGGTATTCACGTATCTCGATGTCCACCCCAGTATCTCCAATTCCATCCAACGCCATCGTCCCCGGTTAACCAACCGCCGCATTCTTCCACGGATGAAGGGGAGGGGGCAAGACTCTTGTCGGATTTCCCCCACTGGGACCGCCACGTTGGTCATCCTTGCGAAAGCGGGGATAGCGTGGCTCTTTCGGACCCCATAAGTTAGCGGCACGAAAGGGTGAACGACGTCAAGTGTCCTGGGTGTCACTGTAATTTAGTTGTCTGTCTCGTCCCGGAGCGCGTACAATCCCGGTGTAAGGAGGGCCTACTTCCATGGAATTTAGCGTGATTATCGAACAGGACGCAGACGGGTATTACGTGGCAACTGTGCCGGCCCTCCGTGTATGCCATACGCAGGCGAAATCGCTGGACGAGGTCATGATGCGGATACGCGAGGCCGCCGAACTCTGTCTTGAGGATGCGGGGGAGGAAGTCGAATCGCTCGAATTCGTCGGCGTCCAGCGAATCACCGTCTCCCCATGAGTCCCCTTCCCATACTAACCGGTAGGGAAGTCATCACCGCACTACGAAAAGCTGGCTTCGAAGTCGAAGCCGAACACGGGGGAGCTATCATCGTCTTCGGCACGCCGACGGTCGTGTAACGACGGTTCCGGTTCATGCGGGCGAAACCATCGGGCCAGGTCTGTTGGCGAGTATCCTTCGCGATGTCGAACTCACGCGGGACGAATTCCACAACCTTCTATAAGGCCCACTCCAATTCACCGCGGCCCCGCGGCCTCCGCGATCTCCTTCGGGTACCCCGCGTCCCCCGGCGCGACGCCGAAATGATTGTCATGCTCATTGCACGTTTCGATCCGGTTCTGCGCGCGGTTGTTGTAATTCATCGGCGTCTTCACCCCGTGCACCACGTTCCCCGTGACTTCAATGAACCCGCTCCCTTCGTCGAGATAGATACCGCCCGGCGCACCCGGATTGTCGTGGATGTAATTCCCGCTGATGACCGTGCCCGGCTGGTTCCCCAATGTATAAATCCCGCCGCCGTCATTGCGCCGCTGCATCACGTGATAGATATGATTGCCCGCGATCCGGTTGTCCCGCGCGGGCGTCGGCTGTTCGTACACGAAGGGAATCGGATAATTCCCGCCGCCGCTGTCTTCCTCGCCCCAGCCCCAACCGATCGAAACGCCGGAGTAGGGGAGATCCCGGATCTCGTTGTGTTCGATCGCCGTCTCCTGCACGTACCCCGCGAAGATCCCCACGCTGTCCTCATACTCCGCGCCTACGTTTTCAATCAGACAATCCGCGACGCGATTCCCGCGCACGATGTTCGCGGGATCGCTGGGATGATGGTCCTCCTTCTGCACGTCCCCGATCTGAATGCCGTTCCCCGAGATGTCGCGAAACGTGCACTTCGACACCACGCACTCCTGCGACCCGCGCCCGAGATCCAAACCCGCGCCGCCCAACCGGGTAAAGGTGCAACCCTCGAACACGATGCCATGCCCGTATTCGACCACCACGTTGCCCGGACTCTTCACATACTCGTTGTGGAGATTCACAATGGATTCATCTCGTTCAAAAACATTGCTTGGCGCAAATGAAAAATTTGCCTGCACGTCCGCGTGCCCGATCCGGTTAGGTCCCAGCCACGTGGCATCTGCGAAGGTAATCCCTTCAAACCGGATGTTCCGCACCGGACGCTTCGCGGTGCCGCGCAGTTGCACCAGCGTCTCCAACACCGTCACCACACACTCCGCGGACGCGAGATCCTCACCCTCGCGCGGAAGGTAATACAGCACGCCGGTGGCCCGGTCGTGATACCACTCTCCCGGTTCGTCCAACAGTTCCCGAGCGTTCTCCATGTATGCGGGATACTCGGCCTTCACCCCTTCCTTGCGGCAGAGCAGGTAGAAACTCGGCTGCTGCATGATGACTTGCACCACGCCGTCCTCGTCCCGTTGGACGGACGCCACCCGCCCGATCATGTGGCTCCACGAATTGAAGAACCCCAGTTCCAGATCGCCCGGCCGTTGCCACTCCGCCAACGACGCGTCCGCCATGCGAAACCCGGCCACCTCGTCAATCGCCTTCAACGCCGCAAACCGCTCCGCCCCCTCTGGAAACGGTCCCCGCGCCCGTTGCGCCCGGACGCCGTTCACATAAAACTGCCGGCACTCCGCGATATCCGTCTGCGCCTTCCAACGCCCGTTTTCATCCGGCTCCCAGCCCGTCACCATCACGCCCCCGCTCACCACCGGATGCGCTCCGTCCGCCGCCCGATACGTCACCGGCACCTTCGCCCCGCCCGAATCCCGGCTCGTAAACACCAACGGTTCAGTCAACCGATACACCCCATCCGCCAGCTCGATCACTACGCGCCGCCCCTTCACCCGCCCTTTCTCCCGCGGCAACGCCCGCATCGCCTCCCGCGCGCGAGACAGAGACTGAAACGGCGCCTCCGCCGTCCCCGCAGTCGCGTCGTCGCCGGAAGGGGATACGTAGAACAAAGCCGACGACGACATTGTGTCATCACCGGCATACGCAACAAGCGACACAGCCAGCAGCAAGAATCCTGCAACACCACGCATGCGAAAAACTCCTGAAAATTCGGTCAAGCTCGAACGATCGTCACCCTGCCTCCGCGAAAGACGACAGCCACGCCATGGCGTGGCTGTCGTCTTACGCTTCTTCTTCAGCACCACCCCCATGGTTCGCCCGTTCCCTTACAATAAACGTCGCCTCCTTAACATCGTCCTCAGCGACGAGGATTTCGACCTTGCCGAGGCCATCCACGGCGAGCGGAAACACCGAGTGGGGGAGTTCGGAATTCGTCCGCGCGACGATATCGTGGGCGCCGAGACACGAGACGATGACGTCCGCTTCGTGATCGCTCCAGCATTCGTAGATCGTCACATAAGGACGACCGGATTTGTCGATGATCATGAGTGGGCACCTCGTTGTTGACGCGGTCAGAATGGTACACCCCGTTCGCGAATCCTACCAACGAAGAATGAGTGAATGCATTCAAGGGTGTTCACTGGGGCACGGGCGTCTCGCCCGTGGGGATTGAAATGAACGCCAGGCAAATCTCAAGCCCACGGGCGAGACGCCCGTGCCCCAGGGCGCTCTCTCCTGAAAACTCGCAACGCTCCTTCTCACAGACTACGCATCGCCACGGGTATAACAAGCCCGGTCACCGGCTCGTGTACACGGCCAAAACGGCTCAGAATACTGCGAATAGTGACGACCAAGTCTTGAACTTCGCGGAACCTCTATGATATTGTCCCGCATTCGATTGGAGTAGGTTATCGTGTCCGATACGACGAAAACGAAAAAAGATACGGCAAAGGCCGGGGCCGCCACGTCCGAGAAGGACTACAAAGGCACCGTCAACCTGCCCATTACCGAATTCCCCATGCGGGCGAATCTCACCCAGCGCGAGCCCGAGATGCTTAAGCGCTGGGACGACATGGACTTGTACGGCAAGATGCGGGAGGTCGCCAAGGGCCGGACCAAATTCGTCCTCCACGACGGCCCGCCTTACGCCAACGGCGAACTTCACTCCGGTCACGCGCTGAACAAGGTTCTAAAGACCTTGTCGTCAAGTCCAAGCAGATGGCCGGGTTTCGATGCGCCGTATGTCCCCGGGTGGGACTGCCATGGGCTGCCCATCGAACACAAGGTCACCACCGAACTCGGCGACGCGGCCAAGGCCATGACCCAGGTCGAGATCCGCCGACGTTGCCGTGAGTTCGCCCTGAAGTACGTCGACATCCACCGCAAGGATTTTAAGCGCCTCGGCGTCACCGGCGAATGGGACAACCCTTACCTCACGCTGAGCCCCAATTACGTCGCCACCATCATCCGCAACTTCGGCGACATCTATCAGACCGGCGCCATCTATCGCGGACTGAAGCCGATCTACTGGTGCCCGTCCTGCGAGACGGCCCTCGCCGAAGCCGAGGTCGAGTACGCCGACCGCACCTCGCCGTCCATCTACGTGAAGTTCAAAGCGGACAAGAAAGTCCCGGGTCTCGACGGTCCCGCTCACTTCGTCATTTGGACGACCACCCCGTGGACCCTTCCGGCGAACCTCGCGATCACGGTCCATCCCGATTACGAGTACGCGGCCTACAAGGTCGGCGGCGAATGGCTCATCATGGCCAGTTACCTCGGTCCGGCCGCTTTGGAAGCCAGCGGCATCACGGAGTATGAGAAAGGCCCTCAGTTCAAAGGCGCCGACCTCGAGGGGCTGACCTATCAACACATCATGTTCCCGGATCGCATTTGCCCGATCATCCTCGGCTTGCACGTCACGCTTGACGCCGGTACGGGGTGCGTTCATACCGCTCCCGGCCACGGCCAGGAAGACTACGTCGTCGGGATGGAATACGGCATCGCCCCCTTGTCGCCCGTGGACGACAGCGGCGTGTTCACCGCTGAGGCCGGCCCGTATGAAGGGCTCCAGGTCTTTCACGCCAACAAGAAGATCGTCGAAGACCTCGAAGCCTCCGGTGTGTTGCTGTCGACGAGTCCGTACGAGCACAGCTATCCGCACTGCTGGCGTTGCAGCGGCCCCATCATCTTCCGGTCCACGCCGCAATGGTTCATCAATATGGACCACGATGGTCTTCGCGAAAAAGCGTTGAAAGCCGTCGACCAGGTTCGATGGATTCCGGAGTGGGGGAAAGAGCGCATCTATGGCATGATCCAGCAACGCCCTGACTGGTGCATCAGCCGGCAGCGCGCGTGGGGCGTGCCCATCCCGGTCTTTTACGGCAAAGAAAGCGGCGAGGTGTTTGCGAACGCCGCGAGCTTCAAGAAGATCGAGCAGCTCGCGTTGTCCGCCGCCGATGGCATCGACCGCTGGTTCGACACCCCCGCATCGGAACTTGTGCCCGACGGCGCCAAGTGCGCCGAATCCGGCGAGACCGAATTCGTCCACGAGACGGATATCCTCGACGTTTGGTTCGACTCCGGTACCAGCAGCCGCGCCGTCTGCGAAGTCTGGCCGGACCTGCAATGGCCCGCCGACATGTACCTCGAAGGCAGCGACCAGCATCGCGGCTGGTTCCAGTCCTCGCTGATCCCGTCAATCGCCGCCAAAGGATCGCCACCCTACAAATCCGTGCTGACTCACGGCTACGTCGTGGACGGCGAAGGCAAGGCCATGTCCAAGCGTCTCGGCAACTACGTCGGTCTCCCCGACTTGTTGTCCAAGTACGGCGCTGACATCGTGCGCCTCTGGGTGACCAGCGAAAACTACCGGCAGGACATCCGCATCTCCGACGAAATCCTCACTCGGTTGCAGGACAGCTACCGCCGGTTCCGCAACACCTTCCGCCACATGCTCGGCAATCTCTTCGATTTCAAGGCCGAAAACGCGGTGGCCTACGAGGACCTGCTGGACATCGATCGCTGGGCCTTGCACCGCCTGCAACTTCTTAAGAAACGCGTACTTAAGGCCTACGAAGACTATGAGTTTCACGTGGTCTACCACGCCGCTCACAATTTCTGTGCGGTGGACATGAGTGCTTTTTACCTTGACGTTTTGAAAGACAGACTGTATACATTTGCAACCGACTCGCGGGAACGCCGCGCGGCCCAGACGGTACTGGCCGAGGTGTTGACCGATCTGTTGACGCTGATGGCGCCCGTGCTGACCTACACGACGGACGAGGCCTGGCAGTTCCTTCCGGAACACCTCCGGGTGTCGGAAGCGGTTCATTTGGAACAGTTTAAGCCCGTCAGGGAAGAGTGGATTCTGCCGGAAGCCCAAGCCCAGGAATGGGACGAAATTCTACGGGTGCGCGGCGTTGTTTCCAAGGAGCTTGAGGAGGCTCGGAGGGCCAACCAGATCCGGTCATCCCTCCAGGCCGCGGTTACGTTAGTACCTGGAACCGAAGCTGTTGCCTCGGTCCTGACCAAGTATGAGGCCCAGCTCGACGACATTTTTATCGTTTCCAAGACCATACTGCAAGGCGTCAAAGAATCTACGGAAACAGAGGGCGTGCCCCTGCGTGCGGAAGTCACGCAAGCACCGGGCGAAAAGTGTGTGCGTTGCTGGCACGTCCGTGAATCCGTGGGAACGGTGACCGATCACCCCGGTATTTGCCAAGTGTGTGCAAACCAACTCGGAGTCGAGGCATGAACAAACGGGATGCGAAGAAATTCGAAAAACTGCTCATGGAAGAGCGCAACCGGCTTGTCTCGGGCATTCAGCGCCTCGAAGAAGAAACGCTGTATCAGCCCGCAAGCGATCAAACCGCCGACGTATCCAGCTACGCGGAAGTCGGCACCGACAACTTCGAACGCGAGACCGCGCTCAGCATCGCGAGCGGTGAGTCGGAAATGTTGCAAGCGGTGGCCGAGGCCCTGCGCCGTATCAAAGAGGGCAAGTACGGGGACTGCGAAGGCTGCGGAAACGAGATCCCTCGAAAGCGTTTGGAGGTCTTCCCGTCGGCACGCTATTGCATTGAATGCCAATCCAAGATTGAGAAATCGGGCCGCTTGTAGATAGATGCCGTGACTCGGGACCAATTACGTTGGGTTCTCGCCATCCTCGTCCTAGTGGTTTGCGCGGACCAACTGACCAAAGCAGCGATCGTGCAGACGATGGAGCGTCCGGTTCCCTACCGGGAGAAGACGTTTTTCTACGTAACCCATGAACGGAACCCGGGACTGATCGGCGGGAAGTTTTCCCACAACCGGGCGATAGCACTCGCCGCGCCACTCGTTGCAACCGGCATGCTGGGATTCTTATATCGTCATCTTCGCCCGGCGTCCCGCTTGCAGGCGATTGGTTTTGGCGCGGTAGCCGGTGGCGCGGTGGGCAACGTGATTGACCGCATGGTGCGGGGAGAGGTCGTGGACTTTTTGCAGGTCCACTTCTACTTTGTCCCGTTTCGCTTCCCCTGGAAGTTCTGGCCGGCATTCAACCTCGCCGACGTTGCGATTTGTTTTGGAGTCATACTGCTAGTGATTACCTGGCGAACGCCTGTCGGCGTCAAGGAGTCCGATGCTCCCCACACTGCTTAGAATCGGTCCGATCCCCATACACTCCTACGGCCTGATGATGGCCATCGGATTCCTGACCGCCCTGTACCTCGCACGACGCGACGCGCCCCGGTTCGGAATCGATCCCGACCGCATCAGCGACATGGCCTTCTGGACCCTCCTCCTCGGTCTCGCCGGCACCCGGTTGCTGTACATCATCATGTTCCACCAGCAATTCAGTTGGTCTCATCCCCTCGAATGGATCGCCATCTGGAAGGGAGGACTGGTCTTTCAGGGTGCGATCCCACCGGTGCTTGCGGTCATCTATTTCTACGCCCGCCGCTACAAGATGGGATTCTGGAACGTCCTCGACGTGCTTTCGCCGTATGCCGCGTTGGGGCACGGCATCGGCCGTATCGGCTGCTTCCTCAACGGCTGTTGTTACGGTAAACGCACCGACCTGCCTTGGGGCGTTTCGTTTCCACGGATCCCTTTCGATCTGTCCAAGCCCTTCACCTTCGAAGGGTCGCCGGCCTATATCGACCACGCACAACGCTACGGTTTCGACACCAGCGTCGACCAGTGGTCATACCCTATACACCCGACCCAACTGTACAGCGCCATCGGATTGGCCTTGCTCTGCGTCGTGCTCGTTTACCTGCGAAACCATTGGCGCCCCTTCAAGGGCTCCATATTCGCCGTGTACTTCATCCTTTACGGCATCTTCCGTTTCTTCATGGAAATGCTGCGGGGGGATCACAATCCGACTCACCTGCTCAACCTTACCGACCAGCAGCTCTTCAGCATCGTCGCGATCGTCATCGGAGTCTTTCTCTTCGTCGCTCTGCGAAAAGCCAAAGTCGGCGAGGACCCCACCCCCCCCGAGACCCCCTGAGCGGGGACCGCTATCGAGGTTGTTGGAACCAAGAACAATCGCGAATGGTTGAAACGTACATTACTCTCGGAATCGGGATCGGGATCGAAATCGGGATCGACGCAGGATGCGCAAAGTGCTTTCGATCCCGATCCCGATCCTAATTTCAACATTGTCAAACCACCGCTAATGATACAAAGCGACTCACGGCAGCCTGTTCTTAGAAGTCCGGCAGCTTGTACCCCGGTTGGGCATTGAAACGCCGCAGATGCGGCACGCTTCGGGGCAGTATCGAAAATATCCGATTGTGTAAAAACTTCCCAATCGCCGCATATCTTTGTCGCCGTCTCCAGGGTCCCGTTCGCTACAGCTCCCGTACGAATGCCCCCACATCCGCGGTGTTTTAGCGCAGATTATCCGAAAAACCTTCCTAAACCCTTCCTAAATGCCGGCAAGGCTCTCAGCGCGTTCAAGCGTTTGGCATCCAACTTGCACTTTCGTGTGGTAAGTCGGCGGGAGGCAGGTAAGAAGTGTCGAAGGCCCGCCAACCCAGAACGTCCATGGTACAAACCAGGCCAGTGCTTGAGCGAGGATCCCGTGCAATACGCTCCCAGCGTTGGTGACTGCATCCAAGCACAACCGCCTGAGAAAGACTGTCAGATCTTATGGATACAAACGAACTGCAAAAACTCGCCAAACTAATCCGGTACTACACCCTGACCGCAACGACGAAAGCCGGCGCGGGACATCCCACGTCTTCGCTCTCTGCAACCGAACTCATGACCGGCCTCATGTTCGGCGGAACGTTCCGTTACTTTCCCGACAAGCCCGAACATCCCAACAATGACCGTCTCATCTTTTCGAAGGGGCACGCGTCCCCGCTTTTGTACTCCTTGTGGGCGGCCGCCGGACAGATATCGGAAGAAGAGATGATGACGTACCGCCAGTTTGACAGCGTCCTGGAGGGGCACCCGTCCCCGCGGTTTCGCTTCACCGAAGCCGCGACCGGTTCCCTCGGGCAGGGACTCTCCATCGGCGTCGGAATGGCCATCAATGCCAAGTATCTGGACAAGCTGCCATATCGGACCTACGTCTTGCTAGGCGACAGCGAGATGGCGGAGGGCTCCCAGTGGGAAGCGCTCCAACTCGCTGCCCACTACAAATTGAACAACCTCATCGCGGTGCTTGATGTGAACCGGCTGGGCCAGCGCGGTGAAACGATGTACGGCTACGATTTGAAAGCCTACACGAAACGCGTGTCCGCGTTCGGCTGGAAAACCATCGAGGTGGACGACGGCCATTCTTTCCCCAAGATACTGGAGGCGTACGACAAGGCCGCACGGTCGCGACGCCCGACCATGATCGTGGCGCACACCGTGAAGGGCAAAGGTGTCTCCTTCGTGGAGAACGAAAACGGCTGGCATGGCAAGACCTTGGATCAGGATCAACTGGAGCAGGCCTTGGGCGAATTGGGGGAGGTGGACAAGTCCGCCCGCGGCATGATCGCGGCACCGAAGAACCGCGCCCCAAAAACACCCTCTCCGGGCGAGCCGCAATTACTCGATTACGCGGACCAGGATAAGGTCCCCACACGAAACGCTTACGGGAACGCGCTGCTCCATCTGTACGGAACCCATCCCCAGATCGTGGCGCTGGACGGAGAAGTCAGCAATTCCACCCGCGCGAAACGATTCGGCGAGGCCCATCCCGACAGCTTCTTCGAGATGTACATCGCCGAACAGAACATGGTCGGCACCGCATTAGGCTTGGCCTTGCGCGGAAAGACCCCGTGCGTCTCGACCTTCGCGGCCTTTATGACCCGCGCCTTCGATCAGATTCGCATGGCCCGCTACAGCAATCCCAGCATCAAATTCACGGGCTCCCATGCGGGCGTGTCCATCGGCAAAGACGGTCCATCCCAAATGGGACTCGAAGATATCGCCATGATGCGCACCGTCCTCGACGGCGTTGTGGTCTATCCGTGCGACGCGGTTTCCACCGAGCGGCTGGTCGAGGCCTGCTTGAACTACGACGGCATCACCTATCTCCGAACGACCCGGATGGGCACACCGGTCATCTACGGTCCCGACGAAGAGTTCGCGATTGGCGGCTCCAAAGTGCTTCGGCAAACCGAGGATGACGCAGTGACCGTAATCGGCGCCGGCGTCACCTTACACGAGGCATTCTCCGCATACAACGCGCTCCAGAACGACGGCATTACCATACGCGTCATCGATTTGTACAGCGTGAAACCCGTCGATCAAAAAACGCTTGAAGAAGCGGCGCGGGAAACCGGGGCCCTGATCACCGTTGAAGACCATTACGCCGAAGGCGGCCTCGGCGAAGCCGTCTGTGCCGCATTGGCAGACCTCAACGTTCCCATTCACGTCATGGCGGTCCGCAAGAAACCGCGCAGCGGCGAGCCCCGGAAATTGCTCGAGTACGAAGAAATCTCGAGCGAAGCGATCGTTCGGAAGGTGAAGGACTTGGTGTCAGCGACTCACAACACGCTCGTCCAGCGGTCGGCATAGCGACCGGGCACGACGGCTACACACTGAAAAGCGCTGGACGGTTCGCATTCACCTGAAACGAATCGCGGCAATTGAGGAAAGGAGCGAAACCATGAAGGAGAATCCCCTTCTCAAAGTAAAGAGCCTCGGTCAGAGCGTCTGGCTGGACTTCGTAGACCGGGTCTTGATTGAAAGCGGAGAACTCGAACGTTTGGTAAACGATGACGGCGTTTCCGGCGTGACCAGCAATCCCAAGATATTCGACAAGGCCATCGAAGGCCACGATATTTATGACGACGACATTCGCAGGATGGCCGAGGCCGATCGGGCGATGCCGGAAATTTATGAGGCCCTCGCAGTCCACGACATCCAGGCCGCGGCGGACGTATTGCGCCCGGAATTCGATCGGGTAAAGGGCCGCGATGGCTTCGTGAGCATTGAGGTCAATCCCCATCTCGCGCACGACACCGACGGCACGATTGCCGAGGTGCGCAGGCTCTGGAAAGCCGTGGACCGTCCAAACGTCCTGATCAAAATCCCCGGAACGCAAGAGGGTCTGCCCGCTATCCGGCGGTGTCTGAGCGAAGGGATTAACGTGAATATCACCTTGCTCTTCGGACTGCCCCGCTACCGCAACGTCGCGGAAGCCTACATCGGAGCCTTGGAAGACCGTGTCCAGCGGAATGAATCGATCGATTCTATCGCATCCGTTGCCAGCTTCTTCCTGAGCCGGATCGATGTGCTGGTCGACCCCAAACTGGAAGACACCATGAAAGGCAAAGGCCCCAAAGCGAATACGGCGAAGGAACTCCGCGGCGAAGTTGCCATCGCAAGCGCCCGGCAGGCCTATCAAATCTACAAGGAAGTCTTCGGCGGCGATGGCTTCGCAAAACTCGCGAAGAAAGGCGCCAACACCCAGCGTGTGCTGTGGGCAAGCACCAGCACCAAGAATCCCGACTACAGCGACGTGCGGTATGTCGACGCGTTGATCGGTCCCGAGACGGTGAACACGCTGCCGCCGGACACGCTCGACGCCTATCGCGATCACGGAAAGCCGGAATCGCGGCTGGAAACCGAACTCGACAAGGCCGAGCATGTCCTGAACGCCCTATCCGAAGTGGGCATCGATATCGATGCGGTCACGCAACAATTAGAGGACGAGGGCGTCGACAAATTTGAAAAACCCTACGACGCGCTGCTGGAAAGTCTGAAGAAGAAGTCCAAGGCCATCTCGAATGCGGCCTGAGCCGTGCCCGGCTCCCGGGACCCATCAACGACGCGTCTCCCCGCCCGCGATCCAAGCGCAAGCGGGACGGCGGGCCTTTACCGCGTGAGGTATACAAACCATGCTACCAACCACTGACTCTCCAACCCCCAGGACACTGTTTCTGGACATTGGCGGCGTTCTGCTCACCAATGGCTGGGACCACACCCTCCGACGGCGGGCCGCCCAAAAGTTCGGATTGGACGTAGACGAAATGCAGGAGCGCCATCACCTGACCTTCGACACGTACGAGGCCGGCAAACTGACCCTCGACGAATACCTGCAACGCGTCGTCTTCTTCAAACACCGCGATTTCTCCATGGACGCGTTCAAGGGGTACATGTATTCGCAGGCTTCCCCCCACCCCGACATGCTCGAATTCATGACGGAACTCAAGAAACGCTACGGTCTTCGCGTGGCCGCGGTCAGCAACGAAGGCCGGGAGTTGACCGTCCATCGCATCAAGGCCTTCGCCTTGCACCGCCTGATCGATTTCTTCATCTCGTCGTGTTTCGTGCACCTCCGGAAACCGGACCCGGAAATCTACCAAATCGCCCTCGATATCGCGCAGGCGGAACCGCAGAACGTGCTCTACATCGACGACCGCCCCATGTTCGTGGATGTGGCCTCGCAGCTTGGCATCCCCGGCATCGTGCACGAAGACTTTGCCACAACCCGCGCGAAGCTGGCCGAATACGGCTTGGCGCTCGTGCATTCCGCGACACACTACGCGTGAAGACCGGGGAACGGAAGGAAACGCATCATGAGTAAGCATGAAATGGGCGTGGTCGGGTTGGGTGTCATGGGACGCAACCTCACGCTGAATATCGCCGACCACGGGCACAGCGTCGTCGGCTATGACAAGAATCCCAAAAAAGCAGACCTGTTACGCAGTGAAAAGTCGGATGCCGTCGCGGTGGATTCTGTCGAGGATCTGGTCAAGAATCTGAAGAAACCTCGCGCTATCCTGATTCTCGTGCCGGCCGGAGACATCGTCGATGCCGTAATCAAGGATCTGGTGCCGCAACTCGAATCCGACGACATCATTCTCGACGCCGGGAATTCCCACTACACCGATACCAACCTGCGTGCCGACGCGATGCAGTCCCGCAACATCCGGTTCCTCGGTGTCGGGGTCTCCGGCGGCGAGCACGGCGCACGTTACGGCCCCAGCATCATGCCCGGCGGCCCACAAGACGCCTACGACCGCGTCTCAGGCATTCTGACGGATGCGGCCGCGCACGTCAACGGCGATCCCTGTGTTACCTGGTTGGGGCCCGGTTCGGCGGGGCACTACGTCAAGATGGTTCACAACGGTATCGAGTACGGGATCATGCAGTTGATCGCCGAATCCTACGACCTGATGAAACGCGGGTTCGGGTTGGGGGACAGCGAACTGCACGATATCTACGCCCAGTGGAACGACGGAATGCTCTCGGGCTTTCTGATGGAAATCACCGCGCAGATCTTTGCGCGCATGGACGACCAGACCGGCGAGCCCCTGATCGACCAGATTCTCGATGCCGCCAAACAGAAAGGAACCGGGAAATGGACAAGCCAGGACGCCATGGAACTCCAGGTTCCGACGCCCACCATCGACGTGGCGGTAGCGGCCCGCAATATGTCCGCCCTGGAGCCCGAGCGCGAAGCGGCCTCCGATGTACTGACCGGGCCGAAGCGGGAATGGAACGGCGACCGCCGCGCCATGCTCGATAACGTCGAACGGAGCTTGTACGCGTCGATACTCATCGTTTTCGCACAAGGCATGCGCCAGTTGGCTGCAGCCAGTGAAGCATACGACTACGGGCTCAAACTCGCCGATGTCGCCCGAATCTGGCGGGGTGGCTGCATCATCCGCGCCGCGGTCCTCGAGCATATACGGTCCGCCTTCGAGCAGAAACCCGACCTGACGAACCTATTGACCGCCAAGCCGTTCTCCGAGGATGTCATGTCCCGGCAAGACGACCTGCGGATTGTGGTGCAAACCGCGGCGACACTCGGAATCCCCGCCCCGGCGATGATGGCGAGTCTGGCCTATTTCGACTCGTATCGCAGCGCATGGCTCCCCGCCAACCTGATCCAGGCACAACGGGACTTCTTCGGCTCCCACACCTATGAGCGCAAGGATCAAAAAGGCCAATTCCACACCCAGTGGCGTTCGGACTGAGGAGAGAGCGGTATGACGATTTCACCCGAGCCCCCCCAAGCGACGCAGATCGTCATATTCGGCGCCGGCGGCGATCTCACGTGGCGGAAGCTGGTTCCTGCGCTGTTCGACCTGTCCACCGCAGGGCGGCTCCCAAAACACATTGCCATCCTCGGTTGCGACGGAAAATCGATGAAAAAGAGCGAGTTCCAAAAGCATCTCCGGGACGGCGCGGACCAGTTTGCGAATGCGCGCGAGACATTAAACGAAGCGTGGGACGAATTCTCCTCGGCAATTGACTATCAGAAGATGGATTTCGGCGATCCCGGTGGCTACGAGAAGCTCTCCCACAAGCTGGACCGACTGGCAAGCGACTGGGACGAGACCCCCGTTCGCGTGTTCTACCTGGCGATTCCGCCGGGTCTAATCGAAATGGTCGTCCATCATCTCGACAAGGCCGGGCTCAATACGCCGCGCGAGCAAGTGCGCATCGTGGTGGAAAAACCCTTCGGCCGCGACCTCGAATCGGCCCGCGACCTCAATCAGCTCCTCTGGAACGTCTTCGAGGAGCGTCAGATCTATCGCATCGACCACTACCTCGGCAAAGCCACGGTGCAGAACATTCTGGCGTTCCGCTTCGCCAATGCATTCTTCGAGCCGATCTGGGACCGGCGTTACGTGGACCACGTCCAGATCGTCGTCGCGGAAGAAGTGGGGGTCGAGCACCGCGGCGCCTACTACGAACACGCCGGCGCATTGCGCGACATGATCCAGAGCCACCTCTTGCAAGTATTCTCGCTCATCGCCATGGAACCGCCCGTCTCCTTCGACCCCGACGAGATCCGCAGCAAGAATATCGACGTCTTGCGAGCCGTGCGCCCCATCCGGGAGGAGGATGTGTCCCGCACCGCCGTCCGTGGCCAGTATGGGCCGGGCAGGGTGGGGGAATGTGACGTCCCCGGCTATCGGCAAGAACCCGGCGTCGCCCCGGAATCGAAGGCCGAAACCTACGCCGCGTTGAGGCTCTTCGTCGACAACTGGCGCTGGCAAAACGTCCCGTTCTACCTGCGAACGGGTAAACGTCTTCCCGAACGCATCTCCATGGCGTCCGTGCATTTCCGATCCGCGCCGCACCAGATGTTTCCCCAAACCGCCATCGACGCCTGGACACCCAATCGCATGGAGTTGCACATACAACCCGACGAAGGCATCACCCTGCGTTTCCTGGCCCAACGGCCGGAACTCAAGGTCCGCCTGAGCCCCGTCGACATGCGGTTCAGCTACGCCGAAGCCTTTCACGGCGAGTCGCACAAGGCCTATGAAACGCTGTTGCTCGACGCATGCCAAGGCGACCAGACGCTGTTCAAGCGAGCGGAGCAGGTCGAGGCGGCTTGGTCCATTGTAGGACCGGCGCTGGAGGCGTGGGAGAGCGTGCCACCCACCGAATTCCCAAACTACGAAGCGGGAACCTGGGGCCCCGAAGCCTCGGAAGCCCTCATCGCCCAGGATGGGCGCCGGTGGCTGAAACCGTCGAGTCTCGGCGCCAATTCGAACGGCCCTGAGTGACAAGGAACGCTCCTCATGTCTAAGAACAGTCAGGAAGAGTCTCACACGGAACTGCAGCGGCTCGTATATTTCGCCGCCGAACGCACGCTCATGTCCTGGATTCGCACTTCGCTGGGTCTTATGGCCCTCGGTTTTGTGGTCGATCGCCTGGGACTCATCCTCCGCTATTCCCAAGGCATGCCTACCCGCGGTCTGAACTCCAACATCATTTCCGTTTGGGGTGGAAGCGGCCTGGTCCTGTTGGGCGTCCTTGCCGCCTTGGTCGCGGCGGTACGCTACCTGCGCTTCGCCATCAACTTCCATCGCGTCGGAACCACCGACCCCCGCCACGGAATCCTCGTCAGCGTCCTCCTGGCCACGGTCATTGCTATCGCTGGACTGGCCATAGCCGCCGTACTGATCGAAGTATCTGGATAGGCCGCGACCCGTTCCCGGCCCGTCCACCCCCGCCGCGCTAACCGCGTGAAGCGGCTGTTTCGAGCGAAACACTTGCCTTCCGTAAGTGTTTTCGGTAAGCTGCCCCCATCCAATGGAGCCACCAAAATGGTACGACCAAATAAACTCAGCGCCCAGGTATTCTTAGATTTACCCCCGGTTTTGGCCCACTATCTCGAAGCAAACCGGGCTACCTGGCTGGAATCTTCGCCGAACGCCGGCCGTGTGGCCATGATGAATCGGCACGGCGTCTTCGTCGACGTCGAATCCCTCGCCGTCGCGCGACGCCAGCAACTCGAAATCCTCGGGCACGACCGCGCACGCGCCTTGTGCTTTCGCATCGGATTCGAGCGAGGCCGTCGCGACGCATCCCGTCACATGGCCCAGTACGACGGCAACGCGCGCCTCGCGCTGCAAGCGGCGACCGTATTCGGTCAACTTCAGGGACGGTACGTCGCCGAACCCGTCCGCTTCGAATTCGACTTGGACGCGGGCACCTTGTATCGCGAAATCGCCGTTCGTAACAGCCACGAAGCCATTGCTCACCAAATGGTCCGCGACGACATTCGCGGATGCATCTGCTGGGAAACGGCAGGGTATCTCTCCGGCCACGTCAGTGAAATCCTGGGACGGCCCGTGATCACGCTTGAACAGGCCTGCGTAAACGCGGGCGACGACTGTTGCCGTTTCATCTCCAAACTCGACAGCGAATGGACGGCCGACGACGCGTTGTGGGCGCGTCAGGCCTTGCGCGTGGAATCGGTCGAAGCCGAATTGAAACGCCGCGACGACATGGTCGATACCGCGCAACGCGCCGCGCGCAGCGCACAGAGTTCCCTCGCGACGATGAGCCGGCGTCTCAAGACGGAATTGCTTCTCGACAACCTCATCATGGAATCCGAGGCGATGCAACCGGTCGCGTCCCGCGCCCGTCAAGTCGCGCAAACCGCCGTGCCGGTTTTCCTAATTGGCGAACCGGGCAGCGGACGGGGGAATTTGGCCAAGGCTATCCATCACGGCGGGCCGCGCCGGGAACAACCCTTCGAATCCATCGACTGCCGGGGTCTCAACCCATCGGCACTGCTTCAGGAACTCGCGGGGTACAAGCCCGGAGCATTCCCCGGGGCCGTGCGCGCCTATGACGGTCTGTTGACCCGCGCACAGGGCGGCACGATCTACCTGGACGAAATCACGGCGCTGTCTTCGGAGGCGCAAGGTCTGCTCTTCCGTGCCATAGAACACGGGGAATACCTTCCTCTCGGTAGCACCCACCCCCTGCCTACGGGCGTGCGCGTCGTTGCAGCGACCCAGTTCGATCCCCTGGAAAAGTTGGCCACCGGCGAATTGCGCGAAAACTTGTACTACGCGTTGGCCGTCGGCCGAATCAACGTCCCACCCTTGCGGGCACGGGGCGAAGATATCCTCCGTCTCGCCCAGACCTTTCTAATGGAAGCCTGCGAGCGCTACGACAAGCCGGTGCCCCGTATGGGCGAGGATTTTGCCCGGGTCCTTCGCGAATGTTCCTGGCCCGGAAATCTCCGGCAAATGCGCAATGTCCTCGAACACGCCGTCCTATTCGCGCAGAAAGAGGAACTGGCCCTGTCCGAGCTTCCCGAAGAAGTGATTGCCGCGCGCTGGGCTCGCCCCCCGCAGGAACTGAACGCCGACGTGATTCGCGCCGTACTCAAACGGACGCGGGGAAATCGCAGCGAAGCCGCCAATATTCTCGGCGTGGGTCGCACGACCCTCTGGCGGGCGATGAAGCGCATGGGGATTGATTAGTGGATTCTTATCTGTGTCCACTTAATCGTACTCGTACTCGACAAGGTATATAGTCTCGGCGGGATGGTGCATTGGCGTGTTGGGTTAGCGAATTTGTATTGTCCCCTCGACGATCCGAGTAATGCGTACCGGAGGACGTGGCGGTTGCCTAATTACGTGAACCGTCCTGGTACGCCGGATATGGCCTGTAGCGGATACCCGAATCGGCAGAAATCGCAACCCAAGGATTCAGTTTGTGTGGAGGTTCGTTCATATTTCCGATCCCCATTTCGCCGCCCAGTCGGACGGGTGCGGCAACAACCTCCAGCTTCATTCCCAAATGCCCGACGTGCTGACCTGCCTGCGCCGCGATCTCCGGGGGATTGCGCCCGAATTCATCCTCGCCACCGGCGACCTCGCCGCCTACGATTCGCGCGACGCCGTCTACGCCGCCCGCGACATGCTCGATTCGCTCGACTACCCCTACTATCCCGCCGGGGGCAGCCAGGACTTTCAGGGGCAGCGGTCACGAGCATGGTTCGTAGAAGCCTATCACGACCACTTGCCCTTGCCGGACACCGTCTACTCGTTTACTCATCAGAATCTGCACGTCTGTGTGCTCGATCCCTGGTGGCAATGGGAGGACGGCTCCCTGTATCCGCACCGGGAAGAGTCGAAACCGATTTACCGTTGGGCGATCCCGCCTCATCAGTTTGATTGGCTGCGCGAAGACCTAGCCAAACATCCCAAGCTACCCACCGCGATCGCCATGCACTATCCGGCCGTTCCCCTTCCCGAACGCTTGAAGTGGGAACGCATGCTCGAACCCCACTACCTCGAAAACGGCGCCTTGCTGTGCGCCTTCCTCAAACCGTATCCCCAAGTCGTCGCCGTCCTGACGGGCCACGCACACATGCACTACGTCGTCGAAGATTCCGGCCTTTTCCACATCACGACCGGAGCCCTTGCCGAGTACCCCATCGAATATCGCGTGATCGACGTCCACGACGACCGCCTGGAAGTCGGGACCCACGGACTAAGCGATAAGACCTTCGCCGCCCGCTCCCTCGTCCACGACCATACCCTCGCCGCCGGCCACGACTGCGACCGGAACTTCGTTATCCCGTTTCCCGCCTCGCTCGCGAACGTGGGCTGAGTGTTCTGCAAGGGTGGAAACACAAGCTCCTGACATTTGCAATGACAACGTCATTACGGTATACTTCTTGTGGTTGCTTAACAGGAGACTTCATATGCCTTCTTCCCAACAAACGAAGGCCAAGCGCAACACATTGAACCTGCGGATTACTGCGGAGCTCCGTGGACTCATCGACCGGGCGGCGGAGCTGGCGGGGAAAAACCGCACGGACTTTGTGCTCGACGCCGCGCGTCAGGCAGCGGAGGATACGCTGTTGGACCGCACCGTATTCATGGTCGATCCCGATGCCTACGCCGAGTTCCTGGCGCTCCTCGACGCGCCGCCACGTCCGAATAAACGTCTACGCCGTTCGTTGCAGACCGCGGCCCCATGGGAAAAGTGAAAGGGCTAACGCCGCCCGAACTGCTCGCGGATCACCACGATATGGCGGGGTTCCATTCCGGGGAGGTTTCCCTCGATGATTGGCTCGCCCGTCGGGCGCCTGCCAATCAGGTCAGCGGCGCTTCACGCACCTACGTAGTCTGTCACAACAAACGCGTAATCGCATACTACGCACTCGCTTCCGGTGTGGTCGCCGTTGAGGCCGCACCCGGTCGTTTCCGGCGCAACATGCCAAATCCTATTCCGGTGGCCGTACTCGCTCGCTTGGCGGTAGATGCGAACTGGCAGGGACGCGGCATTGGTCGCGCCTTGTTCCGCGACGCCGCATGTCGCGTAGCGCAGGCCGCCGACGCGATCGGAATTCGCGGCATCGTGGTTCGCGCCATTTCGGAAGAGGCGAAGAGCTTCTATGTCGCGCTCGGTTTCACTCCCAGCCCGAAAGATCCGATGACGCTGATGGTGACGTTGTCCGATATTCGGGCAGCTCTTTCATGATGCCTTTTTGGGACGTGGGGATAGTAACCGCTTATTATTGTCGCTGAGAAGCGATACTTACGGAGGCACAAGAAGGGTTCAGCTAATGCAGATTCACCTTCGGCAGATCACCTCCATCCTACTGGCAATTCTCTTGTCGGCGGGCCTCACGCTGGCGGAGTCCGCCAAATCGGAGAAACGTTGCCGTGTGGTGCAGCGCGGGAGCCAGATCAAACTGAATTCGCCGTCCTTTATGTTTCGTCTGGATACCACCAACGGGCTCCGGGCGCAATCCTGGGAGAACCGGCAGACAGGAACAGCGCTCGAGTTGGGCGACGGACCCGAACTGGAGGCCGACATCGGCCTGCCCGGCAGCCCGCTTCACACGCTGCAGTTTGAGGTTTCGGGAGCACAAATCAAGAACGAAGGGGCAGCGGGTGAAGTTGTCTTTTCGCTGACGGCCCAAGATCCCGAGATTTCCGCACAGGTGACGTATCGTTGGGACGCCACGCAGCCCGTGCTGCGAAAATTCGTCGAGATTACCAACGAGGGTGACCGTGAACTGAACCGGCTATTAAACGTTCGGCTGGGTCAGTACGACACCGGGGGGGCCGAAGTACGAGACCGACCATCCGGCGGGACCTATTCCGTTTCGGCGCCCCGCGCGTTTCCGTTGGACGGAAGCGAGGGGGTGGAACGCGGCTTTCCGGTGTACGTCGACGACGAGTTCTTCGCCGCGCTGGTACATCCGGCGGGTGTGGCGGAGGGCTCCGCGGGGAAGGTCTCGCTGCGCCAGTATCCGGGCGTTCGCCTCGCGCCATCCCAAACGTTCCGTTGTATGGAGGCGGTCTATGGTGTGGCCCCGGCGGGCGAAGCGCGTAAGACGTTCATCGCTTACGTGCGCAGCCGCATGCGACGCGTGGTGCGCGGTCACGACAAACCCTACACCATCTTCGACAACTTCGGCTCCTGGCCGGGCGGAGACTTCATGAACACGGAAGCCTACGTACTGCACAGCCTGAATCGGCTGGCGGAGAGCCAGAAAGAAGCCGGACTTCACTTCGACCTATTCAGCGTGGAGTTTTGGGTCGATTACCATGGCACGCTGAAAGAGTGTGATCCCCAACGATTCCCCAATGGCTTAACGCGAATCCATCAAGAGTTGGACAAGCTGGGAACCAGCATGGGGCTTTGGATCGATGGTTCGTACGAAGGCTGGTCCATCGGCGGCAATCCGAGTCCGGAAGTTCAAGCCTGCCTGAACTACGATCTCCAGAACCCTGACACGTTGGATCAGGTTCAATTGGGGCGCAAGGCGTTTTGCCGGGCGACCGAGCCGATTCGCTCCATGTACACGGAAGCCTTTCGCCAACACATCCGCGAAGACGGCGTTCGTCTGCTGAAGTTTGACAATACCAGCACCATCTGCGTCAACCCGAATCATGAGCACTTGCCGGGCCTTTATTCGACCGAACCCATTGACGATGGGTTGATCGACTTTTTCCAGGCCTTGGATGAGGAGTCCCCGGACGTCTTCTTGATGCTCTACTGGGGCTACAAGTCTCCGTGGTGGCTCCTCTACGGTGATACGCTGTTCGATTCGGGGCTCGGCATCGAAGCCGCCAGTCCCAGCGATCAGCCGGCCCCCTACGTGCGCGACAGCGTAACCCAGAAGCTCGATCAGGCCCAACGATTCGCCGCCGACATCCCGGCACTCGGAAAGGACTCCTTGGGGGTGTGGCTCTCGGATTGGGGATGGAACAGCTCGATCGGAAAGGAACGGTGGCAAGAAGGGTTCGTGATGGATATTTGCCGTGGCAGCCTCCTGGCCCAGATTTGGGGCGATCATGATTGGCTGTCACCGCCGGAGTGGACCCAGTTGGCCGACTTCAACGCGCTGCTCAAAGCGCAACCGGCATGCTTCGACAATTCCCGGTTCATCCTTGGCGATCCCCGGAAAGACGAGCCCTATGGCTATTGTTGCACCGATGGACGCCGGGCCTTTCTCGCCCTGGATAATTGCACGTGGAAGGATTCCTGTCTGCCGCTGACGTTAGACTCCGAGTGGGGCCTTCCCGACGGTCGCAGTTGGGACGTATATCGCTGGTATCCGGACCCGGCGCGGCTCCGTGGCGATACCGAGGCGTTCGATAGCGAATTTTCAATCTGCCTGCGTCCGTTCGAGGTCGTATTGCTGGAGGTCGTACCGTCGGGCGAATCGCCTACGCTAGGTCGTTCGTTCGAGGAACGGCCGATTCCCAGCGAGTTTGTCGAGTCAAGCCGGCCGCTGGAGATCTCGATCGAGCCGATCCGTCCCGAATCGAAACCCGCGTCGGATTCAGCAGAGAGTCACGTGGTCGTCCATGGCGAACTGCCCGCGACGCGCGCCGGCGGGATGCTGGTCCTCACTGTGGAAATGAAAGATGCAGCAACCCCTTTACCCATGAAGGATGTTGGAAAGCTCTTTTCCGGCGAAGGGAAGCTGGCCGATGAAAGCGTCCCATTTCAACCTGTACTGGGAACAGCTACCTATCCGTCCTCCTGGCAGGCCTGGAGGACCATCGCCACACCCTCGGTCGCACCGCGCGCTTTCGAGTTGACGATCGGTGCGTCCGCTCCGGCGAACACTCAGTTCGTATACAGAGCGTATTTAATTCCCGGCGATGACAAGGACCCATCCTGGAAAGCAGCAAGAAACATGTAGTGAGCCACGATTGCGTTTGTTGACCTTGCACGTATATCGTACGGCCAATCTGTATCGACAAACTTCCTTCTTAAGAAAGGCGATCCATCATGAGCGAGAAGAATATGACCCGGCGATACTTTTTTGGCGCAGCGACTGCGGGAGCGACAGCCGTTGCGTTGGCCCGGCCGCGCATTGCGAAGGCGGCGTCTCCCAACGAAAAACTCAACATTGCCGGGGTCGGCATCGGCGGCCGGGGGCATTCGGACCTGCGGGGATGCAGCAGCGAAAACATCGTCGCGCTCTGCGACGTTGATGAAAAGTATGCCGCAAAAACCTTTGCGGAGTACCCGAACGCGAAGCAGTACAAAGACTACCGCGAAATGCTGGACAAAGAGCCGGACATCGACGCCGTCGTCATCGCGACGCCGGATCACTTGCACGCCATCATTTCCATGGCCGCCATCAAAGCGGGAAAGCACGTGTACTGCGAGAAGCCGTTGACGCACACGGTATACGAAGCCCGGGAACTCGCCAAGGCGGCCCGCGAACACAAGGTGGTCACGCAGATGGGAATCCAGGGCCATTCGATGGACGGCATCCGGTTGGTCACGGAATGGATCAATGACGGCGCCATCGGGCCCGTTCGTGAAGTGCACATCTGGACCGATCGACCGGCGAACTGGTGGCCGCAGGGCGTTGGCCGTCCGACAGACACGCCTCCAGTGCCCGATACCCTCGACTGGGACTTGTGGCTCGGCCCCGCGCCGGAGCGTCCGTACAATCCGGCCTATTGCCCCTTCGTCTGGCGCGGCTGGTGGGACTTTGGCTGCGGCGCGTTGGGCGATATGGCCTGTCATTTGATGGATGCCCCGTACAGCGCGCTGGAGCTGGGGTATCCGGTAAGCGTCGAAGCGAGTTCGACACCCGTAAATGATGAGACCGCACCGCTAGCGTCCATGATCACGTACGAGTTCGCCGCGCGCGGCGACAAACCGCCCGTGACGTTGACCTGGTATGACGGGGGCATCCGCCCTCCGCGTCCACCGCAACTCGAAGACGGACGGGCGATGGGGAACAGCAACGGCGGCGTCTTCTTCATTGGCGATGACGGCGTCATCATGGGTTCCGATGAGAACGTTCAAGATCCGTGTTTGCTGCCCGCGTCGCGCATGGCCGATTACAAACAGCCGGCACCGTCGATTCCGCGCTCGCCGGGACAGCACGAAGAATGGATTGCCGCGATCAAAGCCAATAAACCCGAGGCGTCCCTTTCAAACTTCGACTATTCGGGACCACTGACGGAAAACGTTCTGCTGGGGAACGTCTGCATCCGATCCGGCAGGAAGATCCATTTCGATCCTAAGAAGTTAACGTGCACGAACGCGCCCGAAGCCGACCAATATCTGCGGACCGAGTACCGGCAAGGCTGGTCGCTCTAATACGGCAATCGAACCGCAGCGGCCTGTAACACCCGAAGCCCCGGCCCCTAAGGCCCGCGCAAGAAGAAGTAATACTGTATCTCTTCGTTTTCCTTTGTCTTCTCTGGTATTGCGCGAATGTAATATCACGAAGATTTCTTCAGAGGGCTCCTAAGAATACAACGAGGGCCCTCCGTGACCGTTGTCGGCTCGGCGTGCCACAGGAAGTAACTCAAGACTTGCTGAGGGCTCAAGCCCAAAAACCGCACTACCTGTCGTCGCGCACGCGGCCATTCGCTTCGTCTGTGATACTATTCCCAATAACGGCGCGTGGGATTGTGTGCCTCTGGCAAAATCGGTCCTAAGCGTTTCGGGGAACGGCGTTACCGCAAAACGGAATCGTTGATTGCGTGATGAATCGTCGATGTATGACGTACTTAGAATCTCTAACAAAGAACCTATACGAATGGGACGCGGAATGTAGCGCAGGCGTCTCGCCTGCATCTTATTCAGTCTAATCCAGTGATTCTGCAGGCGAGACGCCTGCGCTACATTCCGGCGCTTTTCTCCGGTGTGGTTACGCAACAATTGGTTGGCAGTTACTGTTAGCGGTTCTTGATCTTGACTAGGAGTTCACATGCGTAAGGTAATACTCATCATCGTCGTGGGCGTATGCGTTGCCTGCCTTTGGGCATGGCTGAAGAATCGCCCTTCCGACGTGGAAACGGCGAAGATCGCTTCGGGTAACGTGACCCCTCAATCATTGCCTATTGAGTTTACGTATGAACCTATCGAAGAGCCTATCTCTCCGGAACCAGAACCGCCGTCGACGCGGGTGAGCGGACGAGTCCTCCGGCCTGATGGCCAGCCAATTCCTGACGCGAAACTTGCGGTATTGTTCCCCCGCGAACCCCGGGAATCGGGGTGGTCGGAGCGCGACGTGATCGGTGAGACTTCCTCGGATGAACTCGGCGCCTACCGCCTGCTTGATTTGCCGGTGGACAAGATCCTGACCGTTGTCGTCACTCACCCCAATTGGGCCATGGGAGGTGGCCAACTTCTGGCGTTGTCTCAGAATGAGAAGCGTGATGAAGTAGATTTTGTACTGCATCCCGCCGTTTCGGTAGCAGGATTTGTTGTGTCCGAGGAAGATACCCCCATTTCCGGAGCGACGGTCTTCTTACTCGAACTTAGTGAGCCTCCCTCCGTGAGTCCTGAAACGTCGGTCTCAACACAGACAAAGAAGAACCGAATTTACGCTTTGGGATCGCTGGGGGACGGAAGCTACCTCGTAAAGGTTGAAACGGACGCTGCGGGAAGATTCAGGATTCAGAACATTCCTGATGGGTGCATTCTTGGAAACCTTGGAGCCGAAAAGCAGGGCTATGCACCTGGATGGGCTGGGAGTCCCGAGAATCTGAGACGTTGCGAGACAACGGGCGACGCTTGGTGGAACGCGCGTCGCATAACTTTGCCCGCTGAGAATATTCGGATCGTGTTGCGTGAGGCTGGCGTGGTGACCGGCAAGGTAGTTCAAGCAAACACGAGCGAGCCGGTGGCTGAAGCAAAGGTATACATCGAGGGTATGACAGAGCTGCTGGGGCCACTCTCCGAGGCATTTGCTCGATACGACGAAAATGTGAGCGCAGATGCCTTTGGCTATTTCAAATTTGAGAACGTGCCTCCCGGTGACGTGAATGTCTATGCAGCGAAAGAAGGTGCAACCAGTGCGGCGGTACGGATCACCGTGGCAAGGGGATACGCGAACGATGAAGTCCTTCTTCAATTGGTGCGTGACGGTGCGATTGCCGGACATGTTTACGATGCCGAAACCGGTGCACCCATTGGGGGGATGTCGCTCAACTACAACCAGAGAGGAATTGGAAGCCCTTTACTCGCGGCGCGCGCAGACGCGGACGGCTCCTACCGCATCGACCAGCTTGCGGCTGGTGTTGTCGACGTCGGGCCACGCGCAGGCCCCCCATACATACTTTCAGGAGTCCGGCATCCTGACGCCATAACAGATTCAATTTGGTATCACCTGGAAGTACCTGTAGAACCGGGAATGCTCACGGAGGGAATTGACCTATACTGTGAGCCCAATACGCAATTCCCAGAAATAAGGGGACACAGTACCAAATTCTTTTGCGCGGGACCTTGGGTCCACATTCGCGTTTGCGAGAGTATCGGCCGAGTTGTACTTCCAGACGGCGGCAAATTCCATTGTAGGCGAGATGGGCGCGTGTGCGGCTCCCGGACCAGTCCACGGGAGCGGCGGCGAGTCTCGCGCGCATGGGGTTCAACTCGATGTAACGCATAACGGTTAGCGAATTGTGCCGAAATCGGCGTACGCCTGGAACAAGGCTTCGACATTCTCGAGCGGTGTGTCGCCCTGGATGTTGTGGGCGGTACAGAGGATAAAACCGCCCCCGCCGCCAAGTTTGGCAATGCGATCCTTCACCTCGTTGCGGATGTCTTGGACGGTTCCGTGGGGCAGGGTTTTCTGAATGGATATGGATCCGTGGAACGCGATGTCTCGACCGAACTCGGCCTTGATCTTTGCGTAGTCCATGCCGGTGACGTTGGGTTGAAGTGGGTTGAGGATGTCCAGACCGCACTCAATGAAGTCCGGGATGAGGCTTGCAATACTTCCGCAGGTGTGGTGGGCGACTTTGCACCCAAATTCGTGGCCGATGGCGATGAACCGTTCGAACCCCTCCCGAAGCATGCTGCGCCACATCGCAACGGGCATGAACGTGTTTTGTTGCGTACCGAAATCGTCCCCGGTAAACACGATGTCGATATGGCCATCCGCCGCTTCGAGGGTACGGCGCAGGTAGTCGCAGTAGAAATCCGCAATACGCCGGAAAATGGCGCGCGCGATGTCCTCGTTCTCGTACAGATCCATGAGGATTTGCTCGACGCCCCGAATATACATCGCTGGTTTAAGCTGTGCGCAACGATTCATGCGGTCGCCCATGAAGACCACGATCTTTCCCCGTTCGCGCGCCTCGCGTGCCTGCTCCCGCACGGGTTCATAGTCGAACCACTCGACGCGGGGCCATTTGGGATAGCGTTCGATGTCTTCGACGGATGTCGCGTATCCCAATGGATACGTAGCGACTTCGCTGTACGTGCCCCTTCGGTCTCCTTCGCCGTAGGAGACGCGTTTGCGCGGCACACCAAAATGATCCTCGATTGCACCGTCGGATCGTACCACCGGCTCCGGTCCCACGTAGGCGGGGCCGTCTATGTAGCGAAAGTCCACGTTAAAGTGCTGGAGCAGATCTTCCTTCGAGGAAAGTCCGAATCGCTCCAACAGCCTCGCGGTGACTTCCGATGCGGCCCAGTAGTCTATGGGCACGCGGTCCGGTTCCTCATGCGCCAGCGCAAGCGCGACCCGCTTCCTGGAGTCCATGTTCAATTCGTCCCCCGTTTTCACCCCAATCGTTTCGTCGCCCCGTTCCTTCCGCATATTCTACACGAGTTTCCACACAAACCAACGCTAAGCCACAGACCTCGCAGCGTGCCAGTGACTGTGTCGTTGTCTCGAGTTTTCGCGGAGTTTTCTGTTTCGCGGGAGATGGGTACAATAGATCTATGGACAGTTCAGAATACTGGAAGATCCTACGCGCCATGACGCCGGCGCAGAAGCTGGACGCAATGCAGCGCATTTACAACACGGCGCGCGAACTGAAGGCGGCCGGCCTACGGATGCAGCATCCCGACTGGACCGAGGACCAGATCAAAGCCGCGCTACGCGAAGCATTCCTGTATGCTCGAACCTAATCTTGTTTTGCTGTTCACGCGGCGGCTGGAGCACGCAAGGATTTCCCACATGGTAACTGGTAGCGCGGCAGCCATGGTCGAAACGTCTCCTATCTCTACCGATATCCAAACACCATCGACCAGATGATTAGCAGCACGAGGCTGAACCCAATCACCAACGCAATGGTCCCGAAGATGGCGGCCCAGAACCGGAACTCCTTGGCCGGGGCCTGGTGCGTAATGCGCTCTTCCAGTTCGCCACTTTCTTTCAGCATCTCGTAGAAGCGCGGCCGCTCTTCCTTCAACTCTTCCTCCGGCACGACGCCCGTGAACATCACCATGTCCATGGGGAACTTCTCGGGCCGGAAATGCGTGTTAAAGAAATGGATCGTGAAGATGAAGCCGACGGCCAGCAGCGCCTCGTCGCTATGGATGATCTGGGCCACGTTGATGAGCCAGCCCGGAAGCACCGTCGTGAACTCTTCCGGGAACCACAGGAACAGGCCCGTCGACCCGATGATGGCGACGCCCCAGAAGACTGCGAAATAGTCGAACTTCTCCCAGTACGTCCATTCGCCGTACTGCGGGCGCGGTCCTTTGCCGCGGAACCATTTCACCGTCGCGATAAACTCGCGCACGTCCCCTACGTTCGGGATCAGCGTGCCGGGTCCAAACAAGATCTGCTTCCACGTCGAGCCGGTCTTGCGTTTCCGCTGGAGGACGTAGCCGAGGTGAACGATAAACACCACGAACATGATGACCGCACAGATGCGGTGAATCGTGCCGCACGAGTGCGCGCCGCCGAGGATGTTCGACAAGGTCTGCGCCCATGGCATGTACGAGAACTTCAGCACCATGCCCGTCAGGGCGAGTCCGAAGAAACTGAGAATCAGAACGAAGTGTATCTGACGGAGCACCGGATCGAACCGGCGCACGAGAACCCGTTCTCCGGTTTGGCTCAGGGCTTCCTTGCGCTTGCGCCGCTGCTCCCGAAGCGAGTGGGGGAACCACATCAGGGTATGAAACCCGAAGAAGCTGAACGTGCCCACCAACAACGCCGTCATGCCCCAGAATGCGTAGAACAACGCCGGATACTTGATTGGATCGTGGTGCGTGGCGTGCGTCAAATACCCCGCGAATCGCCGGTTCGCACCCGAATGGCATTGCCCGCAGGTTGCCACGATATTGTCGTGGCTCAAATGCGAATCGGGATCCGTGGGCGGCAAAATATCATGCGACCCGTGGCAATCGTAGCACCGCGCGGCCACCGTCGACCCCAGCTTGGATTTCTTCCCGTGCTGTGTCTCAAAATACGTCTCCGTCACATATTCGTGACACGAGCCACACGTTTCGATGATCCCTTGTTTGAACGCATCGGCGTCGGTCCGGCTAATGCCGTGGGCCGTGTGGCAATTGCTGCAAACCGGCAGCTTGTCCTCGGGTTCCGTGCTGACGAGCGGCGAGTGAATGCTCTTCAGGAACGTCTTCTCGATCCCCGCGTGACACTGGCCGCACGTGTCCGCGACGTGCTCGCGATTGACCGTCGAATCCGGGTCCTCGGGTGGCAGCGGCATGTGCGCGGTGTGACAACTCGTGCACGTCGCCGTACCCACCAGGCCGCTCTGCGCCAAGCCTTTCCCGTGGACGCTCTCGGTGTACTTTGGCACGATACCCGCGTATTTCGGCCCAATCCGTTTCGCCGCCTTTTCCCCGTCGCGGTGGCAACGGCCGCACAGTTGCGGCACGTTGGTCGGATACGTCGGCGACGCGGGGTCGGTTTTGGGAAGGTTCCCATGACCGCTGTGACAGTCGAGACAGGCCGGCGCATCCGGATCGCCTTTCGCGAGCAATTGGCCGTGGACGCTCCGTGCGTGCTGCTCGACCTGCTCCGCATGGCAAATGGAGCAGTCCACCGACTCTGCGACCGTGGCGCAAGGGCGAACCGGATCCCGCGGGTCAATGCCCGTGTGGCACTGCGCGCAGCTTGTGTCTTTGTGGGTTGATCGGCCCAGCAAGTCCGCTTCCACTGCGGGAATCGTTCGGTCCGCCCCCTGCACCGGGTTCTTGTGGCAGGCCAGACAGTCCTGATCGCTGACGCCTTCTTCGTAGAATACCCGCCGCGCTACGTGGGGCTGGTGGCAGTCCACGCACACCGGGATCACTTCCGGCTGCTTTTCCCACAATTCGCCCTCGATGACCTTCCGGTGCACTTCCTCAATCAGACTGTGGCACTTCGTGCACACCCCTACGATATTGTCGCGATGAATCGTCGATTCAGGATCGGTATGCGGCAAGACGTTGTGCGCCGTATGGCAGCTCGTGCACACCGCGGTGACCGTCAGACCCTGTTCATAGAGGCCCTTGGCGTGCATGCTGTCGTCGTAGTTCTTTAAAATGTCGTGCTGGGCCACGTTCCGCGACTTCGCCACGGGCGCGTCCTCATCGTGGCAGCCGCCGCACATGTCCGGAATGTTGATTGGATTCGTCCGCGATTTCGGATCGGCTATCGGAAGAATGTCGTGATGACCATGACAGTCCCAGCAGTACGGCGCCAGGGGATCGTTGTTCTTGACGGATTGGCCGTGCAGGCTGCCCTCGTAGATTTCCTGTTCCGTTGAGTGGCACGCGCCGCAATTCACGGGCGCCAGTTTTTCCGGGTGGGGCAACTCCGTGATGTCGGCATGACACATCGCGCAGCCCATACCACCATGAATCGAATTGGAATAGGTTTCCATGTCGACGGTCAGCGACTGCTCGGTCCCGTCGGGAAGCGTTCGTGTCAACCCCGCGTCCTCGTGACAGAACATGCACGTCTCATCGTCCAGCGACACCGGTTCCTCCGCAGTCGACTCGTCGCTCGCGGCGTCTTCCGCCCGGACGGAGTTCAGGCCCATGCCTCCAGCCAACACGATGAGCGCCACCAAGCTGACGAATCCAGCCCTGTACAACAGACTCCTACCCCCGTAGCGCTTCTCGTTGCCCCAAGTCATGTGCTCTGGCTTCCCTTCAGTTCGTCTATAGCGTCGTGGCCTTGCGCGATTCGTACCGTTGGCGGCACAAACCTTCCGATTTGACGCAAGTTATGTACCATCAGAGAATTACCGCCGGGCCATCCCATTTGAGCTTCTGAATCAAAGATTTAGGCAGGTTTGGGATCTCCATTTCGCTTCGAAAGCACCAAATTGAATCGACATGAGCAATTATGTACTGCACATTCATGTTCAAATCCGACCATCCGGTCCGCGTAATCGCACTAACCACCCAGCGCGGTTCCGCTCGACCGGCCCGCCGAGACCGCGGGAGGGGGTCCGAACGATCCCGCGAAGGGCCAAACCGAACTCCGCAGCCCAGCCCAACGCTCGCACAAGTTCTTACGCCGCAGTTAATTACGGATGTGTGCAACCCTTGCGTCGGGTGGCCCGGTTGGACACGGCCTTGAATCGATCCAAGTCTCGATGGGATATCCATTCCGAAAGCCTTGTCTGGCACAAATAATGCATCTTTCGAAAAGCTAAATGTGTTTCCACGTCGACGCGCTTCCGGGGGAAGCCCGTGTTGCACGTGAGAAGCAGGACTCAGTAGTCGGAATCAACTGTCACCGCAAGAAAAAAGGGGGCTTCGCGTGAGCTGTAAAACGTCGGAGGTTGGCCGTCCCACCCGTGGGATACGAGTCCTGTCGCCCATGCTGGCCGGTTTGGGCGCATTACTCGCAATCACGTGTGCGAGCGGGTTCTCCGCGTGGGCTATCGAGGATTCCGATTGCTTCTTGTGCCACAACGAACCTGGAGCCACCGGCACCGATCGAAACGGGAATACCATTCCCTTGTATATCGACGAAGAAGTCTACAACTTCTCCGTTCACGGCCCCATTGGTTGCACCGCGTGTCATGCCGACATCGAAGAGTTGCCCCACCCCGACGACTTGAAACCCGTCGATTGCGGGACCTGCCACGAAGAGGCCGAAATCTACGCAAAGAGCCTCCACGGCATCGAACTGACGAAAGGCGACAAAGACATTTCCGGGTGTTCCGACTGCCATGGCATCCACGACACCCGGCCGGTGTCGGACCCTTTGTCCCGCACCAACAAGCTGAACCTCGTGAAAACCTGCGGGAGGTGCCATTCCGACCCCGGTCTGGTCAAGAGCCACATGATCTCGATCGCGGATCCGTCCAGCGCATACATGAAAGGGGTCCACGCCCACGCATTGTACGAAGAAGGCAACGAAGAGGCCGCAACCTGCAACGATTGCCACGGCACCCACAACATCGAACCGGCTCAGGACTCGCGATCCCCGGTGAATCACTACAACATCCCGGAAACCTGCGGAAAGTGCCATGCCGACATCGTCAAAGAATACGAGGGGAGCATTCACGGAAGGGCCCTCGCCGCCGGGATCCAGGACGCACCGACCTGCATCGATTGCCACGGGGAACACGATATTGAACCACCATCCAGCGAAGAGTCCCCCGCGAGCCGGCAACAGATTTCGCGCGCGACATGCCCCCGCTGCCATGACGACGAACGCGTCATGGAGCGGTACGGTATCATCACGATGCGTCAAGCCAGTTACATGGACAGTTACCACGGTCTCGCCAGTGCCGCCGGTTCGACCGTCGTGGCCACCTGCGTCAGTTGCCACGGTGTACACAACATTCTCGCCATCGACGATCCGAATTCCTCGGTGAACAAGAAGAACCTTCCGGAGACCTGCGCCAAGTGCCATCCCGGCGCAGGACCAAATTTCGCCGCCGGCCCCGTGCATATCATCCCCACCGATCCCAGCCAAAAAGCCCTGGGCATCGTGCGTCTCATCTACCTTTGGCTGATTGGGCTGGTCATCGGCGGCATGGTCATCCACAACACGCTGCTCATGGGCCGTCACGCAGTGGCCAAACTCCGCATTGAGATGGGCGACGAAGGGACCCACCGTCGCTTTACCACGGGACACACCGTCGGCCACATGATTCTGACCGTCTCATTTATCGTCCTCGCGATCTCGGGTTTCGCCCTGCGTTTCCCGGACACCTGGTGGGCGAAAGCATTCTTCCTGAACAGCGAAGATCTGGCCATCCGAGGCACGATCCACCGCATCGCCGGACTGGTCCTCGTGGCGTTAACCGTTTGGAACATCATCTACAGCATCTTCTTCAAGAGCGGCCGGCGCGATCTGAAGAAGGTGATGCTCAGTTTCAAAGACGCCAAAGATGTATTCCAGAACTTGGCCTACGGCGTGGGACTTCGCAATGAGCCGCCCCGTTTCGACCGGTACAGCTATAGCGAGAAATTCGAGTACTGGGGGTTATGGTGGGGCTCGGTGCTGATGATCGTCACGGGATTCTGCATGTGGTATGGCGGGCTGTTTCTACAGTACTTCCCCAAGTACTATCTGGATATCGCCGCCTTGATCCACTACTACGAAGCTTGGCTGGCCTGCGGCACGATCGTCATCTGGCACATGTACTACATGGTCTTCGATCCCGACACCTACCCCATGAATTGGTCCTGGATCACCGGGAAAATCACGGACGAAGACATGAAGGAACGCCATCCCATCGAATACGAGCAAGTCGTGCTAAGTCACAAGCCCGGGGATACGTCCGAAACTTCGGACGATCCTTCTTCCTGAGCCGGGACCTCTATCGAGGTTGTTGGAACCAAGAACAGTCGCGCATGGTCGAAACGTACAATACTCTCGAAATCGGGCTCGGGCTCGAAGTGGGATGAGCAAAGTGCTTTCGATCCCGATCCCGATCCCAATTTCGACATTGTCAAATCACCGCTAATGATACAAAACGACTTACCGGAACATGGTCGTAGGAGCCACTGGTTTTGTGGGTTCGATGTTTCGGATGACGAGCTTGCCGTTACGAGGTTGCGGGTCGTAGCTGACCGAGACCGATGTGCCGGGAGACAGGGCCTGCCAGAGTTTCTCGTTGCATTCCGCTTCCACAGAAACGGCTTCCGCATCCTCGAATGGCATCCGAAGTTCGATCATAAAACGCGGGTTGCCCTCGAGGTCGGTCTCCATATGCTTCGAGGTCACGACGCCGTCCGCTACCGAAACCGAGGAAGGCACCCGTTCCCGCGTCGACTGCAAACTGTCCAGGATAAAGAGCAGTGCGATCAAGGCGAGAAGAAACAGTATTTGCACCCGCGTCCACTGTATCTTGGGAAACGGAAAAGTGGGACGCCACGGCGGCGGAAAGTCCCGATGGGGACCCCTCGCACGATCTCGAAAATCTTCTCTAACGTATTTGACAACCATAGCAACGATTGGCACAGCCCGAGTCTACCTGAAGTGTATCACGAAACCGCGTGTCAACGCGCGCACCCTACCAAAACATACCGCAGACAGCCAGTGTGACAGGCACCATAAACTGCTGAGAAAAGCCGCGTTGGAAATAGCGAACCCGTACTTTGTCACGCCCCGTTGACAAACCCGTCATTTCCCAGGCCTGCTACGTTTGACAGCGCCGCCGCGCTTGGGGGATGATCCACGGATCGGCAGATTTATGATTTTGCATCGATTTTGAGGAATAAGAAATGAACATCTTTGTTGCCGGAGGCGGCCGGGTCGGTTTTCACCTGGCGCGCCTTCTCAGTTTGGAAGGGCACGACGTCACCGTCATCGAATCCGAAACCAACCGGGTCGAACAGGTCGACTACGCGCTGGACGTCAGTGTCATCGAAGGAGATGCGGCGTCGGTCATGTTGATGACCGAACTGGGAGTCGCGTCCGCCGACCTCTTCGTGTCGGTTACGGGCAGCGATGAGGTCAATCTGATTGCGGCGGCGACCGCCAAGGGCCTCGGCGCCAAACAGGTCGTGGCGCGGGTCGACGATCCCACCTACATCGAATCCAATATTCTCTACGAAACGGTGCTCAGCATCGATTACATCCTGAGCCCCGAGGCCTTGACGGCCCTCGAGATCGCGAAATACCTCGAGAGTCCCGGCATCATCTCCACGGAGGACTTCGGCCGGGGTCTCGTCAAGATGCGGCAACTCCGTGTAACCAAGTCTCCCACTTCGGGCGGCAAAACGCTTAAGGACGTGCACTTCCCGCCAGGGACCCTCGTCGGCGCCATTACCCGGAACAGCCAGACGCTAATCCCCCACGGCGATTCGACGATCGAGCCCGGCGACGTCGTCACGTTCATCGGCGAGCGGGATCAGATCGAGCGCATGCTGAGCATGTTCAAGGGTAGCGAGGAGAAGGCCGAAAAGGTCATCATCATGGGGGGTAGCAGTATCGGCCTCCATCTTGCCCGAATCCTGGAGGAACGCGGCCAATCCGCCAAAATCATGGACTGGAACCTGGCGCGCTGCAACCAGCTCGCCGCCAAACTTAAGAAAGCCAAGGTCGTCTGCCGCGATGCGACAACCCGGGTCGCGCTCGAGCAGGAACACGTAGACCGGGTCGACGTGTTCATCTCCTGCACCAGCGACGACGAGAAGAACATCATGGCCGGCGTACTGGCCAAAGAGGTGGGCGCGAACCAAACCATCGCCGTCGTCCATCAGCCGGACTTCGCGCCCCTCGTGCGCAAACTGGGCATCGACCACGCCGTAACACCCCGCGCGAGCATTGCGAACCGCATTCTCCGGCTGGTGCATCAGCAAAACATCTCGACCCTCGCCGTGCTCGAAGAAGGTGATATCGAGATTGTCGAGTTGACGGTCAACAACGATTCGAGCATCCACGGTAAACCCCTCAAGGACGTCCGCCTGCCCCGGGGTGCGCTGGTCGGCAGCATTCTGCGCGGCGACGAGGTCATCGTTCCCAAAGGCGATTCCTTCGTGCGGGCCGGCGATTCCGTTATCATTATCGCATCCGCAGAACTCTTGGACGCCGTGCAGAAACTCTTCAAGAAGTAGCCTTATTCGGCCCCGAGCCGGAGACGAACCAATGGGGGAAGTCATGAGCAACATTCTGGCAGTCTCTCTGAGCCTCGTGATGTCCGGCGCCATTGCATGGGGGCAAACACTCCCCGTTCAGAACGGCGCTTTCGACCAGGATCCGACAACCAGTCCCGGCTGGACGTTGTCAGGTGGCGATGGAGCATGGCTTTCCGATGACTCGGGTCACGCGATTTCCGTAACCGGCACCCCCGACGACACCAACCACTGGCGCATCGGACGCATTGCCCCTGAAACCGACGACTCTTTATCAAGTCCGATTCCGCGCGCAGGCGCTCGCGGCGGGCGGAGAAGGCACCGCCATTTCGGGTCCGTGTCTTCTGCAATCGCGATCTTGGGATTGCCCCCGATCGAAGGGAAATTCTACACGACCCTCTTCGTGACCCCCAGCAATATTTCGCCCGGAATCGCCTGGCTCCGCTTCGGACAGTGGCACATGAAGGGGTCCGTTGCCTTCGACGACGTATCCGTCATTGCGGTGCAACCTGTGCACGCGCGCCGGAACGACATTGAACTCGGCGAAGGGGAGTCCATCAACGGTAACACCTATGTATTCCATGGACCCATCGGCGGTGACGCCGGGAACTATGCCCGGCCGCTCCTTTCCCACACCTGCTCCTTCAACACCTATCGCTGGGCCTTTGGGTCCGGAAGCGAAGTCGTCTATCGCCACGCCATCGACGCACGTCACCAGATTCGCGGCGTCGTCGAAGCGAACGTGAACTATCATGAAGCCGGGACGTTGGTTGTCGAAGTGCGCGGCGACTCGAAGGAGTGGACCGGAATCGGCACGGTAGACGACGTCGCAACGAAACAATTCGACATTCCCGCGAGCGTCTTTCCCGCGAAAGAGATTTCCGTGCGCCTTCGAGGGACCGGCGAAAACGGCGCTTCGTTTCAGGTAGATGGATACACTTACACGGCAGAACTGGACGGCGCTCCCGTCACAATGTCCGGAGAGAGCCGGTTCGTCGCCGTACCATCCACCGATCCGCGGTTTGATGTGACCGTCCAGAGTCTTGGGGACGCACGGCCCGGCGGAAGCGAATGCGGTCGTCGCACGTATAGACAATCGCACCCAGTCCCCAGTGCCACTTACCGCAAACGTCACACTTACGGACAAGAACGGGTACGCGCGCACCTTCGCTTCCGGCGTATCCCTCCCGGAAGGTTCCGCGACGGTCGAAGTCCCTTACGATGTGACCGGTAGCGGTGACTATGACATCACATTTGCGGTGGGCGATCCGAGCGCGTTTCATGCGGAAGCCTCCATCCATGTCGCGGCACTTTTCAACGCGTCCTACGGCGAGCGTCTACCTCAATCAACCGATCGTGTCGGCGTATGGTGGGCCTCGTCGGGATGGAAGGTCAGTCGGGATCGGCCCTTCCGAAGGCGACCGGTGCCACCGTCGCTCATTCAGCGCCGCCCGCAACGAAACCGATGCCGCGCAACTCGTTCTGCGCCCGAACAGGTCGCTGCACGGCTTGTCCGCAACGCCCGACGACTTACACGGTCCCGGCAACGCAATCCTCCCGGACGACGCCATCGATATTCTGCGGGTCCGCTACGTCGACGTAACCCGGCCGACCGATGGTACCGGCGTCGCGGCGCCGTGGCCGGATCCTTTACCGCCATTTACGGAGCCCATCGACGTGGATGCGAACACGAATCAACCCTTGTGGATCCGGGTCAACGTGCCGCACGATGCGGCGCCCGGCGCATATAACGGTGCAATCCATCTCACCACCGATGGATATCAGGTAGACGTGCCGCTTCGCGTGGAAGTCTACGACTTCGATCTGCCGGATCGCCCTACCTGCACCACGACGTTCGGGTTCTCGCCGGGCAACGTCTATCGCTATCAGAATCTCTCGGACCCGGCCCAACAGCACGAGGTATTGGACCGGTATTGGCAGAGTTTCAGTCGCCACCGCATCGCTCCGTACAATCCAGCACCACTCGATCCCTTCGTCGTGACGTGGCCGGGCGTGGAAGATTGGAAGCAGGGCAAGAGTAGCGACCTCGAAAAGGCGTTCACACCCGCGATCGACTGGACCACGTGGGACGCCGCAATGACGCACGCCATTGACGGTTATGGATTCAATTCCTTCGTGCTTCCCATCGTCGGCATGGGGGGCGGGACTTTCCACTCACGCACCGAACCCTCGTTGCTCGGTTACGCAGAAGATACCCCGGAATACAAAGCCGCGTTCGCCAATTACTGCCGATTGGTCCAGGACCATCTCCGCGAAAAAGGGTGGCTCGATGAAGCCTATGTGTATTGGTTCGACGAACCCGCGCCAAAAGACTACGACTTCGTCATGAACGGCTTCAGCAAGATTGAACAAGCCGCGCCGGACATCAACCGGATGCTTACCGAGCAGGTCGAGCCGGACTTGGTCGGAGGTCCGAATATCTGGTGTCCCATCTCCAACGCCTTTGACATGGACGACGCCGAAAGCCGACGTGCCCATGGCGACAAGTTTTGGTGGTACGTGTGCACGGGTCCCAAAGCGCCGTACTGCACGCTCTTCATCGATCATCCCGCGACGGAGTTGCGCGTGTGGTTGTGGCAGACCTGGCAGCGCAAGATCGACGGCATTCTTGTCTGGCAGAGCAACTACTGGACCAGCAACGCCGCCTATCCCGACGCACCCCAGAATCCCTACGCCGATCCCATGGGCTGGACTTCGGGATATAGCACGCCTGCCGGAACGAAGCGTCCCTGGGGCAACGGCGATGGCCGGTTCATCTATCCGCCCGAAGCCGCGGCCGATGGACAATCAAAAGAACCAATCCTTGCCGGACCGGTGGACAGCATACGTTGGGAAATGCTACGGGATGGGGTGGAGGACTACGAGTACCTGGCAATTCTTCGAGGCCTGATCGAGAAAGCGAAACAAAACGGGATGGTCGACGCTACTCTTGCAGAATACCGCGCCTTGTTGGATGTGCCCGACGCTATCACATCGACCATGACCCAGTTCACCATCGATCCGGCTCCGATCGAGCAACGTCGTGATGCGGTTGCCCGGGCGATCGAACGTTTGCAGGAATCCATGCGGGCACACTAACGAAAGACGCCGTCGTTAGTGTTCGGACTTCTTCTTTCCGTTGCCCGACTCTTCGCCCTCGTCCGGCACCAGTCGCTTGTTCTTGGCGTAGTCGTACAAGCGTTCCCGGAGCAGCTTGCGTCCGCGATAGAGGCGTGACATGACGGTGCCCAGCGGGCACCCCATCTTTTCCGCGATTTCTTTGTACGAAAGATCTTCGAGATCCGCCATGATCACGGCCTGCCGGAAATCATCCGGCAACGATTCCACTGCCAGCTTAACCTCGTCGTCGAGCAATTCCAGCAATTCGCCCGGCGTCCGTTCCGACGGCTCGTAATTCAGCTTCGGATCGAGGGAGGTATCATCCGCGGGTTCGGCGCCCGTCAACTCCACGAACGTGGGCCGCCGCGCTTTCCGGCGATATTCGTTAATGAAGGTGTTGCGCAGGATAGTAAGGAGCCACGCCTTGATATACGTTCCTTTTTCGAACTTATCGTGAAAGCGTAAGGCTTTGAGAACGGTATTCTGGGTCAGATCGTACGCGTCTGCGGTGTTGCGGGTGTGCCGCAACGCGACCGCATACAGCATGTCCATGTGCTCCAACACCAACTTCTCGAATTCGGGCGAGCGTGGGGGAGAATCAGTGGTTGACTTACTCAACGCTGTTCTTTCATCTATGGTTATGCGGGGGGAGCACCGGAACGCGCATGTACTTCGCTTCCCCCGGAAGATCAGGAATATTCCCGTTCGTAGGTGTATCGTACCAATTCAACGAATCCCGGTTCAAGAATAGGCTGGAGACCTGAGGCGATGCAACAAGTCTTACCTAACTCCTGACCGCGCGTCTCCGGTCTCCAGCCTCCAGCCCTCCCCTCCTTGACCTTCCCTCCCGCGATGCCTATGCTTTGGCAGCCAGCAACAACGAACACCAGGAGATCTTCAATGGCCTGTGAGGCAACCGCTTACGCGCGAGCCGGCCTGATCGGAAACCCGTCTGACGGCTATTTCGGCAAGACGATCAGTTTCACGATCCGTAATTTCGCCGCGAAAGTGAGCCTGTACGAACATCCCGAAGTCGAAATCGTCCCGAGCATGCGGGATCGGTCGAGTTACGGTTCGATCCGCGACCTCGTGGAAGACGTGCGGGCCTACGGCTATTACGGCGCCATGCGACTGGTAAAGGCTACCATCCGTAAGTTCTCGGATTACTGTGACTTACAGGGCATCACCCTGCCGGACCGCAATTTCCTGATCCGCTATCGCACCACCATCCCGCGGCATGTCGGTATGGCCGGTTCCAGCGCCCTTGTCACCGCGACGTTTCGCTGTCTCATGGAACACTACGAAGTCGAGATTCCCCAAGAGATTCAGCCCAATGTCATATTGAGTGTTGAAACCGAAGAACTCGGGATCTCGGCAGGGTTGCAGGACCGCGTCGTGCAGGTCTATGAGAATTGCGTCTTCATGGATTTTGACGAGGCGCACATGAAGGAACACGGCCACGGGCGATACGAAGAAATCGATCCCGAGCTCTCTGCCGAATTTGTACGTCGCCTATCGCACCCGGCTCGCCGAAGGCTCGGAGGTTTTTCACAACAACATCCGCCAACGCTGGCGCGACGGCGACGCCGTCGTCATCGACGCCATGCGCGAGTTTGCGTCGTACGCCCAGGAAGTACGTGAACTGCTCCTCGCCAATCGCGGGCACGAAATCGGCCCCATCGTCAACAAGAACTTCGATCTGCGCCGTTCCCTCTACCGTCTCTCCGACGACAACATCGACCTCGTCGAACGCGCCCGGTCCGTCGGCGCCAGCGCCAAATTCGCGGGTTCCGGTGGCGCCATCGTCGGCACCTACGACGACGAAGACATGTTCCAACGCCTCGTCGACGTCTACCAAGACACCGACACCGCCGTCCTGAAACCCCAGATTACGCGAGGGTAGCGCGGGCCATTCGAGTAGAGCGCCCGCCTTCCAGTATACAGTTCGTTTCCCACCGCTACTGGCGCTCCAATTCGCCATCAAGCTCCGCCAGCAGCTTCTTACGGGCGGTCCACTCCCGGTTCACGGTGGAAGCGCGCCTCCCCTTCGCAAAGAACTCGCCAAGGACCCGCCATTTCCCCGTTAGTGCGCCGCCCAGGGTCCAACGGATCAGATTGCCGATAGGGAACGTAGCGTAAGGGGACACCTTGCGCTCCAAAACGTTCGCCATGCGTTCCTTCAGGTCCGCACGCTTCGCCACTTGCGAAAACACAACACGCTCCAATTCGGCTGGAGCGCCAAGTGCGCCTTCGTCTTCGGCAAAGAAATAGAGGGGCAACGCCTCCACATCGCGTTCCCGCCACCAACGGACCAGCGCACCATCCGTGCCAGCCTGAATGGCCTTCGTCAATGACCGCGCCTGAAGCAGCGCTTCGGTAATGCCATCGCCTAGTACGAAATCTTTGTGGTGACCGGCATCGCCCACCAGCACCCAACCGGGGCCAGTCCCGTTGCGAAAGAAGTACCGCTCCTTGATTGTGCCGCGTACTTTGCCGTCCGGGTCCGCGCTCTCGACCAGCGGACCGACGACGGAGTCCGATGCCAAATCGGCTTTCAGCGTTCCCAAGGGGTCGTCACGCCAACGTTTTGTTTCGGAAACGGGAGGGAGGCTCCCCAGTAACAAGTGTCCATGGTCGGTCTGAAAGATCGTCCGGATAGAATCGCCCACGTGCCCGATATACATGTCGAACGGATATGCGGGATCGGTATGCCAGAACGCAGGCGCATCCCAATAATTCCAGTACATGGCCCGCGGCGCGTCGTACGCGAGGTACTCGTCCGCATCAACCAGCTTCGCGACGGTCGAATGCCGGCCATCCGCCCCCACGACGAGTTCCGCACGGAATTCCTGCTCGACACCATCCGATACTGCGCGGACTCCCGCAACGCGATCCTCGTCCCGCACCAACGTCGTTACCCGCGTTTGATCGTGAAGTTCCGCACCCGCCGCCACCGCCGCGTCCTGCAAGAGCCCGTCCAAATGTTCCCGCCGGGGACAGTAGTCTGCGCGGCCGTCCTCATACCCGAGATCGACCGCGGCCCCGTCCTTGTTCAGACGTATCCGATGCGTAGCCGGTGTAACCTCCCGCATCGCGTCCCCGACGCCCACATCGTCCAAGACATCGATTCCGGGGGGTGGATCGTATGGGTGGAAAGAACCTGGTCGCTGGGCAGTTTGTCCTTGTCGAGCAACAGAACGGATACCCCGTCCCGCGCCAACAACGTGGCCAACGTTGCGCCCGCGCAACGCGCCCCGACCGCTCTGACGTCGTAGTCTGTACGACCCATGACACTCACCAGGTTGACTCTTCCCACGGATGCCTTGCAACTCCGCGGCACAAACAATGGATCGCCATTTTACCACACGAACCTGGGGAGGCCGGAGCCTGGAGTCCGGAGGTAAGAAGGGGCTGCACATGCCTTCCACTTTTGACGAAACAAGGGGGGGTGCGACGGGGGTGGTCCCCGCTTTCGCGAGGATTGCTTATTTCGGCACGAGTAGGCCACCCGATTTCGGCGGGGCGCGGCCACCTGTTATGGGGAGCGCGGCCACTTGTTATGGCGCGGCCGGGTAGTCCGAAGGAAGGGTGTTCGCACATGGTAGGATGAGAGGGCGAGCCAGCGAGAGGAACCGTGCGCACCGGCCCCCCTCGGAGCGTAGCGACGGTGGCCGTTTAGCTTTGGGTCTTCTTGCCGTTTTTTCCTGAGCGAGTCACCCTTGAGGTCGAGCTTGTACGCGTTGTGGACCACGCGATCCAGTAGGGCGTCGGCGAGGCTGGGGTCCTCGATGTACTCGTGCCACTGCTTCACCGGCATCTGGCTCGCGACGATGGTCGAGCGCAGGTCGTAGCGGTCCTCGAGCATCTCGAGGATGTCGTGGCGCGCGGCGTCGGTGAGCTTGGCCAGGCCCCAGTCGTCGAGGACGAGGACGTCGTAGCGCGACAGCTTGGTCAGCAGCCGTGGGTACGTCCCGTCCGCCCGGGCGAGGGCCAGCTCGTCGAGCAGGCGAGGCACGCGGCGGTACAGCACGCGCAGACCCTTGCGGCAGCACTGCTGCGCCAAGGCGCACGCCACGTAGGTCTTCCCCACGCCGGTCGCGCCGGTGACGATCACGTTGCGGTGGTCGTGGACCCACTTGCAGGTGGCGAGCTGCCGCAGCACCGACTTGTCGAACCCGCGACGGGTGGCGTGTCCACGTCCTCGACGGACGCGTTGCTGACTCAGCTTCGCCTCCCGCAGCAGGCGCGCGAGCCGATGGTTCTCACGGGCCAGGTACTCCGCGTCGACGAGCAGTCCAAACCGTTCGTCGAAGCTGACCTTGGCGAGGTCCGATGCCTGCTGCTGCTCTGTCCAGGCCTGACGCCATGGTGAAGAGCTTCATCTCGTTGAGCTTGGTCATGGTGGGTTCATTGAGCATCTTCGTGTCCTTTCAATGGTAGTAGTCCGGGCCACGCACGTTCGCGTGGTCCAAGGGGAGGGACCGTTGGCCCTCCGGTGCCAAGGGCGTTTGGTCCAGGCCGTTCTTCAGGATCGACGCCACGTGCCGGTACGACCGCGCCCCCGCCGCCAGCGCCCGTCCGCAGGCCGCCTCCAGCCGCGCCTCGTCGTAGCGCTTCGCGAGCCGCAGCAGCCCCAGCACGGACCGATACCCCATCTCCGGGATGCGGCCGGCTGCGCAGGATCACGTCCACCAGCGCGCGCGTCGAGGGCCCGATCTTGCCGGCCCAGTTGAGCAGCCGCGACGGACTCCACTCCTGGTGCTTCTGATGGCTCTTCGGCATGTGCTCGCGCTGCGTCGTGTGGCGGCCCGCTTGTCGTCGCGGGGATGCGACGCCACGCGCTCACCGCGATGGAAGACCTCGACGGTGCTGCCGGTGATGCGGACTTCGACGCGCTCGGCGCGAGATGGTAGGGAACGCGTAGTAATGGTTGTGGACCTGGACGTGGTAGTCGATGTTGACCTTCGCCTTCTTCCACGTCGCGTAGACGAAGCGCTCGGCCGGCAGCGGTCGTAGCGCCGGCGCGTCCAGCTGCTCGAAGAGCTCGCGGCGGCTGCACCGCCAGCTTCATCGGACGGCGTTGCGTTCGATCAGCTCCTTCGATCGGCTCGTTCAGGTCGCGAGCGAGAAGAAGGTTTCGTTACGCAGGGAGGCGAGGATCCAGCGCTGCACGACCTGCACGGCGATCTCGACCTTGGCCTTGTCCTTCGGCTTGCCGGCCGCGCCGGCAGCACCGCGGTGTTGTAGTGTCCGCCAGCTCCTCGTAGGTGCGCTGCGCTGCGGCTCGTAGCGAGGCGGCGACGACACGCCCGAGCGCAGCTGGTCCGGACACGAGCGCCGCGCACGCCGCCGAAGTACTCGAAGGCGCGCACGTGGGCTCATCCAGTCGCGGCAGGCCCTGTGTCCAGGTGGCCTCGGCGTAGGTGTAGTTGGTGGCGCCGAGCACGGCGACGAAGATCTCGACCTCGATCACCTCGCCGGTCTTCCGGTCGACGGGCAGCCTCTTGCCGGAGTAGTCGACGAAGAGCTTCTCGCCCGCGCGGTGCTCCTGGCGCATCGACAGGTCCAGCGTCTCCCGCCAGCGCCCGGTAGCGGACGCAGAACGGCGTGTAGCGGTAGCCGTCGGGATGGTCCTGCTTGTACTCCTCCCACACCAACTGCAGCGTCACGCCCTTCCGCGCCAATTGGCGATGCACCTCCGCCCAATCCGGAACGAAACGCGGCCCGCCCTCCGCCGAACAGGCGCAGGAAACAGACGGCGCTCCAGTTCCTCATCCGTCAACGTCCGCCGGCAATGGCCACGACAGGCCCGCTTCCCGGGCGCGCTGAACATACTTGCCCACCGTGCTGCGCGCCAAACCGCAGCTGGCGGCCACCGTCCGTTCACTGAAACCACATTCCCATCGTTGACGCAATACTTCTCTGATTCTTCGCATACATGATTCTCCTGGGCACCCTGTGCCGGAAACTTCCAGCCCCCATGGCCGGAAACCGGCACACCATACCCAGAAAGCAATCGGAGAGGAATGCCCCAAAGGTGGCCGCGCCCGAAATCGGCGGCCGCAATCAACCGAAACAAGCGGCCGCGCTAAACCGAAATGCACCGGCCGCGCTCAGCCGAAATCACGAGGTGGCCGCGCCCGAAATATGCAAGGATGATGAAGGTGTTCGGTGGTGCTGCCATGAGAGGCGACCCCCGTGTAAATATGGGCTGGATAGCGGGTTGCACGAAAACGAGGCCGGAGGCTGGGGTCCGGCGACTGACGGAATCGGGGGGTGCACGCCCATTTTGCTTTTTGACGATTCAAGGGGGGGTGTAGTGAATCCGAAGGCCGGTGACCGGAGGGATTCACACGGACCTGCACGGACGGACACGGACTGCGACCACGGCCCGAGCCGTCATCCCCTGACACCGTCGCGAAGGCGGGGGGCAGGCGAGGACCCATCTTCACCGTGGTCCGCGTAAGCATGGGCAGAGTCCTCCTCATAGATATGGGCCGTGGTGTTGCACTGGGAATTACGAATTGAGAATTAGCACAGTCCGAACGACTTCAAACGCTCGACTCGCCCCAGCGCTGAAGGTTAACTGTTGACACAATAAATAAACTTCTTGACAATAGCACCCATATTACTTAGGAATCTGTCTATCAACAGTACAGAACCCGCCTTTGGGGTGCAACGGGGGAAGGGGAATTTCGGTTTTGCCGTGGAAACCACTCTTGTGCTGCGCGCAGCGACCGAGCCGTGTCTTTCGGGGATGCGAGCGCTGGGTTCGCGTCCGTGGAAAAGGAATCGGCCGCCCCTTCAAGTTAGATAATCGTCATGGGGATCGCTTGATGCATGAGACCCTTGAGGAGCCGTTCCTCCGTGTCCCTGTGAAGCTTGTGGACCGCGACACCGCCGTCCGTCTCCACGGCCTCACCGAAGAAGCCGTCTTCGCCTACGCGGACCTCCCCGAGGCCCAGCGCGCCCAAGTCGAAGGCGTCAAAGATTTCGCCGACATCCTCATCACCGTCCGCGTCGAACGCGGCCAAGCCACCGTCCGCAAAGTCTCCGGCGACTACGCCGTTGAAGTACCCAACATCGTCGCCCGCGCGATCATACTCGACGGTGCGCAGAATTACTTCCACGCATGCGGACGATTCATCCGTACGCGGGCGGGGTAAACAGTTGACATGGAGATATATGTCTTGACATATGAGGCCGTTACCACTTGAGCTCTTTTAGCGATCTTCCGTATCACCTATCCGCGCGGGTGCAGGGGGGCGAGTTTCCATAAGGTGTGGCTATGGAGTTATGTTTATTTCATACAGTTCATGTCCCCGGGAGCGCGACGATGCTGGACTATGAACGTCAATTGATCCCATGTTGCGAGGGTGAAAAAGTGTGGGGTGGCAAACCAAATGCTTGGTATCGCGTGAGGCACAATCAAACAGATCCAAGGACGCACTAGGTGTCAGATGGGCTCAAAAACGATTGTCATTTGAAGTAGTTGTGCTGAATAGCACCATCAAGGGAAAGGAAGGCCGGGCCGTACAGAGCAGTCTAAATTCCGGTTGCAACTACTATCGAATTCTAAGAGCGCTAGTGCTTACCATAGTTTTAATTCTCGCAGACAAATCGGCACTGTCTAACGACCTAATCGTGGACTATCCAGACCAATATCCTGTTGAGTATCAGAACCAGAGTCCAAATAGCGTGGATCCATTCTGTTTTTACTTCCGTGAGTGTACTTCATACGTGGCCTGGAAAATCAATATGGACGCTGGATTCTCCGAGGTACTACCGCCTTGTAATTGTTGCAGTTCTCTGCCCCCATTCCGCAATGGAATGAACGACCGCACTAGCTGGGGATGGGCACATGCATGGAACGATAACGCCGAGAACATTGGTTTCCCACGCCCAACAAAGATACCTCGAGATCAGGTGCAATCGCGCAGTGGGATAGTGACGTGGGACACGTTGCATACGTTGAGTTTGTCGACGAGTCGGACAACTCAATTATAGTCTCAGACTACAACAATCATGGTAGACATTCATACAACGTCAGGTCACTGTCGCCAGAGCAGATAAGTACCGGACCGGGGAAAGGCTATCCAGATTGGTTCATATATATAAACAGAGTTGGCAGAGTTACGCGCCGGGCCACCGGAGTTGGCGCGTCCGAAGCCCGCGTCAGCATATTTGACCAGTCATCTTTCCTTTGAGAAGTACACAGGGCCGAACGGCGAATACGTAATCCCATTTACCATGTGGGGACAAGTAACAATCTCGGCGTCAAAAGTCTATTTCACACCAGTGTCTAAGTCTCAAGTGCCACCACATCGTTCAGTGAAATATATGCCAGGACATCGTTCAGTATTTGCATGATAAGCTGCCAGTGCCGGGTGAAACGGAAGCGGTTCTTGCTGGCGAGCACCCCGCCGAGGGATAGCCCGGTGAGGCTCATCAGACGATGGGTTGGGATGGGGAGCGTACAGGCTCCCCATCTCCTTTCTGAACATCGGATGATCGACCTTCCATGCCTCAGAAAACGCTTTTCCGGTCAGCGTAGCGGGTATGGACGTTCGTCGATCGCTTCGCCGTCGAGATACAGCAAGAGCCGCTGCCTGGAAACGTCCACGGTGGCCCACACATATTCGTAGATAGCCTCGGAGGGCATCGAGAACTGTTCCCGAAGAGGTTGAAGACGGCGTCGCTG
>CAVUWV010000027.1:0-248968 GCA_963745075.1 Candidatus Hydrogenedentota bacterium | reverse complement strand
GCAACCAACTCTCGGATGCAGTGGGCATGTGCGCAACGGCATCCCGAGTCCCGCAACGCGTTGGGCTTAACTTCAATGACCCGCAGGTCCACCCCACTGGCTGGCGTTGGCCGAGCCGAGTATCGCGCTACAGCACTTTCCTCCCGTGAAGGTGGTGCCGGGAGATGTATATGCAGTTCCGCCTGCGCGTGTCTTCGTATACCAGTCCCTCGGCGGCCCGCCTGCGCCAGCTTGGAGTGTGCCTGGCAGCCACGCGGCAAGCCCAAGGTCGAACTGCAGGCACGGTTTTGCCGGTCCAACGGCTGAGACGGCCCGCCGATTTTAAGAAAAGGTGAGCATTTGAAGCGGACTACGTATCGAGTACGCCCTCGAAAGTTTCCGCGAACTTCCAGCCGCACGTATTCAATCGCCGCTCGACAACTGGCAACTCGCGTTGACAGCCACCGCTGCAGTGCCCGGCATTCACACGGACGGCGACAACATCGTGCGCGAAGACATGGGGAGCACCCGAAGCGTTGCCGTGATGGGCACATTGCCGGATCGCACACCTGGGACTGCACACCACGCTCTACGTAGAAGGGTATATCGTCAACAAGGGAAGTCATTTCGCCTGGACCGGGAAGGCGCAACGTTGGGCAGTGACGCAAAAAGCACGCTACCTAAACCGGTCCTTATGCCGAAGCAGGAGTTTTACCACATGTGCCCGGGTGCGTGGACGAGGACCCACTTGGCGGAATCGGTGGGGCGTTTGCTTCGGCAGACCGGCGCGGACGGGGTTCGCCTCGACTCGTTGGGTTTCGACTATCTGCCTTGCTATAACCCGGCGCCTACCATAGGCATCCGTTCTGGTACAACGAATGGATTAAACAGCTTTTGGCCAAGGTGCGCGCGTCGGCCATCGCGGAGAATCCGAAGGTGCCGCCGCTGACCGAGGGTTCCGCGGATTGGTACGGCCAATGGTTTGACGGCGCACTGACGAGCCGCTGCACGCCGGACCTCAGATGATGCGGTGGCCGTGGGGCCGTTTGTCCTTACGCTCACGTCACCGGTGCATTGTGGGCATTCGCTCTCCGGTCGCCTGGGGCGGCTGCGATGGCAAAGATGCTGTCGGGCCTACGGACTGGGACTGATGTGCGCGCGGTATCCCGCGCACGAAGCCTTGGTCTGGGGCGATGTGACGGATGATCCCCGGATTCCGATCCGGAAATCGTGACGCGCTGCTTCGTGGGCGACGGGTACTGGGCCATGTCGCGGCGCGTCCCGCAAGCCAGGACCCGTTCATGCGGCCGCGGGTCCGACCATCGCCGACACGCACCTGGCCGTATACGGTGACCGTACCCGGGCTGGGTTCGCAGGCGGCAGACGCCGCGCTCTGCGACATCGAACGCTCACGTGGGCACCGCTCGCGACTCGAACGCGATGGCGACGCTGGCGCATGCACCTGGAAACGAACTGGGCGCTCGTGATTCTTCGGAAACCCAACGGCCCGTGGTTCTCGCGTTCGACCGATCAGCATCGTGCCCGAGGCGGTGCAACGTCGCTTCAGCTCGTACCTCGACGCCCGGAGAAGTGGGTCATCACGCGTTGCAAGTGCAACGGCGACCGCACCCGGCCTTGATGTATCGCCTCAGAGAGTACGGAATCGGGCGAATTCACCATCCACGTGCCGGCCGGCCGCCTGGCCCGGGGCAGCTATCCCGTCGCAGCGGCAGAGAAAACGTGCTGGGGCCGAAGCGCCTTCTGGTCGTGGAGTGACGCGGGTGCGATGCGTCATCGCCCGGGCGGCTCGTTGGGAACTCAGCGTTTCTTGTCGGCGGCTTGGGCGTAGGGGAGGTTGAGATTGCGCCAGACGAGGGCTTTGTAGAACTTGTCGCGCGGCTTGGGGTCTTGGTCTTTGAGGTACATGGTGCCCAGTGCAGGCGCTGGCGCATGGCGCATGTCGTTATCGGCTGAGTATCGGTGGCTGCCGGATTCCGACGAGACGTAACGGTAGTGGAAGCGTTTGTCCGGGTCGGGGGCGTGGTCTTTTGCTCGCTGCACTTCGTCTCGGTGACCATGAGCACGGTGACCAGCGCGGGGTTCAGGTCTTGTCCGAGGGTGGCGTTTGCTTGCAGCGATTTCCCGTCGCACCGGTCAGCTCAAGGTCACCAACGTAAAAATTTCATTTGGGATTGACCTTGGTGCCGGTGAGTTCGATGCCGTCGCTCCGCAGATCTTCGTGGTGTTATAGAACGCTGTCTGCGCGGGGCCGGTCGATGGACGGTTGGGTCGACTGCCCCAGAGGCGGGTGAAGAAGTCTGAGACGGCGCGTTTCAATACCCTTTTTCCGGCTCGGCGCCTTCGCGAGGTACCTCATGAGGTTTTCCGCCGTAGCCCGATCGGCGTCGGGTGTACAACGGCAAGGCGGCATCCCATTGGTCCAGGCGGGCGAGCCGCCGCGCGAGGAGGCGTTGCAGCAAGGTGTATTGCGTCATTCGATTGTTCCAGTAGCCGAACCCGTCCAGGATCTGTGAAGATCCGGATCGCCGGCGTGTTCGCTCACATAGTCTTCAGCTCGTCAATGGACAGCACGCGTTCCGCCACGTAGGCGGCATCTATCCAGTACCCAACTCGCATCATGCAGTCCAGGGCGTCTACGTAGTCCTGGCGGCCCCACAGTACGCGCCCAGTTCTGCATGGGCGATTCGCGCGGCGTGGTGTCGGCTTCATATCCGAGCACCCAGCGTTCGTCCGGCGGAAAGGCTTTAGAGACCGTGCGCAAGACGTTCCAGGGCCTCGATCGATCTTACCGTTGCGCAGCAGGAGTTCGATTTCACCCACTGCGCGTAGAACGAAGCAGCATTGCCGGCGTCGAGCCAACGCCGCGCCATGGCCATATCGCTATTGTTATATGCGGACCACGCAAGGCGGTCCGCGCCGTCGATCTTACCGTCCGGGTGTCGGGCGGATACGGCGTCGAGCCGCGTTTATTGGGATAAGGATAGCGTTGGGATGCGCCACGACCCAGGCCGTCATGACGCGCTCGCAGACGGGATTGGCCGCCAGGTCTTGTAACGATTCCGGCGTATCCATGGCGCTCGTGCAGCACCAACGCAGGGACGTATACGCGGTGCCACGTTCTTCGCGGCTCCCTTCGCGGCATCGTTCTACGAGACCTGCATCGCGACGGATATTCGCCCTGTTCATGGCCACATTCGCCTGCCAGCCAGACTGTCGGTGACCCGTCTCAGGCTGTCGTGCAAACCGGCCGCGGCCAGTTCGCGCCTGCGTAAAATACCGTATCGATTCGGCGGGATTGGAGTCATGGTACGTCTTGCCGAGCATAATGCGGCCGACACGGAACGAACGGACGTTCCGCCTCGGGCAAATCGCAGCAGTTCCTTCCAGCGGGCGGCCGCCGTTTCGGCATCCTCGGCCCGGTAGGCAGCGGCACCCCGCACGTACAGGGTAAACTCCGCCGGGATCGAATTCAGCAGATTAGAAATGGAGAAATCCAACGGCATCGGCATGACATGGTTCGTATTGTTCGGCGGTGATGGACATAGGGATTCGGCGAGAGCGGGTCGACGTTCGGCAAGGGCGTCGCTTCGTTCATGGCGTTGCGCACCTGCGTGACGCTTCCACCCGCTTCTGGATTTAATCCGCGTCTCTCGTCGCCGCGCGCATTTAACGCTTCCTTCAGATCGGCCACGCTGCGGAAAGCCGTGCGATCCCGACGCGTTCTCCTGCGCGTTTGGGTTCGCTCCTCCGATTCGGCGGTTGCCCAAGGCGACCGCCAACTCTCGGGATAGAACGCGGCTTCCGGCATGCGAAGAACGTCCTCCTCCGCGCCGTAGTCAGGTACGCGTTTGGAAAAAATGGTCCGCAGGCATAGACCGGAGTGAGAGAAACGACAGGACAAGTAGAATGGTGCGAGCGAACTTGAGTCTCATAGTAGCTGACCTTTGACACACGATTTGGCTGAGGAGTTCCGGATTCATCTTGTCAAAGATAGTTGATACCTTCAACGTGGACTATCGTTCCCGTGCATCCCCATTTAATTGAATCTGCGCAAAACACGTCTGGACCCCCGGCCAACGCTTGCTGAACGATGTCGAACCGGATCGAAACACTGCGAACGTACCAGGAGACGAGTGAGTTACGGCGCAATTAACATCATCTACGTGTGACAAATTGTATTTGTGATGTTGTGAGGCTGCTCTTGTAGGCTGTCTCAAAAACAGGCCCCCCAAAACCAGCAATACGACAAACGCGAGCCACGCAGCTATTACCGCAATTCGAATCCGGTGAATCTGTTGACGCTTTCTTTCGATAGTCATTTAGATCCTCCTTTCGAGGCGGGTCAGCCCGGTCTCCGTTCGTTTGTCGAGGAATTCTAATGGCGTGTGAAACCGCCGTTGCTCACTCATCGGTTTGCCCTTCCAGGAGGCTGCGTAGCGCCACCTTCGCATTGTGTAGACGCGATTTCACGGTGTGAGGCAGCGGCGCCGGTCGCCATGGACAGCTCCTCGTAGCTCATCCCTTCCAGAGCGCGCACGCCAGTATCTCGCGGTGGATGGCGCTCAAAGTGGTCCAAACGCTCGGTCTTCAAGCGAATCTCTAGCTTTGGTCAAAGTACTAATCCTCGGGCTCTGCGGAGGTTGCTTCAATGTCCAGAACCGTGAGATCTCCCGAGTCTGGACATGGAAGCAACCTCCGAAGAGCCCGAGGATTCGGACTCCGACCGTTACGGACCTCGCTTGAACCAAGCGTTGGACCACTTGAGCGCCATCCACCGCGAGATACTGGCCTTACGCTTTCTGGAAGGCATGAGCTACGAGGAGCTGTCCATGGCGACCGGCGCCACTGCTGGCACCGTTAAATCGCGTCTACACAATGCGAAGGTGGCGCTGCGCCGCCTCCTGGAAGGGCAAACCGATGAGTGAGCAAGGGCGGTTTGACACGCCATTAGAAATTCCTCGACCAAACAAATGGAGACCGATAACCGGCCTCGAAAGGAGGATCGTGATGACTATCGAAAGAAAGCGTCGACAGATTCACCGAATTCGTATTGCGGCGATCGTTGTGTGGCTTGCGTTTGTCGTATTGCTGGTTTTCGGGGGCGTATTGGAATCAGCCTACGGGCGCAGCCTTACCACATCGACGATCGCGAGCTGTCGCGCCGGCGGTGATGCTGATCGCTCTGTTTCTCACCGTCTCCTGGTACGTCCGAGTGTTTCAATCCGGTTTGACAGCGTCCAGCAAGCGTTGGCGGCTATTCAGGAGCGTCTTGCGCAGATTCAATTGAATGGGAATGCACCGGAACGATAATCCACGTTGAAGGTATCAACTATCTTTGACAAGATAGATACCGGACTCCTAAGCCAAATCGTGTGTCAAAGGTTAGCTGCTATGAAACTCAAGTTCGCGCGCACCATTCTACTTGTCCTGACATTCATCTCGCCAAGGGCACACGCCTGCGGACCGTTTCTTTCCGAATGCCTACCTGACCTTTGGCGCAGAAGAAGATGTTCTTCGCATGCCCGAAGCCGCGTTCTATCACGAGTTGGCGGTCGCCTTGGGGCAACCGACCGAATTCCGAAGAGCAAACGACCAAATCGCAGGAGAACTCGTGGGACCGCACACTTGCCGCTGACGTGGCCGATCTGAAGGAAGCGTTAAATGCGCGCGGCGACGACGCGGATTCGATCCAGAAGCAGGTCGAAGCATACACGCAGGTGCGCAACGCCATGAACGAAGCGACGCCCTTGCCGAACGTCGTCCCGCTCCCGCCGGATCCCTATGCTCCATCACCGCCGGACAATACGAACCATGTCACGCCAATGCCGTTCAATTTGTCCCGAGTTTCTGATCTGCTGAATTCGATCCCGGCGGAGTTTACCCTGTACGTGCGGGGTGCCGCTGCCTACCGGGCCGAGGATGCCGAAACGGCGGCCGCCCGCTGGAAGGAACTGCTCGATTTGCCCGAGGCGGAACGTCCGTACCGATCTGTCTGGGCCGCGTACATGCTCGGCAAGACGTTTCACGACTCCGATCCCGCCGAATGCATTCGATATTTTGCGCAGGCGCGTGAACTCGCCGCGGCTGGATTCCACGACAGCCTGGGACTGGTCACCGACAGCCTGGGGTGGCAGGCGAACGTGGCCATGAACTCGGGCGAGTATGCCGCCGCGATGCAGTTGTACGTAAACCAATACCGCGACGGCACGGGCGACGAGCGATACACCGCGTATACCTCCCTGCGCTGGTTATGCACGCGGGCCATGAACGAACCGAAATCCTTACAAAGCCTCGCGGCCGATCCCGTCTGTGAGCGGGTGATGACGGCCTGGGTCGTGGCACACCCCAACGCCTATCCCTATCCCGAGACCAATCAACGCTGGCTCGACGCCGTATCCGCCCAACACCCGGACGGTAAGATCGACGGCGCGGACCGCCTTGCGTGGTCCGCATATAACAATGGCGATATGGCCATGGCGCGGCGTTGGCTGGACGCGGCCGATCCTGCTTCGTTGTACGCGCAGTGGGTGAAATCGAAACTCCTGCTGCGCGACGGTAAGATCGATGAGGCCCTCGACGTCTTGCGCACGGTCTCTAAAGCCTTTCCGCCCGACGAACGCTGGGTGCTCGGATATGAAGCCGACACCACGCCGCGCGAAATCGCCCATGCAGAACTGGGCGTGTTGCTGTTGGGCCGCCAGGACTACGTAGACGCCCTGGACTGCATCATGCGCGCGGGGTACTGGATAGATGCCGCCTACGTGGCGGAACGCGTGCTGTCCATTGACGAGCTGAAGACATATGTGAGTGAACACGCCGGCGATCCGGATCTTGCACAGATCCTGGACGGGTTCGGCTACTGGAACGATCAAATGACGCGATACACCTTGCTGCAACGCCTCCTGGCGCGGCGGCTGGCCCGCCTGGACCAATGGGATGCCGCCTTGCCGTTGTACGCCGACGCCGATCGGGCTACGGCGGAAAACCTCATGAGGTACCTCGCGAAGGCGCACGCCCCTAAGCCGGAAAAGGGTATTGGAGAGTCCGTGTCAGACTTCTTCTCCGGCCTCTGGGGCAGTCAACCCGACCGTACCATCGACCGGCCCCGCGCAGACGCGTTCTATAACGCCGCGAAGATCATGCGGAGCGACGGCATGGAACTCACCGGCACCGAGGTCGAACCCGACTGGACCCTTTACGGTGGTAACTATGAGCTGACCGGCGCGACGGGAAATCGCTGCAAACAAACCCCGCCCTCGGACAAAGACCTGAACCCCGCGCTGGTCACCGTGCTCATGGCCTCCGACGACGAAGTGCAGCGCGCAAAAGACCACGCCCCCGACCCGGACAAACGCTTCCACTACCGCTACGTCGCGTCGGACCTCATGTGGCAAGCCGCCGAATACTCGCCCGATAACGACGTGAATGCGCCAGCGCCCTGTACTGGGGCGGCGTGTACCTCAAAGACCGAGACCCCCAAGCCGCCGACAAGTTCTACAAAGCCCTCGTCTGGCGCAACCTCAACCTCCCCTACGCCCAAGCCGCCGACAAGAAACGCTGGTTCCCCGACAAGCCGCCGGGGCAATGACGCATCGCACCCGCGTCACTCCACGACCAGAAGGCGCTTCGCCCCCAGCACGTTTTCTCTGTCCGCTGCGACGGGATAGCTGCCGGGCAGGGCGTCGGCCGGCACGTGGATGGTGAATTCGCCCGATTCCGTGCTCTTTGAGGGCGATACATCAAGGCCGGGTGCGGTCACCGTTACAGCTTGCAACGCGTCATGACCCACTTCTCCGGGCGTCAGAGGTACGAGCTGAAGCGACGTTGCACCGCCTCGGGCACAAGATGCTAATCGGTCGAACGCGACGACCGCGGGGCCGTCCGGTTTCCGAAGAATCACGAGCGCCCAGTTGGTCTCCAAGTGCATGCGCACATCGTCGCCGTCCCGTTCGAGTTCGAGCGGCGTCCATGTGAGCGTTTCGATGTCGCAGAGCGCGGCATCCGCCACCTGCGAACCCAGCCCCGGTACGGTCACCGTATACGGCCGGTGCGTGTCGGCGATGGTCGTACCTCGCGGCCACATGAACGGGTCCTGGCTTGCGGGACGCGCCGCGACGATGGCCCAGTACCCGTCGCCCACGAAGCAGCGCGTCACGATTTCCGGATCGGAAGCCAGGGGATCATCCGTCACATCGCCCCAGACCAAGGCTTCGTGCGCGGGATACCGCGCGCACATCCAGTTCCAGTCCAGCCCGACGGCGTCTTTGCCATCGCAGCCGCCCCCGGCGTACCCGGAGAGCGATCCCCACAATGCACCGGTGGCGTAGACGTAAGGACGAAACGGCCCCACGGCCAACCGCATCATCGTGAGGTCCGGCGTGCAGCGGCTGGTCAGTGCGCCGTGAAACCATTGGCCGTACCAATCCGCGGAACCCTCGGTCAGCAGCAGCACGTTCGGATTCTCCGCGATGGCCGACGCGCGCACCTTGGCCAAAAGCTGTTTGATCCATTCGTTATATCCAAACGGATCCTTGTGGTGATGCGCCGGGTTATAGCAAGGCAGATAGTAGAACCCCAACGAGTCGAGGCGAATCCCATCCGCGCCAGTCTGACGAAGCAAACGTCCCACCGATTCCGCCAAGTGGTCCTGCCACTCCACGCACCCCGGACACATGTGATAAAACCCTTGCTTGGATAAGGCCCGGTTTGCGTGCCGTCTCTTTGCATCACCGCCCAACGTTGGGCCTTGCCGGTCCGGGCCAGATCGCTTTCCTTGCTGACGATATACCCTTCTACGTAGAGCGTCGTGTGCAGTCCCAGGTGCTGCGATCCGGCAATGCCGTCGCGCAACGCTTCGGGTCCTCCCATGTCTTCGCGCACGATGTTGTCGCCGTCCGTGTGAATGCCGAGCATGCAGCGGTGGCTGTAGAACGCGAGTTCCCAGTTGTCGAGCGGCGATTGAATACGTGCGGCTGGAAGTTCGCGGAAACTTTCGAGGGCGTACTGGATACCGTAGTCCGCTTCGATGCCCGGACCGCCTTTCTTAAAATGGCGGCCCGTCTCGCCGTTGGACCGGCGAAACCATTCCGGCGGTTCGACCTTGGGATACGCCGCGTCGTACCAGGCACGGTACAACCGCGCGGCCGGCCGCCAATCCCCTTGGTATACGAAGACACGCGCAGGCGGAACTGCATATACATCTCCCGGCACCAGCTTCACGGGAGGAAAGTGCTGTAGCGCGATACTCGGCTCGGCCAACACCAGCCGCTTGGGATGAACCTCCGGGTCCATGAAGATAAGCGCCAACGCGTTGCGGGACTCGGGATCCCATACCGCGTGCCACTGCATCGAGAGTTGGTTGCTCTCCCCCAACACGCCGCCCGCACGCGCCCACGCAGGCACGGTTACGCCGGCCTGATCCATGGCCGTGGCCAGATTGCCGGACGGTTCCGGACCCAAACGCACCCCGTCGAGATACGGGAAACACGCGAGCACTTCGCGCGTGTCGTCGCCCACATTCTTGATGCGCAGCGCCCAGTCGGACACGCCGGGCGTACCGGGCAACGAAACGCCAAGCTCGATTTCCAGTCCGTCGCCGCGGTAACGCAACTCAAGTCCATCGTCGTCGTTTTGGACATGGACCAGTTCGCAGGTTCCCGGCGTCAACGTCTTCTTGGTAATGGTGCCGGGATCTTGAAAGACCAACTGAAATCTCTCGTTCAGCGGAATCACGAATTCCGTCGTCAAATCCGCGTACACGCGAAACGGCATCGCGGCGAGGTCTTCGCCCTTCAGGCAGGAGTCATGGGTAAGAAGGTTGGTAATCGTGCGCAGTGCCCCGGTCTCTCCATCGAACGCAATTCGACATGCGCCATCCTGAACGACTATTTCGTCCGACTTCGCACCAGGCGCAGCGCAAACTTGGCCTACGACGAGAAAAGCCAAGCTGAGCATCAATCCGAACTGTCGCAATGACAAGTGTCCCCGCGCGACAGCAGGTGTCTTCTGAAAAAACATGTTCCCCATCCCCCAATCTCATCCACGCTGGCTATCTTCGGTTCACTTCTCTTTCATCCCCAGCAGCTCCTGCGAGGAATCGTGCAGGATTGCCTTCGCGATCCCCAATGCCTCATCCTCCGAATACTGGCCCTGCGCGATCTTGTGCCCGAGCACGTCGGCCAACAGCTTTCGCACCATCACTGCCTTGGCGTAGGACCATTCGGCGCAGTAGGCATCGCTGAAAAATCCGATCTGCTTGTTGACGGGCAGCATGTCCAGACGTTCCTCCATGACTTGCCGGATAGCGCCCGGGAAGAAGTTGTGCCACCAATATCCCGCAAGGGAAAGGTTGGGCAATTCCCGTGCGAGCGTACAGAGGGACTGGTTCCCGTGGCGGCTCGCGAGAAAACACATGAACCGGACTTCGGGATACCGCGCGATAAGTTCCGCTAACTGTTGGATCGTACGTTGGCTGAGGCGGGCGGCGGACTCATACGGCAACGGCTCCGCGCCTAGCGAGAACTGAAATACGATATTCTCACTGCGCTTGGTCAACTCCGCCAGAAAACGGCGCAGGATGTAGCTCGCGTACACGTCCCGTTCCGCCGCGCGCGCACTGGCCCGGTTGCGCAAGGCTGCCTGCATGGCGGACGTGTCGGGTTCGGTGTAGTCGATATCCGTCGACAGGTGTTGCGCCGTCGCCATAACGTTGTTGTAGGGAATCAATTTGCAGTAATGCGCCACCGCCGCGTCCACGTCGTCCACCGTTCGAATCGTCCGCTCCAACGGCGGCGCCGACGCCCGATCGAAGGTCACCGGGATCGGCGCCCCCGGTTCTGTCGCGTTCCATGCGCGCTCCAGTTCATAAACCGGAATATCCGGTTGGCCCCACTGCGTGCGCGCGAAGAACGCCCACTCCAGCGAGTATTGCAGGATATCGTTTGCCGAGCCGTCCCGCCCGCGCCAAAGTTCCGTGCCGGCCCGCACGATCCCCGCGCGTTTCAGGATTTCCCGGGGCCACGTCGAATCCGCAGACCGCTCGCGAATGCGCGCATCGAGCCGCTCCCAGTTTTCGGCCGTGACGGTTTCGTGCCAGTCGTACAAATCACACAGAATAATCCGGACGCCCCAGGAGATCGACGTGTTCCGCACCTTGGACAGATGGGGCAAAGCCTCGATGATTCGCCGCTGCGCCTCCGCGTTCGTACGGTCTTCCGGCACACGAGTTCCGTTCGGACACCCCGCCGCAAACAAATCGCTGACGGCCATGTGGTATAGAAGGATGTCGTCCAGCCCCCGCGCCGGCAGATGCGCCGCATCCAGATGGGTGTGGGGGTCCACGAGCGGTATCGTGGCGAGGCGTTGCTCGAGGTTCCGCGCTACTGATTCTGGTTCGGGCACACAGTCACTCCCCATCTTGGCCTCAATGACTATGCCACGCAGTAGGGCATCCTTCAAAAGATTCGTATCCCGCCGCACCTGGTTTCACGGTCATGGGTTTATTCGTTCCGATGCCCCGAAACATGCTCAAGTCGACATCGACCTCACGGGCGCAGATCTGTCCTGGCAATTCTGTCCTGTCGGACACCCCATGAACGCACCTGCCCTCCGGCCTCTTGTGGAGACTTTCGTAAAACACGAATTCCGAATGCATTATACAAGCGCTCGCTCCAAAGAGGCTTTGGCATGCTTCCTGCTCTCTCCAACGATACTTTTGACTGTCCAGACATCGTCCCCCCGTGTGGGACCCGGAGTGGGAGAGACCTTCACATGCAAAACCTGAAACAGGAAAACAAGCCGGTTCCAATGCTTTTCGTGGCGATGGTATTCGGCCTTGTCGTGACGCTGGGTTGGTTGTGGGCAATCGTCGCGACGTTGGTCGTACCATTCGCCACACTGCCGTAACCACGGCTTTGCCTGCCCGATCCGTCCAGCCGAGGGCAACCCGCCGCCGGAGCTGCGACCCAACGTAATCCGCAACAGGACCGCTGTGAGAAACACAGGTGTGCCGCTTCGAGCGCTTGGCAATCACGCGATAGAAAGGAAGGAAGCAATGAGTGGGATGTACTGTGACCAGTGCGAGCAGACGGCCGATGGGGTTGCCTGCCGCGACATCGGGCTGTGCGGCAAGAATCCGGACGTGGAATCGCTGCAGAAGATTCTCCTGTACGGCCTGAAAGGCATGTGTGCGTACAAACATCACGCCCGGCGGCTTGGCAAGACGGACCCGGAAGTCGATGCCTTTGTGGAAGAAGCGCTCTTCGCGACGGTGACAAACGTTAACTTCGACATGGAGAGTCTTCTGGACCTCGTGCTCGAATGCGGCCGCATGAATTTGAGAACCATGCAGCTCCTCAATGACGGTCACGTCGAGACTCTCGGTATGCCCGAACCGGTGGAGGTAAAAGAAGGTCTTCAGGAGGGTCCGGGAATCCTCGTAACCGGTCACGACATGGTCGATCTCAAAGACCTGCTCGAACAGACCGCCGGCATGGGAATCAAGGTTTACACCCACGGCGAGATGCTGCCGGCCCACATGTACCCGGAATTGAAGAAATATCCCCACCTCGCCGGCAACTACGGCGGCGCGTGGCAAAAACAGCGCATCGAGTTCGAATCCTTCGGAGGGCCGATCCTGGCCACGACCAATTGCGTGCTGATCCCCGGGCCGGTGAATACGTATCTGGACCGCTTCTTCACCACCCGCGTCACCGCCGTGCCGGGAGCCACCCGGCTGACGACAAACGACTTCTCCGCTGTCATCAAGCGGGCACAGGAGATCGGACCGTTGACGCCGACCGAGTGCAAGACGTCGACCATTGGGTTCCACTACACCGCGATTCTCAGCCTGGCGGACAAAGTGGTCGAGGCCGTGAAGGCGGGACAGATTCGCCGCTTCTTCGTAATCGGCGGATGCGACGGCGCGGAACCGGGACGGAACTACTTCGCACAATACGCCCAAAGCACGCCGGACGACACCTTGATCCTGACCCTGGGTTGCGGAAAGTTCCGGATTCGCGACTACGACTACGGCACGGTTGCGGGCCTTCCGCGTCTACTCGACATGGGACAGTGCAACGACGCGTACGGCGCCGTGCAGGTCGCTTTGGCGCTGGCAAAGGCCTTTGACTGCGGCGTCAACGATCTGCCGTTAACGCTTGTCATCTCATGGTTCGAACAGAAAGCCGTGGCGGTGCTGCTAACCCTGCTCCATCTCGGCGTTAAGGGGATCGTGCTGGGCCCGTCGCTCCCGGCTTTCATAACGCCCAACGTGCTGCGCGTACTCCAGGAAGGTTTCGATCTCGAGCCTATCGGGACTGATGCCAAAGCCGACGTTGAAGCCGTTCTCGCGTAATCGTCACTTGACAGGATATCGCATAGCCTAGTATTATGTTATTAGATATACTTACACCGGGCGCGGTACCTTGCGTGCGACGCGCCTAAGGCCCCCAACTCGCAATTGAGTTTTCCTGGCGCGGTGTATTCGACCGTCCGTGCGGGACCACGGATGGAAGTGGCTTTTTAGGATTTCCGCCTGACGTGGAATCCGGATTCTTTTGCACGAGGATTGGGCAATCGGCCTTGGCGCTTCACGTGCCAAGGCCGATTCGTTCTTCAGTGCCGAGCGGGCTGTTTGGCCAACCATGCCTGCCATTTCGCGGCCGACTTTGCCCGGTCCGCCCGCGACGCCCACGGGTCGTAGGGCGCCGGGTCGATGCCCCACGCCCGGAGTGCTTCCCACGACGTGATGCGCGTGCCGAGGTTTGGATGAGAAAGACCCGCCACCAAGAGCGGAACCGCATCCGATTCGTTGGATTTCAAGCGCTCGACGGCCTTCTCGCGAACCTCGGGATTCGGATCGGAAAGCAGCTTCAGCACGACTTGGTCCCGGTCCGCCTCTGATTCGGCCAGTGCGCGTTCCACCGTCTGCGACGGCGTTTCTATCGGCTTAATCTCAGGAACCGCGTTAGCGTCGAGCTTTTCGTGGGCCCTCGCGCGGCCGTCCGCAACGGCGTCCAAAAAACCTTCCACCGGCAGATACCCGTTACGGTCGACCGTAATCTCCCCAAACGTGTTGAGGATCACGAGGCGCGGCAACGTCCGAGCGCCATATGCGATGGCCACGCGCGGATCTCTATCTGTATCGACCTGGATGCATACGAAATCTTGAAGCACGGAGACCACGTCCGCGTCGGAGTAAACTTCCTCTTCCATCTTTTTGCACCAGATACACCAGTCCGCCGTGAAATCGATCAACACCGGCTTGTCGGCGGCCGCTGCTTCGGCCATGCCTTCGTCATACGAGGACCGCCACGCGATGGCCTCCTCCTCGGCCGCGGCCTGCATGCCCACGACGAGCAAAAGTCCTGAGAACGCGCAAAGGACGGCCTTACTGCGAATTGGAAATCTTGGATAAGCCTTCTTCATCGTCTTTCTCGGTTGGGTAGTTGTTGCGAACCTGTTCCAATCGAAGTTTGTCAACTAAGTTGACCATTTCCGGATCGTCGGGAACCGTGTCCAGCAGCATTTCAAATTGGTTATCCGCCACCACGGCCTTCCCGTCAATGAAGCGGAGGTCCATCCGTCCCACGGATTTTCCTTTTTCCGTGTTATACGCGACAATCGACCGGTTCACTGCGAGCGGCGTCCCTGACGGCTGTTTGACGTTGCCGCCAACAACCACGTCCAATTCAAAAAATCGTTCCGCCAGCGCTTTCATCGTGGCTTCGTTCACAAACGCCAATAGCACGATGAAGTCGCTCGCATCTTCCACACGGGGCAACACGTTTTCCAACGCTTCGTCGGGCGGGGTAATGCGCACGCCCTGCCCGATCTCGTCGGGTAACAGGGTATCCTCTACAATGCCGAGAATCCCCACGCGGTACCCGGTCGACAGCGTCACAATGCGGTACGGTTCAAAAATTAAGTGGCCTGATGTGTCCTCGACGTTGGCCGACACGAAGTACGCGTGCTCCTCACGGAGTTTGCGAAGCGTTTCCACCGGAAACGATGCCTCTCGCGCGCCAATGTTCACCGCATCGTAGCCCATCGCTTCGTAGCCTTTAAGAATGTATTCAAATTCCAACAGCTCCCACTCTCGCGGGCCCGCTGTCACGTCGCCCGCGTCCACGACGATGGCATCCGCCGGGCGGTTCTCGTCGATGTAGGTCTTCCGCCGCGCGATACCGCCCGCCACGCCCGCGGTACAATTGCAGGGACTGATATGGCCCCGCGTGTCGCAGGTATAGAAGATCGACAACGCGTCCGGCGGTTCAACGGCCGGCGCGGGGGTCGCCTTCGGCTGGCAGCCTGCGAGCAGCCCGCACATAACGAACAGACCTACCGCGAGGACACCCGCACCGCTACGCATCCGGTGTTGAGAAGTCATGAACGTCCTAATGGGTGAGCGCATACGTAATGATGTTCGTGTTGATGTCCTTTGAATTCTTGATCTCGTTGCCGCCGCAGCAGCAACAGCCCTGAACGTTTCCCGTGTCGTTCAGACCCTCGGACGAATAGATCAGCACGATGCGGCCGTCCAATTCGAGTCCTTCGAGCAAGGTGGTGCCGCCGTTCTTCAGACGAATTCGTTCGATGTTGTAGACGGTCCGGAATATGGGGTGGTCCATCGGGATCTTTTGCAGTTCGTGGTCCGGAAACATGGCCTTGAATTCCCGCCGGAACGACCGGTCCCACTCCCGCGACGAACACCCCGCCGAGGCCAACAAGAAGCCGCCTCGCGTGAGATACGACTTCAGCATCGTGCGTTCGTCTTCGAACAACGAGAAGTCGCCCTCTCCGTTCATGATCGCGAAGGGATAATTGAACACATCCTCCGTGGATAATTTAACGGGGGTGAATCCTTCATCCGCGTCAATCATGGTCGTATCGCGCACATCGTCGAGAAACTTGTCGCTAAAACACACGGAACTCTTCGAACCCGCGTAGATCAGGTTGGCGCAGCGGACCAGCTCGTCCCGTTTCGATGTCGCGGGCCCCACGGCCCCCATCAACACGACGGACACCGCGGCCAGCAAAAGACACTTACCCTTCGCGCCGGTACTCATGACCCGTCCTCCTGAAGCCCCCGGAAATACGCCTCGATCAGGGGCCGGTATTCCTCGACGATGTGCTCACCGCCGGAGGCGTCCAAATCCAACGCATCCGCCTTGGACGCGCCCAGTTCCTCAAAGCTCCCGGCCATCTGCTCCGAAGGCACGGGCATGGCCTGTGCATCGTGCATCCGGCGGGTCGAATACGGGTTCTCCTGCATGGACGGGTCACCGAAGGGATCGTTGCCATACAGATTGAACGCGGTGGAACTCATGCCCATCCCGCCGCCTTGACCCTGCCCCATCCCCTGGCCGAGGCTGGGCGCGCCCCCGAGGCCCTTTCCGAGTTGGGCCAGCGTATTGCCCGGCTTCGTCATCATCCGAATCTTCAATCGCAACTCGCACTGACTCTGCCCCTGCGCCTGGGTCGCCTGGCAGAAGCTGATCATCGACTCCATGGCATCGAGCGCTTCCCGCGCATCGGCGTGCCCCTGGGGCGCCTCGGCGGCGGAAAGATGGCCGGCCGCGCTTTCCATTGTCCCCGGAATCTCCAAGGATTCCATCGTGTTTGCGATCTGCCGCGCGTCCCCGGCGACTTGCGGATAGTCGGGCTCGATTTCCTGGGCGTGGTCCCGCAGGTCCTGCTTCAACTGCTCCAATGCATCCCGTGTCTGGTCCTGATTCTCGGACAATTCCTTCAAGCGGATTCGCTCGTCCAAATCCGGATTCGTCTCGTCTTTGTACGTCCGAGCTTCGCGTTCAAGCATCTGCTGTTCACCATATAACTGCTTGAAACGTTCCACGTCGCCCATGAGTTTGTAGACCTTCGCCAAATCCTCATTCTGCCGCTGGATCTCGTCTTGAAACTGCTGCTCGTTCCGACCGAGTTGGTCGAGCGCCGACTGCTGATGCGTCATGGCCTGTTGCATCGATTGCGGCGTAGCGGCAGATTGGAGATCCTTTTGTCCGGCCTGCATTTCCTGTTGCGCCTTGTCCAGGCGCTCGGCCATTGCGTGAAGGGCCTCCTTGTACTCCTTCTCGATATCGTATATTTCAGGACTTTGTGCCTCTTCCCTCAGCTTCTTCGCAAGATCGCCCGTGTTCTCGGCAAGCTCCCCTTGTTGTTTCTGCAATTCTTCGAGCCGCTGCTGCTCTTCGTCGGAGAGATTTCCGCTGTCGACGAGTTTCTGTTCCAGCGCTTTCGTTTCATCGGCGACGGCTTGTTGTTCCTTGGACAGCGCTTCCAACTGGTTCCGGATCGCGTCGTATTTCGCCTTCAGATCGTCCGCGGTCATTTGTTCCTGCATAAAGTTGCGGTAGTCTTCCTCCGAGATGATGGCGATCTGAAACGCCGGCGTAGTCGCCGTCTGCGGCGAATCCGGGAGGGTGTCGGTGGCGGTCGCATAATACTCGATGACATCGCCGGGCCGAACGCCTAGGTCGCCCATGTCCAATAGTTCGCTCACATTCGCGAACGCGTCGTGGCCGGTACCGGTATATTCTTCCTTGCGGTCATCCGCGGATTGGTTGAGACTGCGAACGAGGGTAATGCGCTTGATACCCAGGTCGTCGCGCGCTTCGATGACGATCGGCACCTTTGCGTCCGGAATCGCGAAAGATTGTTTTCCCGGAGATACAATATCCACCTCGGGCGGTTTGTCCGGGGTTACTTCAATCTTCCCCTCGAACACGTCGTTGCTTTCGAACCCCTCGACATCGATCAACTTGGCCATAATCGCGCCGGACCGCTCGATAGGGAATTCCACCGTGGCAGTCGTTTCATCGTTGCCGCGTTTCAATGACAGATCCTTGTCGCCGACCGTCACGGGGCCGCCTTCCAGTGGCCGGTTGGAGGCAATGTCGAGCCGGACTTTCGTGCCTTTGTACGCCGTCAGCGTTGCGTCGCTCGTGGATAACAATCGCGACTTCGAGGCGAGATGTGTGTATTCCGGGTATTGGTAGGTCACGGCGACGGAGTCAATCCGCGGTGTTCGGCTGAGTGCCAGCGAAAATCGCTTGCTCCGTCCGCGAGGGATTTCCGCGTAGTAAGTGAAGTCCGAATGCACGCTTTCGACGGTCTGAAAGAAGGTGCCGTCCCCGGAATCCAACATAGGGAGCATACTTACGGGAGTACCGTCGGGCGCTTCCAATACCAGGCGCATCTCACTCGGCGTCTTTCCTCCAGTCGTGACTCGCACGATCTGATTCGCGCCATATTCGACGGTGGCGTCTCCCGGTTCTACGGTAAACCGGGTGGGACTGTACGGGGGATGATCGCCCCACGGGTCCAGGTAGCGGGGCAATACCGCGCCGAATACTCCGGCAAACAGAAACGCAATCGCAGCGAATAGAACGAGTAACCCGGCCAGAATGCGCGTTTCGCCGCGCAGGGATGGTGGGCGCAGGGTTTCCACCCGCCGAATCGCGGACACCCGGTCTGCGGCCAGATGGATTTCGTGGTCCATGAGATCGGTGGAAAGATCCGGCCAGACGCTCCCGGAAAGGGCTTCTTCGAAATCGACGGCATTGACCACGTCGTTGTGGAGATCGGGCGTGCCTTGCTCGACCAGCCGCGCGATGAGCCGTTCCTCCGAAACGGAACGCGTGTGGCGCCAATAGGTCAACACCCCGACGACGAGCAGCGTGACCAGCACCAGTCCCAGCAGCGCAAAGCGCGCTTCAACCGGCAGGATCAGGAGCACGTCCAGATACACGAGCCCCACGGCGCCCAATGCCGTAACCCACAGGACGCGCACCAGCGCCAGCTTACCGACCTGCCGCCGACGGGATTGCGAGAATTCGTGCAGCCGTTGTCGAAGTGTTAGTGCGTGACTGGACATGTCGCCTGTCTTGCTGCCGGCACATTCGCCGTGGGTTTTGCCACCATCTCCACTATATCACACTAGCCCCGTCCGCCGGCGCGCGAACCATTCAAACGCAAACAATCCCATCAGAACCACGAACACGTTCAAGGTATCCCACGCGTCGCGGGGTTTGGTCTTTTCCTGCGATTGCCGCTCGAAATCGCGCACCCGTTCCGGCAGGGAGCTAAGGTTATCGAGAGAAAGCGTTTCCCCGCCGGTCACAGACGAAATCTGCCGCAAAAGTTCGGGATCGGCGGCCACAAAGCGGTTTTCAACGTTGTCCGAATACACGGTGAACCGTTCCGCCGCATCCCGGGGTTCGCCGACCGTGCTGCGCATCGTGGCCTCGAATTCGCCCTCCTGGCTCGGTTGGTAATACGCCGAGAAGGTATTCGGATTATCCTCCTTGGGGTTCAAATCAATGACGGTCTCGCCCGCGTCGGGCTCATGGATCGTGACTTGCGGCTTGAAGGCTTCCGTGTTGACGAATTGCGTGCGGACGGTGAAGAGAACGCGGTCGCCCATGTTGTACGCATACTGATTCGCCCGGAAAGAGATATCCTGGCCCGGCAAGAAGTCCGAATCAAAGATGAGCCAGCGCATCATCTGGCTCCAGAATCGCGAATAGATGTCGTCGTATTCCTTCAACTCCGGCGGCATGAATGCCCAGCGCCACAGGCCGGTGGTCCCGATACTCATGACCTTGCCGCGCCCATACCGCTGGTACGAGATCGCCGCGATCTTGGCCCCGAGGTCAACGCCGGGATCTTCGGTTTCGGCCACGCGCGCAAGCACCACCGATAACGACTTCTCCTTCTCGACTTTTGTCACGCTCACCATTTCCGGCAATTCGCGGAGGACGAAGTCCGGCGACGTTGAACGTCCAAAGGCAAAGAGCGGACTGTCCTCGCCTTCCGGCGTCAGCTCAATACGCGCACGACGTACGACGTTGCTGGACCAATCGACCGGCTCAAGCGCTTCCAGCATTTCATTTTCAAAACTGTAGGCTCGCCCGCGCGCGAAGACGACGCTGCCGCCCCGCTCGGTGAGATACTCGCGCAGAATCCGGAGCTGCTCGGAAGTGAAAAGCGAATCGATTCCTCTCCCAAAGATGATGCAGTCGTACTGGAACCATTCCTCCTTGGTGGACGGCAGGTACACGCCTTGCGCCACTTCGGTCTTGGTATTCGGGTCGTCCGTGGCCTTTTCGGTAAGCCCAAAGATCTTGTCGGCCGTAACCTGAAACACCGAGGTCACTTCGAGATTCGGATCCCGTTGCAGCACTCGGAGCAGGAATTTGCTGTCCCAATACGGCTTGGCTTCGACGAATAGCACGCGGCTCTTCTCATCCACCACCCGCGCAAACACGGTGCGTTTGTTGTTCTCCGTGTCGGCTTCGTCCGGCAGCGGCGTTACCTGGACGGAGTAGCGAAACGTTCCTTTGTGGTCTTCCTGAATCGGGAAATCTGCCGTGGCGGTACTGCCATCCAACATGACCTGTTGCGAACCGGCGGGTTCTCCGTCGCGGAAGAGGTTCACCTCGGCATACCAGTCGTTGAATCCGGATTGCGACAGCGTGACCTTCAACTTGGCGGGTTGATCGACAAACAGAAAGCTTTGGTTCAGCCGGGCAGTGACGTAAAGATCCTTGGTTTGCGTATCACTGCCGATCGGAATCGTCCAGACCGGCGTCTTTTGACTCTTCAGATGCAACGCCGCCTGCTGGATGGCGCCTTCGGCGTTGTCTCGTCCATCGGATATCAATAAGGCGCCCGCGCTCGGCTTGCCTTCCACAGACGCCGCCAACTCGAGCAACGCCGAACCCACATCGGTGCCCGCGCCTTGCGGCGCGGCGGGATTTAGAACCGCTTCCGGTGACGCAGGCTGAAGGGTCTTATCAAAGGTAAAGAACCGCACATCGTAGTCGGACCCCAGCCGCGTCCGCAGATCGCCCTGATGGTCGCGCAACGAGGAAGCGACAGCCTCATACCGTGACGTACCGCCGGCATCCGCGGTTGCCATGCTCGCCGAGGTATCGACGACAACGGCGAACAACGGTTTCCCGGTGCTGGCCGCCGCCGGCTCGGTCCGCATAGGACGCAACAGGACCACGACGAGCCCCGCCACGGCGAGGAGGCGGATCAGCAGGAACAACGTCCGGCGGATGGGGCCGAGCCGGCCCTGGGCACGGATGTAGACCCAAACAACAAGTGCACCGAGTATAAGGCCCGCTCCGAGAATGGCCGGGGCCGGAAACGGTGGATCGAATGTAATTCCGCGCCACATCGTTCACCGCCTCAACGCAATCAGCAAGAGTTGTTCGATCGCCAACACAATCAAGGCCCCAACGAGCAGATACGGCCACAAGGAGACGCCTTCCAGGTAACGCCGAACGGATTCGGGATCCCTGCCGTCTACCGCCGCGAATCGATGGCGGCTGCTTTGCACCAGTTCACGCATCTGGTTGTCGGCGAGGTGTTCGAGATCGCTTTCCCGTTCATCGACGTTCACCGCAACCGAAGCCTGTTGCTGGTCCCCTGCGAACGCGCGATAGAACCCCGGCGCCGGCGTCTGGGGAAAGGCGATCGTCGCCGCGTCACCAACCCGCTCGACGCTCGCAGTAACGGCTTCTCCCGTCGGTTCTGTAAACCGGAGGTCGCCTTCCGTTGGAAGTTGAACGGCGCTGGACAACGCGGCGAATCCGACCGTGTGTTTGCGTGCGCGCGTTTCGTGGGGCCGCATGGCTTTGAGCAGTTCCTGCACCAACGGCACGAATACCGTCTTCGCGGCGAGATCGCTTCCCGCCCGGGACAAGTCAACGTTGCAGAGCAACAACGAACCCGCCCCGTACGTCGTGCGCGCCAGCGCGATGTTGCCGTCGCTGTATCGAATCAGAATTTGGCCTTGACCGCCGATTCGCTGGGTCGAGAAGAGCCGGTAGAAATGCGCCGCACCGATGTCGCCACTCTCACGGAACCGGCGCAGCATGGGATCGTCGAAATTCGCCTCGGCAAAGGTCGCATACTCCACGTCGCCGCCCGCAGAATGGTCTACAGTGGAACCCAGGGAGAATGGAATCTGGATTTCGCGGTTGGTAGCCGTTCCCAATGCCGTCAGATTGACGCCGTCCGCCGGGTCTCGAAGAAAGTAAACAATCGAACCACCGTCTTGTAGATATTGCGTAAGCGCGGTCGCGGCCGTTTCTCCAAAGGCGCTCACGTTATAGATTACGACCAGTTGCACGCCGGCCGGTGGCGCGCTCGCAAATTGCTGCGGCGTCATCCGTTCGATACGAAAGGTGCCGGAAGCATGGTTCCTCTCCGTTCCGGCCACTTGTTGAATCGGATCGATGGCGCGCTCCAGAAACATGCCGCCCGTCTCGACAGACGCCTCTGATTCGTCCGTGAGCAAGGCGATATCGATTCGGTCGCTGATATGGAAGGCAAAGAATCGGGTGTCATCTGCGGCCAGCCCGTCCGACCCGATACGGACCATGCCTTCGAAGTCTCCGCGCTCATGGGACCGCATCCGAAAACTCACCGATGCCGTGTCGCCGGCTGGCAGGTCCACTTTACGCTCCAACGTCGTCGCGTCCTCCGAACCGGCTTCTCGTAGTTCGAGCGTGACCGGAACGGCGGCGGCCACGTCTCCGTAGTTTGCGATGCGGCAGATGATTTCGAGGTCTTCGGATACCACCGGCGACGGGGGTTCGACCGATACTTCCGTCACGGCGAGATTCCAGGGGTGTTCCTCAGACACGGGCACAAAGGTCGTCTCGACGTTCTCGGGTATCGCGCCGAAATTAACGGCCGCCCAGTTGGAACGTTGGAAATCCGAGACAAAGTAAATGGCGCCGGTACGGTCCGGCACTGCGTTCAGTTGCTGTACGGCTTCCGCGATCGCGGCGTCAAAATCGGCGCGTTCCAGCGTCGGTCGCGCTTCTCGAAGATCGCTCCTGAGACTGTACTTGTTCGCCGCGGGCGCCGTGAACGATGTAGTCGAGGTTACGCCGGCCAATATAAGATTTGCCACGTCCCCGCCGCCGAGACTGTCTACGATCTTCGCCGCCGCGAGTTGGCCGCGCGCAAAGGGGGTAAACCCGGTCCCGGCGTATCCCATACTGAGCGAGCGATCCAGTATGACGATCGCGGCTCGCCGTCCGCTCATTTCCTCCCGCGATGCCTGAGCGCGAAGCACCGGTTTCAGAAAGGTGAGGAAAAGCAGTGCGACGAACGCGGTTCGAACCAGCAGAAGCAGGATATCCCGCAGTCGAAATAGGGCCGAATGACTCGCTTCCGCCTTGCGGATGAATTGCACCGTGGGAAACACCAGACGCCGCGGCGTGCGGCGCGTCAGCAGATGCACGAGGTAGGGCACGACCAACGCAAGACCCGCCGCGAGTAAGGCCGTGTTCGCAAAGGTGATGCTCCAGGATCCCATGGCTATAGCGTGCCTCGGCGGAGGAGATACTTCTGTAGGACGTCGTGATACGGCGTCGTCGTGTTGATGAAGTTATAGTCAATGTTGCGCGCCTGGGCCGACGCCGCCATCGTGGCAACAAATGCGTCGAGTTCGCGCTTGTACGATCGCGCGATATCGTCCGGGCGCGACGACACGGTTTCCCCGGTTTCCGCGTCGACGAAATTCACACTATCCAGCGGCGGCAGGTCGATCTCGTACCGGTGCAACACGTGAAAGAGGATGATCTCGAAGTTGCGGTGGCGGTACATGTCGAGCGCCTGAAAGATCGCCTCCGGTTCATCCAGCAGATCCGAAACGATCACCAGCAATCCGCGCCGCCGGTGCAACGCAAAGGTGTCGCGCAACACCCGGGCCACCGACGTTTTGCGCCCGCTCCGTGTGCCCTCCAGCGCGTTCAGTACGGAGTACAGATGCGGAAACGTGCTACCCGAGGGAACGTACGCGCTCACCCGTTCGTCGAACATCGTAAGGCTGACGCGGTCCCCCTGTTTCACCATCAGGTAAGCCAGCGCCGCCGCCAAGTACGAAGCGTATTCGAGCTTGGACAATTCCTTCGTCGGGAAAAACGCGTTGAACTCTTTGCCCCCGTACCCCATGGACGCGCTGCGGTCCACCAGGAGGTGGCAGTTCATATCCGTTTCGCGCTCGAACAACTTGACGTAGTACCGGTCCGTCCGCGCAAAGGCTTTCCAGTCGATGCTGCGGATCTCGTCGCCGGGGTAGTATTCGCGGTAGTCCACAAACTCCGCCGCAGACCCTTTGTACGGCGATTTGTGACGCCCCGCATACGCGCCTTCCACGATAACCCGCGCCGCGAAAAACAGGTTTTTGAGACCCCGAAGATCCTCGGGGCTAAGGTATTTCCAGGACTGCATGCCGGAACGCGCGTCACGCCGGGGAGCATCAAGACGCGGGAGAGGAGGCGGTTGTTGCATACGATCGTTGGTCCTACCGTCGTCAATGAGCACCGCAAACGGTACGGAAACTCAAGACGAATGGAACAAAGAAATTCGAAATACGAAGCACCAAATCCGAAAAAATCTCAAATGATTCAATAACCGAATGCTCGAAACACGAGAATCTGCACTCGTTTTCCCTCACAGAAGTATTCTGACGTTTTGGTAATTCGTGCTTTGAAATTCGAATTTGTTTAGAATTTCGTGCTTCGTATTTCGAATTTCTCCGGTTCGGCTTCCAAACTGAATTGTACAATTTCAATCCGTGTCCATTCCGCACCCATAGTCACTTCTTCTTGTAGTCGGGCTCCTTCACCGATCGGACGAGCCGGTCGATGATGGCGACCGGCGTGATCCCTTCGCCCGTGGCCCGATAATTCGGGATGATGCGGTGCTGCAGCACGGGCATCGCCACCGAGCGAACCTCGTCGCACGAGGGCGCGGGTTTTCCGTCAAGCAAGGCGAGCACCTTTGCGCCGAGAATCAAATACTGCGAAGCACGTGGTCCCGCGCCCCACTCCACGTATTCGTCCACAAAGGGATCGGCGCCTTTGTTCCGGGGCCGGGACGCGCGGGCCAGATCGATGGCATATTCCATGACGTGTCGCGACACGGGGACGCGCCGCACGAGCGTCTGGTACCGCATGACTTCTTCCTTCGTGAAAACAGTCTTCACCTCCGGAAAATCGCGCGTCGTGGTTTCTTCCACAATCCGGATCTCTTCGTCACGGTTCGGATAGCCAATATTGATGCTGAACATGAACCGGTCGAGCTGGGCCTCCGGCAGGGGATAGGTCCCTTCATGCTCGATGGGGTTCTGGGTCGCCATGACAAAGAAAGGCGGTTCCAAATGAAAGGTCTGACCGGCCGCGGTGACCGTGTATTCCTGCATGGCCTCCAGGAGTGCGGCCTGGGTCTTTGGCGGGGTGCGGTTGATTTCGTCGGCGAGGATGAGGTTGGCGAAGAGCGGGCCCTTCACGAAGGTCATCACGCGCTGGCCCGTAGCTGGGTCCGTCTGGAGTATGTCCGTACCGGTGATATCCGAGGGCATAAGATCCGGCGTGAACTGGATGCGCTTGAACTCCCACCCCAACGATTGCGCCAAGGTCTTCACCAGCAGCGTCTTGGCCAGGCCCGGCACGCCGATAATCAGCGCATGGCCCCGGGCGAACAAGGCGGTCAGCAATTCTCGGATAATCCGATCCTGGCCGACCACCACCGAGTGAATCTCGTGGACCAGTTCCTGGTATTTCTGGTGAAACGCCGCCGCGAGTTCGACGTCCGAGGTCCGCGGGGTCGCTCCTGCTGGTTCTATTGCCATGCTCGTCACCTTCCTGAATTGAATACGGGACAGTCTTTACTAAATGACGGTACGAAACTATAAATGGTGACACTCCAGTGAAGCGATCGCGCAGCCGACCGGATTTACCGTAGCAACCGGACCCAGGCAGGTCAAGGTGCGTGCCGCAACGCTCTCGCGGGGACCATCTGGCGCTTGATACCCGGACCTTCATAGGCGAGATCCAACGTGAACCCGCCACCGGCGTTGAAATACTGCACCTTAATCGGGTGCAGTCCCGCTTCCAATGCGATCGCACCGGACTTCGCCGTCGCTCCGTGCAGCCCGTCGTGACTGATTAACATGCGATCCCCAATAAAAACCTTACTGCCGTCATTCGACCGGCACTCAAACCAGTACAGCCCGGACCGCGGCGCGTCGATAAACCCTTCGTAGACTAAGGCGAAGGTCTCGCCGTGTTTGGTGGGCTCGGTGTTGATGACGCCCGCCACGCCTTCCCGCACCGGCGTCAGCGCGTCGAAGTCCGGGAGCGCGGTCCACTCCCCTTCGTAATACCGGAACGTGAGACCGGGTTTCACAGACCCGGGATTCACCGGCGCGACCATGGGTTCCGATGTGACCGCCCGCAGGTTTTCCAGGCTTTGCCGGTAGATGTCCAAGGCCCCGCCCTGTTCGCGAATGTTTGTCACCCCATTTCGCGTGGCCACGTCCAGAAACCGCTCGATCCGCGTGACCATATCCGGGCGCAACGTCGCCTGCTGCGTTTTCAGATCGTAGTCGTACATGGCGAGGCCCTTGTCCCGCATCCGTTCGATGGCCGCATAATCCACACTCAATCGCGCGATCTTCACGCGCTCCAGGGTGACCGGCTCGTACGCGACGGCCGCTTCCGCTTTATCCCACAACCGCTCGGCTTTTTTCATGATGCGGTCGTTCAGCACGGGATAGTCGGGACCGATCCAGATGTCCATGTGGATGTCGTCTCTTTCCACGTGGTCGTGCAGCATGTTGATGTACTTGCGAATCGGTTTCGCTGCGTCGCCGTACACGCCGTCGAGAAACTCGTCGATCGCCGTATCTTCGTCGTAGTCAGGATTCCACAAAAACTTGGCGTTGAGATAGCCGCTCAGTTCCGACAGTTCGCCGTGCAGTGTTGTGTACACATCCTGCTCGAAAATCCCCGTCACATTGTGGTCCGCGTAAAAACGAATGTTGTCGTTGCGCACGCGAAGGTTGGGAAACGGCGTAAAGTAGTTCGAGAAGGACGTGTTGTAGTTCCATACCCACAACCGGTCGGAAACTTCTGACCACGCCTCCACGTCTTTCACAAAAGCTTGGTTCTGCGGGCTGTCACAGGTCTCAAAAGGGTGCGAAAAACAGCACTCGATGCTGCACAACCGAATCACCACGTTCGGTTCCGGGCGCATGGTCTTCGGCGCCTTGCGCGTGTATTGGTAGGCGAGCGTGTCCACCAGCTTGTCCGGAAATTCATCCGCCACGGCCCGCGCGACCTTGTTGACAAGCAACAGGACCGGCGCCATTTGCGTGCCTTCCGCCTCGGCCAAGGCAGTGCACTTGTCGCATTGGCAGTAGTTGAGCCGGTCGTTCTGCGACACGGAAAATACGGTCGCCTCCGGATGCTCCCGCATACGTTTGCGCACTTCCTCCGTCACGATGCGCGCCACGTCTTCGTTCGTGCAGCACAGCTGGGACTGCTCCCGCAGCCGTTTCCCGTTCACCAGCGAATAGTATTCGGGATGTTCCTCATAATAAACGTCCGGCGGCACCAAACTTTCAAAAGTGTGCACGAACCCGTAGTACGTGACTTTCCCGCCGTGCTTTTCGTCGAGCCGTGCGGAGCTGCTGTTCATCCGGTTGCGCGCCGCCCAGTCCCCGTCGAAACAGTCCATGACAAAGGGCTCTCGATATTCGAGCCGCGGAATCACCCGTTCGTTAATCGGCGGAATCACCAAATCCGGGTCCTTCGGGATGCGGCTCACGTCCGTCGTGAACCATCGGCACCCGAGGTGATCTTCCAGAAGTCCGTACACGCCGTATAGTATGCCCCGCGGTTGACCGCCCGCTATGATTACGCGCGCCCCGTCCGACCGGATGACGTAGCCCTCTTTCCCCAACGACGGGATATCGATGTCCTGCAACAAGGCGTCGCACCCCCGCACCGCGCCGATGACGATGGCGTCCGAAGGCGCACCCGGATAGTCGAGGACCAGCTCGATCGTTGCGCCGGTCATTTCGGTCAGAAATCGCGCCAGTTCTTGCCCCGCGTATAGCGTCGACGGAGACGGATCGGGAGGAATCGTGATAAATACGCTCGGCATCCCCTGCCGCGCGACCTGGACGCCTCCCGGGGCCATCCCAAACCGCGCACACCCCGCCACCATCGCAACCACACAGACCATCCCCGCAATTCGCATGGATTTCATAAATGACACTCCATCCCCTGACTCGACTCCAATTCGCACCACATCGATTGTAGCCTTTATTGGACAGACAGCGCGATGTTGACCCCTCGATCGCGATTCACCTATTCGTCCCCGTCCATTTGGTCCATCACGTCCATTCCGTCCATGTTCTCCCCGGCCCAATCACCTCACTTCCGCCAAGCTCGCCTCCAACACCTCCAACGCCGCGTCCATTTCGTCGCGCGTGATGATGAGTGGCGGCGTCAGCGTAAGGATGTTGCCCATGGTCAGCTTGAAACTTAAGCCACGCGAGAGCGCAGCGTACATAACCTGCTCCGCTTCCTCCGTCGCGCGTTTGCCGTCGCGGAGGAGTTCGACGCCGAGTTGGAGGCCGATACCGCGGGCGTCGCCGATGATGGGAAAACGCTCGCGCATGTCACGCAGCCGCCCCACGGCGTACGCACCCAACTCCGCCGCGTGGTCGAGCAGGCCCTCTTCCTCGATGACGACAATGGTGGCCAACCCCGCGGCGCAGGCGACTGGATTCTTCTCGTGAGTGTAATGGCCGAGCGCCCGGTCCGGCATGACGTCGAGACCCTCCCGGGCGATAAGCGCGGCCAACGGGAAAACGCCACCGCCGAGGCCTTTCCCGATGACGAGCATGTCGGGCACGATGCCGTAATGTTCGCACACGAACATCTTCCCCGTGCGCCCGAGGCAGGTCGGGATTTCGTCGAGGATGAGCAGCGCGCCGTGACGGTCGCAGGCATCGCGCACGATGCGCCAATAGTCCGGCGGCGGAATGAACGGCGTGCACCGGATCGTCTCCGCGATGACCGCGCCCACGTCACCCTCTTTGTCCAACACGTACTCGATGTATTCCGCACATTTGAGCGAGCAGGTCCCCTCGCAGCCCCAGGGACAATGGGTCGGGTCGGGCGGCGGCACGTGCTCCGTGCCGGGGAGCAACGGACCGATGCCGTTGCGAAAAATGGCCTCCCCGCCCACGGAAATCGCGTCCAGCGACGCACCGTGAAAAGACTCCCACATCGAGATCGTCTTGAACCGCCCCGTCGCCATGCGCGCCAGTTTCAACGCCATGCCGATGGCCGACGTGCCGCCGGGCGCGAAGAGGACCTTGTTCAGGTCGCCCGGCGCGAGATCGCAAAGTTTCTTCGCCAACGCGATGGCCGGTTCGTTCGTGTAGCGCCGCGGACAAAACGGCAGCGACTCCATCTGCTCCCGGATCGCCTGCACCACGCGGGGGTGGCCGTACCCAACCTGGTGCACGCTGTTCCCGTGGAAATCCATGATCCGGTTGCCTTGCACGTCTTCGAGATAGATACCATGGCAACTCCGGATGGCGTTGAGGCAGGGCGTCGAAAGAGATTGATGCAGGAAATATTTGGAATCCTCGTCGAGCAATGCCTCGGTCGGCTCGTCGAGATTCGATTGCGCCCACTCAGACCGCCGCGGTGAGACGTTCAAATCACCTTCCGACTGCAACCGGTCCAGCCGCTCTCGATCGTCAGGCATGTGCGCCTTCTCCCCGCGTTAGAAAAGGTCAAGTTTTCTCGTAGCCGCCGGTCACCTCACGTACTCGCTCTCGTACTTCGTACTCGTACTCGAATCGCCGAGCGGGAAGAGTTGCGGATTGGCTAACCCAACACGTCGTTTCTCCACTGCGCCAAGACTTTTCATTTCTTCGAGTACGAGTACGAGACCGAGTACGAAGTACGATTAGGAGGACGCGGAAGAAACTAGAATACGTTATTCGATGTGGCCGCGAATGAAAGCCCCCACGTCGCGGACGGACTCCTCGCCTTCCGGCACCAATTGCGCGAAGTAGTGCCACACGTGGATGAGATCTTCCTTAACGTCCAGCACCACCTCCACGCCCGCGTTGCGCGCACGCTCGGCCAGCTTCACGGCGTCGTCCAGTAAAATCTCCGCGGTGCCGACATGAATGAGCAGCGGGGGCAGCCCGGAAAGGTGCGCGTACAGGGGCGACGCCAGCGGCGTCTTCGTGTCCATATCGCCAACGTACCAGCGCGCGTATCGGTGCAGATCGTTCGGCGTCAGCATCGGGTCCACGTCAGCCTTCGACGTCACGGATTCGCTCTCAGCGGCCAGATCCGTCCAAGGAGAAAGCAAGACCGCCGCTGCGGGCAAGGGTTCCCCCGCGTCGCGTAATGCAATCAACGTCGCCAGGGTCAGACCGCCCCCGGCCGAGTCCCCGCCGATAACAATGCGCCAGGGATCGATGCCTTGGGCCAGCAGCCACCGGTAGGCGGCGGTCGCGTCTTCTATCGCGGCAGGAAACGGGTGCTCCGGCGCCAGCTGGTACCCAACGGACAGCCCGCGAACGCCGCCCGCCCGCGCCAAGTCAGCCACAAGATGCCGGTGGGTGTTCAGAGAACCTATCGCGTAACCCCCGCCATGGAAGTACAGCAACACCGCTTTCCGATCCGATTCGGGCACGTCCACCCACTCGACCGGCACGCCGTCGGCGTTGTCCGGCTGCACGGCCACATCCGCCGGGAGCGGAAACAACTGGGGCACTTCTTCAAAACGATCGCGCAATTCCTGTATGGACGCATCCGTAGCGACGGGACGCGCCCGTAGCATCGCGATTAACGATTGCAGATGTTGACTGGGCATAAGCACCTCAAAAGACCAGTTACTATGCGTGGAATTGTACTGCCCCGTGGCGCCAAACGGAAACCAACTGACACGCGGACCGGTTACAACAAGAACGTCCTCCCTGATCCCCCTTCAAAGGAACCGCACGCTATTGGCGGGACTGACCCGTCATTCGCGCCCTCGGGATTGCCCCCGTCTTTCGCGCAATCGGGACTGACCCCGTCTTTTGCGGAGTCTTCGCGGAATAAATGGGGACAGTAACCATTTATTGCAGTCCCCTCCTTGACGCTCGATGCCGGGTGCGTGAATTCCGATGGGCCCGTGCATCCGTGATCCTTTTGTAATACTACCACTGGCGCCCGAAATGCGCAATCGGTTTCGCGCACGGTCTCGTTTACCGTCGCTTGCGCGGGAACGTTTCTTTGCTGCCGTGGGGGCGCCCGCACGGGATGGCGCGGACACGGCGGCCGAGGTAGGTTTCTACCTTGCTGAGAAGCGAATCGCCGCCGAGGGGACGGCCCGTACGCGTGTGCAGGCGAAGGAGGTCCACCTCGGGGCCGGAATCGGCGAGGGCTGTGAGCGTGTCCTTCCAGTTCGAGGCGGGCGTCGCCTCGAACCACCCGCCCAGGTCCAGCTGCAACAAATGGTTACTGTCCCCATTTATTGCCTCGCGAATAGCTATATAGATTTGGCCCATCAATGGGCCCTAACGGGTCTCTGACAGTCCAACGCGAAAACTTAGGAAAATAATCACGGTAGTAATGATAAAGGTGGCCGGACCCATCGTCATAGTGGCCCGTGTATCCCCTAGCAACGTAAGTACCGGCGGCTGACACCTTTTCACCAAAAGGGGAATACATCATTTGCGAAACGGCTACTTTTGAAGAATTGCGGACAGAATGTACAGTGCCAAGCTTATCAAGTGAGTATGTGACCCAACTGCCTGTCGCGGGATTCGCACCCTGTGCCGCACCAAGACAGTATCCGAAGTATGTTAAGGTGAGTTCGCCCGATCCATCTTCTTCGTTGACTAGGGACATGCCCTTTCCCCATCGAAACTTCGTTTGCGCCGAATCTCGAGTCCAACTAATCCGTTTACCGTTTCCACCGTATTCATAAGTATAATTAGATTCTCCAGGATAGTCCGAGTTTAGACTTGTCATCATATCCGCGTATTTGTACCCATACTCCGCCTCGTAGCTCCCGCGCGCCTTGCTGGTCATCCGGCCCCAGTCGTCGAAACCGAAGGTGGTCGAACCGTTGTAGTCCGTCATGGACGTGAGTTCGTTGGCGTTGTTGACGGCAAAGGTCGTCGTGTTGCTGAGGTCGTCGGACAGGATGCGGATGTTGTCGATCTCGAAATCCGCGTCCGTGCTGGGTGTGAAGGTCACGTAGTTCGTGTACGTCATGGTGCAGTTCGAGGTCTCCAGCACCAACTCCTCGAGTTCGTCCGGCGCGGCCCGGTAGACCTTCACATCCGAATCGTCGCAGACCACCCGGATCGTGTACTCGACGCCCTCTTCCGTCGTCACCGCCGCGCCGACCAAGCCTGTCCACACGCCGCTCACACGCTGCGCCAGATTGATCGACCCGCGCAGGATGTTCAGGTAGATCCGGTCCCCGCCGGTCCCATACCGCGGCCCGACGATGAGATAGTAGCCGTTGTCGCTCGTGTCGTTGTTCACGTACGTGAACCGCAACTCCAGGTCCGCATCGGTGTTCGCCTTGGCGATCGTGCCCGCCGTGCCGGGTGTCATGCCGGCGGTTGCAGCGAAGCGAAACCGCCCGCGTCGCCAGGTATCACACGGCTGAGCGTGATACCGAGAGACACCTTTGGAACAAGTCGCGCCTGCCTTCATCGCAGTCCCTCGACCCTCCCGTGGCAGCGCTACCGCTGGCTGCCACTGCCGGGCACGCGACTTTACTTCGTTGCAGTCGCTGAGCAAATTGTCCCCGTCATCGTAGGTGTAGGCATAGTTCGCCTCCATGGTCTCATTGGCGTTGCTCCGCACCGCGCTGGTGAGACGGTAGCGTCCATCGTAGCCGTAGTCCCAAAACGACCCGTCCTCATGCGTGGTTTTGGCTCTCATGGCCTCGCTGCCGCTGCGGCCATTGTCACGCCACCGGCGTGACTTCGCTTCGCTCCAGCCGGCGACGTGACATTCCCTGCGCCGTCGTAGGCGTAGGTCAACGTCGAGTCATCGTAATCCGTGATGGACGTCAGCCGCCCGCCGTCATCATACCCGTACCGTAACCCGTTCGTCCCGTCGATCCAATCCGTGATCTTCGTCACCCGCGCGAGGCTGGATTCCGTTTGATACTTTGCATCACGATCCTCATTCAGTACTCGTAGCGGATATTGAAGCTTGGGCCTTCAGTGGTATTTCCAGTCATAAGTTTCCTCTTGTGAGAATGAATCCCAAAACAATTTGTAGCCATTTCTGTTGTAACCATCAATCCAAAACATTGCGTCGACCGCAGAATCACAATCGAAGTCACCCATAGTAAGCAGTTCCATATGGGTTCCAATATAGCGAACAGATTCCCCCAACTGCACGATCCAATGATCCCGAAGCTCCGCAGCATACACATTGTCATCATAGAATCGGCTATTCTCTCTAAAGCCAACAGAGAATAAACGGTGCTCCGCCATCCATCCGTAGCAGTCCCTTACCTCAATTTCTCCCATACCTCGCAGAGTCTCTGAACTCAATAAGGCCCAGTCACCCCCTTCGCGACGATGAACGGGTACATTGTCGACAAAGGCGTCGAGAACCTTGTCAGGGATCCCTCCGCTCCACGGCTCCTTCTTGTAAGCAATCTGAGGAGCACAAACCTGCGATACCAGTACTATCGGCTGTCTTACTGGCTTTCCGCGCCAACCAGACCAATTCAGGCTTCGCGGTATTGAGTTCCACCATTCCGGAGCGTGCAAGACAGGTTGCGTGCACGCATCCAAATGGCCCTCATACCTGTCAGCTGGTTCACTGGTTAATTCCCCCTTCACTTTGCCTCCGACGATCGCAAACCAGCGCTCCTGAACAAGGAATGACTCCCTGTTTTGTTCTAATCCTCGTGCATCGTGGATTTCATGTGCAAAGGCGGTCCAATCGCCACCGTCGTATTGAAACACGGTCCGCACTTTTGTCACGTAGTGAGCAGGGGTGTAATGTCCCAGTATTGTCCGAGAACCAACAAAGATATCTTCGAGCACTCCTATGCGAATTGCATCGTTCATACCGTGGCTATTAGCACCAACAACCGCCACGATACAGGAAAGGACTGCGATACCCACGAACTTCGATAACAGGCTCTTCATCACACGGATCCCCTAGCCCGCACACGGACCGTTTCAACTGCGTATCGATAGACCGTCAGTTTACCGAGGACTACGTACGAAAGATTCTGTAATATCGTTTAGCTACTCAGTTCTACAACGGCTTTCAGGTGAGATTAATCGGTTGACTCATCATCTCATGCAGGAGTGTTCTTTAACCGTCAATGAGTTATTCCCTTCCTCACTGCTTAGCATGTCTTCAATAAACGTGTCTCGGGTGTCGTTGCTCCCGCAGGCTATACAGCCCTCAGATAAACCAGGACCGTGGAGAAAAAACGAGTTGGGATCGCGATCAACAGGAAAGTTGCTGGGATCAACCGGGATGAGCGGTCTCCAAGGGTGCTTGTTCGGGGAGTGCCAATCTTCAATAGGGCCAATAATGTATTCACCCGGAGGTATTGGGCCGATATTCGCAACGTCTGTTTCATCTGGGTTGTTCATTGCGTCAGGATGGTTCGGATCATCGTTGTTCCCAGAATAGAAATCATCGGATTCATAGTGCGCCCATTCTCGATGATCAGGATGTTCTTGTGATTGCCAACACACCATTTTATGCGTTTCTATGCAGTACTCACATTGGAACAGACCCAAAGGATCAACTCTGTTGATGGGGTTGTTTCGGACATACGAATGGCGATTTGGTCCGTCCCACGCTCCGAGAGGGTCTTTGGCCGTCCAGCGCGCTAGAGTGGAACTATAGGAACGAAATGGCGCGCCATACAGCGTTGCTACCGAATCCCAATTGTGAAGGGCAAACGATGGTGAGATAGCGATCGTATCTCCCGATGCTACATAGCTCTGCCCGTACGGTGAGAATTCATACATGACCACTTGTTCCTTTGCATCGTTGCGAGTATCTCGAATCGAGCCTAATCGATCCCGCAGCAGGTAGTGCCACGAGCCCGTTGATGGATTGGAACCGACTGACTCAGCAATAGTAAAGCCGACACGGGTTCGCCCAAGGTTGTTTGAACCGTCTTCCTCGCTGACAACCTTCCAACCAGCCGAATAGTTGTAGCAGGTGACATCGGTCCCTACAGTCCTTTCCCTCCGTTTACCATCCCCACCATACTCATACGTCACATTGCCCTCGCCGGGGAAGTCACTGGTGACCGACCGCAGCATCTGCCCGTAGCGGTAGCTATACGTCGCCTCATAGCTCCCCCTGGCCTTGCTGGTCATGCGGCCCCAGTCGTCGAAGCCGAAGGTGGTGGAGTCACGCCCCAGCGTGATCATCGACGTGAGTTCGTTGGCGTTGTTGACGGCAAACGTCGTCGTGTTCTGAGGTCGTCGGACAGGATGCGGATGTTGTCGATCGCGAAATCCGCGTCCGTTTGGGGCGTGAACGCCACGTAATTTGTCGCGGTGGCCGTGCAGCTCGACGTCTCCAGGATCTTCGTTTCCAACTGCCCCGGCTCGCTCCGATACACCTTCACATTCGACCCGTCGCACACGATCCGGGCGGTGTATTCGGTACCCTCAACGCTGTCGGCGCCGTCCCAGTCGAGTTGCGTCCAGACGCCGCTTACCCGTTGCGCCAACACGGCGCGGTCTGGGTAGAAGTACAAGTAGATTCGGTCGCCGCCCGCAGCATAGCGCGGCCCGACAAGCAATCCGTAGCTGGTATCGCTGTCGTCGTTGCACACGTACGTAAACCGCAGTTCGAGGCTCGCGTCCGTGTGTGCCTTGGCGATGGTGCCCGCCGTGCCGGGTGTCATGCGGAGTGTTGTACGAAGCGAAACCGCCACGCTTCCCAGGTATCACGCGCGACCAACCCGTGTAGTTGCCTTCATCGAAATCGTCCTCGAAGGGTCTCGACTTTCGTGAGCAAATTATCCCCGTCATCGTAGGTGTAGGCATACGCCGCCTCGATCGTCTCGTTGGCGTTGCTCCGCACGGCGCTGGTCAAGCGGTACCGCCCATCGTAGCCATATTCCCAGAACGCCCCGTCCTCATGCGTGGTCTGCGTGATATTCCCCACGCCGTCCTGGGCATACGTAAACCCGTCCAACACGTTCGCCCCATCCTTATGCTCGATGGCTGTCAATCGATTGCGGATGTCGTAGCTGTAATTCGTCGTCATCCCGTTCGGGATGTTGTAATACGTCGGCTGCCCCGCGGTTGCAGCGGAGCGAAACCGCCCGCGTCGCCAGGTATCACGCGGCTGAGCGTGATACCGAAAGACCAGACGGCACAGCCGTCTGCGATGTCGTTGTAATGGAACGTCCACGTCTTCGACCCCGGCGCCGTCAGCGTGCTCAACTCGTTGCGGTCCCCGCGACTGCAACGCAGTGAAGTCGCGCCCCAGTGGCAGGCATGGCTTGACCGCGCCAGCGGGCAAACATGCCGGGAACGTCTCGCATACGCCTCCGCCTGTGCCACGAATCCGGCTGCGCCGCAGGGGCGTCCGGTACTGGTCTGGCGGCGGATGCGGTTGACAGCATCGGGGTCATCCTCCACGTGGAGCTGCTCGGTCCGGTCCTTCGTCATGCCGGACCGCAGATACCCCAATAAGAGTAGCGCACCGGGCTAAAATGCGCAATAGGACAGGTGGTGGCGTTGCGATTTCGGAGTTCGGAAGCGGCCGTCGTTCGATTGTTGCGCACTTTCAGCGCTTTGGTTCGAGTGGCCCTTGGACCCGGGCTACGCCACGGCGTAGTTTGCCCCGGGCTATCATGTTTCGGCCCTTCGGGCCAGGGTTGCTGGGTCGGCACGAGCCGGGAAGTCCAAGTCCAATCGGTGAGCGTCGGTGTAATCGGTGGACAAAACCGTTCTGCTCGCGGCGACGCCGCGATGGGCCAGGTTCGAGTTGCCCCATCCGGGGACTGCATATGAATGCCTGCCCATGCAAAGTTGGTTGTAGGTCTCAGTTCCGGAGAGTCGTTTTGGTCATTCCTCCTTTAGGACATTCGGATTTGTTTAGGATTTCGTGCTTCGGATTTCGAATTTGGCTGGGGCTACGCCGCGCTGAGCTACAATCCCGCCGGCACGGACCCTTTGTTTCGTCAAAAACAGAGGGGGGGGATCAAGGGGGATGTTCTTCCACTCGCAGGATACAGAAAGCGGGCGGGAAACCTCTCGGTCTCCCGCCCATGATCCAATCGTATCTCAGCGCCGTTACAGCGGCGTGACGATCTTCTCGCTCTCGCCGACTTCTGCCGGCTTCGCATGACCGTTGCCGTTGCCATTTCCGTTGCGCGGCTTGGTGAAGGAGAACTCTTCCTGCGGAATCACCTTCGGTTCGGCCATGACCAGTTCGCACTTGTCGCCGTCGCAGTAGAGGTCCGCCATCTCGTCGGTATTCAGATTCTCGAAGTCCAACTCGCTCAGTTTTGCTTCCGCGATGTGGTACATCTCGGCGGTGATTTCCTGATAAGGCGCTTGGGCGTAGTTGTGCTCGACCAGCGGCAGGAAGCTGATCGATTTCAGCCGCGGCTCGTACATTTCGAGAATCATGGGGATATCTCGGGCCTCTTCCGGCTTGAAGGTAATCGTCGCGCTGACCTGGTTGTCGGCCCAGTAGTACTGCATCTGCGCGACGTTCTCGACCTGCTCCCAGATGGACACGTCGGTTTTCGACCGCTCGAATACGCGCTGTTTCACCGGGAAATACACGACGAGTGTATTGTCGCCATACACGGAATCTTCCATGCGGTATCCCGCGCGGCGGATCGGATCGACCAGGGGGCTGGTCCGGTCGATCCGGATGGTCCGGTAATAGAACTGCGAATGGGGATAGTGAATCCCCGGCGTGACGCCCGGCAACAGCGACACGGTGCCGCTGGGTTTGACGCTCGTCTTCTTGATGCTCTCGGGAATGCACAGCCACTGCGCATAGATCCGATCCAATTTACAGATATACGTATACCCTTCGTCGCACCACTGGAAGTGCGTGCGCCGCCCGTGCTTCTCGAAGGCTTCGACAATACCGGACTGGGATAACCCGATGCGCCGGTTCCGTAACATGATGGCGTTCGTGCGCTCGTTGTGCGTCGGCACCAGCGTGACGGTCTTCGCGTAAAGATACGCGAACTTCAGTGTCCGCTTATATTCCTCGAAACTGTCGTGCAACGACGGAAACGTTTCGACGAGGTTGCAAATCTCGTACGATTCCAGGCTCTGCTCGGCGCAGGGGTTCGTCCCCTGAACTTTTTCGTCGGCGTTGTTGATGCCGTCCTTCAGTCGTCCAAAGGCGCGGGCGTTCTCCAGCCAGAAATACCCGGGTTCGCCGTTCTTCGCGGTCTGCAGGCCCACCTGCTGGTAATCCATGCCGATATCGGCGGACACGCTGTTGTTCGACGCCCAGCGCCACGCCATGAGCTTTTCTTTGTGCAGTTCGGGGTCCTTGAGTTGCAGATAATCTTCGTCACCGGGATTCCCAAGGGCCAGTTCCGCCGTTCGGCGCACGCCACCGGATACCACGCACTTGCCGATGACGTTCATGAGATCCGTGATGTCCGGAGAGGTAATCCGTTCGCCGATGCGCGGGGTCAATACTTTGTCGATATTGCCGATGCACTCTATCAACGGCGCCGGTCCCGGAGCGATGCCGCCGAACGTGCGGATAGGGGAGCCCGCGGGCCGGATTTGCGAGTAGTCGATGTGAGCGGGACGCTTGCCTTTGCCGGCATACGCTTCGAGCACGCACCGAACCAGATCGACCCAGCCTTCTTTCGAGTCTTCGACGACGTGGGTGTAGCCCGCCGGCTTCGGATCGTGAATCGTAACCGTGCCCGATCCCTTCGTGTCGAACGCCACCCCGACGCCAAGGAGTGACATGTCCATCAGGAAGCAGAACGGTTCCGAGAAATTGAAGTTGATCTCGTCCGTCGACACGAACGCACAGTTGTTCAAAGCCGCGGAACCGCGCTCGAAGATATATTCCGTACCCATCATCCAGAGCCCGCGACCCGGAGGCAGGAACTTGAAGTTCCACATGAGTTGATACATTTCCTGAGCGGAACGTTGGGCCTTCTGGTTGTTCCAGGGCAGTTTGAGGTTTCGGCAGTGGTTTAACTGGATCGTGTAGCACCCTTCCACAACGCGCCGCACGGTCTCCCAGTATTCTTCCGTCCGCCCGCCTTCCCCCGGAACGGTGCGGGCGTACGTGCGTTTGAAGGTCACGTATCCCAGCGGTCCCCAATGGGGCTGCGTGCCGCGAAACTGGTCGATGAATTTTTCGGACAGCTTGAAGCGCTCTTTGACCTCGAACAACATGTGGCGTCACCTCACTTTCGCAAACTCTCTGGGCAACCAAACGATGGGACCCCCTTTGTCCCCTCGTAGTATCGTCTCCCTCAAACCTTCTTGTGGGACGTTTTGATCCACGGCATACCGTCCGCCATTTCGGTTTCGTAATCGCTCATCAGACTCGTGTACCGATCCTTGACCAACTCGTACACTTTGCCGAATACCAGCCGCAGTTCTTCTTCCGCGTCGGGCGCGGTCCGCATCTCGATCACGTGACGCAGCGTTCGAAAATTGCACGACCACCCGATCGTCGTCGCCAAACCTTCCGGAGCCACACGGCGGAAAGCCGAAGTGAGTTTTTTCTTGCGGCTGAATTTTTTCTCATCCTCGATTTCGTAGGCGCTCGCAAGCTCTTGTTGCACCGCTTCGAGCTGTTCCAACGTGCGGCCGAAGATCGCCAGACCCTTTTCATCTTCTTTGATGTGCGTGGGCACGTAGGCGGAAAGCCGGTCCAACCGCACGAACCGGAGCGATTCCTGGGAGATCGCCGTACCGGCGCGATGGCGCACCAGTTCGTGCGTAAACACTCGGCTGACGTCGGCAAAAACAAAGTTCAGTACCGCGTGTTCGATGACGCTGCCATGTCCGACTTCGAGCACGTGGCCGAGATAGGTGGCATTCCCTTTGCGAACGCGCGTTACGTTCGGATTGAGGCCAGGTTCAAAACTTCGGTAGCACAGCCGCCCATACACTTCGCAAAGCCGCTCCGAATCGGTCGGCGCATCCGTGCTCCAATCCGGCACTCCCACATGGTCGAGATAGGACTGGAGCCCCTCTTCGATCATGCGGGTCTCCCCGATCAGAAATACTTTCGGTTCTACAAATTCCATTGTAAGCCAATCCGCCGACGCCCATCACGGGCAGAATAGTTAAACACTTGCAGCCCAATAACTTGACAAAAACAAAATCCAAGTGCGGAGTCCGGGAGAGTCGGGGAAATTCCAGAACTGGACAGCGCCGTTGCATTATAGGAGCGCTCTTCCGCGATGTCCACCACTTTGTGACCTTCGCCTTTCCGCTGGGCGCATTCGGTCAACGGTCCCCCCTCTCGAAACAGTCACGTGGGTTGACCCGACCCTAACCCCTTGAACGAAAATAAGTTAGCGTGACGCTGAGTGCTGGGTGGCACGCGCTCGCGACCGTCCCCCGAGCCTGTGGGATCCCCCAAGAATCCGTCAGCTCCACGCCTTTTACTGCAACGGAATCAGTGTATCACTCGTTGCGAATAAATTCAATATGTTGTGGTGATTTTTCTGAACAATACATTATATAGATTTTAGTAGGCACCGTCGTGTATTTTCATCGCAATAATCTTATTTTACCTGGTTTTCCTGGTTCCGATAACTAAGATACGCTCATTCGTTATTCTCAGGCCAAATTTGGTACCATTACATCTTACCAGCGGGATGAGAAAGGCTGTAAGAGATTCATGAGCACTGGTGTAGGCGAACGCGCCCTAAAGAACCTTCGTACGGTTCGCGTTTTTCATCCCATGGTGTTGTCGTTGACGCCTGTATTGGGCCTCTACGCGCAAAATGCTTCTGTAACCCCGGCTGCGGTCCTCGTCCGTCCCGCAGTCATTCTCGTAGCGAGTTCATTCACCCTGTGGATACTTTGCTGGATCCTGTTTCGTGACCGTTACCGCGGTGGAGTCGTCGCGTCTGTATTGGTCCTGGCGTTCTGCGTCCTCTGGGGGGTGTTGGAAGACACCATCAACAGCGCAGTTCGGCTGCTCTCCCCCTGGCCGCCGCAGACTTTCTATTTAATCTACGTAGGCGTAGCTCTGGTCGGAATTGGCGTGTTCCTCTACCGCTATCGCCGCAGTCGTCGCGCGATAAAGAATCTGCTCGTAGTCATGGTTCCCGTGGCCATCGCAGGGTTTGCGGTCGCCACATTCTTGTTTGCACCCGTCTTCGGCCGGCGCGCCGCGTGGATCATCACCGCTTATCTGGTGATTACGACGTTCGCCGTGATTGCGGTCCTGCGATACCGGGGCGACTACCGCGCACTGACGCCTTCCGCAAATTGGTTTGCGGGAATCTTGATCGCCTTGTACTGCGTCGTCGTATTGTTCAACCGCACCCCCGCGCCGAACGTGGACGAACTCCCCCTGGACATGAAAACGGCGGAGACGGCCGCATCTTCCGACAGCGCGCCCGATATCTATTTCATCGCGCTGGATGGATACCCGCGCTCCGACATCCTCCGGTCCACCTATGCATTTAACAACATGGCCTTTGAAGGCTCGCTGCGGGACCTCGGATTCACCATCGCGCCGCAAAGTCATTCGAACTACGCCATACCGGCGTGCGCCTTGTCGGCGTGCTTAAACCTGGATTACCTGGACGCGCTGGTTGCACCCGCCGACCGGTCCAAAGGCACCGTCGATACCGTTCTCGATTTCTACCGCTCCAATCGCGTGTTTTCCTTTCTCCGCGGTCAGGGGTACAAAATCATCGCAACGTCGCCGGGGGTCCAATCGCTCGAGTTGTCGGAGCCGAACGTGGACATCTGTATCGACCCTCCACGGACCCCGGGTGAGTTCGAAGTCGTTCTCGCCGGCCGGACGGTCGCCTCGCGGGTGATGGAGGGCATGTACTATCTGCGCTACAGCAATCCGGCCTATTGGCGGTACTCATTCCTGCGCGCGCGCATTCTCTACGCCGTTCAGCAACTGGTTCAGCAAAGCGCAACCGAAAGCAAACAGCCCCGTTTCTACTTCGCCAACCTCCTGATACCCGAACCTCCGTTCTTGTTCACCCGCGACGGCGACCGCGCCCAGCCTTTCGGGCCCGATTCCCTGTCCGTCCAGGAAGGGCTGCGGAGGCAGGAAGTGGAATTCCGCGAAGCGTATCTCGATCAGTTGTTCTTCACGAACAGAATTGTGGGCGACGCGGCTGAGCGTATCATCCGCCAATCGAAAAGACCGGTGGTCGTCCTAATCGCCTCCACGCGCGGGGCGCCGCTTGCGCTGCAACCGGAGAACACCGCACCCGACAGACGATACGCCAATCTCCTCGCAGTACGGTTCCCCGAACCGGCGCAGGGCGAGAACGCCGAGTTATATCCCTCGATCAGTCTGGCCAACCTGTTTCGTGTGACGTTGAATCGCGTGTTTCACACCGATCTGCCTCTCGTTGATGACCGGCTCATGAACGTGACGGACGACAAACCGTTCGTTCCCAACTCGTTATCTTTTTGACGCCGGTGTCTGGACGGGGGAGGTCGGCGCGTTTCTTCTATGGCCCCGGATTTGCCCCTGTGCGCAGGGGCGTTATAAAATACCGCCCCAATGTCCATTGAAACCAATCAGGCATGACCTGTGACCAAAGAGGTGAAGTTATGGCGTTCGATTTTGACATCATCCAAGCCTTGTACGGCCGCGTCGCGGAACGCGTTGCCGCGGCTCGCAACGCTACCGGCCGGCCGTTGACCCTGACGGAAAAGATCCTCTACGGGCACCTGTTTGGTGGTCCTGCCGAGCAGGCTTTCACGCGGGGTGATTCCTACGTGGACTTTGCGCCGGACCGCGTGGCCATGCAGGACGCGACCGCGCAGATGGCCCTGCTTCAGTTCATGCAAGCGGGTCGATCCAAAACGGCCGTGCCTTCCACCGTCCATTGCGATCACCTCATTCAGGCCAAAGTTGGCGCGCGCGAGGACTTGCTAACCGCCATCGACGTGAACAAAGAAGTCTACGACTTCCTCTCGTCGGTGTCCGACAAATACGGCATCGGGTTTTGGAAGCCCGGCGCGGGGATCATCCATCAGGTCGTACTCGAGAACTACGCCTTCCCCGGCGGCATGATGATCGGCACGGACTCCCACACGCCGAACGCCGGTGGCTTGGGCATGATCGCCATCGGTGTCGGAGGGGCCGACGCCGTCGACGTGATGGCCGGCATGCCGTGGGAACTGAAATGGCCGAAATTGATCGGCGTCCATCTCACCGGAAAGCTCAGTGGTTGGGCCTCGGCGAAAGACGTCATTCTTAAAGTCGCGGGCATCCTGACCGTGAAGGGCGGCACCGGCGCCGTAGTCGAATACTTCGGACCGGGTTCGGAATCGTTGTCGTGCACGGGCAAAGGCACGGTGTGCAACATGGGCGCCGAAATCGGCGCGACCACCTCCATCTTCGCCTTCGACGATTCCATGACCCGTTACCTCCGGTCCACGGACCGCGCCGACGTGGCCGCGGCGGCGGAAGCACATCGCGAGCACCTGCGTCCCGATCCCGAGGTCTACGAGAATCCCGGCGAATACTACGACCAACTCGTCGAGATCGATCTCAGCGAACTGGAACCGCATGTAAACGGGCCGTTCACGCCCGATTTGGCCTGGCCTATCTCGAAGTTGGGAGACGCTGCAAAAGAGAACCAGTGGCCGACGACCATCGAGGTGGGATTGATCGGCTCCTGCACCAACTCGTCGTATGAGGATATGACGCGCGCCGCATCCCTGGCGCGCCAGGCCCGCGAAAAGGGCATCAAGGCCAAAGCGGAATTCACTATCACGCCGGGTTCCGAACAGGTTCGGTACACCGTGGAACGCGATGGCGTACTCAAAGAGTTCGAATCCATCGGCGGCGTCGTGCTGGCCAATGCGTGCGGACCCTGCATCGGCCAATGGGACCGTCATCGCCACGGTGGGGACGAAGAACCCAATACCATCGTTACCTCGTTCAACCGGAATTTCGCGAAGCGCAACGACGGAAACCCCAAAACCCACGCCTTCGTTACCTCGCCCGAGATGGTGACCGCGCTGGCCCTCGCGGGCGACCTCTCATTTAATCCTCTCACGGATACGTTGACAAACGAGAACGGTGAACCAGTAAAACTCGATCCTCCCGAGGGCGTGGAGCTGCCGTCCAAAGGCTTTGCCTGCGAGGATCCCGGTTACCAGGCTCCCGCCGAGGACGGCAGCGGAATCAACGTCGTGGTTAAGCCGGACTCCAAGCGCTTGCAGTTGCTCGAGCCGTTCCCGGCGTGGGAGGGCACCGACCTCAAAGACCTGCGGTTGTTGTTGAAGGCAAAGGGCAAGTGCACCACTGACCACATTTCCATGGCCGGTCCCTGGCTCCGGTACCGCGGGCATCTGGACAACATCTCGGACAACTGTTTCATCGGCGCCATCAACGCCTTCAACGGCGAAGCCAATAAGGTCAAGAACCAACTGACCGGAAAATACGGGCCGGTTCCCGCGACGCAACGCGCGTACAAGGAAGCGGGCATCGGAACGGTGGTCGTCGGCGACGAAAACTATGGCGAAGGCTCGTCGCGCGAGCATGCCGCCATGGAGCCCCGGCACCTCGGTGTACGAGCCATCATCGTGCGGAGTTTCGCGCGCATTCACGAAACCAACCTCAAGAAGCAGGGAATGCTCGCCCTCACGTTCGCCGACAAGGCGGACTACGACAAGGTCCAGGAAGACGACACCATTGATATTGTCGGCCTGAACGAATTCGCGCCGGGAAGCCCCTTGACCGTCGTGCTTCATCATTCGGATGGATCGTCGGACGAGTTCCGCGTCGATCATACATACAACAAGGGCCAGATCGAGTGGTTCAAGGCGGGTAGTGCGCTGAATCTCATCCGGAGCGGCGTGAAAGCGTAGCTCCACGACGGGCTACGGTCCGGAACCGGCGCAACGGCGCGATTGTCGCAGCGGCACGATATTCGCCCGGACATTGAACGGGTGCGAAGGGGATTCCATGAGAAACTTCGGGAACGTGGCGGCGAAATGGGTCGTTGCGACGGGCACGGCGACCATCCTGTCCGTTCTCCTCATGCGGGTAATGGTCGGTGGCAGCATCTCCCCCTACAACGTCCCCAACCCGCAAGGGTTCAAATCGGCCATGCTGTGGCTCGAATTGGCCTACACCCCCGACGAAGTATTCAAGATCCTGGGTCCGGTCGACACGGAAGCCGGCAAGGCACTTCGGGATAACCTCGACACGACGAACGGCTATGACTATGCGTTTATGGTTTCCTATAGCCTCTTCAACGCCTGCCTCATCATTTTCGTGACGCACTTGAATACCTACCGCTTTACGGCGCTCATCAAGCTCAAGACTTTCATGGCGCTAGGTCTGATACTTTGCGCGGCGATGCTCATCGGCGACTTCGTGGAAAACCTGTCGCTCCACGAATTGACTCACGCCTCGTCTCCTGGCACGATTAGTGACGGGTTGATGGACCAGCTCATGTATTGGACCCGCGTGAAGTGGGGCGCCATCGCCATCGTCTCGCTCATGCTCAGTGCCGGCTACACCGCATATTTCTGGCGCATCCCGCCTCTCCTCTTGCCCGTGGGCTTCGCCATCGTCGGGGTTTCTTTGCTGATTGCCATCTCGGTACCGGATGCGCGTTTCATTCTGGAACGCATCGCCGTCCCCCACCTTGCCATTGTATGGGCCGCAGCACTGGTGCACGCCGGAATCTACCTGAAATATGGACCCAATCCCGCCATACTCCCGGTGGAGGTTTCCCTTCACCGTCATCCTACTGAAGACGAGACGCCCGCCCAACCGTAAAGCAACTCGCGACCCATATTCTGAATGCGACAACTATTTATCGTAGTCAAAATATGCAATAAAAAGACATATGTATTTATTCATACATATGTTGACATACTTATTGTTTAATGGTATAACTTCCTTCAACACGATTTTCGCGCGAACGATTGAGGACAATTAACCATGGCAGCGTTATCCGCAACACCGACCCAGGGCAGGCCCTACTTCGAGACGTTTGCGGACATCTTTCAATCGATGTTGGACGAAGCCGTCGCGCAGGACACCGCGTTATCCCTCGTTCTTTTCGATATCGACTGGTTCGGCAAGGTAAATGCGGACCACGGGCGCCTGGTCGGCGACACCGCAATCGCGGCACTGGCGTCGACGTTAAGCGACGTTGTGGGGGACCGGGGACGCGTCATGCGGTACGGCGGCGACGCTCACATGGCGATCCTGCCCGGAGTGGAGAAGGAAGAAGCTTTCCTGCTGGCCGAGCGAGCCCGCAAGGCTTTCGACCGGAACCACGTTGTCAGCGCCGACGGCGGCAAGGTAGAATTGGCGCTTACCCTGAGCGCGGGAGTCGCCTCCTATCCCGATGATGACACCAAAGTGCCCGAGCTTGTGCGCAAGGCGAACGAAGCGTTGTATCGAGCGAAAGTATCGGGGCGCAACAAGGCCTGTCTGGCACGCGAAGAGAAGATGCAGACAAAGACCAGCCACTACACGCAGGGGCAGTTGGCGGGTCTGGCGAGGTTGGCTAAGCGCGAGGGAATCGGGGAAGCCGTGTTGTTGCGCGAAGCGCTCAACGACGTGCTTCGCAAATACAATTCGTAGCGGCGGGTTTCCAAAGGATTCATACGGTAAGGAGCTACATCCCATGCGATTCACAGGCTTGATGGTTCGGTTGACGCTTGCCCTCGTCTTTGTCGGCACAACGGTTTTGGCACCGGGTTGTGCCTCCACGAAAAACGTGATGAACAAGGCCACCTTCGGCCTCGTTGGAAACAAAGACGACGGGGCCAAAGAACAGAAGCGAGCCGAGAAAAAGCAAAAGGAAGCGGAGAAACGGGCCGCAAAGGAAGAAAAGAAGGCCCAGAAGAAAGCCCGTAAAGCAGAAAAGCGGACGGCCAAAGCGCAATCCGAGGATTCGGAGCGCGGCTTCTGGAACAAAGCGACTTTCGGCCTGGTCGGTGACGAGTCTAACGACAAGGCCGCCACGAAAGAGGCCAAGCGCCAGGCTGAGCAGGAGAAGAAAGCCCAAAAGCAAGCTGCCAAACAAGAAAAGAAGGCGCAAGAGCAAGCCGCCAAGGACGAGAAGAAGGCCCAGGAGCAGGCCCGCAACGAGCAGGACCAAATGGCCAAAGCGGGAGAGGCAGGCGATTCTCCTGAACGGGCAGAGAAATCGGAGCGCGGCTTCTGGAACAAGGCCACCTTTGGCCTCGTCGGAAGCGACTCGAAAGACAAGGACGCCGAACAAGAGGCCGAGCAATCGAAGAAGGCGCAAAAGCAGACGGCTAAGGAAGAGAAGCAAGCCCAGGAACAGGCCGCCAAAAAAGAAAAGAAGGCTCAGAAGCAGGCTGAGAAATACGAGAAAGAACAGAAACAAATGGCCAAGTCCGAGTCTGAGTCGCCCGAAGCAGCGGAGCAGACCGAGCAGCCGAAACGCGGGTTGATGAGCAAGTTGACTTTCGGGTTGGTCGGCGGCGATGCCAAAGGCCGGGAAGAAGCCGAAACGCGGACCGTTGAAGAAGAGATGCCCGCGAGCACGCCGGAACCGCCGGTGGCTATGCCATCCGGAGACGACGAGTCGGATGCGCAACCGGCGACGGCCCTGACGCCCGAGGCCCGCAAACTGGCGAAGCTGCCCTTCGAGACGTCGATTTCGTACGATTCCATGTCGGCCAGTGGAAAGCAACAGGCCGTTGCCAGCCGCGCGACGTACTCGAAGCACGATTACGGAATCACGGACCTTGGCGATGTGCGTATCGCCGTCCGCGGCATGACCTTTGGCGGCGGCACCAAGGGCGGCCGGGTGATTATTTCGTCCGAGGATCGCGCAAAAGCGGCCGGTACCGCCGGCATCGGCAACGAATCGTTCAGTTTTCAATACGAAAAAGGATCTACGAACTGTTCATTCGGCACGATCCAATTCTCCATCGAACAGGGTGTCATCGCCATTGGAGGGCGCACCGTTCCCATGGGGAAGGGTCACAAACTGGTCATACTCGACGAACAAGGCGCCGTTGAAGGCGTCTACGACATAGACTAAGCAAGGATCGAGATTACACATGGCGAAGAACATCTACGAGAAGATCTGGGACGCACACGTCGTTCACGAAGAACCGGGGCAGGACGCAATCCTGTACATCGACCGGCACTACGTCCATGAGGTAACGTCACCGCAGGCTTTTGAAGGGTTGCGGCTTGCCGGCCGCAAAGTGCGCTGTCCGGACCTCACCTTTGCGACGATGGATCACAACATCCCGACGACGGACCGCTCCAAACCTATCGAAGACCCGATGTCGGCGAAACAGGTCGAAACCTTGAAGAAGAACTGCGCCGAGTCGGGGATCGCGTGCTTCGCCATGGGGGACCGGCGGAATGGCATCGTCCACGTGATCGGGCCGGAACTGGGCTTGACGCAGCCGGGTCAGACCATCGTCTGCGGCGATTCGCACACCTCGACGCACGGCGCCTTTGGCGCTTTAGCCTTTGGAATCGGCACCAGCGAAGTCGAGCACGTGCTGGCGACGCAGACCTTGCTGCAAAAGAAATCGAAGACCATGGAAGTGCGCGTCAACGGCACGCTGCCCCTCGGCATCACGGCCAAGGACATCATCCTGGCGATCATCGGGAAGATCGGCACGGCCGGCGGCACCGGATTCGTCATCGAATACACGGGTGAGGCCATCCGCTCCTTGAGCATGGAAGGCCGTATGACCGTGTGCAACATGACCATCGAAGCCGGCGCCCGTGCGGGACTGATTTCGCCGGACGAGAAAACCTGCGACTACCTGAAGGGACGGGAATACCTGAAGGACCAGGACCACGACACACTCTCGAAGCGGTGGAGCGCCTGGGCGTCGGATCCCGGCTGCACCTACGACCGCCTGGTGGAACTGGACGCTTCCGAAATCGAGCCGCAGGTCACCTGGGGCACGTCGCCCGGAATGGTTGCGGGCGTGACGGGCACGACCCCCGTGCTGTCCGCACTCGGCGACGACAACACGCGCCATTCCGCTCAAAAGGCACTCCAGTACATGGATCTTCAGGAGGGCGTGCCGATTCAGAAAATCGCGATTAACAAGATGTTCTTCGGCTCGTGCACGAACGGTCGTATCGAGGACTTGCGCGCCGCGGCCAAGGTGGTCAAAGGCTACAAGGTCAATCCTTCGGTAAGCCAGGCCCTCGTCGTGCCCGGTTCGCAACAGGTCAAGAACCAGGCAGAAGCGGAAGGCCTGGACAAGGTATTCAAGGAAGCCGGATTTGAGTGGCGCGAAGCCGGCTGTTCGATGTGCCTCGCCATGAACGCGGACATCCTGCAGCCCGGCGACCGGTGCGCCTCCACGTCAAACCGCAATTTCGAAGGACGGCAAGGCAAGGGCGGACGCACCCACCTGGTGAGCCCGGCCATGGCCGTCGCGGCCGCGATCAAAGGCCATTTCGTCGATATCCGGGACTGGAAGTTTAATTGAGTATACCGAAAGGCACGATTCGCCTGCCTTGGGAGAATTCGAGAATGAGACCATTTACCCAACTGACCGGGGTTGTGGCGCCGCTGGAGGCGTTGAATGTCGACACGGACCAGATCATCCCCAAGCAGTTCCTGAAACGCATTGAGCGCACGGGTTACGAGGATTATTTGTTCTTCGACTGGCGCTTCAAGGCCGATGGCTCGCCGGATCCGGATTTCGAGATGAATGCGCCGCGTTATCAAAACGCCAGCGTCCTTCTGACGAAGGACAATTTCGGCTGCGGATCATCGCGCGAACACGCCCCGTGGGCGCTCAATGACTACGGGATCCGTTGCATTCTGGCACCGTCCTACGCGGACATCTTCTTCAACAACTGCTTCAACAACGGCATGCTGCCCATCGTGTTGCCCACGGAGACCATCGAGCAGTTGTTCCAGGAGGTTCGTGCTCAGGAAGGGTACACGCTGACCGTCGACCTTCCGGCGCAAACCATCGCGAAGCCGGATGGATCGACCATTGCCTTCGACGTGGACCCCTTCAAGAAGGAGTGCCTGCTGAACGGCTGGGACCAAATCGGTCTGACCCTCCGGCACGAAGAGAAGATCGCCGCCTTCGAGAAGACTCGCGGGTAACGTGCACCACTGCCAGATGTCCCTTTGCGTGCAACGAGAGTCCGGACGCGGACTGCGCAACCGTATTCGTCTATATCGTCCATCGAGTCCATGACGGGGGACTATGGTAAACCAAAGGGGATGCCGGAATTCCCAGCATCCCCTCTCTTATCACACAGGCACGGTCCGCGTGCTTATTCGTGTACGAAGACGTACTGGCCCGGCACGGGCACAAACAACGGTTCGAGTTCCGCCATCCGGAGCGGTTCCGTCACCGCGACGGACCGGTCGCCCCAGAACCGATTCCACCCGTCCGCCGAATCAAATTGCACCAGCGCGTCATCGGTGCTCCAAAGCGCCGACAGGGCCACATTGCACGCGTTTACGACACGCTTGTCCAAGTTATCCAAGCCTTCAATCAGGAGAGGCGTCGCCCGCTTGCTGCCGGTAGCTGCCAACGCGGTCGCCGCGGCAATCCGCACCGACGTATCCACGTCCACCATACCCCGCGCGATGGTCTCCAGCGACGCCACGTCCTTGGCCTTGCCCATAATCGTCAAGGCGGCGGCGCGGTTCGACGCAACCTGATCGGTAGCGCAGTCCCGCACAATAGGGATGGCCTTCTCGCGGTTCAGCGCCATCAACACTTCGAGCACGCCCGGTTTCGTGCGCGCGCCATAACTGCTCATGGTATTGACCAGAAACTTGAAGACGTCCACTTCCTGCTGAAGCGCGACCAGCCGGCGAATCGACAACAAGCGTTCGTTGGCGTCGTCCGACCCAAGCCGGTCGATAATCCGGACGATCTCTTCCCGCTGCTCCTGGGTCATGCCGGTCTTTTCCCGCATCTCTTTCTCGATCTTGATCGTCCAGGGGCTCGTCTTGCTTAGATTGACTGTACCGGTCTTGTCGTTCGTCTCGATGCGTTCTACCCGGTTCGCCTGAATTAGCATCTTTCCGCCGCCGGACTCGATCGCGATACAATTTGCGTTCGGGTGGGTCACGACGCCGTCCACAGCCGTGCCATCCGGGAAATACACCGTGTCGGCGGACGCGGCCGTCACGAGCACAAACGCCGGCACGACGGCCGCAATAATCAGCTTCATGGTCATCATTCCGCTCCCTAGTCTAATCGGTATGCCAACCGCTGGAACGCCACCTGTGTCGTGTCTTCCACGCGCATGAAGTTGGCGACGCGTTTGTCGTAGTAGAGTTTCAAGGCATCGCGTGGAACGCTGAAGTCCGGTCCAGGAACCAAGACACCGAGGTCGGCCGAAATGACGCTGCCGCGGATCTGCATCTGGCCGCGCGTGTTCGACTTGTGCCGGTCGCTGCTCCGCGTGATGGCAAAGATGCTGTTGTTCGAGTAGAGCAGTCCGTCGAACTCGAACGGACGCCCGCTCGAGGGCCGGGTCATCTCGTCCGCGTACCAGAAGTTTCGGAGTTGATCCTCGCTAAGCCAGAAGTTGTTTGGGTTCAGGTCGTGAATGGCCGCGTCGCCGGGATCCGAAATGGTCAGAACCCCCGCTTCGCTGTATTTCACCGTGTGTTCGTCGCTCGAAACGTACCGGTAGATGGGTTGATCGGGGCGAAGGCGATAGTAGCGAGCCGTATACGTCGGGTCTGCCTGTGCTTTCTCGTATTCCATCTCGTTGAAAAGCATGATCTCCGACGACGTAAAGCTGAGTTCGTCCTGACCGTTTTGTGTCCACCCGGCGTCGACCACGCCATCATCGAAATACCCGATTTCCACGGTTTGCGTGGTGCCGCTCTTGTAGAGGTTCTGGGTGTCGTGGTCGTCGCGCATATCGATAAAACCGCCGGCAGGATACTTGCCTGTGTCCGCGGTATGTTTCTTGGCGCGAATGGTCACGTAGTCACCCATCATGATGCTGCCGCCGGCCGTGAGGGCGAATCCGTTCGTCGTGCCGTCCTCGGCCACGCCGAACTCGCCGGGGGCGTCGGCATACGTGACGTCACCGGTCACGTAGACGTTCCCACGCACGAAAATCTGCCCCCATCCCTTGACCTTGCCTTGAATGACCAAATCGCCATTCACGGCCACCTTCTTGTCGATGACGATGGGGTCCTCGTCCGTGCCAATCAGAATCAGATTGCCGTCGTACGAACCGTCGGAAGTCAACGTGCTCAACGCCGAGTTCGACGCCGTGGGCAAAGCGTCACCCGCGTACGCCGACCCCGTCGGTACGCCAAATGCCACGCCCGCGGTCACGGAACCCGTCACTTCAGCGGGATCCAATCCAAAGGTGATCGAGCCGTTTGTGCTGTTGATGACGCGCTCGAATTCATCGTCGCCGACGTAGCGGTTGCCGTCGTCATCGGGATACGGCGAGGGGAAGTCCGTCGGGAGCGTCCCATCCGTCATGAGATTGTCGTCGGTGGGATAGTTCAGGTAGAGGTTCGCGAACTGATCGAGCATGCCGTCGCCATCGGCGCTCGCGTTGGCGAGGTTCGTGACTTGCATATCTCCGGAACCGTCCTGGACTATTTTCCCGTTGCTGTCGTCGAACGCGTAGGACTTAAACGTCGACGACGCGAGGGTGGACGCCGTGAATGGCGTGCCCGCCTGGTTGTACACTTCACCGCGCGTGTAGGTCGTTCCGGCGAAATGGGTATTCACGTTCTCACTCGTGCGAATCAACAGGGATTCCAGCGCCGCGACCTTGATCCGGTCGAAAGTGCCATATTGCGACGGGTCGGTGTTGCGGAACAGATCAAGCGATTGCACCTCGGCGTGACACAGGATGCAATTGATATTGTTTGCCATAATGCCGTATTCGAAACCGTCGAAGAGTTCGCCGGACACGCGGACCGTTTGCGTGGCGGTCGCCCTGCGCTGCCCCACCCGGCCCGTCGATTGAATCGTTAATGTCGTTCCCGTGACGTCGTCTGTGCGGGCCAGGGTCACGGACATCACCTGTCCGCCTGACGCCAGCTTCATGTTGTCCTCCGCGTCCACGAGGACCAACGGTTCCGCCACTTCAAACGTGCCGTCGCCGTCCATGTCGAATTCGCCGTTGTCCTCTTCGCCGTTGCCGTTGAGGTCTTCATTGTTTGGCAAGACGCCGTTGATGAACACCACGTACGAGGCGAGGTTGCCCGTGGTGTTGCCTTGCCCGATGATGTATTGGTGCCAGACCTGCTCGATGGCGAGGTCGACGCCCGCCTTACAGACTTCGTCCAGGCGCGCCTGGTCGACGGCCGCGTCGGTGCGCATTTTGGCGGTCTGCACACGCGCCACGACGACCGTGATCGCGCCCAGCACGACAATCATCGCCAACACAACGAGGACGAGGGCCATGCCCTCCTGATGCCTCCGTTTCATTCCCATGGGGGTGCCCTCCTTACGGCAACAAGTCCAATCGCGAGTCCCCGCGGCACGGGCCTCAATTCTGCAAATACACATCGCAAGATACCGAAACCCGCACCGGGTCGGTTCGACGGCCGGCGAGGAACTTCTCGGCCGTCAGCGTGATCGTGACAATATCCCCATTGCGTGTGAACTGAACGGCGCTCAGATCGTTCGCCCCGCCAACGGGTGCGCGTTCGCCGTCGTCGATGGTGTCGCCGTCCCCGTTCCGGTCCTGAATGCGCAGGATTCGGCGGCTCAACACGCCGTCTCCGTCCAAATCTTCGCCTTCATCCAACCGGCCGTTTTCGTTGGCGTCTTCGTTGACAAACCGGTACCGAATCGGCTGGGTCCAGCTCCGGCCGGAGCCGTTGGTCGGCGTTTGAAACACCAGTTCCATTGGGCTGCCTGCCGCCGGATTGGCGTTTACCGTCACATCCTGCAAGGGGGGAATCAAGGAATCGTCGGAACTCTTGGACGCCATTTGGAGTTCTCGGGTCATGGATGAAAGCGCATCGCGGATATTGCCTTGCACGTCCGCCTTGCTCCCCGCCGTTGCTGCCGACGTGGTCGAGGTCTGCAACGCCGCAATACCGAGAGCGCTGATAATGACGAGAATCGCCATCGAAATGACGAGTTCAACCAACGTAAACCCTCGTGAAGTCATCGAAACGCCCTCCATTAGCGGTCCGTCAGCATGGTGGACATTTCCAGGCTCACGGGTCGGCCGCGCAGATCGACCCATTGACTGCGAACGGTGACTTGCAGAGGATTGGCGCTGGGATTCCCGTAGTCGACGGTAATGACTTCCTGCTGCAAAGATCCCACGCCGGCCACTTCGGCCCCATCCGGCCATTCCGCCACAATGGCGTCGGGAAACGAATTGGGATTCGCGTCGCGTACGTCGCGCATATTGCTGATGATTCCCGCGCAATTGCGCACCGCGGTGTGGCGCTGGTTCTGGGTGTCCAGGGCCACGTAATACGAGACCAACGCTTGCGCTGTCGCCCCTAGAACGACCGTAAATACGGCCATGGCAACCGTCAGTTCCAGTAGCGTAACGCCTTGCTTCTCTTTCAGCTGCCTCAGTCGCATCGTTCTCAATCCTCCCAGACATACCCCATAGGGCCATGCAGGATCGTACGGGGGCGTGAGGACAGGAAATCGGTAGGCACGCATTTCCCGGAACCTTCGCCTCCGCGCCGGAAGCACCGGTGGGTGTCCTTTCCCTGGACAGACCAGGGAATGAATGTGGCCCACAGATGCAACTCAACTTGTCGTCAAATCGCCCAGTCGCGGATGCGCAAGGTCCCAGATTGCGCTCAAAGGGAATTGTGCCACAGGTTTCCCGGTTTTGCAAAACCGAAGGTTCCGCAATAACCGTAAAACCTTGAAGCGAAGTCGCTTCCGCTCCTATACCAAAGGCATCGACCTTTTCGGCTCTACGTAACAACCTCCTGGTACTATCCATGACTAGTATGTAAAATTTTGCACATTTTGTCAATAGTTATCCTTATATAACCCTTGCCCATTGGATTGTGGAGTGCGCTCAGGTGTGGAGGTTCTGGAAGGCTACAAGCCCAACTCGCGGGAGGCGTACAGATGCTCCTCGGAATCGGAAGGGAAGTCGCTCAGCATCTTGCGGAGGATGCGCGTCCGGTTTTCCGTATCGCCGAGACGTTCGTAGCAAATGACGAGCTGGAGATACGCCTCGCGAACGTTGGGTGCGTCGGGATAGTCGCGGACCATACGCTCAAAACAGTTCGCGGCTTGCTCGTAGTCGCTCAGGCGCTGCCGGTACAGGTTGCCCATGGCGCAGAGCAGCGCCGGTGCGTCCGCACTCTGGGGATCTGCCGCCAAACGCTGTTGATGAGACGCAATGGTTTTCCTGGCCACATCGCGCGAAGTTTCCCGCGGGTCGCGCGGCTTGATTTGCAATGCGGCGACACTGGCACGGCCGGTCGCTGCGGCCTGCATTTCTTGTGGCGAAGCCTTTTCGGAGGACTGGCGCATCGCGACCACGGGAATCGCGGCCAGAACCAGCACAAAGACCAGGAGCAGGTGCCAGTTCGTGCGCACGAAGCTATTCACGTCCGGTACGCTCATGTTCCGATCTCACGCCATGCAACCTGCTCGAAGACCAGAATCGGATATGCGCCGATCATTCCCAAAGGAAGGTTGTCCGCCAGTTCGGGCACTTGATAGATCTCCGGAACATTGGTACCCATATCGAAATAAGTGCCGACGATGGTACCCACCGTGGTGGTTTGCTTACTCGATGTAACCGTACCTTGGGCATAGAACGCGCCCATGAGCGTCAACTGCGAAAGCGAACCCACGTTCAGGTCCTGTTCGGCCATGATGCCGAGAATGTTATTCGCCGGGAAACTGTTGGCCGTGGTCCCGTTCGAGTTGACTGCCAGCAGGTCGGTATCCAGAGTCACATCGCCCTTCGCAAGAATCGCCGCCCGGCCGGTGTAGTCTATCGACTTGTCGTTACCGCCCCCGCGGGTGATGGTAAGACTGCCGTCCACCTGAATTTGACCGTTCACCTCCATGCGGTTCGATGCTGCGTCGAACAAGATGTAACTGTCGGTTGCAAGCCGGTTGTTCGGATCGGTGTCCGTAGGTCGTGTCGCGTTGTAGTAAAAGTCCTGATTGGCCTGAATGGTCATGTCCCCCGAATAGGGCGTACCCGCCAGCACCTGTTCGAAGTACTCGGAGTGCGTGTAGTTCGCGAGCGTCGCGGGATTGACATACGTGTTCCCCGTGCCAAGCTCGCGGTAATCGCTGTTCAGATACGGCATCGGGATCTTGTCGCCGAGGTCGTAGGAATCATCCCACCCGTTGTCACTCCACACGTTGGTGGGGTCTCCCCGGCTGCCGTCGTCGTCCACCGAGGTGCCGGTCCATCCATCGCTCACGTACGTGGCGTCCATCGTTTCTTTGATGGTGTTCCCACTTACGTTCGGCTCACCGATTTCCGAATTACCGGACATTCCGACGAGCCCGTGTTTGACGCGAAGCTTCGCCGCAAGCGTCTCGACCATCTCTCCGTCGAAGAGCACGGTGTCCAGCGCCGGAATGCGGACCGCCAGATCCGCCGGAAGCCCTACATAGTTGTTGTGGATTAGGCTCGTGCCGCTCAGATCGATGGCGGAAAGCACCGCGTTCCCGTCAACCACATTGTCGCCCAGCAAATGGACCGATCCGTGAATGCTTACGTTACCATTAATCAACCCGCCGGATTGCCCGGCGCCCGCGAAGATTGCGTTGCGCCACACGTTGACATCGAATCCCTTCAAAACAACCTGCACGTTCCGGGTAATCCCCCGGTTCCGGGCGTACCCGTAGACCGTGTAGGTAAAGTTCTCCCCGATATCGTCGACGGTGCCGTCCCCGTCGTCGTCCTCCCCGTTGCTGGACCAGTCATCCGCGTACGCCATGTACTCGACGGTGGGTTGCGTCGTGCTCATTTCCGGCAGGATGCCGCTATCATCGAAGGTTGGCAACACGCGACCGACCGCCCCCACGGGAGGGACCCAGGTTCCCAGGCCGATCATGCCGTCTTGCCCTCGTTCCAGTTCCACCCAACTTTCCGCCACGGCCGATTCAACGCCCGTGAACGCATCGTTGTAGAACTTGTACTGGAGCGATTGGCTGTTCTGTTGCACCACGCGCATGGACAGCGCACTCAGCATGAGGATGGCGATGGCCACAAAGATTGTCGCCACAAGCAGCGCCATCCCTTCTTCGTTTCTCGCAGTGTGTGTTTTCATGGCTAGTTCCTCGGAACCACGATCTCCGTCAGTTGCGACGTCACCACTTGGCTCCTCGGTCCCGGCAAACGCTGCGCCTGCAGCGTTATTCGCAATCCAGTCCCTACGGACTCGAACCACACCCCGCGTTCCAGGACCCCGTTGTTGTTCTCATCTTCCCCTGCATCCAGCACGCCATTGGCGTTCGCGTCCTCGTTCTCGAGCAGCCCATTCGCGAGAACGGTGGCGTTCGCGCCTTCAATCACCACCAACTGCGTCGTCGTACGACCGTCGCCATTCGCGTCGTTGACATCGCGTTGAATCGTTCGTTGCGGACCCAGTTCCAAAAACCCGCCGATATCTACGGCCGTACCATTGCCGTCGAGGTCTTCGGCCCGTTGATACGAAATGGTCTCACCGGGAAGGGTATTCCACGGAATGGACGCCCGGGCGCTCTGGCGCAGCTCCAGCATGATCCGCTGCATCGCCACGCGGACGTCGTCCTGCGTCGCTACTTTGGTCTCCCGCGCCGCCACGGACTGCTGGAGATTATCCCCCAGCAAAAACAGGAGCCCCAAGACCGACGTGAGAATCGCCACGACGATCATGAGTTCAATCAAGGTCATGCCTTCTTCCGAACGGTACATGCCTCCATCTCCTGCAAAGGGTCGAGGTTCGCGCCGTGAATACGCGGCCACGCACGTCGTTCCACACCACGGTGATCTGAACTTCCGTGGGGTTTGGCAGAGCCCCGCCGAGACTCGCCGGGTCCACCGGCAGCATCACGGGGTTGCCGGCGGAATCCATACATTGCACTTGAATCGTCGAACTCGCGCCCAGCCCCGTCATCGCGGGCGGCTGATAAGCCAGTAATTGGTCGTACGAAAGCGCTTGCGTTTCCTCAACGACACTTTCGAGATATGCGCTCGCGACGGTCTGGTTCTCTGTGATCGCGTTGGTTTCGCCGATCGAGATGAGACCGCCGAGCAGAAGAACAATGGCGACTGCCAAAACCCCGGCGGCGATCATCAGTTCTACGAGCGTAACCCCGCACTCCTCGCGGAGGGCTTTGGGGCCGCCTCGCATCCAAGCTATTTTGAGGTCGTTTTGCATGTCCGCGCAAACCCTCACTCGGTTCATCGTCTCGATTCGCCGCAAATTTCAGTAATCTCCAACCAATTCAAATAAAAGGTAGAAAGTATCGGCAGTCGAGACCGCCAATACGACTTCCTCTCCCTCCGATGATTATGCCGAACAAATCCTTAGAATGCAAACAACAATAATCTCTTTACTTCGTAAACACTTATACACCAATAAATTACATACGATAAAACGATCAAAACGGGATCGCAAGAAAAAGGAATATTTGGCACTTACGGGATATACGGTATCATCAAAGCAGTAAAGCTTAGAGCGTGAGCGAGGACGCCCCTCGTGCTGGGTAAGTGGTATACACAGCGCATCCGATCCCGATTTGTGCATTATATGCATTTAGAAGGGTCGCGCAGAATTCTCGTGCGTGATTTGTACCCACCAAATGCACGGTGCAGCCCCCGAAGCCCGCCCCGGTCATCCGGCTACCGTAGCAGCCGGGCAGGGACCGGGCAATAGCGGTCATCGCATCCAATTCCGGGCAGGTAACGGCGTAGTCGTCACGAAGGCTCCGGTCGGAAGCATTGAATAACGCGCCAAGCCGGACTGCGTCGCCGGATCGCAGCGCCTCACAGGCTTCCTGTGTGCGAGCATTCTCCGAAATAACGTGCCGGGCGCGGCGGAAAATTGTGTCGGACACGTCTGCCTGGGCCAAGTCCAACTCGATGAGACTGAAATCACGAAGGTGGGTGCCCTTTCGGCTGGTCTTCGTTTGAAGGATTCGAACCGCCTCGGCGCATTCGCGAACCCGGTCGTTGTACGCCGAACCGGCGAGACCGCGCGCCACGCCGGTATCGGCGATCACAAACGCGGCATCATCAAGCCCGACAGGGACTTGCTCGTATTCCAGGGATCGGCAATCGAGAAACAGCGCGTGACCGGATTGAGCCGCTCGAACAACGAACTGATCCATAATGCCACTGGAGACCCCCAGAAAATCGTTCTCCACCCGTTGCCCCAGCGCCGCCGCCTCGGCAGGTTGCAGCGTAAAATCGCCCAGGGTTTCGAACAGGGCCAGGGCGGCCATTTCCACACTGGCGGAGCTGCTGAGACCCGCGCCGATGGGAACATCTCCAAGGAGAAGGACATCCGCACCACGCACCGGCCGTTCGAGCCGCTCGACTTCTTGGCCCACCCCGGCAATGTAGTCGCTCCAGGGATGCGTATCGGAACGCTCCCATTTGCCCACGCGACATTGGCCCCAATCGTCCAAGTTTGCGGCGTAAATACGCAGGACATCATCCGCCCGGGACCGGGCCGCGATCGCGGTGTCCCGATCGATAGCCATGGGCAGCACGAAGCCGTGGTTGTAGTCGGTGTGTTCCCCGATGAGATTCACGCGGCCGGGTGCACGGACGAGGATTTCCGGTGGCGCGCCGAATTGCGATTCGAACCGGTTGGCGGCGTCTTTGGGATCGATACTCATTGGATGAATGGTTTGTCCGATTGTACCGGACGATATGAGGAAGTCACGGAAACAGCAGCGGGGTCCACGGCCCTATTGCACAATGGCCTTTTCCGTATCGGGATCGAAATAGTGGGCTTTGTCCATGAGCACATCGATCACGTGTGCCTCATTGACCGGTGGCTCTTCGTCGGTATTCACGCGGGCGGTGCAGATGGTTCCGCCGATGTCGAGGTGGAGGTAGATTTCCGAGCCCATGGGTTCCACAACCTCGACATTCGCCGTAATGCTCCTCCCCTCCTTGGGAGTCTGACCGGTGTTGTCGACGAAATGCTCGGGCCGCATACCGAATATGACGTTCTTACCCTCGTAAGCAGTCAGCGCTTCCCGGTGCGCGGACGCGACCGAAAGCCGCACGGCATTGCTCTTATCCTGAAACCAGAGCGCGCCGTTCTCACCGGTAAGGGTTCCGTCAATCAGGTTCATCGGAGGGCTCCCAATAAACCCCGCCACGAACTTGTTTACAGGCCGGTTGTATAGCTCGAGCGGACTCGCAATCTGCTGAATCTCGCCGCCCAGCATCACCACGATGCGATCCCCCATCGTCATGGCTTCCACCTGATCGTGGGTCACGTAGATCATGGTGGACTGAAGGCGGGTGTGGAGTTTGCTGATCTCCGCGCGCATCTGAACCCGCAATTTCGCATCCAGGTTCGACAAGGGCTCGTCGAAGAGGAACACCTTGGGCTGCCGGACGATGGCCCGTCCCACTGCCACACGCTGCCGCTCGCCGCCTGACAAGGCCTTGGGTTTGCGGTCGAGAAGGTGCTCGATGCCGAGGATTCGCGCCGCGTCCCGCACCCGCTGCTCGATCTCTTTCTTGGGATACTTCCGCAACATGAGCCCGAAGGCCATGTTCTTGTAAACGGTCATGTGGGGATAGAGGGCGTAGTTCTGGAAGACCATCGCGATATCGCGGTTCTTGGGCGGCACATTGTTGACGAGGGTATCGCCGATAAAGATTTCGCCGTCCGAAATCTCTTCGAGCCCCGCAATCATCCGCAGCGTCGTGGACTTGCCACATCCGGAGGGACCGACCAGCACCACAAACTCTTTGTCCTGGACTTCGAGCGAAGCCGACTTCACCGCCTCCACCCCGCCGGGGTAGACCTTGCGGACCGTTCGCAATTCTACGCGTGCCATTTACCGTCCTTCCCTGCGCGGATTTTCCGTTCCCATGGGGATCTTGCGAAAGTGAACAGGGCGCGTGCCTGAATCAGGAATATAGCCCAGACCTAAAACCGAATCAAGCGGGGGTCGCTGGCACGAGCCGCCACCCATCCGGGTCTTCAGTCACTGGAGCACTGACGATCCGTTGCCTGAAGGACCGCGACCGACTTATCCAACTCGTCGAGAATCGGATGCTCCCATCCCTGGGAAAGAACACCCAGGATTTCGGTGTAGTACCAGAGGCTTCCGTCCCGCTTACCCTGAAACCGCTCCCATACGAGGGGGCCTTCCTCGCGCAAATCCCGCGTGATGATACGTACATTGTGCAGCTTGTCGGCCGCGACAATGAGCCGCAATTCAGGAGATGCGCCGCGAACCGCCTGGATAAAGTTTTTCTTACGTTCGAGCCAGGGGGGTTTCGGTTGAGTGAACGCGTCCGTGCACCCTTCCACGAGGTCGCCGATTGGGTCCCCGAAGGCTTGCCGGATTTCCGTCAGCGTTTTGCGCCCTTCCCCGTCCTCGACCGCGTCATGCAGGAGCGCCGCAATGAACTGGTTTTCGTTGCCGCCGAACTCGCCCACGAGCGCGGCCACGGACATGATATGGGTGATGAAGGGCGCACCGGAACCTTTGCGGCGCTGGTCACGGTGGACGCGATGGGCAAAAGCAAAAGCATCGTCAATTCGCGTGCTGTATCCCATCGAACGGCCGGCGGTCAGAAGTGGGGCTGCTTGGGTCGTGCGATCCGCGCCGCCGGCAATTCCATCAAGCGCTCCACGCGCGAACACAAATCGGCCAGACTAAAGGGTTTCTTGAGATAATCGTCGAACCCGTAATCCGTCAGCATCTTGGCTTCATCATCATCGATATAGCCTGAAATGGCCAGGATCCGGGTCGTCTTGGTTTCGGCCCGCGTTTTCACCCGTTCGCACACCATCCGCCCGTCCATATCGGAGAGGTGGATATCGAGAATGATCACGTGCGGGTTGTGTTCGGCGACCTGGGTGCCCGCGTCGAACCCGGTCGATGCGACAAACACCTTGTAATCGCCCGATTTCGCCAGCGCCGCCGGGATCACGTCCAGATAGTAGGGGTCGTCGTCCACCACCAGCACACGTTTCTCGCCCTCCTCGAGCCGTTCGAGCGGAATGCCATGGCTGAGCATGAACTGACGGAGGCTTTCGTACGGAATGCGCCGGTCGCCGCCCGGCCCCAGCCGATAGCCCTCAATCTGTCCAAGATCGAACCAACGCGACACCGTATCCGGCGACACGCCGCAAATTGCTGCTACTTCCCCACTGGTGAACACACGGTTCTTTGCTTCAGACATTGTCTCACCTACTGTGGCGGGCCCGGAACCCAGTGGGCCTGCACCGATGCCACGATTTCCGGTATTGCACGGTTTGCGGGCTCCTAAAGATTTGATGCTAACAGCCTGCCCAGCTATAGTCAAGCCGCTGATATACAAGGTCATGAGGGGAAGGTAACCTGCAATCGAGGTTTCGGGACCTCGCCCTCGTAAACTCCGCAACTTCCGGGAGCGATAGACAATGCGCGTTGTGGTGACGGGTGGCGCCGGATATCTGGGAAACCATGTGGTCCGGCAGCTCGTGGAAAAAGGTCATGAAGTCCGAATTCTCGACCGCTTATGTTTTGGTGAAAACGTAACGGAAGCGTTGAATGCGCTGCCCGGTTGCACTTTCGTCCGCGGCGATATCCGCCGCATCGCCGACTTCCCAGAGCTGTTCGACGGCGCCGACGCAATCATTCACCTCGCCGGACTGGCGAATGATCCCTCGTGCGACCTGGACCCGGAAATGGCCCTGGATGTGAATCTGGCGAGTACGGAGCGCATTGCGGATATGGCCTTGACCTATGGCGTGCGCCGTTTCGTTCTGGCGTCGTCGTGCAGCGTCTACGGGAGAGGCATGTTCGAGATCCTCGACGAAGGGAGTCCGACGAATCCCATATCCGTCTACGCGGAGAGTAAGCTGGGGTCGGAGCGAATCCTTCTTGAGCGGATGTCGGCCAGTTTTGAACCTGTCATCGCCCGGCCCGCCACGCTCTTCGGATGGTCGCCGCGCATGCGGTTTGACCTCGCCATCAACCTCATGGTGGCGACAGCCATGCGCAACGGCCGCATTAACGTCTACGGCGGGGGGAAACAGTGGCGGCCATTCATCCACGTCCGTGATGCCGCCCGGGCCCTGATCGTCATGACGGAGGCGCCCGCCAAAGTCGTGAGCGGAGAGATCTTCAATCTCGGGGCGGACGCCATCAATTATCAGATTATCGACCTGGCCAAGCGAATTCTCGCCATGTTCCAGGATGTCCGGCTCGAAGTTGTGAAGGACGACGAGGACCTCCGCAGCTACCACGTCCAGTTCAACAAAATAAAGCGCGTCCTCGGGTTCGACGCGGAGTGGACTGCGGACCGCGGCGCGGAGGAAATCCGGGAGAATTTGCAGGACGAGCGAATCGACCCCTTTGCGACGATCCATTTCAACGTGCGACGCATGAAGGAATTGCTCGCCACACCCGTGTCGCAGGGCGGCGAACCGGTTGCGGCCCGGTTCATTCCGCTCTCGCCGCCGTCCATCGGCAAAGAAGAGGAAGCGGCGGTCCTCGAGGTCTTGCGAAGCGGTTGGCTGACGACCGGCGCCAAGGTAACCGAATTCGAGCGGGCCTTTGCCGGCCGGGTCTCGGCGTCCCACGCGGTGGCCGTCTCATCGTGCACGGCGGCGTTGCACCTGTGCCTTGTACAGGCGGGAGTGAAACCCGGCGACGAAGTCATCACGTCGCCGCTGACGTGGGTGTCCACGGCAAACACCATCGTCAACATGGGCGCCAAGCTGGTCCTGGCAGACATACAGCCGGATACGCTGAACGTCGATCCGGAAGCGGTGGAGACCGCCATCACGGAGCGGACGAGGGCGATCGTGCCGGTCCATCTCGCCGGCCAGCCGTGCGACCTGGACGCTATCTACGCCATTGGCCGCAAGCACAACATTCCGATCGTCGAAGATGCCGCCCATGCACTAGGCGCATCGTACCGGGGACGCCCCATCGGTAGCCTCGAAGGCCCGGCCTGTTTCAGCTTCTACCCGGTAAAGAACATCACGACCATCGAAGGTGGCATGATCGCACTGCCGGACGAGGAGCAGGCCCATCAACTGCGCGTGCTGGCCCACAACGGACTCAGCACCCACGCCTGGAACCGCTACAGCGGTGAAGCGCCCGCGGCGAGCCCGGAAGTGGTCGCTCCCGGCTTCAAATACAATATGACGAACGTCAGCGCCGCGATGGGGCTGGCTCAGTTGGAAAAACTCGACGGATTTCTCGCTGCGCGCCGGCGGTTGGCCCGAATCTACCGCAGCGTGCTCGGCACGATTGATGAGATTGAACTGCCGTCGGCGTGTGCGGATGCGGACCATGCATGGCACTTGATGATCGTGCGTTTGCGATTAGACAAGCTTTCCACCGATAGGGATTCCATCGTCCAGGCGTTGCGCCTGGAAAACGTGGGGACCGGCGTGCACTTCGTCGCCATCCACCGGCACCGGTACTATCGGGAAGTCCTCGATCTTCCCTCGCAGGCCCTCCCCCATGCTTCGGCCGCCTCGGACGCCATTCTTTCGCTGCCGCTGCATCCGCGCGTGACGGACCGCAATGTGAAAGAAGTGGTGGATGCGCTGAAGAAAGTGTTCGCCAACAGCAAGTTCTGATCGAAACGGATCGCGGGGCGATGTTAACCGGGCAGCGTTCGAACCGCGCAGGGCTTGAGATTATTCGGGTTACCGACAGGAGTGACCACTATGATCATCGATGCGCATACCTTTGTGCATCCGGAAAAGGACGGGTTTGGCGTCCGCTACGACGCCACCCTGGAATGCCTCGTTCAAAACCTAGCGGATAGTCCCGTCGATAAGGCAATACTATTCCCGATCGCGGCGGATACGCCGCACGTCAAGCGGACCTCGAACGAGTTCGTCCACGAATGCTGCGAACGGTATCCGGACCAACTAGTCGGGTTTGCCTCGGTGAATCCACGGGAATCAGCCGAGGCCGCGGACATGTTGGAACGCGACGTGCGCGCGTATAACTTGCAGGGCCTGAAGCTGCATCCCCGTTTCATGGGCTTTGCAGCCGACGACCCTTGTGTCGTTCCGGTGGTGCGCCGGGCGGCGGAACTGGGGATCCCGGTGGCCATCGACGCCTATCTCTGGAAACCTACGCCCTTGCATACGCAACTGCCGTTTCACATCGACAATCTGTGCAAACAGGTCCCGGAAGCCAAAGTGATCATGTGCCACGCGGGCGGTTTCCGATTCCTGGACGCCTTGGCAATGGTAAAAGCAAACGACAATCTCTATGTCGACCTCTCCCTGTCTCTCCTGTATTTTCGCGGGACGCCCTTTGAAGACCAGTTCATGTTCGTCTTGAAGTCCATGGGCGCCAACCGGCTAATTTACGGTTCCGACCATCCACAAGATCCGTTGGCGGTGACCTTCGCGATGGCGAAAACAATTCTCACGGAGCACGGATTCACGACAGAAGAGCAGGAACAGATTTTCGGGGGCACCGTCCTTTCGCTTTTGCCGGGGGCGCTTTGAAAAGTCCCGGGAGCAGGCCGCGGGTGCTGGTCATGCCTGCAGGGCAGTTCCAGGTACCCGTAATTCGGGATGCCCATGAAGCGGGCCTGGAAGTGGTGGCAATGGACGGTAACCCGAACGCCCCGGGGCTGCAGCTTGCAGACTTTGCCGAAGCGGTAAACCCGCTTGACGTGGATCGGGCCATCGAGGTGGCCCGCCGATACCGCGTGGACGGCGTAGTCGCGGTCGCGAGTGACCCGTGCCTTGTACCGTGTGCGGAGGTTTGCCACGCACTGGGCCTGCCGGGCATCGATCCGGAAACGGCGAAACTATCCCGCAACAAGCTACGGATGCGTCAACAGTTACAAGCCACACGGCCGCAGTATTGCCCCCGATTTCACGGGCTCGAATCCGAAGAACAGGCACGGGGGATTCCCGAAGCGTGCGGTCTGCCGGCCGTTCTCAAACCGGTGCAGTCCAGTGGCAGCAAGGGCGCATTCGTCGTGCAGAAGGCCGAAGAACTTGTCGCCGCGTTCCGCTACGCCAAGCGCTTCTCCCCTTCCGGCGTGGTTCTGGCTGAGGAGCTGTTGAGCGGGCGCGAGGTCAGTGTGGAAGGTATAGTCACGAGCGGCACAGCGCGGATCGTCGCCATCACGGACAAGACCACGACCGCGCCGCCATACTGTGTCGAGATCGCGCACGTGGTGCCGTCGAGCCTTTCCCACGACGTACAAAACGGTCTGCGGGACGCAGTGGAGGCAATCGCGCGATGCTTCAACCTGGATACGTGTGCGCTTCATGCGGAAATGTTCGTCACCGCAAACGGTATTAAACTGGTCGAACTTGGCGCTCGCTTGGGCGGCGGGTGCATTGCGTCTCACCTGGTGCCCCTCGCAACCGGCGTGAACCTGAACCGTGCCGCTGTTGCAATCGCCATGGGAGAACCGCCAAGCCTGGAGCCCACGGTATCGCGTGGGGCAGCCATCCGCTTTCTCACGCCGGAACCCGGCGTGGTGACACGCATTTCGGGTCTGGAAGACGCGCGTAGCATGGCGGGTGTGGAGGAAGTCGTCTGTAGTCTTTCGGCCGGCAGCGTCGTGCACGCATTGGAGAACAGTGATCACCGTGTGGGCTATGTCATCGCATTCGGGCACGACGCCAAGGCCGCTCAGGCTACCGCAAGCGAAGGGGCAGCGCGCGTTCACATTGAAACCGTTCCACACGAAGGGTCCACATGCGCATAGAGGCGGACTGATTCCGCCTATTCGACCACCTCTTTAACGACGTAGTAGGGACGATTCTGCACTTCGATGTAGATTCGGCTGATGTACTCGCACATCAAGCCGGTGGCGGTCATCTGCATGCCGAATAGAAAGAAAAAAATGGCGATTACCGTAATAAACTGATTCAACTCGCCGTACATGTATCGAAAATAGGCGAGGCGAATCCCCATGCCAAAGCCCACCAAGGCGAACAACCAACCGATGAGCCCAAAGAACTGAAGGGGCGCCGCTGTCACACTGGTAACCAGATCGAACCCGGTTCGGAACAACTTAAATAAACCATACTTGCTCTTGCCCGCGGCCCGCTCGCCGTGACCGACCTCGACCTCGGTGGCACGTACTCCCAGCCACGCTACATCGACCGCGATGTAACGCGACCGGTGTGTGAATTGGATGAGATGTTGCGTGACCTCGCGTCGAAACGCCTTCAAGCAGCAGCCAACGTCGTGAAAGCGCGACTTGGTAGACACGTTGACCAGATAATTGAGATAACGCGACGGAAGGGTCCGGAAATAGGAGTCTTGCCGGCACCGGCGCCATCCGCTGACAAAATCGTATCCTTCGTCGATTTTCGCAATCAGCTTCGGCAAATCTTCGGGAGGATTCTGGAGATCGGCATCGAGCATGGCAATAATCTTGCCGCGCACATAGGCGAATCCAGCGTACAACGCGGGACTTTGTCCGAAATTCCGGGCCAAACAGACAATGCGCAGGCGCTCGTCAACCTCACGAAACTTCTTCAGGAACGGGAGGCTTCCGTCGGTGCTGCCGTCGTCGACGGCGACGATTTCGAAGGTACGGCCGGTCGCTTCGAGGGTTTCCACCGTGCGGCGGAATAACTCCTGGAGATTGGGTTCCTCATTGAACACCGGAATGACTACCGAAATCTCCGGGTTGTTTTCTTCCATACTGCCTCCAAGGACTCGCCGTCGCCACAGCACGCGCGGGTACAATACTATGCGATTTGGAATGGAATCAACGCGCTTGTACTTACGGACAACGGAAGTGGTTTTGCCGGTTTGGCGCGAAACGGCCTGTGAACGGTGCACCATACTCGTCAACCGCAACGTGTTTTCCGCAACGTTGCTGGCGTGGAATGTGACGCTCTGGACTAACCGGCTTTGGAGTAATGGTTTTCGAGCGGAAGCCGAATCACGAACCCGTCATCGGGATTGTAGTTCAGCTCCCCGTTGTGAGCTTCCACGGTGCTTCGCGCCGTCGTCAACCCCAAACCGGCGTGATCGACGCCCTTGGTTGTAAAATAGGGATCGAAGACCTGGTCCCGAAGATCGTTCGGGATCTGCGGTGCGGAATCTCGGAAACAGATTACGACGTACCGGTCGTCCATATGAACGCGAACGTCCAGCCGTTTGACCCTTTCCGATTCGACAGCCTCGATTGCGTTGGAAACCAGGTACATCAGGGCCTGCTGCATTTTGGGCAAGTCGACGGTGAGACTCGCAAGGTCCGGCGCGTATTCCGTTGCCAACGTGACGTGGCCGACTTTCATGTCGTAACGCCTCAGATCGAGGACCCGCTCCATGAGATTTGCCGGATCGATGATGCGGATGTCGGCCCGTTCTTTCCGGGCAACATCGGTGAGGTTATTGACGAGGGTACTCGATTTTCGAACTGCGCCGACGATTTCGCCGAGCATGCGGTTCGACTCTTCCGTCAGGTTGCTGTCCATGCCGACCAACTCGGCATAGGCCATGATTGCCCCGAGATAGTTGTTCAAGTCGTGCGTTACGCTGCTTACGCACCGGCCGATTTGGGCATATCGGAATATTCGCGTGTAGCGTTCTTGCGCAAAATCCGGATCAACTTCCACATCCGCACCCATCGTTGTCGGCATGATCCACTCTCCCCGTTAATTGGCAACCGGAAGCAGTGTACCATTTTTTATAGTTTTCGTCAATCAATAAAACCCGCTATATGTGATACCGGGTGAGATTTTTGCGAACAAGCAGGATTTGTGTAAAGAGATAACGCAATCAGATGTCGACCACGCAGATTGGCGTGCGCTTTGCCAGGAAGGTTCCCACCGCGGCCGGGAGTCCGGCCGCGGTGGGTAACGACGATTTACAGATTCTCTACCAGCGCTTTTCCAAACTCGCTGCATTTAAGGAGTTGGGCGCCATCCATGAGACGGGCCAAGTCATAAGTTACGCGTTTTTCGCGGAAGGTCTTAATCATGGAGCCGATGACCGCGTCCGCAACCTCGGTCCATCCCATGTGCTCGAACATCATGATACCCGAGAGGATCACGCTGCTGGGATTGACTTTATCCTGGTTGGCGTACTTCGGGGCGGTGCCATGAGTCGCCTCGAAAATGGCGGTTCCGGTCTCGTAGTTGATGTTGGCGCCGGGAGCGATGCCGATTCCGCCGACCTGGGCCGCCAACGCGTCGCTCATGAAGTCCCCGTTGAGGTTCATGGTGGCGACCACGTCAAATTCGTCGGGCCGCGTGAGGATCTGCTGCAGGAAGATGTCTGCAATCGTGTCTTTTACCAGGATCTTATCGCCCGGTTGGCCGTTGCAATCGTCCCATCCGACGGCGACATCCGAGAATTCTTCTTTGACGAGGTCATACCCCCACTGGCGGAAGGCGCCCTCGGTGAATTTCATGATGTTGCCCTTGTGAACGAGCGTCACCGACTTGCGCTGGTGTTGAACGGCAAAGTTGATGGCAGCGCGAACCAGGCGCTTGGACCCCGTGACGCTGATCGGCTTGACTCCGAGCCCGGAATCGGGCCGGATACTCCATCCAAACTCCTTTTTCAGGAATTCAAGGAGTCTCGCGGCCTCGCTCGTACCTTCCTGAACTTCGAAACCTGCATACACGTCTTCCGTGTTCTCGCGGAAGATGACCATGTCGACCTTGCTGGGTTCGCGCACGGGGCTGGGGACACCTTCGAAGTAGCGGACCGGACGGACGCACGCAAAGAGGTCCAACTTCTGCCTCAAGGTCACATTTAGGCTGCGAAATCCGCCGCCCACGGGAGTCGTGAGCGGTCCCTTGATGGCGACGTGGTACTCCTCGATCGCGTCGAGGGTTTCGTCGGGGAGGTAGCTGCCGCAATGCTGGTTCGCCTTCTCGCCGGCGTAAATTTCCATCCAGGCGATTTCGCGCTTCCCGCCGTAGCAATGCTTCACGGCGGCGTCGAACACCAATTTCGACGCGTGCCAGATGTCCGGCCCGGTGCCGTCGCCTTCGATAAAGGCAACGATAGGCTTATCCGGCGTATCGAGTTTGCCCCCATCCTTTTTCGTAATGCGTTCGCCTTCCGGCACTTTGATGAATTTGTACTCTGCCATGATTCCCCTCTGCGCGACTGGTTTCTTTCCCCATTGGTTCTACTACGGAAGTATTCACGAAACTTCAACCATACGGGCGCTGAGGACGTGCGGGATCGCGCGAATGCGATCGATTACGGCATCATCCATCGGCCCATCGATATTAATCACCGCGGTGGCGCGACCTCCCTCGGTCTCCCGGCCCAAGGCCAGGTTGGCGATGTTCACGCCCGCTTCGCCGATGGTTGTCGCCACGCGCCCCAATACCATCGGCTTGTCTTCATTGAGACACACGACCATCTTCGTCACGAGTTCGACGTCGACGCGGGTGCCGTCAATGCTGCAAATTCGGGGTTCCTGATTGTTGAACAGCGTGCCGGCCACTTCGTGGGTTTCCGAATCCGTAGCGGCGGAAACGCGAATCTGGAACGCATAGTCGTGGGGTTGCGCGCTGCGTTTTTCGCTGAAATCAATGCCGTACTCTTTCAAGAGGTGCGGCGCGCTCACCACGTTCACCGTTTCCACGAGCGGCTCCAGGAATCCCGTGAGAATGGCGGCGGTGATGGGATAGGTATCCGTAATGGGCAGTTCGCCGTCGTAGGTGATTTCCAGCCCTTTGGGGCGTCCTTCCATATACTGCGACATGAACCGGCCCAGCCGCTCCGCCAACAGAAGCAGCGGCTGAAGCTGTTTGCGCGTTTCGGCATCGAGACTCGGGACGTTCACCGCGTTCACGATCGCACCGGTCGTCAGGTACTCGACCATCTGCTTCGCCACGTCGACGGCGACGGTCAATTGTGCCTCGTCGGTCGACGCTGCCAGGTGGGGGGTCGTCACGACGTTGTCGAGCCCCAGGAACGGATTCTTCGCGAGCGGCTCGGAGGTATACACATCCAAGGCTGCTCCGGCGATCACCTTGTCCTTGAGCGCTTGGGCCAGATCTTCTTCGTTCACCAACCCGCCGCGGGCGCAATTCACGATGCGGCAGGTCGGCTTCATGCGTTTGAAGTGCTCGGCACGAATCATGTTCGCGGTCTTATCCGTTTTGGGAGCATGAATCGTGATGAAGTCGGCGCGTTCGATGATTTCGTCGAGAGTTGCCAGTTCGACGCCCAGCGCTTCGGCCTTGAGTTTGGTCAGGATGGGATCGTAGACGAGCACATTCATCCCGAAGGCCTGTGCACGCTTGGCCACGGCCCCGCCGATGCGGCCCGCACCCACGATTCCCAGCGTCTTGCCGTTGACTTCGGTACCCCCAAACAGCTTGCGGTCCCAACGCCCTTCCATCATGGAGGTGTGGGCCTGCGGCACGTTTCGGCACAGGGCAAACAAGAGGGCGAAGGTATGCTCGCAGGTGGAAATGGTGTTACCACCGGGCACATTCATCACCACGATGCCCCGTTTGGTCGCGGCGGCCTTGTCGATGTTATCGGTTCCTGCGCCGGCTCGGCCGATAACTTTCAAGGTGCCCGCGTTTTCCAGCGCGACATCAGTCACTTTCGTTGCACTGCGGACGACGAGCCCGTCGTAGTCGCCGACGATCGCTGCGAGTTCCTCGGGGTTCTGCGGTGGTTTCACGTCAACTTCGAAGTCTGCCTCGCGAAACACGTCGACGCCTTCCGGACTAAGGTTGTCCAGCACGAGTATCTTTGGCATGGTTTAATCTCTCCGTGGCCCCCTGAGCGGCCGTTCTCCCCCGTTTCTCTCGCGAGCCGCAATCCCAACACGACCCCCGCGCGGATCGGACGCTGGGGACGTCATCTTGGAGGATTGAGCTGCTACCAGAATTTGCGGCCAAACCACGCGGTTCGGCCGAAATATCGCGTCCCTCTCGTATCGTAAGCCCTGCGCGCAGATGTATACGACACACCTGCGGGGTAAAGCGGGGGGCAAACTTGCATTACAATAGCTTACGAGCGAACAGTGTGGCCGTAACTATCGCACAATTCGGCGGGAATTTTCAACAGGCTCGTGCGGGAGACAAGGGCTGGCGCCAGACTCTTCCCAAAGACTGGCGCCACCATGTGAGGTTAAGCCACCGGCCGGTCACGGCCAGCCGACAGCATAGGCAGCCGTGTCACGTATTCTTGGTGCTTCCGTTGCGCGGGTAAAAATGCTCATACGCGAGCCGGAACGCGTCGCTCGAACACAATACCGTGCGGGCTTCCAGTCCGGTCACCGATTCCACTTCACTGACGGCGCTGTAGTTGAGCGGGCAAACCATTGCGAGTACCAGTTGGTCGCCGAAACGGTCTACTGGCACCAGTTCATGGCGCGCCGCCATCTCCCGAGGCACCAGGTTCACGTATTCCGAACGAATCGCGTAATTCGGCAGCCGAATGCTTCCGACCCCGGCCGCACGGGCGAGAAACGCTACGTACTCCTCGCCATCCACTATCCCCATTTTGACGAGGATTTCGCCGAGTCTCCCGCCGTGTTCGGCCTGGTAGGCCAAGGCGTCGCCCAACTGTTGCTCCGTGATGAGGCCCTCAATCGTGAGCCACTCACCGAGTTTCCGGCTGCGTTCGGCTGGTCCAGGCTCGGAGTGACACGAAGCAGGACCGCTCGGTCGTTCCTTGGCGGGGGCGGCTTCTGGCAGATTCTCAGTCATCCGTGCGTAATTACTGGCCATAAGCGCCCCCTTTCGAAGGTTTATCCTTGACACATGTCCCGCCTAATAGTACCAGCTTTGACGGAAATTTGCCAGTGATATCGCAACAAAATTTCCGGCATACGCCTAAATGATTTCAATAAAATCACTTATGAGATTTCCGCCCAGGGCGGCTATTTTGACGAATTTCCGCCGATCACGAAAATGCCGCCCGTGGGGAAGGGGAATGTGACATTCTGGTTCTTTGTGTCCAGGACGGGATCAAAAACAGGGGACCAGCGGCCGTCCTTCCAGTGATAGGGCCGGATCGTGCCGGGATCGACGCCGGAATTCGGGTCCTTGTACGACACGCACACGTTGACGCCGCCGGTGGCTTTGACCAACTGGTCCGGATGCACCCGAAAGTAGGGTGTAAGCAGGGTCGAGGGGAGCCCATCGGACGTTGGTGCGGGCCGGACGGGAATGCGTTCGGCCTGGATCCAGCCGGAAATGATCAGGCAACAGGGCCGGAAGAGGATGGCCGCATCCCAATCGCTCATCGGGTAGGTCAATTCCTGGTCGGTATGGCCGGAGACTTCGATTTCCACCTCATCGGACAGGGGAACGGTTTGGTGTTCTGAGGTCTGGACGGCGGAATTCGGGGGATTGGCCTCCAACCAGAATGTGAGCTTGTCCGCACTGGTGTCGTTCTGTGCGGGAATGGTGAATCGGAATGCGCCACCATCGCCGGCCGCGAACTTGCAGGGGATACGCTCGTCGGTTCCGTCGGGTTTCGCGTAGTAAAGGTACACCTTCGCATCCGCGGGGACCTTCAGCCGGGCCTCACCTTGGAACGGCTGGGACGGTGTAGCCCACGTAGGATGCGACCAGTCGACAGCCAGCGGTTCGGCCATCGCGGAGCCCGAAGAGATTAGTGCGCAGACGAGCGACGTGGCCAAAACGCGCCAAATAGCTGGAAATGGTGTTGCGTGTCTGGATATCAGGTCCATGTGAAGGCTAACACTGGACGCGCTCCGAACATTCGCGCGCCCGGGGAAAGGAATCGCGGGCTTGCTCAGACCAACGTCAAGCCCGCCAAGTGGTTGCGCTTTTCCCAGTAGCGGCGGACATAGCCGGGGCGGGTGTCTTCGACGGCGTGTTTCGCGACGGCATCGGACCACTTCGTCAGGAGTTCATCACCCTTGGCGAATGCTTCGGCCGGTGTCGGCGGACTGTCCGCCCACTTCGCTTCCAAGGCGTTGCGCTCGGGGACGTAGCAATCGCGCAGGGGTTCGGGATTGCGTAGGACGGACCGGTGGAAGCGTTCGTGCCGCCACCAGAGGGAGTCGTCGGCCTTGTCTACGGGGGAACCCAAGTCGAGGGGTTCTCCCAAGTGAACGGGTTTGAAGATGCCGGTGCAGGGCGCGGCGGTGGCCGTAACCCAGTGACGGATACCGTCCTGTGTCATTTCGGTGACCCAGGAACCAGTGGTCTGTGCGGAGGCCAGAATGCCGCCGCCGTGCATGCAGGCCGCACTCATGCTGCCGTTGGTCCACCGGTACGACGGGTTGGAGTAACGGGCGCCGTGGTCCCTTAGTGCAGCGAAGAGGTGCTGGGCGCCCAGCGTCTTGCTGCAAAGGTGGTGCATCCGACCCATGCGCGTGCGGCAGGCCGAGATCCGCGTCTTCCAGTATTCGCCATGCTTCTCTGCGAAACCGCCGATGGTCAGGCAATTCGAGATTGCGCGGGTGCCTTCGACCCGTTCTTTCTCGTGGAACTTGCCGGCCGTTTCCAGAACATAAGCGCCGTTGGGATCGGCGATCATGAAGCTGTTGTGGTAGGTGAAATCGCGGTTCTCAAATCCGCATCCGCCGCCTTGGCCGTGGGTCTCGAGCAATTCGACGATAACCTCGCACGCGCGTTCGGCCGAATCGGCCCGTTCGAGGGCCAGGCGCAACAGGTCCATACCGGTCAGGCCGGTCTTGGCGTAGGGCTGTTTGGTGAACACCGCTTCGTTGCCGATTACGACGTTGTGCTCGTTCGCGCCCATTTCTGCGCCCCACATCCAGAAGGGACGGCTAATGAGGATGGCGTGGGTGTGCTCGACTTGCGGAATTTCGATCCAGGTGCATTTCACCTTCGATCCGGCGGCGTGGTCCTGCGCAGGTTGCCAATCGAGCACTTGCGCCTCGTTGGGGTCGCGATCCGAATTCTTGGCGAAGAAGACCGCCTTCTTCCGCACGATGGCAACGGTGTCACACATGGAAACCTCGCGATTGGAGCAGCATAGACTGCCCCGTGGATGTTGGGAACTTCACGTACTCGTACTTCGTGCTCGTACTCGTACTCGGGAGTCGGGGTGCAGATCAAGTGCGTAGAATCAAAGCAAACGTGTTTACCCCGCTCCCGCATACGACACCGCGGGGTCGAGTACGAAGTACGAGTACGCGAACGAATACGATGGTGTTTGAATCGCCCGATGATCCCATAGTCACCGGAAAACATCAATAGGCGGGACGGTCACCACGAAATCTTCGTGGGGAAGAACTCGCCGATGAGGTCGTCGTAGAAGGGACGCAGCGCAGACACGTCCGGGCGAACAGGGCTCTTGGAATAGAGGTCGTAGGGGTTGAAGGCGCGGACCCACTGGAACATCTCTTTGTCGTGGTCGTTCATGAGGTGGGTGTAGGCGCCTTCACGATGGGCCGGGTAGAACGAGTGATACCGGATCATGTAGAGCGCCGACTCGGGCAGGTAGTCTTTGCAGACGTGGTACATGTACTCGTCGTGCCCCCAGGACATATGGATGGTGTCCAGGCTGGCGCCGGGCTCGTAAATGCCGTTGGGCGTGGAATACTCGGGGATCTTGGTGTCGGGGTTGTCGGCAAAGAATTCGGGAAAGACGATCTTTTCCGAGAAGGCGCAGCCCACGGGAAAGGTGTCGCCCACGACGGCCCATTGGGGTTCGCCCCACAGGCAGAGGATCTTGCCCAGGTCGTGGATCAGGCCGGTCACGATGAACCAGCGGGGATGGCCGTCCTGCCGGATGGCTTCGGCGGTCTGGAGCAAGTGCTCGATTTGGCTGAGATCGGTATCGGGATCGCTGTCGTCGACGAGGGTGTTGAGAAACTCCATGGCTTCCCAGATCCCCATCTTCTCTTTGGTTAATCCAAGGTATTGGTCGCGCTTGGCGCGCACGAAATCGACACACTGGTGGCGGTGGTTGAGACGGTAGAATTCGCGGACAGTCGGGCGGGCGGTGTTTTCGTAGTCCCGAAAAGCGGCGGGATTCTTTTGGGACGTGAAGGCTTGCTCCGGTTGCGGATACCGTCCTTCGACAAACGCTTCCCACTCTTCGATGGATTGCAGGGGCTGTGATTCGCTTGGATTCGTAGCCATGGAAAGACCCTCGTCACCGTTGGGAACGCCTTGCTGCGCTGGTTCCTATGGTAGCGCAGACGGCGGCGTTGTGGGAAGGGGTAGTATGGGACGTATGCGACCGATGGGAATGCTGAAGATGGGCGTGTCGCGCGAAGATGAGCTGCAAAGACTAGGGGACGCCGCCGGGCTACATCGGTTGGTGGAGTACCTAGGCCGAGGGGGACGGTAACACGGCGACGCCCCACAGCAGTGGAAACCCAAGAACGTTAAGTACCACGCAAATAGGGTAAGGCGCGTCGGGGCGCGTGGACAATCGGGCGGAGACCGGTAAAAGTGGTCGGGGATTTCCCCGACCCCCCCCTCATACAATGGCTGTGAAACGACGCGCCGAGCCGGGATTGCCAGACGGCAACGAGACGATAGGAACAACAGCGACACCAGGGACGCTCAGCCGAAGGCCGTTCCCGGCACACGCGCGCAAGGTGAAAACGGGCCCGGCAGTCTCGTACAATACGGGTTCACGCCGTTTTTCAGGAACGGCGTCCCTCGGAGGGTTAGGATAATTGGTAATCCACCGGTCTTGAAAACCGGCGCCTTCGGGCTTGGGGGTTCGAGTCCCCCACCCTCCGCCATTCTTCTTGCCACACGATCCGTACGTTCCCGTGCTATGATAGCGGATAGTGTACGCCTGTAGGACTTGGTTCACCGCCATGGGCGATGTGAACGCCGGCTGGCAATCACCGAAGGGGGGCGGGGATGCGAATTCACCATGCGGTCTCTGGTTGCACGAGATCACGGCGACGCAGATCCCTCGTACCCCTCGCATGGCGCTTGGCGCTTGCGGGAACCCTGCTGGCTGGCCTGACACTGTTGGGCTGCATGAACCAGACTGAGAATGCGCTGACCAAAGTGGAGCAACGCATCCGCGACGCGGGCCAGCCGGTCACGCTGGAAGAACTCGACGCGTACTACCCGGCGGTGCCCGATGATCGGAATGCCGCGCTGATCTACGAAAAGGCATTCGAGCAATTCGAGGCAATCGATCCCGAGGGTGCGACCACAGCCGAGTTGCTCGAACAACTGAACAGCACCTCGAAGGTCGTGCCGGATACGATTCTGGAAAGAGTGGAATCCCATTTGTCGTCGTGTGACGAGGTACTGAGACTGCTGGAGCGTGCCTCGCAGTACCCGGAATCGCGATATTCGGTCGATCTTACGCGCGGTATCTCAATGGAGTTACCGCACCTGGCCCCATTACGGAATTGCGCGCGCCTGGAAGCCCTTCGAGGCGCGCTTGCCGTACGCGATGGCCGGTTTGACGAATTTGCCGATAGCCAGCGATGTACGTTCGCTATGACCCGTTCGTTGCGATACGAACCCTATATCATTTCGCAACTCGTACGAATTGCAGTTCATGGTATAGCGGCAGACGCTTTGGAAGACGCTCTGAGACGATCCGAATTGCCCGACCATACGTTGTCAAGACTTGCAGATCTATATGGTAACGCCGAAGACACGGAGGCGATGGTACGCACATATGTGGGCGAACGCTGCATCGCGGCGGACGCGATTTACCGCATGTGGCTTGGCGATGTCGAGGAGGATTGGCCTGAAGTTCCCAAGCCCTCGTTGAAGGCAAGCGTTTGGATCGCTCTCGAGGGAGGACGGGAACGTATTGCGACCGGCGAACGGCTCGCCGTCTTGCATAGTCTGACGCCGTTGGCCAACGCGTCAGACCTTTCCTGGCCTGAACGAATGAAACTCTCGGAACAAATATATGAGTCAACAAAGGACCTTCCACGCATAAAACCCATGGCGAGAACAATGCTTCCAGCGCTTGTGAAAGGCGTTGGGGCATTCGCGCGTGATGCGGCCGTCTTGCGAATGGCACACACGGCATTGGCAATCGAGAGGTACCGGTCCGTCGAAGGAATCCCGCCCGCACACCTCGACCAACTTGTTCCGCGGTACCTTTCGGCGCCCACGTTGGATCCCTTCGACGGTGAGTCGATGCGGTATCAACGTCACAAGGTCGGTTATACGATCTACAGCGTCTACACCGATTTAGAGGACGACGGAGGCGTGAAAGCAGAAAAGGACGAATCCGGCGAGTGGCACGGGGACTGGGTGTTCGAGGTGCGGCGGTGATGCGAGGCATTGGGATTTTGCAGCGGGCCGGCAAGTGGCGCGGTAAGGTCCGCGGCTCGTGGTTTAGCGGAACGGGGTGCGCGGTGGCCGGGGGTGTCCTATTCCTGGTTGGGGTCGTGGTCTATTTCGTTCTCGGTCAATTGCTCGTCCACTCGATTGACAAGAGCGTGGCAAAGGCGGAACAACGCGTACGTGATGCGGGGCAACCGCTGACACTCGAGGAGTTGGACGCCTACTATCGCGCCGTACCGGATGAGAAAAACGCCGCACTCATCTACGAGCGGGCATTTGAGGCCTTGGACGCGGTCGATCCGGACGGGAAGACCGTCGATGCCCTTCTCAACAACTACCAATGGTCCCGGGCGGATGATGAGTCATTACCGAAAGTGCAAGCAGAGGCTACTGATTTCCTCGATGGGTGCAAGGAGGTAGTCGCACTGCTCTCGAAAGCCTCGACATTGCCGGGCGCGCGATACCCGGTGAATCTTGCCGAGTACGATTTGGAGACTTTCCCCCATTACAACTGGCTGATGCGGTGTGCGAAGCTTCAGGAAGTACGGTCAGCAAACGCCATCGTGGCAGGTCGCCAGTGGGAGTTCGTGGAAAGCCAGGAAAGTATCGTTCACATGGCGAAGACGCTCCGGCAGGAACCGGACCTCGGGTCGCAGATTAGCCGATCCGCGCTTCTGGGAACCGGATTGTTGTGCATCAATGACGCAGCGAGGCTTGCATCCCTCGATCCCAAAACGTTGGCGGCGCTCGAAACCTTCTATTCGGAACCGGAGGATTCGGAACCTTTGGCGCGTTGCCTGGCCGGTGAGCGATGCGTGCAGGTGGCGGCCCTTAAGACGCGCCTGCAATCCGAAGGTTTGACGCCGTTAGAACGTGTACTCAAACATGTGGACCCTGTAACGCAGTACACCGTGCGCCATAATCGCCAGCAACACCGGTATCGGGACCTACTCCGCGGTTTCGCTGACCTGATTCGCGTCATGGACAAGCCCTGGGAAGACCGCGTTGCGTATGTGACGGAGCTGATGGAACACGGCACGGGATGGCGCGAAAATATCGAGTCGCCGAAACATCCACTCCATTATGCGGTTTGGGGCATCCATTACATGGCCCTTGGTGCTGCCGTATCACGAATCGGCCGTGTTGCGGTGGCCGTCGAACGGTATTGGTCCGACAACAACGAGCTACCTGAAAACCTTGAACGACTGGTTCCCACATACATTCCAGAGGTGCCCATTGATCCCTTCGATGGGCAACCGCTCCGCTATGTCCTTTTGGAAGATGGATATGCAATCTATTCGGTGTATTTTGACGGCATCGATGATGGTGGCGCACCGCCGGAGCACGTCAGCGAAATGGAATGGACCGGCGACTGGGTGTTCGTCGTGCGGTGGTAGGGCTAGCGGGGCGTGTGAAAGGTCTGTTCCTCACTTTCAGCGCTTTGTTATTTGGGGCCAACGTGACTCGGGGCGACGCTACGCTTTGCCCCGAGCTATCATGTAGCAGCCTTTCAGGCCAGACCGGTCAGGTTCGGTAGTTTCGATAGATGGAATCTCAATCGGAAGGATTCTCTGACCTCGGTGGATATCACAATCATTCAAGAGTAAATTGCCCCAAAAGAACGCAAAGAGCGGGCGCGTTCTTTCTCTTCTGTACTCCGATCTGGAAGAATCTTTGTAAGCCTCACGAGTCTTCGTGCGCCGATCTCTGGGTAAGTTCCTGATTCTGAATGTCTTTGTCCCGCAACGGCTACCCTCTCCTCAAGTCTCAAATTCTTGCCTCTTCAATCGGTGCAAATCTATGTAATCTGTGGACCCTCTCTATCTCGCTTTCAGCAGCGAGAATCTCCGTCCATCCCGTCCACCTCGTCCACCTCGTCTACCTCGTCCACCTCGTCCATCTCGTCCGCGTCTGTCCGTGTAGGTCCGTGTAGGTCCGTGTAGGTCCGTGTAGGTCCGTGTAGGTCCGTGTTCTTCAAATGCCCAACCGCCAGCCGCCGCCAGCCTTCTTCCCTAATCCGCAGTCCGCAATCCGAAATCCGCAATCGCCTCCCCCACTGCAACACCCCGGCCTATCTAGATAGAAGGACTGCAACCAATAGGAACCAGAACCATGTCTACACACACCACCCTCGGCACCCCCTGCGCCCGTTCCTGGACCAACGACTGGATCGCCACCGTCAACACCAAAGAATCCGAACGCAACCACCGAATCTGCGGCGCCCGACTCCCCGACGCCACCCCTTGCACCAACGCCTCCGACCACCCCTCCGGACGCTGCCAATTCCACGGCGGCTTCGACCTCACCGGCGCACCCCCCGGCAACCGCAACCACGTCATCCACGGCCTCTACTCCCGCCGCCTACGAACCTGCACCCCCAACTGCCCCCACTGGGAGAATTGTCCCATCGCCAACCGCACCGCGCCCCATAATGCTCGTCATCCTCGTCTTCGTGACCGCGGGCAACACGGCGACCCAACTCCCCACCCAAATCGTCATCCCCGCGAAAGCGGGGTCCCCATCTTCGTATTCCACACCTCCTCCTAAGCCTCGCGAATCCGGCGAACATGGGGACCCATTTTCGCAATCTCCCACCTGCCCCTACCAACTCGCCGAATACAACTCCGTCCTCACTGACGCCCTAGCCATCGTCGAATCCCAACCCCACCCCAACCCCATGGGCATCCACACCGCCCACAACGTTGCCATGCTCCAAGTCCTCGTCAACGCCGCCACCACCCAACTCGCCCAGGCCCCCAACCTCTGGTCTTCCTATGAAGCATGGCCTTCCCCCCCTGGGGCACGGGCGTCCCGCCCGTGTTCTTCCTCTCCCGAATCCTGTCCCCCCGAAGACCCTAACCCCAACGCCATCCTCGCCTTCACCCGCCTCATGCGCGAATACCGCGCAACCCTGAAACTCCTCCAAACACCGGGGTTGACCCCCTTGAATCGTCAAAACTGCCACGTCGCAACCCCCTCGCCCGACGGCATCCTCCGCCACGCCCAACGCACCCAACACGACACCGGCCTCGACCCCGATTCCATCGCCGACGCCCAACTCGATCCCCAAACCCCCGAGACCCACGCCAAAGCCTACATCCAACGCGCTGCCCTCGCCGGTGGCCAAGGCCGCGACGTGGAAATGTGCGAAGCCTTCGACAACGCCGCCCTCATCGACGAACCCTACGCCGAGTCCGAACGCGACCACGTCCTCGCCAGTTACCGCCCCGCCAAACACTCCGTGTCCGAAGAACTCGCCGAACTCATCCTCGGCAACCTCCATCTCCCGCCCCTCCCCGCGAAAGAGAGAAGATCCCACAACCACCGATCACACAACAAACGAAGAGTCCAACAATCCGTTCCACCACTTCCTCGACCTCTTCACAAACGGCAAGATACCGCCCGAAACCTTCCCCATCGGTTCCCCCATCCGAGCCCACGCCGAAGCCATCTACACCGGCCCATCCACCACCACACCAGAACCCACTGGCGAAGCCAGGTTTGAGTAGCCCTTGTCCGTCCACATCGTCCACATCGTCCATATCGTCCATATCGTCCATATCGTCCGTGTAAGTCCGTGTATGCTCAGTCAAACAACGTTCCCGAATCCGACGCCCAAGCCACACGATGACCGCTCCGCGTTTCGATCGTCTCCCCAGTTGGAACATCGAGATTTGCCTCGGATTTCGGATCTGGTTGCGGCTAATGGTCTTCTGGCAAAGGGATCGACCTCGGGCAGCGTTTTGCGCTATGGTTTGGGGTATGTAATGACTTAACTCATGAGGAGCGAATCGTGAAGAAGCTATGGTTTTTCGGGATGGTAGCGGCGGTGCTGGCGGTGGGGCCGGTTTGGGCCGAGGGGACGTTGACGTCGGAGCTGATCTTTCCGGTGCAGGGCAAACACGTGCACGGCAGCACGATCGTGGAGTGTCCGAACGGGGATTTGTTGGCGGCGTGGTTTTACGGGTCCGGCGAGCGGAGCGCAAACGACGTGTTGATCCAGGGCGCGCGGATGAAGAAGGGCGCGTCGGAATGGAGTGCGCCATTCGTTATGGCGGACACACCGTTCACGCCGGACTGCAATCCGGTGCTCTTCATCGATCCGCAGCAACGGCTGTGGCTGTTCTGGATCGCGGTGCGGGCCAACGCGTGGGAACATTCGCTACTGAAATACCGGCGCGCGGAAGCGTACCAGGGCGACGGTCCGCCGGATTGGTCGTGGCAGGACGCCATTCTCCTGAAGCCGGGCGAGGAGTTCGTCGAGGCGACGAAGAAAGCGTTCGAGGAGTTGAACCCGCCGGAGTATCTGTGGGCCGAGTATGCCCCGCCGTATTCGCGCATGATCATCGAGGCGTCCGAGGACAAGGCGAAACGGGAAGAGGGCTGGATGACGCGGCAGAATCCCATCGCGCTGCCGTCGGGCCGAATCCTGGTGCCGCTGTATTCGGACGGGTTCAACATGTCGCTGATGGCGATCTCGGACGATATGGGCGAAACGTGGAAGCCGAGCCTGCCTATCGTCGGGATGGGGCCGATTCAGCCCGCAGTGGTGCGCAAGAAGGACGGCACGCTCTATTCCTACATGCGGGACAGCGGCGGCCTGCCGAAACGGGCCTTGTGGAGCGAATCGACGGACGACGGCATGACGTGGACGCCGGCGGTCGACACGGATATCCCGAATCCGGGGTCGAGCCTGGCGGTGATCGCGTTGAAGGACGGCCGCTGGGTCATGGCGTTCAACGACGCGGATTTGGGGCGTCATGTCCTCGCACTGGCGTTATCGGATGACGAAGGCAATACGTGGAAGTGGAAGCGCGACGTGGAACGTGCCGAGCCGGGCGAGGGTGCGTTCGCGTATCCCGGTATGTTCGAGGGTACGGACGGCCGTGTGCACATGACGTACAGTTACCACATAGGCAGAGATGAAAAGTCGATCAAGCACGCCGCGTTCACGCCGGAGTGGATTATGGAATGAGGCTGGAGTCCGGAGACCGGAAGTAGGAGGACAAATGACGGTCCTACCTCCCGTGGAATGAGATCGGACGGATCCGACGGATCGGCGGGCGCCGTTTTACCAGCCGCCGCCGCCTCCTCCTCCGCCGCCTCCGCCGGAGGAACCGCCACCTCCGCTGCTGCCGCCGGAGGAAGAGCCGGGGGCGGTCGAGGCGGACGCAATCGCGGTGGACAGGGATGTCCCGAGGGCGTTCGCAAACAGGGCGGGGTTCTGGTTATTCCAGTTGTTTCCGTGATACCAGTGGGGCGACCGGTTGGTATCGGAGGTTCCGGCGGCGCCGAGTACGCCTTCGAAGCGCTTGGACCAGTCGTCTTCAACATCCAGGGCGATGGCGTAGGCGAGGTGTTCCTCGAACATCCCTGGAGTCACCTCTTCAGCCGTGCCGCCGTAACGGGACCAGCGTTCGCCGGAGAGGTATTGCTTGTATCCGTCCAAGACGTCCAAAGTCTGTCGGCCCAGCCGGGTGGGGGCTTTCAGGAGACGGTAGAAGACTACGTTGGAAACGGCGAGCAGGATCACCAAGGCCACCACGACCCAGGAGGCCTGATAGATAAAGACGCCGCCTACGACGACTTCGGCAATGAAGAACGGGGTTGAAAAGACCGTCATGAATAAGGCCTGCGCGATTCCTCCCTTACCGGACAGCACCTGCCACCACAGGGCGAACACGGTTGACCCCAGTGCAATCACGCCGATTGTCCAAATACTCAGCCAAATCGCGAGGAAGACGACTGGCGCTCCGGAACTGCGAGGGAGGGATATTATGGCGCCGGCCAGCACGACGAGCGACAGGATCAGACCCGGAAACCAGTACTTGACGTTGGTGATGAAGTAGGTCTTCTGGAAGTCCAGTTTCAAAGCGCTCTGGCATGCATTCAGCGCGGTGGAGACTTTCTGGTGGTTGGTGCGTTTCAGTACGATGGCGTCTTCGTGACCCAGCAGTTTCTTCATCAGGGCGCGCTCTTCCGGGGGAAGGCTGGCGTCGGGGGGGTGTTGTTTCGATACCGTGTACGTGTCGTCGTCTTCGTCGATTCGCACATAGCCTTTCACGCCGAGACTGACGAGCGCCGCGGTGAATGTCTTCTTGTCGAATCCCATACGTTCGAGGTACCGCGCGGCGGCGGGGCTGATACCCTGGGGCGGCGCTGGCTGCGGCACAATCTGTCCGGGGGGCGGGTCTTTTCCCACCAGGAACCACACGATGATGAAATACCCGAAGACCAGTAATGCACCCATCAGACGGGACAAGTCGACGACAAGACGAGCCGCGATGGCCTTGTAGAACGCATTCGGATCGGGCGCCGCGACTAAATTCTTTGGGAAACCGACGACGATGGTCAGCCCTTCCCGCTCGTCCAAGGGACGCGTTGTCCGGAAGTTTACGGCGCCGTCCTCAGCCACGTCGGCCTCGTAGGCTTGCTCCTTAGAGCCTTGCGGGCCGGTGTAGCCGTTGAGATCGAGAAGGGCGGAGGGCACGACCTTCGGCAGATGGATGGTTGCACTGGCGTCGTCGATGGGAAACGGCCAGCCGTTGCCGGTCACATTCCAATACAGCTCGTCGAAACCGTCGAAAAATCCGAGTTGCTGGTCCGTCTTATAGGTGAAGACATAGGTGTGTTCGCCTATGGGAAGCAAGACATCCTGGCTTCCGAAATACGTGCGAATGCCGTTGCTGACGTTCTTCGTATGGTACGGCTCCGGATTGCCGTCCCGCGTGAGGCTGACGATTTCAAAACCCACGGTTACGGGTGTCCACCATTTACCGTGGTACTTGGTGGGAAAGTCGCGGTAGACGCCGTGCCGGATCTGGTCGCGCTCGCACCGAACGGCGATCGTTTCCACGACGGTCAACGAAGCGTCTTGATGTACGGTCACGTCCGAGTGATACCGGAGAACCCGTTCCACGTCTTGCGCGTGGGCGAAGCCGCTCACCATGGCCAGTAGAATCCCGAGGCAGATACCGCGTTTCCACGCGTTCGTCACATTCAGTCCTCCGTATCTCCGCCCGGCAGGGACGGGCGCTCCTCTGCTTCAGGGGGTTCGGCCTGCGCGGTTCGAATTTCTATGGGGCCCACCACATCCAAATGAACGTCTCGCTGCGGGAAGGCTATCACGATACCGGCTTCCTTGAGCAACTTGTCGATGCGATGGCGGATGTCGCTGCGAACCACGCGGGGATCGGTTGCCGGCCCCATGGTCAACCAGAAGTACGCATCGAAGATGAGGGCGCTGTCGCCGAAATCGGAGAACACGACCAGCGGTTCCGGTTCGTCGAGGACTCGGCCGTGCTCTTCGACCGCTTTCAAGATAAGCTTCTGCGCTTCGCGGGTGTTCGATCCGTAGGCAACGCCGACCCGGATTTCCCAGCGAACCCTGGCATCGGACAGAGTCCAGTTAATGACCGACTTTTCGAGGAACGAACTGTTCGGAACGAGGATATCCACGCCGGAGAATTGGCGCAAACGGGAGCAGCGTGCGCCGATTTCTTCGATGAATCCGGAGCGGCCGTCAACCTCGACGAGATCGCCAATCCGGATGGGACGCTCCATCATAAGGATCAAGCCGCTGATGAAGTTGTTGATGAGGTTTTGCGCCCCGAACCCAACGCCGATGGCCAACGCGCCGCCGAAGATGGTGAACGCGGTGAGCGGGATGCCGACCATACTCATCGCGAACAAGACGACGAGGATCAGCAGGAAGTAATGAATCAGCCGCTCGATGCTGGCGGCGGCGTTTAGATCCACGTGCGTCCGGGAGCGGACAATAGAGTGCAGATATCGTCGCGCGGCACGGGTAAAGCCAAAACCAATAACCAGAATCAACGTAGCGAGAACGATCTGCCGGACCGAAAGCGGTTCCCCGCCGATGTCGACTGGCAATTCTTGATACCAGATATTCGCGGTAGCGCCCCAAATCTGCCCAAGGCGCTCGCCCAGCGAAAGGTGGTGTTGGGCTTCCTGCAAATCGTCAAGCAAATGCTTGTTGATTTGTTGCTGGGCCGTCAGAGCGGTAAGCCCGGAGCGAAAGAGATCCAGGTGCCCATTGAGCACTTGCACGATTTTGCGGGCCAAGGAGGTGTCCGTCTCCTGGTCCGGACCGGCTGATGCTTTACGATCCCACTCGCGCAGCGAGGCGCGCACACCTTCCAGGTCGGCGGTCCGGGTCTGCAAAATGGAGTTAAGGAAGTCGGCGTAATCTTCGGCGCGCTGAATCTCATCGGGAATGGACAAATCGCCGCCAAGGTGCAGCTTGTAGCGCGTCGACCACATGTCCTCCTGACGCAGCAAGTAATCCAAACGGTCGCGCAGGGAGGTCACTTTGTCGGTGGCGGCGTTGGACCGGGCTCGCAACAGGTCCATCGAGGCTGCGGCCGTGGTCTGGTCGGTTGCCGCCTGCGCCTGGGCATCGCGCGCTTCAGATAACGCGCTTTGGGCGTCGTCCTTCTCTTTGATGGCGTCTTTCAACTTGGCGTTCAAGTCCGCGCGAGCTTTCGCAATATCTTCCTTCTTCTTGTCTAAGTCTTCAGGACGATACCGTTCGAGCGCTACCGCATCCGCGAGTTTTTGTTTCTCGAATTCGAGTTGTTTCTCGCGCAGGTTCGCTTTTTCCTGCGCAACTTGAACCTGGAGTTCGTTGAGAGAAACGGTCGCCTTCAACAATTCGACGTTGGACTGTGCCGACTGGACTTTGTTTTCAAGGTCGGGCATCCCACTCCGATCGCTGGACGCCGCGGCTTGATTGCGGGCCAGGGCCACGGACGCTTCGGCCTTGGTGAGATCGCTCTTGGTTCGCTCCAGCCGATTTTGGGCGAGTTCCACGGATTGTTTGTCCAGATTGAGCTGAACTTCCTTGGCGGATACGGCGTCGCGAAAGGTATCGACGTACCATGGGGTATATGGCGGTGGTTCGGTTGGACCCTGGTATTCGGCCTTCTCGCGCGCCAAGTCGTCGACCATACGACGAGTTTCCTGGAGTTGATCGAGGGTACTGAGATGGTCTTCATAAACGCTTCGCAATTGCCGCAAGCCGAGTGTTCGATCCTGCAGGGCCGAGAGACTGAGTCCTAACTGGTCGGCCTGTTCCTGCGTCTCCCGCGCGGCAGCGGCGTCGATGCGATCATCCATCGCTTTTATCTTTGTGCGGAGTTCGGTCTGGCGTTCTTCTACCGTTGGCTCCGGTTTTGGGGTTGTCTCGGCGGTATCCTGTGGAGAACTGGATAACGAAGGGATTGTTAGTTGTGCGGGAGACGGTGGCGCTACCAGGCAAAACCACACAAGCGCCGCGACCAAGAACCGGAAATACGATGGAGCACCGCCAGATCTGCGGACGGCACCGTGCCGGATGGGAAATGCGGATCGAGAGTAGGGGAACGACATGAATATCACCTGTACAACTGATTCGACCGTTGGTTATTCATCGTATGGGTTGGCCACCCGCGAGTCAATCGAGGTGGTGCATTTGCGCTGGGGCGCTATCGTCCATAAAATCGGGCTCTGACTCTCCCGCATAACATTCCGAGAAAGGACAAAATGCCGGCAATCGCCGAAACCGAACCCAAACCGCGCGCGTTGCCGCGTGTTCGCCGCCGCACGGTGGCGCTGAACTGGGCGGGAATTGCCGTGTTGGCCATCGCGCCGGCCGTGGATACGCCGTGGTTCCGGTGGATTGCCGTGGGGGTCCTGGGGGTTCAGGCGCTCGGCAACTGGAGCATCCGGTCGTTATACATGCGAAATGCAAGGGGTCTTCCCGATCTGGCTTCACCGCTGCCGGCCGACGAGCCACTGCCCGGAATTTCCGTCATTGTGCCCGCTCGCAACGAAGCCGATTCCATCGAGGCCGGGCTGCGTTCGTTGCTCGCCCAGAATTACCCGAGGTTGGAGGTCGTCGCCATCAATGACGGATCCACCGATGAGACGCCTGCCATTCTGGATCAAATCGCATCGGAAGATCCGCGGGTGCGCGTGATCCACGACCCCCCGCTGCCGGAGGGCTGGCAGGGCAAAGCGAACGCGATCTGGCAAGGCGTACACGCGTCGGATGCCGAATACCCGTGGCTGCTCCTCACGGATGCCGACGCGATCTTCGGTCCGGATGCTCTTCGCAATGCGATCGCAATCGCGGAAAAGGAAACGTTGGACTTCCTGACAGGCATTTTCTATGTGGACAATGGCAGCGTGTGGGAAGAATTGATCCTGCCGGTGGCATGGGCGGGACTTGTCATCAATGCCCGGCCGGGGCACCTGATGGACCCGGCGGCGACTCCAATTGGGATTGGTCCCTTCATCCTGGTAAAGCGAAGCACCTACCTTGCGAGCGGCGGACATGCCCGAATTCGAAATCTCCAACCGGAAGACACGTATCTTGCCGCCGTGGTCAAGGCGTCGGGAGCGACGGTGGGCGTCGCGATGGCGAATCGGACCGTCCATGTTCGCATCTACCGGGGATTGGCGGCGATGGTTAAGGCGCTGGTCCGGAAGATGCGCATTCAATACCGCCAGCAGCCGGCGTTTCTCGAGATGCGGATTACGTATGCACTTCTCCAGGAAGTCTTGCCCTTTCCCCTGCTCCTCGCGAGTTTTTTTGCAGTTGCTTATGGCGCGGCCGGAGCGTTTTCGTGGATCGTTTTTGGCATGGCGGCGTTGGCCGCCTATGTGAGTTGCGCGCTCGCAATACGCGAATTTCGCTCGGTGGCCAAGATGCGGCCCTTGCTGGAATGGTTTCATCCCGCAGCCGGAGTCTTGCGAACGGGTTTCGCAATTCTCGCGTGGCAACAGGAATGGTTTCAGTTTCCACTTACGTGGCGCGATCGGGTGATTTCTGAGGTCGCGACCGCGAAGCCGGAACCAGACGATCGCCGGTCATCGTGAAGTCAGCGATGGTTCCTTGGATTCGGGGGCCTGTGCTTTCTTCGCGAGTTCCAACTCGTGCTCCAACTCTTTGCGTCGCGGACACGTATCGCAGGTAAGAATCTCGCCGTCGGGACCGATAACGCCGTCGCCGCCGCAGGTGCCGCGCAGGCAGCGCCCACGAAACATGACGCCGATCGCCAGGAACAACATCGCCACGGCGATAATTACTATCGAAAGTAAGATTGTCACGACCATCGTCATAGGTCTACACCTTAATCCGGTTTCGGCGCCAGGCGCTCGAACTCCGGCGTTGCTTTCTCTACAAATGTACCATCATCCTCGCGCGTGATGAACAATACGGCCAACTTCTCGCGGACGGCGGTTTCGTAGCCTTCTTCGGCCCCGAGCACCATCATGGCCGTGGCGTAGCCGTCTGCCACAGCACATTCCTTAGAGAGAACACTGGCGGAAGCCAGATTATGCGCGATGGGCCGGTTGGTGCGGGGATCGATGATGTGGGACATGCGCACACCGTTCTCCTCGAAGTAATTGCGATAATCGCCGGACGTGGCCAGCGCGAGGTCGTCCAACTGGACGATGCGTTCGACCACGCGCCCGTCCGAGATGGGTTTTTCGATGGCGATTTGCCAGAGCTGGCCGCGGTCGTTGTGTCCGGCGGCGCGCACTTCTCCGCCCACCTCAACCATGACGTTCTCGTAACCCAGCGAGCGAAGCGCCTCGAACACTTTGTCGACCCCAAAACCCTTTGCGATGGCGGACAGGTCGGCGTACACGTCGGGCTGCGTTTTCCGGATGGTTTTGTGCTCGGGATCCAATTCGATCTTTGTGTACCCCACGCGCTGATGGAGCGATTCCAGCACCTCCGGTGACGGGGGTTGGATCGCAATTCCGTCCGGTCCGAATCCCCAGGCATTCACCAAGGGGCCGACGGTGACGTCGAAGGCGCCGTTCGTCGCCTCGCTGATCGTCTGCGCAAGCTGAAAGACCTTGAACGTGTCGTCCGAAACCGGAAATGGATCCGTGCTCGATGAATGATTGAACTTGGACAACTCCGAGTCGTCAAGGTAGGTGGACATCTTGCCGTTGACGGAATCGAGTTGCGCCTTGATGACCTTCCCGAGTTCGTCGCCCCGGTCTTCGCCGGGATCTTTCGGCAAAACCTTTACCGAAAAGGTCGTCCCCATGGTGGGGCCGGTAATGTGATAGACGACCGGAGGCCGGTGACACGCGGACAGCGCCAGCGTCAGCGACACGATGAAGACGCCGAGAACGATGTGGTTACGCCACCCGGGCGCGTCTTCCCTATCGGCGTGACGCTGCATGAAAGATCGCCGTTCGACTAACCGCCGAAGTCGTCGAACAGGATGTTCTCGCGTTCCACGCCCAGGTCGGTCAGCATGTTGATCACGGCGGTATTCATCATGGGCGGTCCGCAGATGTAGTATTCAACGTCTTCGGGCGCGGGATGATCTTTAAGGTAGTTGTCGTACAAGACTTTGTGGATAAACCCGACCGGGCCGGTCCAGTTGTCTTCTTCCAGCGGTTCCGAGAGAGCGAGGTGCCATTTGAAGTTCTCGTTTTCCGATTGGATCGAGTTGAAATCATCGACGTAGAAGGCCTCGCGCATGCTGCGTGCGCCGTACCAGAAGCTCACCTTCCGCTTGGTATGCAGCCGCCGGAACTGATCGAAGATATGGGAACGCATCGGGGCCATCCCCGCGCCACCACCGATGAAGATCATTTCGTTGTCGGTGTCGCGCGCGAAGAATTCTCCGAAGGGACCGGAGATCGTGACTTCATCGCCGGGCTTCAAGCTGAAAATGTACGAAGACATGATGCCGGGGGGCGTTCCTTCCGGCGCCCGGGGCGGCGGCGACGCGATGCGCACGTTGAGCATGATGATGCCGCTCTCCTCGGGATAGTTCGCCATGGAGTACGCGCGCTCCACCTTTTCGGTGCAGACTCGATGTGTACCGCCAAATATCGAACTTATCCCAATCTTCCCGGAACCGTTCTTCGACTTCGAAATCCTTGTAATGGACGGTGTGCGGGGGGCACTCGATCTGGATGTAACCGCCGGCCCGGAAGGGGACCGCTTCACCTTCGGGCAGTTCGAGGACGAGTTCTTTGATGAATGTTGCGACGTTCTTGTTGGACCGCACCTTGCATTGCCACTTCTTGACGCTGAAGATCTCGGCAGGGATTTCGATCTTCATGTCGTTCTTGATCTTCACCTGACAGGAAAGGCGGCACCCTTCGCGGGCTTCTCCGCGGCTGATGTGACTGAGTTCCGTGGGAAGCAATGCGCCACCGCCTTCTTTCACGGTCACTTTACAGACGCCGCAGCTACCTTTGCCGCCGCATGCGGAAGGGATGAAAATCTTGCGCGCCGCCAGGGTATTCAACAGTGTGCCACCCGCGGCGACCGTAATCGAATTCTCGGGATCGTCGTTGATACTGAGGTTCACGTCGCCGCTGGCGACCAATTTGGCCTTGGCCAGAAGGAGCACAGCCGTCAAAAAGAGGATGATAGCCGTGAACATGATGACGCCGAGGACTATGAGCTGCATAAGTGCGTCTCCCAATCGCGCGCGTAGCGGTTACAACTGAATCCCGGCGAACGCCATAAAGGCGACCGCCATCAGACCGGTCAAAAGGAACGTCATGCCCAGCCCGCGCAAGCCGTGGGGCACGTTGCTGTATTTCATCTTCTCACGAACGGCGGCCAGGGCCACGATAGCCAGCGCCCACCCCAACCCGGAACCGACACCAAACACGACGCTCTCGGGGAAGTTGTAGTCGCGCTCGACCATGAACAACGAACCGCCTAAGATGGCGCAGTTCACGGCGATCAGGGGGAGGAATACGCCAAGCGCCGAGTACAACGCAGGAACATAGCGGTCCAGCGCCATCTCGACAATCTGCACCGCCGCCGCAATGGTGCCGATGTAGGTGATAAACCCAAGAAAGGTCAGATCAACGTTCGCAAGGCTGGGGTGAATCCAGCCGAGGGCGCCTTCCGCCAACACGTGTTTCAGAAAAAGGTTGTTCAGCGGGATCGTAATGGACTGCACGAAGACCACGGCGCAGCCCAATCCGATGGCCGTTTCGACTTTCTTCGAACAGGCCAGAAACGAACACATGCCCAGGAAATAGGCCAAGGCCATATTCTCGATGAACACGGATCGCACCGCGAGGCTGAGATAATGCTCGAGACCCATAGCGGTTAGCCCTCCTCTTCCACTTGCTCGGGCTTCCACGTACGGATGCCCCAGATTAAGAATCCGATGATGAAGAATGCAGCCGGCGCCAGCAGCATCAGACCGTTCGGCGTGTACCACCCGCCCTCGGTGACCGGTTTCAGGATCTGCATGCCGTAAATGGAGCCGGAGCCGAAGAATTCTCGCAGGAGAGCGGTGACGAGAAGGATCAGACTGTATCCAAGCCCGTTGCCGATACCGTCGAGAAAGCTCAACACCGGCGGGTTCTGCATGGCGTACCCTTCGGCGCGGCCCATGACGATGCAGTTGGTGATGATAAGCCCCACAAACACGGAAAGCTGTTTGGAGATATCGTAGAGGTAGGCCCGGAGAATCTGGTCGGTGATGATCACGAGCGATGCGATAATCGCCAACTGTACGATGATCCGAATGCTGTTCGGGACCGCATTACGAACGAAACTGACTGCCGCGCTCGAAAACGCGGTGACGGCGGTCAGGGCCACGCACATCACCAGGGCCGTGTCGAGCTTGGTCGTCACCGCCAATGCCGAACAGATGCCCAGCACCTGCAAGGCAATGGGATTGTTATTGAACAGCGGGTCGATGAGCGCCGCTTTTTCTTGTTTTCCGAAGGCCATGGTCTTAGCTTCCTTTCTCGCGGAAATTCTTGAGGTAGGGGCCAAACCCGTTTTCGCCGAGCCAGAACTGCAGGAGATTCGTGACGCCGTTGCTGGTCAGCGTGGCGCCGGACAACCCGTCCACCGAATGGGGGGCTTCACTGGGGGGGCCTGCGGGTCCCTTAATCACACGGATCTCCGGTTTCCAGTCCGGGCCGTAAGCTTTGCGGCCGGGCCAAAGCGCCAACCACTTCGGATTCTCTATCTCGCCGCCGAGTCCGGGCGTTTCCGCCTCCTGGTAGAAGGTCAATCCTTTGATGGTCGTCGTATCCTTGTCCAGCGCGAGATAGCCGTAGAGCGTCGACCAAAGGCCCTTGCCTTCGACGGGAAGAATCAGTTCCGTCACCTTGCCGTCCTCGACGACCTGGTAGATGAGCGCGTCGTTTGGAATCCGGCGAACCTGCGCTTTGTTTTGGGGCGCCTTCTCGCTGCGTGCCGGATCTTTCGCGGCCTTTTGCTGATCGAACGTCTTGGGATTGACTTCGCTTTCCGGAACGTATTCGCCCTTTTCGAGGTTAACAATGCGCGGTTGGATTTTCGTCGCGAACAGTTCGCGAACTTCCTCGGGCGACACGGACTCGCCCTCTTTCGTCAGACCGCTGACCGCCAACACCTTCTCTTGCCGGTCCAGCAGCTTGTTGGCTTCCTGCTTCGCCCGAAGTGTGACGGCGCTGGTGGAAACGAGCAAGGAGCAGATCAGGCACACCACGCCCGCGAACATAAACGTATAGACTGTGTCATTAAGCCGCACTGCGCGCTAACCTCCGTTTGATATTCCCTTTCACGACGAAATGGTCGATCAACGGGGCAAACATGTTCATGAACAAGATTGCGAGCATCCACCCCTCGGGATACGCCGGGTTGATTACGCGAACCAGGATACCCATGACGCCGATGCCGATTCCGTAAAGCCATTTCCCAGTATGGGTGAATGCGGAGGAGACGGGGTCGGTGGCCATGAAGACCGCCGCAAAGGCGAAACTGCCGATCACCCAGTGCCAGTAGAACGGCACGCTGAAGAAGGGATTCGTATCAGATCCGATGACGTTGAGCAAGGTCGACATGGCGAAACTGCCGAGGAGACACCCCACCATGGTGCGCCAGGAGCCGACGCCCGTGACAATCAACACGACCGCGCCGAGCAGGGCAAAGAAGGCGGAAGTCTCCCCCATGGAGCCGGGCTCGAGGCCGAAGAAGGCGTGCCACCAACCCAGGCCGTCGCGCAGTACGCTGATTCCGCTTTCCGATGCCTGGGCCAGCCATGTTGCGCCGCTGTACGCATCGGCCGAGGTCTTCGCCGCGATCCATACCTTGTCGCCGGATATTTGTGCGGGATAGGCGAAGAACAGAAACGCGCGGGACACCAAGGCGGGATTGAAGATATTCATGCCGGTGCCGCCGAAAATCTCCTTGCCGATGACCACGCCGAAGCTGATCCCGATGGCCACCTGCCAAAGGGGAATCGTGGGCGGCAGGATCAGGGGGAAAAGGGCGCTGGTAACAAGGAACCCTTCGTTGACTTCGTGCTTGCGAACGATGGCAAACAAGACTTCCCAAAACCCGCCCGCGACCAGCGTCACGATATAGACGGGCAGGAAGAACAGGGCGCCGTAGAGGAAACACGCGAGGTAATTGCTGGAACTGTGCGGCAGGCCGAGGCCCTCATACACACTGGTTTGCCACCCATGCCAGACGCCGGCGCCGCCTTCCACCGCAAGATTCGCCTGAAACCCGGTGTTGAACATCGCCATGGCCATGCACGGAAGGAGCGCGAGGACGACAACACTCATCATGCGTTTCAAGTCAATACCGTCCCGCACGTGGGACGCGGCGTGGGTCACCTTTCCGGGGGTAAACAGAAAGGTGTCGTTCGCCTCGAAGAGCGGATGGAGCTTCTCGAGCTTGCCGCCCTTTTCAAACAGCGGACGTTGTTTTTCCTGCAGGTTACGTAGGAACTTCATCAGCCTTCCCTATCAATCACGTCGAGATTCTTGCGGAGAATGATTCCGTAGTCATATTTACCGGGGCAGACAAACGTGCACAAGGCCAGATCTTCTTCATCGAGTTCGAGACATCCGAGTTTCTCTGCGGTTTCGATATCCTCCGAAACCAGTGAACGCAGCAGGTGGGTCGGCAGGATATCCATTGGCATAACCTTTTCGTACATGCCAATGGGGACCATGGCGCGTTCAGACCCGTTGGTCGTGGTCGTAAACTCGAATTCTTTCTTGGTCGACAGGCGCGAAACAAAAACGTTCAGGATGGAGAACTTATTCTTTCCTGGCGCGAGCCAGCCGAGGAACTCACGTTCCCGGCCTTCCCGAATCACGGAGATCTGTTGATGGTACCGGCCAATAAAGCCGTGTACCTCACCTTGCGCCTGGCGACCCGACAAAACCGAACCCGAAATCACCCGGTTCTCGCCGTCTTTTAACTCGCCGTCCGTGAGGTCGTCGGTGGATGCCCCGAGCCGGGTGCGTAACAAACGCGGGTTTTGCACCATGGGTCCCGCCAGCGAAACGACACGCGCGACATCGAGTTGGCCCGTTTTGAACAAGTGACCGATGGCGACCACATCCTGCAGGCCAATACTCCAGACCGTCTTTTCACGGTGGACAGGATCGAGCAGGTGGATGTGAAGCCCAGCGTTCCCGGCTGGATGACCCCCTTCAAACTCTTCAATGGTAATGCCGGTATTCGGATTGGCCGGTATCGCCGCGCCTTTAGCTTTGCAGAGGAAGGTCTTGCCTTCCGTCAATTTGGCGATGCAAATCAGGCCATGCTGAAAATCTTCCTCGCGACCGGCGAGAATCTTCTCCACCAACGGCGCCAACGGGTTGGTGTCAATGGCGGTAACGAAGATGGAGTGGGGTTCCGTACCCGGTTCCGGGACTTTGCTGAAGGGGCGCGTCCGGAACGCAGTCCAAAGGCCGGATTCCACCAGCAGGGCGGAGATTTGGTCGCGGCTGAGCCCGGCGGGATCGTTTCCGGTGAAATTCTCGAAGGAGGCGACGTCCGCTTCGGAAACCGCACCCTTGCGCTCGGCCTCGTTCAGTTCCATGACGAGCGACTGAAAAGCGCGTTTTGCGCCCCGGTTGACAGCCGTAACCGTTCCCGCGCCGAGGGCTGTAAACCGGACCCCCGGGGTCTTCTTGTCTTCGAAAAGCAGTTGCCCCCGCTTCACGGCGTCACCGACTTTGACCGCCATGGTGGGTTTCATCCCGATGTAGTCGTCACCAAGAATGGCAACGCTCTTGGGCGACCGGGCGGTCTCGATTTCCTGTACGGGTGCGCCCGCGATGGGGAGATCCAACCCCTTCTTAATCTTGTGTACAGCCATCGTCATATCCTATTGTCGACCCGAAGCCAGTGGCCACGCCTTCCTTGGCTTCGGCCGATATGTCCTTGGAACTCCGAAACCCCTTCCATAGAGCGATTCATCTCGGGGAAATGGGAGAATCTGTTCATCCGGAGAGTGAATTTGCCGGAGACTGGGCCCCCGGAACTCGTATTCCCGGGCCGCAGCCGTCGAAACCGGAAGAACCCGGATCGGCGAACAACCCTCAGCCAGACTCGCGTGGGCCAAAAACTGCACCAAACGCGCAAGTGCTCCTATTTTGCCACAAAATCCGCACTAAAACAACAACGTTTTCAAGAACGTGGAAATGCAGCCAACGCCTATAAACAAAGGGAATAAAAGGACTATTCAAGGCCAATACTAGGCCAATTTCTTCGCGAACCGATATCTAAATTGCTCTATTTTTCACGATTAGATCAACGCGTGGCGAGCCCCTCTTTATTCGACATTTTGCGGACCGTTCCCCCCAGGAACCGCCCGTTTCCCGAAAGCGCCAAATCGTTTCGATTGCATGAAGACCCGGTCCGGTAGCGGAGCAGAAATCTCGTGGTCAAATTGTTGAAACCGGTCTATCGGAGCAGGTATCGACACCAGTTGGGGCTCGGTCCGCCCTTCCAGCACGAGCACACAATCATCAGGTACCCATTGGGCTTCGCCCGTGTTCAAAACATGCACCCGAATGGTGCCCCCTTCCGTGTGTTCCACCCAGAGTTCGGCGTTCAGATACTCGGGCGGACCGGGCGCTTCGTAAGGCACGCCCCCAATGCCGGTATAGGGACAAATCAGTGAGGTCGTTCCCGTTCCCGGTGTCACGATGGAAGGGATGTTCCCTTCACGATAGAACTTTGAAAAGGTGTCTGAATTCCGCTCGATCACGCCGGTCAGGCCGTTGGACGAACCATCCCGTTGTACGCTAAGTAATTGGCCCGAAGTGACATATCCGGACAGGGCAGCCGCGCGGTCCGCCAGGGCGTGTAGATGTTGCGTCGCCGGACGGGGTACGCTATCGGGCGCGACGATTCCGAAGTCACTCCGTTCATCCACACGCCGGCCGCCCGGGTACCACCAGCCGGCCCAGCCGTCGGCGTCGCTTCGCGCGATCATGTCTGCGAATGCTCCGTAAAGTTCGGCCTGCGTTTGGAGGGCCTCCGACCCGCCGCCGAGTACGGAATACCCAAACTCGGCCCAGAAGACGGGCTTTCCGTTTCCGGCCCAGCGTGCATATGCGGTGACAAGTGCGGCGTCGGCAATGTTATCGGGGCCGTAGCCGTACCCTTCGGGTGACAGGAAATCCAAGTGGGCCGCGCCGCTGGTGAGCTGGAAAGGCATGATGGCGACCACGCCCCGGGTGCCGGTGCCGCCGTATCCGGTACGCGCACCAAAGAGATGGGTATCGTCGATTTCCCTGGCCAAACGCACAACCTCGCCGTAGCGCCGGCTGATGAGGTCGTCGGCAAAGCGGCGGTAGGCGGCGACCATCACGCGGTGCGGGCCGTCGATGCGCAACTGGTCGTTGGTGGGGCCGGTCAGTTTCCCATCGGACCGGTTCGCGGGGCATTGCCAGACTTCTTCCGCGTGCTCGATCGACTCGTATTGCGTTTTGACCCATGCTTCGAACAAGGGGTCCAGACGTTGACGTTCATCGAAGAGCCCCAATCGCGGTTCCCAGGCAAGGTCGTATGCGAAGACGTGGGGATTGCCGCGCAGGTTCGCGGCGCGCATCAGTTCAAGGTAAGGTCGCTGCGAGAGATCGTCCGACGCGTCCGGATGAATCGGATGGGCGCCGCGAAGAAAGATGTTGACCTTAATCCCGTGACGGCCGCAGCGCGCGAGAAGATCGTGCAGTTGCGGCACTTCCTCGACCCGCTCGTATTGGATGCTGACAAGATTCACGCCGACCGCTTCCAGAATCGCCAGATCCTGTTCGACCAATTCGGGAATGTAGTCGGAGCTATTCAGCCAATGCGAGTAATACTCCGGCGGCTCCATGCCCGACACGTAGAGGGGCCAGAAGTTGATGCCGTTGGCGAACCAGGGTTTGCCGTCCAGCATAAAGCGTCCATCCGCCACCGATACCGTGGGGCCTTGCGATGGATCGTCTTCGAGGGCGGGTGCCGGCAGGTCGGGTTTTCCGTCGGCAAGGACGGACGCCAGCCTGGTTACGATCGCCGCGAGTTCATCCGGTTTCGGTTGCCACCCGAGGAACGACCACGTCGCACCGCTGTTGTGCCACGTCGTGGACAAGGGTGTGGCGATCCATTGCCCCGTGTCCTTAAAGGCCTTCGCGTGAGGTTGCCACACGTAGTCGCGTTCCGCGCCGTCGTGCATGGGCCGCGCGATGGGGGACACGATCGCCGCAGGCACGTCCAGCAGATGACCGGCGAAAGGACCAAGCCATTGCGTTCGGGCCGCGGTTGCGGAAAACAGCTTATAGGACGGGCTGAGCCCTTCCAGCCGCGGTGGATTCGCCATCACGACTTCTGCGCCGCACCGGCCGGTGGCGACGCCTTCGATTGTGTAGGTGTAATGCCCCGCATCGAGACGTTGATGACTTGCAGCGAACCCGACTTGCAGCGCAGCCAGCTTCGAGAAGTCGGGCATGTCCCCTTTGAACCCACGATTGGGCGGGGAACCATCGTGCCAGAAGGCGAATGCGTTGCGATGGATGCCGACTTCGCGTGGCTCCGAAGTCAACGCCACTTTCGTCATCCAACGCGACCCATCTGTTTCCCGGACTTCGACGAGCAACGTTTTTGGCGGAGCTTGGCCGGACACGCGAAGCCGCAGGACATCGTCGCCCGGTGGAGGCGGTGTCTGAACCGGAATTTCGCGGACCTCCCAACTCGCGGCTTCGGGCATATCCAAATCCGCGGTGTATCCATTCGGAAGCGGTGTGTAGGTCGCCTTCGCGGGCGAACGGCCGGACCCCCGCCGCGGCGGAGCGGCGTTGACAGCATCCCAGTCCACCAAAGGGTGCTCTGGCTTTACTTCAGCGAGCAAGTCTTCGAGATCAACCCAAGCACCGTCGCTGCGTTGATACACCAAGGTCTGAAACGGGGGCCCGCCAACCGCCAGAAGATGGCCTCCTTTTCCGATGAACGCTTCGATGAAGGAGATACCGACCGCGGGAAAGGACTGCGGTTGAGGAAGGACCAACAGCGTATCGGGATCGAGTCTTGCAATGCTGTCGACGTCAACGGGCGTGTAGTTTCCGTCAATGAATGAGGGGCCATCTTGGGTAAGGCCGTCCACGTGGAGAATAGCCACGTTCAACGGTTGAGCCGCGAGGACAAGTAGTGTTGCGATGCAGGCGTTCATGAACGATCTCCCCCATGAAAGTGCTGAAACGAAGCTGGCGACTGAGACAATCTTCTGGTTTGGATATGGTACATGATTGGGCGGCGCCGCAGAGACCTTGGGCAGGGATGCCCAAGCCACGTGAGATGCCGCGCTTGGCAAGCGCGGCAGTACGGGGCCGAGTCTGCTGGTTGGAGATACGTTAGGTTAGTTTGTGTTTCCGATGGCGGTTTCCAAAGCCACTTCCGCTCCGGCTAAGTCGAGGTCGCGGGCGACGACGGTGCCGTCCGGACCGATGAGCCAGAGGGACGGGATGGCCGTAAGACCCCAGTCGCCGATGATGACGTTCTCCGGGCCCCAGCCTTCGGCGCCGATTTGCTTCCACCCAAGATGTTGTTCCTGGATGTACTGCTCGGCCGCTTCGGTTTCCCGGTCGAAGTTCACCCCGACAATTGCGACTTTGCCGGTTGCGCCGAACCGTTCCCATAGTGGTTTGAGCCGCAGCAGTCCGTTGCGGCAGGGCGGGCACCACATGGCCCAAAAGTCGAGCAAGACCCAGTGGCCGCGCAGTTTTGCCAAGTCGAACTCCTCTTTGCCGAAAGTCCATGCGCGCAGGTCGGGCGCGGTGTCGCCAGCCAAAGGGACGGACGCTGCTTCGAGTTGGATAGGGGGTATCGATAGTGCCTTCGACACGTTCGCCGGCACTTGAAAATCTTGTTCTCCCGTCCAACGCGCTCTGCCGACACCGCAGGTCATGTCGGGGGACGGTGTGCGCACCTCGAGGCGCAAGTGATACCTTCCGGGACGGAGGCCATCGAGCTGAATTGTACCGTCGGGTTGCAGCGTCGGTACGTACTCCTCGTGGTAGGCCTCGGGAAGCTGCTTGTCATCGCCGGGGAGTCGTTCGGCGACGGCGATGACGACCTTCTGCTCAACCGCTTCGCGAAAGGCGGTTAAAGCGTCGACGTTGCGGGGATCAATATGGCCCTCGGCGGTGCTGCCGGCCACACCGAGGTCGAGAGTACAAGCTTCACCGGGTTTCGGCTCGATCAGACCCGTATGCGACATTTCGGCGTGGCGGTCGCCAATGACCATGTAGCCAATGCGGATTGGTTGCGCAGGCAGGAAATCAAATTCGTAGCTGCCGTCCACGTGCGTGACGGTGTTGAGCATCCACTGCACCGGCGGCTGGACGGCATCGTCTTCGAGGGTCAACACTTCGCCGCTGATACCGCCATCGGACAAGGGTTGTCCACCGCGTTGGACGGTGCCTTTGACTCGGGCCCAAGGGATGAGTGTGAGCGCATCGCCGCGCCGCAATGCATCCGAAGTGGCCCAGGCGTAGCCATCGGCGTGCGTGGCAAGCACGAATGCGGGCCCCAGAGCCGGAGGAAGCTCGAAGCGGCCCTGGGAATCGGTATCGTCCATCACGTCGGCGGCGGCGACGTACCGCGACTCCATTTGGCCGTTCACGATAAATGCCTTCCGACCATGGCCGAGCCAGGCGACTTTCGCGCCGGTCGCGGGCGTCCCGTCCGCGTGGCGTACGGTGCCGGTCCATGGCTCGCCGCGTGTGAGGCGAATCTCGGCAGGTTCGGCCTTCTCCCCCAGCCTCTGAGTAGGAGTGACGGCCGGGAGATAGCCATCCGCGAAAATGCCGGCCACGAACGGCGTTGCGCTGGGCCAGTTCGCATGAAATCCGCTCACGCGCACGGAGAACTGCCCTTTCTCATCGTTGATGTCGTTGGTGCGTCCCATGCTGTTCCAATAATTGATGTCCATGTCCGGTATGTACCATCCGGTTCTGACACGATATTTGGTGACCGGCTCGCCGGTGGCATCGTCGAGCACCGTGCCTTCGAAGAGGGGCGGCTCATACATCACGATGTTGTAGGGCTCTTCACGCGGAACGAGCACGTCGCTCGACATGCCAAGGAACTTGCGATCGGTGCTCTCGCGATCCACGCCGAACGAGAACTCGATGATACCTGCCAACGGCACGTGACGTAGAACAAAGCGGCCCTCACCGTCCGCATGCGCGTGCGCCGAGAACCTATATTGCCGGTCCATTCGCCATTCCGAACCGTAGACGTAAGCCCCTGGCAGCGGTTCGCCACCCATATCGACAATACGGCCAACGATTGTGCCGCCTTCATTCAGTTCGACGTCGATGGGCGGCGTATTGGGCTGAACATCGAGTGCCTGAATGCACGGCGCGAACCCGTTCGCGCAGATTTGCAGCTTCCGCTCGCCTTCGGGCAATCCGGTGACCGTGAACGTTCCGTCTACTTTGGTTCGGACACTGTACCGGTCCTCGATCGGGGCGTTCGCGGTGGGCTCGGGCCCGCCTGCGTTCGATCCGTATAAGGTATGGGGTAGGATAAGCGCATCTCCGACGGGATCGCCTGCGCTGTCGCGGACGGAACCAAATACCGATAGACCATGTGCCAAGGTGGTAACGGCCGTTCCATCCTTCATCCGTTCGAGGGGCGGGCTCTCGAAGGGCCTGGCAAGCACGGACCCGACATAATCCGCGTGTTGGATCCGCAAGTCAGCTTGACTGAGGTTCGCGGGCAACCAAACACTCCAACGGCCTTCTTCGTCCGTTGCCGCATACGCGGATTCCACAAATCCTTCTCGCAGGTGGTACATGACCTCAACCATAGCGCCAACGACCGGGTTGCGCTCGGGGTCCTGGATAACCCCTCCATATTGGTCGGAACTTGGATGGCCCAACAGGTCGCTCATCATTTGTTTACGATGACCTTCGAGTTTCTGGTTTTTGAGAATGTTCTGCGCCGTCGTTTCGGAAACGGTTAAGGTCGGCAGTATGAGACGGTGTGGCGGATCCGTCAGTACAGTCGGTTTCGACCATTCACCCGGGGATTCCTCACCGGGGGGCACGACGCGCGTTTCAAGAATAAGACCTTCCCCAACCGGAAGGTCTGAGGTCTGGTAATAGCCATTCATGTCCGCTGGGTAAAGTCCCAAACCGTATTGCTCGCCGGCGGTCGTCGTGGCGCATACTTCGACGTGAGTCAACGGCACCCCTTTGCCCGTCGTATCGACCACGCGGCCATAGAAGCGCGAAACGTCATATTCGAGGATTACTTGAAATGGTTTGTCCTGTGTTGTTTGCGGCACGGTGAAGAGCGCCGCCCGGTTGAAGACATGCGAGTAGGCCACCCACTTGGTCCCGGCCGCGTCCAAGGGCAGGGTGAACCGCCCATTCACGTCGGACTGCGGACCGTGCCAAAGATCGTCCGGGTAGTTCCTGAGAAACTGGATGTCCGGCCGCGGATAGCCGCCTGCGCTCAGCACAACTCCGTGTATGCCCGGCTCTTCATCCTTGGACACTTCGGAGGCGGGCTCACCATCCGCTTGGGCGAGCCGCTCCGGGGCCGCAGGCGGCGTCGACGTGTCGTTCGTCGAATTCGTGGTCGCAGCGGTTGGCATTCGGTTGGCGACGTACCAAGTGCCAACACCAACCGCCAGCGCCAGCGTCGCCACCGCTACAACGGTTTTACCACCCACGAGACTTGTCCATCCCGCGCCTGCCACGGCGATTTTCGCACCCGTCCCGGCCAGGGCAAGCTTAGCGAGCGCCGCAGTAGTCGCGGCGGGCGCAGCTTCGGCGGCGTTCGCGGCAAGCAGGCCGGCAAGCGTCGCCGAACCCAGTGATGACGCCGCGCTGTTTGAGTGTTGTGCGAATGGCCTCGATTCCGCGCTGGATGCGGCGGGTCACGCCGGAACGCGTCATGCCGAGAGTCGCGCGCCACGTCCTGATGCGTGCGGCCTTCGAGAAAGTGGTAGATGATGGGCAACCGCAGATCGTCCGGCAATGCCGCTACGGCCTCGTCGACGTGCTCCTGGAGGTCGTCCCAACTGATTTCGCTCTGGCGGGGTCGCGTGGCGAAGGCCTCTTCGCGCTGCTGGCGCCGTTGCGTCGCGCGCAGTCGGTCGAGGCACGCATTCGTCGCGACCCGGTGCAACCAACCTCCGATCGCCTGACCGTGGCGCAGTTCCGATTGGCTCAGTTTGATAAAACATTCCTGGACCACGTCTTCGGCCTCGCTGTCGCCGAGCAAGCGCCGGCAGGTGCCGTAGACCATGCCGACGTGCCGTCCTACGATCTCGGCAAATGCTTCAGCGTCGGATCGGCGGCGCCAACGGTCCATCAGCATTGCGTCGGATGGTGACATCGTTCAAGGCTCCTCATCGTGGGTCGCACCAACCACTCTACTCGATTAACGGCACCGGACGAGATTTGGTGACTGGTGGGAAGGATCATTCGAGAGAAAAAGGGACAACAGAGACAACAGGGACATCAGGGACTGAAGAAACATGCGAGGACGTGGGAGCCGGCCTGAGATACGGTCCGAACGACGTTCTTGATCAAGAGTCGTCTCACGTCTCGTTTGCAGAACACAAAAGCAACGGGCGGGGCGACTCGCGATGGAGTGCCCCGCTCAAACGAGTCTTGCAGTCGCCGTTACGCGCCGGGGGATTCGGCGGGTTTGTCGGCTGCGGCAACTTTCGTGCTGCCATCGCCGGTTGCCGGGGCGGTATACACTTCGGCCACCTGGTTGCCGGATGCCACGTCCCAGACGGCGATGCGGCCGGTCCAGCTACCGGCCAACACCAGCGACCCTTGTGCGCCGAACCGCGCCGTGTATCCCCAATCGTGCAAGGGCTGGTATTTGGCCAACTCTTTGCCGGAGGTGTTCCAACGCTTGGTTAGTTTATCGACGCCGGTAGTCACGAGTTCATTGTTGGCGCTGAAGTCGACGCTCAATACGCCACCGCTGTGGGCGTTGAAGGATCGAATCTGCTTGTACTTCCACGTATCCCAAAGGCGCACGGTTCCATCGCTGCTCGCGGACGCCAGCAACGTGGAATCGGCGCTGTACGCGAGATCCTGGATGGCATCGGTGTGGCCGCGCAATGCCTCCACCGCGCGTCCGTTGGCGGCTTGCCAAAGCAATAATCCGCCGCTACGATCCGCAGTCGCGAGCAGTTCACCATCGGGGCTGAATTTCACCGCGTAGATCCAGTCGGTATGGTCGGTCAGACGGTACAGCAACGAGCCATCCTCGACGGAGTACACCTTCACCACCTTGCTTGGCCCACCAAGGGCAAGCATACGATGGTCGGGGCTGATGTCAACGGCCATGATGGAGTCGTACTCGTCGCCGTAGGTGCCGACGCGTTCACCCTTGCGCACGTTCCAGACTGCGACGCGGCCCGAATCGCCTTCAATCCCGCCACCGGCCACGAGGACTTCGCCGTTCACGCTGAAGGTCATCGCGTAGATGTCACCTTCCGGGAATGGAAGCGCGCCGAGCAAGGCGAAGTTCGAGAGGTCGTACAAGAGGACCTGATGGTACCCTGCAACGGCAGCCAGCGGTGCGCGCGGGCTGGTGGCTACCGCCCGGGCAACGACCGACTTGGCGAATTCGGGAGCCGGTGCGGCCAGTTGCGCTTCGGGCATGGGCGGCGGACCATCAACGATTTCCGCCGCGACGAAGATTGCCGCGTCCTCTTTCGGCTCTTCCTGTTTTTTCATGGCGACCTTAGCGTTTGCATCCGCCGGTGCGCCGAGTTCAATCCATTTCTCGATGAGGGTAAGTTGGTCGGCCGTCAATTGGTCGCCGGACGGCGGCATATTCGGCTCCTCGAGCCAGCTCACCAGCTTGAACAAGCGACTTTCACTGGGCTGTCCGGGCGTAATCACGGCGCCGGAGCTGCCGCCTTCCATGAGGTTCGCGTACGTATCGACGGCGAGGCCGCTACGACGCTTGTCCAGGTTGTGGCACTTGGCGCACCGCTGTTTAAGAATCGGCAGGATGTTGTCCTGGTAATTCACGGCCGGTTTGGCCGCCGCTTCTTCTTTCATTTCCATTGCGGGCTCTGCGGGGGCGGGCGCCGGGACCTCCGCTTTCGCCATTGCCTTTTCCTCTGCGCCGCCGAAGGCTGCATTCAAGGCCGCGGACGCCGCCTTAAGTTGTTCGAGCTGCGCGGCGATACCCTGTGCTTTCTTGTCCAATTCTTCGGCCTGCTGTTTGAGTTTGGCCGCGTCACCCGCGAGTTTTTCGGATTGCTTCTTGTACTCATCCATGCGGCTCTTCACCACAGCGGGATCCAGGGTGAGAAGCTTGTCAACTGCCGCATCGATGACCTCCGGTGCGGGCGGGTCGGAATACACGGGAACGCTCCCAATTCCGAAGGTTAACGCCCCGACCAGGATCCAGTGACACACGGCACGGGCGCCACGCAGTCGTAAAACCCGGGCTACGCGCTCACGGGAGATATGAACTTGTCGATTCATGGTCATTGCGTCCCCTACTGTTTGGGTTGTTCGGGAGGTGCAGGCGCCGGTGCCTCCGGCGCGGGCGCAGGTGCCGGCGCGGGCTGCTCGGCGGGCTTCTCTGCGGGCGGTTGTTCCGCCGGTTTCTGTTCGGCAGGCGGCGCGGGTGGTGGTGCAGGGGGCGCCATGGCCGTCGTGAATGCCTGCATAGCGGCCATGCGCGCGTTCAACGCATTTGCCTGCGCTTCCAACTGGTTCGCCTGTTCCCGCAACTTCTGCGCTTCGGCGGTCAACTTGGCCATCTCATCCTTCAAACCGGTCAAGCGAGCGGCCAGGGCATCCGGACCGATCTTGGCGAGTTCGTCGAGCACCTTGTCGGCCTGCGCGGCGGGATCCGGTGGCGCTTCGGCAGGTGGCGGCGCGGGCGCCGGCGCCGCTTCTGCGGGCGGCGCGGCAGGGGCCGGCGCGTCTTCGGCCAGAGCGATACCGCTAAACGCGCTGATAACGACTGCAGCCGCCAATAGCGCGCGAAGGCTTCGATACTCAGTCATGGATGCATTCCTCCTTGCCTCGGGACACCGTGTGCCGCACTTAGTGATTGAAGATAAATTCCTTGGAATTCAGCACGCTCCAGAATGTGTCTTCCAATGCCGCCCGTTTGTCGTCCGCGGACGCAATGTACGTTTCGACTTTCTGCTTCTCGTCATCGGTTGGCTGACGGGAGTACGCCGCCAGCCAGACCTGGTTGATGGCATCTTCCGGAGACGTCTCGGCGGCAGCCAACTGTTCGAGGCGACCCGATTGCGACTTGAGGGCGGCCTGGACGGTATCGCCGTTGACAAGATGGAGCACTTGGGCCAGCGTGGGCTCGCTTCGCCGTTCGCAGGTGCATACCGTGTCGCGCGCCGGACGCCCAAACAGCGACAGGAAGTAATTGCCGGACGGTCCGTCGGCCACTTCCACGGCCCGGGCGCCGAGGGGCAGACTCGGGAACTTGACCTTGGTCAGGGTAACTTGGCTGATCGCGTCGAGCAGAATTTCGGCCGGAAGACGACGGACCAGCGCGTGGGAGAAGTTCCGGTCGTCTTTGATATTCGGATCGCGCGGTTGTGTGGACATCTGGTAGGTGTACGACGTGCAGATATCCCGCACCAACTTTCGGAGGTCGTAGTTATACTCTTTCAGTTTCGACGCCAGCATGGCTTGCAGTTCCGGATGGCTGGGCGGGTTGGTCACGCGCACGTCATCCGGCGGGTCCGTGATGCCCTTACCCAAGAACTGTTCCCAGACCCGGTTGGCCACACACGCCGCAAACCACGGGTTGTCCGGAGACGTGATCCAGTCCGCCAACACGGCGCGACGATCTTTGCCGTTCACGTCGGGAACCGGCCCGCCGAGAAACTTGGGCGGCGCGACCTGGCCGTTCTTGATGTTCTTTACTTCGCCGGAACGGCTGTCGTAGGTAATCTTCTCGCGCGGGTCCGTCGAACCCTTCTGACCGACTTGGGCAAAGAATGCTGCGAACGAGTAGTAGTCGTCCATGGTCCAACGTTCGAATGGATGATTGTGGCATTGCGCGCATTTGATCTGGATTCCGAGAAAGACCTGCGCGACGTTTTCGGCCATCTGCTTCGGATCGCGCTCGGCCACGTAGAAGTTCGTGGCCGGCGCCGTGAAATTTCCGCCCTGGGCCGTCAGGAGTTCGCGCACCAGTTGGTCCAGAGGCTTGTTTTGCGTAAAGGATTGGCGAAGCCAATCGTTGTAACGGTACAAGGCCTTGCGATCGATCACGTTAGCCGATGACTGAACCCGCAGCAAGTCGGCCCATTTCATGGACCACAACTCGGTGAATTCCGGACGTTGTAAGAGTGTGTCCACCAACTGTACCCGTTTGTCCGCATTCTGGTCCGCGAGAAAACTTTGGGTTTCTTCAATGGTAGGCAAGGCGCCCAGAATATCCAGATATACCCGCCGGACAAATACTTCATCGGAACACCGGATCGCCGGCGGGATTCGCAGCTTCTTGAGCTTGTCGAAGATCATTTCGTCGACGTAATTTGCGGCGACAGCGTCTGAGGGCCATTCCATCGTGAGGCCTTGCGGGAGCACGATGACCTGCGACACCACCGCGAAGGTGCCGAAGCGGGCCATGATGTACGCTTCGCCGCGATCGCCGGCGGTGGCGACCTGGGTGTCGGAATCGAACCCGACGGTCAAGTCGTCGCTGGAACTCATGATCGCGAGGCTGGTCACGTCGCGATCGGTGCCGTCCGAGTACGTCGCGCGCACTACGCAGCGTTGCTGCGCGCCGTTGCCTTCGAGCACGGACAACTTGGGCAGGATCTCGACACCCGTCAAGGCGGGGGGGGGGCCGTCGTCATCCTTTGCCCCTTCGGCGATCCAGCGTTGAATCGTCGCGTACAAGGGGCTGTCGTGGTTGAAGCGCGAACCGCCTTCGTGGTCGACGTCGCCCGTTGCCTTCCGCAACATCAGGCTGTCGTCGGGGTTGCCCGCATCGAGACGGCGGGCGCGGTTGTCACGCGTCAGATTGATGTAGTCCATGGAAGGATCGAATCCGAACAAGGACACCCGGAATCCGTTCTTGCCTTGGGCGCTGCCGTGACAAGCGCCGGTATTGCAGCCCGCTTTCATGATGGCGGGTTCAATGTCGTTGCGAAAACTCGGCGAGGGGTTGACGCCTGCGTTCTGCACTTTCACGGGAACCGATGCAGAAAGATCGCCATAGGTGATGGTCGCCGTGGTTTCGCCGTCGGCGACGGGTGTAAAGGTGCCTTTCCCGGCGTCCCATGCGGCGATACCATCCTGGGCAAAGGCGACGGTGACTTCGGATGTCCGGTCGAGCGTGACACCGTCGTCGCGAGTGGCGACGGCGGCGATGCGTTGTGCGTCGCGCTGATTGTCGAGTTGTACGCCCGATGGATACACCGCAAATGTGTCTCCAAGAGCAACCGGTACCGAGACCATCGCCAGTGCGATGCATATCCCGGCCACTTTACCCATCACAATCTTTTTCCCGATCCGCATCAGTACCTCTTCGTCTGGTTGTCTTCCCGCGTACCGAATTATCCGCGACAATCAAATGAGCACTCGGTTTCCTTACGTTGTGGTAGGGAACCGCGTCTTTCGCTTCGGTTGGTCTGGTTTCTTTTCTTCCGGTTTCGGTGGCGGCGGCGCTGCTTCTTTTAGTTCCGGGGGCAATGGCTTGTAAATCGCCAGTTCGCCGCCGCCGGATTGATGGAGGACGTCCTCGCCTTCTTTGACGAGAACCGTCCGCACGAACAGGCCCTTGAACTTGCCCGCCGGTGCGTCGGCCGCGACGTCGAGCGGAAATTTCAGTTCCGTCGTATCCTTCGACACATCCAAAGGCTGGGACGTCACGCCCTTGGGAAGGCCGAGCAGTTCGGCTTTGTACGTGCCGTCGAACGCCTGGGCCTGGTTGACGTTCACGACGAGTTCGGCCGGTTTTCCTTGTTCCGTTTCGGCCTTGGTCACGTCGAAGGTCACCCAAGGCGCTTCGATCGTCACCGGCGTCAAGGCGGTGCTGACGGTGTATCCCGCACTCGAGCCCACCACGGCGAGCCGTTTTGTGCCGGCGGGCGCATTGTTATTGGCGTTGATCAGAATGGTGGTCTCCGTGGCATCGGGGGGAATTTCCGCGGTACCGGCTCCCAGCCCGGGTGGTAACCACGGTATGCGCAGAGAAATCTTGTCGTTAAACCCCTCGGCGCGCGTGGCCACGATTTTCAACTGGCGTGAACCGTTTTGGACGATGGGCGCCTTGGGAACGACCAAATCGATCTTGAACGGAATTGGATCGGCAACGGCCGTCGCCAGCCGGTTCACGGTCTGATACCAGAAGACCACCTTGTTGTTGCCGTGGATTAACTCGACGTGGTAGTCGATACCGCCTTGCACGTCCGCGCCGTCCTGGTCCACCTTGCCTGCAAAGGATGCCAACGCACCGGCTACCGGTGCCTCGGGCGTTGCTTCGACGACCATAGGCATCGTGGCTTGACCGGCGGGAAACTCGTCCATGTCGGCCGTTACACCTTCGGGCATTCCCTCAACCGACACCGCCAGGGGACCGTCGAAATCGGATCGCTTCGCGGACACGATCGTAAAGGCGCGATTCCCGGCGGGCACCGTGAGTTCGGCGCCGTCGTTTTCAAGGAAGCCAAAACTTAATACCGGTTTCACGGGGGTGATTTCGACCCGATAGGCGTAGGTCGGACCACCGCCGCCCAGTTGGTCGCGTATGCGAAGAGTGTGTTTGCCGTCTTCGGCGAGCGCAATGCGGGCCAAACTGTCCATACCAACCCCGTCGTCGTTCGCGGCGAGTTGGCTGCCCGACGGATTGTTCACGACGAGCACGCTATCCAACGGAGATCCCATTTCGCGCGCGTACACCCGGACGTCGTAGACCTGACCCTTGGCGCCATCAAAGGAATACCAGTCTTCGTCACCCGGCTCCGCGAGAACGCCGTCGAACGCTCCGGGGGCCGTGCCGGCCGTAGCGTGATCGGGTGCGTTGTTGGGCTCGGCCTCAATCGTTTCGGGCAGGTCGCTCACACGAAACGGCACGGGCGACGGCGCAACTCCCGCGTCACTCGCAGGTTCCAGCAGCGCGGTTCCGGCATCGGCAGTCGGCGCGGTCACCGTTTGTGCCGCGAGGGCGGGGTCACCCAGCCACGTCACGTTTACCTGACCGCCCGAGGGTCCGCCCAACGGCGATACCATCATCGGTCGCGGAAACTGACCGACGTGCAGGCGGTAGTAAAACCCGCCACCGCCACCGTACGACGCTTCGCTCACGGCGACGACGTAACGTCCAGCCTCGCCGCCGGTATAGACGAACGCGGCGTCTTGCGCTAACAAGGCGGTGTCGTCTTCCGCAATGATTTCGTGGCCGGACGGACTGAAGAGGCGGAGCTTCGGATCGAAGAGCGGACCGCCCAAACGCATCGCCTCGACTTCGGCGGTCAACCGGGCGCCTTCGGCCAGTTCGACCGCGAAATAGTCCACGTCCTCGCCGCCAATTGTGCCGTTGACGGTAGTTCCGATAGGAATGGTGGGCGCCGACTTACCATCGTTGTTGTTGGATTCGTCTTCGTTGATTTCTGGCAATGCGCCCACACTGAATAGCTTCAAATTGGAGACGCCGCCTTTCGTTCGGATGCGGATGGGGTGGGTTCCGAGGCGACAATCCGGTGTAATATCCAGTTTGCACTTGACTTTGTTGTTGTCTTCCTGGGTCAGTTCGACGAGCGTGATGCCGGCGTCGTGGAACATGAGATCCACGGCGTCCTGCAAATTGGAGCCCTGGAATTCGACCTCGACTTGGCCTCCCCGGGCAGCACCTCGGGGTGCGATGTTCCCCAGCGAAGGAACCGCTGCGAACGCGGTTGAACCGGCCAGCAGCAAACACCCCGTAACAAGCAGACACAAGCGAAACATCACGATACCACCCACACAATCCAGTCGGAACTCTATGCGATCACGCTACCAATGGGGCCGCCATTGCGAACGATGTCGATGGGACGATTGCCGGGGCTCATCAGTTTCCGCGTCGGATCGATGCCCAACTGCGTGAAAATGGTGGCGGCAATATCGGCGGGTCCGACCGGAGAATCGGTCGGCTCGGAACCGTAGGCATCCGTCTTGCCGTAAATCACGCCGCCTTTGATGCCACCGCCGGCGAGCATGACGCTAAACGCCTTCGGCCAGTGGTCGCGGCCGCCATCTTTGTTGATGCGCACGGTGCGACCGAATTCGGTGGTGAGCACGATCATCGTCTGATTCAACAAACCGCGGCTATCCAGATCGGCCACCAGCGCTGCAAGCCCCTGATCCAACGGCGGCACGTTGGTGCTCATGGCGTTCTTGATGTGTTGGTGATGGTCCCAGCCGCCGTCTACGACGGTGACGAATCGCGCTCCGCCTTCCACCAGGCGACGCGCCAGCAGAAGCCGCTGGCCCATGGCCGACCGGCCATAGCGATCCCGGATGTCATCGGGTTCCGCAGCGACGTTGAACGCTTCCCGCGCCGTCTGCGAACTGATCATTGCGTATGCGCGCTGGTAATAGCTATCCATGGCATCCAGCGCATCGCCGTTTTCCAGTTCCTTAAAATGGGTATCCACAGCGTTCAAGAGCGATTTCCGCGCTTCCATCCGCGCGGGATCGACGCCGTCCGGCAGGTTAAGGTCACGCACATGGAAATTCTTGTCGGACGGTTCCCCCCCCACGCTGAAAGGACCGTAGGCCGAACTCAGGTAGCCGGTACCCATGTACGTATTGGCCGCATTGGGTATGGCGACGTAGGGAGGTAAATCGTTGCGCGGCCCATATTCATGCGCCACGACGGACCCGATGCTGGGGTAGACGATCGCCGGACTCGGCCGATACCCCGTAAGCATATTATGCGTGCCGCGTTCGTGGGCGGCCTCGCCGTGCGTGACCGATCGCAGTACGCACAATTTGTCCGCCGTCTGAGACAGGTTCTGAAGGAGCCCGCCGAAGACATCGCCCGTGTTCGTCTTGACGGAACCCAATTCGCCACGATACTCGATGGGGGCATACGGTTTGGGGTCGAACGTGTCGACGTGGCTCATCCCGCCGGCCAAATAGATAAAAATGACGGACTGGGCCTTGGGATCCGGCGCCGCATCTTGAGCGTTCGCGTCCAGGAGGCGGAAGTAATCGCCCAGCGTCAGACCCAAACCGGAGAGCACGCCGACCTTCAGGAAATCCCGCCGACCGATGCCTCTGCCGAAGCAGGAATGATATCCTTCGCACCCCGGGTGTTTTTCGCTATACGAGTCAGCCACGTCGAATCCCTCCTATCTCGCGGTACGCTACGGCCTGCAACATACAAGGGGGGCGCAACGAACCGCCTGCACGAACGCTTACCAGCATATATCACCCCGAAACTTTGGGGCACGGAGAGGGATAAATCACATGAGGCCAGCGATCTATTGCCGGTGAAAAACCGTGATTGCTTGCAGCTTTCCCTCAACCAGTCAACCAACAGTAGCTACTCTATACCGGAACACTGCGAAAAGTTGCATTGCGATTGCAGGGATCGTTAGACGTACTGCAACTTACGCGGCTCCAGCCATATTTGACCTGAGCGACAACCGCATTCGAAGGGGTCCAAGGTCGCTTTCGAAGGGGATTTCGACCCAGACCGCCTTCGAGGGCGAGTAAACATCGAAATCATTGCCGCGAAACACGACGGGCAAGCTCAGCTCCAGGGTCTGCTTGACCTTTTGGGAGAGTTTGGCCTTGGCCGAGCCTGCCACGATATTGACCATTTCGGCGATCGTATCCGAAACACTTTCGTCATCGCTTTGCATTTCCTGACCCAACAACCTGCCCACCATGAGGCGGCATGTTCTGGCGGGCAGGGCCAGCGCGACAGTCCCGCGCATGACGCCGCTGAAACCGATGAGTGCCATGACTTCGTGAGGCATTTGCCGGCCTTCGGTAATGGCCAGTCCGATCCGAACGATCTTGGCGGAAAGCATGGTTCCAAACAGATCGTAAACACTCTCAACAAATGGATTAACCAACTCGGCTTTCACAATCGGCCTCACTCCTTCCCCGGTGCGATCCGGTCCTGCCCGAATTGCCAGCGACAGAATATCATTAACCAACAATTCGAGAAAAGCTCTTCGCACTTTGCGTACCCGTGTCTAAATTCTTAGTCAACGGGTTATGGCTGAAGCCGCGGAAATCGCTGCGCCTGTTATAAAATGTTGCACTCGTTTTTCAGCCGGGCAGCCAATTGACTTGAGGGCACTCGCCTCCTTATACTTACCGTCGGAGTCAAGGAAGTTCACTTTTTCGCTCTTCGACGCATTTCGGAGCAAAAGGGATACGGTGACATGAGTTCTCCTCGCCGCAGCGGCGTTTCGCGTATGGTTGGAATGGCTAAGCCGAGCCTTGGGGTGTTCGTGCTAAGGTTATATCTGACTATATTTTAGATCTTGAAACGGCGGCTCACTCTTCCCTTTGACCTCCTCGATGCCTCGGGCAGGGCTCAAACAGGCGTCCCTTTTTGGGGGATGGAGGTCTAGTACATGTCTGATCCACTGATTTTCGCGTGGATCGGGGCAGGTTTCGTGGCGGGACTGGTCGTCGCGGTTGTCGGCGCCAGTCTTTTTGGGAGGAGTTTACTGGGCAAGGCGCGCCGAGACGCGGCCCAGACCATTTCAGACGCAGAACGCGAAGCCGCTTCGATCATCAAGGAAGCGAATACCACCATTAAAGAGCAGCGGATTCAGCTTCGCGAGGAAGCTGAACGAGAAGCTCGAGAATTCCGCAAAGAGCTTGTAGCGCTGGAAAAGCGCATCCTCGCGAAAGAAGAAACCGTTGACAAGCGGGTGGAATCTGTAGAACGAAAGGCCGGCGAGCTGGCCGCAAAAGAGCGCGAGCTGGCCGGACGTGAAAGCGCGTTATCCAAGGAAAAAGAGAAACTTACCCAAGTCATCGCCGAGCAGACCCAAAAACTCGAGTATATCTCGGGTATGAGCGCGGATGAAGCGCGCAAGGAACTGTTTCAGCAGCTCGAAACCGAGGTGCGCCGCGATACGGCGTTGCGCTTGAAGCGCATCGAAGAAGAATTGGTCGACAATGCGGACAAGAAGGCCAAATGGGTCATTGGCCAGGCGATTCAACGTTGCGCGGCGGACCACGTCGCGGAAACGACGGTTTCCGTGGTGCCGCTGCCGAACGACGAAATGAAGGGCAGGATCATCGGGCGTGAAGGCCGGAATATCCGAGCTCTCGAAAGCGCCACCGGCATCAATATCATTATCGACGACACGCCGGAAGCCGTCATTCTGTCGGGATTCGACCCGGTACGGCGCGAGATTGCGCGTATCACGCTGGAGCGCCTCATTTCCGACGGTCGCATCCACCCCGCTCGCATCGAGGAAGTGGTGGAAAAAGTCAAGGAGGAGATGGCCAAGACGATCAAGGAGATGGGCGAGCAGGCCTGCCTCGAAGTCGACGTGCATGGGCTCCATCCCGAGATCATCAAGTTGCTGGGGAGGCTCAGCTATCGTACGTCATACGGCCAGAACGTGTTAAAGCATTCGATGGAAGTGTGTCACCTCGCCGGAATCATGGCCTCGGAACTGGGCCTGAACGTCCAGGAAACCAAGCGGGCGGCATTGATCCACGATATCGGGAAATCGATCAGTCACGAAGTCGAGGGGTCGCATGCGGTGATCGGCCATGATTTCGTGAAGCGGTACGGTGAGAGCGAACCGATTGCGAATGCCGTAGGCGCCCACCACAACGAGATGGAGCAAAAGTCAGTCATGGCGTTGCTGGTGCAAGCGGCGGACGCGTTGTCGGCAGCCCGTCCCGGTGCGCGGCGCGAGACGGTCGAAACGTACATCAAGCGCCTCGAACAATTGGAGGAGATCGCGGACGCGTTTCCCGGCGTGGAGAAGTCTTACGCGCTGCAGGCGGGCCGCGAGATTCGGATCGCGGTCCAGCCCGACCGGATTTCCGATGCGGAGGCGATGCAATTGGCCCGGGACGTGGCGCGCAAGGTCGAGTCCGAGATGACCTATCCCGGACAGATTAAGGTGACCGTGATTCGCGAAACCCGCGCGTCCGAACTGGCGAAGTAGCTCGAGGCCGATGCGTATCCTGTTTATCGGCGACATCGTCGGTAGCGTGGGCCGGACTTGTGTCAAACGGTGGCTACCGGAACTGCGGGAAGCCCACCGGATTGACTTGGTTCTGGCGAATGGGGAAAATGCCGCGGGCGGGCTCGGGGCCACCCCTGCAATCCTGAGGGAAATCCTGTCGATGGGCGTCCAGGGTGTCACCATGGGAAACCATACGTGGCGCAAGCGCGAACTCATTCAGGGCATTGATTCGGTGGGTCCGGTTATCCGCCCCGCGAACTACCCCGACCAAAGCCCGGGCCAGGGCAGCATGGTCATTGCGCTTGAGGATGGCCGGAAGGTAGGTTTCACGAATCTCCTGGGCAGGGTGTACATGGAACCGTTTGCCAGCCCTTTTGAGGTGGGTCTTTGCGAGGTGGAAAAGCTTCGTGCGGAAACGCCGTTGGTCTTGGTGGATTTTCATGCGGAAGCCACGGCGGAAAAGGTGGCGATGGGGTGGTATCTGGACGGAAAATGCACGGCCGTCGTGGGCACCCATACGCACGTGCAGACTGCGGACGAGCGCGTGTTGCCGAAGGGGACCGCGTACATAACGGATGTGGGAATGACGGGGCCGTTCGACTCGGTAATTGGACTCGATCGGAAACTCAGTGTGCAGAAGTTTCTCACGGGCATGCCTGTGCCCCACACGGTTGCGAAGGAACGTCCCGGAATCAGCGCGGTCGTGATCGACGCGGACGACGACACGGGGATGGCCCGGTCGATTGAACGTGTGCTGCACGCGACGGATGACACGGTGTGAATTCCGGTTTTCACGCGACGGAACGAATCATACAATCCGCACGACGCGGTTGAGGAACCAATTGACGCTCGATGTACTTTAAGCAACTCGAGATGACCGGCTTCAAATCGTTTGCCGATCGCACGCTACTTCGCATGGAACAGGGAGTCACCGCGATTGTCGGGCCGAACGGCTGCGGCAAAAGTAACATTCTGGACGCGTTGCGGTGGGTGTTGGGGGAACAGCGCGCGAAGGAACTGCGCGGCTCCCACATGCAGGATGTGGTGTTCAACGGCAGCGAGAACCGCCACGCGCTCGGTATGGCGGAGGTTTCGGTTACCTTCGACAACGCCGATTCCAAACTTCCGGTAGACTTTGCGGAAGTTCAGATTACCCGCCGCGTGTATCGCTCCGGCGAGAGTGAATACCTCATCAACAAAGCCCCGTGCCGGCTGAAAGACATCCATGAAATGTTTATGGACACGGGTATCGGCACGCAGGCCTACTCGATGGTGGGCCAGGGGAAGATGGATCTGATTCTGAGTTCGAAGCCGGAAGATCGCCGGTACTTGTTCGAAGAAGCGGCGGGAATCATCAAATACAAGAACCGCAAACGGCTCGCGATGCGTCGTTTGGAATCGGCCGAGCAGAATTTACTTCGTCTCAGTGACATCATCGCGGAAGTTCAGCGGCAGATGCGTTCTTTGAAACGGCAGGTCAACGCCGCCATCCGCTACCGGGAGTTGACGGATCAGCTACGCGACATCGAAATCCGCGCGGCCTGGTTCGAATTTGTACGGCTGACGAGCGAAATCGCCGAACTCAAGAAAGGTTTTGCGGCGTCCAGCAAACAGTACGAGGGATTGACCACCCGGATCACGACGCTGGAAGCGCGACAGGAAGAGGTCGGGCTGAACCGGCTCGAAGTGGAGCGGGTGCGGCTGGCACGCCAGCAGGGCGTTCACGAGATCGATTCCGAGATGGAGAAGATCGAACGGCAGATCGCACTGCTCCGCCAGCAGATCGCCTACGCCGACGAAAAGCGAGAGCAGGCCTTCGAAGATCAGCAGTCCCTCCAGGGGCGGGCCGCGGTCTTAGCCGAGCAGGTAACCGGCACTGACGAACGCGCGAGCGAGGTGCGAAACGAGTTAGCCGGTTCCGAGGAGGAGTTGGAACAACAGGGGGTCGAGTACGCCCAGCTTGCCGAGCGGGTCGCGGAGGCCGATGAGCGCTTGGAGGCGATGCGTACGCAAGCCTCGGAACGTATGACGGACCGCGCTCGCACGCAAAGCGCCATCGAGACGCTCGCGGATAACATTGCAGCGACCGACGCGCAGCTGGAGCGCGTATACGAGGAACAGAACGACGTATCCACGCGACGCGAAGAACTTCTCGCGGCACTGGAATCGGACCGGGCGCGGGAAGCCGAGAAACAGTCCGAACTGTCGGCAGCAGAACGGCGCCGGGATGAATTACAAGTTGCGCGCGAAGAGCACAGTATGGCGCTCAAAGAACTGGACGAACAATGGCGCAGCCAACGCGAACAGAAAAGCAGTATCGATGCGCGGCTGAATTCGCTGCGCGAACTCCGCGATAACTACGAAGGGTTCGCGGTGGGTGTCCGGGCCGTCATGAAAGCCAGTGGAATGGGTACACTGAACGGCATCATCGGCCCGGTGGGCGACCTGCTATCGTCCGATAAGGAATATGAAAAGGCCATCGAAGCGGCGTTGGGCGGCAACATTAACAATGTGGTCGCCGAAAACGCCGACGCGGCGAAAGATGCGATCGGATTCCTCAAACAGCACACGGCAGGGCGCGTGACCTTCCTGCCGCTGGACACGATTCGCGGCGGATTGCGCGACGACGGATCGTCCTTGCGCGATCAACCCGGGGTCGTCGGCATGGCGATTGACTACGTGCGGTTCGATCCGCGGTTGCAGAGTGCGGTGGAGTATCTGCTTCACAGCACTATCATCGTGGAAACCCTGGACGACGCCATCCGCATCACCCGGTCACGAACCGGCCATCCGCGGCTGGTCACGCTGGACGGCGAAGTCGTGTCTTCGGCGGGAGCGGTGACCGGTGGACGCACGCGGCACGAAAGTCGCGGGCTGCTGGGCCGCAGCGCGGAAATTGCGGAATTGGAACGGCGCGTGAGCGAGGCGGAGGGTATTATTAAGGGCATTGCCGCCGACCGTGAACGCCTGAGCACGGCGCTGTCGGAAGTTGCCGGGGAACTGACCGCGCTCGATGGCCGTCTCGCGAGTCTTCGCAAAGAGGCCAACGAGGTGGGTGTCGTCGTGGCCCGGTCGGGGGCGGAACTCGATAACCTCGTGCAAGCCGGGCACGCGCTGGATGAACGCCGTAATGAACTTGGCCAGCGCCGCGAACAATTCGAAGCGCAGCGCCGTGAGGCATTGCAGCGCGCGGACACGATCCAGAGCGACGACGAGATACTCCAACAGCAGATGTCAGAAGCACAGGAGGCGGCATCGCAAGCGCGCCAAGCGTTGTCCGCGTGTTCGAGCACGCTGGCAGACTTGCGCGTCAGGAAGGCGAGCCTTGCGCAACGCCTCGAGGAAGTGGAGCGCGACCGGCAACGGGAAGAACGGGAGCGGACGGAAGCTCTCACGCAGGCTGAGCGCCGGGCGGAATTGATCCAGGAATTGGAGCAGCAGAGGTCCACCCTTGAAAGCGATATCGCCCTGAATATTGAACGTTCTAAGGCGTTGTCTGAAACCAAAGAAGAGGCGACGCGCAAAGCGGTCGAAGCACAGAACCAACTTCAAACTCTTCTCGACGAGGGCGATGCAATCGACAAAGAGCTCAAGCAGTACCGCGAGGAATCCCGTTCGGCCCAGTCCGAGGTCCATCGCCTGGAACTGCAACTGCGTCACAACGAGGATCGCGTGGAGTTCTTCCAAGAACGCATCGCCGATGAGTATCAGGTCTCGTTGGCCTCGTTGGACGCCGAAAATGTGGGGACGGACGAGTACGACGACGAGACACGCCATAAGCTGGTAGACGAATTGCGTCAACGGATTCAACGGATGGGCGAAGTCAACCTAATGGCCATTGAAGAGTACGAGGCTCTGGAAGAGCGCAACACTTTCCTCGAAACCCAATCGCAGGATCTGCACGAAGCCCGGGAAGCGCTGATGGGCGTGATCGAACGAAGCGATAAGCGCATTCGCGAGATGTTTCTCGATACGTTCAAAAGTATCAGCGACAATTTCAGCAATTACTTCCGCCGTTTGTTCAACGGCGGCCAGGCCCGGGTCTATCTGCTCGATGAAGACGATCCGCTGGAATCCGGAATCGAAATCGAGGCGCGGCCTCCCGGCAAGAAGCCGACGTTGATTTCCTTGCTTTCGGGTGGCGAGAGCGCCATGACGGCGGTCGCCCTGTTGTTCAGCATCTTCAAGGCCAAGCCCAGTCCGTTTTGCGTGCTGGACGAGGTGGATGCCCCCCTGGACGACGCGAACATCGGCCGCTTTCTTGCGCTCCTAGAGGAATTCACGGCGTCGAGCCAGTTTGTGGTCATTACGCACAACAAGCAAACCATGTCGAAGGCCGATGCGCTGTACGGCGTCACGCAACAAGAACGCGGAGTTTCCCAGTTGGTAAGCGTCAAGTTCGAGGGCGCTGCGTAGTCCATCTTTCACCGAACCTGGCGTCTCCGGGGTTGTTTACGGCGACGGCGTTGAGCGAAGCAAGCCCATGCGAGTCCTTCACCTCTTCAGCAACGCGAAATATACGGGTCCGGCGGAACCGGCGCTAAACCTGTGCGTGTCGTTGCGTCGCGCCGGCGTGGAAGCCGACCTGGCCTTTCCCGCGCTCCCGGCGGGGAAACAGCACACCCTGCTGGAAACAGCCCGCGACCGCGGCGTCGAGCCGATTCTCCAGTTCCGGTTATCCAAACACCGGAATCCCGTTGGCAATTTTATTGACAGCCGGGCTCTTGGGCGATTCCTGGACCGCACCCCGTACGATATCTTGCACTGTCATCTGGAGAACGATCATCGAGTGGCGCTGGGCCCGGCCCGGAAACGGGGAATCCCTGTGGTGCGCTCCAATTACGACGGCACGGGCCTTCAATGTCCGGCCCGGCAGGGGCCCCTTCTGGCCGCTACGAGCCGCCTGTTGGAACCCTCGCAAGTCGCACTGGAACATGATCTTGAAACCTACGGCTTCCCCCGCGAGTCTATGCAAGTACTTCCGGGAGCTGTAGATGTGGAACGTTTTGACCCGTCCCGGGAGGTGCCGGACGGTCGGCGTTGGCTGGGAATTCCGCGTAACGCATTTGTGGTGGGCATCGTGGCCCGGATGCAGACGCACCGCCGATACGAGGACTTTTTCCGGGCGATTCGGCGTCTGGTGGACGCCGGGTGCGACGCTCATGCTATAGTAGTGGGTCGTGGCACGAACCAGGAACGGGTGGGTTGGCAACCCGTAAAAGAACTGGGACTTACAGACCGCGTGCACTTTCCCGGCTATATCGCGGGCGAGAACTACGTCGGCATGGTCAAGGCGTTTTCAGTCAAAGTCTTTCTCGTGCCGGGAAGCGACGGGACCTGCCGGGCGGTTCGTGAAGCCATGGCCATGGGAAGACCCGCGGTCGTGGCGAACCGGGGCATGTTGGCGGAGATTGTCGACGACGGCGTGGACGGGTTTGTATTCGACGGCTCGGTAGACGGGCTGCATGCAGCACTGGCGAGTCTGAGTCAAGACCGCCAGTTGGCGGTGAATATGGGCCGGGCGGCACGTGACAAGGCGACCCGGTGTTATTCTCTTGAAGTTCAGGCCGCGGCCGTGAAGCAGGTGTACGAGGAACTTCTCGTTGAGAGACTTCCGGCAAAGGCATAAACCGAGTACACATTACGAAACCGGTGGAGACGTTCATGCTGAAAGAAAAGGCTTTCCAGGCGCTGACGCGCATGTTCCTGCCAAGCCTGGCGCGGAACATGGAAGAGGAAGGCACCTTCAAAGTGTTTGAAGGCGAGAACGCCATTTCGAACGAAGCCGACTATTTTCGGATCGAAGATCGCGGCGCGGACGTGACCATCGTCATCTTTTCCGGGATGGATGTGCTGTTTGCCGGGGAACCCCGCTTCGAGATGCGCAAGCAGTTGGCCGGATTGGGGCATGAAACGAATCTGGTGTTCCTGCGGGACTTGCGGCGCATGGCCTACCATGTGGCGCCGGACGGGCAGCCGAACGGATTGGAGTACTACACGCAAAAGGTGCAGGAAATCTGCGACCGTCTTGGCGCAACGCATCATGTGGCGATGGGTGCGTCGGGAGGCGGCAGCGCGGCATTCTATTTTGGCGTGCGTTGCAACATGGACCATGTTATTGCGTTTTCGCCGGCGTTCCCGCCGACGGTCTGGACCGGATGGAAGCCACAACTCCGGGCGTTATGCGACGTCAAGGCCTTGTTTTCCCGGCCGAAGGATTATATCGAGGTCGTGCTGGTGGCCTTGGCGGCCAATGTGATTACGCACTGGTGCAGCAAAGAACTCGGCGATACGGAGTTATTCGATGTGCTTTCCGTTTACGAAAATGCGAATCCCCGGCCTATCGGTACGATCTTCTACGGAGAACGGTGCCGTCCGGACGCGAATCAGGCCGACTACGTAAAACACCTTTCGGAAATCAAGCTCGTTCCGGTGCCGACGGGCCGCCACAATTGCCCGGGCTTCCTGAAGGAACGGGGAAAACTCGCGTCAGCGCTCCACGAGGAGATTCGTGCGGTGCTGCGGGAGCGGGGGTTCTCCGTGGGCCCGGCACACGCGCCACAGGACCGGCCCGCGGTCGAAGCGGGCACGAGTTCGCTGGCCGAACACGGGTAGCGAGCGGCCTAATGCCGGACTCGAGGACACAAAAGCGGTTTTGGGCGCAACAATTCGGTGACATTTAATCAGAGACCGCGGTGCTGAACGCGACTTGCCGGCGGCGCAGCAATACGCATGGTTCCAGCAGAACCCGGCCCCGGCATCGGTGGAGTTCATGGGGTGGACATATACGAACGTTCGAATTTGACGAAGGCGCAGTTGGTCTTCTGGCTCGGGCAGCGACTCAACCCGGACGTCCCCCTGTACAACAACGCGTTGGGACTGATCATCCCGATGGCGGTTGATTCGGCGTGTTTTGAGCGGGCATTCCATCGGCTGGTTCAAAATGCGGATGCATTGCGCACAGTAGTGGACGTGGTCGATGGTGTGCCCCAGCAACGCGTTCTTTCCGAGATCGAATACACCTTGGTAGCGTTGGACTTCTCGAACGAACCCGATCCAGTTGCGCATTTTGAACGCTGGTCCGAAGAACGGTGTCGCACGTTGTTTAACCTCCACGAACGACTGTTCGACACGGCGTTGATCAAACTGGGCAGTGAAAAGTACGCCTGGTACTTCTGCCAGCACCATATCATCTGCGACGCCTTTTCGGTACTGATCACGTTGCGCTATCTCGACGAGTATTACGGACGAGCGATGGACGGAACGCTGGACGAAGCACCCGTGATTCCGTCGTTTATGGACTACGTGGGGCATGAGCTGGCGCATCGCGGCGCCAATGCCGATCCCAATGAATTGGCGTTCTGGGAATCCAAACTTGAAACCACGCCGGATCCAATCTCGTTTTACGGTACGGCGACGACGCGCCGGGTCGGAACCATCAGCCATCGCCGCTACGATCTGGGTGAGGAACGGACGGCGCGAATTCGGGCGTTGGCCCTGCACGAAAACGTAGCGACGAAAACGCCGTTTGCCGCCACGTTCAATATATTTGCGGCGGTCCTCGCGACGTACCTGCACCGGATGAGCGGGATTCGGGACATCTCGATCGGGATGCCGTTCCACAATCGCCGGCCCGACGTGTACAAGCAGACGATCGGCATTTTCATCGGCGTGTTGCCGTTACGCGTGACAGTCGATGAGGAAGACACCCTCTTCTCGACGATCAAAAAAGTGGCCATGGATGCCGCTTCGTGTCTGCGAAACAGCGCCGCATATCTCCACAACCTCGTAAATACACAGTCCCATGATGTCATGCTGAATTATCTGCTGTGGACCATCCCTGATTTTCGTGGAACCTCCAGCGAGATCCGATGGTTCCATTCCGGATACGGAGCGGACCCGCTGGTCGTCAATTTCTACGACAATCCGGCGACCGGGAATCTCGGCATTACATTCGATTTCAATCAGGCGCTTTTCGATGAGGAAGCGCAGCAACTCACCATCGATCAGATGATCGAGGCGATGGACTGCATGTTGAACGATCCATCGCTCCCCGTGGGCCAAGTTGCATTGATTTCCGCGGACCGGCGCAACGCGCTCGAACAGGATCTCAATCGAACGGAATCGCCCGCCGCTCCATACGAGACCGTGCAGGAATGGTTTGAAACCCAAGTGGATCGAGCGCCGGACGCGACGGCGCTGGTTTTTGAATCCGACACGATCACGTATGCGGAACTGAACCGCCGTGCGAACCAAATCGCTCACTTGTTGCGCGAAAAAGGGGTCGGCCCGGAGATCATGGTTGGGTTGTGTATGGATCGGTCTATCACGACTGTGGTGGGCCTGCTGGGAATCATGAAGGCGGGCGGCGCCTACGTTCCGCTCGATCCCGGATACCCTCCCGAACGGCTGGCGTTCATGATTCGCGATGTGCAGGCGTCGGTATTGCTGACGGAAACGCGGGTCGTGGATTTGTTGCCGGGGTCGGGCGCGACAATCATCTGTATCGATCGTGATTTCGATCGGATTGCACGTTACCCGTCAGAAAACCCGGAACGAGTCGCGACGAAGTCCAACCTTGCCTACGTCATCTATACGTCCGGATCGACCGGCGATCCCAAAGGCGCACTGCTCGAGCATCGCGGTCTGTGCAATCTGGTGGACGCCCAGACGCGGTGCTTTGGTGTGGACGAGAACAGCCGGGTCTTGCAGTTTGCCTCGCTCAGCTTCGACGCGTCCGTGTCGGAAATCTTTATGGCGTTGTGTACCGGGGCGACGCTGGTCCTGGCGCGGCAGGCAACCATGGCGGCGGCGGACGACTTGCTGGGGGTTCTGCGGGACGAACGGATTACGACGGTGACGCTGCCCCCATCCGTGTTGAAAGTAGTAGACGGTTCGGAACTGCCGGACTTGGAGACGGTTGTCGCCGCGGGCGAGACCTGCCCGGCCATGGTCGTCAGGGAATGGTCAGAGGGCCGGAAGTTCTTCAATGCGTATGGACCGACGGAAACGACCGTGTGCGCGTCCATCGCGCGTTGTAACGGCACGACGCAGGGCAATCCACCCATCGGGCGCCCGATCGCGAACACCCAAATGTACATCCTCGACGAGTCCATGCGAATCGTGCCTCCGGGCATCGCCGGGGAGCTGTACATCGGCGGCGTGGGCGTTGCGCGGGGGTACTGGAACCGGGACGCGTTGACGCGGGAGCGTTTTATCCCCCACCTCTTCAGCGAGCGGTCCGGCGACCGGTTATATCGGACGGGCGACCGCGCGCGGTACCGGTCAAACGGGGATATCGAGTTCCTGGGCAGGCAGGACCACCAAGTGAAGGTTCGTGGGTACCGAATCGAGTTGGGTGAGATTGAAACCCGCCTGCGCAGACATCCGGCGGTCGCCGACAGCGTGGTCGTAGCAAGGGAGGACGTGCCCGACGATCACCGGCTCGTCGCCTACGTGGTCGCGAAACAGAATGGAAAGCCTTACAACGGTGAATGGAAAGCCTACCTGCGCGAATCGCTTCCGGAATACATGGTCCCGACGGCATTTGTCACGCTGGATCGGCTGCCATTGACACCCAATGGAAAGATCGATCGAAACGCACTGCCCCAACCAACCCGAAGCGCGCGGGACGTTTCCGGAACGGCGCAGGCCGCGCGGGACGCGTTGGAACTGGAGCTTGAGCGCATCTGGGAACACGTCCTGGACGTCCGGCCCGTGGGGGTGACGGACAGTTTTTTCGATCTCGGCGGTCACTCGCTTTCGGCGGTCCAACTCATGGACGAGATCGAGCGGCGGTTCGGGCAACGATTGGCGCCGGCTAAATTGTTTGAAGCGCCGACCATCGAGCGTCTCGCGGGGGTGTTGCGGTCGGGCAACGCGCTGGCGGAATCGGTAGTAGTGCCCATCCAGCCGGAGGGATCGAAGAATCCGTTCTTCTGCGTACACCCGGCGCCGGGGACGGTCTTTTGCTATTTGCCCATCGCGCGGCACATGGACCCGGACCGGCCGTTCTATGGATTGCAGGCGCCGGCAATCAACGGTGTCGGGCGCATGTTCGACACGGTGGAGGAAACGGCCTCGTGCTATATCGAGGCCATGCGCAGGGTTCGACCGGAGGGTCCGTACCATCTCGGCGGCCACTCGTCGGGAGGGACTATCGCCTTTGAAATGGCCCGGCAGTTGAAGGAACAGGGACATGATGTGGGTGTGGTCGTCCTCATGGACACGTTCGCGCCGCTTCCCGGGCCTCGGAGCAGCGAGCTGTACAATCTGCTGTTGGACGCGTCGGACGATGCCATGTGGCTGGCGAGCGTCATGATGATGGTCGAGCATTTTTTCTCGACGCAAATCGACCTGCGTTACCGGACCTTGCGCAAGTTGGAGCCGAACGCCCAGTACGCCGCGGTTTTGGAAGAGCTTAAGCGGGTGAATTTCCTGGCCCCAAGCGCCGGGCCGGGCGCCATCCATGGACTGGTTGACAATTGCCGGGAAGGTATGAAGGCATCGATGCGGTATTGCCCGGACCCGTATGCGGGCCGGCTGGCGTATTTGTACACGAGCGGTTTTTTCGCGGTCATCCCGGAAGATTCGTTCATTCCCTCGATGCGACAGTTGTGGGTTTTGCTCAAGCGGGACTGGCGCGCCATCGTGCGCGGATTCCCACAATTGGTCAAGGACACACTTATTACGTCGGCGCGAAGCGGACTATTGCGGCGCTGGCTGAGCGACAGGACTCTGGGATGGCGTCCCTTCGTGAAGGGATCGATCGACATGCGCCCCGTTCCAGGCAACCATATTTCGATGCTCGCGGACCCGGATGCGGCGGGTGTAGCCGAGGCGTTGGAGGTCTGTTTGGACGAAGCGGACCATCGCGTGGAAAAGGAGACCGTAGAGACGTTCGAGGTCGGCGTTCCGGCGTAGGGAGCGTATGCCAATTCCCGTCCGGCGATGACTAGCGGAGCTACGGTGTGATGCACGGAAGCAGCAAATAGTTGTGAACTCATTGAGCGGTACAACGAGCATTTCCTATCCCGCGCACGGGACCTTGGAGTTGCGGCCTTCCCGGCCGTCGCGTTTCCTATTTCTTCCCTTGGGATACGTGCTCGCCCACACGTCGCGGTGCATCGAAATCGCGAAAAAGCTACGTTCCCGGGGGCATGAAGTCGTCTTTGGCGGCGACAATCCGCTGCATCCACGGTCCAAATTGGGACTGGTGAAACGCGCCGGTTTTCGCCTGGAATCTGCCCGTGAACCGTTTCACCCGTACGGTTGGGATCGGTTTGTGAAACATGGGTGGCTGGCGTCGGCGATGGACCTGCACAATCTGCGTAAGTGGGTTCAGCTCGAGGAGATCATCGAGAGCCAAGTCAGGCTGATTCGGCAAGAGCAGCCGGACCTGGTCATCGGCGATGCAACGATCAGCGCAACGACCGCCGCGTATATTGCGGACACGCCGGCGGCTTGTATCATGAATGGGTACGCCAGCCGGCTGCTGACCCCGGGCTCGCTGTACCACGCGCTGGCCGTGTCGTACGATTGGCTGCGGCTGGCCCCGATTCGCCGGCGCGTCTATCGCAACCATGGTGTGAAACCCGTCAACGCGCTGCAATTATTACGGTCGGCGCCGCTGATTTCACCGGACTTGCCCGAACTGTACGAGCCGCCCGCGTTCTTCCCGCGTTTTCACACGGTCGGGCCGATTTGGTCCGAATACCCGGGACCGTTGCCGGACTGGATAACGGAACTCGAGGATGGAACGCCCAACGTATACATCACCATGGGGTCGACGGGGCTGCTGGATGAGTTCTTACAACGCACCTATTCGGTATTAGGCAGAACTCCGTACCGGTTCGTGGTGACGACCGGCGGGCAGGCAGCGGAAGAAACGGTGCGGCGGGCGCCACCCAATTTCCGAATCACGCGTTACGCGCCGGGGTCGGAAATTCTCAAACGCTGCAAGGCCCTCATCTTTCACGGAGGCAACGGAACGATGTATCAGTCTCTGGTGGCCGGAGTGCCCATGATTTCGCTTCCGTCACATCTTGAACAGGACGTGCTCACGGGGATCGGCGTCGATCACGGATTCTGCATCAAGATGCGGGCACGGCGGATATCGCCGGAGCAATTGGTGCGCAACCTGAATCGTATCATCCAAACCCCGTCGTACGCCGAAGCCGCTCGAAAGCTGTCCGAATCGGTCCGGGGTTCCAATGGTGCGGCGGCAGCGGCGGAACTCCTGGAGCGCTTCGCTCGCGAAGGAAGCCCAACTGGTGCCCAGATTCTTCAACGGTACGCCAAGTCGTAAGTCGCATGAAGTTTATCCTATTTACGTCAAGCTACGTGCTTGCCCATCTTTCGCATTGCATTGAAGTCGGGAAAGCGCTGCATGCCCGCGGCCACGAAGTCGTCATCGCGGGCGATGACCCGGCGAAATCGCGATCCGAGCTTTCCCTGGCCGCAAAGGCAGGGCTTCGGGTGGCGCGGGTTCGCGAGATCGATCAGCCGTACGCCTGGAATCGGTACATGAAGCGGGGATGGCTTGCGGCGTTTCACGATTTGTCACACCTGACGCGTTGGGCGCCGTTGGACGCGATTCTGGAAAGCCAGGTCGAGCTGATTCGGGCTGAGCAACCGGACCTGGTGGTGGGGGCCTCGACGGCTACGGCGAGTTCAGCGGCCCACCTCGCCGGGGTGCCTGGCGCGAGTCTTTTCAACGCCTATTTCATCGACTACGTGCTCACCCACCCCGTCTTGCGGCGGTATTGGCGCGGGTACGAGTGGTACCACATGACCTCGTTACGTCGCCGCGTCTATCGAAGGTTTGGAAGAAAACCAATCGACTCGTTGAAGTTGTTTCAGTCCGTTCCACTGATTTCCCCTGACTTGCCGGGGCTGTACCGAGTATCGTCGTGGCTTCCAAAAACCCAGCAGACAGGTCCATTGATTTTCGATTATCCGGAAACGCCGCCGGATTGGATGGGGGAATTGGATGACGGAACGCCGAATGTGTACATCACGATGGGATCGACGGGACGGTTCGAGTCGCTGTTGAAAGGTATCTATCCCGCGTTGGCGCATAGCCCGTACCGATTCATCGTGACCACGGCGGGACGCGTGTCGGTAGACGTGGTCGGGGCGGCGCCGCCGAACTTTCGGATTGTGCGGTACGCGCCGGGAAGCGAGATCCTGCGGCATTGCCGTGCGCTCGTGTTTCACGGGGGCAACGGAACTATGTACCAGGCCCTGAACGCCGGTGTGCCGATGGTGGCAATCCCCACGCACCTGGAACAACGGACCAACGCTCGCATCGGCAGCGCCAACGGATTTTGCCGGGTGTTGCCGCCACGTCGCGCTACGGGTGAGGCGGTTTTGTCTGCCCTCGATGCCGTGATCGAGCAGAATGGCTACCACGACGCGACACAACACTGGTCCCGTATTGTGGCGCAAAGCGACGGGGCAAACCGGGCGGCCGATCTGTTGGAACGGTATGCAGGAGAAGGTACACCGGCCGGCGCCGGGATGAGTTGAGAACGGCTACTCGATGGCGATGCGGGCGAAGTATGCGGCCTCGAATGACCATCCGTTGGCGGCGTTTTCAATGCGGACGTTGATGTTCTTTCCGGTGTAGGGCATCAGGTCCACCGTAGCGGTCGTCCATTCCCCGCCGGTATTGATGACGCGTTCGAGTTTCAATTCCTCATTTATGAACACCCGGAGCAGATAGTCCCCGCGCTTGTCAGAAGCGGTCTCGATGACCAAGCGTGGTGCCCCGCCGGGTACCGCAAAGGAACCGATCAACGCGGCGGGATGCTGCTCGTCCACGGGATGGAGGACGAGCACGCCCTTCCGGCCGAAGACCTCGCTGCGTAGTCCGGGTTCCATGTCACTGCCGCAGGCGATGACGTGCCAGGCCGGGTTCCAAAGATTGACCACGTTCTGCGGCAAGGCTTCATCCAACGCTTCAACCTGATAGACCCATTGCTCCAGCGTATCGGGAGGTCGTGCCGGCTGTCGGGGAATTGTGTATTCGTCCGACCCACGGAACCACCCGCGCGCCGTATGATGGATTCGGTCACCCGCTGACACGCGGGTATCAGCGTGTCGAAGGAATAGTCGGTGTGGGAGAACTTTCCATCGGCGATGCCGCCGATGCCGCCGGTCAATGCGTCGCCCATGGCCTCGAAACCTTTCATGCAACCAAGCACGCCAACTGCGTTAGAGGGATTGCAGTCCGCGTCTTGACCGCAGCGGGTAGCGATTTCGGCCGTCTTGACGAAGTCGCCGTTGCCGTATAGCAAGCCCATGACGATGTAGGCCCCGTTGAGCTTGGCGTCGATGTTGAAGGGATTGTGCCGCTCACAGTCGACGTCGTCCTGCCATTTCGACTCGATCTTCTTCCACGTCGCCAGCCAGTCCTGCGGGTCCTCGGCATGCCAGGCGATGACGTCCGAGATGCATCGCGCGTAAGTTGACTCCTCGGGAATGCAGGCGAGGCCCGCCTGTACCACACGCAGAATATCATCGTTTTCGAAATAGGCCTCTGCGTACATGCCCGCGACAAACATCCCGCCGTAAACGCCGTCGCCGTAATTCATGATGTGGCCGAAGACATCGCACAGCCGGTTCGACTCGCGTGGCAGTCCCGGACAGAGAATGCCGAAGATGTCGGCTTCGATCTGAAAGTCGATGTCATCGGCGTGCCGGTTAAATGCAGGGTAGCCGGAGAGCGGCGGCATAATGCCGCGACGGCAATTCTCGCGCCCGTACAGGTTCGCGTGCCACAATGGATACTGCGTATCCGCGAACGCCTTACCCGCCTCCGCATAGGTGATGTCGAGTCCATGATCTTCCAGCGCTTTGAGAAAGGTCATTTCGACATAGCAATCGTCCTGTCCAATCGCGCCCGCCACCCGGTCCGGGGTCCAGGGTTTGAGTTCGTCCGTGATGGGTTTCCCGTTCGAGCGGAATTCGTATGGCGCGCCGTAGCACACGCCAATCATCTGCCCCGCCCACGCTCCCTTGCACTTGTCGAGGTAGTCAGCTTTGGAAAGGGTCGCGGCGGATTGGGCGTAGGCCAAGGGGATGGCGGCAAAGTATGCTGTGAGTATGGCGACCAGGAGGCGTTGCAGGTTCATAGATGGCTCCGTGTTGGTTATAGATTCGTGGCACAATCGTACTGTGAAAGCGGCGGGCGGGGCAATTGCCCAATTGACACCCCCAGCCACAAACGCCTAAAATATAGCTACTGATCGCGCCCGTCCGGGGGGAAATGGGAAGTGTGTCCGAGCGCTACGTGGATGTCAATGCGCAGCGGCGGGTGGCGCTTATCGTACGCCTGGTAACGGGTCGGGGGAACGAATCAGCAACGGGGGCCTTTACTGCTCCGCCGCGGAGGCGCGAGTGAACAGAGGAGAGTACGGTCATGGCGCGCCTACAAGAATTCGACATTTCAACCACCTTCAATGGGAAAGTGCTGGAAAGCACGCGCATTACGCCCGCGGACTACCCGGACGAGGTCCGGCACATTGTCTTAGAAATCGACCGCGGGGCGTCCAGCTTCAAGCTGGGGCAGAGTATCGGTTTGCTGGTCCCGGGTCCGCACGAATTCGGAAACGAGGACCATTTCCGGCTCTACTCCGTCGCCAGCATCGACGAGGACGAAACGCCGGGAACCTGCAATATCTCGCTGTGTGTGAAACGATGCTTCTACATTGACGAGGTCAACGGCGAACAGTATCCGGGGGTCGCGTCGAACTACCTGTGCGACTTGCAGCCGGGCGATATAATTACTCTGACGGGTCCTTACGGTATCGCATTCTCGCTCCCCGAAGACCCGACCGCAAATATCCTGATGATCGGTCTCGGCACGGGAATCGCTCCGTTCCGGGCTTTCGTCAAACACATCTACGACGAAGTCGGCAACTGGAAAGGCAAGGTCCGGTTGTTCTATGGCGCCAAGCGCGGCATGGAACTGCTCTACATGAACGACCAGAAGAACGACCTTGCCAACTACTACGACAAAGAAACTTTCAAGGCGTTCGAAGCGGTGAGCCCGAGGCCGCACCTTGATGAGCCCATCGATTTGGAACGGTCCCTTTCGGAAAACGCGGCGGAAGTCTGGGAGTTGCTGCAAGACGTGAACACGTACGTTTACGTAGCGGGCCTGGAGAAGGTCAGCGACATGCTGGATAGCGCCCTATCGAAAATGGCGGGATCCGAAGAAAAGTGGCTCCGCCTGAAGAAACACCTGATGGCCTGCGACCGCTGGGCGGAACTGATTTACTGATCGGATCGCCGTATCGCACATCGGCCCTAAGTGTCACGAAGCCTCATTGCATAACCACCGGTTTGGGGATAGTATGCCATTGTGGCGTCCGTGCTGGGACCGGCAACAAAGGGTAGTGGGCCTGGACCTGTTATTCCCCTTGTGACGTGTGCGACCCGATCCCAGCCGGACCCACAATGTTCGCCATTCATCGCCTGCGCCGCTGCCCGAAAGCACATTGGCGCCCGCGCCTCGACGAAAAATCAGCATGCCTTCCGCACCGGTGCGGCGCGCAATCATCAGCAACCGCACCGCATGCGGCGCATTCCTTCCTGGAAACACCTTGTACCCGGGCTTGCGGTCAAAGATTACAGAACCGGTTCGGAACGGCCATAAATCTCCGCGTTACATCTCGACCGGCGCACACGCATCCTACCGACAGCCCACGGTCCGGGGTGTATCTACAGTACAGTTGGCCGGCCCTCGCCGTTACAGCGGCGGAACCGGTATTTGCATTGACACATTTTCCCGCACATTCCGAATGTATTGACCAGCTATGGGGACGGCTGGGTTTCGCCCAGCAGTAACAAGGGAGCACGTACAAATGAAGATCCTATTCTCGTTTCTGGTAGTCGCAGCGGCCGTGTTTGGAGCCGTTGGATGCGGCAGCACCCGCAAATCCGACAACCCGGTGGGTTCGTCATCGATGCAATCGGACCACGGCTCCGCGCAATCGCCAGTGAAGGGTAGCCAGCGCCGAGAGGGAAGCTAGCCTGGCCTCGCAACAATTCTCTTGCTCGCCATCGAAAGAACCTTTCTTCTGCACCTGCATTGGAGTACGCTTTACGTCCAGCAACGCAGGATTGTGGCCTTGAGGGAGCGGGAAATGGGTAACGAGTACGAGATTCACGTCGTTTCGAACACGCATTGGGATCGGGAGTGGCTCTACGATTTCCAGGAAACGCGCATGATGTTGGTCGAGATGCTCGACAAGCTTCTCGACGTTCTGGAAAATGAGCCTGGCTACGCATCCTTTCTATTGGACTCGCAGGCGGTGCCTTTGGAGGATTACCTGGAGATCCGGCCGGAAGCACGCGACCGGATCACGAGGCATGTTTCCAGTGAACGGTTGCTGGTCGGTCCTTGGTACACCTGCCCGGAAGCGTTCAACGTGCCGGGCGAATCGCTGGTGCGGAATCTCCTATACGGACATCGTGTCGCGCGCGCGTTCGGTCATGTGATGAAAGTTGGTCACACGCCTTTTTCCTATGGCCAGAACTCGCAGTTGCCGCAGATCTACCAAGGTTTCGATATCGATACGATGTTGTTTTACCACGGCGTTTCGCACGACGAGGTGCCTAACGAATTCATCTTCGAGGGGGCGGACGGCACGCAGATCCTCGGCTCGCAGATGAGTTCTGGCGCCCGGTACAACTTCTACTTCCACGTGTACCGGCCCGTCGTGTTTGGCACGACACAACACGAACGGATGCGCACGTGGAAGCAGGGCGGATTGCCGTTCCGCCTATGCCGGGAAGAGCAAAGCCTGGATCATCACGCCCTGCTCGACGTGCCGCGCAAGCCGTTTGATGCAAAGACGGCGGTTGAAAGTGTGCAACGGTTGTGCGCAATGGAACAGCAAGTATCCACTACGCCTTACCTGGCGTTCATGATGGGCCACGACAGCAGCGTGCCGGATCCGGTGACGGTACGAATTATCGAGGCGGCGCAGGAAGCCGTGCCGAAGGGCGCGATTTATCACAGCAGCCTCCCGATGTTGATGGAAAAGGTGAAAAGCGCCGCCAAGGATCTCGTTGTATTGAAGGGCGAGCGACGGACGCCGAAATTCATGGACGGCCGGATCCACCTGTACAGCGACGTGCTTTCGAGCCGAACCCGAATGAAGCGGTTGAACGCACACGCCGAAAGCGACCTGCAACGATGGGCCGAGCCGTACGCGGCTATCGCGTGGGCCTTGGGGACCGAGTATCCAGCAGGGTATCTGGATCTGGCGTGGAAGACGCTCCTCAAGTGCCACGCTCACGACAGCATCGCCGGGAGCGGTGTGGACGAGATCGAGCGCGACATGACGTATCGGCTTCGCCAGGTCGTCAATATTGCCGGTGGCCTGACGCGGCGGAGTCTGGCACAGGTTCAAAAGCGCATTGACCATTCGGACGCAGCGCCTGACGACGTGTTACTGACCGTATTCAACGCGTCTTCGCATTCGCGATCCGAGGTGGCAACCGTGGTGTTGGACCTGCCGCGTGATGGTGCGACACCACAGTTCGATTTCGTGGACGCAGAAACGGGCGAACCTGCCGCCGTGCAAGCAGTCACCCGAAAACCGCACCACGCCGTACTGAACCACGATGCGGATGCCACGGCGATGATGGAATGCGAGCAGGTGACGTGCCACATCGAACTGCGGGACGTGCCCGCCCTTGGCTACGCATCGTACAAACTGAACCGAGGAGGGTACCTTCGCCCGCGGAACTCTGGTGACCGCGCACAACACGCTGGAGAATGAACATCTTCGCGTGGAGATTACGCCCCAAGGCACGCTGGACGTGATGCACAAAGCGACGGGAGCCCGGTTTGACGGACTCCACTATTTTGAAGATTCGGGAGAAGCGGGTCATGCCTGGATGCATATCGAACCGGCGATGGACGACATCGTGACCAGTCCGGGATTCCCCGTGGAAATCGCGCTGGCCGAAAACGGGCCCTTGCTCGCGCGCTATCACATTACGTACCGCATGCGGGTGTCGGCGGGTCTGGATGAAAACGGCGGCAATCCGTGGCAGCGTTTGGACGGCGCCGGCAGTGCCGCCCGGCGCAGCAATGAACTTCGCGAATTGACGATCGTGTCGACGGTCACGTTGCGCAAGAGGGCCAATGCCATTGAGGTGGCGACACGGTTTGTTAATCACGCGGAGAACCATCGCCTTCGCGTGATGTTCCCGACCAAGTTGCAGACGAAAGTGTGTCATGCGGAGACCGCGTTTGACGTTGTCGAGCGGGAGGTTGTCTTCGGACCGGACAGTCCGTGGTTTGGCAGCGTCAACGCCACATTCCCGATGCTGCGTTTCGTGGATGTAAACGACGGGAAAGCGGGTCTGGCCATCATTAATGACGGGCTGCGCGAATACCAGGTGACGGACGATGCGGACCGGACCATCGCTTTTACACTGCTGCGCGCGTATCAGGTTTCCCTGACGACGGTGAGCAAACGGTGGGATGTGCGCCCCCAGATGGGACTGTCCCAGTGTCCGGGAGCACACGAGTTTCGGTACCTCATTTTCCCGCACGCGGGTTCCTGGGACACGGCGAACGTTTACGCAAACGTGGACCGGCTCATCGCGCCGCTTCAACCGGCACAGGCCGGCCCCCACAGCGGCGACTTGCCCAAGCGGCACAGCTTCCTTCGTATCGAACCGGCGAACCTCGTACTTAGCGCCCTTAAACGATCGGAGAGTGGCGAAGGTCTGGTCGTGCGCATGTTCAATCCGACGAACGAGCGCATCGAGGGGAACCTGACGTTCTTCAAACCGGTTCGGACGGCGCGCTTCCTGAATCTGGAGGAATACCCGGGCGCACCGCTGGCGCCGCGCGACAACACGTTCTCGGTGACGGTGGAGCGGAAGAAGATTGTAACGGTGGAAGTGACGTTTTAGTCCGAAAGTGTGTCACCTGTGTCCGTTCTATAGACCAAGTGCATTTTGACCACGCGGGCCACCACATCCCTGCTTCAAGGGTCGTATCCAGCTTGGTACGTGCCGTTTCAATCGCGTATAATCCGCAGCCATGCCCGGTGGAGATTTCCGTCAAGAACTGTAACCACCGGCGCGTCCGATCTGGACCACAACCAGGGGAAGCATTCCATGCCCAATTTTGACTCCGAACGGCGTATCGAAGCCGGTCAGATACGCGAGCGAATCCGCGAGATCGAGGGGACGGTATTCAGCAAGCGGCAGTCTGTCGGCGCTATCGAGTATTCCGTAACCGGGAAAGACAAGGGTCCGGAACGCGCGCCGAAATCGGGGTGGAAGCCGTTTCAGATCCCGGGCCTGTGGGGGGGGCTCGACCAGACGACATGGTTCCGCATGAAGGTGCGCGTGCCGCAGTCCATGAAAGGCGAGAAGGTAGTCGCGCTGATCTGCGCTGCGCAGACTTCACTGACCACCGAACCTTTGGACGTGAACGAAGGCGGCGAATCACTGGCGTACGTCAACGGCCAACCGTATCAGGGACTGGACCGCAACCGCGACGAGTTGATCCTTACGGAGAAGGCCAAGGGCGGCGAGACTTTCGAAATCGTGCTGGAGGCGTGTCCCAGCACGCGGTTCGACCTGTACCATACGTTTGGGTACGCGGACCTCGCGGTCATGGACATGGTGGCGTGGGAGTTCTACTGGGACGCATTGGTCGCGCTTGAAGTGGCGGAAGAACTCAACCTGAACTATGCGCCCACTCGCGAACTCCTGGAGCTGCTGGACCGGTCGGTCCGGAGTGTCGACCTCCAACAGAAAGGAAGTGCTTCGTATCACGCGTCATTGAAGAAAGCGCAGCGGACGCTGCGAACGGGACTCAAGGATTTCGAAGCCAGCTTCGGAATGGGCAAACTGGTTCTCGCGGGCCACGCCCATATCGACACGGCCTGGCTCTGGCCGATCCGGGAGACGAAACGCAAGTGCGCGCGCACGTTCTCGACGGTGCTTAACTTGATGGACCGGTACCCGGAATTTCATTTCTCGTGCAGCCAACCGGTGCAGTATGAATGGATCAAAACCTATTACCCCGAGTTATACAAGCGCATCAAAAAACGCGTGCAGGAAGGCCGTTGGGAGTTGTGCGGCGCGCCGTGGATCGAGCCGGATCATAACGTGCCATCCGGCGAGGCGCTCATTCGCCAATACCTGTATGGCAACCGATTCTACGAACGCGAATTCGGCAAGCGTTCGCACATTGCATGGGTGCCGGATTCCTTCGGGTACACCTGGTCGCTGCCGCAGATCATGAAGAAGGCGGGGCTCACCGCGTTCGTGACAACCAAGATCTCCTGGAACATGTTTACGGAGTTCCCGTACAGCATGTTCCAATGGGAGGGTACGGACGGGACGCGCATCTTCGCGCTGATGCCGCCGTTGAACTACAACGGGAATCCCATCCCCAAAGACTGCATCGCCCAGTGGAACCAGTTCAAGCAGAAAGAGAAAGTGGACGAACTGCCTTTTGCCTTCGGCTGGGGCGACGGCGGCGGCGGTCCGACGATGAACATGATCGAGCACGGGAAGCGGTTGAGCAATATCGTCGGCGTGCCGAAGTGCGAGTTCGGGCGTCTGTCCGACTGCGTCGAGCGTATGCGCAAAAAGACCGCGCGCGCGGAGTTGCCGGTGTACAACGGCGAGCTGTACCTCGAACTGCACCGGGCCTGCCAGACCACGCAGGCGCGCACGAAGCGAAACAACCGGAAGTGCGAGGTCGCGCTGCATGACGCGGAGTTTCTGAGCGTGCTCGCCCACCTCGGCGGCGGGAAGTACGACCACGCCAAGCTTTGGGAGGGGTGGAAGCGCGTTTTGACGAATCAGTTCCACGACATTTTGCCGGGCTCGTCCATCACCGAAGTCTATGCGCAGGCGGACAAGGATTACGCGGAAGCACGGGAGATTATCGCGTCCATTCGGGACGAGGCCCTCGCCCACGTTCTCGGCACTATTGCCACGGACGGGGAAGGAATCCCGATGATCGTGTTTAACTCCCTGAGCTGGGTGCGCGATGACATCGCAACGGTAACGGTACCCAACTTGCCTGCGAAGTTCTGCGTCGTGGACACGGGCGGCAATCCGGTGCCCAGTCAACAAATCGGCAAAGACACGATCATCTTCGAGGCCAAGGCGGTTCCGCCGCTGGGCTATGCGGTGTACCGCGTCGTGACCGGCACGCGTCATGCTGACCCGACGGGCCTGCTGCGGGCAACCGGCACCGGCATGGAGAACGATTTCGTGCGCATCCGCTTCGACAAGCACGGCACGCTTACGAAGATCCACGACAAAGTCGAGCAGCGAGACGTGCTACCCAAGGGGGCGCGTGCAAATGTGCTCCAACTGTTCGACGACCGGCCGTGGAAAAATGACGCATGGGACATTGACCACAACTTTGAAGACCTGATGTGGGAACCGGGTCCGGCGGAAAGCATCGAGGTCATCGAGACGGGGCCGGTCCGTGCGGCCGTGCGCATCGTCCGCAAGACGGAGAAGAGCACGTTCACGCAGGATGTCACGCTGTATGCCAGTTCGCCACGCATCGATTTCATCACGAAGGTGGATTGGTGGGAGAAACGAGTGCTGTTAAAAGTGGCGTTCCCGGTGAACGTTCGTTCGACGCGGGCGACCTACGAAATCCAATACGGAACCATCGAGCGGCCCACCCATGCCAATTACGCGTCCGACCGGGCGCGATTCGAGAATACGGCGTTGCGTTGGGCGGATCTTTCGGAAGGCGATTACGGTGTGAGTCTGCTGAACGACTGCAAGTACGGGTACGACGTGAAGGAGAATGTGTTGCGGCTGTCGCTGCTGCGGTCTTCGATCGATCCCGATCCGCACGCCGACGAGGGAGCGCACGAATTCACGTACTCGCTTCTCCCCCACGCTTGGGGTTGGCGGAACGGTTCGGTGCACGAAGGCCACCAGCTCAATACGCCGCTCATCGCGGTGCCGTCACATAAGACCAGCGGGTCGCAGCCGCCGGTCAGCGCCTTCGCCAGTGTGGACAACGACAACGTCATCATCGACCACGTGAAAAAGCACGAGGATTCCGACGCCGTCATCGTCCGCCTCTACGAAGCCCACGGCCAACGCGGCGAGGTCACCCTGACGTTCGGGCGTAAACCGAAATCCGTCGCCGAATGCGGACTCATGGAAGAAGACGACCGCCCCTGAAACTTCAAGGGAACCGTATCACGTTTTACGTGACGCCGTATGAGCTACGGACGTTTAAGGTACAGTTCGCGTGAGTTGATTTTGAACCGAACGTGGGGGAACCTTTTCTGAGGAAACGGTTCCCCCACTCCCCCTCCAAAAAACCTTTGATGGCTTGCTTCGCAAGCAACGTCATCGTCGATGATTTGCTACATTTGCCCGTTGTCTTTCCGTTTCAACTCTTGAACGGCGCGGCGCAGGACAAAAACACCGCCGATACCCAGCACAACAATCAGAAAGGCTAAGGAATACGTGTTGGAGGCCGGGACGGAAGGATAGTCAGCGGGGTCATAGGGATCGGTGCCGGCGGTAACCTCGGCTTGGTCGCTCGCCCCGTCGTTGTCCGAGTCCAGGTCCAGATAATTGGCAATACCGTCGTTGTCCGTATCCGCTGCAGTTTCCACTTGGTCCGTAATGGTATCTCCGTCGCTGTCGAGATCCAGCCAGTTGGGCAGACCGTCTCCGTCTGGATCGCCCACACCTTCGGTAATGTCGGCAATGCCGTCACCATCGCCGTCCCCGGCTTCCACCGCTCCGATATCGATGGTTCCTCCTTGAACCCTTGGGTTGCCGAAAAAGTCGATCGCACCGTAAGGGATATTGACCGTCGTTCCTGCATCAATGGCCGGACTTCCGGGTGGCAGCTTGAAGCGGTTAAGTTGCGTATCCTCCGCGGGCTTCAGTCCCAGCTTATCCAGCAAGGGGTCCACTTCCAGACTATGCGTGTCGAAGCCTGACGCGGCCTGCCAGTCGGACAACGTGTTGAAGTATTGCGGATTGCTTTGATCGACTATCGCGATCGGCGCCGCGTAAAACAGGTTCCAGTCCAAAAGCGCCCCCAAACCGAGCAGATCGCCGAGGGTATGTGCGGACGCGTCCAACGAAACGCTGTACATTGTATCGAAGACATTGTTTGCAGCCGTAAAGGTAGGATCCGCATGTAACCGGACACTTCCATTAACCTTCAACATGGTGTTGTTGACGAAATAGGTATACTCGGGGCCCCACAAGTAGAAAATTCTAACGGAGCAATTCTGGAAAATATTGTTCCGGACGATAAACGGCTGTGCGGCGGTTCCACCAAAAGAGTATCCACTATCGCTGATGGCTTCTTGAACGTGCCTGAAATAGTTGCGTTCGATCACGGAACCGGTGTTATAGCCTGCGTTAAACAAGTCGACGCCACGATAAAGACTCTCGAAGGAATTGCCACTAATGATCGAACCCGGCCCCGGCCACTTCGCGGCAACGGCGTTATCGGGATTCGACGATACAAACGACAACGACTGCAAGGTCACGGTCGCACGACCATTGCTCCACCCGACGCCGTCGCCGAGCAACAGCATGCCTCGCACGATGGCGCGACCGCCCTCGCCGGCGACGGTCAACCGATGCCCCTGGGACGCGGCGATTGTCGCGGCGGACAGATTGGGCGCCTGCGTAGCCGTCGGGCCAGGTTGCCGACGTGTCCAGAACTTGGATCGTGTAATCGTTTTGCCAGGCAACCGTAGGCAGGGCGTCGAACGCCTCCTGGATCGAAGCGAAGTCGCCGGCACCATTATTCGCAACAAGGAATATGGTCGATCCGCCCGAATTGGGCACACCACTTACGATGGGTGACGCAGGGCTCTCTTTCCCACCGGAATAGACGACGGTGACGTAGAAGTAGTACCGCTGGTCGTTGACCAGACCGATGACGTTATACGTGGTATCGACCGCTGGTGTCGGCGTCAGTTTGGCGTAGGGTCCATCGAATTGCGTGGACTGGTATACGTTGTAGCCGGTGACCCCGGAGGTATTCTTGGCGTCCCACGCAAGCACGACGCTGCCGTCACCGGCGGTCGCGTGAAGTCCACTCACGGGCGTGGCGCGATTCGCTTCATCGTAGGTCATCACCTTCAGGTTGTATTCCGACATCGGCACGTCGGTATCCACGATGGCCGCCTTCTTCGGCCCGATACCTTCCACCAAGAGTTGCTGTGCGCCGGGGTCGAAAGCAAAGGACAGATGGTCCCACTGCGCCCATGGAGTCGTCAGGCAGATCGCGGGATCCGTCGTCCCGTTCATAATGTAGGCTGCGGCGAGTTCACCCTCCTGACGGTTCTGGGGTAGCGGCGCGCTGAACTCGTTGCCCAATGCGAATTGATGTTCATGGGCCAGGCCGGGTGCGAGAAACACGACTTTCAGGTCGCCGGGCGCCCATACGTTTAGTCGGGCGAACAGCCGGCCCTCGTAGTGCGGTTCGGTGAGGTTTACGTAATCGCCGTAGGTCTGTATCCACCAAGGCGTTTCGGGCAAGGTGTATAGCCACGTCTTGACCGAGAATTCCCGTTCACCGTCGACCAAATCCACGGTTCGTCGTTGCTGCAGGATATAGGCGTCGTACCAGCCGGAGGTGAGCACGTGGCCTTCGCCGTAGACTGTGTGGACACCATTCGCGTAGTTAGACGTGAAGGTGCACCCGTTCACGCCGTCCAGATCGTCCGAGTAGATCCATCCGTAGATTGAATCGCGGACACCGCCGAGACTCGGTTGACCGGCCGGGCCGAGGGCGACGAGTTCGCGCCCCGAATCCTTGTCGTACAATGACGACATAATGCCGCGAAGGTTCGCGGTGAAACCCAGCTTGAGACGGCTGTTTTCAATTTCCGGGTCAACCGGCCCCCCGACCCGTGCCAGGAATTCCTGGTGGCCATACCATGGGTTGGTCATTTCGTAAAGCAACCGGTTGTGGGACAAAATGTAATCGAGGTCCGTGATGTACTCCGCCAGTGTCGCATCCCCGTTGGGGACGAGCCAGTCCTGCCCGCCGGTACTGGGCCAGTTGAAGTTCCTGGGGATCGACGAACAGGAGGTACAAGAACGACGAAGCGCGCGTTTCCCTGACGTGCGTGGCGAAGTCGCTATCGCCGGACGCTTCGGCGGCGGTCAGCGCGTTGGAGAAATCGATGAGACCCTGGTCGATTTCCGCCTGTGGATACAATTCCTGCTTCACGTAAGCCGGATCGCTGCCCCATACCGCGTTGAAAACGCTTCGAACTGTTGGCGGCGTTCTGCTGCACGCGTTGGAGATAATTCCAAAGGGGAACCGCCGCGTCCGCTCCGTAGAAGCGATCCAGAAACTCCTGTTCGAGCGCGTCCACGTCGAGATTGACGTTCCACTGAAGGTGGGCTGTCGTCCAGTCTCTGAGCTCCCCCCAGTCTGAGGCTTCGTAATAGGTGCCTTGATGGCCGAAACCCGTCACATAGGGCGCGAACCACTTTACATCTTCGGCCATCGCCTTGTAGTTCGGGAACGGTGAGCTGTGGCAAGCGAAGCCGATGGACCATGAGTAGATTCGCATGTTCGGCGTGAGGCTTCGCCATTCGAGGAACTCAGGCACCAGGTACGTCGGATTGAAAATGCCGCTGGTAACATTGTGCATGGCGTCGCCCATGCGTACGTATTCAATGTAGAGATTGCTGTCGGGAATGAGCTTCTCACCCGTCGAATCGTTGATTGGCGCCTCGTTTGTCCCTTGGTATGAAAACGTCACGATGCAATGGTTGGGGTACTCAAGCTTCGTCTCCTGCAAGACACGGTTCAGGCAATAAATGAGCGGGGCGGATTCGCTTCCGTACTGGTCGACAAGCGCACGATCGCCGGGATCGTAGGATGGGGTGAAACCGTCGCCCTGGCAAATGGGGATTAACTCGTCCTCTGGCGTGACGGCCATGCGCTCCTTGACCAACCTCGTCAGTTCGGCGATCATTTCGTCGTTGCTCCACGTCATGCACTGATTCGGGTCATTTATGATCCGTACCCCCGTCGGCGCTCAGGGGATACCAATCGGGATGGGCATCGAAGTACACGCTCGGAGGCAGCCACTGGTACATGTTGTGGTTGGTCTGACCCTTCATCAGCACGCCCACGCGGTTGCGCCGCCGCCAGTCAGCGTCCGCGTAGGAGTAACTGCCCTGCCCAATCCGGTACCGATCCCGTATCGAAGGCTCTTGTACCTCGTTGAGCGTATCCGAGACCTGAATGGTGGGCACATTTGGAATGGACTCGAAATCCCGCGTTAGCCATCGACAACCGAGATGATCTTCGAGCAATCCGTAAACACCGAACTGCGTTCCCTCGACCGAACCGCCGTGAACGATCATCTGGTTTCCCAGCACGAACAGGTGGAACCCATGAGGCCCCAGTGCGGGGGGCGTGTAGCCGGGAATGGTACGGTCACCAACGACAATGGCTTGACCGGGGATGGGGTCTGTTGCAAGTGGCAGGATCGACAAGCTGGCACCGGACATAACTTCGATGTAATGCTGCAAATCCTGAACGGCGGGGTCGGATCCATCTCCCAGGATTACGTAGGAAGACGCGCCGTTCGTGGTAAGATCCAATGCGCTGCTTGAGACGCAAACAACGGCAAAAAGAGAGGATACCGCTCCGCACCTTAATCGCCACATGACATGCCCCCTGTCTTCTACCCGGATGCCAAAGAGTGAAACGTGAAAGCACTACGCTCGATAAGGCGATGCCGCTCGACGGAATCTCCTATAAGGCGGGGGAGTCCTGTTTGGACACAAATAAAGTTTTGCGGTTGCTTGACCCCCTGACATGCAGGTGCAATGACTGCATGTAATAGCTTTCTTGTAACAGACGGCAACGAGTCTATCAATGTTGGCAACTTTCTTACAACTGCCCCGCGTCTCTCTCCTTCAATTCCTGGACGGCGCGGCGGACGTCTTGGGCGCGGTCTTTGGGGATGACGAGGACGGCGTCTTTGGTGACGACGACCACGAGGTCTTCGGCGCCGACGACACTGACGGCCATATCCGTGGCGCCGAGGTCGTTATAGACGATGCAGTCTTTGGTGTCGACGAGGACGGGATCGCCGACCGCGACGTTGCCTTGGCCGTCTTTGGGGTAGGTGCGGTCGAGGGCGGTCCAGGCGCCGACGTCGTCCCAGGGGAAATCGGCGCGGGCCATATGAACGTGGCGGGCGTGTTCCATGAGGGCGTAGTCGATGGAGATGTCGTCCAATCGCTCGAAATGGGTGCGGACGGCCTCGGCGTCGCCAAGGCGCTGGGCTTCGGTCATATCGGCGATGGCGGCGGCGTGGGCGGGGCTGGCCTGGCGCAGTTCGTCGAGAAAGACCGAAACCCGCCAGAAGAACATGCCGCCGTTCCAAAAGTAGCGGCCCGTGGCGATGAAATCGTGGGCCTGATCCCGGTTCGGCTTCTCGTGGAAGGCCTTGACCGGGTAAACGGCGACGCCGTCTCCGGAGACCGTGGGGTCGCCGTCGGCCACCTGGATGTAGCCGTAGCCGGTCTCGGGCCGGGTCGGGGCCATCCCCATGATGGCGAGGACATCATCCTGTTCAGCGGCGGTCAGTGCGGTGTTGATCGTAGCGCGGAATCGTTCCGGCTCGCCGATCTCGTGGTCGGCGGTGGTGACGGCCATGCTGAGATTCGACCCGTCTCCGCCGTAGTTTGCCAGCAGGACGGCCGTGGCATAAGCCAGCGCGCCCGCGGTATTGCGCTTACTGGGTTCGGCGATCACATTCTCCGGCGGGACGCCGATACCGGCCTCGCGGATGGGCTGGACAAGGTGCGCGCCGGTCACGATGTAGACGTGTTCGGGGGGAATCAGCGGCGCCACCCGGGAGACGGCCTCGCCCAGCATGGTCTCATGGGCGCTGGTGAGACGCAGCAACTGCTTGGGCCGATGCTTGCGCGAGAGCGGCCAGAAACGCTCGCCGGACCCGCCTGCCAAGACGACACCGACGCGTTGAATCCCTTCCCTGTGATCCATGGTCAACTCCTTGGACTCGCCCTGAATACCCGGCCAGCATCAGAAAAACGGGTGAATCCGTCACCTTTGTCAAGAGATAGCCGGGCCGGTATGGTACCGAATGCGCGGTTGGCCTGCAACGCCGTGTCGATTCACGGCTTTCCGGGATTGTTCACCCCCTGTGCATGTGTTATGATACAAGCTACCGTGGGCAGTCCGTGTGCCCTCACCTGCCGTAAGATAAGGAACATGTATCTTTTATGAATGGATTTCTCAAACAGGTTTCCCTGTGGGTAGTCCTTCTCATCATCCTGGTGCTGCTGTTGACGACGCTGAACAACGGCCAGAGTTCCAAGGAAAAGCTGTGGGAAGGCGATTTCGTTTCGCAGTTGGAGGCGGGCAATATCGATAGCCCGGTCAAGGTAACCAAAGGCGAGGACCTCTTTACGTTCAGCGCAAAATTCAAGAAGCCTTACAAAGGCCAGAGTTCCATCGAGTTCAAGACCGATGATTTCCCTGAGAAGTGGAAAGCTTTGATGCGCGATGACGCGCACGATGGAAAGAATCCGATCGAGTGGGAGATGGCGCCGGAAAGCACCCTGTTGGTCAGCGTTCTGGTCAACGTGGTCCCGCTGATTCTTATTATCGGGGTTTTCTGGTTTTTCATGTTTCGTCAGGTTCAGGGTGGGAGCAACAAGGCCCTGTCGTTCGGCAAGAGCCGGGCGCGGCTCGTGAACCACAGCGACAAGGTGGTCACGTTTGATGATGTCGCGGGCGTGGACGAAGCGAAGGAGGAACTGAAGGAGATCATCGATTTCCTCAAGGAGCCGAAGAAGTTCTCGCGCCTCGGCGGCAAGATTCCCAAGGGCGTTTTGCTGGTGGGCCCCCCGGGATCCGGTAAGACCCTGTTGGCCCGAGCGGTTGCGGGTGAGGCGCATGTGCCGTTCTTCAGCATCAGCGGCTCCGATTTTGTGGAGATGTTTGTGGGCGTGGGCGCAAGCCGCGTGCGCGACCTGTTCCAGCAGGGGCAGAAACACGCGCCCTGCATTATTTTCATCGACGAAATCGACGCGGTCGGCCGGCAGCGCGGCGCCGGATTGGGCGGGGGTCACGATGAGCGGGAACAGACGCTGAACCAGTTGCTCGTCGAGATGGACGGGTTCAACACGAGCGAAGGCGTGATTCTTATGGCCGCGACGAACCGTCCGGACGTATTGGATCGCGCGCTGTTGCGACCGGGACGTTTTGACCGTCAAGTCGTGGTGGCGAACCCGGACATCAAGGGCCGCGAGGCCATTCTCAACATTCATATCCGGAACAACGGTGTACCAATAGACGACACGGTCCTGGTCAATACGCTGGCCCGGGGCACCTCCGGTTTCAGCGGCGCGGACTTGGCGAACATGGTCAACGAGGCGGCGCTTCTCGCGGCGCGGCGCGATGAGGACAAGGTGGACATGCAGGACTTCGAGGACGCGAAGGATCGCGTGCTTATGGGTCCGGAACGCCGCAGTCTGGTGCTGAGCGCGGCGGAAAAGCGGAATACGGCGTACCATGAAGCGGGCCACGTGATCATGGGACGGTTACTGCCTGCCGCGGACCCGGTCCACAAGGTGACGATCATTCCGCGCGGTCCGTCGCTGGGGTTGACCAGCATGATTCCGCTTGAGGATCGTCATTCCATCTCCAAGCAATACTGTCTCGCGGCGGTTCGTGTGGCGATGGGCGGACGTGCCGCGGAAGAGTGCGTTTTCAATGAGTTCAGCAGCGGCGCGTCGAACGATCTCAAGCGGGCGACCGAACTGGCCCACGCGATGGTGTGCCAGTGGGGCATGAGTGAACTGGGACCCATCAGTTTCGGCTCCAACACGGAGGTTTTCCTGGGGCGCGATTTCGTCAAGGAACGCGATTTCAGTGAGGAAACGGCTTCAGCCGTGGACAAGGCAATCCACAAGATCTTAGAAAATGCTTATGCCGACGCCAAGAACATGATGATCGAACACAACGACATTTTAGTCGCGATCGCGGAGGAATTGTTCGAGCGGGAGACGTTGGACGCGGAAGAGATCGACGAGATTATCCGCAAGAACGGCAAGGCGCATTTGCTTCCTCCAAAAAAGGAGGTCACTCCCCCGCCGCCGAAGGGTCCGTTGGACGCGGGTATTCCGCCGGTGACGAGTGCGGAAGATGAAAACGACGTGGGAGACGTGGGGCCCGGCGAGATCGTTCCCGGTACAGCGTAGTCCGGATTGCTCACTGTCCCGATGTCTGTTCGCGCAGCCGGTTGGAGCGCGGACGGTGAGGAATGCGGGTTCGAGATAATGACAACGGCAGCCATTCAGGCGCAAGTCGGTCAAAAGACGCTTGTTATGGGCGTGGTGAATGTCACGCCCGATTCTTTTTTTGATGGGGGAATTCTTACCAATCCCGCACAGGCCGAGGTGCACGCGCGGAACTTTGTCCGCGATGGCGCGGATCTATTGGACGTCGGTGGCGAGTCGACGCGCCCGGGGGCGGCGCCGCTGACGCCGGATGAGGAACAGGCGCGTGTGCTGCCCGTCATCGCACGGCTGGCTCCGCTGGGCGCGCCAATTTCCATCGATACTTACCACGCCGATACGGCCCGCGCGGCGTTGGCCGAGGGCGTGGCGATGGTGAACGATATCACGGCATTGCGCGGCGATCCGGCGATGGCGGAGGCGGTCGCGGAAGCGGGGTGCGACGTGGTCCTGATGCACATGCTGGGCACGCCCCGGACCATGCAGCAGAGTCCGCATTACGATGACGTGGTGGACGATATTTGCGCGTTCTTCGAAGAGCGGATGTCGTTTGCCGTACACCGGGGGGTCGCGGAGCAATCGATCTGGTTGGACCCCGGCTTTGGATTCGGAAAGACGGGGGAGCATAATCTGATCGTATTGCGGCGGTTGCAGGAGTTCAAGCGATTTGGACGCCCGGTGCTGATCGGCACGTCGAACAAGTCGACAATCGGCGCCGTCCTGGACGCGCCGTTGCATGAACGAATGGAGGGAACCGCAGCGACGGTGGCGATCGCTATCGCGAACGGCGCCGACGCGGTGCGGGTACACGATGTCAAACGAATGGCGCGCGTGGCTCGAATGAGTGACGCCGTTATTGGACGGGGAAATCATGAGTGATCGTATGTTTGGAACGGATGGTATTCGGGGGATCGCCAACGTTCATCCCATGACGGCGGAGACGGCCCTGAAAGTCGGCCGCGCCGCGGGATATATCTTTCAGCAGGAGGCGCGCCGCCACACCATTCTCATCGGCAAAGACACGCGCATTTCTGGTTATATGATCGAGAACGCATTGACGGCGGGGCTCTGCTCGATGGGCGTCAATGTCTTGCTGGTGGGTCCGCTCCCGACGCCAGGTGTTTCGTATATCATGCGGAGCCTGCGGTGTGACGCGGCCATCATGATTTCGGCCTCCCACAACGAATTTCAATACAATGGCATCAAGTTTTTCGGGCGCGATGGATTCAAACTCGTCGACGATATGGAAGACGAGATCTCCCGGCTCGTGGTAAACGGTGAGATTGACGGGATGCGCCCCACGGCGGAAGAAATCGGCACGGCGCGGCGCATTGACGACGCGGTCGGCCGGTACATCGAGTTCGCCAAAGCGACGTTCCCAAAGGGGATGCGACTGGACGGGCTGCGGATTGTCTGCGACTGCGCGAACGGGGCCGCGTACAAAGTGGCGCCGAACAGCCTGCGCGAACTCGGGGCCGAGGTCATCCCGATTCACAGTCTGCCAAATGGTCGCAATATCAACGAGGGTTGCGGGTCAGTCCATCCGGAGGATATGCGCGCGACGGTCATCCGCGAACGCGCGGACGTCGGCGTGGCCTTCGACGGCGACGGCGACCGGATCGTGATGGCGGACGAGGAAGGCCGATTACTGGACGGCAATGCGCTGCTCACGATCCTCGGGGTGGACCTGCTCGAACGGAATCTGTTGCCGCAGAAGACCATCGCGACCACAATCATGGCGAACGGCGGGCTTCAACGGGCCCTGGAACCGTTGGGCGGCAAGGTCATTTGGACGAAGGTGGGCGACCGCTACGTTGTGGAAGCAATGCGCGAGCACGGTCTTATCGTTGGAGGCGAATCGTCCGGGCACCTGGTGATGCTGGAGCACAACGTGACCGGGGACGCGCTCATCGCCGCGTTGCAGGTGTTGGCGACAATGATTCGCCGGGAGCAGCCGCTTTCCGCATTGGCCAGGGCGTACCAACCCTTGCCGGAGTCGCACGTGTCCGTGCCGCTGAACGGCAAACCGGTCCCCACGGATGACGCATTGGAGGCGGTGCGACTGGCTGCGGAACAGGAACTCCAGGGTAGCGGCCGGGTGGTGATTCGGCCGTCGGGTACGGAGCCCATCGTGCGGGTCATGGTGCAGCACGACCGGTTAAAGACGGCAGAAACTCTGGCCAAGCAGTTGGCGAAGAAGGTGGGTGCAATCGAGTAGATTGCGTTGACCGGCGCGCGGTCAACGCGACCAACGCTGCTCGATCCATCGGCGGATCGTATCGACCGGGGCCAAGATGAGCACGAGGGCCGGGGCGATTTCGAGGCGGCCCATCCACATGACCAGGATCAGCGTGATTTTCCCGAGTCCATGCAGGCCGGGATTGGTGATGCCGGTGGACAGGCCGACATTCCCCTGGGCTGATGCCACTTCCAAGATCACTTCCGCGAGGGTGTATTTCTCCGGCACGAAGTGGACGAGAATTACAATCGCCGTCCAGAGAACGACTACCCAGAGAATCGTTAGGATGGCCGCGCTTTCGATGCGGTCCTGTGCTTCTTCCTCCGACCAAACTTCGCCGTTGAACTCATAACGTTGGAGTTGGTGGGGTTTCTTTCGAATTCGTTGAAATCGCCACGCGATACCTCGTTCCAACAATGCCACGCGCACAATCTTGAGACCGCCGACGGTGGAACCCGCAGCGCCGCCGATAAGCATCCCGAGGGTAAGGAGCAATTGGCCGCTCGGGCTCCACTGGTTCAGGTCCACACTCTGGAGCCCGGCTGTAGAGAGGGCGGAAATCCATTGAAACGCGGGATCCACAAAAGCCCAGGCGCCCCGGTACCAACGCAACTCGAGTACGGCGAGCGCCATCCCAACAACGGCGAAGAGGGTCAGCAACCGGTGCTGGGTGTCGTTGTAGAACGCGGCAAAATTCCCTTTGCGGATAACCTGGTAATAGACCGCGAAGCTCACGGCGCCGGCAAACATGATGACCATTCCGGCCACTTTCACGTTGGGGCCGAAATCGCCGAAGCTGTTGTCCGTGACGCCGAAGCCGCCGGTGGCGATACCGGTCATGCCGTAGTTTAGTGCGGGCCACCACTGCATCCCGAGCAGCTTGAGGACGACAATGCTGAGGGCCGTCAGCAGCAGGTAGATCCACCAGATGGTTCGGACCGTGGAGGTTACGGTGGGCGCGATTTTATCCTCGCGCCCCTCGGAATAATACAGGCGGAAGGCGCCCGCATTCAGACGCACGATGGTGAGCATCAATACGATGACGCCGACCCCGCCGATCCATTCCGTGAAGGTGCGCCACCACTGAATGCAGGCGGGTAAACGGCTGGGTTGGATCGCCATCGTAAGTCCTGTGCCTGTAAAGCCCGAGAAGGATTCGAAGAGGGCGTTGAGCGGGTCGCGAAACTCGATAATGGACTGAGGAGTCAAACGAAGGGAAGCCAGCGATTCGGCAGCGCCCCAAATGGGAACCGCTCCGAGAACCGGAATGATCAGCCAGCCGAGAGCCGCGGTGGTCATGCCGTGGCTTAGGCGCGTCTCGCCGGCATCGCGCAACAGGTGGTAGAGGAGTTGGCCGGCCACGATAGAAACCAGTGCCGTGACCCCGAAATAGAAGACCGCATAATCTTCCTCCCACCAGAAACAGAGCGGGACCACCGCGAGTGCCATGATACCCGGAACGTGCAAAAGCAGCCCGAGGTTCCGAAAGACGATTTTGGTGTAGGCTCCCACGGTGCGGTATTAGCCGGTCAAGGCTTTGAGATGGTTCTCGTTGACAGGGTTTTCGGAGAAGATGGTGAGATGATCGCCGCTCTCGATGCGGCTCCCGCCGTTCGGGGCGTGCACGATTTTTCCACGACGAAGCGAAACGAAAACGAAGCCATGAGGAACAATTTTCTTCTTCGCGGCCTCGGCGAGGGTGAGGCCGGCCAGCGGCGCGCCCTCCGGGATGGTGATATCGAACATTTCGCCGCCGTCCGGGAGCGCCACGAGTTCGTGCGCGCTGGGCGTACGGACCATGCGGTACAACTGCTGGGCGACGAGCAAGTCGGGATCGAAGAAGACTTTCACACCGATGCGCTCGAACAACGAGGTATGACCGCGGTCGTTCACGATACTGATCAGCGTTTTGACGTTTTGCTCGTTCCCGAGAAACATGGCCATCAGGTTGGCGGAGTCGTCGCCCGTGGTCGCGACCAGTGCGTCCGCGCGGCCGATGCCGGCTTCCGTGAGAATTCCGCTTTGGGCGATATCGGCATGAAGCACAAGGGCGTCAAACTGTTCGTTGGCCGCAGCCGCCCGGGCCGCATCGTTCTCGATCAGGGCGATCTCGTGGCCGTCATCGAGCGCGATCTGCGCGAGATTGGAACCGACGTGGCCGGCGCCGACGATAATGTAATACATGACAACCTCCCGATCTGTACAGGGCGCCCCTCGGGTTCGGAATGACGGTCCCACGCGCGTGCAACCGTTAGAAGTCTATCGTAAAGGGCAGCGGCTCTTCGATCAAGACCACCGTACCGGCGACCCTTTGCGGTATGCTATCATCGGCAGGTGTGTGCGGGGCTGCGGAGTTCAAGCGTCCCAGCCGTCAGACGCAACAAGGAGACCCCATGAGTTGGGTTGAGTATTTTGGCGTTGCCGTAGAGTCGATCGTGCAAAACCGGGTCCGTGCTTTTCTCACGATGGTCGGCGTCACGATTGGCGTGCTTGCAGTCGTGCTGCTGGTCGCGTTGGGCGAGGGGGCGCAGGCTTACGTGTCCAAGGAATTCGCCGACTTGGGCACGAATCTCTTGATCATCACGCCAGGCAAACAGGAAACATCCGGGATGATGCCCATCGTGGCGGGCAGTTTTCGCAAACTTACTTACGAAAATGCCAAGGAAATCGAGCGCCGTGGCGTCGGCATCAAGGACGTATCGCCCGAGGTGGTTGGGGCGGGCGCGGTGCGATACGGCGACCGCGAGCGCAATTGCATGATATTTGGGGTTTCCCCCGCTATCGAACGCATCCGGGACATTCACGTCAACCGGGGCCGGTTTATCAATGAGACCGATCTGGACCGCAACATGAAGGTCTGCCTGCTGGGCGCCAAACTGAAAGACGAGCTGTTTGGCAACAGCAACGCCATGTATCAGAAGGTTTCCATCAACCGCAGCAAACACCTGGTGGTCGGGACTCTCGAGCCCAAGGGTGTGACGCTGGGCATAAACATCGACGATATCGCCGTGGTCCCCTTGCTGAGCGCGCAGCAAATGTTCTACGGCGGAGAGGACGAGTTGTACCAGATTGTCGTCCAGGCCAGCAGCCCTGACGAAATCGCCGCTGCCACCGATTCGGTTCGGAGCATTTTGACGGCGGCCCACGATTACACGGAGGATTTCACCATCATCGATCAGACGACGATGCTGCAAACGCTGGACAAGATCTTCGTCGCGCTCAAGGTGATGCTTTCCGGCATCGCGTCCATCTCGCTGTTGGTGGGCGGTATCGGGATTATGAACATCATGCTGGTATCCGTTCGGGAGCGAACGCGGGAAGTGGGCATTCGCAAGGCGGTGGGCGCGACCCGGCGCGACATCGGCCTCCAGTTCGTCATCGAGTCGATCACGTTGAGTTGTATCGGTGGCATCGCGGGAATTATCCTGGCGTATGGCGGCACGTATGCGATGCGGTTCTTCTATCCCCAGTTCCCGGTGCACGCATCGATGTGGTCGATCCTGGTGGCGTTCGGGTTCAGCGCGACCGTGGGGGTGTTTTTCGGCGCGTATCCCGCGGTCAAGGCAGCCAGCGTCGATCCGGTTGAAGCGCTGCGATACGAGTAGCGACGTATGCGCGCACTCGACCATGATTACGTGAACGAACTTGTGGCCCGGCTCGGCACGTTGCATCCGGAAATGCGGGCCGCATGGGGCGCCATGTCCTCGGAACAAATGGTTGGCCACCTGACCGCCGCCGTTCGCTATTCCATGGGTCGCGGCCCGAAGTTGCCGTTTGTGGGCAGTTGGTTCACGCGGCGACTGGTGTGGCCGCTTGTCTCCGCAGGGATTCTTCGAATTCCCAGGAATGTCAAGGCGCCGAATCCCGGCGGAAGCCTCCCAACGGGCGATGTCGAAACGCTCCACGCCGTACTGGAGGAATACCTCAACCTGGTGCAAAGCGACGAATTTCAACCAGCGCGACATCCTTTCTTTGGCAATATCGGCGTGGATGGCTGGGCCCGGATGCATGTTCTCCACTTCGAGCATCATATGAAGCAGTTCGGGCTGTAGGGGAAGCCTGGGCACGGGCCCACGAAGGCGAAGGGAGGCGGGCTCATTCGGAGGCCGCAAATTGACTCTCGGACTCGCTGAACCGTATGATAGCGCGCTTGAGGGGCCGGTGTATTCATGGGCCTTTTCCCGTGTTTTGGGGGCACCATAACCGCATGTGTCCAGGGCGTTCCATACTAAATCGACGGCTGGGAATATGGGTCGAGTCATCGCCATAGCGAATCAGAAAGGCGGCGTGGGTAAGACCACGACGGCGGTGAATGTATCGGCGTCCATCGCGGCGGCGGGCCGCAAGGTGCTGCTGATCGACCTCGATCCGCAAGGTAACGCGACCAGCGGAATGGGCGTGAACAAGAACGCCCTCGCGCACACGCTATATGACGCGATAGTGGATCACGTGCCGCTGAGCCAGGTGGTGCAACCGACCATGTTGGACAACCTGTTCCTGGTGCCGTCGAACCGGCAGCTCGTCGGGGCGGAGGTCGAATTCGTCGGCATTGAAGCGCGAGAATTCCGGCTGCGGCGTTGCCTGGACCCCATTCGGGACGAATACGATTATGTGCTTGTCGATTGCCCGCCATCGCTGAGCCTGTTGACGGTCAACGGGCTGGTCGCGGCGAACGCAGTGATGATCACGTTGCAATGCGAATACTATGCGTTGGAAGGTTTGAGCGAATTGCTGCAAACCATCAAATTAGTGCGCGACAATTTGAACTCCGGCTTGAAGGTGGAAGGCGTGTTGCTGACGATGCATCAGCACACCAACCTGTCGCGACAGGTGGTCGAGGATGTGCGCTCCCACCTGGGCGACAAGGTGTATGAGACGGTGATTCCGCGCAATGTGACCTTGAGCGAAGCGCCGAGCTTCGGCAAACCGGTAATCCTGTACGACCTGAAATCGCCGGGCGCAACGGCTTATCTTGCGCTCGCGAGGGAGGTGATCGCTCGTGGCTAAAGTGCGAAAGGGCGGATTGGGACGTGGGCTGGGCGCGCTGATTTCGGGCCCCGCGCGGGACGAAACCGAGGAGACCACGGCGACGCCGTCCAGTCCGGCGTCGGACGAGGACCGCGTCCTGCGCCTCGATCCCCACGGGCTGAAACCCAACCCCAAGCAGCCACGCGTGTCGTTTAACGAGGAGGCCCTGGAAGAACTGGCTGAATCGATCCGGCGGGAAGGCGTAGTCGAGCCGGTGATTGTGCGGAAAGCGGGTTCGGGCTACGAGTTGGTGAGCGGCGAACGGCGCGTGCGTGCGGCGATCATGGCCGGGCTGGACACGGTGCCGGCTCTATCCCGAGACGTTTCCGACAGCGAGATGCTCAAGCTGGGCCTGATCGAAAACATCCAGCGCGAGGATCTGAACGCGATCGAATTAGCCGAAGCCTATCAGGCATTGATTAACGAATTCGGTTGGACCCAGGAGGAACTCTCCGTCGAGGTCGGCAAGAAACGGACGACGGTGACCAACACGCTACGGCTCCTGAATCTGCCGGCGGAAGTGCAACGGGCTGTGGCCGAAGGCGCGATCAGCATGGGCCACGCGCGGGCACTGCTGGCATTCACCTCGGCGAAAGAACAGAGTGCGGCGTGCCGGACGATTATCGAGCGCGGGCTGTCGGTGCGGCAGACGGAGAAGCTGGCCACGCCGGCAAAGCCGCGCGCAACGCACGAAGCGGAACGGAACCCGCACATCGCCGCAATCGAAGACGACCTGCGCAAGGCGCTGGGAACGAAGGTATCACTGCGCACACAAGGCGCGGATACGACAAAAGGCACGATCGAAATCGAGTACTATTCGCTCGATGATTTGGAGCGCATTCTCGAGATACTGCGCCAGTCCCGTTAGGCCGGTCGATCGGATCGCTTGCGGCTGGTTATACGAATCCGCCATGCGCATACTGTCGCGAATGCACAATTCTTCGATCTCGAGCCTGCAAAACCACCCGAAAGGAATTTGGTTAGCATGATTGACGTGAAGCTCATCCGGGAAAACTTGGATGCACTCAAAGCCGCGCTTGCAAACCGGAATGCGGATATCGACTTGGATACCGTGTTGGAATTGGACGCGAAACGTCGACAGGTGCTGCACGAAGCCGAGCAACTGCGGGCCGAACAAAACCGGGCGAACCAAGAAATCGCGCGCCTCAAAAAGAACCAGGAGGACGCGTCTTCCGCCATTGCAGCCATGAAGGACGTGAGCCAGAAGATCAAGGACTTGGACGAACGGGTGCGCGAGGTGGAGAGTGCCTTGCGCAGCAGCATGCTGGTCATACCGAACGTGGTGGATGACTCGTTGCCGGTGGGCCCCGATGAGTCGGCGAACCGCCTCGAACGCCGCTGGGGGACGCCGCCCGCGTTTTCTTTCGAGCCGAAAGACCATGTGGAACTTGGCGAGCGGCTGGGTATTCTTGATTTCGAGACGGCCGCCAAGATTTCGGGGGCGCGGTTCACCGTTCTGAAAGGACTGGGCGCGCGCCTCGAACGGGCGCTGATCAACTTCATGCTCGACACCCACATCAACGAACACGGGTATACGGAAATCCTACCGCCGTTTATGGTGGCCGGCGCGAGCATGGAGGCGGCCGGCCAATTGCCGAAGTTTGCGGAAGGCGCGTTCACCGTGGAAGGTCGCGATCTCTGGCTGGTACCGACGGCGGAGGTGCCGTTAACGAACTTGCATCGGGATGAGATTCTGGACGGGCAGACACTTCCCATTTGTTACGCCGCGTACACGCCGTCGTTCCGCAGTGAGGCGGGGTCGTACGGTAAGGATACCCGCGGCATGCTCCGGCAGCACCAGTTCGACAAGGTGGAATTATACAAATTCACGGCGCCGGAAGAATCCTGGAATGAATTGGAAAAGCTGACTCAAAACGCCGAAACGATCCTGCAGAAACTGGAAATCGCCTATCAGGTGGTAACACTATCGACGGGCGATACGGGGTTCTGCGCGGCGAAAACCTACGATATCGAGGTCTGGTTGCCAGGGCAGAATACCTATCGCGAAATCAGCTCGTGCTCGAATTGCACGGATTTTCAGGCGAGGCGCGCGAACATTCGATTCCGGCGGGACAAGAAACCGGAATTCGTTCACACGTTGAATGGTTCCGGTCTCGCGGTTGGGCGTACGCTCATCGCCGTCATCGAGAATTACCAGCAGGAAGACGGATCGATTGTGATACCGGAAGCGTTGCGGCCCTATATGGGCGGCATCGATCGCATTTCGCCCGCATCCTGAAACAAACACTCATCAAACGGGGAAATCCATTATGCAAACAGTCATCGTTACCAAGTTCGGCGGACCCGAGGTGTTGGACGTACAAGAAGCGCCGATGCCGGAGCCGTCCGAGGGACAGGTTCGGATCAAGGTTCAGGCGTCGGGCTTAAACTACGCCGACATCATGCAACGTGAAGGACTCTATCCGAACGGACCGAAACCGCCGTTCGGCGCGGGATTTGAAATCGCCGGTGTCGTCGACGCGGTGGCCGGCGAAGGCGGAACCTGGAAGGTTGGGGACGCGGTGATGGGGTTTTGCGAAAGCGGCTACAGCGAGTACGTGATGGCAGAGAGTGCTCGCCTGTTGCCGAAACCCGAGGCGCTGGATTTCGCGGCGGCCGCAGCGGTCCCATGTCAATACCTGACGGCGTATCATGCGCTACGGACCCTGGGCGGGCTGCAAGAAGGCCAGGTGGTCCTGCTTCAGGCCGCGGCCGGGGGTCTCGGCACGCTCATGGTTCAAATTGCCAAGAACGTGGGGGCCACCATTATCGGCACATGCAGCACGCAGGAGAAATGCGATCTTCTAACCGAGTTGGGTTGCGACCACCCCATCAACTACACGAAGCGGGATTTCGCGCAGGAGGTCAAACGGATCACCGGCAATGCGGGGTGCGATCTGGTCGTCGAGTCGGTCGGCGGCGAGGTGTTTGACAAGAGCCTGCGATGCGTACGCACGCGCGGCCGGTTGATTACCCTCGGGCTGGCCAGTCGCGAACCTGCGACCGTCAATGCGGTCCAATTGCTGGCCGGAAACCTTACCGTGTCCGGCTTCCATCTGATGGCGTACGCGACTGACCTGGAAGCCATGGGCCACGCCCTCGAGGATCTGCAGCAATGGCTTGCGAAAGGCAAATTACGGATCGTGGCCAAACACCAGTTTCCCTTATCCGCTGCGGCCGAGGCGCAGCAATTCGTATCCGATCGGAGAAGTGTCGGCAAGGTTGTGCTGATACCCGGTTCCTGATCGGGAACGGTCCTTTCGGTGACGTTGGAGCGCGGACGAAATGAATTATCGCATCATGGCGCAATACCTTGGCCTGATTTGCATGGCCATCGGCGTCGCCATGTTGCCTTCCGTCGGATGGGCGATGTATTACGGCGAGCTGCACTCGCTTGAGAGTCTGCTGCTTTCCGCCGTTATTTCGCTCACGCTGGGCCTTGGCCTCCGCTGGTGGGGCCGTCACGCGGTCACGAAAATATTCGAGCGCGAAGCTATCGGCCTCGTCGGATTTACCTGGATCATCACCAGTGCCCTCGGCGCGTTGCCTTTCATCTTCAGCGGAGTCTTGGGAATCAATGAGGCATACTTCGAAAGTGTCTCGGGCTTCACCACCACCGGCTCAACGGTCCTGACCGATATCGAAAGCATCGACAAAAGCATCCTCTTCTGGCGGTCGTTCACCCATTGGCTGGGCGGTATCGGCATCGTCATTCTTTTCATCGCCGTGCTGCCGTATATCGGGGCCGGCGGAAAGCTGATCGTCAGGTCCGAAACGACGGGACCGACGGCGAGCCGGCCACTCCCTCGGTTCCGCGAGAGCGCAACGCTTATTTTCAAAATCTATCTTGCATTCACCGTGCTAAACATCGTGGCGTTAATGTGGGCCGGGATGAACGTGTTTGACGCGATGATTCACGCGTTCGGCGGGCTGGCGACGGGGGGATTTTCGAGCCGTCAAGGCAGTATCGGGGAGTTCAACAGTCTGCCTATCGAGATCGTGATTATCGTGTTCATGGTGATCGGTGGGACTAATTTCGGGCTGTTCGCCTCGATGTGGCTGGGCGAGCGCCACGCCCTTTGGAAGGATACGGAGTGGCGGTTGTACATCGGTATCCTGGTCGTCGCCACGGCGCTGGTCACGTTGAATTTGACCGGTGTGGAGGGACGATTCCCACACGGGGGAGAGCCGTACAGACCAATTCCTGAAGCACAACATTACACCGCCGGCCACGCGGCGCGGGTGGCCGCCTTCCAGGTGGTCTCCTGTATGACCGATACCGGGTACGTGACGGACGACTTTGACCGATGGCCGTTTTTCTCGCGGATGATGCTCGTTATCGTGATGGTGATTGGCGGTAGTGCGGGATCGACCTCGAGCGGAATCAAAGTCCTACGGTTATTGATGTATGTGAAGCTTGCGTATCATCGGCTGGAATCCACGTTTCGTCCGAAAACCATCCGGCCGCTTCGAATTAACGGCGAGATTGTCAACGAAACCATCCAGAATCGCGCCTTCACGTTTCTCGTCTTGTACATTGGATGGTTCGTGTTCGGCTGTTTATTCTTGTCATTATACGGACTGCCGTTCGACAGTGCGGTCAGCGCGATGACGGCCTGCCAGAACAACTGCGGGCCGGGACTGGAATTCGTCGGGGCCGTGCGCGACTTTCATTTGATCGGACCGGCAGGAATCGCGTTTCTATCGTTGACGATGTTGCTGGGCCGGTTGGAATTGGTCACTATATTGGTGCTTTTCATGCCGTCGTTCTGGCGAAAGTAGTCCGCAATTCTCACCGCCCGAAAGTCTTCGTGTTGAGGACCGATACTTTGGGCGCGGTGAGAAATGCTTTCGAGAAAAACTGTAGGCTCATTGTTGAGGAATTCTCACACGCACTCTGTGAACCCAATAAGTTCGGATTCCTATGTGAAGTCTCGCAGCGGACTAAGGTTACACACCCGACGGTTGGGGCGTGTGAGAATTCCGGAATAGTGCACGATCCAGAGTGGGCATTCATAGGGAATAATGCTTTGACGCCGACACGTTCCCAAGCGCTGACGTTATGAACTACAAGCTCATTGCACGGTATCTCGGGTTCATCTGCATCGCGGTGGGTGTTGCGATGCTACCCTCCGTCGGCTGGGCCGTATACTTTGGCGAATTGCACGCGATCGAGTCGCTGCTCCTTTCCAGTGCCGTGTCCTGTGTCCTGGGTTTAGTCCTTCGTTACCTCGGGAAAAACGCACCCAACCGGATTTTTGAGCGCGAAGCGGTGGGCCTGGTCGGTATATCATGGATTCTCACCAGCGCCTTGGGGGCGCTGCCTTTCTATTTCGCGGGGTCTCTAGGATTCGTCGACGCGTACTTCGAGAGTGCCTCGGGGTTCACGACGTCGGGATGCACGGTCATCGCAAACATCGAGGCGCTGGAAAAGAGCATCTTGTTCTGGCGGTCGTTCACGCACTGGATCGGCGGCATCGGTATTGTCATCATGTTCGTGGCGGTGTTGCCGTATTTCGGCGCGGGCGGGAAACTCATCGCCAAATCGGAGGCAACGGGGCCGTCACCAAGCCGCTTGCGCCCGCGTTTTCGCAAAAACGCCAGCCTGATCGTGAAGATATACTGCGCCTTTACGGTCCTGTTTACGGTTGCGCTCATGCTTGCCGGGATGAACCTCTTCGAAGCGCTGTGTCATACCTTCGGCGGATTGGCCACGGGCGGGTTTTCGAATCGCCAAGCCAGCGCGGCCGCCTTTGAGAGCCTGCCCATCGAAATCATTCTGATCGCGTGCATGGTCGTCGGCGGAACCAACTTCGCCCTCTTTGCCGAGATGGGCATGGGCAACTGGAAAGCGCTCTGGAAAGATTCGGAGTGGCGGCTGTATATCGGTATTCTCGCGTTGGCGACGATCCTCATCGCGGTGAATCTTGCGGGAGTGGAAGGCCAATTCCCCGACGAAGGCCAGAGCTACAAGCCGATCGAAAGCCACGAAGCCCATAATCTGGCTCATTCATTTCGCATTGCGTCGTTTCACGTGGTTTCGTGTATGACCACGACCGGATTCGTGACGGAAAACTTCGATCGTTGGCCGTTTTTTTCGCGAATGATGTTGATCGTAATCATGATCTTCGGGGGATGCGCGGGCTCAACGGGAAGCGGCATCAAGGTCGTCCGGGTACTGATGATGTTCAAGGTGGTGTATTGGCGATTGGAATCGACCTTCCGGCCGAAGACGGTCCGGCCCTTGCGAATTGACGGGGAAGTGGTGAGCGACGACGTGCAGCGTCGAACCGCGGCGTTCATTTACCTCTACGCCATGTGGTTCCTGTTCGGATGCCTGTACTTGTCCTGGCTGGGCCTGCCCTTTGAAAGTGCGTTCAGCGCGATGATTGCCACGCTCAATAATATCGGCCCGGGGCTGGAACACGTGGGGGCGATCCGGGACTATCACCTCATCGGCGCGCCGGGAACCATGTTCTTGTCGCTCACGATGTTGCTAGGACGCCTTGAAATGATTGCCATCCTGGTGCTGTTCATGCCGGGGTTCTGGCGCAATTGAGTAGAGGTCGAATCGCTCATTCGGCGACCGGGTTGGGTTCCGGTTTTTCCATGTTCATCGTCTTTTCGACGTACGCGTCGACCTCGTCCCGAATGGCGGGATGGGCATCGAGAAAGCCCTCGAACTGACGGATGTTTACGTTTCCTTGGTCACCGACCAGCTTATCGACATCTCGGACGAATTCCAGGTTCTTTGGATTGACGGCCCCGTCGTTCGACACCTGTTCAAAGGCCACACGGATCAACACGACGGCGCCCAACGAGGTTGTTGTACGCTGTGAAAGGGCGTACAAGCGACCGAACAGCGCCTCGTGCTCGGGTGGAATCGTGTTCGAGGCCTTCAACTGATCGTAGCGTATCGAGAGGTCGGCAGCGACGGTATCTTTCGACATCCGGTCCACCGTACCCAGGAACCCGCTCAACATGAAGAATATGATGGCGCCCAATACGATCGCGAGCGCCAAAAGGATTAGACAGCCGGCAACGCAGGTACGGCGTTTCGGGGAATTGGGGCGCGGTTCTTCGGTCATGACGACGGCTCCCGTCCCTGGGCGCGCAATCTATTTCGGCGCGAAGAGGGTGCTGGGATTCATCCCTCGTTGCACCTTCTCGGCGCGTTCTTTAAGCCCTTCATGCTTCTTCATGAACGCGTCGACGGCGAACACACCGGCGTCGGGGTGTTCTTTGAGAAAGTTGAGGGTGTCCTCGGCTTCTTGCCGTTCGGATTCATCGACCTTACCGTCCTCCAGGTTGCTGTTTACCACGGTGGTCGTCAGCAGCGCGCCGGCAAAGGTCGTTTCCGGATGCTGCGAAATGTCGACCAATTTCTGGTACAGATCAACGTCCTCGCTGGGAACTTCCCCGCTGTCCTTCATCACAGAAAAATCTTCCGCCAACTGTTTGGCCATGGCGCTGCCGACTTTGCCCATTAAGGACGATATCAAGAAGTATCCGCCGATTCCGCCGAAAATCCCAAGGACAATGAGGACGCCGCAACCAATGGCGCATCCTTTGGCCAAAACGCTCTTGTCCGCCTTCTTCGCGGGCGACACTGCAGGTTCCAGTTCATTGGGCACGTTGGCACTCTCGGATTCGGACACTGAAAAACGCTCCTGATTGGCTTTGCGGCGGAAGTACCCCGCCGCAACGACGGTGATTGTATCGCGCCCACCCCTTCCCCGCACGAGACACCCTGCGGGCGGCAGCGATGGGCACGCGCAGCCCATAGTTTACGTTCCTCGTACCGGCAACACAACCTGGAGTTGTTCCGGTATGAGGCTTCCGTAGGGAATGAACTGCAAGGTAGTATAGGGTTCAGCCGAATCCGATTTCGGCTGTGGGACTACTGTTTCGGGAACCGTTTTCGCCGGTGGGGACCGTTGGCTGATGTCATCGCGTTCCCGCAGGCCAACGCACTACAGGAGAATGCACGATGAAACTGACTCGGACATTGCTCGTACTGGCCCTTTGTATGTTTTCGGCCCTTCTCGGCGCGGTGGTATCCCAAACGCTCCCGGTGGCGAAGGCGCAGACTACTTCGCCCGCAGCCGTCGCGACCATGTCGTCTTCGGTTCAGGCGCAGGGATCGTACGGATCGGGCGGTGCCTATACGGTCGTGCCCGTGATGGATTCGGGAGCCGGGTACTCCTGGATGGCCTATGCGGTGGCGTTTGCGCCGGACGGCAAAGTAACGATCATCAGTACGCATCCTAAGAAGACGGACGAACTCGGCAGCATTGTCAAACAATTCAATATCAAGTAGCGACGGCGCCCCGTAAGGCGGCGATGGCGTCGAGTTGACGCTGGATAAACTCGGTGGCCCGCTCGTTTTCCCGTTCGGGCGAACAGATAACCCGGAGTTCCTGCTCCAGTTCGCTCAGTTTTCCGGGATGGACTCCGGCGAGATTGTTCAGTTCGCCGGGGTCCTCCGCGAGATTGAAGAGCTGGTGCGGCGCGGCCATGCAGTAAATGAGTTTCCACTCGCCCTTGCGGATGAGGAACGCGCCGGAACGTGTGCCGTGTCCGTGATACTCGGAGAACGTGACATGGTTCGGGTCGTCGGGCTCGAGCGTATCCACCGGCACGCCGGCCCATTCGGCGGGCTGGGTCGCACCCATGGTTTTGAATACCGTCGCGCGCAGATCGTGGGAGTCCACCGAAGTGCGGACCCGCGCCCCCGCGGGAATGTCCGGTCCGGCAATGACCAAGGGCACCCGGGCCGAGTCTTCGTAGAGGCTGCATTTCCACCACATCCCGAACTTTCCGAGCATCTCGCCATGGTCGGAAGTGTAGGCCAGGGTCGTCGAATCGGTAAGTCCTTGGGCGTCGAGGGCGTTCATAATCCGGCCCAATTGCCGATCCACGTAGGTGACGCAGCCCAGGTATCCCCGGCGCAGGCCGCGTATGTCCTTTTCCGCGAATTGGTCGGTCTGGAAGTGGGCACGCAGATCCGTTGCATAGGGATGGTTGGCCGAGGCGACGTCGCGTCCGTATTCAGGCAAATCTCCCCCGTCGGGATATAGCTCCCACAAGCTCCTGCGTCACGATGTGGGGAAAGTGGGGCTTTACAATCTGCACGACGAGCACCCAGGGTTGGTCGAGGACCTCCGGCTGGGTCGCCAACCAGTCCAGCGCCCGCTCCACGACGCGATCGTCGCCGCCGAAAGGATTTCGGTCGCGGGGGCCATACCCGTGCGCCCGGGACGCCCCATCGGCGCGAATAGCCAGGGGGTCTCGCGAAATGTTGATGTCCCCCGGGGGCTTTCGGTCTCCGGGGAGCAGCATTTCCGAGAACCCGAGTTCCGCGCCGGGCCGGTACACGTCCACTTTGCCGATGTGGGCGGTATGGACCCCCTGCTCCCGCAGCACCTGCCCATAGGATGGATATTCGAAGGGGAACACGTTGCAGTTGCTGTAACACTGGACCTCGTGGACGCGACGGCCGGACATAAATGCGCTCCGGCACGGCATGCAAAGCGGGGACGGACAGTACATGTTCTCGTAAACCGTGCCTCGGGCGGCGAGCCGGTCCAGATTCGGCGTGTGCACCATGGGATGGCCGTGCACCGACGACACGCGGGGATTGTGTTCGTCCGACATGACGACCACGAAATTGCGTTTCGGACGTGGCGTCGCGTTTTGGGCCTCGGCGCGTTGGCCTGCCGCAGTTGCCATAAGCCCCGCTGCGGCGCGCTCCATGAATTCCCGGCGTGATAGGTTGCGCATTGCGTTCTCCCCGTACGAGGCTACTTGCGGCAAGCCTAGCGGGTTTGCGATTTGGGTTCAACGCAGGTTCCGGGATGCGAGCGCTGGAAGTGGAGTATACTAACGGAGGTATGGCGTTATGCGGCGAGGGCCATATGCCGTATATACTATAAAAAATCAATAAAAACACATTTACTTGAGTCATTTTTCTCATTTAATCAGAAATAAGTCTAGCAAATATTCGCATCGCCACCACGTGCAAAAATTTCGTAAAATATTGTTATATAAGTCTTTACCAAATATACTTTGAATGGGAAATGGCGTTATCGATTTTTTCTAAAGGTTTGTGGCATGGGTGCCGATAAAGTGCGAGACGGAAAGTGCCCCTGGACGGGGCGGGGAAGGCAGCGGCGAACCCCACGGATGGATGGCGCAAGAGCTAGACCGCTGATAGACTGTGGAATGGCTTGGGAGTGACGCGATGAGTGGGAGTTTCAGCGTAGGCGGGCTCATCACCGGCCTCGACACCAACAGCATCATTAAGCAGTTGATCCAACTGGAGCGGCAGCCGATCCTGCGGCTTCAGGATCGCGTCTCGCAACTCACGCAAAAGCGAAGCGCGATTCGCGATCTGCGAACGACGCTGACCGACCTGCGGAATCGCGCCCAGGATTTCCAATTCAACAACATCTTCCGTCAATTCGCAGCCACCTCGAGCGAGGAATCCGTGCTGACGGCGGAAATCTCCAGTTCGTCGCCGGTATCCGGTTCGTACAGCATCAACGTGACACAGCTCGCGAGCGCGACGGTGGCCAGCAGCGGCGCATCGTTGGGGAGTCCCATCGATCCGAACGCCACACTTGAGAACAGTGGGATTACCACGCCGATCGATACGGGAACTTTCACGATCAACGGCGTGCAATTCAATGTGGACCCGACGACCGACAGTCTCAATTCCATTCTTTCGGCGATCAACTCGAGTACTGCGGGCGTGACGGCCACATACAACGCGACCACGGATCAGGTCACCGTCGAGAATACGGCGGCGAGCGACACCAGTGTGATCAACTTCGGCGCGACAGATGACGACAGCAATTTTCTGCAGGTCATTCGCGTCAATCAGGCTACCCAAACGACCAACGGCAGCGGATCCACCGAAGTGACAAGCACCCGAAACCTCGGCGCCATCGACGCAACGGACGCGCTCAATACGGTGAGTTTCGCCGGCGGGGCCGTGACCTCGGGGAGCTTCCGGGTCAACGGCGTTTCGATCAATGTGGATGCGACGGTTGATTCGGTCTCCGACATTCTGGGAAAGATCAACGACAGTGACGCCGGCGTCACGGCGAGCTACGATACATCCTCGGACACGATTCGCGTCGTCTCCGATACGTTGGGTAGCCGGACGATCAATTTCACCTCCGACACGAGTAACTTCCTTGACGTGACGAATCTGACGACGGCGACACAAACCGCGGGAAACGATTCCCAATTCGCCATTAACGGCGGCGCCACGCTGACGCGCAACACGAATGAAGTTTCTGATGCTATTGGCGGCGTTACGCTGAACCTGCAAAGCGTGGGCTCCAGCACGGTGACGGTATCCGTGGACGATGACGCCATTCTCGCGGACGTTCAAAGTTTTGTGGAGGAATACAACAAATCGGTTGCCGCCATTCGTGACGTGGTCGGCCAGGGTGGTCTGCTGGAGAACGACAGTTCGATCCGATTCATCGAAGACTTCTTACGCTCGAACGTGTTCAGCACGGTGACCGGGATCAGTGGCACGTTCAAGACGCTGACCCAGGTCGGGCTCTCGACGGGCGACAGTTTCGATTCGAGCAGCGTTTCGGAACTTCAGATTGATGAAGACGCGTTCCGCGAGGCCCTTCGTACGAACCGGGGCAACGTGGAGGACCTGTTCTCCAATTCCGGAAAGACGGGTATTGCGGATCTCTTTTACAGCTACCTGGACGAGGCCACCAGTACGAAAGGATTTCTGAACGAGCGGGTGCGCAGCAACGGGATTATCGATCAGCAACTTACTGCGCTAAACGATCAGATCACCCGGCTGGAAGATCGAGCTTCCCAGAAAGAACAGCGGCTCAAATTGCAGTTTTCCAAGCTCGAGCAGCTTTCCGCGACCTACAAGTCTCAGGGCGCTGCCTTGTCCGCCATCGGCGGTGGATTCAGTTTCTAAACAACACGTTGAAGGGAGAAACGGGTATGACCAACACTGCCGCGAACTATGGCGCGTATCAGAAGGTAAACGTTGAGACGGCATCGCAGGGCAAGCTGATTGTCATGCTGTTCAACGGCGCGATCCAGCGGGCGGAAGAGGCCAAGCGGCAACTGTCCCGCGGCAAAACGGAAGGCGTGCACAACAATCTGCTGCGCGCACAGGATATCATTGCCGAGCTGCGGGGTGCGTTAAACATGAAGGTGGGCGGCGATCTGGCGCGCAACCTGGATCGGGTCTACGAATACTTTCAGCATTTGCTGATCAAGGCGAACATCCGGAAAGACGTGGCGCCGCTGGACGAAGCGATCGACCATCTTGCCGGAATGCGGGATACGTGGCATGATGCCTTTGACAAGCTGACGCGAGAGGAGGCGCCCATTGCCATGAAGGCACAGGTCAACCAACACGGTTCAGGCATCATTAACGTACAGGGCTGACCACTCACAGTCACTACGTATTCAGGACGCGGGCTGAGGCACGGAGGCTTTGGTCCGCGTTCGCTTTTTCCGGATCGGACCGATCGGCCGGATCCATCCGATTCCCTCCGGTATCAGATTCGCTGCAACATGCGGGCCAGGGCATCAACCCACGTCGCGTGGCTGTTGAGGCAGGGGATGAATTGGAACGCTTCGCCGCCCGCGGTGAGGAAATCGCTCTTGGCGCGGAGGCCGATCTCTTCGAGCGTCTCGAGACAGTCCGCCGCAAAGGACGGGCACATGACGGCCAGCCGTTTAACGCCTTGCTTCGGCAGGTCGGGAATGACAATGTCGGTAGGCGGTTGAATCCAGGGGTCCCGCCCGAGGCGGGATTGAAACGAAACGCCGTAGTCGTCGGGACCCAATCCGAGTCGCAGCGCAATCAACCGGCTGGTCGCATAGCAGTGGGCTCGATAACACCATTTGTTGGCGGGACCGATGGCGTCGCAGCAATCGTCCGATTGGAGGCAGTGATCGCCGGTCGTGTCGCTCTTTTTCACGTGGCGCTCCGGCAGCCCGTGGTAGCTCATCAGAACGAAGTCCGGTTGGAATGACTCCAGGATTGGCTCGCTGACCGCGCCCCAGGATTCGATAAATCCGGGGTCATCGTAAAAGGGCGGCAACGCGGACAGCGCGGGAACGTTCCAGAGTTTTCCGGCCAACTTGTATGCGAGTTCCAGAGCGGATCCGTTTGCAGCGGACGAATACTGGGGGAACTGGTGCGCGAGGATAATGCGGTCGACGTTCTTCTCGGCGAGTTCATACAATCCGCTTTCAATGGAAGGTTCGCCGTAGCGCATGCCGATGGCGAACTCCGTCTCCGGCATCCGTTTCTGCAACGCCGCCATCAATTCTCGCGTAATGACTACGAGGGGCGATCCCTTCTCGGTCCAGATCTGGCTATACGCGTGGGCGGAATTCTTGGGCCGTGTCGGCAGGATGATGGCGTTCAGAAGGAGCCAGCGTGCGGCGGGATTGATGTCGAGGACGCGCGGGTCCGATAGGAATTCCCGCAAGTAGGCGCGGGTTTCGGCCGTACGCGGGGCGGCGGTGGACCCGGTGTTGATGAGTAGAACCCCCACCTTCTCACTGGAATGCATGCCGTCATCGTCCTTTCTTCGTTCAGCGCATGCGCGCCAACATCGGGAACATCCCGTACAATCGCATTAACCATTTCGTCCGCCGGTACAGAAACAACTCATGCTCGCGGCGCGAAATCGAACGCTGCAATCGCGCCGCGAAAGTTTCTACGGAAACCTGCCCCGGTCCGGTTCCGATGCCCATCAGGGCCACGTTCACGACGTGGAAACCACGGGAACTCAGTTCAGCTCGCAACGCCTCGGAGACGGCGTTGATTCCGGCTTTGGACACACTATACACGGTTTGGGCCGGGTTGGGCTTGTAGCCCGCCAGAGACGAAATGTTGACGATCACTCGGTCCCCGTCGGTCATCACGGGAACCATCAGGCGGCATAGCTGAAGGGGCCCCGTAACGTTCGTACGAATTTGCCGATCGATTTCGTCGAGGGCAGTTTCCATCAAGGGTTTGGAGGTCACGTCTGCGGCGTTGTTGATGAGAATATCCACATGCGGACAAGATTCCAGAATCGTTTTCGTGAGCGTTTCGAGCGAAGCCGCATGTGAGAGGTCCGCGGCCACGCAACGAACGCGGACTTTCCCAGCCCCGATGTCGTCAGCCAACGCCTGGAGCCGCGCCAGGTTTCGCGCCGTGAGAATCAGTTCCGCACCGCGCGCCGCAAAATGTCGCGCCAATCCGCTGCCGACCGTGCCCGTAGCGCCGGTGATGAGAATCGTTTTGTTTTTGAAAGCCGTTTGCATCTTCAGTCCGTCGCCGCGCCCCCACACCCCGGTTTCCGGGCTATGATGGCAAATTTGTTCGGTACGTTGCGATACCACCGGGCCAACGCCAGCGTAAAGGGGGCCTTGGCGAGCCGCTGCCAGAGCGGGAAAACGGAACGTTCGACCTGTTCTCCCTCGATGTGAATCGACCGCAGAGAAATCGCGTATCCGCGTCGCTCGAGGTGCGGGACCAGTTCGGCGGGATCAATCGCGGGTTCGTTGTCGAACGGCGCGACCCGAATTGGTGAATTCGGGGCCTGGGTCCATCGAACGAAGGCATTGCGCGCGTCCGGTTCCACGATAGCCAGGGTCCCCTCTAGCCGGAGGACCCGGTCCAACTCGGCGAAGACGGACTCCCATTGCCGTTCGAGGTGGTGCAAGACGTCTACGCAATAGATCGTATCAAACGTTTCATTCGCGAACGGCAGACCCGAGACGGCATCGGCGACGGCTGCGCGGATCCCTCGATTTCGGGCCAGTTCGGCGCAACGAAATGAAACATCGAAACCGGCAACAAAGTCCGCCTTGAAGGCTTCGGGTATGGCGCCGTCGCCGCACCCCACGTCGAGGGTCCGCCCTTTCGTGGAGACCAGCGCATTTAGTTGTTCGAGGGATTCCCTGGGATACGTGTAAAGACTATCACCGGCGGCCAGCCGGTCGAAGAGGGCGGACTGGGGCCGCTTCACGAGGCCGGTTTCCTGCCGATGTACAGCAAGGCGTCCCCCCGAAACCGCATGAGGAAGTGATGTAACGGTTTCGGGAAAAGATTGCCCGCGATGAACAGGTTGTGGTTGTAGGAACAAAGTTCGAGGGTCGTCAGGCCGTGCGTTTGGAACAGGAACTCCAATGCGCCGCGGGTGAAGGGGCGCTTGTGGGTGATGTCGTTCCAGAAGCGGAATTTGTACTTCATGATGTCCGGCACCGTAATGAAGACGATCCCGCCGGGCTTGAGGACTCGCCGGATCTCGGTAGCAATTTTCTCGGGGCAACCGAGGTGCTCCAGCGTGCTCGTCATGGCGAGCAAATCGATGGCGTTGTCGCCGAAGGGGAAGTTCCCTTTCTCCATATCGGCGAGCACAACGTCGATGCCTTCTTCGAGAAGTTGAGGCCCGTAATGGGCATCGAAATCGAGCGCGATTCGCTGGGCGATTTGGGGGCTTTGGTAGCTGAGAAACCAGCCGTTCCAAGCGCCGCAATCGAGCACCCGGAGTCCGTCCGTGCCCTGGAAATACTCGTCGATGACGTATTTCAGCGACCAGATCTTGTGGCTCTTCTGCCCGATCGCCTCCGCTTTGCGCGTCATGACGTTCATGAACCAGCGCTGGAGGGCGTTGGTCGATTCCAGGCAACAGCGTTCGTAGTTTTTAGCGTAGTCCAACGTCTTTGGTTTCCGATTGATTTGGTCCCTGCCACCCCATAGTAGGCGAAGGAGCGCGGCTATTCTACTCGACCGCTCCCGCCCCCTGCCACGGTCTTAGTGCGTGTTTCAGAAGTAGGGCTCTTGTCGTCATCCCGGGGAGCTACTTGCCTCGGGAGCAGGCTGGAAGTCCGCACCACAATTTGATTCTTTGCTTTTTGGACAGCACCGGGACCACTTTTGAAACACGCGCTTACATCCCCCAGGAATACACGAATACATCGTCGCTGCACGCCTCGTCGATCCGCTTCATGTGGGATTCCACCCAGGCTTTGTCGTCGTTGAAAACGGGCCAGTGGTGAAAACGCCAGGAGTGGACGATGAAATAGCCCTTGGGATGCGCGCGGACATACGCTTTCAGGTCGTCCAGCGTATCGAGCCCGTCCATGCCGGACTCGATATATTCCCACACGATGACCCGGCTGGGATACCAATTGTCGACGCGCCCGACATAGTAGAGCGTCGTGATGTAGGTCGTGGTCAAGACAACGGCATCGTCGAGATGGTCGCGGACATAGGTGCACGGCTTGCGCCACTGCGGATGCGCGACCGCGAGGGTCACGTTGTCGCCTTCCGCGACGCGAAGCGTGTCCCCCAGGAGACGGATGGTAGACAAGGCCAGCCGCGCCGAAAACACCAAGATCAGCAGCGCCGCGGCCATTCGTATCCAGGATCGCCGTGCCGTCGCGAGAAACGCGGCGCACCGTACCAAGGCGTAAGAGAAGGCCGCGACATAGAAGGGGTAGGCGAAGAAGATGAAACGGTGCCGCCGGTATCCAATGAGGAAGTTGAGGACCAGAATCGGCACGAGAAAAGCCAGGGCGACATACACCCCGCGTCGCCCTTCGCGGCCGGCCATCCACAGGAATCCCACGCAGGCCAGCAGGAAGTAGCCGGTACTGAGATTGTTTGTGAAGAACCGGAAGTAGTAGAGCATGTCCGACTGGTCGTGGTCGCGCATGTCGGGCGGTTTTCCGCCGATCTGGGCCTCTTTGAATATGGCGTCGAACTCGGCCTTGGGCAACGTGAGCGCGTGGCCGGCCAACGTCAATACGCCGAGAACAATGACCGTGCCGAGCAGAACGGTCCAGCGCGATTTCAGTTTCCGGCTTTGCAGGAATCGAATGCCGAGGTACACCCCGGCGGGACCCAGGAAGAATATGGAATGGGGACCGGTCAGCAGGCCGGCCACATAGCCGAGCAGCGCGCCTATCCCCCACTTCAGGACTCCCCTGCCATCCCGGGCCTCGGTGGCGCGCCAAAGCGCGTACATGGTCACGAGGAACATCGTTTGCTGGAGGGAGTAAAACCGGGCTTGGCGGGCCCACGCGACGCTCCAGGGCGACAACGTGAGAGCGCAGGCCGCCACGACGGCCGTGGGTCCTCCCAGAATACGGCGAAGCAGCACGTAGGTCAGCACGACGTTCGCGCCAGCAAACACAACCGACGGCGCGCGCACGGCGAACTCACCATCGCCAAAGATCAGGATTTGCAGGGCGAGGAGATAGTTATAGAGGGTGCCTTCGGTAAATATCCGTCCGCTCGGCAGGTGCGGCAATCCGTTTTGAAGGATGCCCTTTGCGACGAATACGTGGATCAGTTCGTCATGCCAGAGGCTGGGGAGCGAGAGGTTGGAGAACCCGAGAATCAGCGCCAAGCATGCGGCGAAGGCGACGATGGCGCGCTCCCACATCGGGCCATGTTCGCGGGGTACATCGGAAGCTGTCAAATCCGGTACGGACATCAGTGGGCCGGTCCAGTCATCGACAGCACGGTCGACGCTGTTTTCCCAGGGTTCATTCGCATCGGTGGACCTATTCCTTTTCGATTTCGAGTGAGATCATGCTGCCCCGCACGAAGAAGCATAGCATGTCCTCCAACGTGCACAAGGCGAGCGCCGGAAGCAGGACGAATTCTTTCGCCACCCACGCGGCCCGGAGCTTGAACGACGGCCCGGCCCCCGAGGGAGCGGCCGCTGGCGCATCGCCGATGGGGTTCGCACGCATCCCGAGCCAGCGGGAGACTACGTGTTGGCAATCGGCGATGTTGCTCTCGAAGAATCGACCCTGGTAGGTGCAGCGACGCAGGCTCAAGCCGGACGGCAGCATATTGACGATGTCCGTCGTGCCGTAGCCCTCGACCTTGTGGTCTTCGGGGTCGAGTCGCAACCTGAACCAGCGGCTGATACGCATGGCGTGAGCGGTGGACGGACACGAGAGCCGCAGCATGCCGCCCGGCCGAAGGACACGGTGGATTTCGGACAGAAGCAAGGTCGGTGAATCGAGATGTTCGATAATATGCGACGCGATCGCTATGTCAAACGACTCGCATGAAAACGGCAACAAACAGGAATCGCCCCTCACCGCGACGTTTCGCGCCGCAGTCCCAAGTCGATGCGCCACCCGACGCGTTTCGGCGAGGCTGTCAGACGAAAGGTCGCAGCTCACCACGGTCATGCCTTCGACAGCGGCAAGGAGAGAATTCGAACCGGCGCCGGATCCAATGTCGAGGAGCCGAACATGGCCGGAGCGCCGCATCCGCCGGAGGAACCGCCGAACGGGGCCGATGCCCATTCTCGCGCCGATATGCCAAAACGTGAGATAATCGGGCGGAAATCGGTATGTCTCAAACATGCGTAAGCGTGCGGTCCGGTGGTTGGAAGTTTCTTTTCTTTCTTGGCAGTGCGTTCATGGCCGCATTGTAATGGATCGCACGACACCTTACCCAGTATTCGGTCACGGGGCATGCGACGCATTAGGCGACAGGAACCGTCATGCACGAGAAGCCACGAGTCACGATCTTCAGCGAAGGGGATTCTGCCCGTTCTTTTGCGAATAAGGTGCTCCGCGAGACGGACGCAGCGATCCGCGTCCATGCGATTGGCGAAGGGTTGCCCGCGGGGCTGACCGGCGAACCGCGACCCGATTTGATCGTGTTGGAGTGTGGCATGAGCGGCAAGGGCGTCTGGAACGCGAACGTAGACTTGCCCCCGGACATACCGATTATCGCGATCCTGCCTGCGTCTTTGTCCCATCCGGAAGCATTCGAGGGCGTTCAGTCTCAGGTGATGGAAGGTGATGCCGTCGGGTTACGGTCTGCGGTCCGGATGGCGCTCGAGCTACGGAATGCCCGTGCCGCCCTTCAGCGAATTGCGTCTGCCCTGGCGTATCGTCTCGAATTCGAGACGCTGCTGACCGACCTTTCCTCCCGGCTCGTTCACACCCCTTCCTGCGAGATCGACACCGCCCTACGGGAAGCGGTATCGCTGGTCGGCCGGTTTACCGGTGTCGAACGGTGCTTTCTGTTCGAACTGGACGAGGCGGAGACCCTTGCCACGTTCGCGCATGAGTGGTGCGCAGCGGGTCTACCGTCCCATAAGGACTTATTTCCGGCCGTCAACGTGGCCGACTTTCCGTGGGCGAACCAAATGTTCGAGAACCTCCAGCATGTGTACGTGCCGGATGTGGAAGATCTCCCCGACGCGGCGGAGCCGGAGAAATCGCGATATCGCAGCGCGGGAATCCGTTCCATTCTGGTCGTTCCCCTGGAGATGAATCGCCGCGTATTGGGGCTCCTCGGATTGGCCACGGTGCGCGCTACGCGAAGTTGGGTCGACGAGGATATTCGCCTGCTCGAAGCGGTGGCGCAGATCATCGCAAACGCAATCGACCGGCGACGCAAGGAGTCCGCGCTGATCCGGATCGAAGATCGGTTCAGCGACTTTGCCGATTTGCTTCCCGTCGCGGTCGGGATTTATGACGGCACGCGCATTGTGTACGCCAATCGCGGCGGCGAGGAAATCACGGGATTCAATCGAGAAGAAATCCTGGACAAGGATCTGTTCTTCTTCCTTCATGAAGACGACAAAGACACGGTACGCATCTGGCTGGAACAACTGACCCGCGAGGGCGGCCAACTGAGCCAGGAGCTGCGTTTCTTCAACAAACGCGGGCAAGAACGTTTTGCCGATTTACAATGCCGCACGATCGACTATGAGGGTAAACGCGCCTACCTGTTGGTTGCGCTGGATACCACCCAGCGGAGACAGGCCGAGCAGGCCCTACGCGAGAGCGAGGAGCGGTTGCGCCGTGTATTGGAAAACATGCCGGTAATGCTGGACGCCTATGACGAGGTCGGCAACGTGATCGTCTGGAACCGGGAATGCGAGCGGGTGACGGGGTACTCTTCCGAAGAGATCGTGGGGAATCCGCGCGCATTGGAATTGCTGTATCCCGATGCGGCGTATCGGCAACGCATGTTTGACGAACTGTCCGGCCGCGATACCGGTTTTCGGGATTGGGAATGGCAAATCACCTGTAAGAACGGCGCGGTGCGAACGATCTCCTGGGCGAACATATCAAGCCGGTTTCCGATACCCGGTTGGGCGGTTTGGGCCGTAGGGATGGATGTCACGGAACGGCGGAAGCTGGAGAAGCAAGTCCTGGAGATCAGTGCCCGCGAGCAACGCCGGATCGGACAGGACTTGCACGATCGGCTTGGCCAGCATTTGACCGGCATGGGGTTCAAAGCGCAATCGCTGGCCCAGGTGTTACGCAAGAAAGCGGTTCCCGAATCGGAAACCGCGGCGACTCTCGTGAGCTTGGTCTCGACAGCGCTCGCTATGACCCGTGGCTTGGCCAGGGGACTGCATCCTGTCCAGGTCGAGTCCAATGGATTGATGACCGCGTTGGAGGAATTGTCGGGCCAGGCACAAGACGTGTACGGAATACCGAGCCGGTTCGTGTGCGAGGAACCGGTGCTCGTCGACGACAATTCCACCGCCATGAACCTGTATCGGATTGCACAGGAAGCGCTGAACAATGCGGCAAAGCACGGTTCACCTTCATCCATCGAGATTCGACTTTCCTCCGAAAACAGAGGTATCACGCTTGTTATCGACGATGACGGGACCGGGTTTGCGAACGGGCCGGAATCGGGCGAAGGGCTGGGTCTCAGCATCATGGCGTACCGGGCGCGGATGATTGAAGGGAAACTGACCATCGAGAAGCGGCCGGAAGGAGGAACGCGTGTGACGTGTACGGCGAATTTAGGCAAGCACGAAGCCGATTTCGCCGAAAAACCATCGACTGGAGGGATTCAATGAAGGGAGAAAAAGCTTCCGTATTTATTGTCGATGACCACCCGATCGTGCGCGACGGCCTCGCGGAACTCATCGGAAGAGAGGCCGGCCTCCACGTCTGCGGACAGGCCGCGTCCGGATTTCAAGCGATGGAGTCCCTATCCGGCACACAGGCGGACATCCTGGTGGTGGACCTGTCGCTCGAGGACATGAACGGACTCACACTCATCAAGAATCTGCGGTCCCGGTCGGACACCACGCCAATCCTCGTGCTGTCGATGCATGAGGAGAATCTCTACGCAGAGCGCGCGTTACGCGCCGGAGCGCAAGGATATATCATGAAACGGGAGGCGCCGACGAAAGTCATCGATGCCATTCGGCGCGTATTGGCAGGCAACGTTTATCTGAGTTCGGAGTTATCGTCCCGCCTGATGCAGAATCTTGTCGGCAACCGTGGCGCCGCGGGCATTCTGACGGTAAGCCGTCTCAGTGACCGCGAGTTGGAAGTCTACACCCTGATTGGGCAAGGGTTGAAGACGCGCGAGATCGCGGCCAAGCTGAATCTCAGCGTCAAGACGATCGAGACCTACCGGGAACATATCAAGGAAAAGCTCGGGCTGAAGAACGCCACGGAATTGGTGCAGAATGCAATCAAGTGGGTTCACACAGAGAGCGACGCGTAACCCGACCGAAGGGAAACGTTGTTCTAATGAACGCCGCGGGATTGCCAGCCGTGGTCCAGCGGCCCGTGCCCGGAACCAAGTGGCAGGGAATGACGAATTGCGCCGGTCAGGTAGTCTTTAGCCCGTTGCACCGCCTGCGCCACGTCGCATCCGAGTGCGAGGCAGGCTGCGATCGCGGCCGAGTAGGTGCAACCGGTGCCGTGTGTATTGGTTGTCTTGATTCTCGTTGTAGAATACGTGCGCACGGTGTCACCGTCAAAGAGGAGATCCGTCGCGTCGCGGGACTCCAGATGCCCGCCCTTGACGAGCACGTAGCGCGCGCCCATGCCGTGCAGGATTCGGGCCGCTTCTTCCATTCGATCGCGATTGGTGACCGAAATGCCGCAGAGAGACTCCGCCTCGGGAAGGTTCGGCGTAATTACGAACGCTAACGGCACGATCATCTCGATTACCGCCCGGCGGGCGTCCTCTTGGAGCAGGGCATCGCCGCTCTTGGCGACCATAACCGGATCGACGACCAGCCGAACGATCCGGTTTCGCGAGACACTTTCCGCAACGGCCCGCACGATGGCGGCATTGGACAGCATGCCGGTTTTCGCCGCATCCACGCCGATATCCTGGCTGACGAGGTCGATCTGTTGCGCTACGAATTCCGCGGGAAGGTCATGGACCCCGCCGACACCGACGGTGTTCTGGGCGGTGACGGACGTAATTGCGGAAGCGCCATAGACCCCGAATGCAGCGAAGGTCTTTAAGTCGGCCTGGATTCCGGCGCCGCCTCCCGAATCGCTGCCGGCGATGGTCAATGCCCGTGCCACGGTGGAATCAGGCATAGACAACGATTCCGGCAACGCACGCGGTCATGAAACAGGCGAGCGTGCCACCGATAAAGGACTTCACGGCAAGTTGGGAGATGTCCACGCGGCGTTCCGGGGCCAGCGCGTCCAACGCGGCAATGGCAATGGCCATGCTTCCGGGGTTGGCGAATCCGCACAACGCGTACGTAGCGATGGTGCGGCCGCGGTCCGAGATCGAACCGTTCGCGATCATTTCCCTCAGGTCCAGGTAAGCTAGGAATTCATTCAACACGGTCTTCTTTCCGAGGAGGGTGGAAACGTTGGCGATATCTTCGTGGGGCACTCCGAGCAGGAAGGCGAAGGGGCGAAAGACGTAAGAGAGTAGTTCGACAAAGGAGTGTTTGACGATGGCCAAGGCCGCCAGGTCGAGCATGTAGATCAACCCCACAAACACGAGAACCATCGCGGCCACCTGCAAAGCCATGGTCAATCCTTGCGACGTTCCCTGCGTCGCGGCGTCGATTACATTCCGCGTGTCTACTTCCATTCGCACCGGGGTGTCACCGGCCGTCTGAGGGCTTCCCGTCTCCGGCACGAGCATTTTTGAAATGACGATTGCGGCAGGAGCGCTCATCAGCGATGCCGTTAGTAGGTGGCCCGGTTCGGCGCCGAAGGAGGCATAAGTCACCATGACGCTCCCAGCGATGGTTGCCATGAAGGTGGTCATGATCGTGCACAGTTCCGAACGCGTCATCTCTTTCAGGTACGTGCGTATGGCCGACGCGGATTCGATGCCCAGGAAAATGAGCAAAGCCGCCCCGAAGGTTTCGGCGCCGGACGTCTTCAAGGTGCGGCGCATGAGCCAGGCAATGGCCGCGACCGTTACAGGAATTACGCGCAGATGGTAGAGAATCCCGGACAGCGCGGAAACGAAGATGATGACGGGAAGGACACGAAACGCGAAGAAGGTATTGAACTGCTCGGGACTCTTGGCGAGATCCCCGAAAACGAAGACGGCGCCGGTCACGGCGGAGTCCGTTAGCACGCCGACCGCCCGCTGCATTCCGGCGAAAATGACGGTCCGAAGCGGAGTCGTCAGAATGAGCAAGCCCAGCACGAATTGAAGTGCGAGGCCCAGTGCCACGAGCCGCCACGGAATACTCTTGCGGCGCTCGGACAACCCCCAGGCGATGGCGATCATCACAAGCAACCCTAGCGCGCTGGTGAGCCGTAGCACCACGTCGTTCCACTCCCCATTCGTACCCCGTTTATGCGAGGAAAGTATACCGCACGAACGCGCGCGGGTGCGACGTTTCGGGGGGTCAGGCGAACGCAGAAACGCACGAACGATGGGAGTCGCAGCGGGCTGCCGGAAAGGTAAACGAAACGTCAAATGCGGGCGGTCGTGCCGTAGTTGTTTTCCTTGGCCTCTTCTTCCTCGATGACGCGCATGACGTCGCCGGGGGATGTGGCTTTCTTCAATCGCTCCCGCAGATCCGCGTTGTCGAGAAGGGATGCGATGCCGGCCATCGTGTGGGGATTGTCGTGAAACGTCCGGCGCGGCAGCAGGAGCAGCACGACAACTCGTGCCGCGACACCATCCAGACTGTCGAAGGGGATGCCTTCTTTCGCGATGCCGATGGCGCCGATCACGTCGTCCACGCGGTCCGAGTATCCGTGCGGGACGGCGACGCCGCGCTCCATGCCGGTGCTGTGATGCGTTTCCCGTTCGAGGACTGCGTCAAGGGCGTGGTCCCGCATCGACAAGGGAATCTCATGAGCATCCACCAGGACATCGACCAGTTCTTCGATGATTTCGGTCTTGGTGGAGCCCTTCAGGCTGACACAAACGACGTCACGATGCAGGAGATCGCTGAGGCGCATTACGACAATTCTCCGGCTGCTTCGGCTTCAGCTTCGGCCGCGGCCTGATCGGCTTTCTTCTTCTTGATCCGTTTAAGCCGGAACGTGTCTTCGCGTTCACGCTCGTCAAGGACTCGGGAAATGGTACGCACTTCTTCCCGCAATTTGGGAAGCAAGTATTCGTTCAATGCGTTGATCCGGCGGCTGACCTTGCGAACTTCTTCGCCGATGATCTGAAGATTCTGCTCTTTGGGCGCACAGACAAGCATCTGGGCGACCATGGATTCGGAGGCGTAGGACGCTTCGATGATCTGCGACGGGACGTCGAGCAGGCCGACGCCGCGGTCGGCCGGCTGACGAACGACGTCGTACTGGTCGATGCCGCCGAGGGACAAGCCCCAGACCTTCTCCGTCTTCACGTCGAGATTCAGCTCGCGCTGGCCCGCGACGGCGGCGGAACGGACTTCCGCCGTGCCGCGCACGCCGCGCGCGATGGCCATGGCGACGACCGCTTTGCGGCCCAGTTGGTGAAGTTCGTTGCGGAGCGCTCGCAGTTCCCGGGCGCGCTCGATAAGTTCCTTTAGAAGCGCCTCGCGCTTCCCTTCCAGCAACTGGACGCCGTCCGACGCGAACTTAATCTGGGCCTTTCGGGCCAGCAGGTTCATCCGCGTTGGAGATACACTGTCCAAACTCATGAAACGATTACCATTCTTCCGTCATGCGCGGGCGCCGGTGATTCCGGAAACCCTGCGCGACTGTTATCCGGCGGCCCCGGCTCCGGCAAGGTCCTCATCGTATTCGCGGTAGTACGTATCGACTTGGTCTTTCGATACACGCGTGAGTTCGTCTCGGGGCAGTAACCCGAGCAGTCGCCATCCCAGACCTAGCGTGTCTTCGATAGTGCGGCGGGTTTCTCCCTGGCCGATCATCTGTTTTTCAAATTCGTTACCGAATCGCAAGTACCGCTTGTCGAGTTCGCTCAAGGCATCTTCACCGACGATGGCCATCAGCTTGCGCACATCGCGCCCCTGGGCGTACGACGCGTAGAGTTGGTTCGCCAGCGCGCGGTGGTCGGCACGGGTGCGGCCTTCCCCGATACCGTTGTTCATCAACCGCGACAGGCACGGCAACAGGTCCACCGGCGGAAACACGCCCTGACGATGCAAAGCGCGCGACAGCACGATCTGGCCTTCCGTGATGTACCCTGTGAGGTCCGGAATCGGGTGTGTCATGTCATCATCCGGCATCGTCAGCATGGGCACCTGGGTCACGGACCCTTTGCGGCCGCGGATACGCCCGGCACGCTCGTAGATGGTGGATAAGTCGGTGTACATGTAACCCGGGTAACCGCGCCGGCCGGGGATTTCTTCGCGGGCGCTCGAAATCTGGCGCAGTGCTTCGCAGTAACTGGTCATATCCGTCAGGATGACCAGCACCTGATAGTCGTGCTCGAACGCGAGATACTCGGCGACGGTCAGCGCGCAGCGGGGCGCGAATAGACGCTCGATCGCCGGGTCGCTCGCTTTGTTGATGAACGTGACCACCCGGCTGCCCTGGCCGCCTTCTTCAAAGGATCGAAGGAAGTATGCGGCTTCCCGTTCGGTCAGCCCCATGGCCGCGAACACCACGACGAACTCTTCGCTTTCACCCTTGGTGGACGACTGCTGCACGATCATGTTCGCCACCTCGTTGGCGGGAAGACCGGCGCCGAAAAAGATCGGCAGCTTCTGGCCGCGGACGAGCGTGTTGAACCCGTCGATCGTCGACAGGCCGGTTTCGATGAAGTCGTTTGGTTTGTCGCGCGACACGGGGTTGATCGCTGAACCGGCGATTTCGATTTCCTTGTCCGGAACGATCGGCGGCAGCCCGTCGATGGGCTCGCCCGTGCCATTGAAACTGCGGCCAATGAGTTCTTTCGAACAGCCAACGCGGGCGGTGTCTTTCTTAAGCGACACTGAGATACTCTTGACGTCGAGCCCCTGCGTGCCTTGAAGGACCTGAACGACGGCGTGCTTCTTGCTCGCTTCCAGGACCTGCCCCTGGCGCACTTCACCGTTTTCCCCGACGAGATCGAGAATGGCACCGGTGGCAAACCGGTCCCCGTTGCCGAGGAACACGAGCGGACCGGAGATGTAGTTCAGGTCCCAGTATTCCTTGTGCAGCAGGCTGCCCGAAGCGCCCTGGCTTGTCGTGGTGGTTTCCATGTGCGTTATCCTTTTCTCGATGTGAGATCGGCGAGCGCCGCTCGCAGCTCTTCCATTACAACCTTCTGGCGCGCAACGACCGTCTCGTTCGATTCCTCCCGAAGACGCGCGATGCTTTCGCGGGCCGGAAGTTCGAGAACGCGGTTCAGCGTGATGCCCTCTTCGAGGACTTTGCGCGCGGATTCGTAGAACTCGACCAATGCATCGAGTAGGGTTCCGCCCTTCTCGAGCGAGCAATAGGCGTCGTCGTCCGAGAAAGCATTTTGTTGGAGGAACACTTCGCGAATCATGCGAGCAGCTTCGAGAATGAGCCGCTCCTGATCCTGCAACGCGTCGGGTCCAACGAGTTGGACGACTTCCTGCAACTCGCCGTCCCGCTGCATCAGCATCTCAATGGCCTGCCGATTCTGACGCCAGGTCTTGGGCGCGTTCGCTTCAAACCACGGATCCAGCTCCGCGAAGTAGAGCGAGTAGCTTCGGTTCCAGTTGATGGCAGGATAGTGACGCCGATAGGCCAGCGAGGCGTCGAGCGACCAGAGGGCGCCGGCCACACGCTGCGAGGTTTGTGTCACCGGTTCGGACATGTCGCCGCCGGGAGGCGATACCGCGCCAACGATCGTCAACGACCCATACCGCGGATTCTCGCCCGCGGCGTCGCTGCCGTTGCACGTAACGCGGCCGCTGCGTTCGTAGAATTCGGAAATACGGGCGGCGAGGTAGGTTGGATAGCCCTCTTCACCAGGCATCTCCTCGAGGCGTGACGAAATCTCGCGCAAGGCCTCGGCCCAACGAGAGGTACTGTCCGCCATGATGGCGACGTCGTATCCTTGGTCGCGGTAATACTCGGCAAGGGTGATGCCCGTGTATACCGATGCATCGCGTGCGGCCACCGGCATGTTCGACGTATTCACGACCAGCACGGTCCGGTTCATCAGCGAGTCGCCGGTCTTCGGATCCTTGAGGTGCGGGAATTCGTCCAGCACGTCGGCCATCTCGTTTCCGCGTTCGCCACAGCCCACGTAGATGATAATGTCGGCGTTGCAATATTTGGATAGCGTCTGCTCCACGACGGTCTTGCCGGTGCCGAAGCCGCCCGGCACGATCGCCGAGCCACCCAGCGCGATGGGAAACAGGCAGTCCAACACCCGCTGGCCGGTCAGGAAGGGGCGGTCGGTCCGCATCTTCTTGGCGAAGGGGCGAGGACGTTTCACGGGCCAGTAGTGCATCATTTTCAATTCGGTGCCATCGTCCAGCGTGGCGATCACGTCTTCCACGGTGTATTCGCCGGCCGCGACGATGGACTTCACGGTGCCTTGTTTGTCCGGTGGTACCAAAACCCGGTGTTCGATAGTACGCGTCTCCGGGACCGTGCCCAGAATGTCTCCCGGAATCACGGGATCACCGACGGATACAGTCGGTGTAAACGTCCACTTCTTTGCACGGTCGAGCGCCACGGCGGTCAGCCCGCGATCGATGAAGTCGCCCGACTTTTCCTGCAACGTAATGAGCGGACGCTGGATCCCGTCATAGGTTGATCCCAGCAGGCCAGGTCCCAGTTCGACCGACAAGGGGAGGCCCGTGGGGACCACGGGTTCGCCCAGGAACATCCCGCCGGTGTCCTCAAAGACCTGCGCGAAAATCGTATCTTTGTCGATGCGGATAACCTCGCCCATGAGGTTCATCTTACCGACGCGCAGGATCTCGCCCATGGCGACGCCGAGCATGTTGCTGGCGGAAATCATGGGGCCGGAGACCAGCGTAATCGAACCGGTCAGTTCTTGTTCGGTAGCGGGCATTTCGTCACTCCAATCTGATTTCGTAGCCTACGGCGGGCTTCAAGACGGCCGACAGGTAGGCGTCAACGTTTGATTCTTCTTCCTCGAATGCCGGGCAATACACGATGAGCGGCAGACCCTTGTGCCGGCGCAAACGCTCCGTAAAGAATTCGGAGAATTGCGAGCGAAACTCTTCCTGCACGATCGCCACGCCGGCGTCACTCTCGAGGAGTTCGTCCAACCGCGATTCCGCGGTGCCGGCATCGCGTGTGATTTCCACCCGGATGCCCGCGAGCATGAGTTTCAGCGCGGTATTGTCCTTGACGAGGGCGGCGATCTTAGGCATACATCATCTCCTCGCGTACCCGGCCCCGCGGCAGGCGATTGGCTTCACCGCGCGCGATAAGCCGCAGGTTGACGGCCTCGTTGTACTTCAGCCAGGCGTATTGCATGAGGCCGGCGATGCTCAGAAATTGGACGCGGGCCTGCCGGCCCAAATGCCGGATCAGGATCAAGTCGAACATACGGTCCATGGGGCTGAACCGCGCCGACTGCACGAACATGAACAACATTTCGCGCAGGGTGCTGTAAACGGTTGAATTCAGAATCTCCATGGCGCCCGCGGCATCGCGTGCATGAATCAAGGCCTGCAAGGCGGGCCCCGGAAGTGTGCCTTTGGGCAGCAACCGCGCTTCCAGTTCCTCGGTTGAAATGCCTTCTTTCAACTGGAACAGGGTCCGAATGTTAATTCGGTCGATTTCCATGCGAAGGGCCGTGCAGAGGATCTGCGAGTCTTCGTCGTCCGAAGCGCTGAGGGATTTCACGGTATCCACGAAGTACGCGCGATCCAACGCTTCTTCGAGCACCGCAACCGATCCCTCGCGTTCGTATTCGTCGAACACGCGAAGCAGATCGCCACACAACCTCGAGTTCCACCCCGCCAATGCGGTAACGAGATCCTGCATGGTGTCGCGTTCGGCAAAGGATCGCAGCAACGGGACCGTAAGGCTGGGCCCCGGCTGCAGTTCCGCGAGAACGGTATCCGTGTCGATGTCGTGGTGCCGGTAACGCAGCAACGACTTGACGGCGACCAAATCCCACCGCAGCAAGAACACGTCGACCAGATCCTTCAATGATTCCAGACCCAAAGTCTTCAGCGTCTGGAAGGCTTTGACCAGGTTGCGAGACACGGCCTCTTCAACCGCATCGGCCCCGTTGAAGCGGGTCAAGGCCTCTGCCAAATCTTCCTGGTAAGGTGAATTCATCAAGTCGTCGACAAGACGGGAAATCTCATCGAGGTCGATAAGGTCTTCCATCTGCGCTTGCGTCATAAGACGGCTGCGCATACCCGCAACGCGCGAATTGACGTAGGGAGCGATGGTCTCAAGCCGATCCATCATTCCGCTCCTTCCCCGAACAACAGCCGCAGACAGACCTGGCGCGCTTCGTTCTCAAGCTTCCCAAAGCGACTGGATAACGAGTTGGTGATGCGGAAGCTGCGTTGGGTGTCCTGCACGGCAACTCCGTCGCGCAACGCGTCATTCGGCACGACGGGCACCCCGGCGTGCCCATTCGACGCGAGCCATTGGCGGCAGCGCTCGACGTGAGCCGGCGGGGTCAAGACCTCCGCCTGCGGCGGCGCCACCGTCATGACTTCGCGAAGCAGCGCTTCCAGTATCCCGGGAAACTCGGGACCTTCCGCAACCCGCGCCAGCGCCGCGTCCACCGAATGCAAAACTTCATCGGCGACCGCTTGCTTCATGCTGTGGGCCTGCTGGCCTGCCTGCAATGCGGCGAGTTCGCGGACCCGTTGCGCGTGCCGTCCCACGTCGCGCTTCGTGCGTTCGATGGTGTCGGCGTATCGCCTGGCCGCGCGGTCGCGCGCTTCCGTCACGATCCCTTCGGCTTCCGTTCGGGCCACGGCAAGGCGCTCTTCGCAGTCTTGCTCGACCTGCCGGGCCATGGTATCCAGTAAGACGTGTTGCATCGTGGCTGGACGTTTAGATTGCCAAAATGAGCATGATTGCGATCACGAAACCGAATACGACGATGGTTTCGGGAATGGCGAAAAGGATGAGGATATTACCGAACAGTTCGGGCTTCTCCGTGATCGCGCCCGCGCCGCCGGCGCCCACCGCAGCCTGCGCACGGCCCGTGGCAAGCCCTGCGCCGGCGATTGCGATACCCGCGCCAAGGGCCATGCCGAGAGCGCGAAGGCCCGCACCGGTCGTCGCGGTCGTTTGCTCGATCCGCGTGATCTCGCGCTGCTCCACGCTGAGTTCTTCGTCGTTCGCGCCGCCTTCCGCGGCGAGACACAGCGGCGCGATTGTCAGCATACCGGCCAGCAGCAATAGCGTGAAAACGCCAGCCTTTTTGCTCGTGTTACTCAAGGTCACCATGTTGCCTCCTTCTTAAACGGTTGGTAACTTTTTCCTTCAGGTTTATAGAACTTTGGCAGAAACTCGACGTAATTCAGGCGCAAGGAGTGAATCGTTGGACTGAACATGCCGAGTCCGATATTAAACGTGTGTACGAGCAGGGCCAGCGGGACTCCCAAAAGCAATCCCAACGCACCGCCCATATCGTTGGCCAGATCGGCGATGAGAACGCCTGCCAGCCCGAGTGCCATCAAACGGCAATACGACAGGACGTTTCCAACGAGGGAAACGACCTCTAAAGCGATGATCGGCGCCATCGCTCCCGCAGCCCAGACCAGGATTCCGATCATTGCAACGAGGCAAAGTCCAGAAACCATCTTGAAGAACGCGTGGTCGAACATCCCGACGCCAAAGAAGCCGAGCGCAAAAATCCCGATACCGAGCAGGCCGAGCAACAGTGCAAACTTCTCCGCGGCGTGCTTGGTATGGTGATGGATCAAATCGGCCCGAATCCCGAGTATCAACGCGAGCGGAACGTGAATCGCCCCGAAAGCGATCGCATATTGCATCAGAACAATAGGTTCGTGCCCGCGGTGAAACCAAAGCACCCGCATCCCGAATCGTTCCCCGAAATCGCCGAAGAACTCTCCAAAGAGAACGCCGAAGAATATGGTGCTGCCCGCCATCCAGTACGCAACAGTGCCAACAGCGTCCACCGCGGGAATGTGGCCGAATTTCTTCTTGAGAAAGTACCCGAAGGCGGCGACCGCGATACCGTAGGCTACGTCTCCGAGAATAAACCCGTAGAAAATGACAAAGGAAATGGCCACGAGCGCGGTGGCATCCATGGTGCCGTACGCGGGGGGCCTGAACAGGGTCAACAATACCTCGAACGGCTTGAGCCATCCGGGATTGCGAAGCTGCGTGGGGACTTCGTGAATGTCGACTTCGCCGAAGGGCAGCTTGCTGACCAAGGTCTGCCCGGGAAAGCGTTCATCCAGCTTCTTGATAAGCTCGTCCGAAGCGTCGCGAGGCGACCAGCCGTGAATGACGCCGATCATCTCGCTCTGGGCAAACCGGTCCAATGCGGAGATTTGCGACATCCGATCCGAGAACTTGGCCTCGACTACCATCAATTCAGGGCCGATCTCCTCGGAATGGGCGCGGCGTTCCGTTTCCAGTTCGGCCTCGTCCGCCTGATTCTTGGCGATGGCCTCGTCGACCTTCCGCAGCACGTCCTCGAGGCCTCCGCCGGCAAGGCCTTTTGCGGGCGGCTCCATTGGCGCGATTTGCTCGTCTTTGAGCAGTTTCGCGACGGCAGCATCGTGCGCGGGCGGATAGGTGATGACGCCGACGACGACGTTCCGTGAAATCTTCTCGTGGACCAGGCGCGATTCGATTCCCACTTGTTCGCGCAACCGTTCGCTCAAGCGGCCGATGACACGCGCGCTTTCACCCTTCAATACGAAGGCGCGGGCATCGTGACCGAGAACGATATCGCGACCATCGAGCAGGGGCACCAAGGCCTGGAGCGATTTCCGGAAACTGGTGAGAATCTCGATGTTGTCTTGCACGTTGATGCGCCGGCGCGTGTATGACCGCAATTCGCGGATCCAGGAGTGGGCTCTGTCGCTCAGCTCGGCCTCGGTCTTGCCTTTCAGGCTATGGCCGGCCGCGTCGACTGCGGTTTGCGGAGGCTTAACCGCCAGCAGAGGCACCACTTCCGACAGGCTGCGATACAACCGCTCGAGTGATTCCGCTTCGTGCTGTTGGTTGCTTCCCAAACTAATCCGCCGGAGGTAATCGGGCGCGTCGGCAACCGACAGCGGGACTTCTTCAATATGGACAAGCCCTTCATTTTGAAGCAAATTGACGATGTCCGACAGCGTTTCGCGCATACAGACGATTTCGAGCCGGTCCATTGGTGCGATCATCGGTGCCCTCCGGAAGCCGCGGGTAGAACAAGGGACACGACGGCCGCAACGACTGCTTCCGCGCGGGTTTGCGCTTCCGCCCGCAATTCGTTCAGACGCTGCTCCGCCTGTTGCTGCTGCTCGAGTTGTTCCTGGTGCAGGACTTCTTCGGCCTCTTTCCGGATGGCCGCAACGTCCGTAGCGAGGCGTTCGGCCTCTTGCTCCGCAATGCGGCGGGCTTCGGCGCGGGCCTCGGCAATCAGGCGGCCGGCATCCCGGTCCGCTTGCTCGCGCTTGGCCAGCAATTCCCGTTCGTGCCGCGCAATTGCGGACAAAGCGGAGTTCTGGTTTTTTCCGTTGTTTTTCACGGTTCACCACTACTCAGGTTGATGGAATTGTAGGGGATTGGCCTCGCCAGCGAGCACGCCACTTCCCCACGTACACGCCCACGTGACACAGGTTGGGAGGTTTAGCCGGCCAAGCCCGAAGCGGATCGTGCCAAAAATCACGGCCTCGTGTCAAGCGTTCGGGCGCAATTTGTGCCGGGAGTTTGACCCGGCAGCGGGCCTTTCCATCATTCCAACCGATACCGGCAAAGCGCCTCCAGGGCGAGTGCGGTTGTCAATGCGCCGGAGGACCATCGTACTTCGGGCCCTCCATCGGTGTGGGCCAGAAAGAACACCGCTTCCGGCCAGCCGCCGTCGACGGGATTCTGCGTCTTGACGAGGTATTGGATTCCCCTCTCAACGAGGTCTGGATCTGCGTCTGCGTTCATGAGGGTCAATACTGCGAAAGCGGTGTTGAGCGCCGGATCGCCTTTATCCCAATAAACCGTGCCGCCCGGCAGGGGAATTGCCTCGTTTACGAGGTCGCCGGCGAGGATGGTCACTGCCGGCAGGAGGGTGGGAATGGGTCCTTCGCGGAACGCACGCGACACGCAGTAGTGAAAAACGTAGCTGTCGGGATAGTAGTCCGTGAGTTGGCTGAATTGCGTGCGGTGGAGTCCTTGCTGAACGACGGTATTGATGAGATCGACGGACTCCGTAACCCCCGGGGCGCTGGATTCGCCGAAACGGGCCAGTGCATAGAGCACGTTGGCGTTGACCACGAGATCCACGTCGTTCGGTATCGTGAGATCCGGGGGATCGTGGTACGCGAGCCAGGTCAGGTAGGCGCCGCTGTTTGTGGGAAGCCAGGCCGGATCGCGGCGCAACGGCACGGCGCCCGTATCACGCCAATCGGCGAAGAACTGTGCCACCGGCTGAGCCGTTCCGGGGCCGCCGTCGAGTATCGCGTCGTCGAGCAACGCCGCGTACGTGGTGGCGGTGACATCGGCGTCGGATGGAATGCCGAGGGCGTGTGGATAGATTCGCACGTTCGCGGGCACACGGTTTCCGTCGAGAATGGGTCCCTGCAATATGCCAAGGGCGATTTGTTGGAGCGGCGATTCCGGAGCGCCGGGGTTCGGGTCGTAGGGCCAGAATCCGAACGTTCCGGCGTCGGGATCCGCCGAATCCGATTCAAAACGTTTCAAGAACGACACCGCTCGTTGCCGCATGGTTCTCGCCACTTCGGCATCGGACGGGTCCAAACCGAGGGCGTCGACCGTGCTTTCCTTCACGTCGGCGAGGGCATGATGAATGAATCCCACGATGAACGGACTCACTTCGGGGAAACGGACACGGGGCGCACCGCGGAAATAGAATACCTGCGGCCAGTTTCCAGCATAGTTGATGATGGGGGTTCCGCTGAGACGGGCCTCGTCTGCAGTGGAAAGCTGCGTCCGCTCCAGGTAGTGCAACGCGTGGACGATGGGATCCGCGTGATTCGGACAACCGGACAGGCAGACAGCCGCCAGTATTGCTCCGGCAAGACATGTCCTGCGATGTTGCATGGTTATCCTCGCGCCCGTGGACATACAGAAGCATCACAAGTTCCGCGCCGAGTTAATTCGAACGGGCTTGGACTTCAGGCGGCGTACGGGTCGCCCTCAAGGGCCGTTCAGAGGCGCCAATTGTTTTGCGTTTCGGGCATAAATCTTCTCCAGAATCTCTGCCGGCAATTCGAGCCCATTCAGGAACTCCTGGTGAACGTTATCAAAATAGTCTCGCCCGTACAGAATTCGATCCTGAAACTCGATGAGGAACTCCTTCGCATACTCGGGGTCCCGGCTGAGCGCGCGGCATCCGGACCCGGCGGAAATATCGCAGAAGAGATTCGGGCATTCGCGCAATAATTCGACGAGTTTGCCGCCCGGCATCACCGGCCCTTCGGGATAGGGTTCCCGGTCGTGCTTGTCGTCAGCCGAGATGTGGGCCCAGAATCCCGGTGCGTGGCCGAGAAACACCGTCTCCGGGCAAGCCCGCACCGCCCGCGCAAAAGCGTCAAACCCGCCGCCGTACCACCAGTTCGGCCGGGGATACTTGGTTCCCGTATCGAATTCGTAGTCGATGTGCACCGTGACGGGGAGCTGCTTCTCACCGCAAAACCGAAAGACGCGCAATGCGTCGGGGTTGTCGTAGCACATGCGCAGTTTCAATTCGCCGTAGGTTTGTACGCCATAAACGTTGATCGCGCCTTCCAACAGATCGATCGCTTCGGGCCGGCGCGGGTCCGGCGCATAGCCCAGGACGAAGCGTTCCGGCACGCGTTCCTTGTAGTACAGGCAGCGTGAGAACGGAATCGGGCCGTCCGGCCCGGCGTGCGGACAGGCCTTGAAGTAATTGGGATCGAACTCGTCGCGCGGACACTCCCAGGAGAGTAACCACGTCACGTCGATACCGTGCTGGTCCATGTTTGCGAGGTACCGGTCCAAATCGTGGCCATGCCAGTCGGGATGGTTGTGGCAATCAACAATCATGGCGAGTGACTCCTGTGGGGAAAGGCTGGAGACTGTGCCGTTCGCGGATCCATAGGCGTTTCGATTGGACGGATTGGACGGATCGGACCGATTCGTCCAATCCACATCTTCTATCTCCAGATTCCGCTCTCCAGCCTTCTCTTCACACGTTGAACCGGAACAGAACGATATCGCCGTCCTGCATGATGTATTCCTTGCCTTCAAGGCGAACGTGACCAGCTTCCTTGGCCTTGGCCATGGAACCGGCGGCCATGAAATGGTCGTAGTTGACGATTTCGGCGCGAATGAATCCGCGCGCAATGTCGGAGTGAATCACGGCCGCGGCATCGACCGCCTTGGTGTGCTTGGGAATGGTCCACGCGCGCACTTCGGGTTCGCCTGCGGTCAGAAAACTCATCAAGCCAAGCATGTCGTAGGCGGTCTGCAAAAACTGTGTGCGGGATTCCTCGCCCAATCCCAAGTCTTCGCGAAACGCGGGCCGCTCTTCTTCCGACAGTTGTGCCACTTCCATCTCCATGGCGCCGCAGAAAGCGATGACGGTTAGTTTGTGTTCTTTCCCAAACGCATCGAGCCCGGCCGGGTCCGGGTTGCCGATGGATTCATCGCCATAGTTGCCCAACAACAGAAGTGGCTTTTGCGAGAGGAAACAGTAGCCCGCGATGTCGCGCGCTTCTTGTGCGGAAAGGTCCAGAGTCCGCAAAGACTGTCCATTCTCGATGTGCTCGCGACATTGGATCAGCGTTTTGTATTCGTTGTCTTTGCGGTTTTCCTTTTCCATACGTTCGATGCGGCGTTCGATAATAATGAGATCGCAGAGCTGCAATTCTTCTTCGAGGCTGCGTGCGTCGCGTACGGGATCCACATCGCCGAGCGGATGCATGACGTCTTCATTTTGGAACGCCCGGACTACGTGAACCAGCGCGTCAACATTTTTCAGCGCGGTCAGGGCCGCCGAATCGAGGGCTTTGTCGTCGCCGCCGGACTCGTTGGGCGCAATGTCGACGAACTGGAACTCGGCGTAGGTTTTCTTCTTGGGTTTATGAATTTCGGCAAGTCGATCCACACGCTCATCGGGCACTTTGAGCACGGCAACATTGGAATCCCGGCTGCCAAAGGTTCCGACGGCGGCATGAGCGCCGGTCAACGAATTAAAGATGGTGGTCTTGCCCGACCGGGTGTAGCCAATAATCCCGACTTTCATGGATGAGCCTTTCGGTGGTGTAAACGGGAATGGTAGCAGCCGGAGGGATGGGCAAGCAATGGACTTAGGGGACGGAGGGAAAACAAAGAACACGCGGTTCGCCGCTCATACCCGTCCGTCAGGCGCCTGAGTCCCCGGCTCGGGTATTTCACCGTGTTGCGCAACGTGCGCGCCAGGGCCCGCCGTGGCCGTCAGGTACGATCGGCGAACCGCGCTACACTCTGATTGTACCCCCGAGTCGGAAATCTGTCAAGACGTTTTCACCTTTATTTTTCGGGACTAAATGAGTTTTCAGGTGTGCTCGAAAGGCGATGGATTAATCCAGGTTGGGTACCGTGTTTACGTTTTGCACGGGGAGATCGTTCGCGGCATTTTCCAACGCGGTTTCTCCCTTGCCGTAGACTCCAGGAAAGGAGGAAAACATGATTCGTTCGCGCTGGTCATGGTTGTTATTCACGGCGGTTACCCTCACGGCCCTCCCGGTTTCGGCCATAGCCCAAGACGCTACGTTGCCGCCATCCGGCGACGCCGCAAAGGAGGCGTTAGAGAACTCGCCGCGCCATGGCGAGTTTGCGTTCATTCCGCTCCCGAACAGCGACGTGAAATTGCGAACGTGGATCTCGTACCCGGAGCGTTCGGATAAGGCGCCGGTGATCGTCGTGATTCACGAGATCTTCGGCATGTCGGATTGGATTCGGTCGGTAGCCGACGCGCTGGCAGCGAATGGGTATATCGCAGTTGCACCGGATCTGATCTCCGGTATGGAAGGCGCGGAAGAGAATCCGCGCGAAACGATCGGACGCCTCGAACCCCCGGAGGCCGTCGCACGACTGAATGCCGCCCTCGACTATGGCCTCAATCTACCGGCGGCGAACGGCAAGTGTGCGGCGATTGGATTCTGTTGGGGTGGGACCACCAATTTCCGCTACGCAACGGCCCAGCCGAAACTCGACGCGGCGGTCGTGTATTACGGGACTTCGCCGGATGCTGCGTCGCTTGCGAAGCTCTCCGTGCCGGTACTGGGCCTGTACGGCGAGATGGACGAACGCGTCGTATCCACCATCGCTCCTGCGGAAGAGGAATTGAAGCGACTCGGCAAGCCTTACGAGAAGGCGATCTATGCGGGCGCGGGCCACGGCTTCCTGCGACAACAGGACGGACGAGACGGCGCAAATCTCAAGGCGAGTCAAGACGCCTGGCCGCGTACGCTCGCATTCTTGAAGGACCATACCGGCGGGTGATTCGCTCTCGCGAATGTCCGTTTGCCTATTTCCCGTGCCCCCCGGCCTCATGATACTGTTCTTGCTGGCAGGATCGTGGTAGTACAACGCGGGACAATGGGGAGGGAAACGTGGCCAAGAATACCGGAAACGCAAGCAAGAACCACGTCAACAATGTCTCCGGTGTGCCGGGGGGACGGTGGCCGGAAAAGGCGTATAAGAATCTGAACTTCCTGAACAGTAGCGACGCCCGCGAGATCCGGGTCTTGTGCGAATTCATGGAACCGGAAAGTCGCTTCCGGCGCATGCGTGTGAAGGACACGATTGTCTTCTTCGGTTCGGCGCGCATTGTGTCCAGCGGGACGGCGCAGGCGGAATACGAAGCCGCCAAGGCTGCGACCAACGCAAACAAGCAGATTCCGAAGGCGGCGCAGAAAGCGTTGGACCGGGCTCGTCACGCCCGTCACATGGCGCGATACTACGACGATGCGATGGAACTCGCCGAGCGTTTGACGAGTTGGTCGAAAGCGATCCCCGGCAGGAAACGGCGTTTCATCGTATGCTCGGGCGGCGGTCCGGGTATCATGGAAGCCGCGAACCGGGGCGCCGCGCAGGCCGGGGGGTACTCCATCGGGCTGAACATCAGCTTACCCTTCGAACAGAACCCGAACCCGTACCAGACGCGTGAACTCTCCTTCGAGTTCCACTATTTCTTCATCCGAAAATTCTGGTTCGTCTATCTATCCAAGGCATTGATCGTCTTTCCCGGCGGGTTCGGAACCTTCGACGAATTGTTCGAGCTGCTGACCCTCATTCAGACAAACAAGACGGCAAAGATGATGCCGGTCGTGCTGTTCGGCAAGGAGTTCTGGAAAGAGGTCATCAACTTCGACGCCCTGGTGAAGTGGGGAATGATTGGTCGCTCGGATTTGGATCTCTTCCATCTCGCCGACGACGTAGATTCGGCGTTCGAGTATGTCCGAGACGAATTGACTCGACTATATCTTTAGCCCGGGCGGGCGTAGAATCCGCCGCCCGCCCGGACCTTTGGCTCATGGGTCGTCGGAGGGTTAGCCCCGCGGACGCGCTTCGCGCCGGGGACGTTCTTCGCGAGGGCGCGCCTCGTTAATCCGGAGTGGGCGGCCTTGAAGTTCGAAACCGTTGAGGGCCTCAATAGCGGCTTTTCCCGCTTCTTTGGTGGCCATCTCGACGAAGGCAAACCCCCTGGACTGCCCGGTCATCCGGTCCACGATGACGTTGACGGACGTTACGTCGCCGTGGGCGGCGAAGGCGTCCCGCAACTCATCCTCCGTAGCCTGGTACGACAGGTTCCCAACGTAGATATTCATGCTACCTCCTCACGGTTAACGTTCCCCCGAACCCGCAAGCCCAACCGGTCGTTGGATCTCGAGCTTCGCGAGGTTGATTGAAAGGTGGGAATTCGTCAGCAGCGATGAAAACATAGGACGGTCACACAAAGCTATACACCTACTCAGGACCATAATCATTCCGCACCTTGGATATAGCATATTTCCGGTTTTCTTGCAACAGGAATTTTGACCCCATGGACCGTCGCAAGTCCTTGACACGCATTGATTCCGGGCAAAACACGTGGTACGTTGCACCGGTTCACATACCGGGGAGGCCGAACCCCGGCGGACGCGCCCGTGAGGAGATGCCGTGAGTCACCCATCGCAGAAGTATACCGCAGCGTTTTCGCTCGTCATTTTGCTCGCGGCCGCGGTCCGTTTGGCGGGGCTTTCGCAGGCCGGAATTTTCGGGGTGGACGACGGCCGATACATTCTTGATGGTCTCAGCAAGGTCTACGAATACGAGAATGTCGCCCAACTGGCTAGCGGAAAGTGCCGCGAGATCCGGGGCGACGGGTCGTTCTATCTCGCCGATTTCATGCCCGAGGCCGCGGATCGGCTGAAACGGGAGCACCCCTTTTCTCCCAAGCTCGGATATTCCTACCTCACGGCGGCACTTCTGACAGCGACGGGACCGTGGGTATCGGCATGCAACTACATCGAAGCCGTGTCAGGCATCCTACTGGTGGCAGTGTTGATGGCGTTCGTTGGGTGGCTGCGGGACCGGCAAACGGCGCTTCTGGCGGGGCTCCTCCTGGCCGTGTCAGGGTACAGCGTGTATTACGCACGGAACCCCTATCCGCAATCTACTGCTTCCCTGCTTTTTCTTCTGGCTGTGTGGGCTCACGCCCGCGCCAGTAAACATGAGGAAGGCTTCGCGTACTGGTATCTAGCCGTAAGCGGGGCGTGCGCCGGTCTGAGCTTCTGGGTGCACTACCAAGTGGCAGGGGCACTGCCAGCACTGGTCGTCATTCACGCCTTGACTTGCCGCGGCCCCGGAAGCCTGTGGAAGGCATTCCAGCGATTCGTCTATGGCGGAGCCGCCATCGCCGCCGCATTCTTCGCTGTAGTGGCCTTTGCGGAAGCGGTGACGTATCCCTGGATCCTGCTGTTTCGCAGTCAGGGCATGGCGTATCCCCACGGGACTTTTCTGGAACTGCTGTGGCCTCGGTTCATCGGCCAGAGCGGGGTTCCTGCGAATCCGTCGGGGCTTCTGCTGTTCCCATTCTTTCACGGTACGCTCGAGGGGTACCCAGCCACGGTGGCTGCGGCTCTGCTGCTGGCGGGGGCGGGCGCGCTTGTCCTCCTGCGACCGCACCGAGCCGGATCCAATGCGAAGCGCTACAAAACTGTCGTCTACCTGGTCGTGCCGTTTGTCGTCCCGCTACTCATCTTCTCGCTGAAGACCATGCAAGGCGCCCGGACATTTACCTTCGGCCTGCCGTTCTTCACGGCGCTTCTGGCTGTGGCCGTCATCGCCCTCTGGCGATGGCCATCGCCGTATCGGCTGGCCTTGCGATCGGTGGTCTCCATACTGGTGGCCGTTTCAATCGCGTCGAGCCTGATACACATCCGAGAGATTCTGGCTATCCGGTCGGGCTATCCGCAGGTGCTCACGTATCTGGAGAGCAAAGGGGACCATGGCGCCTGCGCAGCGTGGTCGTCGGTGCTTGAAGCGTACCTGCTTCAGGAGCACCGCGAAGGTGGTAGTTTGTACCGCTATCTTGGTGAAGGACGGACCCCGCCGCTTGCGTACGTAAGCGATTGGCAGGAACTGTACGATCGGAGATACCCGGATGAGGCGATTGCATTGCCGATCGACGCGCAGCCGGAAGCCACATTTCATCAGGACTTTGGACGTATCTTTCTGGAGGTGGAAGCGTTTCCGTCATACGGGAACACCGTCGACAACATCCGCTTTGTGCGCAGCCTGGATCTGGAACGGGCGCGGCGTTTGCTGGTCTACGACCTCCGCATGACCGGACTGCGCGATGGTCTTGGAACCCCCACATTCGACCGGGAACAGCCACCGGCAACGAAGTAATCGAGACCACGCATGCCACTATCCATACGGTCACGATTGTCGATTATGATGTTCATCCAATACGTCGGCATGGGGGTGTTTATGCCGATGATGGGGCACTACCTCAAAGGCTATATGGCGCTGGATCCCTACCGCGTCGGAATCATTCTGTCCATGCCGGCGATTGCGGCCTTCGTGTCGCCACTCGTCGTCGCCAACGTGGCAGATCGCTGGATCAGCGCAGAACGGATGCTGACGGTGCTGCACATTCTGGCGGCTGGAGCCATGGTCGTCTTATGGTCGCAAACCGGATTCTTTTCTTTCCTTGCCGCATACCTCGCATTCTGGTTGGTTTTCTCCCCCACCCTGGCCATGACCAATACCGTCGCGTTCCACCATCTGCCCGACGCACGGCGGGACTTTGGACCGGTCCGCATGTGGGGCACAATCGGTTGGGTCGTCATTGGTTTCGTTTTTGGATTGGCATGGTTGCGGATGGGTGATGCCCACGGTGAACGAAGCCGCCTTCCCGATGCGTTGCTGGTGTCCGCGGCCATCTCCGTTGTAATGGCGCTGTATGCGCTGACATTGCCCGTAACCAAAGCGGCGTCGACGGGCGTCAAGCGCCCGTCCTTGTGGACGGCATTGGCGGTGTTTCGGCACCGCAGCCTGGCGATCCTATGCGCCGTGACCCTCCTCAACTCGATTCTCAACATGTTTTACCTTGTTTGGATGAGCCCATACCTGAGCCAACTGGGGTATGCCGACGGTTGGATTCTTCCGTTACTGAGTTTGGGGCAGGTATCGGAGATTCTTGTCATTGGCGGGTTGGGCCATCTGATTGGGCGTTTCGGCCTGAAGGGTACGTTATTGATCGGGCTGCTCATGCAAGCCACGCGATTCGCCATCTTCGCCACGAACCCCAAGACCCCGTTCCTGATTGCCGCGATCGGCTTGCATGGATTGACCTACGGGTGCTTCTTCGTTGTGGCGATGATCTACCTGGACAACCACTGCAACCGGGAAAACCGGGCCGGCGCACAGTTGCTGTTGAATACGGTCATCGCGGGCTTTGGCAATCTTATGGGAAGCCTGCTGGCGGGCACGCTCGCGCAAGGGCTCACCATCCCCAATACGCGTCTGGTCGCATATCAGCCGTTCTGGTTGGTTCCGGCCGTGGCGTGCGCCGTCGTGGCGATGGTGTTCGTCGCGCTATTCCGGGAAGAACCGAGAGAGTCCGGCAAGGAGGCTTGATACTCTCACGATTCCTGTTCCCTCTTCTCGGGCTCGTAATCGTGTTCGTAATCGTAATCGAGTATGCCAAATCATCCATAGAATCAGTGCGAATTGCTTGGGAAAACCATAGAAGTCGCATTGATCATCACGATCCATGAGCCGAGCGAAACTTCTTATCGATTACGATTACGATTACGATTACGATTACGAAAGGAAACAGGATAGCGGATACACTCGATTCCGATCAGAGTGAAGCCAGCCATTCGCACATGGCGACCGGGTCTTCGCCGAACATTAGCGAACCCGGGACGATATAGTCGGCGCCGGCCTCGTGAATGAGCGGCACGGTATAACGCCGGATACCGCCGTCCGCTTCGATTTCCGTCGACAGACCTCGTTTCTGAATGATGGCGCGTGCGGCTCGAATCCGCTCCGGTACCGACGGGTCCATTCCAGCGCCTTTGATACCGATCTCCGTTCCCAACAGGCAAAGAATGGCCAATTCATCCCAATAAGGTTCGAGAAGATCAAGGGGTTGTTTCAAGCCTAGCGAAATCCCGACGAACTTGTCGTGCTTCTTGATGGTGTCCACGACCTCGCGGGAATCGTCGTCGGAATCGAGGTAGACGATAAACCCATCCGCGCCGGCGTCGACGAAGGGTTCGATCCACTGCAAGGGATGGGTGGTCATCAGGTGGACTTCAAAGGGCAGTTGCGTGTGTTTTCGCATGGATTTCACGAGGTCGGGGAAAAACAGCATCGCCGGTGTGTAGTGACCATCGGCAACGTCGATGTGAAACCGCTCCGAGTACGGCTCTACGCGTTTGATTTCCGCTTCGAGGTTGCTGAGGTCGGCGGACCAGAGGGATGTGGAACACTTGAGCATGGGAAACCTCGCAGGGTTACGTCATGATGCGACGGTTGAAGAAATCGCAAATGAACTCGCGCACATCGTCGTTGTGACGGGTAACGTCAACCGATTTGGCCGTTATTTCGCGGAATTCCGCAGCAGGGATCGCAGACGCCAGCACTTCGCCGTATTCAACAGGGTGGACCGGATCCTGGCGGTTTGCCAGCACCAACGTCGGTATCGATATGGAACCCCAGGCAGCACGGTCACGGCACGGCGTATCCTGCGGGATCCGTTCCAACTTGGCCACCGTTTCTTCCGCGCGGGGATGCTCGAATTGTCCCAGCAAGGACCCGGCAACATCGGGCGACTCCTCCACCATCGCGGCGTACTCGTTGGATTGGAGAAATCGTTCCCGGCCCTCCGCAGCGCCGTACCTGCGGATCAGTGCCGCGATGGTGCCCAGGATCGAGAGATTGTCCGGGCCCGGTTCGTCCAACCATGCGGGTCGCGACAGAATCAGACCCCGGAGCCTTTCCGGGTAACGCAACGCGACGTTAAGCGCGACGGCTGCGCCCATGGAAATGCCGCCGATAACCGCGCGCGAAACGTCGAGCCGGTCCATCATACCCAGCACGTCGTCTGCGTACGTTTCGATCGAGAGCGTGTCTTCGGGACCCACCGGGCGGGTTTCGCCGTGGGCACGGCAATCGAGCGCGATGAGCCGGAACCGTGGGTCCTCGTGCAGGGAGCCTTCAAAGAACCCAAAGGGTTGCGCGACGTCCCCGCCAAGACCGTGCTGGAACACAAAGGGGATGCCTTCGCCCTCGTCGCGGTAATGGAATCGAATGCCATCCCGTTCGAAGACCGGCATCCTCCTACTCCCGAGAGCGCGCCGCCCCCGGCTCGAGGGCGCTCAGCTTCTCTTGAAGGAACGTGACGCTTCCGTCCACCTCGTCTTCGCTCAGGCCATGCAAGATGAGCGGCCCCTGATACCCGATGCGGTCCAGCAAGCAGACGTAGCGATCGTAGTCCAGCGCGCCCGTGCCGGCAGCCTGCTGGCCGGCTTCTCCGTCGCGGCTTAAATCTTTCGCATGGGCGAGCACGATGGCGTCGCCAAGCAAGTCGAAGGCCTCGTCGAGTATCTCCGCCATACGGGGGAGGTCGCCCTGGTGAAAGAGATTCGCGGGGTCAATGACGACTCTTAGATTCGCGGACTGCATCTCGTCGAGCAACCGGCGAGCCTTTTGGGCCGAATCCACGACGTTTGACAACTCGGGTTCAAAGGCGAAATTGAGCTGATATTGCCCGGCAATGTGGAGGGCTTCCGCCATGGCCGCCCGCGTATCGGCCCACGCGCCCGGGGTATCGTTGTCACGGTGACGGCGCCACATGTTTTCGGGGTCGCGCGTGCCGGTGCTGAGTGTGATGATCGAGGTGCCCAGCCGCTTGCATACCTTGGCAAGGGCACGCAGCCGGGTAAGGCCGATGTCACGGATATCATGGTTGGGATGAATCAGGTTGAAAGTACCGGATACGGCCGCCATGACGATGCCGCGCGTCCGGAGGGCGTCGCAGATGCTATCGGCCAATACTTCATCGATGGATTCCGGGAGCGTGGGCAATCCGGCGCAGGACATGTTGAACTGAACCGATCGAATACCGTGCTGGCTGACGGCGTCCAGCGTGTCCTCCAGCTTCGATCTCACAAACGTTTTGGCAAAAATTCCGACGTGCATATCTATACCTGGCCGGATACGGCGTCCAAACGCACCCGTTCCCCCGTTTCGACGGACCGCGCGATGGCCACCATGGCCCGCATTCCGGCAATCCCGTCATCGATCGTGGCGCCGAGCATCGGCAGTCCGTGGAGTACCGTGTCGGCAAATCCTTCCAGTTGGAGTTTGTAGGTGAACGCGTCCTCGCCAAGTACTCGCCGGATTTGTCGATCCTTGACGGAGAAACATTCAACGTCACCGCATTTGTAGTACCAGGGCAGCGGGATGTTCCCGTAGACGCTCCCGAACTCGCCGTAGATTTGAAACCCTTCCTGAAAGTCCCCGCGTAGCGGCACGGTCAGATCGAGATGCCCCACGCTTCCGTCGGCGAAGTCGACATTGACGAACCAGCAATAGGCATCGAATCGTTCGACGAGCCGCGCCTGCACCGCGTCTAAAGGTCCCGCCAGGAAGCGTGCGGTGTCGACCAAGTGGCTGCCATGGGCAAGCATGAAATAACGCCGCTTGTCCGCCTTGGGGTCTCCCTCGGGCCGCCGTGCCTTCGCACTGGTATGCGGGATGGGCTGAACGTTGTCGGTCATGGTATAGCGCAGGGTGGAATCGCAGTACCAGCCCTTGTACGCCATCAGTCCGCCCATTTCTTCTTGGATAAACCGGTGCGCGAAGGTGATGCCGGGGTCAAACCGCCGGTTGGTGCCCACCTGGAACACCAGGGACGCACCGCGCAACTCATCGCCCAGCGCTTCGCACTCCTCGACGGAAACTCCGAGGGGCTTTTCCACGAATACGTGCTTGCCCGCTGCGACTGCCTGTCGGCAGAGGGACACGTGGAACACGTCGGCCGTCGCCACGATGACTGCGTCCACGTTTTGATCGGCGAGCATGTCTTCGTACCGGTTGAAGGTGGCTGTGGGCTCGTGGACGGCCGCCATCTTGGCGAGCAGATCGGGTGCGGCGTCGCAAATGGCGTAAAGTTCCGTGTTACGGCCCTTGCGGCAGGCATCAAAATGCGCAAACTGCGCGATGGGTCCACACCCGAGGACCCCGATTCGCAGCAGACGTTTTTCCTTCTCAATCACGACAACTCCGGATAGCGTTGTTTCAAGGCGTCGCAAAGGGCCGCCAATTTCTGGATCTCCGCGTGGGCGAAGAGTGCGCGCGTGTGCTCATCGGCGGGCACGTTCCGCAGGGTCCCGCTTCGATGAACCTCGATCGCTTGTATCATGGCTTCCGCACCTCGCTTGGGGTCGGCTTTGCCGCTTGAGTTCTTGATCGAATTGATCGCGGAACCCGCCAGGAAGAGCACGTTCTCCGTGATACCGCGAACCGCAACGTCCTGCAGATTCAACCCGATGTTGCCCTGGTCCAAGCCGCCCGCGCGGACGATCATCGTCGGCTTGATGTCAGGCAGAGACTGCGTCAGCGTGGTTTCTGATGCGTGCCATTCCTCGCCGTAGGGACGCAGGAAGGGTTCACCCGCCTTGACCGGGGCAGTCTGCCGAAAATCGATGCCATCCAGCCGTGCCAGCAAATCGATCACTTCTCGCCAGATTGCACGCGTCTTGACGCCGATGCCGGCGTTGTGGCCATAGATTGCGGGCGGATGCTCCAGATGCTTGGTTGCCTCCCGAACCATACGCACGGTTCCGGTTGCAAAGGTTTCGCTGAACATAACCGCGGTCGCGCCCGCCTCCAGTACGGCGTGAACCGTATCGACAATCTCATGGGGCGCGCTGGTGATATGGGAGGCAAAGAGAAGCCCCAAACCGCCGCGCGCTTCGCGGGCCCGCTCAATGGCCGCGGCGGCCCGCCGGGCGCGCTCCGCGACGGGCGAGTAATCGAGGTTGGGGTACAGGTCTTCGTCTTCTTTCACAAAAAGGAACAACGGGCATTGGGCCGCTTCGGCGACGAGAAACTCAACGTCATCCGCAGTAATCCCGGCAGTCGGTTTCAGAATTGTGCCGAAGGCGGGCTGATCCGGCGCAAATCCCGTGCGCTCGCGTACTCCCAGGGGCCCATACGCGGGACCCGGAAAGGTTTGGATAATCTTGTCCGGAATCTGGATCGCGACGAGGCGAGCATCCTGCCGTTCGTACAGATCGAAGATACCCGCGCCGGCAAGCGTATGCAGGATATCGCACGACGTGAGATGGCCGTCCGGTTGGACCATCATTTTGAGCGGGAATGCGACGTGAGCCAAACCGAGACGGCCGGTGCCGTCGAAGGCGTCCACACCGGCGGGTTTGGCGGAGCATTGGTCGAGGAGGGAGCCCGGCGGCGGATTTTTGACCCCGCTGGCAGCAAGGTAACTGATCTCCTCAGCGGCCCCTTCCAACTTGGTGGACCGCAGCGCGAAGAAATACGTGGCGACGAGGTAGTCGTCCAACGTGGGCGGCGGAGCAAAGTGGAGGCGTTCGGTCACGATGCGGCGCAGCAGCGCTTCGCGCGCATCCACGTCCTCCCACAAGACCTGCGCGGACTTCGATTCGATGTTACCCAACCCCACAGTCCAGTCCTTTCCCCTACTCTCCTTCCGATAAGCATATCATAGGCGCCAATTGGTTCCTAAGCGCCCGCCTTGGTGCCGCAGGCGTTCCCCGGTACAATGTCGGTCTTCAATCCGCAGAGCGTTCCGAACCGGGATTAGATAAGGGGAGTTCATGACCGTAGGACAACGCGCATTGGTGATATTCGATCTCGACGGCACGTTATTCGACGCGCACCGTGTGACGATTCCGGCGGTGCAACAGACGTTTGCGGCGCACGGCCTTGCGGTGCCCGGTGAGGTGGAGATCGGATCGTACATCGGCCGGCCGGCCAAGGAATACCACGATTGGCTGGCTGGGCTTTGTTCGACGGGGCGGGTCGACGAGATCATTGCCGAAACCGATCGGCGGGAACTCGCGCTCATTACCGATGCGGGCAAGCCGTTTCCGGGGGTCTTAGGTATGCTCGCGGCACTCCGGGGTATGGGGTGCGCCCTCGCCATGTCATCAAACGCGCCGGAGGATTACTTTGCAGAAGTCCTCGACACGCAGGGATTGCGTCCGTTCTTTCAACCGGCGCTTTGTCGGGGCACGCGTTTTTCGAGCAAGACCGAAATGGTCGACGCGATCCTATGCGAGGTATCGGTGCGCCCCTTCGTTGTGGTCGGTGATCGCCACGACGACATCGAAAGCGCACGGGCCCATGAAGGGTACGCCGTCGCCGTTTCGTATGGATTCGGCGTGCCCAGCGAATTGGCCGAAGCGGACGCCGTTGTGGATAGTCCGGCAGGGATTCCAGCGGCCGTGGCGGAGCTGGCGCTGCGTAACTGAGCCGGAAGACCGTCCCGTAACCTTACCGGTCGCGGTCCATGATGTATTGTGCCAGCGCCCGGAAGGAGTCGGCTTCTGGTCCGAAGACGCCCAACGCCTCAATCGCCGCTGCGACAGATTCGGCCCCGAGTTCCCGAGCGCGATCCAGCCCGACTGCAGCGGGATAAGTGGACTTGTCCCGCTCGAAGTCGCTTCCGATCGGTTTCCCGAGCGCGGCCTCGGTACCGACGACATCCAGCACGTCGTCTGCGATCTGAAACGCGAGGCCGATGTGTTCACCGTAGGCGGTCAATGCCGTCAATGCCTCGTCGGATGCCCCGCCCAATAATGCGCCCACGCGTACGGAAACGCGGATAAGCGCACCGGTTTTGCGCGCGTGAAGGTATTTCAATTCATCGACGGAAAGGTGTTTACCCTCGCTTTCGAGATCGATGACCTGCCCCCCCACCATTCCCTCGGCGCCCGCCGCGCACGCTATTTCGCGGATAACTTGGGCGTTATTGGTCTGGCCAGCGATTTCGAAGGCCATGGTGAGGAGCGCGTCGCCGCCTAGAATCGCCATGGCCTCGCCAAAAACGCGATGGGCGGTAGGCTTCCCCGGCGAAGATCGTCGTTGTCCATGCACGGCAAATCATCGTGCATCAGAGAATAGGTATGAATCATCTCCAACGCACAGGCAGCGGGTAAGGCGGGTGAATCGTCGCCGTGCACGATCTCGCACGCGCCCAGCGCCAGGCCAGGTCGCAGCCGCTTACCCCCGGCGAATAGGCTATAGCGGACGGCCTCGACCAGCGCTTCAGGCGCCCCGGACCAACTGGACACGTACCGCTCCAAGGCGTCAACGGTCTTTTGCGATTTTGCCGCGAGAAAATCCGCAACGGTGACCAATTCGATAATCCTCCCTTCGACCTCTCGCCGGCTGGGGCGCTACGATGCCTGGGGCATTCTCTCACAGCCGATACTTTCCGTCCCGAAACGTTGCCCTGAACGTTGGGACAAAAAAAGCACGCCAGGCGCCGCGTTCAAACTACGGCTTCCTAACGTGCGCAATAAACCGTTCAACGAGACGGGCACCCACCCTACAACCCCCCTGGCCTCTCCACGCTTTGGTGCACTGTCGTCGGAGAGAACCGGGGAGTATTCACGCAGGTACCGTCAAGATTCGGTACGCTCGCCCCAGCGACTATCTCCTGCGACGTTTGCGGGCGACCGACTTCTTCTTCGCAGCAGCCTTTTTCTTGGCGGCCGGCTTCTTCTTCGCTACCCTCTTCTTCTTGGCGGCCGGCTTCTTCTTCGCTACCCTCTTCTTCTTGGCGGCCGGCTTCTTCTTCGCTACCCTCTTCTTCTTGGCGGCCGGCTTCTTCTTCGCTGCGGCCTTCTTCTTGGCGGCCGGCTTCTTCTTCGCTGCCGACTTCTTCTTGGCGGCCGGCTTCTTCTTCGCTACCTTCTTCTTCGCAGCCGGCTTTTTCTTCGCGGCTGCCCGTTTTTTAACTGCCATTCCGTTTCCTCCTTTTCTGCTGCCTCTTTCCCTACGGCCCGCGGGGTTCGTACCGGCCACCACAGGTGACCACCCCGGACAGCGCCGTTCCCATGGGTGCCCATGGGACGCTCAACCAGCGGACATAGATCCGCATTGGTTCAACTGGCATATCGCCGTGGCTCCCCGGGTGCAACGGGGAACTGCGACGTTTTGAAAGGATTCATGCCCCAATCGGAACGTCGATTCGTGTGACCCAATTCAGGCGCCGCAAACCGGTGGTCCTACTCCATCGAACTGCGTGCGCACGGAACCGGAAAATCTCAGGATGGTTTTCGATAACAATCGACAACAGGCAGGGCACATAACGCGAGCGATAAACCGCGTATCGCTCAAAGTGCTCACGTGCTCACGTGCTCCCTCCGCCGGTCTCGGGACGACCCCCCCTCCGAACTCATCCACGCTGTGGCAATCTGAAAGTTACGGTTTGCCCGGCATCCGCGCACGGATACCGACGCCACAAATGCGTTCCGATCGTTCTTCAACTGGTTCGATGAGCAGGTCACTCGGACCGCGTATCGCTCACCGTATTGGCACTACAACTGTCTCCGCTCGCAACGCAATCTGCGTTTGCGTTAATCCGTCTATATAAGTGTGTAGCAAACAATTAAAAAAATAGCAAGCATTTTTTCTCGAATCCGCGTAATTTTTTTGAGCGGGTAGGGGGCATTTTGAACCCTGCGACAGCGCGTATCCGTCGCGAGTTTCGTCGCACATTGTCAAACGGCCAACGTCGCCGTGCGCGCGTCAGGCGCTTCGTCAAAACGAAGCGCGTTGCGATCGTTTGTCGCACATCGAGCAAACCCGTGTCGCTGAAAACCCCTGTGAATCGGGCGCGAAACAAGGATCGGAAGCATACGCGCACTACGGCGGCCGCGTTGACGCTCGACACACGCTGTGATACATTATCGGTCGCAGGTTGGGGTGTTCGCTCCGGTAATTGGCGACGGTCCGACGCTTGGCGAAAGACGATTTTCGGGTGTTTTGAACGGGCCGTACGATCCGTTCACAAAAATAAAAAACCAGGCCAGGCAACGCCTGACCGCACAACTCGGAGGTGAAAAACGTACAATGGCAGATACGGTAGCAGGATTCTTTTCCGAGCTTCAGGGTAAAGTCGATCCCGCCAAGATCAGTGGCATGAATGCCACCTACCAGTTTTCGATCACGGGCGATGGCGGCGGCGACTGGTACGTGAAGATCGCCGATGGCCAAGCGGATGTCTCCGAGGGAACCGCGGAGAATCCAAGCATCACCCTGACCGCCAGCGACGAAGACTGGCTCAAGATCGTCTCCGGGCAACTCAGCGGTCAGACAGCGTTTCTCACCGGCAAGCTGAAGATCAAGGGTGATGTCAGTCTTGCCATGAAACTTCAGAGTGTGTTTTCCGTCGGCTAATCCAGATCGGGCAGGGGGACTACCGCGGGGTGGTCCCCTTTCACTTCTTTGCCTTTCCCCAACCGGTTTGGCCCGATCTTTCCGTTTCGGCGCAATCCTGTTCGTCGTTGCGATGACGCTCCGATGCAATTCCCCCACCACGGTCGAGACGCCCAAACCGCAGGACATTTCCCTTCTCACGCAGGACGGAGCCCGTATCGTCGGTACCTTGTACGCTCCAACTCGGAAACGTCCGGCCGGCCTGATCCTGGTGCCTGCCCGAAATGGCGGTCGGTCGGATTTCGTCCGGTTTGCCGAGAAAGCACAACAGGAAGGTTACCTCTCCGTCGCCATCGATCGAAGCGATGCCGTGGGCAGCGGTTCGGACATGGATCCCCAGGCGGGACTAAACGATATTGAGGCGGCGCGACTGGCCTTGCTCAATGCGGGCGCCGACCCGGAAAACGTCGCCATTGTGGGCGACCGGGACGGCGCGAATCTGGCTATCGCATATGCCGCCGAGCACGATGACATCCAGGCGGCGGTGCTTCTTTCGCCGCAGCGGACCGACGACGGGCTCTCGGCTAAAGACGCGATACGCCGCTACGGCCGGCGACCGTTACTGTTGATGGTTTCGTCGGACGACGCGCTTGCGTCTGCGACTTGCCGGTCGTTGCGGAAGATCGCCGCAGGGCATTGTGAGATTCGCGAGTACGGGGGACCGGCCAGCGGGACGGAGATTTTCGACGCGGCCGCAACCAGTTGCGGACAGGCGCTCCTTTGGCTGTCCGAAATCATCGGCCCCGAAGCCGCCCGAAGGAACCGGCAATTGGAATCCGCGACACCGCCGCCGGAAACGTGAGTGGCACAGGTCCGGCGCCGATGGTATCGGAACCCCCTACGGTCCGCCACGCACGATACCCACGCACGATGCCTTGACCGCAAAGCAAGCACACCCTATACTCACGGGAAGCGCGGAACCCGCGTGGAAAACGAGCCCATGCATTCAGGCAAGTGGAGCACAACGTGAGCGACGAACATCGACCGGGATTCTACAAGGACAAACATGGCAAGTGGCAGAAGGATCGCCGCAAGTCTCCGGACAGACGCAAAGGAGGTGGCACCGTCTTTACCCATCACGACCGGCGCACGCTGAAGCGACGGAAGACGGACCACGATATCCTTGAACGGGAAACCAAAATGCAGATCCATGAAGCCTTGGAGGATTTTGCGGCCGAGCACGACGGCTCTGCTGAGGGTTCGCCGGAATAGTCGGTTCGGTCCCGGGGCGGACGAGGTCTATTGCGCCCCTTTCAATACAGCGTCGGCCTTTCGTTTCAAATCCGATGCGGCGGTATCGGCCGATTTCAGACCGGTCATCACCTCCGATGCCGCGCGTTCCACCAGGGTACGCACTTCCTGCCAACCGACGACGTTTGGTTCGGGCCGGGCGTAGGGCAAACAATCGAAGGCAGCGCGGTTGTACTCCCAACGATCGAAGAACGCCTGCATATCCGGGTCGCGCGCCGCCGACTTCCGGATCGGCAAATACCCGCTTCCAAGAGCCCATTGGACCGAGACCTTGGGAGATGTAAAGTACTTCACAAATCCCCATGCCCTGCGCTCTTGTTCGGGAGTGGTGCGAAAAATGCTGATGTCGCCCCCGTACAGCACCGTAACCGGATTGGCAGGATCGGCCTGGGGTATTATCGCCATTCCCCAGGCATCGGGAGCCGCGGCCATGAGCGCGGCGGTATAGGGCCGGTGACTGCTCGATCGGAAAAAGAATGCCGCCCGGTCGCGGGCGAATTCCTCTCGGTCGTCATAGGTACCGGGTTGGATGCGAAACGCCAGATCTTCCTTGGCCAGCGTTTCGAGCAGTTCAAAAACTTTCACCGCGGGCGGTCGATCGAAAAGGGATTCCGAATCGCGCACCAACGCACCGCCCATGCTGTAGATCATCCCGTCGATCGTCGAGCAATCGATGTCCACTGCGTAGGCGCTGATACCCACCTTGGCCTTGATCCGCCGGCATTGGTCCAGAAACTCTTCCCAAGTCGTCGGCGGATCGTCGATTCCCGCGGATTTCAGAACGCGCTTGTTGAAGTACATCATGAGCACGCTCTTTGTGAAGGGAAACGAATAGATTTTTCCGCCAAATTGAGGATAGACGTTCGTCGCCATCATGCCGGGAAAGAAGTCGGCCAAATCGTCCTTGGAAAGACCCGCTTCGGGATCGTTCACGAACGGGTCGAGCGGGGCCACGGCGCCGGAATGCAGGTACTCGCTGGTCATTGTCGCGTAACCGACCGCCATGGCAGGGAGTACGCCCGCCTGAATGCTGACGGAGACCTTGCGGTTGATGTCCGAGTATCCGCCAAGGTGTTCCACTTTCACCGGCAAACCAGGCGATTGGGCGTTGAAATCGTCTGCGATTTGGCCGATCAAATCGGCGGTTTCCAGGGTTTGTCGATCCCAGAGTACGACGGCCTTCTTGTCGATTGGGGTGAACGCGCCGTTCGCACCGGGCGATGTTCCGGGCGAGCGTCCCGGCACGCCGCAACGCATCAAAAAACCCGTCGCGAAAAGCAGTACAAGAACGTGGAACGTCTTTCGACCGAACATGGCGGGCTTACCCTTTGATACCGGCGCTGAGCGAACTTTCGAGAAAATACCGTTGTGCCGCGAAGTATATCGCCACGGTGGGAAGGATGACAATGGCGGACGCGCACATCAGCAGGTTCACGCGCACTCCGCCCTCGCCCCAAAAGACAGTTAGCCCATACTGGACGACGCGCATTTCCTTATCGCTGGTGACAATGATCGGCCACATGAGGGCGTTGTAGCTTCCGAGAAAAGCGAACAGGGCGACGGTAACCACAGTGGGTTTCACCAGCGGCGCGGCGACGCGGACCAGGAATCGCAGATGCCCGCATCCATCGATTTTGGCGGCATCGTAATAGTCTCCGGGAAGGGCCAGAAAGGCCTGACGCAGAAGGAAGATGGAGAAGGCGTTCGCACACCAGGGCACGATCAGCGCTGCGTAGGTGTTGTACCAGCCCAAATCGCGGATGATCAGGAAATTGGGAATGAGCGTCACCTCGAACGGGATCATCATCGTGGCGAGTACGAGGGCGAACACCAGCCGGTTTCCGAGGAATCGAAGCCGGGCGAAGGCGTACCCGGCCAAGAGAGAAGTGAGTACGACCGACGCCGTAACAATCGCGGCAACCAGGAAGCTGTTGTAAAAATATTGTCCGAACGGGGCGGCCCGAAACGTCTGCGCGACGTTGTCCCAATGCCATACGGCCGGCCAGAAACTCAGTGACATCGAGGATGCCTCCCGGTCGGACATGAACGCCGTCCCAATCATCCACATGAAGGGGAAGGTTGTCACCATCGCACCTGCGGCCAGAATCGTGTACGAGAGTATCCGCCGGTTCATTGGTAGTGCACTTTCCGGCCCAGGAAACGCCATTGCAGGAGCGTCAGCACGACGATGGCTACGCACAGGCAGACGGCAATGGTGGCGCCGTATCCATACCGCTGGTTCTCGTAGAGCTGTGCGTAGATATAGATCACCAGATTCTGCGTGTCGGTGCTTCGCGCGGTGTTGGTAAGGGTATAGAAGCTGTTGAATGACTGGAAGGCCTTGATTGCGCTGACGATGAAGAGGAAGAACACCGTCGGCGACAGCAGCGGGAGGATTACGCTGCGAAGAACCTGGAACGGTCCGGCGCCGTCGATGATGGCCGCTTCCTCCAGTTCCCGTGGAATCGCCGTCAACCCCGCGAGGAAAATAACGATGGCAAAACCGCTGGCGTGCCAAACGTCAAATGCGATGATGCAACACAATGCGAGACTCGGCCCCGTATCGGGCGCGAACCACCCGTGGGTCAACAGGTATAGCACGCCGCGCGGCTCGATGAGCCAGGTCTGGGGGGGAAGGCCCACCGCCTGAAAGAGTGCGTTCACGTAACCCGAATGAGGTCGCAACAGGACACGCCATACGGTAGCCGCGGCAACCACGGAGGTGATGTACGGAAGAAAGTACGCGGTTCGGAACAACCCGCGCCCGCGCCCCAGGCGAAAGAGCAGCCACGCGACAGCGAAACTCAAAACGAGCGTACTGGGAATCGTACCGAGCGCGTAGTAGATCGTCACGCGGATGCTGCCCCAGAACTCCGGATCGTTCCAGGCGCGCGCATAATTCTCCACCGCAACAAATTCGCCTGCCCGAACATCGAAGAGGCTGATGTAGACCGCATACAGGAGGGGCGCAAACCCAAACGCGGTGAGGATGATGAGAGCCGGAACGAGCAGCAGGACTGCGCTGGGAGCGTCGCCGAATCGGGCTAACCGGGCATGGTCGAAGATGTCGTCCAACCGGGCGAGGAAAGTGTCGCCCGCGGTTCCAAGGGGCCGGCGAAACAGTAGACAGGCGGCGAATGCAAGAATGCCAACACCCCATACGACCAATCCGTTCACGTCGTCGCGCTTTCTTCCCTGTACAGAGACACACTCGTTCTCCATGCAACACGTTCCGGCGCCAACGTCGCGAGTGGCGCGCTCATCGGCTCGCACCATCGTTCAGGATCGCGTCCAAGAACTCCACGGTTCGCTCGGTTGCGCCTTCATTTGCTCGTATCGCGGAGCGGGCGCAGGCCACGAGACGTTGTGTCGCCTCGGGGGAATGCATGAGGCGCATCAGCGTGTCGCAGAGTTCTTCCGGCCGGTCGACTTGAACCGCACCGCCGTGGCTTACCAATGCCGTGGCCGGATCCATAAAGTTGCTCATGTAGGGCCCGAACACGGTGGGGATCCCCAGCGCAGCGGGTTCCAGGGGATTGTGCCCGTTCACCCCGGGAAAGAAACTTCCGCCCACGACCGCGATGTCGGCCAGTGCGTAGAAGTAGATCAATTCCCCGAGCGTATCAACCACGACCACCCGGGCGCGTGAACGCGCCGTGCCGCCGGCGGAGCGCAGGCGGACGGGCTCGTCGAAAAGGGACCGTGCCTCAGGAACGCGCTCGAGATGCCGCGGCGCAACAACGAGTCGCGCCTGCGGAAATGCCTCGCGAACGACGCGCCAGCACGCAGCGGCCAACACTTCGTCGCCCGGCCGCGTACTGCCGAAGACGACAACCGGCCCGTCGGCAACTAACCCCGTCTCGGCACGAATGGCTGCAATCTTCTCTTCGTCGACGCGTTTGAGCAAGCCGTCGAATTTAGCGTTGCCGGTCACGCGGATGCGGCTATGGGGAACACCAAGTCGTTCGAATCGTTCAGCGTAGGTTGGATTCTGGGCTCCGACCCCCGATAGTTGTTGCAGGACAGGGCGAAGTAATGTGCGGTAACGCAAGTACCGGGGGTAATGGCGGTCGCTGATTCGTCCGTTCACAATAACGACCGGGACGCCGCTCCGTTTCGCAAGACGAATGACGTTCGGCCAGATTTCTGTCTCGACGAGTACCACCATGCGGGGACGCACCCGCCGCAAAAAACCTGAAACGACATTCCGTTGGTCGACGGGAAACCATGCAAACGGCGTGTCCGGGAGCAATTCACCGGCGCGCTTTCGGCCGGAAAGGGTCGAGGCGCTGATGAGGAAGGGCGTGTCTGGCCAACGGTCCACCGACCGCCGGATCAGGGTTGCGGTAACGCCAAGTTCACCGACGCTGCATGCCTGAAACCAAACCGGTCGGCCGGGAAGAGAGGGTGTCTGAGGATGGAAGCGAGCCAGGAGGGGACGCAAACGAGGACGAAGGGCCAGCCAGCCCGCCGCCACAGGCGCCGTCAGTGTCGTTGCGATGTCGTAGATGGCGTAGATCATGCCATGATAAGGAACGGGCGGTCCGATTCGTTCCGGACCGCCCGTAATCGTGTACGTTGATGGATGCTTACGATGCCGCTTCGAAGAAGCGCGCACCGGTCGGGTCGATAATATCAACCGTGACGAAGATGAGCAGGCTGGACTGGTTGATTTCCGAAGACTTGCCGCGGAACAGGAATCCGATTACCGGGATATCCGCCAGGTACGGAAGTTTCTCCTGCCCTTTCGTGGTTCGGTCCGTAATCAAGCCGCCGAGCACCAGCGTATCGCCGTCATGCACGATGACGTTCGTCCAGACGGATTGAATCGAGGTACGCGGGAACGAAATCTCCGCTTCGAGCGTGTCCCCGTTGATGACACTGCGCTGGACAAAGGAATCGATGCCCGCCTGGGTCGTCACCTGAGGATTGAGCCACAGACGCACCTGATTGCCGCCCGTGATCTGCGGCGTAACCGACAGGGTAATCCCGAAGAAGAATTGCGTGAACAGCAACTGCTGTTGCGCGCTGGTCGTCGGTGTGCCGCCAAAGCCGGCATCGCTCGTCTGCAACGTTGAAATCACCTGCGTATTGAACGTCTGCGTCAGGATGTCGGCAATGACCGCCGGTTTCCGGTTCATGGTGGTCACGCGCGGCGCACTCAGCAACTCGGTATCCGTCAAGCTGTTGAGATAATCCATCGTCACGCTGAGCGTGTCACCGTCGGCGTTATTCAGAATCGTGCCGGCAATCGAAGTCGTGCCGGCCGGTCCCGGATTCGCCGCCGCGTTGATAACGCTTGAAAGGACGGTGTTGTCGATGACTTGGGTGCCATCGGGCTTCGAGTAGAACGGAATACTCTCCAGCGTGCCGTCACCGTCTACGTCATACGAACGCGTTGCATCCTGCAGGTCCGCAATTTGACGCGACCGATCGTTCTGATCGCTCAATGTGACATCCCACGTGAACCCGATCTTGTCCATGTCGCTCACACTAATCGTGACAAATTTCGACTCGATGCTCACCTGCTTCGGAGTCACGTCGAGATTCGAGATCAACTCCTCCAACGTGTTCAGATAGGTTGGCGTCGAATGAACCAGCAATTGGTTAATGGCTGGATTGTAGACCATCCAAGACAGCACTTCGCCCGTGTACGGTTCGATAACCGGCGGGATTGCGTTCTCGAGAATCGTGAGAACTTCCGCCTGCCCCTGGAAACCACCCAAGCCGGACGCGCCGCCCAGACTGGTGCTCGATTCGCCGTATTGACTGCCCTGAAGACCGCCACCATACTGACCACCGGCGGCACCCCCTTGGGCACCGAGTCCGCCTGCTCCGCCACGGCCGCCACGGCCGCCACGGCCGCCACCACCGGCGGCGCCGCCCCCGAGAGAGCCTGCTGTGAGGCCAGTTCCGCTTGCGCTCAGACCAATTACGGCCGGCGTTTCACCAACGAGGGTATCAGAAATGCTACCGAAAAGATCAGAGATATTCGAGAATTGACGTCCGCCGCCGCCGTAGCCGCCACCGCCGCCACCGCGACCGCCGCCGTAGCCGCCGCCACCGCCGCCGTAGCCGCCGCCACCGCCGCCGTAGCCGCCACCACCACCGCCGTAGCCGCCGCCACCACCACCGTAGCCGCCGCCGCCAAAGTTGCCGCCACCACCACCAAAGCTGCCGCCGCCACCACCAAAGTTGCCGCCGCCACCACCAAAGCTGCCGCCACCACCACCAAAGCTGCCGCCGCCACCACCAAAGTTGCCGCCGCCACCACCGTAGCCGCCACCACCGTAGCCGCCCCCGCCACCGCCGCCAATCCCGAAGTTTTGAGAGCCTTCGCCACCGGGGTTGCGGACGACAATCTTATACAGCGTTTCGGCGCCCGCGTTGCGGAGTTCGTAGATGCGGGTTTCGAGTTCTTCAAAAGATTCCGTACGGATCTTCTCCGCGGTGCTAATCCACAGGAAACCGGGCTGTACGGAATAGGACAAATTCAAAGGACGCAATAAGGCTTTTAGGGCGTCACTGAGGGGAACATCCTCGAGCTTGATATAAGGGACGTATCCGTCCGTGACTTCTTCACCCGTAACCGTCTGTTGCTGTCCAGGCTGCTGATACTGAAGCCCGCCGGGATTCAGCGAACCGAGCCCGCGCTGCGGAAGTCCTCCCGCTCCCGGGGTGGGAAGCGCACCCGGAGGAAGCCCGCCGGGGACTCCCGTACCGCCGCCCGCAGGCGGTACTGCCCCCGGATACGGCGTTGCGCCTCCAGGGCCTGCAGTGGCCGGGGGCGTCTGCCGCGGGGGTAGTACTACACGTGCGTCAACGACGATGTTGATCCCCACGTATTCGGCAACGAAGTCGGTGATACGCGTAATGTGTTCATCTTCAAATTCGATCGAGACCGGCGAATCCAACGCCTTTTCGACGTCGGTCTTTTCCTTCTCGGTCGCATACTGCTCTTCCTCAACAGGCACCGAAATCTGCGGGGCTTTGATCCCCTTGTCATCGGACCCGTCCGGAAGCAGCTTGGTTCGTTCGATGCCGGACCGGATTTTCTGCCGGTCGATCTCCAACTGTTGCCAGTCCTCGTGGAGTTGGTCCTTGTAGGCTCCCACGGTGGCCTCGGCGAGCAGTCGAGTCGCTGTTTTATTGCCGGGATCGATCAAGAGGATTTGCTCGAAGTACTGTTGCGCTTTCGAGTACTTTCTGTTTTCGAGATAGAACTGTCCTTGTTCCATCAACTCTTTCGTCCGCGAGTACTTCAGGTCTTCCGCGGACTCCGGGGCGCCACCCTCGGATTCGCTCTTGATTGTTCCGGGGTCGAAGACATTGAAGCTTTCGACTGCGCTTGGCTTTTCGCCGGCCGCAGCCATTTGAATCTTACCCTCACATTTAACGACCATTTTTTGGGCGTTTTCGTGATTGGGATCCAAGGCTAAGGCTCGGTTGAATTCGTTCAGCGCTTCCCGATACATATCTTGGCTGTATAGGGACAATCCTTCCCGATAGTATTTATCGGCCTCGGAGATCCCTTCGGGAGCGGCGCTGTCCCCTGCTGTACTTGCTGCATCAGCCGATGCCGGGGCATCGGATTGCTGGGCTATGGCGACCCCGGCGACGGGCGCCATGAAGGTAACCAGCAAGGCAACAATGAGGCTGTGTGCGGTGGTCGACCGCGGCAACCAGTTACTCATGAGCGTGTATTCCTCCCGCAATTTTTATCAACTATACTCAATTCACTCTCCCCGCTCAAGGTGCCGCTTGTTGGGCCTTAAGCGTAAAATTCTTGTCGTATTCGCTCGAATACACTGTGACCGTATTGGCGGCCGGATCGATGCTGATGATTCGGTAGCCTTCAAAGGGTTCCCCCTCTTCATACCGCCGGGGTCGAGCATCGCGGGAACTGACGATTTCAGCCCGATAAGTCCCATCGTTCCAAGGGACTATTCGAACCAGAGTCAGGTCGATACGCTCTTCGCCGCCCCGCTGATCCTCTCCGCCGCTGGATATGCCCCAGATTGAGAAGGGGTTTCGCTGAACCAGACTTTGGTACTCAACGGGCCGGATGCGCTCCTTACGGGAAGCGGGTGCTTTAGGTTCCGGCTCATTCGACGAAGTCGCCGATCCCGACGTCGCTGTCCTGAGGCGGCGGCCCGTTGACGACTTGATACACCCGGAAACACAACACACCCACGAGAATCAGGAGGACCATCTTTTCCTTCTGATTCCATATCCATGCGCCGGTCTTCTGCAGGATTGTCAGAAAATCATTCATTGGACTGTTTGCCTGAAACCTTCCTCTGCGGAAACGCCGTCATCACCATGTCCATCATTGTATGTTGTACGCTCGCCGCACATCTCGTGCACACGACGCACCCACGCGCCGGTTCCTCCGGCCCATTTGTTATTCCGTGGAATTTTGTGTCTCCGATTCTCGATTCAATCGCGTCTGCTGCACGCGGTCCAAGGCCTGATCCAATTGCGATGCGCCGTTCGAGGCGACCGAGGCGCCGCCAGTTTCTGTGGCTTTCTGTAGCTCCTTTGGCGGTTTGTAGTCCGCCATCGTAATGATCAATTCGACGTGCAACGGCGGATCGTAGCTGCGGAGTTGCGGATTTTGAAGGCGGAATGACGCAACGGTAAAAAAGGTACGGTCGTCATACTGCAGGTCCTGGACGAGCTTGCAGAAATTGCTCATCCGAATCCACATATCCACGCCGAATGTGCGCCTCAAGAATATTTCTGCCTTCAACTCCTCCGGCCACATATCGAAATTGTTGATTTGGATGGCACCCTTCGATATGAGCAGACGAATGATGGACGAGCCTAATTGGACCTCGCTCAGCCAGTTCGTCGCGTCGTTCGCCGTTATCGTGGTACTGGACAGATCGGCGGGGGTTGGACGCCCGAAATAGGTGTCCACGTTCACCAACGCCACACCGGCGTTATATGCGTCCGTGAGGAGCTGGTTCTTCATTCCCTCCACATGCTCGATATAATACGGCCGTGCGAGAACCCCTTCGGGGACCGGATCGACCTTGGTATAATCCTCGATGTTGAAGATTCGCGCACGACTTTCAGCGGCGTCGATCCAAGGATTGACGAGCTGCCGATAGCGGGCAACCATCTCATCCGGCTTCTTACCATTGAACTTCCGATCCAAGTCGGCACGTTTGTTCTCGATCGATTTCAGATAGATCGCGTTGGCGTTGTACCTATCCACCTGTTCCTTGAAATAGAACTGATAAACCGCGCCCCCCGCGCCGAGCAACGACGAGCAATACCAGGATCGTAATGATATGCTGCTTCTTCATGCGCTCCTCTTACCTACCTTACCGGCCATGCGCTGTTCGTCCGGACGGCAGTACCGTTCTCGGAGGTTCTTGCTTATCCGCCGGCACGCCGGAGAATTGGAGATCGATGCGGAATGTATAAATGGAACTAGGCAACGCCCACAGACTTTCCGGCGGGCTGGTTCCCGGGCCCAGTAGAGCGGCCGCTTGGCGCGCGAAGACCCCTGAGACCGCTAAGAACGGAACCGCCGTCCTCGTCGTCCCGGCCGTGTCGACTGCTCCCAGTACTTCCCAAACTTGCTCCCGAACCCCCATGTCCGACGGACGTTCTACTGCCGGCCGAAACCCCGTAAGACGTAGCATTTTCCAAGGCGGACGGGGGGACCGGATTGGTGAAGCGGTCATCGTAAAACACGCCATCTCCATCAAGGAAATCGCCCGATTCTTTCAGGTTTGCCACGTATTGCTGAATCGTCTCAAAACTGTCGGCAAACCCCTGAATTGCGATGCCGTTGTACAGAGCCGGCTGGTTCGTTGCCTCGCCGCCGGCTTGTGCCTGTGGTTGAGAATCTCGCACCCCGGTCGTGGCGGCGGCGGCTCGACACAGGGCTGGCCCCGATTCCGGATTGGATGCCACGGAATCCGGAGCTATTGTATTTCAGCGGTGGCGGCGCCAAGGATGTACGACCGGCCGGCCCCGTGCTCTGCGTCTCGGCGGGACCATACTCTGGCGCACGCGACAACAGCGTCGTCTCCAACGACCAGATAAGCACCAGCTTCCCCTGTGGCCGGGCATCATTGATCGAGACCATATACTCGAGCCAAGGTTTGACGGAAGCGTAGACAGAATCCAACTTACCCACAACATCCTGGTAGCGCTTGGATCTCGGACTTGGCCTCGGCTAAGTCTTTCTCATAGGGCGATTTCCAGGTTTCGGGCGAACCCGGCTCGTTAAGCAATCGCGGATCGTATCGGCTGACCGCGGTCTTCTCGAGTTCGATTTGCTCGAGAACCATCCGGTTCTTCTGGGCCAAGGACGGAATGATCGACGCCACGATGAGCGCCAGAGTCAAGAGCGACAGCCCCCAATAGACCGCCTGCTCTTTACGGCGCGCCGACTCGAGAATTCGCGGCGGGATTAAGTTCACGCCAATGGCAACCCGCTCGCAACACCGCAGCGCCAGTCCCAAGGCCACCGCCGCCTGTTCGGGGTGTTCATTGACTTCTTGCGCGCCCGGGGCGATCGCCAGACCGGCCAAGGGCTGGGCGATCCGCACTTCGATCCCCAACTGGCGCTGCAAATAGGGAATCATGTTCCGGAGACAAGCCCCGCCACCCGTCACGATGATTCGGGAAACCGGGCCGCCGCCCGGCTGGGATCGGAAGTACGCGAACGAGCGCGAAATCTCGGATACCAGCCGGCTCAGGACGCGCCCGATGACCTCGCCGCCTTTGCCGTCGCGCTGCGGATCTCCGGAAGGCGCGAACCCACGTTCACGCTTCATTTTTTCGGCTTCCGCGAAGGAAACCCCGAATTCGGCGGCAACCGCCGAGGAGATGTCGTTTCCACCCAGGTTCAAGCTACGGGTGAAGCGAAATTGATTGTCGCGTTCGACGACGATATCGGTCGTTGCCGCGCCGAGATCGATCAAGGCCACACAGTCGCCGTCCTCGCCAAATTCGCCGGTGTACTTGAGCCAGTTGTACGCAGCCAAGGGGCACACATCGACGGTGTCAATCTGGCGTTTGACGTCGCGGATGATATCCAGCCGCTTTTCGACCACGTCAACCTTGATGGCCGCCATTAGAACGTCGTAACCACCCGCTTCGGTGCGCTGCAGCACTTGGTAATCAAAGGCGATTTGGTCGAGCGAGAAGGGAATCTGCTGCTGAATCTCGTAGCGGACAATCTGCGTCACTTTGTATTCGGGAACGGGGGGAAGCGCCCGGGTACGCGTGAATACGGACTGACCGGGGACGCCGATGACCGTCTTTTTCAGGCGCACCTTGGCGTCCTTGAGAAGCTCTCGCAACGTATCGGCGCGTTGTTTTCGCTGCTCCTCTTCGTCCATGGACGGATCGACGGAAAACTCGCGATGGTAATACTTTGTGAGTTGGTAGCCGGTTTTCGTATGTGAGAGTTCACACAACCGGACGGCACTCGTACCCACGTCGAGAACCAGCCGCTTCAACCGTGAGCGTTTCGCTTTGGCCATCGCTACACTTGTCCCTTCACCGGCGGCAAATTAAGGAGCCCCACTGTTGCCGACATCCCCAGAATGTCCCGCGATGGCAACAGCACACGCGTTTAACGAAAAACGAATTCTGAACCCCGTCACGCGCACCGCTGACCTCTTAAGCCCTTGGTTTCGATTGTAGTATACGAAAGTAAGGTTGTCAACAATAAAATCCGCTGTGACAACTGTTTCCAGCTCCTATTCCAGCCCCGCATTCAGCCCGGGTTTGCCCGATTCGTCCTTGATATCGGCCACGCAGCGAAAACCGTAGTCGTTCCGAACTGCGTCCATCCTCGCGTAATGCCGTTTCGCGCAACGGGCATCGTATGCGCTGGTGCGAAACGACCCGCCCCGCAACACCCGGTAGACTTGGCCGTAATCCTTCTTAATCTCCTGGTTGCCGGGATAGGCCTTGTACCAGCTCGATGTCCACTCATAGGCATTTCCAGCCATATCCATGCATCCGTAGGGGGACGCCCCGCCCCGGTATTGACCTACCTCGACCGGCTTTGCGTTGGGCGCCCCGCCGGTATTGGCCAAGGTCGGGTCGAACAACTCGCCCCATGGGTATTCGCGTCCGTCAGTGCCCCGAGCCGCCTTTTCCCACTCTTCTTCCGTGGGAAGGCGTTTCTTCACGGCGTTGGCGTAGGCAGAGGCCTGCTCCCACGAAACCCCGGTCACCGGGTAGTTCTCTAAGCCTTTTTCAAATGTGTGGGTTGGGAACACCGCCTTGTACTGGGCGTTCGTAACCTCATACTTGTCAATATAAAACGCTTCCATGTCGAGCTTCCGCCGCGGCCGTTCGTCGGGGGCCTGATCGTCTTCGCCGCAGATGAATTCTCCACCGGGAACCAGCACCATCCCGGGAGGAGCAGCGCCTTCTTTCATCTTCAAATCGACGGACCGTTTTTCGGCCGGACCCAACTCGACCACGTCTTCGGCCATAATGTAGCCGCGCGCATACACACTGACCGTATACGAACCCGGCACAAGCGCCAATTTCACCGGCGTCTTGTCTTCCAGGATCTGGTTGTTCAACCAGATGTTTGCACCAGTCGGCGACGAGAATACCTCCAGTTGCGCCTTGTTCGGCTTCAGTTCGTAGCTCTTGCGATACTTGAAATCCGTGCGAATCTCGAGAGAAGCCTTGGTGTCCTGGTACTTGTCCTTCTTCAACATCAGCGTGTGCTCACCGGATGGAATCGGGATGTCCGTCAGCGGCGTCACGCCGAGAGACTTCTGACCGTCCAGATACACATCCGCGTGGTCCGGATTGGACTGAACGGTCAAGTAGCCAACCAAGGGTTTCAATTCGAGTGTAACGCGAACCTCGCCTTTATCGGGCACGCGCACAGTTTCGTATGCGTCCTTATACCCGTCTTTGGCGACTTCCACGAGGACCGGCCCCGGCGCCAACCCTTGCGCCGTTACCGGTGTCTGGCCGTAAGGTGCGCCGCCGATCGCGACCGTAGCCCCGTTTTCGGGGGACGTTTCAACGACCAAGGTTGTCGGGTACTTCTGTTTTTCGTTGCCTCCGCATCCCGCCCAAGTCAGAATGACAGCGGCAATCACCAATCCGATAGCAGGCCACTGGCGTGCGGTCATGGACACCCTCGCAGGTTGGCTCAAACTCCTCACCCCAGAGAACTTCTCCGCGACGCGGGCCCCTCACGGCGAGTCGCCTGCGCCCAAAACCACGGAGTTGCCGTGCTCTTATTTAACCGTATCCGAACGCGTTATCTCAACTGTTTAGCGAATCTCTTGCTCCTTGATCGGCTGCGAATCCTCGTCCGTCGGCGACTTGACGTAGTTCGGAACCCCCGTCGGCACCACCGTGAAGTACACGTTGGCCGGGGTCTGGTCCGCAATATCTCCCAGGGACGGGACGCCGTCGCCATCGCTATCGATGAACGCGCGCGCACGAAAGACGTACGTTATCGGCCGCTGGGGCGGACGATTCTCTCCGGGCAGCGGCACGTCGCCGAGGAATATGGTGCCGTCAAGATTCGTAATAACCGGTGGAGTCGACGCGTATATAGCGAAGGCTTGGGTGTCGGACGTGAACGTTTGTGGTAAAACTTGCGAATCCACCAACTTGCCGTCTTGGAGGAACTCCCATTGAACGAGATAGTCGCCGCTGCTGCCGGGTGGCCGGGCGGTCGACACCAGGAACTGGGCTCGAACAGGGACGACTCGGTAATCCCCCGGCAAAGGGATCAGCCGGCTGCGACCGAAGCTGGTTTCACCCGCATCGATGGCCGAGTTGTCGTTGGCGTCGTACCAGAATGTGGGATCCACTTTGGTATCGGGCGCTTCGATGCCGGAATAGAAGAACCGCTGCCAGTTCGGCAACTGCCGCGCCCACTCGTCGTACAGCGGGTCCGTGAGATCGATGGGGCCATCGGCCGGCGGGACCGGCGTGGGGCCAGTTAACCCGCCCCACCACGGTTCGACGTTGCCCGCTTCGTCGGCGCCCTGGCATACGACCAGCAGCCATTGGCCCACGACGCCGAGCGTGCTGAAGGTGTCGATCGAGGTCGACGCGGTCCATGCCGACCAACCGGTGACGGGCGTATACGGCCCCTGGTAATCGGTCGAGGCGTAGATGCGGTACATAAAGATCGGCACCGGACCGCCTGCGGCCTGGGGATCGTAACTCCGATTCAGTTGCATCGTAAACGTAGGCCGGTTGGTGGCCTGACCTTCGCGGTCGGGCACGAGCCGGCTTTGCGCCTCGAGCAACCACCAGATGTGAAGCGGATCGGCATTAAAATCTTCCTCATCGGGCGTCGAATTGCCGGCGAGATCCTCGGCAATCAAGCGCGCGGCGACATGGAAGGTGTCGGCATCCGCCAAATTCCAGTCGATGCCCGGCGCCTGCACGGTCCAGGTGGCCGTCAAGACCTCGTTGGATATGTCCTGGACGGCCACGGGCGGCGGCACGCCATCGCCGGTTGCTTCAAGGAACGCCGGATCGTACACGCCCTGGTTGCTGCCTGGACCTGCACCGCTGGTGGTGTAGGTGCCGATGACGGGCGCCCCGGCCATGAAATTGGCACTGGTGCCGTCGGCATAGAGCCAACGGCCCGCGCCGATATCGAAGGCGTCCGTCGGTGGCTCTACCGGGAGGAACCCGGCCCGCTGGCGCGTGTCCATCGCGGGGATAAAGATATCCTGGTCTTCGGGATTGCCGCCAATCTCGTTGCCGTCGGGATCGGTGACGGGCGGATCGATGTATTCGATGGTCGCCGTAAAGGTCAGATTCGTCGGCGGCGGGCTGGCCGCGTCGTAGTTGGAAATGGACCCGGGGTTGAAGAACACCTTGGTGCCGTCTACACCCGCTAACGGCGGCAGCGTGATACCGCCGAGGTAGTCCACCGGGACGTCAATATTTGCGGGATCCCACTGCGTGCCGTCAGGCAACAGGGCTGGGGGCAGGGGGAAGGGATGCAACGCGGCATCGGGCGTGGCATTGGCGTCGATGGTGTCGTTGCTGTCCGTCATGATGCCCACGGGGCTCGCCCCGATGATCACGTTGTCGAATCCGTTGGTCCCGTAGGTCGCGGACTCCACGCGAATGCGCGGCGGAATCGTGTCGATGATGAAATGCCGGCCATAGACGGCTTGAGACTGGATGAGTCCGCCTTCCGTCAGGTCGCCGACGCCCAGCGTCTCGTCGTACCCGATGATATTGGTGTCGTCCCGGGCGTCGACGAGATAGATAGCGGCGTGACCGTCCATCAGGTAGTCGCCTTGAGACGGCTCGCCGTCGAGGTCGTTGTCCTCGAGCAAGGTCTGAATCGGTTCCTCGTTGCGGTACAGGTACCCGCCGCGTCCGAGACGAACGATGAGATTGAGATGAATTCGGTGCGCGTCCAACTCGGGGTCCGCGCCTTGGGGCACGATGAACGCCGCGGGATCGATGCAGCCGGGCGTGACCTGGATCTCGACCTGCAAATCGCCCGCCTCCAGCGCGCCCACGGGATTCGGCGTCGGGCGCGCGAAGAGCCACCCGCAATCGGCATCGTTAAAGCCGTTGATCTCGTCCGCGCCGATGTCGGGAAGTTCATCCCCGGTACTTCCGGTGCCCTGGATGTTCTGGTTCTGGGGCGGATCCGGTCGCGGCTCGTACTCGAAGTCGGCGGTGGTATAGGGATCCGCTGTAAACTCGCCGGCCTTGTTGCGGACCGGGTTGTCGCGGAACTCACCGGCGCTCAGCGCGGTCGCCAGCAGCTTGCCGTACCACCAGCCGCCCGGCTGGATTGCCACGAGTTTCGGCCCCGGCACGGGCACGGTGCCTTGTCCGGTATCGAACATGGGATCGACGCTGATGCTCCCGGTCCCGGGTTGGCTGTTGATGTAATTCTCCCGATTGAAGTAGACGTTGTTGAAAGCGAATATCGGTCCCGCGGGTGTCACGTCGCCGCGCGCGTCGTTGTAGACGTAGAATTCTGTGGGCGGATCGCTGGTAAGACTTTGCTCTTCGGCCACCGTATGCAATGTCAATGGATCGTTCTGAACCGTGACTTGCAGCGTTGCCACACCGCTGGTGTAATCCGTTGCTGCATCCAGCACCAGTTCGGTCTGGAAATCGGGCAGAGACACGACGATCTCGGTCGGCGAAACGCTGTAATACGTTTGCTCGTACTCGTCGCCGCTGGGATCGGTGAAGTGCACGCGCACGATATCATCAAAGTTGTACCCGCGAATCGTGACGTAGGTCTTGTCCGTCGTAGTTGGCGGGTTATTCGGATCGAACTCCGTATGGTTCGGTTCGATCTCGGTAATTACCGGGCGCCCATCCATGTAGTAGGTGAACGCGTCGTGGAGCACCGCCTGCTGCTGGTCGGCGGACGTATGGATGACGGTCACGTCGTAGGTTCCCGGCAAGCCTTGCGGCGCGGGCGGTAATGCGACGACGACCGAGTCGGGCAAGAGCGAGGGGTCGACGATGAGCGCTTCAGCACTGCCAAACCGCACGATCGGCGGCTCGGCAACCGTACCGAGATTGGCGCCCGAAACCGTCACGTTCACGGGAAGCCCGGTAATCGCGTTAAATCCGCTGACGGGTCCCTCCGTGGGATTGACGTTTGTAATTTCCGGGGGACCGCTCTGGAAGTACAGCGCATCGGCCAGGGTCGACGCCAGAGGGTTACCGCCGGTATCCGAAAGCACGGTGGTACCCTGGACCTGCTCGGCCCGGACGTCGACCAAATTGGCCGCGCCGCGCAGATACGTACCGGGATCAGTAACGCGGGATCTGACAGATTGAAGTCGAAATTAATCTCACCGAATGAGGTCACTTCGTAGTTACTCACCCCGTCCTGTCCCGGCGCGATGGTGATTTCGTCGCCGCTCGCCCAGACCAGTACCAGCCGCGTGAAGACATCGTCGTTGGTCGTGCCCGCCGGTCCGATGAAGTTCGCGCCGAGCACCTTGACGTGCGTGTTCGTATCGGGAACACTGCGCGGAATGACGGAATAGACTTCGGGCGGGTCGTCCACCCGGCGATAGCTGTAAGCGTTCTCCGCGGTCGTGACGAGGGTCTCGCCGAAGCCGTTGTTGGGGTCGGCGGAGGGCAGCTCGACGCGGATGTCGACCGGCCCGAAGAAGCCCTGCTGGCCCTGCGTGGGCGCCTGGAACTCGACCATCGTGGTGCCACCTGGAGCCGGGTTCGGAACAGGCGAATTGGTCGGCGTCGCTTCCGCCTGGCCGACGAAGATGGTCATGCTGTTTCGCCAGTTCCGGACGTCCATCTGGATCGTGTCCGGGCTGCCCAGCGCGCTGACCCGCACATCCTGGATTTCAAAATAGAGACCGTCCCCGGAACCCGCACCCGGAGGCGCGGTCGGATCGAAGTCCTGGCAGTAGTACATGGTGGTGTCCGTGGCGAAGTCGGTGGACGCATTCCCCAGCACCGTGCCCGTGTTCCGCACCTGCACCGGGATCGCGCGCGCACTTGCAGCTAATAACAAGGGCGGGCCGTCGGGCGTGTCCGGGAAGCGGAAGAGGATCTGCCGTTGGTTGTGAGGGAAATTGGCATCGTTTGGACCAACCCCGTTATATGTCACTGGCCCGCCAACGGCGGTTCCAGCGGCATCGAAGCTGACGTCGATGGTCTCGTCAAAGCTGTGGCCCAGAAGGACCCGGTTCATCGCCGTCCCGAGCAGCACCATGTTGCCGCCGCTGGGCACGTCGGGATGGTCGGCCCGCCACATGGTTTCATCCAGAACGTCGCCGCCGTCCGCGGGGCCGTCCGGGTTGGTTTCGGGTTCGCCGTTGGCGTAGTAGGTGAAGCCGTTCGGCAACACGTCGCGCAACCCGGAGGGATTGTCGACTTCCACGTCGTAGGAGCCCCCTGCGCCAAATTGCGAGACGGGGATTTGCACGTCGGTGATGTTCAGCAACGGCGGCGAGTGTGCCGCATCAATAATCGTGACGTCGCCGTGAGGACATACGATGCCGCCAATCTTCACGACGGCGTCGTCGACAAAGTAAAAACCCACCACGTCGGCCAGCGCGGTAACGTTCGTATTGGCTTCGCTGCCGGCCGGGGATCGGTAATAGTTCGGCGTAATCTGGACGATGTTCGGCGCGAGTTCGGTGGTGGCACGGTACTCGTAGTCTTCCGGGGGTACGATCGCGCTCAGGTTGCCGTTGGAATTTCGCACCTGAACTTCAACCTTGCCCGGCGCCGTCGCCGGAGGCACTTTTACCTGTAACTTCCCGGAATCAAGCCAGATGACCTTCGTAGACGCAACCCCGCCGAATAGCACGCCGGGATTGCTGTCGAAGTTCGCTCCGTAGACGTAGACCCAGTTTTGGCCGATTTGCGGGCCCCACTCGGGAACGACACTGCTCACCGAGGGGCTGGTGCCAACAGCTTCCACGTAGGTAAACCCGTTGCGGACGACCTGGGTCATGTTGTCTTCGGTGCGCACGATATAGACATCGACCGGCCCGGGGTTTCCGGTCCACGCGGGCGGTGTATTGCAAACGATCTGCGTGTCGGTCCGTGACCCGTACGTTGCAGGCTCGGTGTCCCCCGCCGTTATGGTTGGGCGGACCGAAGAAGACCTGCGGCGACGCGCCGAAGTTCGTGCCGTTAATAGTGACCTGCGTGCCGCCGGCGACGGGTCCCTGATCCGGATTGATGAAAGCGTTCGCCTGCCAGACCAGACCGCCTTCGCCGTCTGCGTCGCCGTTGCGGTAAACGATCGAGTTGCGCACGCGGGCGTCGTTGCCGGTTTCGACGTAGACGCCGTTGTTGCCGTTTTCGAGGGAGTCGCAGTGCAGCAGGTCGGCGAACGCCCCGACGCCGCCCAGACCGTCGCCCACGTGGACGCCATCTTCGCCGTTGAGATTGATGCTGTCGTTCACCAGGAGCGGCGCGCCATTGCCTTCGACGCGCACGCCGTTTTCGGTATTGGCCGTGATATAGCAGCGGTTGATGACGGGCTGGTAGGCGGTCGCGTTGCCGGCATCGGTGGTGCCGGTGACCAGGACGCCGTCCGTGCCGCCGGTCAGGGTGATGCCTTCGATCTCGAGCCGGTCCGTCGCTTCCGTCAAATCCTGGCCGTCGATGGTGATGACGGGCGCCGCGCCGGTGCCCTCGAGCACGACGGAGAAGGCGCCGCCCACGTCCGGATCGTCGGGCACGCCGAGGAGACGAATATCGGCATCGGCGGGGATGGTCAGCGCGGTGCCGGACCACGGGGCGCCGGTGTCGTCTTCCACGATGAGCACCGTCACCCGGCCCACGGTGGCGGACAGCGCAATAGCGTCATCGATGGCGCCGTCGCCTTGGGGAGTCTGCAATTCGGTGTACGGGGAATTCGCGGCGCCGCCCAACCCCGCGCAGTTCGTGCCTTTGCACGCCACGATCAGGGTGTTGGTGGTGACTTGTGCGAACGCCGGTACCGCCCCTGCCAGCAATGCAACGGCAATCATGCCGGCAACCACCGAGCGCATCGCGTCAAACGTCCCATGCCGCATGAATGAAGACTCCTTTATCCACCGATTTCACCGATGTCACCGATTCGGCGCCACGCGTTGCGTGGCAAACGCGATCCCGCGCATCCGAAGCCAACCGATGGTTATTACCCTTTCCAAACTTCAAGATGGATGCCCGCGTTCGCGGGAATGACGGAAAAGGGTATCCGCGAGAGGACCTCCCGTTTCGTCATTCCCGCGAACGCGGGAACCCATCTTCAACTGCACTGCGGGGGCGCTGTGGACCATGGACAAGCTGTCCATAACACGTCCCGCCGCGTTCAACTTCGTCTTTAATGGTCACGCAACGCGTGACCCAATCGGTGCAATCGGTGGATCACCGTTCGTACACCGTGCGGGTTTTTCGTTCACCGGTGACCCGGAACTCTTCCGGATCGCGCCAGTTAATCAGGCCGTCGTGGTTGGCGTCGAAACCGTAGCCGCTCTGGGCGGTCACGATGATCTCGAATACATCGGACCGCGCGGTGATCAGGTTCGCGATGCGCCCGTACCGCGCGCGCATCTCGTCGAACTGGGTCGCCTGTTTGTCGGCCACTTCGAGTAATGTCGTCTCGGACCCGTCAATGGTGTTGGGCGCGAGCAAGGCCGGCGTGAGTTGAATGCCGGGCCCGTTGATCAGGTTGTCCCCACGCGCCACCAATTCCGACTGGAATTGGTAATACCGGCCATCCAACCGCGCCATCGTCACGTACGCCGGGTCGCCGCCTGCCGGACCCCGGGCCGTTGTCGCCGATACGCGTTCCGCGCGGCCCAAAGCGTCGTTCAGGGCCAACGGATCGAACGGACCAATGCCCGCGTTATCCAAGGCCGCAGGCGCGATATCTCCGTCGCCGAACGGTCTCGAATTAAATGACGGATCCAATCCCGGCGTGGCAAGGTTGTCGGGGGTATACAGTCCGACGATGCCCGGCAAACCCACGAGCGGGTTGTATGCCGAATAGTTCGTGGGATCGTTGGGCGGATTGTTCGTCTGCACCATCCGGGTGATCGCCGTGTTGATGTTCATGCGGCCCGCGGTCTTGTCTCGCGACGTCAGGATGACGCGGGAGATCCGGTTAAGGGTGCCGGCCGGGGCCCAGTTCCGCACGAACACGGCCAGGTAGTTGTTCTCGACTTTGACGACGCCATAGTGGATGGAACCGTCGCTCGCGGGCGTCAGACCGGTCTTCAACCCGTAGTTCTCCGGACGCGGAAGCCCCGGGGTCTGGCCGAGTTCGTTCGTGTCCGGTAACAGGTTGCCCGTGTCTTCCCAGACGCGGCGGTCGCCGTTGGTGTCGGTCAGGACCGCGACATCGACCGCGGTCACGCTCGGGTCGGCGGCTTGCGCCCGTGCGACGAAAGACGGTGTGAAATCGGTCGTAGCGGCCGCGATTTGCGTGTTGGGCGCCACGAGGCCGTCTACGTCGTCCAGCGTGACGACGTAGACGTCGTATTCGCCGTTGGGCAGGCCGTCGTCTCCGTCCCACACAAACAAGGCTTCGGACGGATAATCCGTGGTGAGCCCCCCGGGCGTCGCCGTCTGGTGATCGGCGGAGTACGGATCGAAGTCCGGCGGATTGGAAGACACATACATGACGGCCCGCTTCTCGAGCGGCCAACGCGGCGCCGGGCTGGCGGGATCCTGCAAATAATTCGCCGGCACCGTGCCCGGATAGGTGACGATGGGTTGCAACAGGAAGTTGAGTTGGATGGGATACGTCCAATCCTTCAACTGCGGATAAAACGCCGGCACGGCCAGCGCATCGGTCGTAACGGTATTGCCCGGAGGCTCGGCGCCCGCGGGCGCCAGCGGCGTCAGGAAGACGGGCGACCAGCCGCGCGGGGCCAGCCCCAGCGAAGCGGCGGGCGGCAAGCTGGACCATTGCACGAGCGATTGATCGGACTGGATCGCCGAAACACTCGGATACAAGGGATAGAAGTCGGCCGTGGCCACACTAAGCACGATCGAGTCCAGCCGACCGGTTTCGAGCAAGGCGCGCAAATCCTTCGGATAGTCCCGGCCCACCATGGCGCCGGTGACGAAATCGCCGGTGATGGGGTCGGTCGAGCCCGTCATGGTCTCGGCGCCGAGGAGGTTGTAGGCGTTGGTTCCCAGGGTCTTCGTCAAGGTGAGATGGGGCACGGTCATGAGATCGCCCAGGGACGCCAATTGGCGGTTGCGCACCTTGGCGCGGTCGAAAGTCCAGTACATTGGGCCCGACGTCGGGATCGACGTCGATCGTACGCCGCGCGCCAGGGTCGCCAGGTTCCGGCCCTTCGAGAACGCGCTGGAAGTAATTCGGCCGCAAGGGGGACCCGCTGATGCCATGATTGAAGAAATGCGGCCCGCGAGATGCCCGTCGTATTCGGACGCGGGTCCGGTGGGCGGCACGTTAAGAATGGACGCGAGCACCGGGCGTGCCGCATCGAGTTATCGGTATAGAACCGGTTCGTGCCCCAATGCCAGTCGTCGTAGTTGCCGTCCGTGGCCAGCCACCGGTTCTGGGTGCCGAAACGGTCCCCATTGTCCAGGGGATCGCGGCGCTCGAGGGACCGGTAGAAATCAATGCCCATCGTGTTCGCCGGCCATTCGGTAATGAAGGCTGGGTCAGGCAATTCACCCGGATCGTACGGACAGACCACCTCGTCGTCGACGGAGCGGTTCTCCACGTCGTTTTGCGTGTAGGTGACGCGGTCGGCAATCCGGCCCGCTTCGGCCCGCCCGTCGTACAAGGTGACGATGACGCTCTCGCCCGGGTAGTACCGCCGCTCGACGAAGTTCTTCCAATCGGGATAACTTGGGAACGCCGCGATGTAGCCCGGGGTACCCGAGAATCCGAAGACCCGCCCACTGGAATCCGTCACGAGCCCGCCGCGTACGAGCCGGGGACGACCAGACCATTTTCGCGGCGGAACCGGCCTTCGTCGATACCTTCCCCGATCTCGTCAATCACGCCGTCGCCGTCGTTGTCGATAAGGTCGTTCATCAGCACGGACCGATTGTCTTCGTCGTTGTCCAGCAGGTCGAACTCGGGATAGTTTGGCAAGACGCCGCCGCCCAGCACCATCCTCGCGACATTGAGGAGCTGGTCGCCTTCACTCGCGCTCACGGCCCGCAATTCATCCGAAAGTATCGGCTCGAGCTGCAACGATGCGGTCCCAGGCCTTGGTCGCAGGGTCCGTGGTTGCGGTGTCAAAGGTGGTGATCCCCGGTGGCGCTACGTCGTTCGTCGAGGTCACCAGGTCGTCTGGCGTGGGGGCCGTATCCGCGACACCATTTCCATCGCGATCCACAAAGTCGGTATCCGCTCGACGGAAAAACACGCTATCGGCGTCCGGATTCGCAAGCGGGAGCGCCCCATATTACGTTTGCTATGAAACCGGGCTCTCCCGGTCGCGATTGGGGCCGCGTAGCGCGGAATCGGGGGCTCGGAGATGCTTCGCAAATCGTAGGTTGCGGCCGTCACGGGGCCCCGAACCAGGCCGATACCGTTCTTGTTGAAATCACGCAATCCGCGGTAGTCGGGGACGCCTGCGGGGGGATCGGGAAGTCGCGTTCTGTTGAAAGAACTCAGACCCGACATCGTATTTGTTGAACCCGAGCAGCAGGGTACCGCCCGGAGCGATGGTCGTGTTGGGCGGAACCTGGAACAAGCGCCGGCCTGCGTCGTCCTCGTCGCCGCCAACCTCCAATTGCCAGCCGCCAATTCGACACCGTTCGGATCTTCGGCGATATTGCTGACTTCGACCCACTCGTGGTCGGGTTCCTGACTGAAATCGAAGAAATTAACTGCCAAGGGTGGGTCGGTGGGATCATCTTCGCCTTCTGAATGGCGACATATAGATAAACGCTGGTTGGTCCGGGCGTCCGAGTAAGGAGGAATCACGACGGTAAATGCTTCATTCTTTGGATTGCCCGCGCAAACGGGGATTCCTGCATATCCTTCGCTCCGGCTGGCATGTTGGCCGTTCATCCGCGACCGACGTAGGGTAAAACACCCAGCCGCTCGGCGGATAGGTCGCAGCCAAGGGATCGTCGCCTTTTTGATAGCCGATCTGCGGCTCGCCGGCGGTCGGGAACGTAAACGGATCGGTACCCGCTATGATGTCTTCGAGAATGTCCGTGTCCGGTGCCGCGTCGGTCGCATACTTGACGACGAAGTCCAAATCGCCGGGATCGGTAACCGTCGGGCTGACCGGACGCGTCAGATGCGAATCGATCATCAGGTAGTATCGACCCGGAGGAAGTTGGGGCTTGGTCCAAACTTGAACTGGATAATGTTCGGCCGCTGTACTCCTGAATCGTTAACCAACGTTGAATCGGTACGAATAACTCACCGGTCCCTAGATGTCGACACCATCGTTGCTCCCAGTCAAACGTCCCGTTGAACGGCGCGCTTGGTAAGCGATCCCGGATGGTCTCGTATTCATAGTCAAAATCGCGATACCACGTGGTCGCCCCGCCGCATCGCTGAACACATTCGGGTTGAACTGTTGCGGGACGAGCGGATCCAACAGATCGGCTTCGGCTTCGACGCGGCGCACGGGGCGCACCATGAGTTCGGTGATTCGGATGCTTTCCAAGCCGCGCATGCGATAGCGGATTTGCCGCTTTTCGCCAAAGGCGTCATTTGTGGGGGCTTCCGTTGTTGGATCACCGTCGGCGCCCACGTCTTGGTACCACCAGCGGTCCGGCGTGCGCACTTCCGTTTCGTTCCCCGCGTGGTCGCGGTCGCGCGCTTCCATCACGTTGAGGGCCAGTTGATAAGAACGCAATTCCGGGTCCGCTTCGAAGACGATGAAGCCGGAGTCGGGGTCCAGCACGCCATACGGCGCATTGACGATGTTGGCGTCTTCGCGGCGCAGGCCGTCGGCGTAGCGCGTTTCGGGAATCGACACCAGCAGATCCGTGAAGGCGGGGTAATCCCAGTCTTCCTGGAGGGCCCGGGCGATGTTCTCCGCCAGGGCGTAGTTGTAGTCTAGTTTGAGTCCGCTCGTAGGCGGCAAGATCTGCTGCAGGATGTTGGCGGACTCGTCGCGCGTGTAGTACTGGAAGCGTTCGTTGCGGTCGGTGGATTGGGTGGTGATGCTGTTTCCGACCCAACCGGCCTTGCTGCCGCCGATGTTACTGATTTGAAGCACCTGGTCTTTCGTTCGGAACACCTTGTCGCCGAACTCGCCGATTTCGTCCACAGACTGGTCGAGATCGTTGTCGATGCGGTCCGTTTCAGCCAGCCGATTGCGCAAGGGGCGGAACAACTGATGCTCGGCAGGTTCGTCGATCCCCTCCCAGAGTTCATCCACGCCCACGTAGTACTCTTCGGGATTGTCTACGGCGCCGTCGAAATCGTTGTCGATGCCGTCGTAGAGGTAGTACGGGGCGTCGCCGTCGTCGTCGATGCCGTTTAAGGAGAGGGTCAGCGCGTTCCCGTTGTCGTCCACGCCGCCGTAGCCGGGCAAGGCGATGTCGTAATCGTAGGGCGTGGCATCCAGGTTGGTGTCGAGCGCGAAGGGCGCCGCGCCGTCGGGCGAGCCGTTGCGCAACTGGGCCGTCTGGGCGGCGGTGAACACATCGAAGTTGGGCAGGCTGCGCAGGTCCACTTCCTGGGTGCCGATGCCCTGGTCCGCGGCCCACGTCAAGCGCACGCCGTCGGCGGGGGTCTGGCCGCCCGGCCCGACCGCCTCTCCGGCCGCGGTGTTGAGGTTGATCTTGGAGGACTCGTCGGTAATCAGCACGGCCACGCGGCCGGCGACGGTGCAAGCGGGTTCGCCGCTGGACGAGACGACCTGGTACGGCGCAATCGTTGGGTAGATGTTCGTGTCGATGACGTTGTAGGCCCTGGTCGCCTGCTGCGCCGCGTAGCTGAGTTCCTCGTCGGTCGTCGGCGGGGCGTTTCCATTCAGATAGTCGTACGCGTACCCTCGGGAGTCGCTCACGATCATGGAATAGTCGTTGTCGATGGCATCCACGTCGCCGAAGCCCGTGCGAAAGTCGTTTTGAACGGTCGTGGTAATGTTGGGATCGCTCGTCGGAACGCCGATGAATTCCTTCAACACGTCCTGGTTTACCTGGACGTTAATCGAGTCGAACATGGAGTTGCCGTCCTGATCCACGATGGGCGCCGTCAGGAACAGCTTTTGTTCGTCGGCTTCGTCAACCGCGCCATCAAAGTCGTTGTCCAGTCCGTCGTTGCCGCCCCAATAGACGAAGACCGCCGTCTCAGCGTCTTCGTCGATGAACCCGTCGAGGTCGTTGTCGATACCGTCACCGCCTTCGTCAACCTCGATGACGCCGTTCGCGTTCTTATCCGCGCCGCCGTAGATCTCCTCCATAGGCACGGGAATCCAGACGGAATCCGGCAACCCGTCTTCGTCATTGTCCACGTCGGCCCATTGGGCGATTTGCTGTTGCGGCGTCAGCGGGACCCCGAGAGTGATCCCGTCTCGGCTGGGGTCGAAGGTGGAATCGACGGCGCTTTGATCGAAGGCGTATTGCACCACGAAACCGCCGGATTCCAGCGCGGCGAGGGTCGGGGTCAGTTGAAACCGGGGAATGTACAGGGGCGCACGGGCCCCCTGCAGCCATGCCACGCGCGACAGGTCGTTGGCCGAGAGGGCCGACTGCACGCCGGCGGTAATTTCGCCTCGGAGATTCAACACGTCGTCGTAGACCACGCGGGGGGTGGCGAGTCGATCGAACGGCGCGGTTGCGTCGGTGGGATCGGGCGACCAGGGTATGCCGCCGGCGAAGGCCCAGGGTTTGCCCGCGATCCAGGCGCCGTTAAAGAAGGAATTCCAGGGATGGTCGAGGGATGTCGCGTTGGGATAGAGCACCAGATCGTTTTGCAGCATGGACACGGCCTGCGCGGTGCCCGCATTGGTCACGAGTTCCGTGCGAAAGCCGTTCTCCACGTTGGTCGCCTGCTGCAATTCGATGCGGCTTGACGAATAGAACGTCAGCGCGATTGCGAGCAGTATCGCGAATATGGCGACCGCAATAATGAGGGCGGCGCCGCGGTTCTCTGATCCCTGTGTCATCTTCGCTACCTTTTGTCGATCCGGCTTCCTACCTACAACGCGCCGGCCGTTTTGGTTGCGTTCCTGCCCGATGGCACCCCGAATGCCGCGCGTATTGAAATCCAAAATCGAAACACCCGAAAGAGAATTCGAAATCCGAAGCACGAAATTCGAAACAAATTCAAAATTCAAATGTCTCAAACGACCCGTCGCGGCTGGCAAGTCACTCGCTTTATTTACGACAAGCCGAAGACAATCTTCGTTTCCGTCATTTAGGACCTACACGGACACGCACGGACGGTCACGGACATAAACGGCTCACCAGAATCCTCGTTTCGGTCATTTCCCCATTTCGGTCATTCAAATTTGTTTCGGATTTCGTGCTTCGAATTTCGAATTTTCTTCCATTTGTTTCGGATTTCGTGCTTCGTACTTATTCCTCAGGGTTTAAATAGCGCCGTGCGCGTGTACGCGGTCGGCACGTCGATCAATTGTTCCAAATTCCGCTCGAACTGGGGCGCCGTCGGATAGGGGCGCTCGTAGGCAAACGGCAACCGCAACGCGACGATCTCGGGCAAGCGCGGGGTCAGCGGATTGCCCACATTGTTCGTGCTGACGAGATTCACATCCGAGTTCCACGTGGGCCGGATGTCCAATGCGGAGGTCGCCAAAACGCGCCCGTACCGGAAAAACTGGCAGTACAAGCCGAGGGCCTGCAACACGCCGCTCGTGTCGCCGCCGAACGTAAAACTGAATTGGCCGGACGGGTCCGAATTCACGATCGGCCCCACTTCGATCGTCCCGTCGCTTACGTAGGAATAGATGCCGGGTACGCCGCCGAGCGCGTCATTGAGATCGCTAAGACTCATGGTCGGCGTAATGGTCACGGGCGTCGTGCCGAACAACTTTCCGTTGAGGTACGTCTTCACCTCCAGCGTGCCGTCTACGAGAGGGACGCCGGAGGGCAACTCCGTATTGAGGGAGTTGTTCACATTGCCGATCACAAAAACGCTGCGCACCGGATCCGAGGTCGGACCGAAGACTTGCATGGGAAACAACGGAATGGTGTGGACTTGGCCCACCGGCGTCGCCACGCCGATATTCTCGGCCACGACGTAATCGCGCGGATTCAATGCGTTGCCATCGGGGTCCAACCAGCCGTCGGCCCATACGTTCGGAAGATTTGGGGCAAACCCCTGCAACAGCGGGATCCAGTATTCCTGACCCGCCAGCATGCGGATCCAGAGTTCCCGTTTCTTGGCGGCGAGCTTTTCCCGCTCCACGGAATTCAAGCGAATGAGGATGTTCGGGTCGCTGGAATCCTGCGGAATCCCGTATTGGTTGGCGATGGACGTATCCAACTCTTCCTTGATGCTGTTGCCCACTTCGGGATCGTTGATGAGGTTATTCCAGTCGAAGGGATAGGTATCCAAATCTTCGACGCCGGGTTCGATGAACCGGAGAAGCGCCACGGTGCCGACGAGCCCGTCTTCGATCGTGTCGTCGGTGGGGTCGGCGTTGCCCTTGTCGTCAAGGTATTGGATCGGCACCGGCCGCGTGTTGAGCTGGGGCAGGTCGAACGGATCCGTGACGGCAAAATCGCCGGGATTGGTTTGCGGTGAGGTCTTGTATTTCACGGTCACGGGGAAGATCACGTAGGTAATGCGGCCCAGCGTCTTGCGCTTCTTGAGTTCGGCGGTGATCGTCTCGCCCGGTTTCGGCGGGCGGCTGATAACGCCGATCATGGTCATGCCCTCGGGGGTGCCGAAGAACTGGTAGTAGTCGCCGTAGTCGCGCATGGTGAACACGGTGGAGAGGTCGCGCTCGACTACGGAGAACGCGCCGCGGGAAGTCTCGTACGCGTCGCTGGCAAGATAGGCGGACTTTACGGCGCGAACGCTGGCCACGAACAACGCCACGATCGCGGACATAATGATCGCGAAGATGGCGGTGGCCACCAGCAGTTCCGTGAGGGTGAACCCTCGATTTCGTTGCGTACGACCCATGGTCTGCGCCCCGGTTCCGAACGGCATCAGTAATCTGTCACGTAGGTGACAAAGTTCTCGCGGCGTCCGTCCGGGAAGTCGACGGAAAAGACCAGGCGCACGCGGTTCTCATCCAGGGGGCCGCCTACACGGGAGACCACGGTCGAATAGCCGTCGATAACGCCGTCGGTGTCGATGCGGCCGTCGAGGTACACGCCAGCGGCCGTGCTGGTGTTATAAATGGCGGCGGCGGTCGCCATGCCCAGCACGTTGCTGGCGCCGGTCATGCGGAGCCGGCCGAGGTTCGCATCGGCGAGTTCGGCTGCGATGGTGCGTTCCTGGGCGACGCGCGACGCGCGCAACCCCGACGGGAACAGCTTCATCACCGCGAGAATCCCGATGGCGAGAATGGCCATGGCAATCAACACTTCGATCGGCGAAAAGCCTCGTTCTTCTCGTAATACTCGATACATAGTCACTTCCTTACGAAGTCATTTTCACCCGCCCCGTTGTCCGGAACAGCTCGATCCGGACTGGCACTTTCAACTGACCCTCGGGCAGCACCGTCCCCGTTTCGTCCTCGTCGCCGGGAAGGATCGTATACCGTTCATCCGGTGAGGCCTCGGGTGATACTGCCACGTTGATCGTGAAACGTGCCACGGGTGAAGATTGGGGTTCCATGAATCCGGCAGCGGTGAAGACGTGCGCGGGAAAGAGATCGCCCCCTCCCGGCAACGTCACGATCGGCGGTACAAAGCCACCGTCGGTGTAGAGTTCGATAAACTGAAAACCCTCACGCGCGGTGCCGTCGGCCGCTATGCCCACTGTCGGGTCGTAGTTGTTGTCGATGGACAGGATGCAGGAGTTCTCGGGGAGTTTCCGGAAACTGGCCTCGCGGTTCTGAACCATCATGAACGCGCCTTCGTTGTCTCGAGGCACACCAATGGCTTCCCGCTCGTCCGGGTTCAGTTGCCGAGCGATTCCGTAGGAGTCGATGTAGAGCACGTCCGGACCCGTACCGTCGAGCTTTCCGGATCGCAACCCATAGACGACGGCGGTGTCCACCCGGTAGGTGCCGGCGTAGACACGGGCCGCGCGCAGCGTGGCGTAGAGTTCGCGGGCGGCCAGGTCCGGATCGTCGCCCAGGAATCCGCCGGCCCGGTTTATCGCGGGAAGCGCGAGGCCGACCAGCGCCGCGAATATCGCCATCACGACGAGCAGTTCGACGAGCGAGTAGCCGTCGCGCCTATGTCGCATTCCTTGCACCTTATCCACTCCAGGACCCGCAGGTCCTCATCCATGCATCCTGCTGCCGCGCCGTTCCCGATGGCGGCGCAACGTCCGTGCCGAGCTTAGTTGTAAAACCCTTGCCAGCTCTGGTCGTTGTCCCAGTTGTTGATGTCGTCGCCGCCCCCGATGAAGTCGAGGCCGACTTCCGCCGGGTCTCCGTCGTAGTTGGGATAGCCCACTTGGTTGACGAGGAGATTCATTCCGGACGACCACACGTACACCGTCAGATCCCGGGCAGCCGGATAGCCAACGTCAAAGGGCTCGCCGTCCGGATCGTCCGGGTCTACCACACCCGTGACCGAGTCGGCATCCGTGACGGGACCACCCGGTACGGAAAGATCGGGGAAATAGATCCGGAACGGCACACGACCTCCAAACTCGTCATTGGGATCGCGCCACGGCCCGGGATAGAAGTAATACAACTGGCCCCACGGGTCGGCGGCCAGGTCCATGTACTGCGAACCAAGCTTGCGCTTAACGTCCGTGTTGATGACGACACCCCCGGGCCATTTCGGATCGGCCTCGGCCGCTTTGCCTTTCCGCAGCAGAATGTAGAACACATTCTGATACGTGTCCACGGCGGTGCCGAAGGTTTCGCTCGGATAGGCGTCGAAGAATCCGCTGCGAAAATCCTGACGGTTGGCGTCGGTCAACATCTTGGTGAGGGCGAGGTCGATGTTTTTGACCTCGCCATAGGCGCGGACCATCCGTGCCTTGGCGATATATCTGGGCACGTTGGGGAGGATGATGCCGGCCAGGATCGCGATGATTGCGATCACCACCAACAGCTCCACCAGCGTAAAAGCTTCGTTGCGTTTCATGTCCACCTGTCTCCTTGTACAGCGGGCTCCCGCAGCCACGCCATGGCTGCATTTACCCGCCGCTGATCACGTCGGCCAACGTGAAGATAGGCAGGTACAGCGCGATTACGATAAAGCCGATGATGAACCCGAGAATGACGATCATCGCCGGTTCCATCAATCGCAGCATAGTTTCCACGGCGACCTCGACTTCCGCGTCGTAAATATCGGCCACCTTCATCAACATCGAGTCCAGACTGCCCGTCTCTTCTCCCACATCAATCATGTTCACAACCATTGCCGGGAACACCTTGGCCTCGTCGAGCGGGGCCGCGATGGTGTCGCCTTCCTTGATGCTGTCGTGAACCTTTTGCACGGCGTTTTCGATGACTTCGTTGCCGATGGTTTCTTTGGTGATGCGCAATGACTGCAGAATGGGCACGCCGGAGGTAATCAAGGTGCCGAGTGTACGCGAGAAGCGGGCAACGGCCACCTTCGTGACCAGATCGCCGATCAACGGCAGTTTCAGGAACACGCGGTCCGTAACCCGCTTGGTGAATTTAATCTTGAACAGGATCTTGAAGAAGATGATCGTGCCGTTGAAGTACAGCAATAATTTCCAATACTTGAACCGCAGGAAGTCCCCGACTTTGATCAGGAACTGGGTCATCCAGGGAAGCTCGCCGCCGAAATCCTTGAACACTTCGGCGAATTCCGGCACCACGTAGGACAGCAGGAACAACACGATCGCCGTCGCGATGGTTAATACCGCGATGGGATAGATCATGGCGCCTTTGACGCGGCGTTTCAGGGCCTCGCGGCGTTCCATGAACACGGCAAGCCGGTTCAGCACAACTTCCAACATACCGCCGACTTCGCCTGCGCGAACCATGTTCACGAAGAGCCGGTCGAAGTATTTGGGATGTTTGGCGAGGGATTCGGAGAATGTCGCACCGGTCTGAATGTCGGACGACATTTCCGTGAGCACGTCCTTGAGCTTGGACGGTTTTTGCTGAGCGATCAGCACGTTGATGCTCCGCAGGAGGGGCAGGCCGGCGTCGATCAGCGTCGACAACTGACGGGTCATGATCACCAACTGTTTGGTCTTGATCCCGCCGAAGTAGATGTCGCCGATACCCTTCTTCTGCTTGCGGGCGCGGCGCTCGTCGCTCTTTCGCGCGTCACGAACGGTTGTCGGATAAAGACCCAAACCGCGAATGTCGTTGATCGCCAGGGCCTGGCTTTCGGCGTCGATGACGCCGAAGACTTCTTTGCCGTCCCGGTTCATCGCCTTATATGCGAACTTTGCCACCGTTCAATCTCCTACGTTCCTACTGCGCCGCGTGACGGGCACGCGTTCCCCACGTTTCCAACCCGGACTCGGCGTCGCAACCCGCCGGTCGCGGGGTTAATCGTCCTCGAACTTGTCGGTGTGGGCCAAGACTTCCTCGACCGTGGTGACGCCCTGCGCGCACTTGATGATTCCTTCTTCGCGCAACGTTTTCATGCCGAGCGTGTTGCGGGCGTAGCGGCGGATAACGTGCGCCATCGCGCGGTCCTGGATCATTTCGCAGACCCGCTCGTCCACTACCAGCAACTCGAACAAACCCACACGGCCCATGTAGCCGATGTAGTCGCACGCCGGACAACCTTCCGGCTTGTAAAACTTGAGGTTGGGATCTTTGCGCCACGCCGGCGGGAGCCCGAGCAGGTCCATTTCCTTTTCGTCGGGGCGGTAGGGTTTGCGGCAATGCCTGCACACCGTACGAACCAAACGCTGCGCCAATACGGCTTCCAACGACGACGTAATCAGGAAAGGCTCGAGGTCCATATCCAGGAGACGGGTGATGGTTTCGGGCGCGCTGTTGGTATGGATGGTGCTCAGAACCAGGTGACCGGTGAGGGATGCTTCCACGGCGATCTGCGCCGTCTCCAAGTCACGAATTTCACCGACCATCACGATGTCCGGGTCCTGGCGCAGAATAGAGCGCAGGCACGCGGCGAAGGTCAGCCCGACTTCCTCGCGCACCTGAACCTGAATGATCCGATCGATCTGAAGCTCGACCGGGTCCTCGGTAGTAATAATTTTGACGCCGACTTCGTTCAGCTCGTTCAGGCAGGCGTAAAGGGTGGTCGTCTTACCGGAACCGGTGGGTCCCGTCACGAGGAAGATACCGTTGGGCTTACTGATGACGTTGCGGATCGCTTTTGCGGCTTGAGGCGTAAACCCGAGCTTGTCAATCTCCACACGTACCGCCGTCCTGTCCAGAATACGCATGACGACATTTTCGCCGTACAAGGTCGGCAGGGTCGCCACACGAATATCAACTTCGGCATCGCCGATCTTGAGTTCGATACGCGCGTCCTGCGGCAGCCGGCGTTCGCCGATGTCCATGTTGCACATGACTTTTACACGGGATATCAGCGCGAGCGCCAAGGTCTTGGGCGGGCTGGAGATCTCGTGAAGCACGCCGTCGATGCGGATTCGGATGCGAAAGTCCTCTTCGTACACTTCGAAGTGAATATCCGAAGCCCGTTTGGTGACGGCATCAAGGAGGACGAGATTGACGATCTTGATGACTTCCGGCTCCTGGGCCAACTGTACGAGGTTGTCGATGTCGCCGACGATCTCCTGCTGCCCCAGTTCCTCCGCCGTAAGTTCCGCGTCACCCACGCGTTCGATCAGTGCGTTCAAGGTCTCGTGGATGTTGTCGGTTTCGAAGGTGTAATTATTCTTGATGAAGGCCGCCACGTCTTGCGGATTGCTGATGGCGCCCTTCACCTCCTGACCGACGATCTGCTGGATGGTATCGCGAATCCCCAGGTTCAGGGGGTCCGCCATGGCGATGACCAGTTTGCCCTCGGTTTCGCGCACGGGAACCACGTTGTAGAATTTCGCAACGTCGGCGGGCACTTTCCGCAGGATTTCGTCCGGCACCTTAAGCTTGGTGATGTCGACGCGCTCCATACCGGCCTGTATGCCGAGTGCGTCGATGATGTCCTGCTCTTCGCACAGGTTCATCTTGAAGAGTACGCGCCCGAGCATATCGCCGGTCAGCCGCTGCCGCTGCAACGCCTCGTCCAACTCGAGCGGGCTGATGACGCCTTGCTCTACGAGGATATCGCCGAGTTGTCTATCTTGGATTACGGCCATGATGGCTGCACCTCTATACCTTTATGCCTTCGCCTCGACGTGGCTGCGTTTTGGCTGCCGGCACCTCGCCTTCGGCCGTCACCGCCCGTGCGTTGGTCTCGAATTCGTCCGGTTGCTGCGCTCTCACGAGGGCGTCTTCGTATTTGATGATGCCTTTCCGCAACAGCGCCAGGAGATGCTCGTCCAGCAGGTTCATGCCGTACTTGTGTCCGGTCTGAATGGCGGACGTGATGCGGAACGACTTGTTCTCACGAATCAGGTTTTGAATGGCAGGCGTGGTGATCATCACCTCGAACGCCGCCACCCGGCCGAAACCGCTCTTTCGCGGAACCAGGGTCTGCGAGATAATCGACTTCAGGTTACCGGCGAGCTGCGTCCGGATCTGCTCCTGCTGGTTGGTGGGAAAGGCGTCGACCAGACGGTCGATGGTGCGGACCGCGCCGGTGGTATGCAAGGTGCCGAACACCAAGTGACCGGTCTCGGCGGCGGTCACGGCGGCCCCGATGGTGTCGAGGTCGCGCATTTCTCCAACCAGAATCACGTCCGGGTCCTGACGCAATGCGCGCCGCAAGGCCTCGGAAAAGGTGGGCACGTCGACGCCGACCTCGCGCTGCGTAACCACGCCCCGCTTGTGGGTGTGGTAATACTCGATGGGGTCCTCGATCGTGATGAAATGATGATCGTATTCGGTATTGAGCCAATCGATCATCGTGGCCAGACTCGTGCTCTTACCGGAACCGGTCGGGCCGGTGACCAGAATCAAGCCGCGCGGCTGATTGATTACCGCCTTAAGGCTCTGAGGCAGGCCAATCTCTTCGAAGGTCATAATCTTGCGCGGAATCAAGCGAAGGACGAGCCCCACGTAGCCCTTTTGCTTGAAGATGGATACACGAAAGCGTGCGATGTCTTCGAAGGCAAACCCGAAGTCCGATCCCCCGACTTCCTGCAACTCCTGCTGGTTGTCGACGGACGCGATGCTTTTCATCAAGCGTTCGGTATCGTCCGACGTCAGGGGGTTTTCCCCGAAATACTGAAGATGGCCGTGAACGCGCCCTACTGGCGGATTATCCACGGCAAGATGCAAGTCAGAACCGTCGCGGTCAATCAGCATCCGCAGCAAGCTGACCATCTCATACGCCATCGCACTTCTCCTTCGATACTCTTTGCCGGAAACACGCCTTTCGCGAGCCCGCGCCGCCCTTACTTGAGCGGTTCGTCGGCCTGGGTTACTCGAATGACTTCTTCCACACTCGTCACACCGTTAAGGACCTTTTTCCAGCCGTCTTGCCGCATGGTGGTCATGCCGCACCTCCGCGCGGTACGCCGCAACGCGCCGGAGGCCGTGCTTTCCATGATGTAGTTCCGGATTTCGTCGGTCGTCAGCATAAGCTCGTACACGCCGATACGTCCGGAATACCCGGTGTGATTGCAGTTGTCGCAGCCCGCGCCGTGGAAGACTTCTGATTTGCTCCAGTCGACGTCCAGTGCGAGCCGTTCCATTTCAAGCTCGGTGGGCTGGTGCACCTCTTTGCACGTGGAGCAGATCGTCCGCACGAGGCGCTGCGCCAGTACGGCGCGCACACCCGATGCCACCAGGAACGGGCGAATCCCGATGTCGATCAGACGAATGAACGCGCTGGGCGCGTCATTCGTGTGGAGTGTGGAAAACACCAGGTGACCGGTCAACGCCGCTTTGATCGCGATTTCGGCGGTTTCCTGGTCACGAATCTCACCGACCATCACGATGTCCGGGTCCTGGCGGAAAATGGCGCGCAATGCCCGGGAAAAGTTCCAGCCGATGTCGTGGTGAATCTGCACCTGGTTGATTCCGTTCAACTGGTACTCGACGGGATCTTCCACGGTGATTAACTTGGTATCGGGCTGATTCAACTGGTGCAGGGAGGCGTACAACGTGGTTGTCTTACCGGAACCGGTGGGGCCGGTCACCAACACCACGCCCGTGGCTTGGCCCAGCAGTTCTTCCCAACGCCGCTGATCCTCGGGCGCAAATCCCAATTGCCCCAACCCCAAGAGCAGCCCGCTCTTGTCCAGGATACGCATGACCACGCTTTCGCCATAGCTGGCGGGAAGCGCACTGACACGCAAGTCCACCATCTTACCCGCCAACTGGAGCTTGATACGGCCGTCCTGCGGAATCCGCCGTTCGGAGATGTCCATACCGGACATGATCTTCAGGCGCGATATGATGGACGGCTGCGCCCGCTTCGGAGGCGGCGGCATCATATGCAGGATACCGTCGATCCGGTAGCGAATCTTCACGTCGAACTTGCCCGGCTCCACGTGAATATCACTCGCGCGCAACCGGAAGGCTTCGAGAATGAGGTGGTTGATGTAACGAACCACCGGGCTGTCTGCGTCGTCGTCGTCGTCACCCAGCGCGCCGCCAAGATCGGAATCCATGTCCACACTGTCGACACTGATGCTGCTCAGGCTGATATCGCTGGCCGACATGCTGCTGCCCAAGCTGCTCATGGAGGAACCCATGGAGCTTACGTTGGACATGGTGCTCAGCGTGCTCATGGTGCTGGCGCTGCTTACGGTCGACAGCATGCTTGCGACCGTCTTGTCTTCCATGTTGTAGTACTTGCGAAGCGCCTCGCGGATTTCTTCGGGGGTCGTCAGTTGGGGTACGATCTGACGGTCGAGCAGCCGCTCCAAATTGTCGAGGTGGGTAACATTTGTGGGGTCGGCCGTCGCAACCATAAGGGCCGAGCCCTCTTCGCCGATGGGAACCACCCGGTACAGGGTCGCCACCGACGGCTCGATCATGTTTCGAATGCGTTCGGGGATTTCGCGGTCCGACAACCGAATGATCGGAATTCCAAGTTGCTCCGCGAGGCCCTCGGAGATGTGGCTCTTGCTGATGTATCCCAAGCGGACGAGTATCTCGCCCAGCTTGCGCGTTCCCAGCGAAGTTTGCTGGCGATGAATCGCCTCATCGAGTTGCTTCTGGGTAATGATTCCCCGTTCGACCAGAGTTTGCCCGAACAGGCTGTACCCGCCTGCGCCAGGAGGCCTTCCACCCATATTGGTAGTTAGTTGTGCCACGGTCCTTCACCCTTGTCTTGAGCGTCTACACTGTACCAGAGAATCCCCAATAAAGTCAATGAAAATAGTGCTACATTTCATTGATATAATTCAACTTACGACCATATTTGTCAATAAATTACCAGAAAAAACCGCCCGCGATTGTCAAGAATGGACGCGGGCTCCGGAAAACGCCCGTCCAGAGGTGAGGATAGCGCACGCAGGATCACCGGATTCTTGCTGCGATTGGCTCCAAAATGCACGTATGGAATCCCCATCGGTTGTGCCGAACCGGCACAAAAGCAACCAGATCTTCACCCACAGAAGAACCGCACCCTCACGCCGATCCCACAATCGCCCTCGTGACCGGCACCCGTACGTGCATGCATTGTCCCGTACATACGCCGGAAAGTCAAGTTTATCGGGATTCTACACAGGAACCGGAGAGTGGAAAACGTCACGAGGATGGACGCGCGTAACGAGGGCAGCCCCAACGTCACACCCTGCGTGTAAGGCATATATTCATGGCGACTTACACGAGAGCGCGTTGGGTAGATACGGCGTGTCAGGCTTTTGGCGCTACAAATTGCATGCGACAATCCAGCCCTTGCCCGCTTGCGGCAGGGCGCAACTGGTCAAGACGGGCCAGAACGACGAAGGGCTGGTTCTCGTAGATCCGGTGCAGCAAGTCAACCAATTCGCTGGTCGATACACCTTTCAGTGTCAAATCGACGGCGGACATGTTGCTCCCCGGTACCGCGCCAGTCCGGTTGCTGTTGACTTCGGCACGGCCGGTCAGATTGCTGTCCTTCACGGCCCGATCGATGTGCGTCCACAGGTCGAAATTACTGGTCTGCGTCTGCATGATTCTGAGCAGTTGGGCTTCTTTGTCCCGGGCAGCATTGACCTCGGCTTGCCACAGTTCGGCTTGCTGGAGCCGGACCCGAGCGGCTTTCACCTGCGCCGCGGAGTTCTTGTAGGTTTCGTAGGGTCCCTGAAAGCCCCAGTAGAAGACGATCGCCAGGAGCGCGATTGCGCCGCCGAAAACGACTATCCGCTCGCGGGGTTGCAGCTTTACATTTGGCACGAATTCATATCCTCTCTATCGCGGGCCTGCTCCTCAGATGGTGGCCGTAATGGTAAACGTCGTCTTGCCGTTGGGTTTCGTTTGCCGAATCAGATCGTTGCTTACCTGCAACAATTTGGACTGTTTGAGGTCATCAAACGCTTTGTTCAAAGCGGCGCCGTCGTCCACTTCGCCTTGAATGGTGACGGTCTGCGTGTCACCCCGGTTATCGCGGATGTTGATGTCGGTCACTTCTATTGTATCGCCGGGAAGTCTCTGGCTGATCTCCTTGAGAATATCGAGGAAGTTCGGCCGGGTGAGTAGTTCTACGGGAATATGGGTTCCCCGGGTTGTCGCAATCTTATACGCGTCTTCCATAGCCTGAATACTTTGGATGCCGCCCACGTCCGTTGGAAGCCGGCCGTTCTTCACAATTTCCGAATCGGGAAAAGTCTCTGCATAGATGCGCCATATTTCATCGCCACACCGTTCAATCTCCGCCACGTTGCGCCGATAGTCCACCATGCAGTAGACCCCGAAGAAGACCACCACGAGCACCAATAAGGCGGCCGAAAATACGGCGTGCAACGCCATGCTGCGCATGGCGCCGGCGGGCGCCAGGGCGCCTTTGCGAAACTCGAAGTTCACGCCCCCTCCGGCGGCGGAGAGTGCGGCGCCGACGGTGGCCTCCCAATAGTTCGGCCGCTCTTTCAGGTTGACGGGAGTTGCATCCGGGAACGCCTCACCTGCCGATTCTCCCCCGGGCGCCGCTTCCGGCGTTGCGAGATGGCCGGTCCCCTTGATGCCGTCGGCGAGGTTTTCATAAGCGATTTCGGCTTGGAGACCCTCCTCGAAGGCGTCTCGTTCTGCGGGGTTGAGATCGACGCCTGTGACGGTAATCTCGGCGATGGTTTCCTCGCCGCGCCATGTGGCCATGAACGCGCGTAGCGAATTCCGCACTTCGCGCGAGGCGGCCTGGGGTTCTTCGCGCAACCGGTTCGCGGGAATCGACAAGGGGCGAAAGAACGCGATGGAGCGGTTGAAAGTGATGGTCAATATGCTCGCGCTTTCGCGAACGTGAAGGATGCCGTGGAGTCCGGCCACTTTCTTGCGGCGGGCCATCCAGAGCGACGTCAGCCCGGCCACGTCGAGCGTAATGCCCTCGACATTGATCCCGGCCTCTCCGAGCAATCCGGCCTGCTCTTCCAGCAGTTCGGTGCGCACGCCGACGGCAAGCACCTCGGTATCGCCTTCCACCTCGCGGATCGTGCAGTGATCGACGATGAGGTCATCGATGGGCACGGCCAGGTAGGGCTCGAGTTCAAACGCCACGGCCGCAGCCACCCTGCGGCTCCCCCGAAAGGGGATGGTCAGGGCCCGGACCATGCTGTATTGGCATCCGACACAGAGCACGTACACGTTGGGTTTGGATTTGAGACGGCCGTTGGCGTCCCGAATCGCCTGCACCATCGAATTCCGCCGTTCGTCTGGCGTGGTGTCTTTGGCGCGCTCGATGACCGTCTCCACGATCGCCGGTTTGCGACCGCCGGTTTTCACCACCGCGATGCGGACCTCGTCACCATCCATCTCGATCGCGGCGATCTTCGCCGAAAGCTTCATCGTAATTCTCTCCATTGCAGTATGCGGAACCCTTCGGGACCGAGCTGGACGTCGCGCCAAAGGAAGGCCTCGATACGCACCCGCCCTTCGCCGGCCAATCCGTTGCCCCGAAGGCGAAACACGTTACTTTGCACGACAAATGGCTGCACTTGCCGCGTTTCCCCGTTTTCGTTATCGGCGGTCGCCGGAACCACGCCCCGGCTCTGGATATCTTCCACGCTGACGAAAGGACTCAGTTCGCGCTCCTGAACGGCGATGTCGGCCAAGCCGGGCATGCCGATCGCCTCTCCCATGGCGAGGAGCAGCTCATAGGGCGCGGTATTGAGGTTGACACGGCCCCGATCGTCCCCCTGCACGGTGAACAACTCCGACAGCGGGAGCTGGTCCAACGCGGGATCGCCGAAATAGAGTTCGGGAGTCATGCCGCGGACCAGCAGCAATTCCTCGACCGATGACATGGGTCCGTTCTTGCATGTGTACGGCGTTTCAAGCGATTGGTAATAGTCGTTTTCCGCGCCCATGGGGCGAGGGTCGTCGTCGGGATCCAGCCAATCGAGTATTGCGTCCGTCACGTCGACCTCGGCGCCGCGCTCCACAAACAGGGCGCGCAGGGTCTCCTCGAGGGTGGGGTTCGCGCCGCCGGACTCGGATTGCCTGCTGAAAAGCGCGTTTAAGTTGAGCTTTCCGTACTCGTCCGAGATGGAGCATTCCATCACCGCGTTGTTCAGTTCTTGAAAGGGAACGCCATAGGCCCACGGTTCATCCAGGCTGTCGTAGGCAATCCCGCCGGAAATGGCCTGCGTGGAATTGGACGACAAGGTCGTCGCGGTGGACTGATTGCCGGTGGAATCGCTGGGCAGGGCGAAGGCGTCCGCGATCAATAAGGAGATGCCGGTCATGACGCCGGATTTGGCGGCGGTCATCGCCTCGAAATCCCGCAGGTTGGCGTCGACCACGGCGGTTTCGACCTGGGTTTCGTACACGAACTCCACGATCAACGCCGTAAGCAGCACGACAAACAGCAGGGTCAACAGAAGCGCGACGCCTTCATCGTTCCCGTTACGCCGGGTTGGGAGTACGGCCATCATTTGGGGCGTTTCCCTCCGCTGGGTGGGAGGTCATCAGGTTTCGCGTATTCCGTAGGCGGTGGATCGTCGTTCGGGTTGTGAGGATCGCCGGTCTCTTCCCCTTGTTGCGCCGCGCCGGACAGCCCTTGTAACGCTCGGGCATCCTGGGTCATACCGATCCCGGACGGCAGCGGGATGACCATGTCGAAGTCGGGGTTCTCCTCGATATCCAACCCTTCGCGTCGCTCTTCTTCGAGTTGCCGATCGGTCCGCGCAAAATTGATGCGAATCCGGACACACCACGGAAGCCGGCCCAGCAGTTGGGAATCCCACTCGTCCACCCACTCGGTGCCGTCGTAGTAGGAAAAATCGATCGTGCGAATCGGGACCGACCACGACGGGGATTCGTAGACGGGCTGATCGCCGATGTTCATACTGGAGTTGGCGTCTTGCTCCTCGGGGGGCTTCAAGAATCCCGTATCGGGATCGAGTTCTTGCGCGTTGGATCCGAAGATCGGCGTTTCCAAGGCCTCCAGCTTGCGCTGGTCGTCCAGAAGCCATTCGGGGTCGTCGCTGAAATCGATGGGATTGAACTCCGATTCGTCTCCGCCAATCGTACCGTACCGGACTTCCTTCAGATCGCCGGGAAGCGCCCGCCCGCCCATCAACGTGTTGACGGAGACAAAGCGGATGCTGTCGTTCGGACCGTCCCGTGTTTCGTCGTCGATCCCGACAAATCGGTACACTTCGTTCTGCATCGTGCGGTCGGTGTAGACGGACGTGAAATTCGAGCGAAAGCTCCGTTGCAGGAACATGCGCAGGCGCATTTCCTCTTCACTGACTCGGGCGCTTTCCATGGTATTGGTGACGCTGCTGAAACTGGCGTACAAGACCAGCACGATCACCGCCAGAATGGAGATGGCAATCAAGACTTCTATCAGCGTGAAACCATGGCGGTTCATTGCGTGACCCCGGCCTTTCCGCCCATTTGCTGCGCCGCGGCGGCGACCGCGTCGGGATTTAATCCGGCTGCCAGAAACGCCTGCGGATCGCGGGTCAGCATGAAGGTATGAATCTCCCGGTCCACGTTCGGGCCTTCCACCGTCACGAGGACATCGTAAAGAGCCGGATACCCCTCGCCTACCGGCTGGGCATCAAACGAGTATTTGAAGTCCGGGTAGCGGTCGCCGAAGTCATCGGAGTCGGAGAGATTGCCCGCGGACACTTCCACTTCGGCGATACCGACGGCGAGCGCCGTTAGATTCCGGACCAGCACTTCGTCGCGCATTTCAATGTGATTTCGTAGGGCGCCGTGGTGCGTTTGCAACAGGATAAACAGCGCCGAGCCCAGCACCGCCATCGCGATCATGACCTCGATCAGGGTGAACCCTGCGGCGTCTCGGCGTTGCGGCGTCATAAGGCGGAATCTCCTCCACCCTGGGAAAGGTGCGCGCCCCCGGTGATGGGGTCCCAGGCGACCGTGTAGGTATCTCCATCCAGCGACAGGACCAGACGTACCAGGTCAACATAGACATT
>CAVUWV010000026.1:0-80022 GCA_963745075.1 Candidatus Hydrogenedentota bacterium | reverse complement strand
CATGGGCTACGCCTTCACGCATGGCGATACCCAGGTCCGCTACGGCAAGGGCGGTCGCGAGTTGGGCGGCGTGTTCCGCGTCGAGCAACGGATCGACGGTTTCATCTCGCTGGACTTCGCCTACGAGGGCGGGGAAGTCACGACGGCGCCGTTCACATTCACTGGGAATCAACTTGTGGTCAACGTGAATACCACTGCCCCGGGCGAACTGCGCGTCGCGATTCTCGACGTTGACGGAGACGCCATTGAGGGATGCGGACTGGACGACGCACACATCGTCAATGGACTACTTGCAGAAAGCCGTCGAGTGGAAAGACGGCAACACCGATGTGAGTGCCCTCGTGGGCAAACCGATTCGCCTCAATTTAATGCTAGGAATACGAAGTTGTATTCGTTCCAGTTTGTGGATTCGTTCGTCGTTCTTGGAGGACGCAACTTGGCTGTCATCCTGAGCGCCAGCGAAGGATCTCTGCCCGTTGAGCGATTGCGTAAAAGATCCTTCGCTGGCGCTCAGGATGACGACCTTTGCATTGGTATGCGGTAATGGGAGTCACCATGTCCATTCGCAGCAGAATCGCACTTGCAGCAGCGACATTCGTCCTCGTGTGCGTATGCACCCACGCCGCCGAGCAGCCAGAACCACCCTCGCTGCCACGCCCAAGGCCCTCCCGAGCTACAACATTCGCACCTTCCCATCCTGCGACCCTGAGACATCAGCCCCGGACCGCAGCTCTTCATTGACGATTACCTCATCGCGTCATCACACGCCTCGCCCGCGTTACGCGATCGCCCGAACGGTACGAAGGCAATCCGATCCTTGGATGGCAGCAGCACACGACCCAACCCTACGTGACGGTTCACCATCTTCGGACACCGGCCGGTTCCGCATGTGGTACAACGACCGCGCGGGCACGGAATCCGCCATCGCCTATGCAGAGTCCGCAGACGGCAAGACGTGGGAGACTCCGAATCTCGGCATCTGGGCGATACGAACCGTCTCCTGGTATCAGCGCGCCCTTTCAGAATGGATACGGCGTCAGCGTGATCGATAGCGGGCCGGATCACACACCCGCCGACCACCGCTACAAGGTCGCGTGGTGGGGACAGTCCAAACCATGGCCGGACGGCGATCCGGTATGCGCATAGCGTTCTCGCCCGACGGACTGCATTGGACACCGTACGACGGCAATCCCGTGTTGCCTGACTTCGGTGAAGAATGGTTTATGGACGATCCGCGCCGGCCCTATGGTGTGGGCGACATCATCGACATCGTTCACGATCCCTATCGCACCGGTACGCGCTTGAGAGACGCTGGCCGTGCCCGCGACAATCTTTATACCGGACCCGGCCCGCACCTACATCCGCCGTCTCGTCAGTGCGTCAGCAACGAAACTTCATGCACTGGGAGCAACCCTGGCGCGTGATTGTCCCCGAACCGCGCGACAAAGACTTGCTCGAACTCTACCGCGCAGGCGGAACGATTGCCCGAGGCGGTCTCCTGATTTCGTTCGTGCGGATGCTCCACGACGACTATCCCGCCGAACCCGGTGGCGAGGCCGAAGGCATCGGCTACACCACCCTCGCGACCAGCCGCGACGGCAAGCATTGGGAGCGGCACGACGACATCTTCTTCGATCGCGATCCCGAACCGGGCGCCTGGGATCGCGCCATGACGTGGGTCGGCAGCGTGATTCCGGTAGACGATCGGTACTACATTTACTACGGCGGCTACGCGCGCGGACACAAGTCCGATCCGCTCAAGGAGCGCCAACTCGGATTAGCCTTTCTCCCGCTTGACCGCTTCGTCGCGCGCACCGCGACCGGTGACGATACAGGGGAGTTGGTCACCGTACCGCTCACCAATCCGACTCACGGGCGGCACCTCTACCTCAACGCCGACGCATCGGCAGGCGAGATTCGCGTCCAACTGCTCGATGAAGACGGCATCGCCCTGGAAGGTGCGACCTACGACGACGTGCCCGCCGTGACGGACGATGGGCTGCACGTCGAAGTCGCCGGACTCGCGTGGCCGGAAGACTGCGACACGGCCCGTCTCGCTTTTCGCCTCAGAAATGCTAGTATCTACGCCTTTGAATGGGGCGACTAACCGAAGTACGTAATCGCAGTTCGAGACCAACATGACGACCCAGACCATCATTGACATCGGCAAAGGGGAACCGGACTTTCACACCCCCGCGCACGTCAAACGCGCTGCGTGCCAGGCCATCGAAGAAGATTTTACGAAGTACACGCCCCAGCCGGGTATCCCCGCGTTGCGTGAGGCCTGTGCCGCCAAGTTTCGCGCAGAGAACGGCATCAACGTGGATGCTGACCGCGTCGTCGCGTCCTGCGGCGGGAAGCACAGCGTCGAAAACGCCATCCGATCCGTGGTTCGTCCCGGCGACGAAGTCCTGATCTGCACGCCGTTCTGGTTTGCCTATCCGCCGCAGGTGCGACTGTGTTACGGCGTCCCCGTGCTAGTCGAAGTGCGCGAAGAGAATGGATTCATCCCGGACCTGAACGATGTCCGCAAGGCGATCACCGACAAGACCCGTCTCATCGTGTTGAACACGCCCAACAATCCGACCACCGCCGTGTATCCGGAAAAAGTATTGTTCGAAATTGGCCGGATAGCGCTCGAGCATGAGTGCTACATCCTGTGCGATGAGGTCTATGAGAAACTCGTGTTCGACGGGGCACGACACGTTTCGCTGGCAAGCCTCGACCCAGAGACCGCCGCGCGCACCATTACCGTGAACAGTGTATCGAAGACCCACGCCATGACCGGCTGGCGCATCGGCTACGCTGCGCTGCCCGGCGAACTCGTGGAGAAGGTGATCCAGATTCAGGAAGTTACGACATCCGCGCCCTCGGCCATTTGTCAGCGAGCTGCCCTCGCAGCCCTGACGGGCGACCAGTCGCATATCGCGTCCATGATCGACTCATATCGCGAGCGCCGTCAGCTCATACTCGACCGATTAAAAGGCTTTCCGATACTGCACGCGATTCCGCCGCAGGGCACGTTTTATATCATGGTCTCGGTCGCTGGCCTCAAGGGTCGTACGGTCGCCGGGCGCACGTCCAGGACGCCGACGATTTCGCGGCAGTGTCGCGCGAATTCGGCGGGCGTATCCGTGGTGTCGGGCGTCCGATTTGGCGCGCCCCATCACCTTCGGCTATCCTTTGCCGTCTCGCGCGATGCGATCGAGGAAGGGTTTGACCGCTTGGAGCGCCTCCTGCTCTGAGGCGCTGGGAAGGAGCGTTTTTCCGTGAAGATCACTGAAATCAAAAGTTTCCTCTTGTCCAAACCCCGCGACCTCCACATCATCAAGGTCGAAACCGACGCCGGCATCTATGGGATCGGCGAAGCCGGCTGTTCCACACGCGAACACGCGCAGGACGGCATCGTTAAGCACTTCCGCGAGTTTCTCATCGGCATGGACCCCATGCAGATCGAGCACATCTGGCAAGTCATGTACCGCAGCGCCTACTACGAAGGCGGCCGCATCATCACCGGCACCATGGCCGCCATCGACATGGCCCTCTACGACATCGTCGGCAAAGCCTTGAAGGTGCCGGTGTATCAACTGCTCGGCGGGGCATGCCGAGACCGCATTTTTGGGTTTTGCACGGTCGGGGGACTCAACGAACCCGAGTGCATGGACCGCGTCAAGAGCGCCGTCGACGAAGGCTGGCCGTGCATTCGGTTCTCGTCCGCCGACGACATTATCCCGCGCGCTTTGCGTGTAGACATCCAACACGACGACCCGACGAACGTCTTCGATGTGCGCGCGTCGATCCAGAGCACCGCAGAACGGATCACCGAGGTCTACGAGAAGACGCCGAAGGAGATCGTGCTCGGGATCGACTATCACCACCGTCTCAGTGTCGTCGAAGCGGCCCAGTTCTGCCAACGCATTCCGCGCGGCAGCCTCGGATTTCTTGAAGAGCCCATCCGCAACGAGAATCCCGACGCCTACGCCACGTTGCGGACCATGACGGACGTTCCCTTCGCCATCGGTGAAGAATGGCCGAGCAAATGGGCGGCCCTGCCGTATATCGAACGCGGCCTCGCCAACTACGCCCGCGTCGACATTTGCTGCATCGGCGGCATCACCGAAGCGAAGAAGGTCGCGGGTTGGTGCGAAGCCCATTACATCGACATGATGCCCCACAACCCGATCGGTCCGGTGTGCACGGCGGCGACCATCCATTTCGGCGCGGCCATCAACAACCTGACCTATCTCGAAGTCGTGCCGTCCTTCAACGAAGGCGCGGACGACGTTTTCCCCGAAATGCATTTGCGCCACGGCAAACCGTTCTATCCCTCCCCACGAAACCGGGTCTGGGCGTGGAATTCGACGAAGATGCCGCCGCCAAATATCCCTTCGTGATGCACGAGCACCCCCATCTCCAGCGGCCGGACGGCAGCTACACAAATTGGTAATACCTGAACGGCGCCTGTCAAAGCTCGATTAAAATGTCCCCGGTGTTAACTCGTTAGAAATGTCCCCTGTTTTTTGTTTTCTGCTACAGTAGGTGGACTTGGCGGGAGGATAGGGCAACGCTGGAGAGCGACCTGAGCGCCCGTCAGGTGGATAGACGGTTCCGGGACAGCCACCCCGGGTGGGGTGGCTGTCCCGGCTTTTTGTAACCGGAATCCTGCAAAGCGAAAAACTCATTGGTTCTTTCCGATGCCACTGGCCATCATGCCACGCGCCGCTTGCGCCATGGGTGGTCGTGGCGGGGTTTTGGTTTTGATGGGGGGGTGCTGGCCTTGGGCTTTTTCGCGGCGGGCTTGGCGGGTCTGCACGGCGGTTCGTCGAGTTGTTCATAGTCGAGTTTGTGACCGTTGTACACGAGGTGAATGCTTCCATCGAGCCAAGTGCGTACGAGGACCTTGTGCTTCGGTTTGGGCAAGTGCTTCTTGGTTTTGTGTATTTGGAAAAAGCGGTTTTGGTGACGAACGGTCCAGTCATTGCCCACGGTACGGTACTCTTCAAAGCAGAACACGTCGCGCAGGTCGACGTTCTTGGGGAGCCGACGGTGGAGGTTATGCGTCTTTTGTGCGGGACGGGCAAACTTTTCGTTGAGGTGGTCGACGAAGCCGTTTTCCAGTAAGGCATTGGTCTGCTCAATGGTGGTGATTTGGCGTAAGCGCAGTTCGTGGAACAGGCGGTCTTGATAGACGCCGTGATTGCGTTCCACCCGGCCTTTGGCTTGAGGGCTGTAGGCGGTAATGATCTGAATTCCCAGCTTTTTACAGGCTTTTCCGAAGCTGGTCAAGGGTTCTTCGTCCGCCAACTGCTCTTCCACCGTCGGTTCGCGCTCCGTGACATATACGGTCTTGCGGTCACAATACAGCGCCTTGGGGACGCCGTAACGCTCAATCCACTTCCACAGGGTCCGCATGGCAGCCTCGGTGGTTTCTTGGACATCCATCGTAGCCAAGGTACGCCCCGTGGCGTCGTCCACCAGATTCATCAGACACGCTCGGGGATAGTCGGGACCGAACCAGGCGTGGTGACTGCCGTCGAACTGGACCAACTCTCCGAAGTGCTCCTTACGCGGCCGCCGCGTTCGATGGGGACCCCGTTTGCGGGCTCGTTGCCAAAGCCCCGCCGCAATCAGCCAGCGCCGCAGCGTCTCGTGGTCCAGCACCAAACCCTCCTCCGCCAGCTTCTCGGCCGCCAACGTCGGACCCATGCCCTTGTAGCGCTCCTCGTAACGCGCCAGCACCTTCTCCCGCATTTCCGGGGGCTTGGCCCGCGCAGACGACTTCCCGCGCCGCCGGTGAACCAGCCCTACATCTCCTTCCCGGCGATACCGCGCATACACCCGCTTACACTGCCGGTAGCTCAACCCCAGCATCTCCGCCGCCTCACGCAGCTTCAACGCACCACTCTTCACACGATCCAACACCGACTTGCGCGTACGCTCCTTGCGACTCATCAAAATGTCCCCTTCCACGCAGCCTCCTTTCTAAGGCCGCAACCATGGGGACATTTCTAATGAGTTTTCCAGGGGACATTATCAAAGAGTTTCGACACCAGGGCGTAAGGCCCATTGAAATGTCGCCAAGCCCTTTGGTACACTCCGCTTCAATCACCGACCACGGTTTTTCTGTGGGGCTGTAGCTCAGCTGGGAGAGCGCTGCGTTCGCAATGCAGAGGTCGACGGTTCGATCCCGTTCAGCTCCACCATTGATAATAAAGGGCTTACAGGTAGTACGCCTGTAGGCCCTTTTTGCTTGTAATTCCACCGTAATTCCGTCAGGCCCAAGGTTGCGGTTGAATACCATTTTTGAAGCGGCAAGGGTTTCGGAATTTGTGATCCCACTCTATAACGGACCTGCTCCATCCATTCAAAGGTCGAACCTCAGATAACAGGCAAGACCGCTCTTGATTTTGACGGGGTGGTCCCGCCCAGCCATGAGAGAACCACCATGACTCACCTCGCGCGCAAATTCACCATATTTGCTGTTGTCATGCTTGCCCTCTCGAAGGGCACGTTCTTTGGTTCCCCACAGATGATCTTGGAGCGTCGAGTCCAAGCGCTCGAAGCCAAACTTGCCAATGTTAGCGTCCATGAAGGTTTTATTAACGGAGTGAACGGACCGCATCTCATTATTGAGGGCTGTAATGTCCACATTCGCAGCGGCAGCGGCGATACGGAAGACAGCACGGGGCTCTCGGGGCGCGGGAACTCCATTACCGGCTACAACTAACGGCCCTCTACCGTCGTGTATGGTCGTTGGGGCTCGTATAACCTGGTGGTTGGCCTGGAGCATGAGTACTCCAGCGATGGTGGGTTCTTAGCGGGTCTCTTCAACGCGACACCCGGTGTGTCGGCTAGCGTGAGCGGCGGCTGATACAACGAGGGCCTCGGCTTCGGATCCAGCATCAGCGATCGTTACAATCCCTCCGTGTCAGGATTCTACGACTGGGTGGCGGGAAGTCTTTTTAGGACGAGTGGCCACGGTCCGACAATCATCGTCCTCAGAAGTGCTTGACAGGAATTAGAATGTTCGCGCTAGCCGGACGAGTTCGTCGGAATTCAGAATTCCAGCGCGGGATTGCTGTGAGAAGTTGGAATATCATGTCCAACGAGGATTTGTCGTTGGCCTTTGATGCCGCGTTACGAGTCCGGTCGTGGCAGGGTTTCGTGCGGCTCATATGCGGTGTTCGCTTGATCACATATTTGTCAGCCACGACCAATCAGTATTCACGGAAATATTCGCGGTCCTCGGGAATTTGGTATTTCAGGTGGAGGCTTATGTCTCTAAGTGACCTATAATCAGTGCTTTGGATGTTGTATGGGTGAGTGCTCGACTTAGGTAATACGGTCGGTATGAATATTGCTGCTATTCCGGGACTTGGGGAAGGGGCCGGTCCATGATTTTAGGGGGAGGATAATTGGATCTTGACAAAATCGCCGACGGCTCTGTCCTCGTGGCCAGCGAAGAGCAGGTTTCCTGTGAGTTGGAAGGGGCGGAAGTCATTCTCAATCTGGCTGATGGGAAGTACTACGAGATGGACGCCGTTGCCGCCCGCATCTGGAAACTGCTGCAGACGCCGCAACGATTCGGGGACGTTCGGGACGTGATTCTGGACGAGTACGACGTTGATCGTGAAACTTGCGAGCGGGACTTGCAAGATCTGCTCCGGGATTTGGCCCAACATGACCTCGTGAAATACGCTGATGGAACGACTTCGGAAATTCGTTAGGCTTTCAGGGGACCGTCGACGGCTCTTTTTTCGGATGTGGTTGGCGCTCTGTGTCGCGAGGGTCGTCGTGGGAGTGTTGCCCTTTCGGTTGTGGCGTCGGCGCATCGAAGTGGGTGAACGCGAGGCGCGACAGGTGCGGGACGCAAGTGCGACGGGGCGTGACGTTGTCTGGGCTGTCGAGAAGGCCGGCCGTTACGTACCGGGGGTGACGTGCCTGGTGAAGGCGCTGGCGGCAAAGTGGGTGTTGGGGCGATTGGGGAGTTCATCGGTTTTGCGTATTGGCGTGGGACACAACGAAAGCGGACAGTTCGAAGCGCATGCTTGGTTGGAGCAGGAAGGAAGTATCATCTTGGGTGGCTCACCACAGGTGGACCGATATGTACCATTTCCGTCGCCCGGACAGGGGCGATAGATGCAGTCTCCAAACAGACGTGCGGCGGCGCGGGTGTGGATTGCAGGGAAGGAGGTGATTTGATGGCTGTAGCTAAAAAACCGTACGAGCAACCTATTCTCGTAGTGCGTGGCAGCGTCAGTGAATTGACACAAATGCCACCAGCAGTGAGCCCGATTGGTCCGTAAGCTGCGGAGTTGATCTGCAGAGCATTGAGAGCTTAAGGCCTTTCGACTGTAATTGCGTCCGCGCCGCCGTGTCTGCTAATCGCAGGGAAGGAGTCGATTCCATGGCAGGAGTCAAGAAACCGTACGTGCGTCCGGTTCTTGTTGTGCGAGGTAGTGTCAGCAACCTGACTCAATGGCGACACGGCCACGGTCGGCCGTTCAGTCCGTTTACCTAATCCTTTTGGACTGTTGCTTCGGAGCGGTAGGTGTATAAGCAGTTGAAGGCTGACCGGGTCCAACGCAGTATGTCGATTGAGTCCGGTTGAAGTCGGGGCTCAGGTCAATTCGACTTACGAAATCATATTTCCGCGACCGATCATCCTTGCCGTAGCGGGCGTTGCACCTGGGAGGTGAAGAACACGTACCGAGAAGAGATTCTCAACATGCGGGGGGGCGTCGGGGTGGTGAAGCTCCAAGTGTCGTTTTGTTTCACGCACATGTTGACTTGAATGTAGAAAACGTCGAAAGAAGGGGTATTGCCGGCCTCGGTCAAAATGGCCTTGGGTTTTTGCTCGGTATTTCGCGGCAATCGTTGGTATCAAGAGTAGCGACCACGTGAGTTTAGATCGATTTAGCGCAGTGGATGAAATGCCCGATACCCAAGGTTCGGGAATTTTTCACTATGATGCATATGGAGTTGAGCTGGATTCAGAAGTTCAACTGCCCGAGTTACGTGTCCGTCCAGAGGGCCAAGGGGTTTGCGCGGACCTGGTCCTCAAAATCCGGCCCCTGCCCCCCCTGCCGAACGAGAAAGACTGGTGCTGCACGTATCAGGATAGCAATGGCGAGATGACGCTGTACTCGCCGGGCGAAGGCCGATTCTTGTTTCGCGGGGGGCGAGAGATCGTTCTGGACCCGCATCCGAGTATGAAACCATCCACCCTTCGCCTTTTCATCCTCGGCGCCGCCCTGAATATTGCGCTGCATCAGCGCGGCCTTTGGGTGTTTCACGGCAGCGTTGTATGCGTGGACGGCATGGCGGCAGCCTTTCTCGGTCATCCCCATGCCGGTAAAACCACCATTGCCGCCGCGTTGCATGGAAGGGGCCACACGCTGCTGTCAGACGACGTCTTGGTCCTCGATTTGACCACCCGTAGGCCTCTGGCCCTGCCCGGCTTTCCGCGGTTTAAGTTGTGGCCGGATTCCGCTCAAGCCCTGAACGTCGCTATCGAAGCGCTTCCACGAATCCGGGACGATACAGACAAACGGTCTTGTGGAGTAGCACGCCGCTTCCGCGAAGATCCAGCTCCGCTCGAACGGATGTATATCCTGGAAACGGCGTCCAAACCGGGAATCACGCCGCTCGATGCGAAGCAGGCGCAACTGGCCCTCATGCCCCATTGGGACTTGTCGAAGTTCGGATGGGGATTCCTCAAGGATCGGCGGTTGGGCGAGTGCTTCCGTCAGTCTGGCGAATTGGCGAAGTGCGTGCCGGTTCGCACCCTGACACGGAGCGCATCGTTGGGCGACTTATCGCGGTTAGTGGATCTGGTGGAGGCGGACCTTCCCGCAGCGGTATGAGTAGGCAACGTTACAGGGCGGGCAAGACCGAAACGGGGCCGGCGGTAAGCGTTGTTATTCCCACGTACAATCGAAGTCTATTCTTGGCTTCCGCGGTCGACAGTGTGTTGCGGCAATCGTTTGGCGATTTCGAAGTGATTGTCGTGGACGATGGATCGGACGAAGCCGGCGCAAAGGAGTGGCGCCAGGACGACCTGCGTGTGCGGATCATTCGTCAACGGCACAGCGGCCGAAGTGCGGCACGAAACCGGGGTTTAGCGTCAGCCCGCGGTGAATTCGTAGCGTTTCTCGATGACGATGACGAATACCTGCCTGAAAAGCTTGGGATGCAAACGGCCTATTTGGGGGCCCACCCGGAGTGTGCGGTGGTAACCGGCGGCGCCACGTACGTGGATGAGGCGGGCCGGGAGTTGGGGAAATTTGCGCCGTGGCGCGAACGTCAATCGATTGACCTTTCACAGTGCCTTGTTCGGGCCCCACATGATTACGAGTACGGTGCTTTTTCGCCGGGCCCTGTTGGCCGAGATGAGCGAGTGGTTCGACCCGACGATGGACCTGGCGGAAGACGGTGACTTTTTCTTGCGCTTGATGTACGTGGCCGGGGAAGCAGCCCTTGAGCCGCAATTCGTCAGCCTCTATCGAGTCCGAGGGACGGATCGCGCCGGTGGAAGTGCGGATCTTGCTACGGCGTATCGCCGAGCATTGGACAAGGCTTTTGCTTTGCCGGACCTACCGGGCGAGGTTCTGAACGACCGCCCGCGGGTGTACGCGAACTACCATGTCGTGTGCGCATGCCGAGCGTTGACGGTGCAGGATACGGAGCGTGCCGGGGAGCATTTTAGCGTGGCCTGTGAATGGGATGCTGCGTGGGTACCGGCGGCAACACTGAAAACGTTGGTCCGCTGCGCTGGGTTTCGCATCAGCGATCCACGTCCTTACATCGAGTACGCTTTTGACCATCTGCCGGAGAGCCTGGCGTCCCTGCGCTTATGCAAGAAGGAAGCGTACCGCATGTTCTTGCAGCGGCATGCACTGTCCATCTGCGGCATGAGGCAAGAAAGTGAATCGGCATGCACCTTGTAAGTGTCATCGTCCCAACGTACAACCGGCGCTCGCTGCTCGAGGAGACGATCCAGAGTGTTCTGGCCCAGACGTGCCAGGATTGGGAAGTGGTGGTTGTGAACGATGGCAGTACCGACGACACAGACGCATACCTTGCGTCATTGACCGATCCGCGCATTTGTGTCGTCCACCAAGTCAACAGCGGTCGCAGCGCCGCACGCAACCTCGGTTTCGAGGAATCCTCGGGACGGTACGTGGTTTTTGTGGACGACGACGACTTGTTTCTCCCGGAGAGGATTGACGTTCAAGTCGTGTTTCTGGAGGAACACCCTGAAATTGGCATGGTGGCTTCCGGCTTTCAATACGTCGATTCTAGCGGTTCGCCCATACAAAATGCGCGCCCCTGGAAGACGGCGCCCAACCTTGATTGGCGTGACTGTGTGGAGAATTTTGGCGCACTCAACCTGTCGGCGGTGATGTCCAAACGCGCAGTTGTAGAGGACCTCGACGTGCCGTTCGATCGCGAAGTCGAACCTTTTGAAGACACGGACTTTTTTGTCCGCCTTGTGTTCGGGGGATGCAAAATGGCATGGATAGAGAACGTGGTTTCGTGTTATCGGCTGCACGATCTTAACACGATGGGTAGTCTTGGCGGAGCGGCCTACCGGGAAGGCGTGGCCCGCATGACGAACAAATGGTTCGCTCGGACCGACCTTCCCGATGAAATTCGAGCGGAACGTGAAACGATCGAGGCGCGTTTCGATCTGCTTGCAGCGTGCCGGGCGTACGCGTTCAACGAGATCGAACCGGCACAACGTATGTTGCGCGCTGCCTTGCACGTCAAACCGGAGTGGGCCGACGACGTGTTTCCGAAGGCAGTCGCTGTGTTTGCGGGCGGTATCGCGGCTGATCCTCGACCCCTCATCGAGCGCGTATTCCGGGGTTTGCCGCCGGAACTCACGGCTCTGACGACCCTGAAGAAGAAGGCCTATCTTCACTTTCTCGAGGGCACGGCGCGGGCGGGAGCCTTTGACGAGGGACCACTGGCGAACGGCGGTGTCCGTGCATCGGCCGTTGACGAGATGTGATGGCTGAGGCGGCATCAACAGCCGGGGGCCTGCCGATTCGTCCGGAGGCTGAATTGCTTTTTTGCGCGGCCGGGGTCGACGATTCCGATGGCAGAGTTGAGCGCATTCGTATTCTCCTTGACTTAGATTTGGATTGGGACTACGTTCTGGATTGTACGAATCATCACGCCATTCCATCCCTGCTGTACTGGCGCTTGAACCAGGTTGGACTTGGATTGGTACCAGTCGACGTGGTCGAGAAGCTTCGCGTTGAGAAGGCGACCGTGGTTCGGCGCAATTTGTTGCTGGTTAGCGAATTGGTCGCAGTGACGAAATTATTCGAAGCGGCGTCCATCCCGTTGTTACCCTATAAAGGTCCCGTGCAGGCCCGGCTGCTCTACGGCGATATTTCCCATCGGCATATCTGGGATTTGGACGTGCTTGTCGTGGAGAGCGATGTCGCCCGGGCCCGGAAACTGCTGGTGGACAACGGCTACACTCCGGAAGACAGCCATGACCGCGGCCGCGAAAGCCGGTTACGCGCCTGGGACTGCGAAGAAGTGTTCTTCACTCCGATTCACGGTCAATCACTGGAACTGCATTGGCGGTTGATGCCGCCTGTCATGGGTGGCGCGGCGTCTGCCAACTTCGTTTGGAACCATGTGCGACCGGGAAAGCATTTTGGTGCGAGAATGCTCACGCTATCCCCGGAGTGCGCCGCAGTTGTCTCCTTTCTGCATGCCGATATTAAACACCGATGGGGCGAGCTGAAGCTTCTCGCCGATGTCGCGCGCATCGTGGCGAACTATCCGGAGATGGACTGGCACAAAGTGCTGGAGTTGGCGGCGCGACTCGACGAAGAGCGTGCGATCCTGCTAGGGGTGTACCTGGCATCGGTGTTGCTGAACGCACCCATGCCCTCTGTTGTTCACGCGCGTCTGGCGCGGTATCCTCAGGCGCTCGCCTACGCGGGGCTGGTTTTGGGTCGGTTGAGTCGAAAAGGGTTTGGTTTGCCCGGGTTCCAGGAATGGCGCGAGTTCGTGCGTGCCTTTCGATCGATCCGGGCCGATTGGGGCCGGGAGTGGTCGCCCATCGAGGAACGTCTGCGGTACACGCGTGCCATCGCGACCCCCGAATTCAACGACAAATACGTGCTTCCCGGACTGCCGGCGGTTCTCTCGGCATTGCACTACATTTCCCGGCCTGCCCGGTTGGCGATACGGCATGGTCCGTCCCTCGTCCGTCGTCTCCGCTGATGGGACCGCCAACGACGTGAGGATCGCAGAGCGGCAATGATTGCACTGGAAAACGTCACAGTCTGTTACCCCGTGCCCAAGCGGTATCGGGAGTACGTGTTGCATCCATTCACGCCGCCGCGACGCGTCACGGGTATCGAAGACGTTACGTTCACCGTAGAACGTGGAGAACGGGTGGCGTTTTTAGGTCCCAATGGAGCCGGGAAGACCACACTGCTGAAGGTGATTGGCGGACTCATCCTACCGACAAAGGGGACGGTTCGCGTCAACGGTCGGAATACGTCTCGCGAAAACACGGCGGCCCGGAAATCAGTGGGGTTCGTCATGAACGAGGAGCGCAGCTTTTATTGGCGCCTGACGGCGAAGCAGAACCTGGAGTTCTTCGGTGTCCTGGACAATTTGCGAGGACCGGTACTGCAAGGTCGGATTCGCGAATTGCTGAACCTGGTCGGTTTGGAAGACAGCGCAGACCAGCAGGTTGCGGGTTATTCATCGGGCATGCGGCAACGTCTGGCAATCGCCCGCGGGCTGTTGGCCGACCCTGACGTACTCATTCTCGACGAGCCGACGCGGGCGTTGGACCCGGTCGCCGCGGAGGACCTTACGAAACTGTTGATCGATCGCATACACCGATATCACGAAAAGACTCTGCTGATTGCCACACACAAGCTGGATGAAGTGCTGGCCCTGTGTAACCGGATGTGTGTGGTTCGAGAGGCGCGCATCGCGGCCTCGGATGACGTAGCACAAATCCATTCCCGGCCCGGTTCACTGTTCGCGCGGTATCGCGAACTGGTGATGTGACGAGGAGCGGCCGTGCTGTACAAGACGTGGACGTTCATTAAACGCGACTTTCAGACCGAGTCGAGTTACAAAATGGCGTATTTGCTCAGTGCGATCGGCGCGTTGTTGCCCCTGGTCATGTTCTATTTTGTGAGCCGCATTGTCGATTCGTCTCAGGAGAGCCTTGCCAAATACGGTGGTGATTATTTCTCCTTTGTGTTGATCGGATTGGCCTTTTCCCGGTACTTCCAAGTGGCGTTAAACACATACTCCAACTCGATTCAACGCGCGCAGGTCACGGGATGTCTCGAAGCCATGCTCAGCACTCAGACGTCGCCGCAGGCATGTATTCTCATGTCGACCATGTATGCATTGCTCGCCTCGTTCTTGCAGCTTGCCATTATTCTTGTCTGTGGCGCGGTGGTTTTTGGCGTGGACTTTTCTCATGTCAATGTAATTGCGTCGTTGGTCGTGTTCGCCCTTGCTTTGCTCGTTTTCATTAGCTTTGGCATTGTCTCCGCGGCATGCATCGTCGTTCTGAAGAAGGGCGACCCGGTGGGCTGGGTCCTTACATCGGCGAGTATGATCCTGGGCGGAGCGTACTTTCCGGTAGAAGTCATGCCGCACTGGCTGCAAAACGTGGCGCATATAATTCCGGCGATGTATGCGCTGGATGCGCTGCGGCTGACCATGCTTCAGGATTTTACGATAAGTGGTGTGGCACCGCAGCTGCTTTTGCTCGGGGGCATGGCCCTGGTCCTACTGCCAGGAAGCCTGAAACTGTTCGATATGGCTGTCAATAAAGCCAAACGTGACGGTACGCTGGCGCAGTACTGACAAACGCGCTCGGCCCGAGGTTGCGCTCTGGGACCCGCGTCTGAGGAGGTCCGTCAGTGCCCACGATTGGCAGAATTGCTGATCCGCCCGGACTTCCGGGCATGTTGGCCCGGGACAATCGGGAAGCCAGCGACGGTCGCGAGAGATCGTAAACGGCTCTAGAATTCCCAACCCTTGCGATAGGCGATCCGGATCAGGGCATCGGCCTTGGGGTTGTTGGTAATCTTGCCGGTAGCGCTATTCCACGCGATACGGCCGCCGGCGCGCAGGGCGACGTTCCCGAGTTGGACGGTCTCGGTGAGGGGCCCCGCGTAATCGAAGTTAGACACCGCCGGTTTTCCGCCTTTGCAGGCTTGTACCCAGTTGGCGCGATGGGCTTCGTCGTACCGGTCGTCTTTCCACGGCACGCGCTCGATGGTTGGCTCGGGCATGGTGGTGTAGTTCGCCATACGGCTGTCGGGATGCAGTCGCGCGGAATTGCCGTGGGAATCGCAGGTCAAAACACCTGTTTCTCCGACGAACATTGTTCCGTTGCTGCCGACCGGTGTCGGGTCGTCTTCCGCCAACATGGCGGGTTTTGGCGGACGGAGCTTACCTTCGTACCAGGTGAGTTTCACGGGTGGCAGTGATTTTCCTTCAACGCTGCGCTCCGGAAATTCGTATTCAATGATGGCTTTGGCCGGTTCGCACTCGGAGGTCTTGCCATCCTGTTGCACGCACGTTACCGCGGACGGCGGTCCAAGGTGCAATGCCCAATTGGGCGGATCCATGATGTGGCATCCCATGTCGCCCAAAGCGCCGCTGCCAAAGACCCACCACCCGCGCCATACGTCGGGCATGTAACCGGGTGTCGAGCCGTCACGGTTATACTGCGTCGAATACCCGCCGAAAGGCCGCGCCGGAATCGGGCCCAACCAGCGATCCCAGTCGACCCCTTTGGGTACCGGCTTCTCGGGCAAGGGTTCCGCGTATCCGACGGGCCAGATCGGCCGGTCGGTCCAACAGTGCACTTCGCGGACCGGCCCGATGGCGCCGCTCCAAATTATCTCGCAGGTCTGCCGGACACCCTCGCTGGAGTGACCCTGGTTCCCCATCTGGGTGGCCACGCCATAGCGCCGCGCGGCTTCGGTCATGCGCCGCACCTCATCGACCGTGTGGCCCATGGGTTTCTCGACATAGACATGTTTGCCGAGTTCCATGGCGGCCATCGCGATGATCGCGTGCGTGTGATCGGGCGTTGTGACGACGACCGCGTCGATGTCTTTCTGTTTCTCCAGCATTTCGCGCCAGTCGCGGTACTTCGGTACATCCGGACACCAACCATAGGCTTCGGCGGATGCCTTGTCGTCGACGTCGCAGAGGGCAACCACGTTTTCGTAGTTCAAGCAGAATTTCAGATGGCCGCGTCCCTTGCCCCCGACGCCGACGTGGGCCGTATTGAGCTTCTCATTCGGCGATACGGCGCGTGCGCCCGCGCGTACCGAAAGCAATCCGCCCGCCGCGAGTGCGCTCCCAAAAACAAATGTGCGACGCGTAATACTCCGATCGTTCATGCTGAGAATCTCCTTCGACGTTCGCGGAGAACGAATGCGTGGTCGTATTGGTTATTTGATCGCAGGATACCAAAAACGTCGCCAACGGTGGCAATGCGTGTTTGCTTCTTTCCGCAACCGCGCAACGCGGGGTCGATCGCTCCGCCTCGGCGTTTTCTTCTCTGGCATATGGAGGCGTCAAGATGCTATTCTTAGTTTTAGTAAGTTTCTGGCTGCATACACCTTGGTTCTTTTGATGCAAGTGCGTAAACCAATGGTCCCGGTAGTTGGCAGGATATCGATGAAGCGTCCGCGGTTACGTGTTCCCGATCCGGCGCTCTTGAAGCAGGTATCGCAGGGAGGCGCGGTGCTGGCAGTGCGTCAGGGCTTGGGCATTCGCATGTCCTGGAGTCTCGGGTTTTCACTGATTGCTTTTCTGGGCGCGCTGCTCCCCCAGGGTTGTACGCCATCGGCAACGCCTCGGCAATCTTCGGACGAATCCGCCGCTGTTGCGCAAGAACGGCAAGAGCCGTATGTTACAGAGCCTTCGAGCCGCCCGGCCCGTCTCGTGGAGGAACGTTGGAAGCGCATACGACAAGTCCACGTTGACCCGCTATCACTCGATCTCGAATCGGTGTCGGTATTGCCCAGTGACGTGGGTGTTACGACCGACTCGAAGGGTCTACATGTCAGCCAGGTAACGGAACCGTCCGCGATTACGATCCCCCTCGACGAGTCCACGGATCGCTACAACACGTTGGTTCTGAAAATGCGGACCGGGGCCGGCGAAACGGGGAACGTGACGTGGTTCACGGACTTGAGCGGCGACGACATAGTGGGCTCTACCGTGGCGTTTTCGCTGTTTCCCGATGGCGAGTTCCATGAATACCGCATCGCCCTTCAGTCGGCGGCGCCAGGGTATTGGCACGGTATCCTGACGAGAATTGTTCTCACACCGTCGGACGTGCCGACGGACGTAGAAATTGCCGGGATGCAGTTGGTCTACGTCCCTCCCGAAGGCCCCGAACGCTTGACGGTAGGAGAGGAAACTCGAGAAGTTGTGTTCGGGACGCAACCGCCGTGGACCGTGACGGTGCCGCCTGGGGGCACGTTCGAGGTTGCGCTCGGAGTGGGGGACCGAGTGGGCAGGGGGCGAATGATTGTGCGCATGAAGGCACCTCAGAGTCCCGAGATGGAACTGTTGAACGAAAAGGTTTACCCCGGACTTTACGCTCGGGGAAATTCGTGGGCGGGAAAGAAGATCGACCTCAATGCCTTCGCAGGTCAGCAAGTCACGTTCACACTGGAAGTCGATCATCTCAATACGAAGCACCATGATTACTTCTACTGGGGCGATCCTATCGTCTATGGCGATGCACCTGAGAAGGCCATTCCCGTCATTCTCATTTCGTGTGACACCTTACGCGCGGATCACCTTTCGTGCTACGGCTACAAACGAGAGACGACGCCAAACCTCGATGCCTGGGCGGCACAGGAGGCCGTGCTGTTCGAGAACGCCATCGTTCCTGAGACCTGGACGATGCCTTCCCATGCATCCATGTTATCGGGGCTGTATCCGAAAACACACGGGGCAACGGCCGATTCCGTTCTCGCCGAATCGATTGTGACACTGGCGGACGTGGCGCGTGAAGAGGGCTATCTCGCCGCCGGATTCACCGGATTCCAGTACTGGCTGGCGCCCAGTTGGGGATTTGCGCAAGGCTTTGACCTCTACGACGTGCCAACCGTCCCCCTGCGAAAAATCTCGGATACCAATATTCGGGCGTCCCAATGGCTGAGCGCGCATCCCACGCCTTCCCTGTTTCTATTCCTTCACAATGGAGATTGTCACCAGAAGATTTCCAGCATGGGCTATACGACACCCTACGATCCGGGTAACCCATCCTTCCTGCACTTCGCGAAAGCGTTCGATCCGCCGCCTTCATTCAAGCGGGTCGATTCTGATTTTCCTCCTACCGAAGAGTTTATGAGCGCGGCGAATCGGGGTGAGATCACGATCTCCGACGAAGAAAAGGCATATTGCATTGCCCTTTACGACGACTGTATTCGAATGGTGGATTATGAAATTACCCGCTTCTTTGACGAGTTAAAGCGACTGAACCTTTACGACCAATCCCTCATCATCCTGACGTCCGACCATGGTGAAGAGTTTGCGGAGCATGGCCTTTACGGTCATTCGCAAGTGTTTGACGAGTGCGCGCGGGTGCCGCTTCTCATCAGATTCCCCAATGGCGAATATGGCGGAACGCGGATTTCGGAATTGGTTCAGAACATCGACATCTTTCCAACCGTGTTGGACGTCATTGACCCATCGAGAGACGCGGGCCAGATCGATGGGAGAAGTCTATTGCCGGTCATCAGAGATGGCCAGGGCGGCCGTTCATTCGCCTATATTCAGCGGATGTCACAGCAAGCGGTCCGAACACCCCAATACAAACTCATTTATTTGCCCCGGCACTCCACTTCACAGTTTTATGATTTGCAGCGAGATCCCGAGGAACTCGTGGATCTACACCAAACGCCCCCTCCCGAAATGGCAACGTTGGAGCAGAAGCGCAAAGACTTTTTTGCGGAAAGGCCGGATGGGTGGCACTTTTCCTTGTCGTACAACCGAACTCCAGTCTCCGCAACGATCGCGGTCAATACCGAGGACACCATTGTTTCCAGCCCGTTAGCGCAAGGCGACCGGCGAGACTTTACCCACAACATCAATCGAACTCCCCACCGTGTCGAACTGCTTTGGGATCAGTTCACAACGGAAGACGAACTCGTTTTGCGCACGGCGAACAGTGAGTCATCTCTATCGCTGGATATAAAGAGTGCTCCCGACAGCAATGTTCCAATCCTCGTGTATTTGGGCCAAGATGCCCCGATTGAAACCAAGGACCTGCGCATGGTCCTCGATCACACGGCGCGGAGTTTCCCACAGCCCGATCCGATTCCTACGATGGATTCGGAGCAGCCGACCATCGCCATTTGGTACGAATCGCCGGCCCACAAGCGCACCTCTGTCCCCGAACTGACCGAGGAAGACCGCGAGAATCTCAACGCATTGGGATATGGACAGTAGCAACCAGTCTCTTGCTGTTTGCTGCGCGAGTTGTTCAACACGATCCCAACCTGTGTGAACCGGGTTGGCCTAACGGAAATCGCCTCCGCTCTCAAGTTGGGATCATCAGAAAGGCGTCATTCCGCCGAAAAGCAGATAACCCAGGATTGACCAAATAACCAAAATTATCAGCGCAGACATGTGTGCTCCCTTTCTTGCGTTGGCTAAGATTCGATACGGATTAACCTCTTCCGATCTATACCATCGTTACGGGATTCACGCAAACAGACCGGTCGTAGCGCCATGGCTACCGGTTGAGCCGTAAGAACATACAGAGGACGGTACGGGATCGGGCATTTGGCCGAACCGCATCGGGGTGCTGTGACCCAACAGGGTTTCACCGGAATTCGATCATTCATGAATGGGTGAACGCTGGCGCCAATTCGGCATTATCGAAGTTGAAAGATCCCGTTCGTTGGCATAATCTTTAGCGCGAGGTGGCAAGGATGGTTAAGACCTGTAATTGGCGTAGGCGAATCCGCAACGCTTTGCGGGTCTTGTGCAGGACGGCTGACGCTGCCGTCATCAACGAGGAGCACGAAAGATGAACCTTGTGGTACGGATCCTTAGCGTTGTGCTGTGTGTTACCGGTTATGCGACTGCAGACGGAGACGCCAAGCTGGGTGACGCGGCAGCCCCACTGGATATCGCGACGTGGGTGAAAGGCGATCCCGTGACGATTGCTCCGGGTGAGACGACCTACGTGGTGGAGTTTTGGGCGACGTGGTGCGGACCGTGCCGGAAGAGCATTCCCCATTTAACGAATTTGCAGAAACAATACCGGGACAAGAACGTCGTGTTTGTCGGCGTGAGCAAGGAAGACGCCGCTACGGTGAAACCTTTCGTAGATCAGATGGGCGACAAAATGGACTATACCGTAGCTGTTGATGATGCAGGCAAAACGTCTGCGGCTTACATGGGCCGCTATGGACAGAATGGTATTCCAACTGCGTTCATTGTTAACAAGAAAGGCCAAGTCGCTTGGTTGGGACATCCCATGGCCGGTCTCGACGTTGCCTTGGATGATATTCTTGCCGGGACGTACGACATCGCCGCCGCGCAACGCGAGATGGAGCTGATGGCCGTCCGTGAAAAGTTGTTCTCCGAATTCATGGGCTACTGCCAGCGTGGCGATTCCGAGAAGGCAAATGCGTTGGCGGAGAAGATGTTGAAGGAGCATAGCGCAAGCGCCGATCTAATGAACGCGGTTGGTTGGACTTTGCTTACGCACACCAACAAGGACGTCCGCAACCCAACCCTCGCGTTGAAAATCGCCAAAGCAGCGATGACCGCCAGCAAAGGAAAGAACCCCTCCGTCCGGGATACGTATGCGCGCGCACTCTTCCTGACCGGAGATGTCGACGGCGCCATCGAACAGCAGAAGAAAGCGATTCAACTCGCCCCGGAGGAAATGCGCAAGGATTTCGAGAAGCCTTTGAACGAGTATCTTGCCACGAAAGGGGAGAAGGCGGGGGGTGGCTAAGCCCATGCGGCGCTCGAACCGCCGGAGCCTGTCCTACGAGGTTTTCGCCTGCCAGGCAACGCCGAAACAGAAAGGGTTCACAGGGGAATGGTTAACAATTGCATACGTCATTTCATGGTAATGGTTGGATTGTGTGTAGTGATCGGCATGGCACCGGCACCGTTGGCACTGGGCGCCGAGCCACTACTGGCAGGCGTGGCAACCTCCAACATCACGCCGGATACCAATCAATATCACGTGCCCCTGGGCGGTTATGGCGAACGCCAAAATGCGCCCGCAACGGGCATTCATGACTATGCCCGTTGCAAAGCACTAATCCTCAAGCAGGGTGACAAGAAGTACTGCCTTGTGACGTTGGATTTGCTCGGGATTCCCCGTTCGTTACGGGATGAAGTCCTGACGCGAATCGCCGATACGGGCATCACGTCCGACACGCTCATGCTCACGGGAAGCCATTGTCATGCGTCTACCGAGATGAATGCCATGAACCGCGCCAACATTTTCCAGAACAAGGCCATTGGAATCTTCGACGAGTCGTTGCTCACCTTCACCGTCGATCGAATCGCGCAGGCGATTACGGATGCCGACCAGTCCTATCAACCCGTACGCGTGGGCACGGCCTCCAAACATCTGGAAGGCATGAACCGCAACCGGCGACACGATCCGGTTGTGGACAATGAACTGACCGTCACCCGGTTCGATACGATGGATGGCAAGCCCTTCGTCATCTTCATCAACTGGACCGCACACCCCACGTACATGTCCGAGAAAGTCATGCAGGTTTCGTCGGGGTGGCCAGGGTATTTGCAGCGGGAAATCGAAGCGTTTCTTCCCGGCGTGACGTGCATGTACACGAACGGCGCGGAGGGCGATATCTCTCCGGCCGGTGGCGAGGGCCCGAGCGAGTTTGCCAAAGCGGAGGACTATGGACGGAAGCTTGCCATTCAGGTGCTGGACTTTGTGCCCACGATCGAGACCGCAGCCGATGTATCCCTCGATTATTCAATGACCACGCTGAAACTTCCGGAACGCGTCGCCCCGGCGGCTCTGTTGGACTCCGCCGGCCCGGAGTACGGCCTGACCCCGGAGAACATCACGACGCTGGTTAATACCCTCTCTCCCGAGACCTCCTATCTGGGCGTGTTGCGCGTTGGCGGCCTCGTCGCTGTGTCAATACCGGGCGAGATGACGTCCTCCCTCGGCGTGCAGGTCAAAGACGCCCTGCGGAAAGACGGCGCCGAACATCCCATCGTCGTCGGACTCGGCAATGAATGGATCAGTTACATTCTTCCTCCCGAAGAGTACACGCAAGGCGGCTACGAACCCGGCGTCTCGTTCTACGGCGACCAGTTGGGACCGACCATCGTTGCCCAAGCCATCGACGCAGGAAAAGCTGTCGTTGAACGGGCGAAATCGTAAGTAATGAGTTGTATCGGCCCGCGCGGCGCCTGAGGCCATCGTGCGCGGGCCGGTCTTCATATCAATCCCCTAAACGAAACGTTGGGAGATCCCTTTGAAAACGATACATTTGATCTGCAATGCCCACCTCGATCCGGTCTGGTTATGGGAGTGGGAGGAAGGCGCTGCCGAAGCGATTTCCACCTTCCGTGCCGCCGCGGACTTCTGTGAAGAATTCGACGGTTTCGTGTTCAATCACAACGAGGTCATCCTCTACCGTTGGGTGGAGGAGTACGAACCCGCGTTGTTCGAGCGGATCCAGCGCCTCGTCGCGGACGGCCAATGGCACATCATGGGCGGCTGGTACCTCCAGCCCGACTGTAACATGCCGAGCGGAGAATCGTTCGTCCGCCAAGTCTTGGCGGGTCGCCGTTACTTTCAAGAGAAATTCGGCGCGGCGCCGCGGACCGCCATCAACTTCGACCCTTTCGGCCACAATCGCGGCTTGGTCCAGATCCTTCGTAAATCCGGATATGATTCCTACCTGTTCTGCCGGCCTTTTCAGGATGACTGCCCGCTTCCGTCCGACGACTTTACGTGGGTCGGGTTCGACGGCTCGGAGGTTACGGCTCACCGTGCGTCGGATTTCTACAATCAGCCCTTGGGGAAAGCCCGGGAGAAGGTCGAGAAATGGATCACCAACCATCCGGATCACGCGGTGGGACTGGTGCTCTGGGGTGTGGGAAACCACGGGGGCGGTCCGTCCCGCGTCGATTTGAATTGCCTCGCTGAGTTGATGGCGGAGAGTGACGAAAGGAAGATTCTACATTCGTCACCGGAGAACTACTTCGACGAATTGCGTGCGTCCGGCTCCGAAGTTCCCCAACACGCTGACGACATTAATTCCTGGGCGCCGGGATGCTACACGTCGCAAGTTCGCATCAAACAGCGACACCGGCAGCTCGAGAATGCGCTCTTTGCCGTCGAGAAGATGGTCGCAAACGCGGCGCTGCAAGGACTTATGGAATACCCTCAGTCGGAATTGAACGAGGTCGTCCGAGACCTGCTGTTCTCCGAGTTTCACGACATTCTTCCGGGTTCCTCCATCCAACCCGTGGAGGACGCATGCCTTCGGTTGCTGGATCATGGGCTGGAGTTCCTATCGCGCATCCGTGCGCGCGCGTTTTTCGCGTCGGCACAAGGACAACCGAAACCGGCGGAGGGACAAATCCCCATTCTCGTCTACAACCCGCATCCCTTCCCGGTACGCACCATCGTGGAATGCGAGTTCCAGTTGCCCGACGCCAACTGGGGCGACCAATTCACAATCCCCGTAGTCCACAAAGACGGCAATCCGGTTCCGTGCCAAAACGAGCAGGAACTGAGCAACCTGAATCTGGACTGGCGGAAACATGCGGTCTTCGTTGCCGACTTGGCGCCATCTCAAATGAATCGCTTCGACTGCACGCTGGAAGTGCTTCCGGCCCGTCCCACTCCGGACCTGAAGCCGGTAGACGCATGTTTTGACATACAAACGGATCGGTTGGAAGCGACAGTTAATTGCCGAACCGGATTAATCGACTGGTTGGTCGTGGATGGATTCGAGTTCGTCAAGCCCGAATCGTTCAATCTGCTGGTACTTGCCGACAACGAGGATCCCTGGGAAACCCGCGCGCAGAGCTTCCGCGAAGTCATCGGCAGTTTCACGCTGATGTCGCCCCAGGAAGGCGCGCGCGTCTCCGGTATCACCCAGGGGCGTCCGGATTCCGTCCGCGTCATCGAGGACGGCAACGTCCGGACCGTGGTGGAAGCGTTGTTCCGGTATCATCACTCCTTCGCTGTCGTCCATTACAAATTTCCGAAACAGGGCACGGAAATCGAGATCGTTGTTCGCGTTCATTGGAATGAGAAGAACACCATGCTCAAGTTGTCCATCCCCACGGCGTTTGACGATGGCGCATGTTCGGGGCAGGTCGCCTTCGGGGTGCAGAACTTTCCCAGCACGGGACGCGAGAACGTGGCACATCAGTGGCTCGCCGTGCAGTCGGAATCTGCCGGCAAAGCCTTGACGTGTATCAACGCCGGTACGTACGGTTCCGATTTCGCGGACGGGGAATTGCGGCTAAGCCTGTTGCGGTCCGCGGCCTATTCGGGTCATCCCATCGGGGAACGGACTATCGTACCGCAGGATCGCTACACGCCGCGCATCGATCAGGGGGAACGGGTTTTCCGGTTTTGGATCAACGCAGGGTCGCGTTCCGAACGGTTGGAGCGAGTCGACCGCGAAGCCGTGATCCACAATGAGACGCCGTTTGCCCTGTCTTTCTGCCCGTCGGGAGCGGGGACGAAACCGTTGCCCGGTGTTTCGTTGAGCGACGACGTCGTTCAGTTGGTGGCCTTCAAACGCGCCGAGGATGGAGAAGGTTACGTGTTCCGCTTGTTCGAGCCCACGGGCACGGCAAGGAGCACGGAAGTGACAATACCGGCGCTGGAAGTGCGACGTGCGGTATGCCTCTCGGCCTTCGAAGTGAAGACGTTTCGCGTCGATCCGGAAACAAAGTCAGTGCGCGAAGTGACGCTGCTGGAGCATTGATCGCGTTCGTTGGCAAATGAACGCACGGGGGAGAGCGCAGTGAAATCTATCGGTCTCACAAATGGGAATCTTTGCGGGTTGGTCCTTTTGTCGGTTGTATCGTTGGGCTTGTCTCCGGTCAACGCAGCGGAACCCGTCAGCGGAGCACCCTTGAAGGTCGGCAGGGCCAACGGTGTGGGTCCACTCGCTGCACCAAAACTCAACAACCTTCCCATCGGTGTTGCGCACGTTTATGGGAAGGAAATGCCCGATCTCTTTGTGATCGGCGGCAGCCGGTTCTACCCGGAACTGGTGATTTTCCCTTGGCGCGAATGGGGCGCGAACGGCGTTCCTGTCTTCGATCCGCCGGTTTTGGTGACGACGCCGGACTACCTGCCATCCGGCAATTACGGCACGGTCTTTGAGGTGGACGGCAACATCCACGCGCTCTGGATCGTAGGCGACGCGCTGGTGCTGCTCAATTTCGATCGGACAACGCTGGCGTTTCACGAATCCTCGCGGATACCCGTTCCCAAAACGCCCCGGCGTGCCCGAACGGTGGGCTGGTTGCCGGATGGGAACGGATCGGGCTTTCGTCTCTTCTACGATGTGAACGACGGTACCGGCCACGGTCCGCCGATGGAGGGGTTCACGTCAAGCCGCGACCCTCGATACGACCCCTATGACGGCGCCGGTATCTGGCGCGGCAAACTCTCCCACGCGGGCCTTTACATGACGCACCACGTCCGATTGCTCGATGCGCCGGACGGGGAGCCCGTCTTGGCAAGCGCTACACCCAGCGACGTTCTTCAAGACTACCAATCTTTGACGTCCGTTGTTTTGGGGACTGACGGACAACCGGGAATCATCGGTGGCTCGCACTTCGGGCCCTTCTATTACTACGAAGTCAACCAAGGCGCTAACCCAGCGTTGGAACCCTATCGATTCCTCGTTGACGGTGATGGAATCGTGATACGTCATCCGACGGTGCGTGCGACGCCGGTGGCGTATCCAGATCCGCAGGGCCACCCCTGTAACCTGCTTGCCGGGGGAGAAGGCGCTATCTACTTCTACCGGTTTCTGGGGCGCTTCACCGATTCGGGGCAACCCGTCTACGCCAAGCCGACGCCCGCACTGCAGCGCGGCGCCGACCTTTTCGGCGGCACCCTGCTCGTCCCGAATGTCGTGGACTGGGATGGTGACGGAGCGTTGGACATTGTCTCCGGGAATTCGGAGGGGCTCGTCCTGTACTTCCGGAACGGCGGGGATAACCACGAACCAGCATTCGAGCCCGGCGTGCCGTTGAAAGCCAACAGTGAAATCATTCACGTGCAGCCGGGGTATTCGGACAGCATTCAGGGCCCCGTGGAGGCGCGCTGGGGCTACACCTGCCCGACGGTGGCCGATTGGAACGATGATGGACTCTACGACATCGTCATGAGCGACGCCACGGCCCAACACCGCGTCTTTTTGAATGAAGGATCGCCTGCCAATCCACGATTGGCTGCGCCACACTCCATTTACCTTGAGGGGCTGGAACTCCATGGATCGTGGCGCGTGAAGCCCGCGATCGCGAAACTCGCCGGACGCATGGCGTACGTCGCGCTCGACGATGACGACGAGTTTCATCTCTACTGGCAACTGGATCCCTTTAACGTCGAGGATGGCGGGAAACTTCATCTCGACACCGGTCCCGTTATCGGCGCCAATTTCCTCAAGTCAGGGGGAACCGGCCGGCTGAAGCTGAGTTTCGTGGACTGGGACGCGGACGGGAAAACGGACCTTCTGGTGGGAACGCCGCGTCATGGTTCCGTACCCGATCCCGAGCACGGTCTGCCACAGGCCCTGGGACTTCCCGGATCGGGCGTGCTGCTACTTCGCAATACCGGTTCAGATAAGGAACCGGTTTTTGCCTATCCCGAGTTGATTCATTTTCGCGGGAAGCCCGTGTTCTTCGGACAGCATGCCTGCGGGCCGACGTTGGCCGCGTTGGGTAGGGGCGATCGACCGGGCATCGTGGTCGGTATGGAAACCGGTCGCTTCATTTTTCTCGATCGCGCGGATATCGACTTCGCCCAGGTGCCGGTACCGGCGCAGCCGGGTGAATAAGGGCTGGTCACATTTACAGGCCCCCGCCGTTCCGTTGAACGGATGATCTTCGACGCCGTATACTCCGCAACGATGACAAGTGATACCAGTAATGGCCGCCCACCCCGTCTTACCGTGCTCATTCCAACTTGGGACGGACACCGGGGCGGCTGTGTACCGCGACTCCTTGAAAGCGTGGAACGGCAAACCTTCCGGGATTTTGAAGTGAACCTCATCAAAGGAGTTTCGCCTCAAGGGAAGGCCATCAACCAAGGTGCTCAGGAAGCACGAGGCGAAATCCTGCTGATCCTGGACGACGACAGCCGACTCGCGGACGAGACCGTGTTTCAAACCCTCGTGAGCGTCCTCGACAAAGATCGGTCCATCGGTATGGCGGGCGCGAGCATCGTGGTGCCGCCCGAAGCGAACGCTTTTCAACGGCGCGCCGCGTTGCAGTTCCCCCGGTTCAACACACCCGTCGTGGACACCGTCGTCGACAGCGATTTGGCCTGTCACGGGTGTTGCGCCATGCGAACGGAGGTCTTTAACGCCGTAGGCCGCGAACGCGAAGACATTATCCGGGGATTGGATCCCGATCTCCGGGTGCGCCTTCGGAGTGCCGGGTACCGTGTGGTGCTGGCGCCGAATGCACGGATCTATCACCCCCTGCCCGACGGCTGGCGCAAGCTGTTTCGCATGTTCTTCCGTAACGGATATGGTTCGGCGTACGCCCGCAAGTTTCAGCCGGAGTCCGTGTACGACACCCACGAAGAACTCAGCGATCGATCCTTTACGCCGCGCACGTCATTCATGTATCGCCTGCTTCGATTTCCGGTACGGCTTATACGGGCACTGATGCAGGGGAAACTTCTTCGCTTCGCGGCTTACGTGGCCTACGCCTTCGGATATCTTTGGGGAACCCTTACCGCCCGGCAGGATGCAGTGGCCGGTGCGCCCGACCATCCGCGACAGGCATGAGCGGCACAGTAAAGCATGCCGTGAAGCACGCGGTGAAAAGGGCCGCTGGCGCGGTGGGAGTTTTTGTCCCTCACTCCCGGCCATGCGCTCGGATTCTCACCTACCACAGCGTGGGCGAACGCGATCACGAAATGAACGTCACACCAAGAGCCTTTCGCGAACAAATGGCCTGGCTTCGGGAGCACGCCAACGTCGTTTCCCTGGCCGACGCCGCCCGCGGTACACCTGGCGTTGCACTCACATTCGACGACGGGTACCGGGACAATCTGACCCAGGCTGCACCGGTGTTGCGAGAGTTTGGCATGCCCGCAACCGTCTTCATCGTCGCTGGACGGGCCGGAGAATTCCTCGATCATGACAGCCGCCACGAACCCGCCCGGCTGATGTCGTGGGACGAAATCCGCGTCCTTGAATCCATGGGGATAGCCATTGGCGCCCACACCCTGTCCCATCCGCGGTTGTCTCGGTTGATGGAATCGCAGCAACGCGAAGAAATTGCGGGGTGCGCCGCGATGTTGGCCGAACAACTGAACCATCCCATCGAGGCGTTTGCCTACCCCTTCGGCAGCGCGCTCGATTATGACGAACGCTCCGTGCGAATTGTGCGGGAAACGGGATTTTCCTATGCCTGCTCGAACCGGTACGGGGTAAACGTTGCAGAACGGCTTGCCCCGTGGGAGTTGCGCCGAATCTGGATCGACCGCACCGATACCTTGGACACCTTTTGCCGCAAGGTTAGGGGGCAATTGGATCTCCTGCGGCATCTCGAGTCGCGCCCCGCACTGGTTGCCCGGCGCGCGTTGAACCGCATTGCCGGTCATTGAGAAAGAGTGTATCTCCAATCGGCGGAGGCGGAAGTCCGGTGCGCGAGTGTCGTTGTGTGCGAGCACCGAGTGACACCATTCTTCGGAGATGAACCTGAAAAAGGAGGCCGGCGCGCGGGCTGGGGTCTGGGGTAGAGGGGGTGTACCCGCGCGCCGGAAAGAGGAAGAAGACGGTAGGGGATCGCCTTCTTCCGTTGTTGCACTGTCACCCTTCTATTGGAACGAACGTCCCTGCCGACGGTTCGGATGACACATACTCGCCTTGTACCGTCCGGCGAGTTTTTCGGCCCTTCCATGTACATATATTCCCTGTATGCGCACGAAGTTCCTTTTTGAGTGGAATTGGGCAGCATTGGCACGGGGCGTCCGCCGGGGCAGAAGCCGTATCTGGTTACTTTTTCTAGTGTTAGATGTGCCGGTCCCTTGCGGACTTACAATGGCCGTGCTATACTCGCGCAACTGGGATCATCGGAACGGAGAGCGAGCGGTTATGGCGGACATTCTAAGTCAGGATGAAGTCGATCTCCTCCTGAGCGCCGTGTCCAAAGGTGAGGTGGAAGTTCCCGATGAGGTCGTGGAACGGGCCGAAACCCGGGACATGATGCACTATGACTTCCGCCGTCCCGAACGTGTTTCCAAGGAGCAACTTAAGGGCCTTCAAAGCCTCTTCGAGGCCTTCGCGCGCGAACTCAGTATCGCGCTGCCGCCCTTCCTGCGGACCGTCGTGCGGGTGGATCTGGTGTCCATCGATCAACTCACCTACGACGAGTTTATTCTTTCCGTTTCCCGGCCCACGTCTATGTCGGTGATTAATATGGCCCCGCTGGAAGGCAACGCCGTTATCGACCTGAGCCCCAGCGTCGTCTTTCCGGTCGTCGATCGAATTCTGGGCGGCAAAGGCGTGGGCATGGGCAAGCCCCGGGAGTTGACCGAGATCGAGAACCGCATCGTTCATCGCATTATGCTGATGATACTCGAAAGTCTCAAACGTTCCTGGGAACAACTCATCGAATTCAAACTGAGCGTGGTTCACCAGGAGAGCGATCCGCTCATCGTACAGATCGTCGCCGGCAGCGAAATGGTGATCCTCGTGGCGTACGAGATTCACATTGTCGAAACGGTCGGTTCCATGAACATGTGCATTCCGCTCATGGTGCTGAACCCCATTCTCGACCAGATATCGCAACAAACGAAATTCATTCGTCGCATGTCGATTGAAATGGCCGATCGGACACGCACGCAAATCATGCGGGCCATCCGCCGTGCCCAAGTTCCGGTGGATTCAATCCTCGGACGGGCGCAACTGCCGCTCGAAGACGTGATCAACCTGCAAGTTGGTGATGTTATCCAGTTGGATTCCGACGTCAAATCTCCCATCAATATCGAAATTGGGGGAATTCCGCGTTTCAAGGCCTCTTGCGGGAAGCGGGGCGAGCTAAGCGCCATTCAGTTGCTTGAGCCGACCGTAGACGACTGAGAATTGGGGAACGGATGAACGATGTCGCCGCCGATATTTTCGCTCGCGGATACGTGACCGGTTTTTTTGACGTGGTATCGGCGCTTACGGGCGGTACGGCAACGGCCTCACCCGATGCGCCGGTTTCGCTTGAGCAGTTGGAGTCACGTGGCGCTGCGGCGGATTGCGATCTCCTAATGTGCAGCCCGATTGCAGAGGGCGGTGCAATTGTGGTTATGTTGCCTGGTGACGGCGCCGCGGCGGTCTTCGGAGCGGCGACAGGTGACGAAGCCGCGACATGGGAGACAGTACAACAAGCGGATGCGGCGTCGCTGCGCGAGGTATTCGAACCGTGTATGGGCGGCGGCGTCAGTCACTTTAAGGAGAAGTACGGCCAGGTTTTGACGATTGACAGCGTGGACGTTTCCACCGATTCCGGCAAAACAACCCAATCGGCGTTGGAAGCGATAGTAGGAGCGGACGGAATCGCCGCCCCGTTCACGTTGGTCGTCGGTCCTGTTGCGGGAAAACGCGGTGTTGTCGCGTTCTCCAGCCGTTTTGAAGACGTGATTCCGGTCGGCGTAGTTGCGTCGGCCAAATCGGAAACGGGAGGAACTGGCGTGGGTGAGTCCCTTAGTCCAGATGATATAAACGAGATTCTAAATGAGAACTCGGAAGGGCACGAATCCGAGTCGGCGCCATCCAGTCGCCCGCCGGAGCCCATTTCGAGAGAACCGCTCGCGAAGAATCTCGATATGGTGCTGGATATCCGTCTCGTGGCGACTGCCCGTTTGGGACGGGTCGAGATGCCCATCGCCGAGATCCTCTCATTGGGTCCCGGTTCGATTATCGAGGTTGGTCATCTGGTCGACGAACCGGTCGAACTGCTCGTCAACGACAAGCTCATCGCGCGCGGCGACGTGGTGGTGGTCGACGAGAAGTTTGGCCTGCGCATCACAGAAATCGTCAGCCCTCGCGAACGAATTGAAAGCCTGCGGTAGCGGTGGACTGCTCCAGGGATTTTCTCGACCATGGCGGATGAAAAGGCACTCTGGGCGCGCTGGAAGGAACGGGGCGACCTTGACGCACGCGAGGCATTAATCATCCGGCACATGCGAATCGTCAAGTACATCGCGGGCCGGATGGCGATCCATGTGCCGTCCAGCATCGACATGGACGATTTGGTGGGGTGGGGCGTCCTGGGGCTGATGGACGCGGTCGAGAAGTACGATCACAAACAAGACATCAAATTCACCACCTACGCATCCATTCGCGTTCGCGGCGCCATTCTGGATGAGATCCGCTCCCTCGATTGGGCGCCGCGGTCGTTGCGGGCCATGGCCCGCAAAGTGGCTGGTGCGCGCGACCAATTGCGCCACGAGCAGGGCCGCGAACCTTCCACCATGGACATCGCCGAGCGGTTGGGCACGACCGAGGAACATGTCGACGATACGGTGGCGCAGCTTCAGACCGCACAAGTCCTTTCCTTGCAAGATTATTTGCCGACCGACGACAACGGCGAAGGGCGGAAGCTGGACGTCACCGTCGACGAACGGGCGGCCCAAGCGAACGTGGCGGTTCTCGAGAAGGAACGCCAGGATCGGATCGCGAAAGCCATTCTGCGGTTACCGGATCGGCAGCAAAAAGTGCTAAACTTATATTACTTCGAGGAATTGACGCTGAAGGAGATCGGCGCGGTTCTTGAAGTAACGGAATCGCGCGTGTGCCAAATCCACAGCGCGGCCATGAAAACATTGCGAAAGGCCGTGCAAGGAGGTGGCTGATGCCACAACCCGTCGATTTGCAAACCGAGCTTGCCCGGGTGACGGCTGCCGAACGTATTCAACAGACGGCGGATCGGGCCTCCTTGGCCGCGCAGCAACGTGTCGCGAACGACATGGAAGAGTCTCGTGTGTCCGTGGAAACTCAGGTGCAACAGACGGATGAGACCGAGAACGAACAGGTCGACGCGAACGGCCGCCGCAGGAATCCGTACGTGGGGCGACGCAAGAAGGGGAAGAAGGGCGACGGCGCGGAACACGAGACGAAGCCGAAAGCCGGTGACCTTCGCGTAATCGCCGAAGGAACGGAAGAACACAAGCTGGACGTCACGATTTAGCAGGAATCCAGCGTAATGGGGCGCACGGTGGGGCAGTGCGTCCGAAGGCCTATCGGTTATCGAGAGATCATGGTAGAGAACCTGCAAAATAGCCTTTTTGCAGCGGGTTGGCTAGTCCTCCTCGGCGTGGTGATCCTGCTCTTCATGTACATCTTCCGGCGCGAATACGTGGGTCGGTCGCGCACCCTCAAGCAATCCCGCGACGATCTCGCAAACATGATGATTCTGCTCCAGACCATGCGCGACATCCTCGACCAGCAGAAGCAACTCGCCCGCCAACTCAACGCCAGTCTGGACAAGAAGGTTAAGTTTATCCGTGAGTCGGTCGATGAAGCGTTGAAGGATTTGGAAAACCTGCGGACCGGGATTCGGCAAGCCGCCACCTTGGCACAGCACGTTCCGGCCGGTCCGGTGCAAGGTTCGGCTGCGCACGGTGTTAGCCATCCGGACGCGGTTTCTCCCGAGAGTTCAAAGAGGGCACCACACTTGACCGTCGTGGAAAACGAAGCACGTCAGGAATTAGAACGACCGGCGTTGCAATTGTTGGCGTTGCCCAAAGAGTTGCCGGGTGAAGACGATGTGATTGAATCGTGGGTGGGCCTCGATTTTGGGGGAGACGAACCCGACCCCTTGGCCTTTGACATACCGGAGACACCGCCTGAAGCGCCCGAAGACGCCGAGGCCGCGCGGGAAGCCTTTCGCGCATTGCTCAACCTGAATCCCGAGAAACCTCCGGGAAACGGTCCGGCCGTCAACAAGACGTCGGCCGGAGCGCCTGGCTCTCACGGAGGAAACGGAAAAACGGTACCGCCGATGCACACCAGCGTTTATGAATACAACGATGCGGGGATGACCGTTGCGCAGATCGCACAGGAGATGGGTATCGGTAAGGGGGAGGTACGGCTGATTCTGAGCCTGCGTAAGAACAGGAGTGATTGAATTGGCAGGCCTCGGCGGTGTCCCACCCATAGCACCTTTCACGGTTGCCGTGTTCGGCCAAACCGGTATTATCGCGGCGCTCCGGCCCGGCCAGGTGGCCGAGGGCACCATTCAGGAAAACGAGCAGGGGCTACTGCTTCGCATTGGCGGCGCTGAATCGCCTATTGAACCCGTGGCCGAGCTGACTCCGGGCACCCGTGTCAGCGCGGAACTCATTCGTACGGACGCGGGGCCTCGCCTGCGCCTGACCCCGTTACCCACCCCGGCGCCTCCGACGCAGACAGCCGCCACCCAGGGCGCAACACCCGCCACGCAACTTCCTGTTATCTTGACCGACGTTCCTGGAATCCCTGAATCGGCTCGACGTGATTCGGCAAGCCGTGCACCTGCTTCCGCGAGATCTCCCGCGGAGCGAGCAAGCGATTCGACAGGTGTTAACCCTCTATTTGCACCGCGGCGCGACGGGGATCGATCTGCAGCACATCGCGACGGTGGTCCGGCAGGCGGTTGATGCGGGTGTATTGACCGAGCGCGATGCCTCCGCTGTGGCGGCGTTTTTGCGGTTGGCGGCGTCCGACGCGGATGTCGATTCCGCGCCGCTGCTGCAGCGGCTCGCAGACCACGCCGGCAAACCGCTGGAAGCGCGCCTCGCGTCCGCCATTGCCGCCGGGAAGCTCGACGTGTTTCTTGGCGAACTGGACCAGGATATAGCCGTGCAGTTGCAACGTCTTCGATCGGATGACGCGTTGACGTCGTTTCTGCGGCGTTCCGGTCGTTTGGCAGATTTTGAACACGCCGTCGATCGGACCATCGATCGATTCGCTGCGGGACACCTGCAGAACCTGCGGTCGGCGGAAATGCCCTACCACTTTTTCGAGGTGCCCTTCGATCCAAACGCGCAAATCGGGCAAGCGCAGATTCACATTTTCGGTGAAGGCGGGGGAAAGGGCCGCCGCTTCGATCCCGCGAACTCGACGATTGTCCTGGATCTGTCGACAACGAATCTCGGCGATCTCTGGATATCGCTCAATATGGTGCACGGCGCCTGCCAGTGTTGGATTCGCGCTACGGACGTTAACGTTGTTCGCGCGGTCGAGGAGTCGTCCGCCGGCCTCGCCTCCCGTCTGGAAGGGTGCGGTTACCCGGGTGCAACGGTCCATGCAACGCTCTGGGATGGCGACCGTCTCCAGGAAACCGCCAACCTGATGCGCCGTTTTGAAGGGATCAGTCTGGAAGCATGAGCGAAGAGAAGGCAAAACCCGGTCGAAAGGCAGTCGCCTTACGCTACGACGCCCAAGAAGACAGCGCGCCACGCGTCGTGGCCAAAGGAAACCGCTTGCTTGCCGAACGCATCATCGAAATCGCCCAGGAAAACGAAATCCCGATTCACGAAGACCCCGACCTCGTCGCCGTGCTGGCCAAATTGGACGTGGAACGGGAGATTCCCGAGGCCTTGTACCGTGCCGTTGCCGAAGTGCTCGCCTATGTGTATCGCTTGAACCAATCCTTCAAGCGCGAACGCTGAACGTTGCTACGGTTTCTTCACGAAATCCTGATAGCGCTTCGCGAACTTCGTTTTAACCTTCCGCCGGGCTGCACGCAGCGCTTTGACCTCTTTTGCGTCGGTGATGGCGCCAAATTCCAGGGTAACGGACGTGCTTTCCCCGGGTTTCAGGCTGTGGAGTAAGCCTAGCTTCTCGTCAACTTGCCGTCCTTCGACGCCGCAATTGCAGGGCTCGAATCCGACCACGTAATCTTGCTCCCCCATCTGCTTCCATTGGGCGAAGCGCGGCAGCTCTTTCGTGTTGTACTTCAGGTATACGCCGAAACCGTCGCCCGACGCAAACCCATCGTTCACGATGGCGACCGTCGCGTTTCCTTTCCGATCCCCCGCGATGTCGTGGTAGTAGACTTTCTCTTTATACCCGTGGGTGGGCGCATCGCACTTCCACCAATCCGTCTTGCCGTCCTCGGCTTCCGCGTCGCGCGGCGCAACATGGCGGCTCGGCGTAATCAGTTCGGACCCTTCGTCCACGGCGGGCCACCCGATGTTGCAGTGATAGAGCAATTGGTACTTGGTTTTTTTGAACCCCTCATTGGTCACGACGTCGTGAAGGGTAAAGCTGCGCGATCCCAATTTGGTGGACACGGTTCGTCGTAGCGTCAGGTTTTCACCGAACACGACCGTTTCCCGCATAGTTCCGCTCACGCGCAAGACATAGTCGTTGCCCCGCCATTCCTGGGTGATACAAACGTCGCGCGCGGGTGTGTTGCCGATTCGGCCGTGCAATCCCGTACCCAGAAGCCCGCTATCCTCCGTGGGGGCGCCGACGTTCATCAGTCCGCAAGTGGTGACCAGGCCGCCGAAGTAGCTGCGCAACCAGCGGAGCCACTCGGCTTCATAGTACGACGGCGCCACGTCGCCCGTGGTGGAGCGCCAGCCCATGGCTTTCCCCTGAAAGCTTGCCGACGCGATGTCGAGGCAGCGGTCAAGCAACACGGTGAGTTCAAGCCCGCTTCCCGTGTGAATGATGGCTGCGCGCGATGGACGTTCATTGCCGTCATTCAACTGCACCGTCCGTATCCCGGCAATCTGATCCATGTTTCCCGCGCGTTTGCGCAACTCGCGAACCGAATAACTCTTCCCGTACAACTCCATGGTCATTTCCCTCCACTGATCTTTATTCTATTGCCGATCGGATTCGTATTGTCGCTTGGCATCTTCGTAGACGGCCCGCAACTCGGCGGGCATCTCGTCCGGCGACGTGTACGTGCGCACGTTGCCATCGGCGTCCTTCACGGTAATATGTTGACTTCGGAACACGCGATGTTCAACGTGGGGATTCCCCTTGCGTTCGCTTGCTCCCATCATGGCGTCGATTTCGGAGCGAAGTTCCGGTGGAATCTCATCGAGGTTTGAGAACGTTTGCGTGCGAACGGCGGGCCCACGACTGATGTGCACGCCCGTTTGAATCCTGAACGGCGATCGCTCAATGAGAGGGGAGTCCAACACGATTGGCTCGTTGTGGGGGATTCCGGTCAGGCGCCGCATGCCTTCCACGAACGTCGCAACGCGACCTGGAAGGGGAGCCGCTGGGTCTGGCCGGGTCATTCCGTGGTCGATGTGGAACGCAAAGTTTACTCCCGATCCTCCGTGCGATGGGTCACTCACGGTCGAGACAATCCAACGGTAACCGGATTGGCGGGAACTTCCAGGCCCTCCCTGCTGCCCCATCTGCTGCGCCGTAAGCCGGAACGGCGTCAATGTGCTTAGAGGACACGACCGCGTGCGTGTCAGGAACCAACGGTGGGTCACAATGAAATTGCCGCGTAAGTCGCGTCCGACGGAGATTTGCTCGGTTAAGGCGAGGAGCGGCGGGAGAATCGCAAGTGCGGCGAGGAGGGCAGTGGCCGCGAGAACGCAATAGCGTACAATGTCGCGGATGCGCGCGCGTCGGTCTTGCATGGCCCCGATCTGCGCTTGGTTGTCAGCGCGATTGGCTGCTTCCCTGGTTTCGAAGTCGCGCCATTCCTCCTCGGACGGGGTATCGCGAAGCGAATTACGGATGTCCGCAGTCTCTTGTTCCATTTCCTGGATCGGAACCGGATACGCGGGTTCCAATGATTCCGGCTGAGCGAGCCGATCGGTGGTCGCCCAGAACCCATAGTGGAGGCCAACAATAAGCATCACCGCGACCGCGCTCCAAGCCAGCCGGCGGATGAGGGTCCTGACGCTCGGACGGTACACGAGCGACAACTCGTCGTTGCGATAGAGGTGCCAATCCGTGAACTCGAATCGGTAGTACGCCGCGCTATCAGACATAATGGCATCCCCTCGGACGGGCCCGGTGTCGGGCGTGCATTAACTGGAAGCTTAGCACACGTACGATTGGGTTGATAATTCGGAGCCCCATATTTCCTGACGGCCTCGTCCTTTGCTAGGATCTCGCCTGCCATGCATATTGACCTGGAAACGATCGAACCCGCCCTGTGCCACGCACGCACCCTACTGTTGCGTAGTGTGGCTTCAGAGGACGAGGAAGTCCACCGCGCCCTTCGCGCGGTGCGGGACTTTGTGGAGCTTCAGCGGGAATCCTCGCCGGAGGAGTACAATCTCGAAGACGTTCTGCGACCCGTCTTTGCAACTCAGCCGGACGTGTCGTTGGAACGAGGCAATGTGCGAGAAGTTCGTTGCCGCGGGGATCGCGAACAAGTCGCCGTGGCGATTCGCGCGATTCTCCAGAGTATTTGGCTGGATGCCGACGCAATTACGCGGCTCGATGTGGTGGAGGAGGACGAGGTGCCCGTCGTCCGTCTGAGTTTTGACGGCCCCGGTAAATTGCTACCGGAATGGCGTCTGGGCGGATTCGTCACCATGACCCGGGAAGTTCTGGAACCGTGCTGGACGCTGGCCACTCGCGGGGGACGATTCGATCGCCGGCCGGACGGTATCGATCTGCGTCTCGCGGGAATTCGCGTTCTACCGGAAATCGCGTCGCCTTCGGACGAACTGCTGGACACGGTGCGGGTGGCCGAACGAAACGCGCGCGTCGTGTCCGGAGATGCAACGTCCCGTCCCGCCGCAGTGCGGCAACGGATCCTGGACTCGGTCGACAAGGCCCTTGCGTTCGTCGATGACGACGGGCGCGGCGTCGAACCGGCCGATATCTCGGTGATGTTGGCGGAAGTCGTCGAGTCGCAGCGGACTGCACTGGACCGAGCTGCCATTGAATGCGCAAGCGAAGTACAGGACGACATCCCCCCGATTGCGATACACCGGAAACGTCTTCGGTCCGTATTTGTGAACCTGTTGCGGCATTCCTGTGAAGCGTTTACCCGTGGCGGAGAAGTGTCGATTCTTGCAGAGTACCATTCCGCGTCGCGCCGGGTGGAACTGCTGGGCGAAATAGCCGGCACACAATACGATCGAAGTGCCATACGGCACTTCGCATCGATTCGCCGCGCGGTCGAAGCGGTGCACCGCGGTGAAGTGACCCTTTCTTCGCACGAATCGGGTCTGAGCGTTGCAATGGCGATTCCGGATCCGGTCGGACAAACGCTGGATGCGTGGATCCCCGGATTTGAGCGGTTCACATCGCGCTCGCAACAAATGCTTCGTCTCCTGAAAAGCGGAGGCCCGACGCCGCCGGAAGAGTTTCTGTTGGGCGGCATTCTCGAGGAAGAATTGGAGCGGATGCTTCTATCCCGGCTCTCGGTTGCGCCTGCGACGAATTTGGCCCATGACATGGCCGTGCAGCCGACCGGCTTTCCCGGATCGTCTCCCGAACGCCTTGAAAAGGCCCTTACCCAGATTCGCAAAGGCAAGCCCAAGAAGGAGATCTGCAAGCCAGCGTACGCCGCCGAGATCCTGTGGGCTTTTCGCCGTGATGACCGGCACCGCGCCGCTGTTGGGACGCTGTCGCTTGATGACGACGCGCTGGAACGGCTTTGTACGGCATTGTTCGAGACTCCGCCAGACCACCTTACATGCCTTCGCGTGCTGGCGCGCACCCTGGAGTAAACCGGCCTGCAACGGCGCGTGCCCCGGCTGTGTATAATAGGGGAGCCAAGAGGGGCTAGTCCCCCTATACAAGAACCTTGTCAAGGTGGAGTGTCGAAGTGAGCGGGATAGCCAAATCCTGGGTAGGTCTATTCGTTCTCGCCGGGGTTCTACTCACGTCCGGGCTCGTGGCGCCGGAGATCCCTACCGATGCCGCCGTGTCTCGCGACCCGAGTCCAACGCCGGTCCTCGCCGTCGAGACGTTTGCTACCGGGTTGGACCAACCGGTATTTGTTGGCTCCCCGCCGGGAGACCCGGACCGCATTCTCATCGTCGAGCGGGAGACCCGCCGAATCATAATCTTCAAGAACGGTGTCAGACTCCCGAAGCCGTACCTGAATCTCGCGGATCGCGCGGGCGCCACGGAGCCGGAACAGGGCGTATTGGGGTTCGCGTTCCACCCCGATTACCCGAGAAGACGCCAGATTTACGTGAACTATACGAACAAAGACGGCGATACCGTCATCGAACGTTTCAAGGTTCGCAAGCACCTCAACAAGGCCAGGCGAAAGAAATGTAAATTGATTCTCACCATTCACCAATCGGCCCCCAATCATAACGGCGGGATGCTCGCGTTCGGTCCCAATAAGTATTTGTATATCGGAACCGGGGACGGAGGCGGCGCCGAGGACCCCCTGGGCCACGGCCAAAGTCTTGACTCGCTACTCGGTAAGATCCTGCGTATCGATGTCCGCGCCCCCCGGGACATTCCATACAGAATTCCACCGTCGAACCCCTTCGTGAATGATGCCAATGCACGCGACGAAATCTGGGCATACGGGTTGAGGAACCCGTGGCGGTTCAGTTTCGATCGGTTGATGGGTGACCTGTTCATCGGCGACGTCGGGCAGGAGGCCCGGGAAGAGGTCGATTTTCAACGGTCCGACAGTCCCGGTGGAGAAAACTACGGTTGGAACGCGGCGGAGGGTCTTGCTTGTCGGGGTGGCGCCGGAACCTGCGGCTCCGACTTCGGGTTGGTGCCGCCGATTTACGATTACGCCCACCCGGGCGCCGGACGGGCAGTCACGGGAGGGTACGTGTACCGTGGAAGTGCGATTCCGGCACTGCAAGGCACGTACTTCTTCGGGGACTACATGATGGGCCATATCTGGACCTTCCGGTACGATGGGACCTCGATTTCGGAATTCGCCGATCGTACCGCACAAATGGCCCCGCCGGATGGTTTTGGATACATCGCCTCCTTTGGCCAGGATGCGGCCGGGGAACTGTATGTTGCCAGTTACTTCACGGGGACTGTCTTCAAGATCGTGCCAGCCGATTAGGGTTTTCCGGGAAGCCCTGGACGCTGCCCCGGGCACGCGCGTCGATTTATTGGGTTCATCATTGCAGGTACTCGCTCAATCCACTAAAATAGGGGGCAAGGTGGCTGGATTCCGTGGATCGAGAATGCTGCGACCCGCTCGATGAGCGGTTCGTAGTGTCTCGCCGAGGCTGGTGACACAACACCGGACTGCGAACAATCGGGGGCATCATGCATACCACGGGACTGGCGGACTGTCGCTTCGAAACGAGATTGTTGGTTTATTAGAAATATGACCGTTCAAACGGAAAGAACCGAAGATGATGGGGAACGTGTGAGCGCCGGCAGGGGTAGCTCCCGTCTCTCCTCTCGTCTTGGTCCCTCGGCCACCGACTTGCTGCGCGATTCGGAAGCGTGGACCCGTGCGATTATCGAATCGGCCGTGGATGGCATCATCACGATCGATGAGATGGGGCTCATCGAGTATCTGAATCCGGCGGCGGTTCGCATGTTCGGATACGATTCCGACGAACTCATCGGGAAAAACATCAACATCCTGATGGGGAAGGACCATGGCCCGAAGCACGATGAATACCTGAAACGCTACCGTAAGACCGGGCGGCAAAACATTATCGGCACCATCCGCGAGTTGGAGGGACGGCACAAAAGCGGCCGGATGTTCCCATTCGAGTTATCCGTCAGTGAAGTCTATATCGGGGATCGGCGCCTGTTCACGGGAATCCTGCACGACATCAGCGCGCGCCGGGCCGCCCAGGAGGAAAAAGATCAACTCCTTCGGGTGCTCAACAAGCGCAACATTCAGATCACCTGTTTGTACCGGATTGGCGAAGCGGTTCGATCCGGCCGGGAGTTCGCGGAGATCTGCGGTGACGTGGCGGATACCATTCGGACGGCCTTTCAACACCCCGACATTGTCCGTGCGCGCGTCAGTTTCGACGGAAACGCATACGTGCGCGGTTCGGAAGCAGACTCGGACCACCGCGTCTGCTGTGACATAACCGTTTCCGGTCGAAAACGTGGGGAAGTGGAAATCGCGTACGTAGGCGAAGACTCAGTGGACACCACACCATTCCAAAGCGAAGAACACGATCTCATCGAGGGAATTGCGGCAGTCCTCGGCGAAACGGTCGAACGACGCGACGCCCAAAGCAAGGTCATTCAGGCGTCGAAACTGGCATCAATCGGTGAATTGGCCGCCGGCGTAGGACACGAGATCAACAATCCGCTGAACGCAATCATTAACTGCGCGGACATCCTGATGCAGGGACTCGCAGTCGACTCGAAAGAGCGGCAGTTTGCCGAATTGGTGCGGTCGGAAGCCGAGCGTATCGCTCGAATCGTCCGGAATCTGTTGACCTTCTCGCGGCAAGACCGGGAAAAGCATAGCCCGGCCCGCCTCATTGACATCGTGGAGGCCGTGCTCTCGCTCAGCCGGAAAAAGATTGCGAAATCCATGGTCACGCTATCGGTGGACGTTCCGGAGGATCTCCCTAAGCTCAAGTGTCGCAGCGAGCAGCTCCAGCAGGTCCTCATGAATCTGATTATTAATGGCCTGCATTCGTTGGATGAAAAGTATCCGGACGGTGACCCGGATAAGATACTGCGAATCGAAGCGCGCCCCATCGACCTCGACGACCACGCATTCCTGCGGCTGACGGTAGAAGATCATGGCTGCGGGATCGCGCCAATTCACATCGAGCGGCTTTTCGATCCGTTTTTCACGACAAAAGGCCGGGATGTCGGTACGGGATTGGGACTTTCCGTGTCCGACGGCATTGTAAAAGATCATGGGGGACAGATATCCGTGGAGAGTAAGCACGGCAAGTTTGCCAGGTTCCACGTGGACCTTCCGTTAGACAATGGTTGGACGGCGCCGAATGCCGAACAGAAGTAGGGGGGCGGTTGAATGGCGCACATTCTGGTTGTAGAAGATGAAGCCGTGCTCCAATTGACCTTCAGCGAGTTTCTTGCGCAGCGCGGTTACGACGTTGCGACCGCATCCGATTATCAGGAAGCGTTGGGGCATCTGGACGCAGACGATTTCGATTTGGTCGTCACGGATATCATCCTCGCGGGTAAGACGGGCGTCGATCTCTTGCGCACCATTCGCGAACGGGGGCTCCAGTGTCCGGTCGTGATGATTACGGGCGAACCCAATGTCGAGACCGCATCCGAAGCGGTTCGATTGGGTGCCTTTGACTACCTTGGCAAGCCCGTCACTCGGGACGCCCTGCAGCGCGTCGCGCGACTCGCATTGGAGCAGAAGCGAATCGCCGATGAGCGTGACCACTACGCCAAACAGATGGACATGTATCGCAGCGACTTGCAGGCCATCTTCAACAGCGTAACCGAGGGCATCATTACCGTGGACGCGGACATGTGCGTGCGCCAGGTGAACACCGCTGCGGGTCGCATTCTGGGGCTGGCGACCTGCGCCCTCAGCGGAAAACCCTTCGGGTCCGTTCGTAAGGGGTTCGAACGCGCAGAGGAAGCCCTTCAAGAGACCCTCAAAACCCGCGAGCCGGTCGTCGACCGGCGGTTGCTGCTCCAGAACGGCGAGGACGAAAAGATTCTCGTCATCAACACCATGCCACTCATCAGCGAGCGCGGAACGTTCGCAGGGGCGGTGCTCATGATTCGCGACATGACCCGCTTAACGCGCCTCGAACGGCAGTTGGAAGACAGCCAGCAATACCGCAACATGATCGGTAAGAGCGCGAAAATGCAGGAAATCTTCCGGCTGATTCGCGAACTCGCCGAAACGGACTCGACGGTGTTGGTTTGCGGCGAGAGCGGCACCGGCAAGGAACTCGTCGCAGCCGCGTTGCACCACGCCAGTCCCCGAGGCAAGGGGCCTTTTCTCCGCGTCAATTGTGCGGCGCTTTCCGAAGATATCCTCGAAAGTGAACTCTTCGGGCATGTGAAGGGTGCGTTCACCGGCGCGGTGAAAGACCGTATCGGACGGTTTGAAGCAGCGGATGGCGGGACCATTCTGTTGGACGAAATCGGCGATATCTCGGCCCGCTTGCAGTTGCGGTTGCTGCGCGTGCTTCAGGAACGCGAATTTGAACGGGTCGGGTCGTCTACGCCTATTCGCACGGATGTACGGGTAATCGCCTCCACGAACCAGGATCTCGAGCATAAGATCCGCGCCGGGGAGTTCCGCCAAGATTTGTACTACCGCTTGAACGTCGTGCGTATCCATATCCCGCCGCTCCGCGAACGGCGGCAGGATATCCCACTCCTGGTCGAGCACTTTTGCCGGCGCTTCAACCGGTCAATCCGTCGCGAGGTAACGGGCGTTGCGCCCGATACGATGGAGGTCTTACTCAATTATCCTTGGCCGGGGAACGTGCGTGAACTGGAGAATTGCATCGAGCGCGCCTTTATCGTCTGCCACGACTCCCAGATTCAACCTCGCCATCTTCCGCCGGAAATCCTGAACAAGGCCCATGGGAGTGGCGGTACCCATGTCTCGCCGACCGATGGGCGCGGTTCCGGCGCTTCGGAACGGGAACGAATCATTGCGGTACTCGACAAGACCGACTGGAATGTTGCGAAGGCGGCGCGCCTTCTTGGCATTGCGCGCAACACGCTGTACCAAAGACTCAAGTCAATGAACATCGAGCGCCCCGCGATCTGACGGAAAGCTTGCGCACAAGTGTCTTGGGCATATCTGCTTTACGAGATTTCCGCACACTCGTAGTTTCTTGAACGAACTTCGGCAATTCAGACGTAAGTACCATCTAGCCAATCCTCTACGTCCCTTCCAGTATCCTTTCTGTCAGACCGGCACGGTTTGTGCTCCCTTGTATTAAGTAGAGGAGAGGCGTATGCTTACTCCGATTGTACGTGTCAATCGCGTAGTGAAGACTGGAGCGCGGACTTGTGTTCTTGGATGAAATATGTCGGCGGGCTCAGGAAATGCCTGGACGGATTGTCCTTCCCGAGCCCGAGGACGAGCGCACGCTACGTGCGGCAGTAGCGATCGAAGAACAAGCGATCGCCGAGGTTATCCTGGTCGGAGACGCAGATGCTGTCACCGCAAAAGCCCGTGAAGTCGGCGTAAAGGTTAGCGCTCCCATCGTTGATCCGGCACGATCCGAACACTTGGATTCGTTTGCAGACCGTTATTACGAGCTTCGTAAGTCCAAAGGCATCAGTCAAGAAGACGCCCGGAAGACCCTTTTGGACCCCATCACCTTCGGGATCATGATGCTGGATCGGGAGATGGGGGACGGTCTTGTTGCCGGGGCCTGTCATTCGACCGCGGCAACGTTGCGCCCGGCCCTTCAAATTCTCCGCACGGCACCCGGAATTCCGCTCGTATCCAGCTTTTTCTTCATGGCTTTTCCGGATACGACCTATCTTTTCGCCGACTCCGGTCTCGTCGAGAACCCGGACGCGGAGCAACTGGCGGAGATTGCGCTGTGCACCGCGCAAAGCGCGATGGGTTTCGGAATCGAGCCGCTGGTAGCGATGCTGTCGTACTCGACGAAGGGTTCCGCGAAGAGCCCGCTCACCGAGAAGGTCGTCGAAGCCACCCGGATCGCCCAAGAGCGCGCGCGCGAACGATTCGGCCCGGATAGTCCGATTCAGATCGATGGCGAGTTACAGGGTGACGCGGCCTTGGTTGCAAGTGTCGGTCAGCGGAAGGCGCCGAATAGTCCCGTGGCGGGGCTAGCGAAGGTACTCATTTTCCCCGATCTGAATTCCGGCAATATTGCCTACAAACTGGTCGAACGCCTCGCCGGCGCCGGCGCGTATGGTCCCATCGTACAGGGTCTTCGACTTCCCGTGAACGACCTGTCTCGAGGATGTTCCTGGGAAGACATCGTAGGCGTTGCCGCCGTTACAACCGTCCAATGGCAAATGCGCAGGGCAGCCGTGGGCGGTAGCCAGCCGAAAGAATCTGCTGCGCAGTGAAGGCACATCATGAAGATCTTGGTACTGAACAGTGGTTCGTCCTCAGTAAAATTCAAAGTCATCGAGTTGGGCGAAACCGAACGGACGCTCGCCAAAGGGCAAGTGGAGCGGATCGGGCAGAAGAATCCCGGGCTCAAGTGTGATTGCGGTCTTCCCGGTAACTCCGGGTGCTTAGGCCAACGCGCGAGCGACAACGGTAACCTGGACGCCCCCGATCATGAGAGCGCCATCGACATTATTTGCCGGCTTCTGCAGGACGAGAAGTGCGGTATTGTAAAGGACCTGTCCGAGATCGCCGGTATCGGTCATCGCGTCGTTCATGGTGGCGAAGAGTTCTCGAATTCCGCCCTCATCGATGACGATGTTCTTGCCGGAATCGAGCGGTGCGCGCGACTCGCGCCCCTGCATAACCCGCCAGCGCTGGCCGGTATTCGCGCGTGCCGGAAAGTGTTCGGGAATCGGACTCCACAGGTCGCGGTTTTTGACACGGCGTTCCATCGGACCATTCCGGAAAAGGCGTTTCGCTACGGGGTACCCGAGGAACTGTACACCAAGCACGGAATCCGCAAGTACGGTTTCCACGGCACATCACATCGCTACGTCTCGCGGGAGGCCGCGCGGTTTCTGAAGCGCCCGATCGAGGAAACCAAGATTATTTCCTGTCATCTCGGAAATGGCTGCAGCATCACGGCGGTTTTGGGCGGAAAGTCGATCGACACCACCATGGGGCTGACGCCGTTGGCCGGTGTCATCATGGGGACCCGGCCGGGAGACTCTCAATCCCTACATTCCAATTTTCATGATCAAGGAACTCGGTATGTCTGCCGACGAGGTGGATACGGTCCTGAACAAACGCAGCGGGTTCGAGGGTATCTGTCACCACCATGACGTCCGGGAAATCGAAGATCTGATGCAAAAGGGCGACCGCAATTGCGCGCTCGCGCTGGACATGTTTTCCTATCGGGCGTCCCGGTTCATCGGCGGATCGGCGATGGCATTGAACGGGGTGGACGCGATCGTCTTCACCGGTGGCATCGGCGAGCATGATGCCTACATGCGCGAACGCATTCTGCAGAACGCGGGGCACTTGGGCGTCAGGCTCGACTCCGAGCGTAACCTTCGCAACGAACGGGTTGTGACCGTCGGCCGACTCCGAAGTCGCCGTCATGGTTATCCCAACCGACGAAGAACTCATCATTGCCCGCGACACGGGATGGGAAGTCAACCGGCTGCGCGAAGCGGAAGAGGCTGCCGTACCATCGTGAGCGCCCGGCCACTCGCCTTCTGAAAGCCCGTTCCCCGTTCGCGCCCCATATCGTCTATGATTGTCGACTCCCTGCGACGAACCTCCGTCTACTGATAAAGGAATGCTGATGTCGATTCGTAAAATGGATAACCCCATCGATCTGTTCAAGGATTGGTTCGAAGACGCCAAAGGCTGCGGCTTCCGCGAGCCCACCGCGGTGTGCCTGTCGACGGCCGATGCCGGCGGCATGCCCTCGTCCCGCATGATACTTTTCAAGAAGGTCGATGACGCGGGGTTTGTCTTCTATACGAATCTGGGCAGCGTGAAGGCCAGGGAACTCGAGGAAAACCCCCGCGCGGCCTTGTGCTTTTATTGGATGCCCATCGGGAAGCAGGTCCGGGTTCAGGGTGACGTGGAACCCGTAAGCGCCGAAGAGGCGGACGCGTACTTCGCAAGCCGCGACCGGCAAAGTCAGATCGGGGCGTGGGCGAGCAAGCAGTCGAAACCCGTAGAAGCCTATTTCGAACTGGAGCGTCGCGCCGCGGAATACGCACTTAGATTCGGCCTGGGAAAAGTCCCTCGGCCGGACTTCTGGTCGGGATACCGGATCAAGCCGTTTCGAATGGAATTCTGGCTCGAAAAGCCCTTCCGCCTGCACGAGCGTCTGTTATACACGCGAACGGAAGATCGATGGACGACGGAATGGTTGTTTCCCTGAGTTGACTGGCCGGGATATACCTTATCCGTAAGGGTCGCCGCTCGAGGACGAGTCGGTGCCGCTCGGCGTCTCGTAGATCGGTGCGCCACCCAGAATTGGTTGGTTGTCCGGGTGGCGGGTTTCGTTCGCGCTCGTGACGCGAACCGCCGGACGATCCCGAAACACACACTTCGCTTCACAGATCCCACACCCCGTACACCGATCCGGATCAACCCGCGGCTGTTTGAGGACCCGTTGCGCCCCGTCGCGAAGCGTGACCGTCGTCTCCACGAAATAGATCGCTTTGGTGGGAACGGGACAGTGTTCTTCGCAGACCATGCACTCCCGGCCGTAAGCGTAGGGCAGACATCGCGACGTGTCAAAGGTTGCCAGGCCAAGTTTGGTGTTCTTCTTGGTCTCAAGATCCAGTTCCTCGATCGCGCCAGTGGGACAGATGCTGCCGCAGCGATTGCACTCGTACTCGCAATACCCGACGCGCGCATCGAGGCGGGGGGTCCAAATTCCCTCCAGCCCGGTCTCGAATCCTGCGGGTTGCAGCCCGTTCGTCGGGCAGACGCGCATGCAGAGTCCGCAGCGCACGCACTTCGACAGGAATTCATCTTCCGGCCGTGCCCCCGGGGGCCGCACCAGGTCGGGATCGAAGACTTTACCTTGGGCTACCGGCGCGAGACGGAGACTCAAAAACGTGCCAAGACCCAGTAGGCCGGAAGTGAGCATGGCGCGCTTCGATAGATCCAGTGAACCCCCGCGACGGTCGCGTAAGGGGTTAGAAATCGTGAAGGAAATCGATTCCCAATTACACTTGGCCGCGCAGTTCAGGCAGAGGAAGCATTCCGACGATTGCCATTCCCCGGGTTTATCCGGCGATCCCGCCCCTTGACAGTTTATCCGGCACAACCCGCATTCCGTGCAGCTCTCCTCGCACGTCGTGAGGCGGATCCAGGAACACTTTGCGGCCAAGCCCAGCAAGGCACCGAGGGGACAAAGGTAGCGGCACCAGAAGCGCTTGCGATAAAAGTTCAGTCCAACGGTGACGAGAAACAATACCGCAATCAATGTCCCGCCGAAGAAGCTCTGCCGGCTGCCGATGAACGTGTGGTCGCGAAGAAAACGGTAGATCGGCTCCGTTGCGGACGTTGCATGAATCGGTCCGATATGTGGGTCCGCCTGGTAGACGGCCGTGGAACCGTCTTCGACCGCTCCACGCAAGGCCGGACCCAGCACGGTGAACGTCGTACGGTACAACACCGAAAACGGATCCAGCACGCCAATCCAGTTCGCCCCGAAAACTGCGCCCACCAGCAGCGCGATCAGAATGTAGTATTTCCACCGGTTCCAAGGCGACCACTTCTCGCGTTGCACCATTTCAAAGGCATCTTCATTGCGGAGGGAACTGGCCGCGGCGTGAATCGTGCCCAGGGGACAAATCCACCCACAGAAGAAGCGGCCGAAGATCACGGTCAACGCGAGCGTGATGAGGGAAAAGCATAGGAGGGCCGGTACTGCATGCGACGCGAGTAACGTGGACAGGAATACCAAGGGATCCAGCGCGAAGTACAATTCCGTAGCCCGGCTTACCTCGGAAACAGCGCCGAGTGCCGCCCAGGTGATGGTACCGAGAAACAACGCAAGAAAGAATACCTGAACGGTTCGGCGCACCCACCGGAGCGTCTGCATGCGTTGCCTGGAAGTCACGTCACTTCGATCTCCACGGGGGACAGGGAGCGATAGTTCATCGTTCCGAGACCTGCCGCATCGCCCGCCGCGACGGTCGCGATGTTCTTCGGTTCGTGACCGAGCAACTCCGCGCCAAACGCGTCCATGGCGACGATGTCCGTGCTCGCTACGACGGTGTCTTTTCGCTGAACGTCGGCAAGATCGCCGCCCGTGGGGCCGTGGGCGGTAAGAATCCGGACCGCATCAAGCACGCATAGGCGGGGGTTCATAAACCGCGTGAGGTCACACAGGCAGGTTGGCAGATCTTGATGGAGCTTGTTTCGCTTGTCGACCACGCCCATGAAGTTCTTCATGCCCAGCGTCACCGTCGAAATGCTGTGGTGCTTGGCAATCGGCACGTTGATCACGAGGTCCGACTCGACGATTTCTGGATAAACCGGCCATTTGTCCAGTCGGGAGCCTCCCAGGGCAACCTCCCGGAAACGATTGGGATCTAAGTAGACGACCTCGGCGCCCGCGGCTTGCGCGGCCGCTTCGATCCCACTGCGCGGATAGCTTTTCGTCGCTTCATTGCACGGGAAATCGCCCACTTTCACTTGCTTGGCGCCCGAGTCCAGGCACAGACGCACTAATGTGGCTACGATATTCGGATTGGTGTTCGCCGCCTGCTCGGGGGTCCGGTCCCAGGCCATATTGGGTTTGATCCAGACCACGTCGCCATTGCTCACAAACCGTCCCATTCCGCCCAGAGCGGTGATGGCCCGTTCAGCCAGCGTGGCAGCCATCGCGTCGACCCCTTCTTCCGCAACCGGCTGACCCGCCCAGCGCACAATCGCCATCTTGGCTGGAGAATCGTTCTGCGCCAAGGCCTTTCCTGCCGTCGTGGACAACGTCGCGGCGGTACCGGTAGCGACGGTTCGTTTCAAGAAGTTTCGGCGTGTTTGTTCACCCATTTCGTGACTCCTCCTAATGCCTCAGGGCAAGCCGGTCTCGGCTTCGGATGTACCCAGGTCGACGCAGACACACGGACCCCTTCGGGAAAAGCATAGTTCGTGCCATGAATTCGAAATGAAGGATTAGGTTGTAAAGCATTTTTGCAAAAAGGTTTAGGCGATAATGGGTCCATGCGGGCTACGGCTGAGTTGGGCATTCTTGATCAACTCGTACAGAAGTGCTCAAAGCACAAGTGTAAAGTCGGCCGAACAACGTTCTGTGCGTGCGTTGGGCCCGTGCCGACCATACAACCGAAAGAGCGTGTAGAAACGGACCGGCCAAAAGGACCGGTCCGCCATTTGGGATACGATCGGGATTTCTGTTGAAAAGGAGACTACTTTCGCGGCTTGAAGTCAATGACCAACGCTTCGGCAAGAAAGGGTCCGGCAAACTTGACGAACGCCTGGTGCTCGGGGCTGGGTAAATATGCGTCCCGGCCCGCCGAATCGGCGAATGTCACGATAAAGCAATCGGTGAATCCGTGACTGAGATTCTCCGTGCTCACGTTGCTTCCCGTCTCAATGTCTTTGATGACATCGATCTTGTTCTTCAAATCGAGAAATGCGTCTTCGACCGCTTTGATGTTTTCAGGCGTTGCGGTGTCCTTATACTTGAACAACACGACATGACGAAACACATTTTCCTCCGCTTGGGCGGTATCGGCATCCACCACGTTCCCTTTGATGGAGATGCATCCCGCCGCCAATAGCATGACCAACCCCGGTACCATCGTTCGTGCAACCATGAATCCTCCTTCCACCGTATTGATGGGTAGCCGCAAGAATAACGAATTCCGCCCCGCGACGCTACCCCAACTGCCTCTGAACGCGAGGGCTAGGAAAGCATATGGAGGCTGTGAGTTTTGATCAGGCAGGTTATGGGTACGCCAGGCACGAGCGCCAGGTCTTCCATGGCTCCGGGTGTGACCTCCGACCAGATGATCTGTCCGACGTCCACCGCCACAAATACGATGGACCCGTGTGCGAGCACTTGGCGCACCGTTCCGGTCAGGTGATTTCGAGCGCTTATGTCGCGGATGTCCGCCGGACTCAACAGGACGGTCTCGGGAAGGAACTGAAGGTAGACCGTCCCGTCGTTTTCGGCTGGGGGATTGGGGAGTTGAACGACGTGATCGCCCACGCGTCCGATCCAACGATCATCTTCTTTGCACACGTCGTCAAGTCGCAAGAGATTGACCGGCCCGGACGCATCTTTCAGATGGAGTGCACCCGGTGCGCATAGCGCGTCAGCAGGCGTACCTTCCGTGACTATCCGGCCGTTGTCGATTACGACGACCCCTTGCGCGAAGCGCCGCACTTCGGCTTGCCCATGGCTGACGAAAAGTGCGGGCACCTGCCATTCGTTGACGACGCGATCCAAATACGCGAGGATGCGGAATTTTAGGGCGTCGTCAAGGGCCGCCAGTGGTTCGTCCATCAGCAACAAGCGGGGTTGGCGGAGCAATGCCCGGCCCAGCGCGACCCGTTGGCGTTCGCCGCCGGACAGGCCCGCCGGGTACCGCGTCAGAAGCGCTTGAAGTTCCAGTACTGCGACGACTCGGTCGAAATCGATAACAGGCTTCTCCGGCCGGTTCCATCGGGAACCGTACCGCAGGTTCGCCGCGACCGTCATGTGCGGGAAAAGCAATTGATCCTGGAATACCATGCCCATTCGCCGCTGGTGTACGGGACGGTCAACACATTTTTCGGTATCAAGCAGGACGTCTTCGCCGTGGCGTACGATTCCCGAATCGGGCCTGCGAACGCCGGCAATCATCTCGAGGATGCTGGTTTTGCCCGCGCCGGAAGGTCCGAACAGGGCGACCACCGATTCCCTGGCGACAAAGGACGCGTCAATTCCGAACCCGCCCGGGTAAGTGTGTTTGCAGACGAACTCAAGCACGGTGGAGTTTTCCTTGTCGTCGCTCGAACCACCGGCTGAGTAGGATTGCGATGGCTGCGATGAGAACGGACAACACGACCAATCGCCAACTCTGCGAGACCCCACCCGGCCGCTCGGTTAACGAGTAGATGGCCAGCGGGATGGTCTGCGTCTGCCCAGGAATGTTTCCCGCAATCACAATGGTTGCGCCGAATTCACCGACGCCGCGCGCAAAGGCCAGGACCATACCGGCGACGACGCCGCGAAACGCGAGGGGCAGGCTCACGGTGAAAAAACAAGCCAAAGGTGTTGCGCCCAGGCTTCGCGCGGCCAGTTCCAGCCGCGGATCGACCGACTCGAAAGACAACCGGATCGCGCGAACCATCAGCGGAAAGCCCACGACCGCCGCGGCGAGCGCCGCGCCCAGCCACGTGAAGGCAATAGTGATACCGAAGACACGCTCGAGAAACGAACCGGCAACGCTGCTGCGGCCGAAGGCAACCAGCAACAGATACCCCGTCACCACGGGAGGAAGCACAAGGGGCAGGTTGACCAGCGTTTCAACGAGCCACATTCCCCGAGATTGACTGCGCGCCAGCTTGTACGCAAGCGCAACCGCGAACGGCAAACTCACCGCCGCGGCCACGCTCGCGACCAGCAAGCTCAACCGCAGCGCGTTCCATTCCATTTCCGTCAACACCTGCGCAGTCTCCAAGTCAGACGATAGGCTCGATGAGTCAAACCGCGCGTCAACTCAGCACCGTCATTCCCGGCTACGCGGGAATCCATCTTCTAATCCATGCCGGCCAAAAACGTACGTTTGTTTGTCGGGATCACTCGCCACCATCCAACACCGTAAACCCCGATTCGCGAAAGACCTTTGCAGCCTCCGGACCCGCGAGATACGCATACAACCTCTTCGCACCCGGCGTCTCCGCGCCGTGCTTCAGCAACACCAGTGGATACACGATTGGCTCGTGCGCGGATGAATTAAATGCAAACGCGACGCGCACCTTGTCGGAGATCGCGGCGTCCGTCGCGTACACGATGCCCGCCTCGGTCTCACCCTCTTCCACGTATAGTAGCGCTTGCCGCACGTTGGCCGAGGGAACACACTTCGCCCTTAGCTTCTCCCACAGGCCAAGCTTTGTCAATGCCTGCTTCGCGTAGATCCCCGCCGGAACGGCGTCCGGCTCGCCGATGGCAATGCGTTGTACATTCTCATCCAGTAGATCGGATGGTTGTTCGAGCCGCAACGGACTCCCGGCCGGTACGACCACGACCAACTGATTTCCCAGGAGGTCGCGGCGCTCGGCGACGAACCCTTTCTTGGCAAGATACGCTACCCATTCCTCGTTGGCCGATAGGAAGAGGTCCGCCCCGGCCCCCGACTCAATCTGGTGAGCGAGCGTGGACGACGCGGCGAAGTTGGTGGTCACGCGCGCCCCGAGGTTTTGCTGCTCAAAGCGGTTCACGATGTCACTGATCGCATCCGTCGTACTCGCGGCAGCGAAGAGCATAACCGATTCTGGATGTCGGTTTGTTACGGAACAGTTCGACACCCCGAGAGTTGCCAGCACGATCATTACGAAGAACATCCCCCTTGATCCCCCTTCAAAGGGGGAGCATTGCGAATTCGTGCTTATCGGTAGGGGGGGTGTGGAACCGCAAGGACAAGCCCAAGCAATGTCTTCTTTGCGCGCGACCGCGCGAACAATTCCCCCTTTGAAGGGGGTGTAGGGGGATGTTCTTTGTTGGGCGTGGCGCAAATCCTCAGGCCGTGCGTCCGCAGCATTTCTTGAACTTCCGGCCACTTCCGCAGGGACACGGATCGTTCGGCTCGGCTTGTCCGTTGCCCTTGTGGCCCGAATCCTGTTTGCGCATGTGGGCCATTACGTTGGCCGGAGGACGCTGCTGCCGGAGTTCGTTCGCCATGAACCGCATCGGCTCGTCGATGTGGTGAAAGAAGTGCTTATATCCCTCGCAGAGATAACTTAACCCGCGTTCCCCGTCCGGGGTGGTCAAGAACCGATGCTTGGGGCATTCGCCATTGCACACAAACCGCACGTCGCATTCCTGGCAGAACTTGGGCAGCGTGTCCTGCTTGTCCTGGCCAAACTTCCGCTGCTGCGCCGATCCCACCATCGCCTCGACTGGGTTCTCCATGATGTTGCCCAGGCGGTTCTCGTCGTAGACGTAATGATCGCACGAATAGAGATCGCCGTTGTGCTCCAACGCGACCGCGTCACCGCAGGTTCGGGCGAACACGCACAGGCTGGGCTCGTACCCGTACCACGCCTCGAGCGCGATGTCAAAGATCTGGACAAAGCAATTGCCCACGTCGTTCCGGACCCACTCGTCGAAAATGGCCGAAAGGAATTTCCCGTATTGCAGCGGCCGCACCGACCACGGTGTTACCCGGGCTTTCTCATCGTAATCCGGCAACACCAGTCGAAGCTTTTGCTCTTCATCGTCGGACAAGCGCTCGATGATGGGAATGAACTGCATGAATCCGCTTCCGATCTCCTTCAGAAAACGATAGACCTCGAGCGGATGGTCGGCGTTGTGGCGCTGCACGCAGGTCAGCGTATTGAATTCGACCTTGTGCTCTTTGAACAGCTCGATCGCACGCATGACTTTTGAGGAAGTAGGCCGGTTGCCCTTATCGACACGATAGTGATCGTGAAACTTCGGCGGACCGTCAATGGAGACGCCAACGAGAAACTCGTTTTCGGCAAGAAAGGAGGCCCAGCGCTCATCAATCAGCACGCCGTTCGTCTGAAACGCGTTCCGCACGGGCCGCCCATCCGAGTACTTCTCTTCCAGTTCGACGATCTTCTCGAAATAGGGCAAACCCAGAATGGTCGGTTCCCCGCCCTGCCACGCGAAGGTGATCTCCGGCGCCTTCTGCGACGCGATGTACTGCCGGATGAAATTATCGAGGATCTCCTCCGACATGGCCCATTTGGACACGTCGGGGTAGAGGTTCTCCTTCTCCAGGTAGAAGCAGTACTTGCAGTCCAGATTGCAGATCGGACCGGTCGGTTTCACCATGACGTGAAAATTCGGAACTGGAACGGTACCAGACATCGATTCCTCCAGGACGGCGCGCTATGCGAGCAGCTCCCCTACACGGTACCGCACAATCCCGCACCATCGCAAACAAATCACTGGGAGCGCCAGGCTCCAGCCTCGCGGGGTCCGGAGCGTCTACCGGTTGCCATGCATCGACTTCGGTTCCGCACTATCGATTGATTCGCTCCGCTCCTTCGCCAGGCTGGAGTCAGGCGCTCCCAGTGGAGATTCCCGGCCGGAAAAGGACGTGTGGTTCCTACACGGTCCGCCACACAATGGAGCTTTGTCAGGGGATTCCCTGCAATTGCTATGTCCATCCCGTCCATTGACGCACGCAATTGCGCCATCTATCATGGAGTCGGAGGTTTCCCCTATGCGACTCAAAAAGGTCAAGATCGACAAAACGAAGCAGGCCGAGTTCATCGCCAAGGTCAAGCGCGAACAAGCCCAGCGCGAGAGCGGCTACCGCGAAAAGGCCTTAGCCCTATTTCCGCACGTCTGCGCCCGCTGCGGACGCGAATTCTCCGGCAACAACCTCCGCGAGCTTACCGTCCACCACAAAGACAACGACCACATGAACAACCCACCCGACGGCAGCAACTGGGAACTGCTCTGCGTTTCCTGCCACGACGACGCCCACCAGGAAGGCGATCGCGTCAACCACTTCGGCGGCTACGCCACTGCCACGAACCAGGACGAGTCCCTTGGTCACAACCCCTTTGTAGCACTCAAGGACAAGCTGAAGCCGAATACGGATCACGAATAACGGACTTTTGCCCTGACAGCGTACCGCGCATGCGAACGAAAAAGTGCTGGCGAACGCAGCTCGTCTATTGAAATTCTCGCCGGGAGAATAACACAAATTTAGCCACTTCTTCGTGCCGCTCTCGAACTTTTCTTGAATTCAGGCAACCGTTTTTCCCTAAAGTTTTCTTCACTCCTGCCGACATACTGAAGATTAAGTGCGCGAAGCGCACACAACTGCAAGGAGTGACCGCAATGAGTATCAATCCAATCGGCCCGTTCAACCCCTCAAGCGCTTCGGGCGCCAACTTCGGGAGTCCCGTCAATGGCTCCCACCCGGGAGACCCCTCGAAAATCCTCGACACGATTGTGAATCGTCTGTTCAGCCAGAGCGATCCCGATGGCGATGGCGATGTGGATGCCCAGGTTCTTTCTGGACTCTCGAAGGATGCGTTCGCAAAGCTGGACACGGACGGCGATGGCAAGGTGAGCAAGAATGAACTCAAGAGCGTCATTCGGAATCAGCGGGACGCCCTTAAAGACGCCTTTCAGAATGGTGGACGTCAGGGCGTGAAGGACTACGTCGCGTCAATTCAGAACACGCCCGAGGGAGAACTCCTACAACTGCTGGCGCCAGGCGTTCTCCAACGTTTCTCCCACAGCCAAACCGGCATTGCTCCCAACCAGCCCCCGGCCAACCCCGGCACCCCATCGGGGTTGGACGTGATTGCCTGAATTCGGTCTTACAGTCCCGACTACCCAACTCACGTCAATCTCAACGAAGTGAATAATCTTGAAATCCCGAAGCAATTGCCCAAACGAGATTCTTCGCTTCGCTCAGAATGACAATACCTTAAGGCGCACGCGGAACGAATGCATTCCGCGTGCGCCTCGTCACAGGAACGGAGGTCGATACCGTCAGGCGCTCAAGAGTTGCTCTTCACGCTCAATGATTCCAGGAAAGAGCACATTGTTCTCCTTGTGGACGTGCTGGTGCATGTCCAACTCCAGCTCATGAAGTCCGTCCAACAGCGCGCGGTAGGTGTTGCAGGCCCAGTCCGGCGGCGTGAATCCATCGGTGAGGGTGCGCATACGTTCCAGCGCGGCCCCCGCGTTGTCGTGCTCCTGTTCCATACAGTGGATGGGGTTGGCCACACGGCCAAAGGGGAGCGAGGGCATCTGGTCAGCCCGATCCACCAGTCGGATGGCCGGGAACAGCACGTTCTCCTCCTTGGCCATGTGCGAATCGAGTTCGGCCGTAAACGCATCGAAGGTCTGGCTCACTGCTTGCAACCGGTCGTCCTTGTCGCCGTGGACCTTCGCCACCCGTTGCGCCATCTTCCCTAGGCGCGGCAGTTCCGTGCGCAAATAGGCGTGATGCGTCGCGACGATATGATCCGCCAGATCCGACAGGGCCATATCGCTCACGTTCGGACCATCCTCGGGGGCATCGGCCGCTTCGGCATCGAGGACATCGATCAACGTCGCGGGATCGATCTGTTTCTTCTCACACACTTCGGCGATAGATTTCTTCCCGCCGCAGCAGTAATCGATCCCCAGCTTCTCGAATACCCGCGACCGGCTCGGCCGCTCCGTGACCAGTTGGCCAATTGTGATCTCCGGTGAAATGGTTGTCATATCTTTAACTCCTCTTACTCTATTCTTCACTGTGCCCTTGGGGGCTTCGAATACAGGACCACACGTGCTACGAATCCGAATTCAGCTACGTTCCGTAACCGCCTCCGGTATCCGCGCCGCCGGTTCCTGTTGCATTGCGGGATCCAACTCGCTGGTGACAGACCAGCCCGTCTTGAGTCCCAGCACGAACCAACCCAACGCAAGCACGCCAACGGCGAAGATGCTGTCGCCGATGATGCGCATCCAGCGCAGGGTGTCCATGAGACCCGTGCCCATGAACTCGGCGGACCGGGCGTACCACATGCCATCATTCACGCTCGCCCAAGCCTGCATCAGGCCGCGCGGCAGGTCGCTCAGCAGGACCATCAGTGCGAGGCCGATATTGATCGACCAGAACGCGAAGGACAGGGTCGACGTTTTCCAGACGTTACGCGCCGCGAGACCCTTGAGGCAGAAGAGCGTCAAGCCGATGCCGAGCATGCCGTACACGCCGAAGAGCGCCGTGTGGCCGTGCACGGCCGTCGTATTGAGTCCCTGCATGTAATAGAGGGCAATCGGCGGATTGATCAGGAACCCGAAGATTCCCGCGCCCACCAGGTTCCAGAAGGCCACCGCCACGAAGCAATAGATGGGCCACTTGTAAGCGGTTACCCACGGCCGCGCCTTACTCAACGTCAGGTTCTCGTAGGCCTCAAAGCCAATCAGGACCAGCGGTACCACTTCGAGCGCGCTGAACACGGAGCCCAGCGCCAGTACGGCCGTCGGCGTTCCGGTAAAGTACAGGTGGTGGAAGGTCCCGATGATGCCGCCCGCGAGGAAGATACTCGTGGCGAACAACACCGCGCCGGTGGCGGTCGATACTTTCAATAGGCCCATCCGTGTGAACAGGAACGCGATGACCACCGTGGCAAACACTTCGAAGAAGCCTTCCACCCACAGATGGACCACCCACCAGCGCCAGTATTCGGCGATGGCGAGGTGCGTGTGCTGACCCCACGTGAGACCGGCGCCGTAGAACACGGCAATCGCCAGGCTCGAGATGAAAAACAGGGTGAGCAGATGCCGGTTTGGCCCGGGTTGCTTCAGGGCGGGCCAAAGCGCTCGTCCCATCAGACCGAGCCATATGAACAGCCCGGCGAAAAGGAAGTACTGCCAGAAGCGCCCGAGATCGACGTACTCGTAACCCTGATGGCCGAACCAGAAATTCATGGTCAGGCCCATCTTCTGCCGCGTGGCGTACCAGGTCCCGAACATGGAACCGACGACGATAACCAACAACGCGCCGAACAGCACATTCACGCCCAAACGCTGGAACTTCGGTTCATGTCCCGAAACCGCGGGCGCAATGAAGAGTCCCGTTGCCAGCCAGGCCGTCGCAATCCAGAAGATCGCGAGCTGCGTGTGCCAGGTTCGCGTGACTGCGTAAGGGAGAATCTCCGCGAGTGGTATCCCGTAGAATCCCGAGCCTTCCACCCCGTAGTGCGCCGTCACCGCGCCCATGGCCACCTGAAACACAATCAAGGCAACGACCACCCAGAAGTATTTGAGTGTCGCCTTCATAGACGGCGTCGGGTCGAGGGCCAGCAAGGGATCGACCGCGGGCGGCTCGAGTTCATCGTGTTCTTTGTGCTTGAGAATGGCGTAGTACCACGCCAGCGCGCCAACACCAGCCAGCAACAGCACGAAACTGACGACCGACCATACGACGATCGAGCCCGTGGGCGTGTTGTCAATGAGCGGGTCGGGCGGCCAGTTCTGCGTATAGGTATGCGCCTCGCCAGGACGATTCGTGCCACAGGCCCAAGCGGTCCAGAAGTAGAAGGCGCTTAATTCTGCACGCCGCTCCGGATCGGGCATCACGTTTTTCGGAATCGCGTACGCTTCCCGAAGGTCGTTGAGTTCCGGATCGCCACTGAAGAGTTTCTCGTAGTGCTCGCTCACGGCGGCGATGGCTTGCGCGCGGGTGGGGGAGACGACAATCGAATTCGTCGTGGGATCGTACGTGTTCGTCCGGATTTCGTCCTTCACGCGCGCTTTCAATGCCGCTGCTTGTTCGTCATTCAAATCGGCGTAGCTCTTTACGCCGTAGTCTTGCGTTGCCCAATGATCGAGCAGCCACTCGGCTTCCCGGTGCAGCCAATCCGCCGACCAGTCCGGCGCAACGTAGGAACCATGGCCCCAGACCGTGCCCATTTCCTGGCCGCCCACCGATTGCCACGCATTCTGCCCATTGCGGATATCGTCGCCCGTGAAGATCACCGTACCGTCCGCCGTGGCGACGGTATCGGGTATGGGCGGGATCTTGCGGTAGATGTCCCTTCCGAAATACAGCAGCACGGCAAACGACACCACGATGACCGTGGCCAGCGCAGCCCACAACCTTCTATAATTCATACGTGACTCCTCCCTCGTTCGATACTGCACAAATCGTCTACCGGCGGTGGCTGCGGCGACTCCGTCCCAATTCAGCTACGGTTGAAGAGCCGATCCCTGTAAACAGGTAAACGAAATGCATGTTTACTTTGATTCCTCAGTTCTCGTCGCACTTTTGGCAATACAATGTCAGGCCAAGTCCACGGTCAGGCCGTCGGCCTCGGGGTGACCTCGGTCGTCTTCCTGTGTCACCCGAGCCCTATTCAAGTCGGCCAGGAGATGGTCCAGGTCAACATCGAGCAAGCGTGCGGCACCCTCGACAGAAACCGTTGCAGCAACGGTGCGCCGGAGCATGGGGTTCGCTAGGGGCTTGAATCCGTGTTTCAAGAATGTTTCAAGCGTTTCAGGGTAAACCCGGAGCACCTCTGCAACCACACTGCGTGCAGCGATAGGCTCGCCTGCCTTCAACGTCATGGGCCGGGACAGCATGGGCGAAGCGCCCACGCGCGCGTTCATCAGCGACCACAAGTGGATCCCCCAGACCGCCAGCGCGGAAACTTCCAATATGCCACTCACCCCGGCAATGGGGAAGGCTACATCGGTGAAATCCGTGAGAATCTGGAAGCCGACACGCATGGCGCACCCCGCGTTCAGCAGGATGAACGGCACCCAGAGTCCGTTCAGGCTGCGTACGTCAATACCTTTCAGCGTCGGCACCACCTTGGCCGCGACGCCGACGATCATCAGGCTGATGAAGCCCACGGTAATCGCGTGGCGGCCTGCTCCGTAATAAGCGTGGGAGAAACCAATCCGTGCCGCTTCGCTGTCCGGGGCGAGGGCGCGCAGCAGTCCGAACTGGTAGAGCGGCAGCGCGATGAGCATCGTCAGCGAAACGAACAGCCAGAGATAGGCCGTGCGGAGGAATTTCAGGCTGCGATCCGCTTCGGCGGTGGGCCGGTAGATGTGCCAGCCCGATACCAGGACCGCGAGCGTCGCCGTGAGCGTGATGACCGACCCGTACCAAAGGGCGGTCCAAATATGGCCGGAGGTCCGCATCAGTATGAATCCCACGCATTCCCCGATCACCGCGCCGTTCAAGAGCGGCAAGGCGATCAAACTCGCCCGCCGGCTGGGTGCCGACAAGCCATAGAAGTTGTGAAACATGCGCTGACTGACGCCGAGAATCATCAGCATGGCAAACCCGTGGATCTGGATGTCCCGAAGTGGGGCCTGCCATGTCGAGACGAGTCCCAGGAGCGCGTCGCGTGTTGGGGCCAGTGCCGTGGCGGTGAAGTAGATGCTGCCGTATACCGCCTGAAGGAAGAACCAGGCCAACCCGCTCAGGATGTAGTAGTCATAGAACGCGAAGGGTTTCCCGGACCGGCGCAGCGTCTTCCAGATGATGCCCACAAACAATCCAATCGCCAGAATCTCCAGCAGAGAACCGAAAATGCCCGACTTGACGGTCCAATGGGTGTACGGGAGCAGTGCCTGGCTCGACGACCGAAGAATGATGCCGGTCACCATCAGCCACATCGTGGCCAATGCCATACGCGGATGGGCGAGGGACGTGTGCTTGAAACGCGGAAAGGCCTGATAGGCGAAGCCCATCACGAACAGCCCCACCCAGCCAAAGATCTGCGCGTGCCCGTGGGCGTTGATTTCTTGAATCCCCACCGCGGTGAACGAGCCCGACAGGGCGATGCGGATCAGAAGGAAAGCTCCCCAGACGGCGCCGAGTGTGAGGGCCACCGCGATACCGCCTTTGAAGAAGGGCTGATAAATGGTGTCAGCGATTTGGTCCGAAAACGATTCCGTCGACGTTGTCGTCACTTCTGTCGCCGTGAGACTTACCCGGATATCCTGAAGAAGTTGCCCCACCGGAACGCCATGGGCCCGCGCGAAGAATCCCAACGTCTCCATCGGACCGTGCTCGCCACCGCATCCGCGCAATCCGTACCGGTCCAGTGCCGGCCGGACACTTGGCGCGGCTTTCAACAGGTCCGGCAACATCGTTTCTTCACCCAACGTATCCAACACTTGTTTCGGCGTGCTCATGACTCTTCCTCAATACTTTCCGCAGTTCGACTCTCGAAAATCGGCCCTAAAAATACGTTTTCACTCGGCGTATCACGCGCCGTCTCCATGGTCTTCGTCGTGCGATGACGAAGGCCCTTCATGCGCTTCTCCGTGGCCCTCGTGCGAAGGCGACGCAATGGTTTCATGGAGCCGCTCCACGAAGTGGATATACTCGACATAGGCGGCGACGTACGCGCGCCCCGCCTCAACGCTTTCATCTGAGCGCTCTCTGGCTTCGAGCACGTGCGAATAGCGCATATTCAGCGCCTTCCCGAGTTCAGCCTGGAGATTCGTGACCAGCTCGTTGTCGGAACCCGTCGCCAAGGCCTCTTCGGCCCCCTCGATGCCGGGTTCTACCGGGGTATCCGCAGGCTTCAGTCCCGTGAAAGGTGCACCTTCGCCGGCGCGATGGACGCGTACAAGCGTTTCGAAGAAGTGCCGGTCCACCAGTTCCCGGACCTCGGCGTCGCTTTCCCGTACCTTCACGGTCTTTGCGAACAGCTCACGAATCTCGGCTTCATCTTGAGGGCGGACCCATTTCAGCACGGGTTCTACGTTCTTTTCGGCTAACGCCGTTTTCGCGTCCGTGACGACCGGTCCGTCCAACGTGTCGCAATGCGCAAAGGCCGACATAGAAAGGACTAGGGGTAAGGCAAGCAGGCCCAGAAATTGAATGTTGTTTAGGCGGCTACGAATCGGAGAGTATGCCATTGGTTTTGCTCCTTTCTATAATCGCATGTGCTTATCGTATTTAGTGTCACAAAAATATGGAACTTACGGGGAAACCGCAAAACTGTTCTTACCCGATGCGATATCGGCGATCGTCGCCTCTTTTAGGAGCGAAAAGTATTCGTCTCGCACCTTCGCCCACCGGGTATGCATCGCGCAAGGCTCCTCCGATGAGCATCGGCTGCGTCCCATGAAACAGCCGGACCACTTGCTGATATGGTCGATCGGCTCAATGACGTTGTAGAGCGGGATGGAAGACGCCTTCTTTGCCAAACGAAAACCGCCGCCGATGCCCTTCTGGGAATACACGATCCCTTCCTGAACCAAGGACTGGAGCAGCTTGCCCAGGTAATTAGCCGGCGCACCGATTTCCTCGGCAATGGATGTCGCCCCGCGGAACTGGCCTTCCGGGAGTTCGGCCAACTGGGCCACAGCGTGCAGTGCGTGTAAAGCAGTTTTTGAGAGCATAGCAACCTCTTTTCACATGTGATTATACTTTTTAGGGACACCCCTGTCAAGCAAATTCTAATTGCGTGGGTAAGTTCCATCATGTTAAATGCTTATGTGCTCCCGAAGATTGGTATACCAGCAATGGATTCGTTATGATACGAACCGGAACCCGGACAATTATCTTACAAGGAGACGCGCTTGGCCCCTAGAGATACCGTTCAGCGACACATCGGCTTGTTCGGCGCAACAAGTGTCGGTGTCGGTGCCATTGTTGGCGGGGGAATTCTCGCCTTGGCCGGTGTCGCATTTGCGGCGACGGGCCCGAGTGCCATCGTAGCCTTCGGCCTGAACGGCATTATTGCGTTCCTGACCGCGATGAGCTTCGCGGAGATGTCTTCCAAGTTCCCCCAGTCGGGTGGCACCTACACCTTCGCGAAAAAAGTATTGTCCGTCGAGACTGCCTTTGCCGTAGGCTGGGTAGTCTGGTTCGCATCGATCGTCGCGGGCGTTCTATACGCAATTGGTTTCGGCGCATTCGCCAGTGCCGCGATAGCAGAGGTCTACGCATCGCGGGCAATGACTGCGCCGGCCTGGCTGGCAAATCCGTGGACACCCAAGGTGCTGGCCCTATGCGCAACTGCATACTTCACGGTAGACCTGCTGCGCCGAAGCGCGGGCGGCGGCAAATTCACCAACGTTGCGAAGGTCGTCGTATTCGCCATTGTGATTGCGGGTGGACTCTGGGCGATGACACGCCGCGCACCAACGGATTGGTCTGCGGGACTGCGCCCCTTCTTCTCACAGGGTGGCGTCGGTTTGCTGCGCGCGATGGGATTCTCGTTTATCGCGTTGCAGGGATTCGATCTCATTGCCGCAGTCGCGGGCGAAGTGCGTCAGCCCGAGCGAAATCTTCCGCGGGCCATGTTTTACTCGCTCGGAATTGCGCTGCTTATTTATCTGCCGCTTCTTCTTATCATCTCGACCGTGGGCATGAGTCCGGGGATCTCCGTAGCCGATGCCGGTAAGGCCGACCCGGAAACGATCGTTGCCATCGCCGCACAGCATTTCCTTGGACCCTTCGGATACTGGCTTGTCATGGTCGCCGGTATTTTGTCAATGTTGTCTGCATTGCAGGCGAACCTTTTCGCCGCGTCACGGGTGGCCCTGGTTATGGCGCGAGATCGCTCGTTGCCGCGCAGACTCGGATTGGTTTCCACCAAGCGGCAGATCCCGAGGACCGCTGTGGTGGTGACCGCCATCATCGTTGCGGTAACGGTTGCGCTCTTGCCGAGCGTCGCCGCGGCCGGTGCAGCGTCGAGTCTGATCTTTCTGATAACCTTTGCCATCGTGCACTGGATCGCCGTTCTCGTGCGGCAACGCAGCATCGATCGTCCGCCGCCGTTCCGGTCCCCGGCGTTTCCATTGGTACCCATTTTGGGTGGCGTCGCCTGCGCCGGCCTGGCGGTATTTCAGGGGTTCGCCGTTCCCAGCGCGGGGTCGATTACGATCACCTGGCTCGGCGTGGGCGGCATCCTCTTCCTCGTGCTGTTTGCACGCCGTGCGCGTGTGGTGGACGCGTCTGCCGCGGCCCTCGATCCCGAAGTGATTCAGCTTCGCGGAAAGCGTCCACTCGCCCTGGTTCCCGTCGCCAATCCCGAGAACGCGGAGAACATGATCGAAGTCGCAAACGCGCTGATCCCGCCCGGCGTGGGCCGTGTCGTGCTGCTGACGGTCATCGCCGCGCCCGAGAATTGGCAACCGGAGGCCGTGCCTCAGCCCTTGGACTACGCGCAGTCTGTGTTGCGGAAAGCGATCACAGCGTCCGCCGCGCGGGGGATATACCCTGAGACCTTGACCACGGTGGCGTCGCGTCCCTGGGAGGAAATCAGCCGCGTCGCGAAGGTTCATGCGTGTGAAAGCTTACTGTTGGGGCTCAGCAAACTGAGCGATGACGCGATTGAATCTCCTCTCGAACATCTGATCAGCACCGTCGAATGCGATATCGTCGTCTTGCGATCCAAACCGGGATGGCGGTTGTCGGACGTCCGCCGCATTCTCGTTCCGGTTGGCGGGCGCGGGGGACACGACCAGTTGTTGGCACGCCTCATCGGCAGTCTCGGGCGCGATGCGGAGCGGGAAGTCGAGTTTCTGCGTGTCCTGCCGGCGAAATCCACGTTGCGCGACCAAGCTGCGATCAAACGGGAGCTGTATCACTTTGCACACGACCAGTCCATTCCCCATACTGAGATCGTGGTAGTCACCAGCGATTCTCCGGTCGACGAGGTCGCCAAACGCGCGTCCTCGTGCGACCTCCTTATTCTGGGCGTCCAACGACTAAGCCGGAGACAAAAATTGCTGGGTCATTTCACACAGCAGATCGCTCGCGCTACGGATTGCCCGATCCTGATGATTTGCAGCCGCGGTTAACGACGTTTGGAGTTCTCATGAGTAGAATCCGTCCTTTGCTATTCATTACGGTATTCATGATCGTTGGCGCCATCTGTGCGTACAGCGAAGCCAACCTGGAACCAGTCGATCCGCAAGCCCTGCCAGGCATGTTGCGGCAGGGGCATCCCCGGCTCATGTTGACGGATGAGCATCTGGCGGCTTTGAAGGCGGCAGCGCCGACCGATCCGGTTTTGCAGAATTACGTCTCGCAAGTGCTCGCGCAAGCCGACGACGTATTGGCGTTGCCGGCGCTCGAACATAAGCTTGTCGGGCCGCGACTGCTCAGCGTAAGCCGCAATTGCCTCCATCGGATTTACACTCTCGGTGTCGCCTGGCGTTGGACCAGCGACGAGAAGTACGCAAAAGCCGCCGAATCCAACTTGCTCACGGTCTGCGCCTTTCCCGACTGGAACCCATCGCATTTCTTGGATACCGCCGAAATGTCGCACGCCGTCGGTGTCGGATACGATTGGTTTTACCCCTACTTGTCGGATGAGTCCCGTTTGAAAATTCGCGAAGGACTGATTCAACACGGGATGATGGCGGGGAAGACGGCGTACAACAGCGGTGCCTGGTGGTCGAAGTCCGAGTTCAACTGGAATCAGGTCTGCAACAGCGGCTTGACGGTCGGCGCTTTGGCGATTGCCGACACCGATCCCGCATGGGCGGAATACATCGTGCCTCGGGCCGTCGCGTCGTTGCCGAAAGCCCTGGCCGCGTATGGGCCGGATGGCGCCTGGATGGAAGGGCCGGGCTATTGGCATTACGCCACGCGCTACACGGCGTACGGCCTCTGCGCCATGGATACGGCATTGGGTACCGACTTCGGGTTGTCCACGATCAAGGGACTCTCGGTTACGGGGTTGTTCCCTACGTACGCGACCGGTCCGACGGGACTCTTGCTCAACTACGCGGACAGTGGCGAACGAGCCCGTCGGCGTCCCATGCCGTGCATGTTCTGGCTCGCCCGGAAGTACGACAATACCTTCATCAGCGACGCCGAACATGCGGTCGTAGCCAAAGACGGCGCGGATGCCTGCCACGTCGTGTGGTACGTGCCGCCATCCGGCGTGCCGTTGGGCGACCGGAATCTGGACCGCCATTTCCGGAGTCCCGTGGACATCATGGTGATGCGCAGTGCCTGGGATGACCCCAACGCCTTGTTCGTCGGCGTGAAAGGGGGCTACAACCAGGTCAATCACGGTCATCTCGATCTCGGGAACTTCGAGATGGATGCCCTCGGCGTGCGTTGGGCGCGCGATCTCGGCTCAGATGACTACAATCTTCCCGGATACTGGGACAAGAGAAAAGGTGGTAAGCGCTGGCAGTACTACCGTCTCAATTCGCAAAGCCACAATGTGCCGTTGTTGAATGGAAACGATCAAGACGCCAATGCCGTCGCCAAAGTTCTTCGCTTCGAATCGCAGCCTGACCATGCCTTTGTCACGCTCGACTTATCGAGCGCTTACCCGGACTTGGCGAAAAGCGTCACACGCGGTGTTGCGGTTACGAAGGGCCGGAAAGGCGTCTTGGTCCAGGATGAATTTGCACTCGCGAAACCCTGCGAAGTGCAGTGGGGAATGACCACGGACGCAGGAATTGAACCGCACGAGGACGGCACGGCCATGCTCACGCTGGACGGGAATCAACTCCTCGCCCGCGTCCTGTCGCCCGAAGGCGCCCAGTTCACCGTCGGTTCCGCCGAGCAGCAACCCCCGCAGAAGACGAATAAAGGTGTGAACCGTCTCTTGGTCCGTGTGCCCGGCGACGGTGACGTTACGATCGCCGTGCAACTCGCGCCCGTCTGGACGGATGGTGGAGCACAGCCGGAAGTTACGGTTCAACCCATCAGTGCCTGGTAGTCACTCCAGCGCAATCTTTGCAAGATAGATGCTCGTCTTTCCCTCGTGCGAGGAGTAGTAGCTCATCCACAGCACGTTGTCGTACCAGACCAACCCCGGATAGCTGCAATCGCCGCCGCTGGGCAAGGTAAGGACCGGTTCATAACTCGTCGTGGTCATCCGCGCGAGCACGGTTTGCGCGCCGCCGGGATAGTAGCGGCCCGCGGCCCAGAGGCTGCCGTCAGGCAGGCAAACGAAGTTGGGACCGCCTATCTGATAATCCGTCTCCGTCCAGGTCCAATCCGTGTAGGGCGATTTGCTGGTGCCGATCCAGCAGTGTTTCGTGCCTGCTTCGCGCCGTACCAAGGCGACCATGCTGCCGTCGGGCAGGAATCGGAGTGTTGTCTCGTTTGCCCGATCGGGCACGTCCAACTTCGTAACCGGCTCAAAATGGATTCCGTCCGTGCTCCGATACAGACTTAGACGCCATTCTTCCGGCCCGCCGGAATTGATGTTGTAGGACACGCCGTAGGCTATACCGTCGTGCCACGTGACACGCCACAACCAGTCGCCCTCGTCGAGGATGCGCTGCGGCGCGGACCACGTTGTCCCGTCCTGGGAAAACGCGACGCGCGGTTGACGACCTACCAACTCGTTGTTCTGGTAGACCGACCCGCCCATGACGATCATCAACCGGTTGTCCGGCGTAATGGAAATCTTCGGGTCACGCAGGTCGATGCCGTCTTCCGCGAGCAGGCCAACCGATTCCCACGCATTGCCGTCCGGTGACGAGATGATGCGTATCTTCCCGTCGCCTTTGACATGCCCCTCCGCTTCACGAAACGTGCAGAACCAACGGTTCTTGAACCGGGTCAAATCGGTGAAGGCGTTATGGCCGCCTTGGTCCCAGATTTTCTCGACCGACAGCAACGTCGGCTTGCGGGTGCTTTCCACGCGCAGATTCAGATCGTCGATGTAGACCGTCGCAGGATGCGTCGCATTCGAGACGAACCCGTACCAGTCCAACCGATTGAAGGCCGGGCTTCCGCAGGCCAGCGCGGGAAAATCCTGCTCGTCTTGATCCGGGATCTGAATCTTCAAGTCGTACGTGCCGTCGGCGTCGCGTCCGAGGGCACACGTAATCTTCACATGAATCCATTGGCCGAGCGGCGCTTTCGCGACGGGTTGTCCCGATGCGCGAATGGTTCCGTCGGGATCGAACCAGATCGAGGGTCCAACGCGATAGGGGTTCCGGCTGTCGCGCCACTCGTGGTAGAAGGAAGCGCCCTCATCGACGCGGATGCTGAACTCGCCCACGGCCAGCCCGCTGCGCAGGTGCGGGCTGTACACGAGATGCGGATTGTAGCTTCGGTCCAGGCCTTCCGCGTCGGTGAACTTGAGACTGTGCGATCCGTTGGCAGCCGTGTCGGCACTGACGCGAATCTGGGCGGTGCCTTCCTCGCCGTTGGTGCTGGCATTGGCGGCGGGCTGCCCCGGTTCCGTCGATTCAAAGTCGTCCTTGACATGATGCGGTTGCGGGACGGGTGGGGGAGCGAAAGGTTCCCGCGCAATTTGTTTGGGCGCGTTTACCCAGTCCGGATCACCGTAGAGTCCGGCTTTACTGAAATCGAAGGGCACGAAACCGACGGCGAGGGCGGGCGAGTCTTCCCGGAGCCGGAAGTCGCCGTGTTCGGCATCGACAAACAGCGGATCGGCATTGATGGAATGCTGATCGTATCCCGCGGCCCGCCACTCGTCCCACGTGCGGCCCGCGAAGTCGAGAACCTGTCCGGACGTGTCCCAATAGACATTGTTGTCCGCGGTCCAGTTGCCATTCTTCCACGTGCTTCCCAATAGCTGCCCGTTGTTGAAATAGACGATGTTCCGCTCGAAGAAGAACGAGTTGTGATCTTCTTCACGGGAGCGAATGATCTGCGGCGTAGCCGAGTACGCGAGGATGTTGTTTACGACCCGGTTATCCCGGCCGTAGTGTTGGTGGAACGTGCCGGTGCGGACGTTGTATACGAGGTTGTTGGCGAGCAGAATCTCACTGCTGCCTTCGTCGGTGTACAACCCCCAGCCGCCGTACAGTCGTGGATGCGACCACACGTCGTGGATGACGTTTCCGAACAGCGTCGTGCTCGGTGAATCGCCCAAGGTATAAATGCCGCCCATGTCATTGAGCTGACCGAGGCCGATGTGGTGGATGTGGTTGTAGTCGATGTGATTATTGTTCGCCGAACTCGGCGCGTACCCCCACGACCAACCCACCGACACGCCGGAGTATCGGAAGTCGCAGATCTCGTTGTGCGTGACTTCGTTGAACGAACTGCGCCCGATCCATGCACCCACCGCCGAGCGGAAGATGCGCCCGCCGTCGTGAATGAAGTTATTGTCGGCCACGTTGCGTCCACAGATTTCGTTGTCAGACGCTGGATCGCCGCCTTCACCGATGCGCACTCCGCCCGCGCCCATATCGTAGAGTTCGCAGTGCCGCAGGAGATTGTGTTGACTTCCCGTGCGGAACCATACCGCGTAATTGCCGACGTGTTTAATGTTGCAGTCTTCGAACCAACAGTTCCGCGCGCCGACAGTCTGCACCGCCGCATCCACCGCAAACGCCGCTTGCGCGTCGCTGTGTCCCTCCGGAGCGATGGGACATTCGGTATAGAGGAAGTCGAGGCCTTCAAAGTGCAGGTGCTCGACAAACTTCCCTTCCGCCGGGCTACCTGCGAGCACGAGCAATTGCCGCGCTACCGGTGCAACGACTTCCGCCGAGTTCATATCTTCACCCGGCATCGGGATGTAGTAGACCTTGCCCGTCTTGCGATTCAGATACCATTCGCCGGGTTGGTCGAGACCTTCGAAGAGATGCTCGACATAATAGCGCTGGTCCGGTTGCCAGTATCCGAAGAACCACCGCGCGGGCCCGGTAAACTCGACGATATGGTTCTCCTGGTCAAGATTCTTCACGCGCAACAACGACGTGGCCCAGGAATGGAAGACCACGACAATCGCATCGTCCAGATCGTCCCAAGGCTGAAGTTCGTCGGGGTTGTAGTAAAACTTCGTCGAGCTTTTAACGTCCTTACCTTCCGCGTCTTTCTCCATGACCGGGCCCACTGTCCGGAAGTAATCGGAATCCGGCGGATTGTCGCCCCAGGGATGGGCGGCATTTGGGGTGCGGGCCGGTTGACGCCGTTCGCCATTGACCCACAGCGCACTGAAATCCCAGCTTCCGTCGGCGACCTCCGGAACTTCTGCGGTCCAGAACTTCCCCTCGTTCTTCCAGCCCGTGATGGTTCGCCCACCGCTAATGACCGGCACTTCGCCGGAATAGGCGCGATAGGTAATCTCGCCCGCCTCCCTTCCCGAATCCTCCTGCGTGAACTGGATAGCTTCCGTGATCGGATACGTGCCGCCCCGAATCTCCACAACCGCGCCATCGGCCAGTCCGTTGTTGGCCTTCATCGTGCGCAACGCGTCCCGGGCGGCGGTAATGGTCGCGAGTGGCCCGTCGTTCCCGTCCGCATTGGGGGCATCCAACCTGCCAGACCATGCGTCGTTGCCATTCGGTGCGACAAAAAGCGTGACGGGTTCGGCATGGGCTGCGGGTATGGCGAGAATAGCGCCCACGATCCAGAACAACGCAGCGGTCAAATTGAGTATTTTCGGTACCATGGGGTGTGACTCCTTCCCGGCTACAACTGCTCAGAGCCACCATCTTGACCCGTTTACGCTCGTCCGCGCAAGCCTCGATATCGAAATCCCGCCGCGTGGCCGTTATCATGGGGACCAAACTGCTCTGGAACCACGGTCACAATTCCATTTTCCAAAAGGAGACCGAATGCTTGCCAATGGGTATCTGCCATCGATTCTTCGCGTCATCCGGGCCGGGCAAATTGTCGTTATCGCGCTATTTGCCTTAGCGCTTGCGGCGTTGGCCCAGGAGAACGAAGAGGCCCCGCCGCCCCGCGATTATCTCGAACTCCAGCACGAACTGTCGCTCGATTTCGTCACCCCCCATACGGAATGGGCGAAGCCCTATGCGCAAGGCACCACCCGCGCGCTGTTTTTTGTGTCGTGGGCTCAGGGGAGCACCGATGGCCGCGAAATTGTCGAGTTGATGGAACGCTTCGACTTGGACGCGGACGCCGTCTACTACCTGAAGGGGTCGCGGTTGCTCGGCGATGGCCGGCCGGACTGGTACGGCGGCGACCCGGAAGCGGGAACGAAGCGTGTTCTGCGTCTGCTGAGTGGTCCCGTCGACGTGCTCTTCTTCAATCAATTCGAGGTAGACGGTCTGCCCGAAACCGTGCGCGACGCGATTGCGGAGAAAGTCCGGCAAGGAACCGGACTCGTGCTGGTAGGCAAGAAGCAAAAGAAGCATTTCCCGGAGGTTCAGCCGCTGGAGAATCCACCGTCTGAATTGCCGGCGGGCCGTTATTTCACGCTGGGCGCGGGCCGTGTAGCGTTCTTGCCGCCTCGCGAGGAGTTGGAGTACCACCTGGGCTGGGAAACGGAATTTGATTATCAAATGGCCGACCAGGGGAGGGTACTCCTTTGGGCGGCAAAGCATGAACCTGCGGTCGGGATTACAATCGCCCTCAACTCATCCGAAATCGACCGCGATCGCCTGGGGGATAATCCGGTCCAAGTGCGTGTCGAGGCTGACGGTGTCTCCGGTGAGGCGCGTGCGCTACTTCGTCGATGGGACGGTCAAACCGCGGAACTGGGTCATTTTGATTTTCCGGCGTCCGCAAACCTCACGCTACCGTTGGTCCGCTCCGGGGAGTATCACGTAGATGTGATTGCGAATGTGTCGAACGGCGTTGCCAATTGGGCCAGTGCGCCGCTCGTCGTCACTGATGAGCGTCGGGTTACATCGGTGGAACTGGTCAAAGACTGGGCGGAAGTGGGCGAAACCATCCAGGGGCACGTCGTGACCGAGGATGCGCTCGGCGATACGGATTCGGTTATCCTACGACTTGTCGATTCAGAGGATCGAGTCCTTCAGCAAGAAGACGTATCGCCGGATAATGGCGCGCGCTTCTCGATTCAGGTCAGGCCCTGGATGCCCCCGCTGATGCGCGTTGAAGCGGCAATTCGCGACGGCGAAGATGAGGTTGCCTCCGCGTACCAGTATCTGAAGGTGACGAATCGGAATCGCGACCAGTTCAACTTCGTGATGTGGAATCTCGCCACTGGCGATCTGACGCCATACATGGCCGAGAGCCTGGCGAAGAACGGCGTGACGGCCGTCTTGCAGGGCGGCAAGCCCCCGTTGTTCATGGCGCAATACGGGTTGTCGTTTGTCCCCTACGCGAGCAGTTTTCGTGCGAGCAGTCATACCACCACCGCCATGCTTGACCCCGAGACCGGCGTGCTCAAGACCGGATGCGTTCATGATGACGAGAAGATGTGGCAACAGGTCCACGATACCGCCGACCGGATGCAGGAGGCGCGGCAGTTGGGCGTGTTTGCCTATTCCCTTGGGGACGAGAACGCGGTGCGCGCGTCCTGTCTCAGCCCTTATTGTCTAGACGCGTACCGGCAGTATTTGAAGGATTTGTACGGCACTATCGGTGCCCTGAATGAGGAGTGGGAGAGTGGATACGGGACCTTCGGCGAAATCGAGTTGCTCGCTGAAGGCGAATTACCTGCCGCAGACGCCCCGCAGTGGTTCAAGCAGTACTTCGCCGACTGGAACCTGCTTCACCATACGGACAACGAAGGCGCGGAGGGCGAGGCTTTAGAGCGCCAGGTGGCAATGGGCGCGATCAACGACGAGTTGCGCGCGTTGCAGGCCGGCAATTTCGCGCGCTGGTACGACCGGCAGGAATTTCAAAACCGGAACTATCTCATCTGGTGCAAACGGTTCCAACAGGCTTTCCGCGAAATCGATCCCATAGCGTGGACGGGGTTCGAGGGCACCGACAGTTTCACGATTCGCAAACTGACCACCCGCTCCCGTCAGGGCGGGGATCTCGATGCCTTCGTGCGCGAGATGGACTACTTCGGTCCGTACGAAGGGCCGGCGAACGAAGTGGTGCGTTCCATTGCTTCGCCCGAGTTTCCAAAGGGCAACTGGATCGGATACGACCCGGAACTGGACGTGCTGATTCACAAGTACTGGAGCCAGGTCACGGACAACATGAACGCCGTCCAGTGGTGGCGCTGGGACAATCTCGACGGGTACAACGGCTATCTCATGCCGACGTTATCACCGTATCCGGCGGTGCGTGAACTGCTGGAAGACACCGCCGTCGTGCGCGAGGGGCTCGGCACGCTCCTGATGCACTGCCAAATGCAGGACGACGGAATCGCAATGCTCTATTCGTTGCCGTCCACCTATATCGCCCACTTCGACGGCAACGATACCTACGGTCTGGAGAAGCGGGATCACGGCCAATGGCATAAGCTTATTCACGGCGCGGGACTTCAGTTTCGCTACGTGACGGATCGAATGCTTCGACGCGGCGAGTTTGACGCGTCGAAATACAAAGTCTTGATTCTGCCATTGTCCTTCGCCATGAGCCCGGAAGAAGCCAATGTTATTCGCGCATTTGTGGAAGGCGGCGGGACGGTCATTGCCGATGTGCGCCCCGCCATCTACGACGGCCACTGCAAGCCGCTCGAACAGGGACTGTTAGACGACGTGTTCGGCATTCGCCGGACCGGCAACCGCGAAGCGGAGAAGGTGGACCGGCTGCGCGTCGACGGCGAAATCAACGGTCAAAGCGTGCGCATGGATTGGGGAAACTGGCACGGCAAAGAGATCTACCCCCGGATGGTCGTAGACCCGAACGTCGAATTGACCACCGGCGAGAAGCGGGGCGACGCCTACCACATTCACTATTGGACCGGCTTGGAATCGCCCTTGTGCATTCTCAACCAGTACGGCAAAGGCCAGGCAATCCTGCTCAACTTCTCCCTCAACAATGCGCCTGCCGGGCGGTTTCTCGGAGACCTGTTGGCGGCCTGCGGAGTAGACCCGGTCGTGAAGGTCGCCATGCCCGATGGCCAGCCGCTCCGCGACATTGAAATCACGCGCTGGGCCAACGGGGACTCGGCATTGTTGGCCTTGTTCGGCACGTATGACGGCGAAGTGGTAGTACAACTGCCTGCCGTGCAAAACATATACGACTTGAAACAACACAAGGGTCTCGGCGCGATGAGCAGTTTTGCGACTCGTCTTCGGGCCAATCGCGCGTCCTTTTTTGCGCTGCATTCGGATCCGATTCCCCTTCCCGTAGTGTCCGTCTCGCGCAACCCGGTTCAACGGGGAGGCGAACTGATGCTATCGGTGCAACTTCCCGAGGCAAGGTACGGTGATCCGGTTCAGGTCAACCTCATTGATCCGGACGGTGATCCGGCGGCCTGGTTCGCCAAGACGGTTGTCGTCGGTGAAAATCCCGTGTCGGTACCAATCGCGTTTGCACTGAACGATCCCCCTGGCGACTGGATCGTTCGCGTGGCGGACCTGCTGAGTGCGCACACGAGCGAGGCGAATGTCCATGTGCAGTAAGAGGCGCTTCTCTTGCGAAACCGGCGCTCGCGCCAGATCGAATGATGGAACGTCGCATTCTACATATTGACATGGACGCCTTCTTCGCGTCCGTTGAACAAGTGCTAAACCCGGACTTGCGTGGCAAAGCACTAATCATCGGCGGAGCGAAAACGGACCTGCGTGGCGTGGTCAGTACGGCATCTTACGAAGCGCGGAAATTCGGCGTTCACTCCGCGATGCCTCTGTCACAGGCGAAGCGTCTTTGCCCGCATGGGATCTTCATGCGCGGCAATCACGCGCAATACCGGGAAGCCTCGTTGAAAGTGCGCTCCATCCTCGAGTCGGTTTCGCCGCTGGTGGAGCCCGCGTCCATTGATGAGGCCTACGTCGATGTTTCCGGCTCGCAACGACTCTTCGGCGGAGACGACGCCATCGCCGCGTTTATCAAGCGCCGCATTCGCGAGGACACGAGCCTGCCGTGTACGATTGCCATCTCCCCGAACAAACTGGTCTCGAAGATCGCGACCGATCGGGTTAAACCGGACGGGTACATCGCCATTCCCGCGGGGGCCGAGGCGGACTACCTGCGTCCGCTACCGCTTGAAAGACTGCCGGGCGCCGGACCGCGCACGCGCGAAATCCTCGAACGGTACGGCGTGCGAACCATCGGCGATTTGGCTGGTTTGCCGATCGACACACTGACGCGCGTTTTCGGCCCCTCGGCCCACGGTCTGCAACGCGCGGCGCGCGGCGAGTCCACGTCGCCCGTCGAGGTAGACGCGATTCCGAAGTCGATCAGTCGCGAGACCACGTTCGACCAGGATTCGGGCGACTGGGACAAAGTCGAACGGGTGCTTGTTTACCTCGCGGAGCGCACGGCATATACCTTGCGCGAACACGGCATGGAGACGAAGTGCGTCACACTGAAAGTCCGCTATACCGGCTTCATCACCAAGACCTTCTCCCACTCGCTGCCCGAACCCACCTCCCTCGACAGAGAAATCATCAAAGTCCTGCATGATCTGATCCCAAAAGCCCGTGAACGGCGCGACAAAATCCGGCTCATTGGCGTGGCGCTCACTTCGCTGATGCAGAACCAACACCAACTTCGCCTGTTCGGGGCGCTGAACAGTGAGAAGTGGGAAAAGGTCCTCGAAAGCGTGGACAAGGTCCGCGGCCGTCATGGGTTCGAACTCATTCGGACGGCCAAGTCGGTGAGGAGAGACCCTCGGGAATCCGAAACCAAAGATCCACCTCGTAAATAGGCGATGCCCGGAAATGACTGCCCATAACGTTAAGAACTTCGAACAAAAACCATGGGGTCAAGTTGTGGTGCGGCCATCCTGGCTGCTTTCGGACCGATGGCGTCGGCAGGCAGGGATGCCCGCGCCACAACGGTCGGAAGAGACACGGTCTTTTTGTTAGACGTAGCACGAAGGAGGTCGAGTAACTCATGTGGCGATTTATGTTGACTTTGTTGGCTCTTATGACTGCTCTCGCTCAAGCGGATCAACTTGACGCGCCGCTGGCCACGCGCACGCTCTACGCGCCCGGACATTTCGGGAACAGCTACGAGTGCATGGGCGCACACGAATGCCGGGCGCTTTTGACGGAAGCCCGCAACTGGGGATTCAACGAATACGCGGATTGGTTTGACACGATCGACTGCGCGGACCCGTTCAACGATGCGCACTACAACATGGGGCACGCGTTGTGGGATGCGAAGAAACGCAACTTCTTGATTGCACAGTCCCTCGGTTTGCCGTGTGTACTGGTCATCACGCCGAATCATGTCTTCCTGGATCAAGTTCTGCCGGACATCGCGGCGACAAAGAAGGACCGAATCTTCGGCCAGTTGGTGTGTCCGTCCACGGACGGTGGTCGATCGGCGATACTCAAGAATTACCGGAACTGGTTCGATGATCTGGCCAAGGCCGGTGTCCATCTGCGGGCGATCTCGGCGTGCCCGTACGACTACGGTGGGTGCGCGTGCGATGCCTGCAACCCCTGGATTCTTACCTTTGCGAAACTTTGCAAGGAGATTCACGCGATTGCGGAGGAATACCACCCCGGCGTCGAGATGCGCTTTATCGGCTGGTGGTGGACGCCCGAGGAACACCAACTCTTTGCGGACTGGGTGAATGCCGAGGCCCCGGGCTGGGCGAAGAGCATGGCCTTGCACATTCCCTACGGTAAAGACACCGTGGCTGACGTGCCGCTGCCGGACGGCTGTGCGCGGCAAGCCTTCGTCCACATCGGGTATGCCGACGAGGCAAGTCCGAAAGACATCTACGGTCACCTGGGTCCGGTCATTGCACCCGAACGGTTAGCACGCACGGTGGCCGCATTCGAGAAACAGGGGTGTACGGGCTGGATGGCCTACTCCGAAGGCATCTTCGACGATGTGAATAAGGCCATCCTGGCGGGGTTGTCGACACACCAATTTGCCGACGCCGATGCCGTACTGCGCACCTACGCGGCCACGTATCTGGATGCCCGGGCGGGTATGCCCGAATCGTGGGCGGCGTGGCTCTATCAATGGGGCCGGCCTTATGCGGTCGACACTACACGCCGCCGCTGTCGACTTCAAGAGCGTTGGAGCGTGCGACCGATTCCTCAGAATTGGCGGCGGGAACAATGGCAGTTTGAAATTGGAACTGATGAAGTTAAACTCCGCGATCGTCGCAGAAGACGAATGGACCGACGCGCGTTTGGCCGCCGTTGACGCCTTCTGGGCGACGCGCGAACGACTGTTGCGCGACGTATATCATCTCGGACCCACAACGGCACGTTTTCGCGCGGCGTTTCTCGCCGGTACCTTGGCGAAAATCCTGGGAAGAATATATCGCGGCGCATCCGCAAACGCCTTGACCGTTGTCAACGGTCCTTCCGGTCGAGAATCTTGATCCGAAGGTCTTTGAACTGCACCTTCATCGGTGGTCCGGGATGCATTTGTAACGCAATCAGCCCCTTCGCGCGCGAATACGTGGCGTCTTTGTCGTCGACCTCGCACATGAGTTGGCCGTTGATGCTCAACTTGATATGGCTGCCTTCGGCCACGACTTCATATTCGTTCCAGTCCTCCATTTTGACTTTCTTGATCAGTTCTGCAGGGTCGGCAAACTGTTCTTCCGTTCGCGTGCCGTCCGGGGCGATTTTGGCCTTGTACCCACGCATGACCACGCCGCCGCGATCGTGTTGGAACAGGCATCCCGTCCACTGTCCTTCGGCATCCATGTCAGCCTGATACCCCCACGTGTCGAAATCGGGCCGCGGTTCGCTGCGAAACTGAGCACCCGAATTACCTCCGACGAGTTTGAACTTGAACCGCAAAATGAAGTCGCCGGGTTCGTCGGTCTTCCAGTAGAGGTAGTGAGCTTTCAGACAAGGCTTTTCGGGCGTGCTTTCCGACGTGATGCAGCCGTCCTCCACCCACCAACCGCCGGGTTTCCCTTCCCAACCGGTGAGGTCTTTGCCGTTGAACATGGAGACGAAGCCTTCTTCGGTCTCGGCCAAAGCACCGAATACCGCCACGATTTGTGCCGCGGCAAGACATAGGACAAGACTGGGTTTCACGATTTCCTCCTCCGGAGTGACTCCGGTTTGATAACACTCACTTTAGTTGGGCATCTCGGTGCGGGCCAGCCGAATTCTCTCATATGGTCCATGGGCGCCGCACTCGTAAAGACACAGTATGTCCCCACTCGAGGATAACGCAAGATCGGAATAGGCTGCGGGACCGCGATGTAGAACTTGTGCCTCGTGCCAGGTTTTTGCGCCATCATCGCACGCGCGCAACATGAGATTAGCCCGTCCTGGTCCCGAAGGATTGGTAAAGAGCATGCGGTTGTTAACAGCCAGCACGCTTGCCTGGCAGACAGGGTCGGGCAGGCTGGGATCCGGTACCGGCGTGGACCATGTCAGACCGTCATCGTTGCTCCGGGCGAAGGTTCGAGTATGGACATCCCGCGCGCGCATGTTGAGGTATACGGTCCCATCCGAAAGCTGAGCAGCCATGCACTCGTTCGTGTCTGGAACTTCTGGGCCTACCAGACCGCCGGCGTACCAGGTCTCCCCATGGTCGCCGCTGTAGAGCACCGCGGATCGGTAGTTGTATCGAATGCGTTCATTCAACCAAAGAGGAACCATGAGGCGCCCGCTTTTCAGTTGAATGCCGTGTCCGGGTCCGGTGCCGACGCGGGTCCAGGGAAAATCGAAAGCATGCAATGCTTCAGTGATTTCACGCGGCGCAGACCAGGTGTTGCCGTCGTCCGTGCTCATCGTGTGGAAGACCCGCTCGTTGTTGCGGGTGAACAGGAGATGGACGGTTTGCTGCGTGGTATCGACAATGGGGCAAGGGTTGCCGATGGTGATCTCGGCATCGCCACCCTCTTCATACACGATCTGCTGTTCGGTCCACGTCGCGCCGTTGTCGTTGCTGCGTTTCAGGAGAAGATCGATATCGCCCGCATCGCTCGCGCTCGTCTTCCGCCCCTCGCAGAAGGCCAGCAAGGTACCATCGCTGGTGACGGCAAGCGCGGGGATTCGGTACGTATGGTATCCGCCTTGACCGGATACGAAAACGTCGGTGTATTCCTGCCCCGAGGCCGATGTCAACGCACCGAATAGAACGATCAAGCATATCCAGGTACGAGCCAATGTTTATCCGCTCCCGCAATGAAGTGCTGCATGCCGGAATTTCGTTTGCTCAATCGATAGGTGCTGACACCTTGTTTAGTAAGATGGATTCCCGCTTTCGCGGGAATCCATCTTTATTCAAACTTCGAATTCAAGCGTCTGTCACCAGCCGCCCCGTGCTTACGTCGGAAGTTCGTAGCCGGCCCGCCGCGCTCGCGTGAGCAGGGCGTTTCCTTCATCGCAATTCGTGAACTGTTCCGCGTTCGGATCCCAGTGGAGCGTTTCACCGACGCGACCCACGTCGCGCGCGATGTTCACAAGATAACACAAGGTGGTGCTGCGCAGACCATACTCGATATCGGCGTTACACCGGCCGCGAGACTTGATACATTCGATCCAGTTCTCGATGTGCGGCTGCGTCTCGAGCACGTCCAGTTTCGGTGGCCGGTCGGGAGACTCGATCAGATTCTTTCGGCGCGGCCGAAATCTGGTCGCGGTTGATTTCGATGGTTCCCTTCTCGCCGACGAAGATGCAGCCAAGCCCGGGTCCCCAATCGCCGTCGAGATTGAGGTGCAACTCGGTGCTGTTCGCAAACTTCATGTTGACGCGTGCGCGCGGACCGGTCACGCCCTTCGTCATGGGGTAGTACCAGGCGCCCGTTTCGTCTTCGGAAGGTGTCCGCTCCTCGAACTTCCCGGACGGCATGTCGCGCACGGCTTCTTCCAAGATTACTTCGACCGGGCCGGTCTCGTCGGTGCCCAGACCCCGGTTGATCTGGTCGTAGCTGTGCGCGCCCCATCCGGTGACGCCGAATGAGCGATAC
>CAVUWV010000025.1:0-7656 GCA_963745075.1 Candidatus Hydrogenedentota bacterium | reverse complement strand
TCCTGATGATTACGCCAATGCTCCCGGCGACGCAGCGGCATGGGAGCATGAGCCTGCTTCAAAGCACCCTTGCGTGGACGTCTCGCTGCTAACGTCGAGCGGAACGCTGGGCGCCCTACGTTGGGATCGAAGCGCTGCCGCTACTTCCACATACGCATTTGTCGTTGCGCCGTGCATGATCGCTCCGGCACTAACCGTCGACCGTCGCCAAACACTCCGTTCGGAATTCTTCCCATCGGCGGTTGTTCTCCAAAAACAGACCGTCGTCCTTCGTATTTAGACCCATTCCTCTCAATTCCCATTTCACGGTGTTCTTGACCGTTTCGCGGGAGTTCCGCGTCTGAACGCTGCGCCCGGGATGCTTGCTGACGCCCGGCCACGAGCACTCAATCACCCGGGTATGGACCTTAGTCATTGATGAACCCTGTCCTACGGGTTTCGTGCAGGTCTTGACCCCAGTCACGAACGAAACCATAAGGAAGAACCATGTCCAGATCTGTTTGGATGACAATTGCTCCGATCCTCTTGTTTTTCTTAGTTGTCGCCTCCGGCGCGCAAGCGCAGAATCGTGCACTTACGCTCTCGGAGGCGTTGGCGCGGGCGTTGGAGCGGAGTCCCCGATTAACCGCATTCGCATGGGATATCCGGGCCGCGGACGCGCGCATTCTGCAAGCTGGGTTGCGACCCAATCCCGAGTTGTCCGTCGATATAGAAGATGTGCGTTGGACCTCCGGTCCGTCTTCACAGCGGAATACGTCCGTTTTCTCAGGAACTCTTGAACGTGGAGCTATCACCGTGCCGCAGGGCCAAGGAAAGAATCCCCTCGAGTTGCCTGTCTTGAAGACGAACCCGGTCTTGGGATGGGAAACGGAACGGGAGCAGGGCGCCCACTCCGGTCTGGCCGAATCCGAGATTACCGTGAGCTTGGCATACGTTATCGAGCTTGGCGCGAAGCGGACTAAGCGGGTTGCGGTTGCCGAGCGGGATAAAGATACGCTGCTCTGGGACTACGAGGCCGCGCGCGCGGATGTCCTGACCGAAGCCGCGACGGCCTTTCTCGGCGCACTTGTCGCGCAACAGCGCCTTGTGTTGGAGGAAGACCTGGTCGAGCTTGCCGAGGAGGCGGCATCGGTCGCTGCGCGGCGCGTCAAGGCGGGGGCCGCGTCACCCCTTGAGAGCAATCGGGCCGACGTGGCCCTGGCGACAACCCGCGTCGCGCGGGACCAGGCCAAGCGGGATCGAACCGCCGCGTACGCACGTCTTGCGTCGATGTGGGGGAGCAACGCGGTCGGGTTTGACTGCGTGTCGGGAACGATGGCAGCCGTCGAGGAGGTACCGCCGCTCGACGTTCTGAACGAGGAACTCACCGAAAATCCGGATATCGCGCGCTGGGCGGCCGAACTGGCGCGCCGGGAAACGGCGTTTCAAAGCGAACGGGCGAAGCGCATTCCGAATCTTACCGTGCAATTGGGCTTCAGAAGTACAGGTCTGGTGGATCGGTTGGTGCGCCAATCCGGCTTCGATACGGCGGGCGGGTTCGGGTTTTCCCAATCGGAAGTCGACTTCGAGTCAGACCGGGACAACCGTCTGATCCTCGGTTTTTCGCTTCCGCTGCCGATCTTCGACCGCAATCAGGGAAACATCGCAGCGGCCGAACACATGGTCGCCAAGGCCAGCAACGAGCGCAGGGGCGCGGAAGCAATCGCATGGGCGCTTCTGGCGGACGCCCGGGAAGCGGCCGCTGCAGCCGTCGATGAGATCGAAGTACTGACCGCCGAAGTAGTCCCCAAGGCCGAGGAAACCTTTGAAAAGACCCAGCGCGGCTATGAGCAAGGCAAGTTCAGCTATCTCGACGTGCTGGACGCCCAACGGACCCTATTCGACGTTCGAACCGGTCAGTTGAATGCGCGTGCGCGTTACAACGCGGCGCTTATCGAGGTGGAACGGCTCACCGGCCGGGCCATCCAGGATTGGCCGGTGAAATCGGACATGTCTTTGAAGGAGAAGAACGATGCTGACGAATAACCGCCGCGCTGCGGCGTGGAGTTTTGCGATTGTTGCCATCGCCATGGCGGCTTTGCTCGGTTCCGGCTGTTCGGAAATCGGTGCCGCGGCTGCCACGGAAGAGGCGCACAACGACGAGCAGGAAGGTCACGACGACCACGAAGAAGGGGTCGTACACCTGTCGCCGGAACGATTGGAGAGCCTGAATATTGCGATGGTGCCGGTACACGCCGGGACCGTCGACAGCACCCTCACGATTCCCGCTGAAGTTTCGCTGGACCCCGACAACGAAGCCCATCTCGTTCCCCGGGTGCGTGGCATCGTACGGGAAGTTTTTGTGGGCATCGGCGACCGGGTGAACGCCGGGGACCTGCTGGCGGTGCTGGACAGCCGGGAGTTGGCGCGCGCGAAGTCGGAGTACCTGGCTGCGGTTGCCATGCGCGACCTGGCGCAAACCACCTTTGCGCGCGAAAAGGGGCTCTGGGAAGACAAGATCTCGGCTGAGCAGGATTATCTCCAGGCGAAAGCCGAGTATCAGGCTGCGCGAATCAAGGTCCAAACGGCCGAACAACAACTGCACGCCCTTGGCCTGTCGCAGGCTGAGGTAAATGGCCTCCCGCAGGCCAAGGACACCACCCTTACGCGTTACGAAATTCGTGCGCCCTTTGACGCGACGGTCGTTCAACGGCATATCACGTTTGGCGAAACCGTGGGGGAAGACGACGAAGTGTTCTTCATTGCGAAGCTCGACCCGGTGTGGGTGATGGGACGCGCCACGGAACGCGATCTTCGACGACTCCGCGAGGGCCAAAAAGCGATCGTGCAACTCGACGCATTCCCCGACGAGGATTTTTCCGGCGTGATCGACTACATCGGCAGCGTGCTGGATCCCGAAAGCCGCACGGTGAACGTGCGCATGGTGTTGCCGAACCCCGAGACCCGGCTTCGCGCCGGTTTGTTCGGGCGCATGCTCGTATTCGTCGACGAACACGCCCACGACGAAACCGTCCTGGTCCCCAACGACGCGCTGCAACGCACAGACACGGGCGCCATCGTCTACAAAGCGCAGGAAGAGGGCGAGTTCCGGGCGGTGCCGGTAAGTGTTCTGCATTCCTCGGACACCCTCACGGAAGTGCAAGGCGCAATCCAGGAAGGGGACCGCGTTGCGTTCGGAGACATCTTCGTTCTCAAGTCGGAAGCCGGCAAAGAAGGCCTGGGCGGCGGACACAGTCACTAAGGGGACACCATGAATCGCATTATTGATTTTTCGTTGAATAACCGGCTGATCGTCGTGGTGCTGTGGTGTCTCGTGGCGGCGGCGGGGATTAACTCCCTTCTGAACCTGCCCATCGATGCCGTGCCCGACGTTACCAACATCCAGGTCCAGGTCCTGACCAACTCTCCCGGGCTGGCCCCGGAAGAAGTCGAACAGTTCATCACCTTCCCGGTGGAAACCGCCATGAGCGGTCTTCCCGATATCGAAGAGATCCGTTCGGTGTCCAAATTCGGTTTGTCGGTCGTAACCGTGGTCTTTGACGAGGGGACCGACATTTACTGGGCGCGACAGCTCGTCGGCGAACGCTTGACGGAAGCCCGGGGATCAATCCCCGAGGAGTATGGGGAGCCCGGGATGGGACCCATCTCGACCGGCTTGGGCGAAATCTATCAATTCGAGGTGCGCGGCGAGGGGTACTCGCCCATGGAGCTGCGCACGATCCTCGATTGGTACGTGAACTTCCAATTGCGCAGCGTTCCCGGCGTGGTCGAAGTCAACAGTTTCGGCGGCGAACTCAAGACCTATCAGGTCACCCTGGATCCGGAACGGCTCGTGGCATACGGCATTACCGTGGCCGACGTGTTCGATGCGCTCGAGTCGAACAACCGCAACGTTGGCGGTGGCTACATCGCGCACCAGGGCGAGCAATACCTGATTCGCGGCGAGGGGTTGCTCGAAAGCCTTGGAGAGATCGAAAAGGTCATCGTCGGCTACGACGAGGACACGGCGACGCCCATCTACATTCGCGATCTCGCCGACGTGGAATTTGCTCCCATGATCCGGCAGGGCGCAGTCACCCGCGACGGAAGGGGTGAGGCTGTCATCGGCATCGTGATGATGTTGATGGGCGAAAACGCTCGGGTCGTCTCTACCAACGTGCACGCGAAGATCGAGGAGATTCAGAAGACCCTTCCCGAGGGCGTGACGATCGATACCTACTACGACCGCACGGAGCTTGTGAATCGCACCATCCACACGGTGGCCAAAAACCTGATTGAAGGCGGCGTGCTCGTAATCCTGGTTTTGCTGCTCTTACTCGGTAACCTGCGGGGAGGCCTGATGGTGGCATTGGCTATCCCCTTGTCCATGCTGGTGAGTTTTACAGCCATGCGCTTTGCCGGGTTGAGCGGAAATCTGATGAGCCTCGGCGCGATCGATTTCGGCCTGATCGTTGACGGTTCCGTCGTCATGATCGAGAATGTCGTGCGCTATCTCCATGACCATCGGAATGACAATCGGCCGCACCTCGAAAAGGTACGCACCGCGTGCAGGGAAGTGGCCCGGCCTGTGTCCTTCGCCGTAGGCATTATCATTATCGTGTACCTGCCCATCCTGGCCCTGACAGGCGTGGAGGGCAAGATGTTCCGTCCCATGGCGCTTACGGTGGTCTTCGCACTGGCCGGTTCGCTGGTCTGCGCGCTGACCCTGATGCCCGTGCTCGCGTCCCTGTTTCTGAAAAAGGTGCGGGAAAAGGAGCCGATGTTGTTCCGGCTTGCCAAGTGGGTGTATTCGCCGGTGCTGACGAAGACCGTCAAGCACCCGTTCCTGACGTTCACGACCGCGGCGGTGATCTTTGTGGCCAGCCTGGGGCTGATCCCCACCCTTGGTGCTGAGTTTATTCCACAACTTGACGAAGGTTCGATCGCCATGCAGATTTGGCGCCTGCCCAGCGTGTCGTTGGAGAAGTCGAACGAGATCAGCACACGGGCGGAAAAGGTACTCGTCGACGAGTTTCCCGAAGTCGACACGGTAATCTCCCGCACGGGCCGCGCGGAAATTGCCACGGACCCCATGGGGGTGGAAATCAGCGATACCTACATCATGCTCAAGTCCCGGGATACCTGGCGGTTCAATTCCAAGGAAACCCTGATTGAGGCTATCGACGCGACCTTGCAGGAGCGCGTGCCTGGCGCGATCTTCAGTTACTCGCAACCGATCCAGCTTCGCGTGCAAGAGCTAATCTCCGGCGTGCGCAGCGACGTTGCGATCAAGATCTACGGCGACGACTTGGAAAAGATGAAAGCCAAGGCGGATCAAGCGGTGCGTCTGATGCAGAACATCCCCGGCGCGGCGGACGTCAAAGCCGAGCAGGTCATCGGTCTGCCCAATATCCGCATACGCGTGGATCGGGAAGCAACGGCCCGGTACGGAATCAACGGGCAGGATATACTCGATGTTGTGCAGAGCATCGGCGGCGCGCAGGTCGCGACGATTATCGAGGGTCAGAAGCGATTTTCCCTTCAGGTGCGTTTCGATCCAGCCGTGCGGGAGAGCCTCCACGCCTTGCGCGACTTGCGCGTGCCTGCGACAAAGGCGGGGGAGAAGCGGCTCATTCCGCTCTCGCAGGTGGCTTCCATTTCCATCGAGGAAGGGCCTGCCCAAATCAGCCGTGAGGACATTCATCGGCGGATAACCGTCGAAGCGAACGTGCGCGGGCGCGATCTGGCTGGATTCGTTGCCGAAGCCCGGCGAGCACTGGACGCAAATCTGGAACTGCCTCCCGGGTGGTACATGGACTGGGGCGGTCAGTTCGAGAATCTGCAGGCGGCGTCGCAACGATTGGTCCTGCTGGTGCCATTGGCATTGTTGCTGATCTTCGTGCTGCTGTACAGCACCTTCAATTCAACGCGGCTCGCTATTTTGATTTACCTCAACGTGCCTATGGCCTTGACCGGCGGAATCGTTGCACTCGTGTTGCGCGGCTATCCCTTCTCAATTTCGGCAGGGGTCGGATTCATTGCGTTGTTCGGTGTCGCCGTGCTCAACGGCGTGGTGCTGGTTTCGTATATCGTCGAGCGGCAACGGCACGGGCTTGCGCCGAACGAAGCGGCGCAGGAGGGCGCGAAGATACGCCTGCGTCCAGTGCTCATGACCGCGCTGGTGGCGTCGCTCGGGTTCCTGCCGATGGCGATGGCCCACAGCGCAGGCGCGGAGGTCCAGCGGCCTTTGGCGACGGTGGTCATCGGTGGACTCATCACTTCGACCTTGTTGACGCTGCTGGTGGTACCGGCGGTGTATCGCTGGTTCAGCGTTCGCGAGCCGGGGGTGGAAATCTGATGGACTGCAATTGATAGGAGCCAGTCGACATGAAGGAAATCAAGGCATTTATCCGTCCTGAACTACTTGAAGACGTTTTGGAGCCGCTGTACGCGCATCCGGAGTTTCCCGGCGTAACCATTTCAACCGTCCGCGGTTTTGGCCACCGAGTCGGACGGGCGGACAGTCGGGATTTAGGTGAAGTGCCCATGATCAAGCTTGAAACGATAGTGCCGGACAGCATGTTGAGAGAAGTTTTGACGGTACTACGCGAACGTGCACGCACCGGACGGAATGGCGACGGGAAGATCGTTGTTTACGATGTAAGGGAGGTCATTCGAATCAGCACGGGCGACTCTTTCGACGACCGAACGGAAACGTGAAGCGGTGTAAACATCGGTATCCCCAACGTGTGCTCGCCTTCAACGGGAGAGCCCATACATTTTTCGCGCTTGCACGGAGGGCGGGTTTTCCAACCCGCCATGCGAAGAACTTCATTGATGAGAATGACGTATTAGTTAACGACGGGCTAATCTGTGGACATCCCTAGTTTGTGCGGACTTTGACCTTCTGCTCAAGCCCTCGCATGGCGGGTTGGAAAACCCGCCCTCCTTAAGGACGCTCGCCTGTTCTACGAGACATATCAATCGCTCTTGGCGAGCCCGCCGGACAATCCCAAATAGGAGGCACAGGCATGGAAGGCGCTACGATTGTTTTCATTGCACTTCTCGCGGTGGCGTTCCTCGCGATAGCCGTTACGATTCGCATCCGCCGCGAATACCGATACCGCGACACCCTGTCGATGCCGGTCGTTTACGCTGTGTGGGCGCTCTACCTTGTTCATCTCGCCTTGACCTGTTACGCGGCTTGGTATTCGTCTTGGATTGTGCCGGTGTCGCCGCAGCGGCAATTCCAGTCGGCATCGTATTGTTAGTCGCGGGCGGTTATATGATCGTCTCCGCGCTCGTTGCGTTTCACTCGCTCAAACGGATGTCCGGCCGAAAGACGGATTCCCTGATCACTTCAGGCATCTACCGGTATAGCCGGAATCCGCAAAACGTGGGGTGGTTGTTATGTCTCGTGGGCATCGCGTGCCTGGGCCGGTCGGGTCTGGCGCTCTTCGCGGCGGCCATCTTCTGGTTGGGGTTTGTCAGCTACGTGGGTGCGGAAGAGCGGTATCTCGCCCAACTCTACGGAGACGAATACGCGGCCTATCGGGAGACGACGGCACGATACTTTGGAAGAAGTGGGACGTAGCATCGCCGGTCACGATGATGCAGGCTTTCCATCAATCTTCAGGCCGTAGATGCGGGCGCACGCCTGCGTGCCGTGTTCGACTC
>CAVUWV010000024.1:0-512442 GCA_963745075.1 Candidatus Hydrogenedentota bacterium | reverse complement strand
TTATCCAACAGGCGGTCGCCGGTCGCAGGATCGGGATACCACCACGTGATATCACCGTATCCCCAGGCAAAACCCCGGCCGGTCCCGATCGAACCTTCCGCAACCGGGGCGGTCGACCCGTCCGACGGAACGCGATAAAACAGGCCCGAGTTGGCGTCCATGTAAGCCAACTCGGTACCGCTGTGCGCCCACTCTAATTCCCAGGGATGCGTGTTCGCCGGTGAGGATACGATCTTCGTGATGTTCGTCAACTGGATGGTTTTCGGCGGATGCAGCTTATAACTGGCAGCGTCAATCGGGCTCGTGCCATCCCGGAACTCGACGCGGTTCGAGATCGAGTCGCCGTCGTAGTCGTTGTTCCGTCTCCAATGGTGTCGGGACTGTTCGAGCCGCTGTCCCCGGTCGTATCCGCGTTGTTCGGATCGAAGGGATTCTGAACGCCGCCGGCAACCGGGTCGAGGTCCATCACTTCCTGCCCGTCGGTAAGCCCGTCCAGGTCGGAATCCTTCTGCTTCGGATTGGTCAAGTAGGTATTGATTTCCTCACCATCGGTAAGTCCGTCGCCATCGGGGTCGGCAATCACGGGGTTCGTGTCGTTGACGAACTCCTGGAGGTTGGTCAGCCCGTCCGGCTCTTCGTCCACGCCCGCGTTGCTGGTCGTGTACCCCAGACCGTACAACTTCTCCCACAGTCCGGCATGCCGTCGCCATCGGTGTCCAGCGTGGCGGTAGACGTGTCAATCCGCGTCACGAAACTTTCGCCCGTGGTGACACCGTTTCCGTCAAAGGTCGTGTCGTATGCGCCCGCCGTGGTTGGGAAATTCGAGGACCATGCCGTCCCGGCCGCGTTGTAGACAATCGGACCGTCCACCTCGACATGGCTGGACCAATCCCGTACAAATCCTCCGAGAAACGTCGAATAGATAAGCGTCGACAACGTCGCGTCAATCCCGGTAATCGTCGTATCGTTATCACCGCCGTTGAAGGTACGGTCGTAGGCGCCGCGCGTCGTCGGAAAATCCGCCGAGCGGGTCTCGCCGCCGATCCAGATGGCGTCGTTACTGTCGATGACGGCGGACACGGGGATTTCACGATTGCCACCGCCGATGTACGTGGACGCGACGATTGCGGTACCCGCCGCATTCAACTTCGTAACGAATATGTCGGCCTGTGTCCCACCCTGAACGTCTGGCTATCAGGCTCCGCGGTCGTGGGGAAGTCGGGAACTCAGGGTATCCCCAACAACGAAGATATCGCCGGTGCTGCCCACTCGCACATCCCAAGCACGCTCGTAATTACTGCCACCGAGATAGGTCGAAAACGTGGCCGCTGTCCCGGTCGCATTCAACCGAGAGCACGAAGGCGTCGCTCACACCCCCGTACCCCGGGCCTACGACGCCGGCCGTGGTGGGGAGATCGCTGCTGCTGGTGCGGCCAGTAACAAGAACTTCCCCGTCGCCAACAATTCCAAGCCGAGTGCCTGTTCGAAACCGCTTCGCCGAAATAGGTCACGTACTGGCTCGTGGCCCCATCCGAGGACATCTTTGCAATAAATGCGTCACGCCCCGCCCCCGTTCGTAGGCTGCATGGCTCCGACCGTCGTCGGAAGGTCGGTCGAAGTGCTGTGACCGGCAAAATAAATGTTGCCGGGAGAACGTGACGATGGCACTGTCCAGACTCTTCCCAGAATTGGTCATCACCGCTCCCGCCAAAGTACGACGAGAAATCGAGCGCCCGACCCCCGCCGCGTTGAGACGCAAGAAAAAGTCACTGCGCGCACCGTTGGGCGTTTCGTCAAATGCACCGGGGGTGGTCAGAAAATCCATGGAGACGGTGCGCACCCGCGACGGTAATCTTTCCCGGTAACGCGGCTTCGACGACGATCTGGTCGATCTTCTCGTCATCGGAACCACCGATGAACGTCGAGAACAAGACATTGCCCATGGCGGGGTCCAGCTTCGTCACATAACCGTCGCCCCCGAAGTTGATGTCCGAGAATCCGCCAAGACTGCCGTTGTTGGCCGTTTGATACGCACCGGACGTTGTCGGAAATCCGTCGAAAACGTCGAGCCGAACACCCACACGTATCCCGACGAATCCACGTAGATCCCGTTGTTGCTTTCCTGGAGCGATCCACCCAGAAAGGTGCTCCAGGTCAGGGCGTCCGGATTCTGCGCGGTCGCGGCGACCGACACGCAAATCAGCGCCCCCAAGCTCAGGCCAATAGTTCTCCACATCCGACAATCCTCCCTCTCCGGCATGTCCGCTGACCCCGCTGCAGCACCGCCCATTCGTTCCTACAGGCTATCGAGTAATATTAAGAGCCACCTTCTTCGATCCACTCACGTCATATACGGCCACGGAATTGCGCTTCTCGCCATCCTTGGTTTCGAACCGCACGGCAATCGGCGACTCCCGGATGATGCCAATGTCCGTTACCAGCTCTTCCAGTTGTCCATCTTTGCCGAGGCGAATGCGATCCACACCGTTGTACGTGACCGCAATACCGTCGGTATTTGCTTTGTCGTGAACCACCAGCGTCCGCTGCAACCCGGACTTCCCCGTGCGACACTCCAGATCGATTCCGGGATACAGGTCCCGATATACGACGCCGCCAAAATTCCGAATGTCGCTGTACATTTTGCCCACGCCCTTCCATGCCCCGAATGGTATTCGAGACGCTTTCGAGCGGGTCGACCCCTCCACGGTGGGCTCGTGCTGGCGCCGTCGAAATGCAACCGAATTACGACACCCGCCACCGGTCGGCCCGGCCGTACGTCATCGTCTTCCACCCCATTAATGGTGGTCGGACGACCGACGTTGAACACGATCTCGATGGCGTAAGAAAAAAGTACGTGCGATCCGGGAGCGTCGAAGGCTACCGGTTTGGCCACCTGCCCCTTTATTCTCTACGAACCCCTGGCTACCACTGGACAGCAACGAAGGTAATGTCAGTTTTGAAGCCGGCGCGGCTGATGTCTGCTGCGCAAACGCGAGAACGGGAAAGATACCAGCGCAAGACAAAAAGTTAATGTGCACATGCCCGCCCAGATTTCGGTAAAAGACACAATTCTACTGTGAGTCGCTGGTTCGATCATCCGATCGCTTCCGTGACGATACTACTGGGTTTTGGCGGCCCCACGGCCAAAACCTACGCACAATTCGGAGGTCCGCAAATCGGAGAGAGTACTACCAGAACTGCAACGGTAAGCCTACTGCCACCAAATCCGACCATACACCCGCCGGTTCCCGTAAGTAATCAAGTAAAAAATGCGGAAGATGATGAATCTGGCGCCGAAGAAAACGAGCGCGACGCGCATTGTACACAGGTCCCAGTACCCTCGCGGTGCAAACGGAAATGTTGGATACAACTTCATTCCCCGCGCCAAACAATATCCCCCGTCCGGTAGTCGTGTCTTCCACCGTCATCTTCGAGATCCTCGCCCACGCTGTAAAGCAGAAAAGATCGCCATCGGTCGCATAGCGATAGGGCTCGTCCATAAAGGGATCCATGGGAATTTCCGTGCCTAGGATAGGTGCGATGTCGTAGAGGCTCTTCGGATAAACGCCCTGGCTTTTGCGATACCGCTCGATGGAAAGCCCCATACGCAACAAGTCTAGCCGGGCGATCGAGCCGGTTTGAGCCGTCATGGTGTGCTCGGCAGTTCTGGCTAGCGTGTCGGCGACCGAAAAGACCGTCTGCGGAATCTCGTCCTTCAAGTCGGCAAACGCGACCATGGCATCCAGATAGGGCAAACGCAACAACGCAGAAGCTTTCGTCATGGTTTCAAGAAAAATGCATTCGTCCCGGTCCACCAACGGCCCCGCGAGCGGAGAAGTATACCCTTTGACAAATGCCACGCGAACGAAGTCCTTCATCTCAATTCGCTCAGGGTGATAGTCTACACCGCGGAATCCCTTTCCGGCCTTCTCACCCCAGTCACCGGCGGCAAAATATGATGTAAGTACGCTCTTGTCTCCCGCGCGAATCCGATCAAACGCCTCTCGCCCGTGCAAGGCATCCCGTGCGATGACAATAGGTAGCTTATCTTGCTTGGCACTGTGCGCTGCCTGGGCCAACAGAAGTCCAAACACCTGATCGGACGGGATTTCACCACCGTTCAGCGTTGCCTCTGTGCCATCCGCCACGATGCTGACCACTGCCATGCGGCTAAACTGAACCATGATTGAGTCATCCAACGCCAGTGCATCGCTGAACCGTAGACCGGCCACGATGTCCTCGGCCACCTCCTCGTAGTTTGCGTTCGCCGCTGCCAGTTCCGCGTGTTTCATCAGCAGCCGCGCAATCTCGCGCAGACTCATAAAATAGGGGTACCGAGGATTCTCCTGGAACGACGCACCCGGCGGAACTACGGGACCTTCCCGTTTTGTCAGTTCGCGAAAGGTATGGATCAAGGCCTCATGCTCAGTGACGATCGCTTCCTTTCGTCTTTCCTCGGCCCTGTCCCACTCATCGTGTAAACGCTGTTCCTCAGCGGATCTTTGAGATTCCGGTTTCAGGACGTAGTAAATGGACAGGCTGCTAAGGTCGACCTCGTAGGCTTCGTAACTCGCCTCGAGACGCTCCAGTTCGGCAAACAAATACGAGTAGGCCGCGGAAGTGTCATCCGGATTGGTCTGTTTCGTCTCAATCATCCCAGAGGAATCAATCGGCGCCTCCGCTGCTTCGCGAAGTTCTTCCAACGCGTTCGTCAACTGCCATGAGTACACGAACAGGAAGCCGGCATAGATTACGAGGGGAATTCCAAACAGCGTAGCCAACATCACGATGATACGCCGACTGGTCTTACGTAATCGTGGGTTTGGACTCATGAAGGTTGCTCCAACCGGACATCACTCTCCGAGTTTTCGCAAGATATGCCGGGCAAGGTGCTCTTTTATATCCCGATGACGTGGTATGGGTTGACAGGCACCCGTGCGAGGGTTTTGATACCAATCGTGCTTGCCCCCATGGCGGATTAACTCGCAACCCATCTCCGCAAGTCGTTGCAGAAGGTCAACCCGTTTCATGGAAGATTCAGCTCAGCTACTCGACGAACGCCTGGGATCTCCCCACTTGATCAATTCTCGATAGAGATCCCGGAGATTCTCCTGAAGCTCATCGAGATCTTCGCCTTGCGTCATGTAGTCCGGGAACTCCTCCAAGTGGCCAAGCCACATGTCCTCGTCCTGCCAATAGATGTAACGTAACGAAGCCATCTCGTGCTCCAATCTGCTAGACGCATTTCGACCACTATCAGTGTACCATGTACAAAGTAGATCCGCTATGTGTCAAACGTTTGAGCGGCTACGGAACGGAGAACACCCGAATGGAATCGTTCGAAATCAATCGTCGTGACATGCTGCGGGCTACATCCGGATTTTTGGCCGGTGTCGCGTGGGCCGGGTTGGCTGGGGCGGCGGACATGCCGGAAGTTACGCGGCCAAGAGCGACCTCCGGCCATTCCGCTATTCGTTCTGGCCCGACGCCTTTTTCAATTCCTCCAAAGTACGAGCGTCGACTTGAATGCCGAGGCGTTCAGCATCGTGCACATCGGCCCACGCCTCCCGGTACTGGCCGAGCTTCGTATAGGACCTCGCCCGCCAATCCAACACATTCTTCGCATTGGACGGATCCATCTCCAGAAGCGTCGTGAGGTCGTGTATCGACTCCTCGAATTCGCCGACCATGTAGTATGCGAGGCCACGATTCAAGTATGCCCGTTCGCGGGTTGGGTCGAGTTCGATAGCTTTCGTGAGGTCCGGAATCCCTTGTTCGTCCTGCTCAAGATATTTCACGTAGATCAGACCGCGAAAGAAATGCGTATCCGCGTCATCCAAACCATTCTCAATCGCTTTGCCAAGACTCTCAACGGCCCGTTCGAAGTCTCCCTTTCCACAATAGGCAACCCCCAAATTCTTATATGCCCCGGAATTCCCCGGGTCCAACTTCAAGATCTTCTCAAATTCGCGAATCGCTTGGTTATACATCCCCCGTTCGCCGAGTTGGATTCCCTTATTGGTGTGCGACCGGATGGCCTGCTCCAGCTCTACCCCCGACATTGGCCGTTCCACCGTGCCCGACGAGGACTGACAAGCGACTCCCATGACGGTCAAGATTCCAGCGAGGACGAAGAGATTAGCGACGCATAGTCTCGGATTCATGAGTTTCGTTCCTCCTCGGCCAACTGTCGGCCTTGATTCACTTTTGAGGCGATTCATCGCGGCCACCGCCTTGCGACCAGTATACCGCTTGCCTCGGATAGCACTTAAATATCCCCACCCTTCATTTTACCACGAGGTCCCGGTACCACTACAATTGAGTTTGGCTTCAAACGTACAGGAAAGCGCGATGACCATTACTAACCGTATTCTCTTGAATCGTCGCGACATGCTCCGAACAACTGCCGGCATCGCCGCAGGTGCCGCATGGACCAGACTCGCTGCTGCGGCTGACATGCCCGCAGTCACCCGGCCGCGGGCGACGTCCGGGGATACCGCCGTCGAGCCGGACTGGAAGGAGCGGCTCACGCTAACGGTTGGTCCGGAAAAGGCCGACCTGGTCGGGACCACAGACAAAGTGTTGCAGGCCGCAGTGGACTACGTCGCGCGGATGGGTGGCGGGACGGTGCACGTGATGCCGGGCGAGTATCGCATGCGGAACGCGGTCTACATTCCGTCCGGGATTCGGATTCGGGGGAGCGGACTCGATTCGGTGATCGTGAAAGAGCCGTCGGTACGAGACCACAATCGCGGAGGATTCGGACTGGTACGACCAGGAAATCACGTTGGCCGATGCGTCCGGGTTCCAGGTCGGCGACGGGGTGTGTCTCCAGTGCAAGAACCCGAACAACGGCGGCCAGCAGGTGGTGAAACGGACGCTGATCGCGCGGAGCGGCAATCGGTTCAAATTGGACAAGGCGTTACGCGAGAACTTCTGGATGGAAACGACCCCGTACGGTCTCGACGCTTTACCCCTTGTTGACGGCGGAGTACGCGACGGATATCACCATCGAAAACATCACGCTTGACGGCAACAGGGCGAACAACGCCAACCTCAACGGGAACTACGCGGGCGGCATCTGGATGCAGGATTGCAGCCGGCTGGAGTTTCGCGGGGTCACCTCGCGCAATTACAACGGCGACGGGTTCAGTTGGCAGATCTGCCACGACGTGGTGGCCGAAGATTGCCACAGCCACGACAACGCGGACCTGGGCATGCACCCCGGCTCGGGGTCCCAACGGCCGCTCATCCGCAACAACACGATCGAACGGAACAAGATCGGCATCTTCTTCTGTTGGGGCGTGAAATACGGGCTTGCCGAGAAAAACACCATTCGCGATATCGCGACGGCGGGAATCTCCATCGGCCATCGCGACAACGAGAACGTCGTGCGTGATAACGACGTGGTGCGAAGCGGCGTGTGTGGCGTGCTTTTCCGCCCCGAACGCGGCGAAGGTTTCGTGGCGACCGGCAACGTCGTCGAGAACAACCGCATCGTAGACAGCGGCGATGAAGAAGGCATTGGCGTGGACATCCAAGGCGTTACGGCGGGAAACACGATCGCGCATAACGACATCCGCGAAACGCGTGGCCCCGCGTCACGGATCGGCATCCGCATCGGCAAAGACGCAGGCGAAAACACACTCACGGACAACCACTTCGAAGGCTACGCCACCGAAGTCCAAGACCTTCGAAAAGGGTAGTGCCAGAATTGACGCGTTCACGGCTCACAATAGATACACGTCGGTCCTTCTGATATGCGTCAAAGAAACATCCCCCTTGATCCCCCTTCAAAGGGGGAATTCGCAACGCTTTGCGTTGCGTGGGGATTAGCAACGACTCAGAGTTAGACCGCCGCGCTTTGCTAAACCAAGAATGGCAGATGTGCGCAACTCCCCCTTTGAAGGGGGATCAAGGGGGATGTTTCTTCTGACCTGGAGTGAACTAACCCGTGTCGATCGTTCACTGCTTCGATGCGACACTCGCATCGAGCACCGGGAACTCTGTGATCCGCAGATCGGTGCACCCGTAAGGAATGAGCGTTAGTTTCGTCAAGCGGCTCCTCTGAATGTACCGGGCTCGGCGGGATGGGTCCAGCCGCATTCTGGACCAAGGTCCACTCGGGAACTTGGCGTCCCGGAGACCGTCGCGAGTACGGGTGCGCCGTCCGGCGAGAAAGGCATATCGCCGATGGGCTGTTCGTCAAAGGTTACGCTCTTAGCGGGATCGTCGACTTCGATTTGCAGCGCGTAATTCCACGGGCTTTTCGGGATACACCTCCCAGTCGGCGTGAGGCAATTCGCCGCGCAGTTGCCGCCAGTCCTCATCGATGCGGAGGGCATACACGAGCGGTCCTCGCAGGATAGACACGGCATCGTGATACCGCCGCTCTACGCGGACTTCCATGGGGAAACGCAGCGTCACAACGGTCGCTCCCTCCCATGTTCGCACGACGGTGTGGAAAGTTCCGGCTTTCGCCGCGAATGAAGCGTCGTCACCAACACTCACCTGTGCGGACGTGGCCCAGCCCGGAATACGCAAATGCAACGGAAATTCGACCGGCTTATCTGCGTGAACCGTTATCGTGATGGTATCGCGGAACGGATACTTCGTATCCACGGTAACGACCACCGGCACGTCGTGCACCTTCGGCGCACAGTACACGGCGCATAGGCCACGGCCGAAAGGCCGCCGTCCCGCGACTTCATCCAGAGATGCGATGCGAACTTCGGCCATCCCTGATGGTAGTTCGCGGTACAGCACCCGTAATTCGGTTCCAGGCCGAAGAGATTCGCATCCTGCCCGTTGTTCGTGTAAATCGGCGTTTTAGCGACGCAAGAGACGGGCTGATTGGCCTGCTCGTCGTATTGATGGGCCCACATGTCCGGCTTGAATGCCGCGGGCAGGGCATTGAACGCGATGTTCTCCAGACGGTCGGCCAGGACCGGATCGCCGAAAATCGACAAGCAGGTCTCCAACGAGTACATGTACTCGACGATGGCGCAAAGTTCCGTGCCCTGAGACGGATTCGTTCCCGCAAAATGTTCGTCGGACGTGAAAAGTCCCGTCACTTGGCCGTGGTAGCGATCGAGATTCGCGAGGCCGGTATACAAGGCGTATTTCGCCGCCGGCTCGTTCGACACCCGATACCACACCGCCGACGCCTTCACACCCATGGCATTGTTCACCCCATGGGTGTCCATGGAGAGCTGATCCCGATTGAGCCGGTCGTGGTACGGGAACGTGGCGAAATGATTCTGCCAATCGAATCCTTGTGTGTGGAGTTTTCGGGCCACGCCCAACAGCCACGCCTGATTGGTGCGGTCGTACAACCACAGTATCGAAACCGAGCCGTCCATCCAACGATGCCGGCCCCACTCGAAAAGCGGCGTCTCGTCGAGGACCGCATCCAGCTTCTTTGTGCAACGCAACATCGCTGGAATGACGCGCTCGTCACTGGTCGCCTCTTGATACTGGGTCATCGCTTTCAGAATGATGAAAACCGGCCACGGGTCGTACTGGTTCTTCGCCGCGTTCCCCCCGCGTTTGCCGTGCTCGGGACCGAACCAGCCGTCTTCCTGCTGGTGCTCGAGGATATAATCGAACCAGCGGTTCACTTTCGCCTTGAGATCCGCGTCGTCCAGCAAGTACGCCAGCGGGACCAATCCGTCCAGCCAATACGGCGCGCGCTCCCAACCCTCCGCCTCGCCGCCGATCCAACCGCTGTCCTTGATATCCGGCCAGAATTCGTCCAGGTGGCCCGTGAGCCCATCGGCCTGGATCCGCAGTTGCGTTTTCAACCAGCCGTTTGGCGTGATTTGTCCGAGCGGCAAGGGGGCAAGGGCATTCGGCATCGGGGTACCCTCCTCCGCAAGAACGGTTGACTGCGCCAACACGCACATCATGATTAGCGCCATAAGAATTCGGATACGCATAGCGGACTCCCTGTCGCTCGTATTGCGCCAAAAGGTCTTCTACGCCTGCGGGTTCTGCGTTGTCAAACCTTCGACACGAACGTGCATCGGCAACAAATGGCGTGTACACTAAGTCCAATTCTACACAGCAATCCGAACCTTACGGAGACCAACCCGAACATGAGCGTCCTGCGCGCGATTCTATGTATTCTACTGCCACCACTCGCCGTGTACGACAAAGGCTGCGGCTCGATTCTGCTGGTTCTCGTGCTGACGTTGCTTGGCTGGATCCCGGGCATCATCGGCGCGCTGATCATCTGCACGCGCGAACCGCAAGCCTGATTCGAGTCCGCGGTATGCAACTCATCATCTTCGATTTCGACGGGCTTATTCTCGACACGGAAACGCCGGACTACGAATCGTGGCAGGAAATCTACGCGGAACACGGTGTGAGACTTCCCCTCGAGGCGTGGGCGGACTGCATCGGTGCGCCCGCCGGCGTCTTCGATCCGGTCAAGTATCTGGAGAAACTCACGTCGATCAAGTTAGATCGGGTGAACATTGAACACCGTCGTCGTGCACGTTTTCTGTCGCTTGTGAATTCGCAACCGCTTTGCCCCGGCGTCGAAGGGTTTCTCGTTGCACGCCACGAGCAGGGTGTCGCACTTGCGATCGCTTCGAGCGCGACGCGGGACTGGGTGGAAGGTCATCTTGATCGGTTCGGTATTCGGGAGGCCTTCGATTGTATCCGCTGCGTGGAAGACGTGGATCGGGGCAAGCCCGCGCCGGACCTGTTCCAAGCGGTCCTGAATGCAACGGAGGTCGCGCCCGCCGATGCCATTGTTTTGGAGGATTCTCCTAACGGCATTCTCGCGGCCAATCGCGCAGGGATCTACAGCGTGGCCGTGCCCAACCCGGTCACCCGGCATTTGGACTTGGGTCACGCGGTTTTGACGGTTGATTCGTTGGCTAATTGGCCCTTACCACGCTTGCTTGCGCACATATACAACGGCCGAACCTGCACGTAGCGAATCCCTATTTCGCCTCGTCGGGCAAATGATTCGGTCCACGTCCGACCTTGCTCTGGAAGGTCTTCTTGCGCTCGGCCACCATGCGGTCCGCCATACGGGTCACCTGCCGGTGCAGCCACATAAACGTCGGCTTGGCCTCCATGTAATCCGCCTCGCCGATAAAGGCCACCCGCCCATTTTCCTGCAGCGACAAGGCCTGATTGAAACTCGCCGCGGACTCGGATTCGTACACCGCGCAGGTCTGTCCTCCATGTTTTTTCACGACGGAAAACGACGGAATGTCGCTCGGTCCATCCGCGATATACACCATGTTTTTGAACGGCACGCGCCGCTCATCCTCGGGGATGGTGTCGTTGACCGTGATGCTGCTTTCCTTATTCACGCCCTTGTTGATCTCGAAGAGCGCCCGGGTCTTGGTGGTGTTGTCCAAAAAACCCGCGATTTGGCTGATGGGTCCGGTACCGGGTTTGCCCGAGAGGTCGGAGCCTGGTTTGGCCGGTTCCTCGATAAACTCGGAGGCATAGATTCCTGCGAGAAAGGGAGCGATTTCCGACCCGCGAATCATTTCGGCCAGACCGGTGCTGACCACGTAGTGTTCCAACCGCAGATCGCTCTCCACGTAGCGCGCATCCAACAACACGCCGCGCAGGCGTTCGAACAGTTCCGGGATTCCCGGATAGAAGACCATGTTCGCGCCAAGTTCGCGTAATTTTGCATTCGTGAGGCCCGGCATCCGACCCGACCGTGCGTAGGAAAGCAGATGGCCGAGATAGCAGGTATCGCGCTGAACGGTGATGCCGGCCCGCTTGTAGTACTCGGGCAAGGCATTCACTTCCCGCCAGAAGCCGTCCTCGTCGACGTCGTAGGCGTCGAATAACGGTTTTTGCATGTAATGAGGCGACAAGGTGCGGTCGAAATCCCACACCACAGCGATCACATTTTGAAGAAACAACCCCTTTTCGGGCACCCTTTCGCTCCTTTCTCATACTTCGCTCGGAACGCTACACGATAGCAAGTCCCGGAGACATGCACAACCACGCAAACACGTAACGACCATGGGACCAGGCCGTCGTCCTGAGCGCCAGCGAAGGATCTCATAGCACCAGGATCAACACCACGAAAGATCCTTCGCGTGCGCTCTAAGAGCAGGATCCTGTAAGTGGCTTTGTACCAATAGCCGTGGCTTGCCTTTGTCGCAATCGCAATCGTAATCGCATTCGCATTCGTAATCGCATTCGTAATCGCATTCGTAATCGTAGTCGTAATCGTAGTCGTAATCGTAATCGTATGTCGTAATCGTAGTCGCAATCCTAATCGTAATCGCAATCGCAATCGGATGTCTTGATGAATACCTTGAGTGCATTCAGATCACCGTTAAAATTCGCGAACCCCGTTTCATACTGCGGGAACTTCTTCGATTACAATTACGAAGCGATACGATGTCGCGACCATGCTCGACCGTTCTCGCCTCCAACAACCTCGATGGAGGTCCCCGCTCAGGATAACCTGCCCTTACGGGCGTGTTTGTCCGTCTGGCGGCGCGAGCGGTATACTCGTTCGTAATCAGGAGCAACGTGGATGGTGGGGGCTTGAGGTGGTAGATATTTCGGCAGGTTCGGACGATGCGCAGCCGGGCGCCGTATCCCCTAAGGCGCCGCGAATACGTTGGCTGCTGCACACGCTATTCTGGATCGTCACGTTCATCTGTTCGGGATTCACGGCTACCGCGTCGCTGGTACTGTGGGGTTCGTTGCTGCACTGGGGCGTCGACGACGATCCAGGGCTGGCCACCCGCCTGCTCGTAAAGGGACTCCTCTTCGCCGCATTGACCGCGGTCGCCTTCCGCTGGATTCGCATGCAAGCGCGCGCGTGGCAACGGCTCGAGGACAGCACCAAATCCGAGACCCCCACCGACGTACGGGGACAACCGCTGGCGCTGGCACTCGCGCTGGTTGCCGTTGCCGCGATCGTGGTGCCTTTTCTCGGCACCTATCCCCACATCGAACCGGACGAATCCCATCACCTCATCGTAGCGCGCAACATAGCCGAGTTCGGCGTGTACGGGTCCGGCCATCCAGACACAGGATTCGAGTGGTTCGACGACTACGACTCCGTGGGGCCCCCGGTCATCCTGCCGGTGGCCTTGTCGTTGAAACTGGGCGGTGTCTCGTTATTCGCTGGACGCATTGTAATGCCGGCGTTCTTTCTCTTGCTGTGCTATACCGTCTACCTCCTCTCCCGTCCCTTATTCGGGACTTCCGCCGCTATCACGGCTGTGGTGCTCGCGGCGATGGCGGTGGGCTCCGCGTATCTCGGCCGAACGCTTTACGGCGAGGTCCCGGCGATGCTTCTTCTCGTAACCGGGTTATGGTGCTGGCGCGGATCGATTTATGGCAAGCACGTCTTCGCGAACGCCGCGCTGGCCGGTCTCTGTTTTGGACTCATGGTAGCGACCAAGTTCTTTATGGTCTTTGTTGCCTGGGCATTTCTCGGCGCACTCGTATACGACCGGATCACCTTCCGCAAGATTCGCGTCATACACATCGTCGTGCCCGCGGCTTTTGTGGTTTTGCTAGTCGCGGTCTGGCTCGGCATCCAACGGGTCTACCGCCCCGACAACCCGGACGTGACCGCAGGGTATTTGAGCATGTACCGGCACAACCTTATGTTCGGCCTCGACCCGGTGCGCCGGACGCTCGGCTGGATTCTAAACTACCCGTTGACGCTGCTCGTCTCGGTGATCGCCATGATTGCGGCCGGTCCGGTCGTCTTCTACCGGCGTTACGATCCCGTCGGCAGCGGTCCTGTTTCTATTCGCGCCGTTTATCGCGTACTGGTGGATATTCTTCACAACCGGTAACATCCCCCGGTATCTGTGGTACACCATCGTCATTGCTGCAATGTTCACCGGTCCCCTGGCTTGGATGCTCGTTCGCGGCGTACGCCAATCAACGCGACCCACCGCCCGATACGCCTGCGCCCTGCTCGCAGTCCTGGTGATTGGCCCGTATGCCATGAACACGTGGTCCGAACTGCGGGGCATCTATGGCCGTAACGATATGGCCGACGAATATGCCTTGGCCGATTACGTCCGCGACCTGCCGCCGGACCAATCCATTTCGACGACGTTCTACCCGGTGGAACGCACGATGAACTTCCTAGCCGGACGCGACGTGAAGCGCATCCCCGCGAAATCGGAGGCGTTGACCGGCCACGCGCTCGTCATCGTGGACTCCACGAGTCAGGAAATGCTATTGAATGATACCGAACCGGTCGAACGTTTCGGCCGGTACGTGGTGCTAAAGGAATCCCCATGACGGCGACCAGCGAATCGCAGCCCCAGAAGCCATCCGTCTCCATCTTCTACCCGTGTTACCAGGACTGGGGCACGATGGGCAGCATGGTGCTCTTCACCATCCAAACCGCCGAAGCGCTGCGGCTCGACTACGATTTCACCATCGTCGATGACGGCAGCGACGACCATACCCAGGAATTGCTCGCGGAAATATTAAGGTCCTTTCCACAGGTCAACGTCGTGCGGCACGAGAAGAATCTCGGGTACGGTGGCGCCCTGCGGACCGGGTTTGCATCAGGCACGAAGGAATGGATCTTCTACACCGACGGCGACGCCCAATACGACGTGCGCGAACTCGCGGTGCTCGTGGAGAAGGCCGGGCCCGACGTGGACATCGTGCAGGGTTACAAGATTCAGCGCCACGATCCCCTGCATCGCATCGTTATCGGCCGCATCTACCACTGGATCGTCAAAATCGCTTTTGGACTGCCCGTTCGCGATACGGATTGCGATTTCCGGCTGATCCGCCGCACGGTCTTCGACACCGTAAAACTTACCAGCGACAGCGGCGTCATCTGTTGCGAGATGATGACGAAGTTTCACCGGGCTGGATTCCGATTCGTCGAGGTGCCCGTCCACCACTTCCAGCGCGCCCATGGCAAGTCTCAGTTTTTCAATTTCCCCCGGCTGATACGGGTCGCGTGGAACCTCGGCGGTCTATGGCTTCGGGAAGTCGTTCTGCACAAACTTGCGCGGCGCAAACAGGTGGAAACGGCATGATCCCCTACGTCGAACTCAAGACCCAGTTCTCCGGCATCGAGCAGGAAATCCGCGCGGCGATCGATACGGTCCTCGACAGCGGCTGGTTCATCCTCGGCGAGCAGGTGAGGGAATTCGAACGAGCGTTCGCGACCTACCTCGGAGAGTCCCATGCCTTGGGTGTCGCGTCCGGAACGGACGCCATCCATCTGGCCCTGCGCGCGTTGGGTATCGGCCCTGGAGATGAAGTAATCACCGTACCCAACACCTGCGTTCCGACGCTGTGCGGAATCGTAGCGAGCGGCGCGACTCCGGTGCTGACTGACGTGCACCCGCAAACGCTGACGATGGACCCCGAATCGCTTCGGTCCGCCATCACCGACAAAACCCGTGCCGTCGTGCCCGTGCATCTATACGGTCACCCCTGTGACATGGACGCGATTATCGATATCGCGTGCAAGCACGATCTGTACGTTGTCGAGGACTGCGCGCAAGCGCACGGCTCGCTCTACAAGGACCGCCAATGCGGGTCCTTCGGCGATGCGGCCGCCTTCAGCTTCTACCCGAGCAAGAACCTCGGCGCTTACGGCGACGGCGGCGCGGTCGTTACGTCACGCGACGACGTGGCGGAGCAGATTCGCATGCTCCGAAATTACGGCGAAGAGCGCCGATACCATCACAGCATCGAGGGCGTCAACAGTCGCCTGGACGAAATGCAGGCCGCGATTCTTCGCGTGAAGTTACGGCATCTGGATGAATGGAATCGCGCACGCCGCGACCGGGCTGAAGTGTATCGCGCAGCATTGGCGGGCGCCGGTGTTGATCGCATTGTCGAAGCCGAGTGGGCGCAGTCGAATTACCACCTATTTGTCATACAGTCAGCGCAACGCGATGCGCTACAGGAACATTTGAAGCAAAACGACATTGGCACGTTCATCCATTACCCGATTCCAATCCACTTGCAGCGCGCATATGAGCGACTCGGCTACAAGAAGGGAAATTTTCCCGTCAGTGAAGCGGCATGCGATCGGGTGCTTTCATTGCCGATGTACCCCGAGTTGCCGCTGGATGCCGTTCCAAAAATCGCACGCTCCATCGCCGCGTTCACCTCGTGAAGACCGACGAATACGAAATCATGTTTCGCGTGGAAGACCACCACTGGTGGTACGTGGGTCTGCGCGGCGTCCTCGACCTCTACTGGAGGCGTTATCTCCACACCGATCATCCAACGGTGCTGGACGTGGGTTGCGGAACCGGCGCAACCTTGGACGCCCTTCCCGACGTCGCCGTTGCTACGGGAATCGATGCCGCGCCGGAAGCCATCCGACTCTGCCGGATGCGCGAACTCGCAAGGTCCGCGACTGCGTCCGCCGAATCGCTTCCGTTTTCAGACTGCCTGTTTGATGCCGCGGTCTCGTTCGACGTTCTCTGTCATCGAAGCATCGCGGACAAAAACATCCCGCTGCGCGAGATCCATCGGGTCCTGAAATCGGGCGGTCTCTTGTTTCTCAATCTCCCCGCGTATCAGTGGCTTCACTCGTCACACGACACGCACGTCTATACCGATCGGAGATTCACGCGCGACGAGACCTGCCGGATTCTCGACGCCACCGGATTTGAGGTGATGCAGGCGACCTATTGGAACACGGTGCTGTTTCCGCCGATTCTTGCCGTGCGGCTCTGGCGAAAAGCCTTTCCCCTGCCCGCGTCCGATCTTGACGAGGTGCGCCCTTCCCCGCTATCTTCAATCTACCGGGTGTGCCTCGCCCTGGAGCGCGCGATACTACCCTATACGTCGCTTCCTTACGGACTCTCGATCTTCGCGGTCGCGCGTAAGCGGTAGCATTACTCCGCCTGCAATCGTTTCCGCTTCTCCCCGACCAGCATCTCGTGCGTCTCGGCAATCATCGCCGGGATCGTGTCGCGGTAGGGCGAGTTCTTGAGACACTCCGAGAGATCGAGCTGATCCAAATTCTCTACCTGCTTGCCCGGAAACCAGTGCCCGCCGCTGCCAAACAGATTGTACCGCATCTTCCCGAACTCGACCATGTCGAACGCCAGCGCTAGATTCCGCAGACGCAGTATCCACGGAATATTCAGTTCGCCCGGCGTTTCGCTCCATTCCGGAAGCCCTTCGTCCCAGAATTCCACCCACTCCTTGCCCAGCACGCGGTCCATCTCTTCGTCGAGCAGCTTCTCGATGGGTCCGGCGATTCCAGCCGCCTGTTCGCTCAACTCGGCCGTTTCCAGATGAACGTCGAAATCCGACGGCTTTGACGCGCCACAGCTCAGGGTGTGAACTTCGGGACGCGACAGACAGAACAACCCGTTGAATACCATCGGGTGTAACGGCGCGCAGAGTTCCCGCAGCTTGTCGCTCTCCTTGAACAGCAAGCCGCCCTTCTCGTTTGGGCTGATGATGAATACGCCCATGTCGCGTTTGTTCGCTTCCAACACCGCGGGCCAGTTGTCTTGAAAGATGTAATACCAGTGGAGATTAACGTATTCGAACGCCTCCAGCTCGATGGTCCGGATAATGCCCTCACAGTTGTCATGGGTGCTGAATCCCAAGTGCCGGATACGGCCTTCCTCTTTCCACTTCAAAGCCTCATCGAGGCATCGCTTCACGTACTCGTAGCATTCCAAGTTATTGACCCCATGCATCGCGAAAAGATCGACGTAGTCCAGATTCAGCAGACTCATCGAGTAATTGAACGTGTCGACAAACTCCTGCGGGTTCGCGCAGGCCCCCACCTTCGTTTGCACGATAATCTCGTCCCGCGGGAGCTGGGGCAGGATCTTTCCAAGCTGGTATTCGCTCGTGCCGTAGCCCCGTGCGGTCTCGAAATGATTGATGCCAAGCTCGAAGGCGCGCTTGATCGTCGCCTCCAGATTCCGCTGACTCTCCTCGGAAACGTCGTCGCCCGAGTTCCACGACTCCTGGAAACGCATCCCGCCGCAACTGATAACGGGAATCTGGACCTCTGTCTTTCCAAACCGCCGATACTTCATATAGTCATCGCTCCAACGCTGTTAAGTGCTACTTCGTTTCCGTGTCCGTCTCGACGGGTTTCCGCTTGTTGGTCCACTCCGACATAGAGCCGTCGTACAAGGAAACCTTGTCGTGGCCCGTTCGGCGCATGATGAAATAGCCCACGCTTGCCGCCCGCCCCGTGTTGCAATAGGTGATCACCGGCGTCTGAGGTTTCACGTTCGCATCCTCGGTCAATTTGTCCAGTTCGTTCGAAGATTTGACCGTTCGATCCGTATCCGAAAGAAACGCATCGGCTGGCATGTTGTTCGCGGACGGGATGTGCCCGGCTTTCTTCACAACGTCCGCCTTCTTTTCCCCGCTGAAATACTCTGGCGACCGCAGATCTTCAATGGTTGCGTCGCCGCTGTTGATGGCCTCCTGGACCTCCTTGTACGTGGCGATCCGATCCGGTTGTGGCTCCAGTTTCGGAATATCCACCGGCTCCACATCCGGCGCGCCCTTGGCAACGTCGCGGTTTTCGGCTTTCCACTTCGCAAAACCGCCGTCCAAAACCGAGACTCGCTCGTATCCCACATATTCCAGTATCCAGAACAGCCGCGTGGCTGCTTTGAAGTCGCCGACGGAATCCATCCCGGAATAGACGACGAGATGCTTTGACGGATCGACACCCGCTTTGCTCAGCAGGCGCCGCAAGACCGAGAACGGTTTGAGCACCCCAGCGACATCTCCTTTGTTCTCCGACAAGTTATCCACATCCAGATTCACGGCGCCGGAGATATGCCCCTTGGCATAGGCCTCCGGGGATCGCGCGTCGACCACCAGCACATCGCTCACATTCGCCAATTGATCCGTGGAAACCAGTAACGCATCGCCGTGAAGTGCCGCCAGGCATATCGTTGCAAGTAAGGCAATCATGGTGTTTCTCCTAGATTGAGTCAAACCGACAGCAAGCATTCTATATTGACAAAAGCGGCGCTCGGCATCAACCCGAAGATTTGTGCCCGCGCACCGGTTTGCGCCACAATATCCGTCAGGCCCAGTGAGGACAATGTCGTGTGCAGGAACTCAAGACTCACGCTGTTGATTCAAGGCGCCTTCAAGGCTGTTTCCGTAACGCTGTTGACCACTGTGTACGTCTCAGGCTGCGGCTTAGCGTCTCACTACTCGGGCGACGGCAAATTCGAGTCGATCAACGACGCACAACGCTTCCGTATTCGCTTCGAGAAATTCAACATGTCCGATCCGTTTCACGCGAAGTACACGGTTGCGGGCTATCCAGATCCAACTGAACTCACCATTGCACTCTGGGTCTTCCCTCAGCAGAACGACCGGCGATACATGAAAGGTACCCTCTCCCTCAAGGTTGTCGAAGAAAGCGGAAAGGCCTTGCTTAGCTGCAATGGACCCTTGGAGGAGTGGCCCCTGGGAGAGATTATCTGGGAGGATCGTCTCCATGGAGATGAATTCTACGCACACTCCAACGGAAGAATGATCCAGATTCCGGGTGATGTCCTCAAGACAAGTCCTTCGCTAACGCTGTCTGTCGATTACGAGCCGACGACCGCGAAAACCGGGATTCCGCCGAAACTCACCGGCTCACTCTGTGTGAGCGCGGCCACTAGGTAGAACGCATTTCCTGCGCTCGGACGACGAGCGGGCGTTCGTCCATACTATGCGGCGCTTGCCTGGTCCTTGTACTGCAAGCGATACAGAGTGTAATAAAGGCCCCGTTGCGCCAGAAGTTCCTGGTGCGTGCCCATTTCGCGAATCTCACCGTGGTGCATGACGATGATGCGGTCCGCGTGTTGCACCGTAGAGAGACGATGGGCGATGACAATCGACGTGCGCCCTTCCATCAGCTTCACGATCGCGTCCTGGATCAGAACCTCCGACGCCGTGTCCACACTTGACGTCGCCTCGTCCAGGATCAAAATCTGCGGATCGTGCGCCAGGGCACGGGCAAAGGCCAGAAGCTGCCGCTGTCCCGTGGAAAGATTGCAGCCGCGCTCGCCCACGCCGTAGCGGTACCCGTTGGACAATTGCTCGATGAAACCCGCTGCGTTCACGTGCCGCGCGCACTCTCGCAGCCGCTCGTCCGACAGTCCCCGGTTGCCCAACTGAATGTTCTGCTCGACCGTGCCCGAAAAGAGGAACACGTCTTGCAACACGACGCCGATTCGTTTGCGGAGTTCGGTCTTGTCGTAGTCGCGCACGTCGACGCCGTCCACCAAAATACGCCCCGACGTTACGTCGTAAAACCGGCTCAGCAGATTGACGAAAGTAGTCTTGCCGGCGCCGGTGTGCCCCACAATGGCGACCCGTTCGCCGGGCTGGATAGTCATATTGATGCCCTTGAGCACGGGCTGTCCCGGAACGTACTCGAAGCAGAACGTCCTCAAACGTTACCGCCCCGCGCAGGCGATCCGGTTTGAGCGCATCCGGCTTGTCCACAATATCCTCCGGCGTATCCAACAGTTCAAAGATACGCTCCGACGACGCCATCGCTTCGAGGAGCAGATTGTATCGATCCGCCAGCGCGCGAATCGGACCGAACAGCCGCTCCGCCCACTGAACAAACGCGATAAAGGTTCCAATCTGGATGGCCCGCTCGCCGGTCACCTGATACCCGAGAATGGTCGACCCGTGATAAAGAATGATCAGGGCCAGCGCGAAGGTGCCCCAAAACTCGATAAACGGAAAATACAACGCGTAATTGCGAATCTGCCGGAACCACTCGTCCCGATGATCGGCGTTCCGCGATCGATAGGCTTCGTACGTTGTGTCTTCGCGCCCGAACAACTGCACCACGCGCATACCGCTGACGATCTCCTGCATATACGCGTTCAGCCGGGCGACCTTCCGGCGTATTTCCAGGTACGACAGGCGCGCGTATTTCCGAAACACGAGACTGGTTGCAAACACGAAAGGCACGGTAATAAGCACGACCAGGGTTAATTGCCAGTTCACCCACAGCATGAATGCCAGGACCACGACGATGGTGAGTAAATCACTCGCCACCTGCACCATTCCCGTCACGATAGTCGCCTGGATCTTTTCGACATCGTTCGTGACCCGCGTCATCAAGCGGCCGATGGGGTTCCGATCGAGGTATTGCAGCGACATGCGTTGCAGATGGTCAAAGATCTCAATCCGCATTTCGTACATGGTCTTCTGGCCCACGATGGCAACGATGATCATTTGTATATAGCGCGCCAACGCCTCCAAGATCATAAACCCCGCTATCATGCCGATATAGACGAGCAACCGCTGCCGATCGGCGGTGGCCAGCTCTTCACGTTGTGCCTGCAGTTCGGGCGAAACGGAACCTCCCGCCGCCTGAATTGCGCTCTCAACGTGGATCCGATCCGGATTGTTAATGCTCGCGTCGATGGCTCGCATGTTCAACCAGGGGATGACGTTCCCCGCCAATGCCGCCAGCAGCAACAAAAACACAGCAACTACGACGACCTTGCGATAGGGACGCACGTAGGTCATCAACCGCCGCATGAGCTGGCCGTCGTAGGACCGCCGCTGCACCTCATCTTCTACGTGATAGCCGTCACTCACGCGTCCTCCTCCAGCGCGTCTTCCAGTAGCTGCCGTTCATACATCTCGGCGTATAGGCCGCCGTGCGCAACGAGTTCGTCGTGGGTGCCCCGTTCTAAAATGCGCCCGCCGTCCAGCACAACAATCTGATCGGCGTGGCGTACGGTGGACACGCGATGCGAAATAATTACACTGGTGCGGTTCGCCATAACCGTCTTCAGGCGTTGCAGGATTTCCTCCTCGGTGTGGGTATCGACACTGGACAAGGCGTCGTCCAAAATGAGGATTTCGGGATCGCGCAAGACGGCCCGTGCAATGGCGAGCCGCTGCTTCTGCCCTCCCGACAGGTTTACGCCGCGCTCGCCGAGCAACGTCTCGTAACCCTCCGGCAAGTCCTCGACGGTTTCCGTCAATTGGGCGACGTCCACCGCCTGATCGATGGCCGAGTTAGACGCATCCGGCCGGCCCAGCGTCAGGTTCTCCCGAATGGATTCCGAGAACAAAAACGTATCCTGCGGCACATGGCCAACTGACCCGCGCAAGACGCGCAGCGGAATCTGCCTCGCATCAAAATCATCAATCAGCACCTTGCCCTTCGTCGGATCGTATTCCCGGGTGATAAGAGATACGAGCGTGGATTTTCCCGATCCCGTCGGCCCGACGACGGCCAGCGTATGCCCGGGTTCGACATGCAGATTAACGTCGCGCAATGCTTCCCGGTCGTTGTAGGAAAATGATACGTTCTCGAAACGGATCGCGCCGTCCACAGCGTCAATGCCGTGATCCGTCACCTCGGAATCGTCGATGGTCGGCGACAGCGTCAGGTAGTCCGACAACCGGTTCATGCTGACGGCGCCGCGTTGAAACAGAGTCAATACCCAGCCGAAGTCCGCCAGGGGCCACGCCAACAGAAACATGCACCAAAGAAAAGCGGTCAGATCGCCGAGGGTAAACGTCGTTGTTTCCATCGAAAGGCCACCGGTCCACGTGGGACGGTGGACCAGCGCATCGCCTATCACCATGTTTCCGCCTTGCCAAATCACCAGCAGAATTGTGGCGCCCACCATCATGTTGATGAACGGCCAGGCGAACGACGTAATCATCGAGAGCTTGATGTTCTCGGACATGTAGCCGCGGGATTCCCGGCTGAAATCCCGCAGTTCCCGGTCCGCGATCCCGTAGGCCTGCACGACCCGCGCGCCGGCAAGGTTTTCCTGCGCCCGCGCGCTGACCACGCCAAACTGGTCTTGCACCCGCTTGGACTGCCGGTGCATCGCCATCACGAAGGCATAAACCACAAAAGACACGAAGGGCAACGGTACGAGGGAAATCAACGTCAGGTGGACGCTGAGGTAGAACATAAACGCGAGCGTAAACGGCAGGCGCAACATATCCACGGTACCCATGACCCCGGGTCCAATCATCGCGCGGACGTAGTTGAGGTCGTTCGTCGCCCGGGCCATGATCTCGCCGGTCTGCGTCCGGTGAAAGAAGTCCTGCGAGAGCGTTTGAATACGTTGGAAAAAGTCATTGCGCAAATCGTACTCGAAATCGCGCGAAGCGCGAATCATCACGGTGCGCTCCCAATATCGCGCAACGCCCACCAGGATGGCGAGCACGATCAGCGCGGCAAAATAGCCCCAGAGCTTGCCTTGGGTCATGGTGCCGTTTGTGAATTCGTCCACCACGATCTGCATGACCCACGGCATGGCCAGATTCATCAGCGCAAACACAGCGGCAAGCAAGGTACCGATCAGGTACGCTTTCCAATACCGCCGATTGTAATGCAGGACAGTCCTGAAAGGGCGCCCCGCGAGCGCCAGTTCACCAGGTCTCGACACGACTATGCCTCTTTGGTAACGCGCAGAAGTGGAAGACTTTGGACCAGTTCCAACAGGTCTTCCGCGTGGAATGGCTTCAATAAGTATCCGTCAGCGCCGCTTCTTCGAAACGGTGGCGAAGAGCTCTCAATCGGTTTCGCCGTGACCATGTAGACGCTGATCCCGGCCGTCGCCGGATCCGACTTGATACGCCGGCAGGTCTCCCAACCATCCATGCCCGGCATGGCGATATCGAGTAACACGAGACCAAAATCCCCGCCCGCAAGCAGCCGAATCGCTTCTTCACCGTTCAAGCACTGGGCAACGTCGTATCCGTCGGCCTCGAGACAGCGAACCATAAATGTCAAGATTTCACTATCGTCGTCCACGCACAGAATCCGGTGCCCCGGCGCTTCCGTCACGCCGACGGCCCGGCCGACAGCGTAGTGAATCGAACTCAACAAGGCACTCTTCCGGAACGTCCGTTTAACTCGCGACGCCACCAAATCCTCGTAACGCCCATACAACTCTTCGTCGCTCGAGAGCATGATAATCGGCAAGTCCCGGGATGTCGAATCGGATAGAATCGTATCCAGGATCTCTTGCCCTTTTTCCGTGGATTCGACATCCACGATAATGCAGTCAGGACTATGCCGATGCGCCAGCGTAATGGCGTGCCCCGCGCTGAGTGCGTGGATCACATCCATTCCTTCGGCCATCAACAGCGTCCGAACCTGCATGCTCAATGAACGGTCGTGGGTTACCAACTCCACCAGCAACCGGGTCCCCGAAGGTATCACTTCATCCGGCCCGCCTTCGACGCCCTCCTTGACGCGAGACTCTCGAACGGGCAACGAGAACCGGAACGTGCTGCCCTCGCCCTCCACACTGGATGCCGTGATCCGGCTACCGTGCAGGCGCGCAATATCCTGGGCGATGGAGAGTCCGATACCGGTGCCGCCGTACTTGCGGGTGGACGAGCTGTCGTACTGATAGAAGCGCGTGAAAACCTTATCTACGGCCTCCTCCGGGATGCCGATACCAGTGTCCCGGACCTCGACATCCACGCTGCTCGAGGTGGGCCGGATCTCCACGGTCACCGTGCCGCCTTTGTGATTGAACTTGACCGCATTGGACAACAGGTTGTTGAAGACCTGCCCCATTTTCCCCTTGTCGCCGTCCACCAGCATGGGTTCCTCCGGCGCAATGAGCTTCAACTCGATTTCGCGTCCGTCTGCCACAGGTTGGACGATCTGCATACTCAGACGGGCGCATTCCGTGAGGTCGAAAGTCCCGAACACGAGCGTTTCCGCACCGCGATGGAGCCGGGAGAAATCGAGCAGGTTCTCGATCAAGGTCACCAGCTTCTCGATATTGCGCAGACTAATCCCGAGATAGTCCTTCTGGACCTCGTTCACGGGCCCCACCTTCCCGTTGAAGATCATGTCAGTATAGCCCATGACCGCCACCAACGGGGTGCGCAACTCGTGGGAAACGTTGGACAAGAGATTGGTCTTCATCTCGTCCAGGGTCTTCAGTTCCTCGTTGGCCTCATGCAGTTTCTCGCGGGCCCGGGTCACTTCTTCCAGGGAAAGCTGTAGATTCTCCAGAAGATGCGCATTCCGAATCGCCACGGCGACGTGCGGCGCCACTTGTTCGAGCACTTCCACGTCATGTTTCGAGAACGCCGATTTGCGGTTGGAACCAACGTTCAGCGTGCCGATAATACGCCCGGTGGCATACAGCGGGATGCAGACGCAACTGCGAGTTCCCTCAGGATATTGTTCCGCAAACGGCGTCCCGTCTTCCGTCAGGTCTTGCACCAGCAGACATTCTTGCTGCTGCGCAACCCAGGCGGAACAGTTGCGGTCGTCGTCCAGGGGATATTCGCGCTCCTCGTTCTCGCCATGTTCCGGCCACAGTTGCCGCACCACGAACGCGTGGCCGGATTCCCGGAGCAGGGCCAACTCGGCGTAGTCGAAATCGATCAGTTTCTTGACCTCGACCACCAGGCTTTCATATAGCCGGCCGGCCTCGAGGCTCGAGTTGATCACGTTTGCAATCTGATTGATAGCGCTCAATCGTTCGGCACGGTCGCGCGCTTCGTGTTCGAGCCGAATGCTCTTCGTCACGTCGCGGAAAATCCCCTCCGCACCGATGACGTTCTGTTCGTCGTCGTGCATGAGATTGCCGGACAACTCCACGCAGATTGCGCGGCCATCCTGCCGTTTCATCCACACGCGCGTGCGTTCAACAAAACCTTCGATTTGCAGCGTGGAATTGAATCGGTCCAAGTCGTCGTCTTCGAGAAACGAGTCGCGGACGTTCTGTCCCAAAGCCTCTTCGACCTGCGCGAACCCGAAGACCTCGACACCGGCCGGATTCATGAAATTGATGATTCCGTCCGGGTCGGTCTGGAAGATGCCGTCACGCATCGATGTGACGAGCCCGCGGTACTTTTCCTCCGATTCCTCGAGCTGTCGGATGTTCCGTTTGAGCGCGAGCGCCATCTTGTTGAATGAAGAAGCCAACTCCTCGATCTCGTCGCCGGTCCCGATCTTCAATTTGAGTTCGAGGTCGCCCTGCCCGATGATCTGGGCGCCCTCATTCAACAACAGCACGGGCCGCACAATGTTGTTATGCACGTTCCGGTACGCGTTCAAACAAAGAAAGGCCATCAGCACCGCAGCTCCCCGCCAGCGCGGCGAGACCGGACATTAGATGATCCGATAGACGTCCCCGCCGAAGACCGGCTCACGAGGATGTAGATACTCTCTTCGTCGAAAAGTCGGTCGTAGGCGACGAACGAGTCGTTGATGGAACCCGTATCGGCGAACCATGTCGGACGAATCGTCCCCGAGTTACGCCTCGCCGGAACTCAGAAGCACCTTCGCGATTCGTGCATCCAAGGTACCCGTTCCGTCAAAACGGCGCCATTCTCCCGCGGCCTGCGAGTCCAACCGCGCAACGCTCATGGTGCCCGAGCGATCGGTAGTACGCGATCTGATAGGTGTCCGTATCGGAAGGCGGGCTGTCGCGATAAGGATCGTATCCCAAGGCAAACTTCAACAGCGCAGTGATGTCACCACCGTGGACACATACCCGATCTTCTTTCTCTCGTTTAGGGAACGTCACCGGCGCGGCCGTCTGGGCCACATACCGATGGGAATCGGACCAGTTGGCGAAATCAACGTACCGTGCTTCGTCCAGTATCCATTGCCATTCCGGGTGATCGCTGAATTCCCTGGGCAGGGGGCGCGTACTCATGATGATCTTGCCATGGGCGTCGTAGAGCACAATGATCGAGGGCAGGGCGTTCGGTGATTCCGGGCCGGTCCACTGGACCAGATACTCTTGCAGAACCTCCCGCGCGTCCTTCGAACGCAGAATACTCGGAGTCCCCGGCCGCGTTCGGCGTCAGCGCTGCGACGATACGGTCGACCTTTGCAAGGTTGCGAATCGAACTGAGCTGTCCGAGGGCGGCAATTCGCAGACCGCTGGACGTCTTCTGGGCAGCCGTCAGCAGGGTTTGCTCGACGGAATTCCCCTGCCCCTCCCGGGCGATGTAGAGCCCCAGCAACATGACGATCGCCAGCGGAAAAATGGAATACGACAGAATCGACGTAAGTATCTTCCGTTCGATTCCGCGACGTGGAGTGGTGGTACCAGGCATTGTCTCCTCGGCGAGGCTTATTCGATCATGCGGCCCCGGCCGATCAATTCTCGCACCTTCTCCAGTAACTGGTCAACCTTGAATGGTTTCGCCAGATACTCGTCGGCGCCGCAAGAGAAAATCCGCTCGATATCCTGCTCCTTGGTCAGGCACGTGACGGCCATGATCGGCGTGGACCGCGTGAGTTCGTTATCGCGCAATGCCTTGGTAACCTCGAACCCGTTGATCTCCGGCATGAGAAAATCCAATAAAATCAGATCGGGCGACAATTGGGCCGCTTTAAGCCCCACCTCCGTCGCGTTGCTCACCTTGACCAGCTCGAACCCTTCGTCCGTGAGAATCTTCTCCATCAGGCTCAGCGCATCCGGGTCATCGTCCACAATCATGACCCGCTTCTTGCTGGATGCCTTGTCCCGGGGGAACATGTCGTATTGTTCGCGGAAGCTGTCGAGGTCTTCTTCGAGAATTCGGTAGTGGCCGCCCGGCGTGCGGGACGCCTTGATCAACCCCTGTTTGATCCAGTTCTTGATGCTATGGTGGGTGACGTGGCAAATCTTTGCCGCTTCAAACGTGGTGTAAGCCTTTTGCTCGCGGTCGCTCACGTGATAATCCCTCCCAAGTGATTTGTCGAAAAGAAAACGAAAACCCCTTCGTCTCATATTCGCAGAATAAGCACCTTCTCACAAATTATAGCCGCCATTTTCCGGTTTTGTCAAATGACAACCGCTCCCGCCGTCCAGACTTCCGGGATTTTCTGAGTCTCAGGAAGCCTCGTCCCACGCCCCGAAGTCCCCTAACTACACCAGAATGGCAATCACCTGGCGGACCAACTCCAGCTCTTCGCCGCGGAGTCCCACCGCCAAAACTCGACTTCCCAAGGATAGACGCCGAGCGCAATGCGGTAGGCGACCGCCCAAATACAGATGGCGGAAAGGGTAACTCCGAACATGATTCCCAGATACCGGCGCGCCAGTGAGCAGTATGCGGTCCGGTAGTGCCGGCGGGCGTCCTGTTCCGAAACGGACTCCTGCCCCCGGCTGCGTGCCTCCTCGACGGCCTGCGCGACCGGCGCCAACCGCAGACGGGGGTAAATGAGGCCGAATACGACGAAGCACGTGGTCAGAGTCCACCACAGGTCGACAGCGCCCGTTGACCGGGCATTTCGCCGACCGTCGCGTGTTGGATCAGGGCCAAGAGCGTCAGTATTCCCAACACGGTCAGACCCCACAGTCCCAATGCGAATCGGCCCGACCGGGAGTGCCCGACGTTGTGGGACGTGCTGGATACGCGGAGAATCTTGCAGATCAGATACACCAGCAGATACCAGCCGGTGATGAACGCTAACGTCTTCAAACAAATTCGGATGGGAAACCGGTATTTCTCGAGTTCGCCGGTGACAATGTCCTGGCGCCTGGCCTCGAACGACTGAATCGCTTTCTTACCTTGCTCCACCTCGACCGCGAGTTGATCCAGATCGTCTTCGGGCTTTTCCCCGGTCTTGGCGGCAAGCCGTTTCTCCTGCTCGACGGCGCGGCCGACGATGGTCAATCCGAGATAGGCTTGCAGTGCCCCGCCGACGGAGAGTTCGGGGCTATGCGGCGTTTCCGTATCGAGAGCCCCGTGGGCAATCAATGTCCCCATGCGGTGCATTGCGGCGAGCCGCTCCCGCCAGGGTTGAAAATTTCCCGCCGTGATGTCCAGTTCCGCGCGCTCGAAGACGACCCCGGCAAACCGGTACAGGGGCTGGCTGCACTCGTCCACGAGGTTGCGCCGCAGATAGGCGTACCAATAGCCCGACTGCGGCAACGACGGCGACCAGAGGGGTTTGGGAAAGGTCACGGCGCCGGGAGTCCCGTTCGCCCGAACGACCAAAGCCATGGCGGGCTCGATATCCTCGTTTTCGGGGTCCAGCCACGGCATGACCGACGCTTCGAGGTAGACCGGCAGGAGGTTCTTGGGCGCCAGCTCAGCCGCGGTCCGGAATTTTTGCCGGGCGCTGGTCATCTGACCTTCGTGAAAAAGCCGGCATCCGTAGCGGATCGCCAGGGCCGAATCGTTCGGGTCGAGCGAGAAGGCTTCCTCGTAGGTGGGCAGGATCAGGTCCGATTCTTCCCGTTCGGCGAGGGCTTCGATGTATTTCGGGTTCGGGATGTCGTTCCTTTCCCGGTCGTGCACGACGGCCTGACGCAGGAAATTACGCCCCGCTTCCGGCTGTTTCGTGAGCGCTGCGAGGTACAACCGTTCCGCGTGGTCGTAACGAAGAAAATGCTCGCTGAACCACAGCATGGCGGTGAACAGAAAAACGACCGCTGCGCACCAGCGAAACGCGCGGCGCATCCGCCGCGCGCCAATGTAATCGCCGCCGTCACCGTATTCAGGGAACTGTGGGTTATCCATGCTTGGTTGATCCTAATCATCCGCGAATCGAAACGTCACCGCTCACCCATCCGGCCGTCGTCCTCCGGCGGCTCCGACCCAAAAAACTTCCGGAGCGCAAGATACACCCCTTGCCGGGGGCCGGACACGACCTTCGCGCCGGGCAACGATTCCAGGAACAGCTTCCCGTAGCGCTTGGTCATCACCCGTTTGTCCAGCACGACGATAGCGCCCCGGTCCGTCTTCCGGCGAATGAGCCGCCCGAACCCCTGCCGGAACTTGATGACGGCCTGGGGCACGGTGTAGTCCATGAACGAGTTTCCGCCACGGGCCTCGATGGCTTCGGCGCGGGCCTCCAGCACGGGCTCGGTCGGCACCCGGAACGGAAGTTTCTGGAGTATAACGCACTGCAGGGCCTCCCCGGCAACGTCCACCCCTTCCCAGAAGCTGTCCGTGCCGAACAGGACGCTCGCCGTATCCGACCGGAACCGATCCAGCAACTGGCTCCGTGCCGCGCCGCCTTGTTTCAACGGCGTGATGCCCCGCGCTTTCAGTTCAGTTTCCAGCCGGCGAAACGCAAAATCGAGGGCGAAGAAGGACGTGAACAGCACAAACGCGTGCCCCCGGGTCACCGTCAGGATCTCGCGGATGTGGTCGACGGTCTCCTCCAGAAACCCGCGCTCGTCGGGCGCCTTTATGTCGGTCGGCACACATAGCAATGCCTGGGTCTCGAAGTCAAAGGGCGAATCCAGTTCCAGTTGGTCCGGCTCGGGCTCGTGCATACGGTCCAGACCGATGCGGGAGGAAAGGTAGTCAAAATTGCGCCGAACGGTCAGCGTGGCCGAGGTCATGATGACGCTCCGCAGGTTGCTGTAGACCCAGTCGGCCATGGGCTCCCCCACTTCGAGCGGACACCGCACGATGCGAACGATATTCTTGTTCGAGGCGTCGATCTCGATCCACCGGACCGTGTTGGCCTCCAGCTTCTCGTTGGTGCCTTCCGCCAGATTGTTGCCGAGGCGGACCAGACGGTCGCGGAAGGCTTCGAGTTGCAGCAGTTCGGTCAGGAAGGGCGATTCGCTGCCGTCGTCCGGTTTCGGGATTTCCCGGACGCGCTTCGCCAACGCCGTGGCGACGCGGGCCGCCGTCATGGCCTCTTCCACGGCGGGCAATACGTAGACGTTATGAATCTCGCGCAGCTCGGGGTCGTCCAAGGCCTCCTGCGTCAGCCGCCACTTGATATCGCGGCCGACCTGCCCGCACCGTTCCGCCGTCAGCGAGCGGACCGTCTCGAACACGGCAATCAACGCCTCCCGCGCCGCGGCGAGGGCGGGCAGCAACTGGTTGTCGGCGAGATCGAGGATCGCCTCAAATTCCGCGCCGGTCGGGCCGTGAGGATCTTTCTGGAGCTTCAGTTTCAGGTACGGGATCAACCCGCGTTCCTGGTTGCGTTCGCTCCGAACGAAACGGCCGATGAGCGCCATGGCCCCCAGCCGCGTGACCTCCACGCCGAAATACTCGGTGGCCGAGTCTTCGATGTTGTGGGCCTCGTCGAAGATGACGCGCCGGTACGACGGCAACACGCCGGACGCAGTAAAATTGCCGGTCTCCCGCTTGATGGCGAGGTCGGAGAACAGCATGTGGTGGTTCACCACGAGGATGTCCGCCTTCGCCACGTCGCGACGCGCCCTGCCAATGAAACATTTGCCGGGGTTGGGACAGTTCGAGATGCGGCACGTGTCCGCCTCGGAGCACACCGAACTCCACAAGCCCCGCCCCGGCACGAAGGACAGGTCCGACAGGCTGCCGTCCTCCGTCTTCTCCGCCCACTCGGCGATGGCGCGGAGCCCGTGCTCCTCCTTCTCGTCGTCAAACAGCGTCGCCTCGGACAGGGCCCGCTCCAGTTTCCGCCGGCAGAGGTAGTTGCCCCGCCCTTTCACCAGCACCGCCGTGACGGGATCCTTCAAACACCGCTGCACGACGGGGATGTCTTTCGCGATGATTTGCTCCTGGAGGTTGATGGTCTTCGTCGAGATGACCACCCGTTCCTTGTTGCCGATGGACCACAACACCGCCGGCAGCAGGTACGCGATGGTCTTGCCGACGCCGGTCGGCGCTTCGACGACGGCGATGCCGTTATCGTTAAACGCGCGGGCCACGTGCTTCATCATGTCGATCTGCTGCGGCCGCACCTCAAAATGGTCGATGGACCGGGCCAGCCGCGTGCCGGGCTTCAGGAAGTCCGCGAGTTCGTCCGCGTTGAGGGGCGTCCGGTCCTTGTCCAGGAACGGTTCCACGACGACGTACACGCGGGTCACCGCGTTGTTCACGATATACACGCCGTGCCCGTTGAACCCGAAAATCGTCGCCAACTGGAGGTCCGCATCCGACGGCGCAATATTGCCCCCGGGATGGTTGTGGATGACCACCTCCCCCTTCTGCAACCCCTCCATAATGGCAGGCACCGCGCCTTCCGTCCCCCGCGCCCACACCCGCACGCGAATCACCATCCCCTCCGCGTTCAACGCCCCCGCGAAAAAGACCTCCCGTCCCCCCACCTCCTCAATCGCCGCCACCATAGCCCGCGCCGCGTCCTCGCTAATCCGCTGCGCCGCCTTCTGTCCAATTACCTTCGCCATGGTGTCGCCCGAACCGGCGTGGATCCTCCGTCCTGTCACGCGTGAACGCGGGAAAACCAAAATCCCGCACGAAAGAGGGAGGATAGCAGATTGCGGAACCGAGGTCGTAATATGAGGCGACGTACAGGGGCACGGGCGTCCCGCCCGTGGAAAAGATGAAACAGAACCGCGGCCGGAGACAGACTACGAACACCGGAACGGGAAATGGGGCACGGGCGTCCCGCCCGTGGGGGGTGTGGAGTAGAATCGCGGCCGGAGGCAGACTATGGAAGACGACAACTACTGGAAACGGGAAAAGACCCACGGGCGAGACGCCCGTGCCCCATTGAACGATTCCTTATCAGAAGATGTCTCTGCCAATGGTGAGTTTGATGCGTTCTCCAGTGGTCCGTTTCTGAATCCGGCTGGGGAGATTGCCCGGCATGAGCGAAATCTTCCCCATTGGCAGCAGGACGGAGTCTGGCAATTCGTGACCTGGCGGTTGGCGGATTCGTTGCCGCAATCCAAGCTCGCCCAGTGGCAAGCCGAACGCAATGCGTGGCTGGCTCGGCATCCGGAACCTTGGGATGACGTGACCAAGAAGGCGTATCGCGCCCGGCGCCGCGCACGTTTGAATGAATGGCTGGACGCGGGCTACGGCTCCTGCGTGTTGCGGCGGCCGGACTGCGCGGAAGTCGTCGCCGGGGCCTTGCGCTATTTTCATGGGAACCGCTACGTGCTCGGTGCTTTCGTCGTGATGCCGAATCATGTCCATGTCCTGTTTCGACCCATGACCGGGTATGACTTGGTCCGGAATCGTGCACAGTTGGAAGAGCTACACGGCGAAGGCGATCAGGACATAGGTAACACTTGAGTGTCAGGACATGGGTAACACTTTTCGCACTTTCGATTATCTTCCAGCCCGGTGCCGGAAGCAACGTTTGGTTGAGTGGTTCGTACTTGACGGTTCGGTGGGTATGGGGTCCATACTGTCTTTGCCCGCCTGGGGACAGGGCGTCCCGCCCGTGGAAGCACCCCGAGCGCCATGGGGGGCCGCCGACGTAATGAGCGGGGGCGGCCGTGGCCGCCCCTGCGCGTTTGGGTTGGGTAGTCTCGCATTCCATGGGTTTGTTTATCCTTCATTCGGATCGGCCGTATAGCGATAAATCCAGTTTGGGGTTAGCCGAAAACTTTATCACGGCGGCCTTGAACCACACGGTGGAAGATCCAGAGTTCCCACAATACGCAAAATTCCGCTTCCGACAGACTACGAATTACCGAGGCATGAGGCAAGTTCCGCGTGCAGGAGTTTGGGACGGTGGCTTCGGAGACGCGGCCCCATTCGTCTGGTACGCGAACGTGTTTACGGCGGACGGGTCCAGATAACAGGCTGGGGTCCGGAGTCCGGGAGACTAAGCTAGAAGGGCCGATTGCGGTTTAGAGGGAGAGGGACGGCAGGGGTTCGGGCTGTGGTCTGCGGATCTGGCCTCGTCTACGAACGGTGCATCGCGCCGTATACGGACAGCGTCATCCTCGCGAAAACGGCGAGCCGGTCGGTGCTCGGGTCCATGAACGGCATGATGAATTCGTGCAAGTTCCACCTCGCCCGCGACGACATGACCCCCTGGAACACAAAATTCAGGGACAGACTACGAATTACCGAGGCAAGAGGCGAAGTTCCGCGTGCAGGAGTTGGGGACGGTGGCTTCGGAGACGCGGCCCCATCTCGTCTGGTACGCGAACGTGTTTACGGCGGAGCGGGTCCAGATAACAGGCTGGGGTCCGGAGTCGGGAGACTGGAAGCTAGAAGGGCCGATTGCGGTTTAGAGGGAGAGGGACGGCAGGGGTTCGGGCTGTGGTCTGCGGATCTGGCCTCGTCTACGAACGGTGCATCGCGCCGTATACGGACAGCGTCATCCTCGCGAAAACGGCGAGCCGGTCGGTGCTCGGGTCCATGAACGGCATGATGAATTCGTGCAAGTTCCACCTCGCCCGCGACGACATGACCCCCTGGAAGATGACGAAACATCTCAACGAAACCCCCTTCGGCGCCATCCAGTACCGGTGCCCGCTCGACGCTGTCGCGAGTATGCCGATGGTGTAGGGGAGCGTCGGCGTCGCGGAACGCCCGGGGGCTGAAGACAGTCGAACGGGCGGGTCCAGAAATGATGATCGGAATCAGACTGGATGGTTCAAGGGAGAACGGGCGTCTCGCCCGTTGCTCTTCGCTTCACCGCACCCCAATCGTGACCCCATTACGCAGCCCATCTCCAACCGCCGCGCAACCCCGCCCCCACCACGGGCGAGACGCCCATGCTCCCTTCCAACGATCCATTTCTTGAATTCGTGTTAATCTGTGGAATCAGCGCCATCGGTGGACACTCAAGTGTTACCTATGTCCTGACCGCGCCCCTCCCCCCTCCAGGCTCCCGACTCCGGACTCCGGCCTAATTCCCGCTGCAACGCCCCGCGCAATATTTATAAGGAGCACTCTGCCCATGCCAAACATCGCCGAACACACCCGTCATCCTCCTCCTCGTCCTCGCGAACGCGGGGAACACGGGGAACGCGGGGACCGGACTCGACACCCCCCCTTGAATCGTCAAAAAGCAAAAAGGGGGTGCACCCCCCCCGATTCCACCAGTCCAAGGACTCCAGCCTCCGGCCTACTTCCCTTGCAACCCTCTACCCCACTGATATTTACAAGGAGAACGCCGCCCATGACAACCAACACCAAGCACGCCCACACCCCCGGCGCACACCCCCTTGAATCGTCAAAAAGCAAAGGGGGGGTGCACCCTCTCGGATTGCGGATCGCGGATTGGTCGAGGAGAAGACGCGAGGAAACGTGTGCAGTCAAGGTGTTCCTCGCTGGCCGGTCAAGTGGACTGGTAGGAAACAAAGAACATCCCCCTTGATCCCCCTTCAAAGGGGGAGTTCTGCATGCACGAGATTGAAGTGATGGACGTTGTGAATTGCTCCGAAACTGGATTCGGGCCAACCGCAAAACGCAACGCAAAGCGTTGCGTACGGCTCCCCCTTTGAAGGGGGATCAAGGGGGATGTTCTTCTACCAAGGAATGCAGGCGGGACGCCTGCGCTACATCATGGCGACTTGGCCGGGGTATGCAAGCACACAGCCGGATGCATCGTGTACAGCCGAAGCCCATCCGGCCCATCGACCAGCACCGCGCTGGACTTGTTGTCGCGGAGGATGGGGTTGCCGGGGTACTTGGTCCAGTGGAGGAGGTCGTCCGAGGCGGCGATGCAGGTGGTCCACTCCTGGGGGTTGGAGTCGCGGACGAGGCCGTGGTAGTAGGCGTAGTAGCGGCCGTCGCGTTTGACGACCTGGTTCACGGCGATCATGCCGGCATCGTAGTCGTCGGGACCGGGGACGAGCACGGGCTCGTCCTGGACGTGGGTCCACGTCTTCCCGTCGGTGGACGTGGCGAGCCAGACGGCTACGTCGTCGCGTTCGTAGAGCAGGTACCACGTGCCGTCTTCGATGAATACGGTCGGCGTGCCGAAAGGACCGGGCGGGATTGGGTCGCCGTTGGTCATGCGGATGTCGAGCGCGCCCTGGCGGGTCCAGTGGATCCGGTCCGTCGACGTGAGCAGGTGGGCGTGATCGCCCTTGCCTTCCGCGAACATGTAATAGGTCCCGTCGTGTTTCACGACCATCATGTCTTCGACCCAATGGTCGTCGTAGATGGGGTTGCCGGGATAGCGGGTCCACGTGATGCCGTCGGGCGACGTGGCGTAACCGAGCTTCTTGGTCGCGTCCTCCGACCCCGCATAGCCCGTGTACCAGAGGTGGTACTGGCCGCCCTCATAGCGAATCCACCCGCGTTCGCGAATACGCTCGTCCCAATGACCGGGGCCACTTCCCGCAAACACGGGATTGCCTTCGAAGGCTTTGAACTCGACGAGCGCACGAGGAAACTCGGGAGCCGCCGCGCCGCGCGTCGTACGCCCGAAATGGAGATCCGCGAAGTCCATCATCTTGTCCCAGTAGCCGGCTTCAAACAGGTGTTTCGTATCGCGGCGGTACTGGAGCAAAGTGCCGAAATCGGCGCCGTCGATGGGTTCGTCGCCCACGACCATGCCGTCGCCAACAAGACCGGGTTTACCGAGGAACTCGTAGACGGGATCTGCTGCCTTGAGATTGCGCAGGGCGCTTTCGTAGTTGGCCCAGGTGTCCTGCAACCCGGCGGTATCGAGAACGGGTCGCGGTGCCACGAGGGCGACGAGCAGGTGCTGGTCGATGGGCAATTTCGACTCGCGGCCGTTGAACTCCTTGAACGTGTCGCAGAACCAATGCGGGAAATGGGTGTTGATGCGTTCGACGGTTTCTTCGTCGTTGTTGCGGCTCAGTGCCATGCCGCCGGTGCCGGATTGGTGCGGCATGGCAATGGCGAACCGGTCGTCGTACGCGGCCGCCCACAACGCCGTCTTGCCGCGCCGGGAATGGCCGGTCACGATGACCTTTGCACCGTCGACATCCGGATCGTCGACGAGGTAATCGAGACAACGCTGCAGTCCCCAGGCCCAGGCGGAGATGGTCCCCCACTTCGACGCCTCCGGCCCCGGAAGATCGGTAAAAAAGGGATGAATACCGTCGGTAAAATCGTCCTGGTCGGGATCGATGTCGCTCTCGTGAAACGTGGCGAATGCGTAGCCGCGATCGATCTTCTGTTCGACGCACCAGTGGTCCTTTTTCCAGCCGCGCAACTCTTCCATGGGCGGACAGGCGGAGTGCCGCCAAACGTCGTCAAAGACGAGCGTGCCGGCATAGTCGGTGACCGTATGGTTCCCGCATTTGTTCAACGCAAGAAAGCACGGCGCGGGCTTACCCTTGTTCGGCACGAAAAGCGCAAGATGAATTCGCGGCGCGTTATCGGGAAGCGCGGGAAAACTGATTTCGATTTGTTTCAGCGTCGCCTTCCCGCCGAATACGTCGTCGTTCTCCTGCAATACCTTCGCCTGGATCGGCGTGGGCGGCGGCAGGTACCCGTAGACGTAGTGCTGAAACAGCAGCTTCAGTTCCGGCCGCCGCAAGTCGTACCACTGCTCCGGCGTCTCGATGTGCGTGCCGTCCATCATCACAAACGGATCGGGAAGATTCGGCTGATCCGGCAATGCGTCAACCGGCGGAAGATCCGCGGCGTGCGCAGAAAAAATGGCAATGAGGTAAAGAAGAATTGGTCGGTATATCAATGGTCGCCTCCGGATGCTTGACTCGGCTCAATTGGTTTAACCTGCAGCACGTCTCGTGGTCATGTTTCGTACAGGTTAACACGAACACTGAAGAACATCCCCCTTGATCCCCCTTCAAAGGGGGAAGGTCTCGCAACGCTTTGCGTTGCGCCGTAGTTCTGGCTTTAGCGTGGGTTCAGGCCAGTCACGACGCATACGTCAATAGACGTGCCCGATCACGTTTCCCCCGTTGAAGGGGGATCAAGGGGGATGTTCTTCGCGTGGTTCAGCTGTCCCGCAGAGATATCCTCTGTTGGTGACCTTTGTATGCAGCCGCCGTCATCGAAAATCGACAACTCATCGGCGATGTTTGTACCACGTCTCGACCACGACGCACGATTACGAGGAAGGCGGCGCGGTGTACAGGATGCACACGGGACCCAACAACCCCGAGTCCGTAGGGCCAAGATTCATCGCCGGGATTGTCGTGTAGTGCGGCGCAATCGTATTCGCCACGCGAACCTCGATCGTGTTGTCGCCTTCGCGAATCAATTTGCTGATATCGAACTTGAAGGGACGCGCCACGCGCACGCCAGCACTTTCGCCATTCACCAGCGCTTCGGCCGCGACCAGCACCTGCCCCAAATCCAGCCATGTCTTCGAATCGCGCTCGGGCTTCTCCATGTTGACGGTCTGCATATACACGCCGATCCCGGAATAGGTCGGCAATGCATAGTTGGCCCACAGGCCAAGACCAATGGCGCCTCCTTTCAGCGTAAGCCCAATCGGCGTTGCGAAAGCCGCACCCGCGTACGCGCCCGGTTGCATTTCGAGCCGAATAGCCACTTGGGACACGCCGGACGGCGGCACCGAAACGTCCGCGGTCGTCCCGCGAACGGAAACTTCCGTTCCATCAATCCACACGCGCGCGACCGCGTCGGTGGGCAGCGTAAGGGCACGCAGTCCCGGCGGGGCTTCGAAGCGATACCATCCGACGCGCGGGTCGTTCGCGCGTTTCACGTCGTACACAAGGTCGGGCACTTCATCAAAACATTCCAGATACGGGCTCGCCAGGTCGATAGACAGCGGCCGCTTTGGTTCGGTTATCGAACCTACGTTGTTGACAACATCCATACCCCACGGCGCGTCGCCCATATGCCCGCGAACGCTGACTGGCGACCATCCGCTGTCGTCGTATGAGACTGCTTCCCAGTCCGTAAAGTCATCGGCCGTGCCGACCCACGAACCATCGGTGACGATACTGACTTCGTTTCCACCTTCCGTTCGCGCTTTCAGTGCGAGCACAATGCCCCGGCTCTGGAACGCCTCTTCGCCCTTGTTCACGTTCTGCCCCGCGAAAAGTTGTCCCCAAACGGCGATGACGTTGCGTCCCTTGTGCAGCAGCGGCGTAACGGTGAACGTCTCAGGCTTGTGCCAATCCGACCATGGGCCGATCTCTTCTTCGACCTTCGTGCCGTTCACGAAAAGCCGGTATCCGCTGAAGGCGCTGACTGTCAGCCGCGCGTCTTTCGGTGTGTCGTCCAATTCAAACGTCTTGCGCACGTAGCAGGCTTGCGTGCTGCCGGACCAGATCCACGACGCGTTTGCGATTTCCGGCGTTGCGCCGGCCTGCGCCGCTTCGGCCATGGACGATACCGTCGGCGGATCGGCCTGCACGAAGAGACGGCCATGTCCACCATCGGGGAGATCGAGCAGAACCGTGTTCTCCCCTTCCCGTAGCGGGAGGTTGCCGACGGCCTCTTCGAAGGGTTGCTCTTCGCCGTTCACCCACAGGCGCGGGGTCGAATTACTCAGTTCGACGCGCAATCCTCGACGTTGCGCCTTCGACACGCGAAGACGCGTGAAGAGCAGCTTCCGTCCTTCCGGCAGATCGATGAAGCTTTTGTCGATGTGTCCATCGGGATACCCGGAATGTCCTCCCCATGGCGCGGCCTTGGCCAGACCGATGGTCTTGGAGAAATCTACTTCTTGCCATTCCGACCCCGCGGCAACGTCCGAAAGAGTTTTAAGCACGCCGGGCACGATCGCACTATCACCCGCGTCGCAGGGATGCATCAGCCAGTACGGACCCGTGCTGTACAACGTGCTTTGCCAGTCGGCATCGTCGAAATCGTTCGCAGTCCATCCGGCAGCCACACCATCCGTGCCGTTCTCCTCGCGGTAGCGGAGCGTGCGCACTTCGGGTCCGATCAATTCATCCGACGGCGGCCAGCGGAATTCGCCCCACTTGTTGTCGCGCGTCGGAATAACCGAGAACTCCCATTCCTCGGGCAACACGCGTTCCTGAATCGCATCCCGATCGATGCTATGCTTGCCCGATTGCGCCTCGCCCGGACGAATCACGAAGAACGTTGCGGTATTGCCTTCCATTGGCTGACGAATTGTCGTGAAACCATCCGCGCGTTCAAACGCATCCACGGAAGAAACGTCCCCCGTGAAGGGATCCCACAATTCCGGCACGCCGTCAACGCGACAACGCGCCTCCAACGCGAACGGTTCGGCTTCCGTGCTCTGCACGAGGTAGACATCCGTATCGCCTACGCGACGATGGGTCTCGAAAACCATTCCACCCGTCGGCACGAAATCGCGCGTGATATGTTCCGTCACCAGGTTAGGCAGTTCGTCCGCCGCAGGCATGAACGCGCAATACCCGCCGCCATCGAACGTCTTTTCAAACATTTCGGTCGTGCCCGCCTCCGCGTTGGGGCCGAGTAGTTGTTGGAGCAAGGCCTTAAGTTCTGCGTCGTCGCGCCCGCCTTCGGTGGTTGCGATGGGTAGCTTCTGGACAAAGATCACAGTACCGCCGGTTTGGACCAGTTTCAGAGCCTTTTGGAGCACGGCGCGCCGCATGGTGGTCTCGGGTCCGAATACGAGGGCCTGGTAGCCGTTGCCGCCCATCGTGCGATCGCACCGTCATTCACCTTGCCGTTCAGAATCGAGTCGTCGTCGATGATGTCGTTGTCGATCCCGGCGAAGAAGATGGACTTCGATAGCGCCATGTAGCCGTTGTAATCGGGACCTTCGGTTTCGGGCGGTTCGCCGGCCAGCAGACTCACGACGGGATAATGCACACCCACGTCCACCACGGCGTGGCCTTGCGACATGAGATAGCAGGAGCGCGACACAAAGTCCGAGATGACGTGGTAGTACCGCCAGTACGGTTGCCGCCAATGGGGGTCCGGCGCGGCGTGTTCCCAGGTGCTGGCGCGGGTCGCATAGTAGAGGCCGTGTTCGTCGTAGAGGTTCGTGCCGAAGGCCATGTCGGCCGACAGCCACGACAAGGTTTGGTCGGTGGTGCGACCCCAACCGCTCGAATGGAAGGCTTCCTCCCACACGCGCGGCCGATCGTACAAGCGCGCGATGGACGCGGCGATCTTTGTGTCGTAATAGTTGCGTTCGGTGATGGGATGTTGGCCGGAATCGTCGTTACCCGGCGCCGAGAACCAGCGCTGCGAACGGAAGTAGTCGATGTACCCCTGGCTCTGCTGGTAGATGTTGTTGCGTCCCCAGTTGTCGTGACTGGTGAGAAGCCCGCGGTCGCGGGTCCAATCGTAGACGCGCTTCCAATAATCCTGCTCCACGGTATTGAGATAGACGTCTAAAAAGTCGGTGCGATACTTCGGCGTGAGCGGTCCCACATCGAAATGCAGCGCAGGAATTGCGCGCAAGATGTTGTACCCGTAGCGCGCCTGAAACGCCTGCGCCAGTTCCTCGGTATAGATGTCGCGCGGTGTGGGCGGATGTTCGTCCTGGAACACGCCGGCGAAACTCGTGCCCATGGAATCCGCGCCGAGGGTGCGCTCGAGCTTGCCGTAGAACATGTCGATAAACGCGTCGCCGGAGGTATCGCTGAGATAGAAACTCTGGAAGGGTTCTATCATCAGCACGGCAACGTGCCACGTTCCGCTCGGGGGCGTCCAATCAAAACGCTTGCCCGCCACGCTGCCGGTCACGTCGATGCTGTCCGCGTCGTCGGCAACGCCGTCGCGCAGCGGATACGCCCGCGCGCTCAACACGTCTCCGTCGGGCAGGTCAATATGAATCGCCGCGCCGGCCGTTCCTTCTCCGGTCAGCACCACCACGCGCTTCGTGCGGGGGTCGGCGACGTGGGCTGCCGCTTTCTCGAGCCAGCCGTAGTGACCGTAGCCGACCTGGTCGTACGCCCACAACGACATGCCGAGCCGTTTACACTCCGCGTTCGTGTACGCGAAGAGGTCCCACCACTCCGGGCTGAACGACTGGGGATCGCAGCGTCCCGGCGAGCGTTGAATGGGACAGACCGCCTTCACCCCCTGCGCGGCCAGCGTCTCCAACTCCGCCGTGACGCGTTCCTTCGTCATCCGTTCGCCTTCCCACCACCACAGCGGCACTTCCCCCCACTTGGCATGGTCCGGCGTCGCGAACCCCTGATAGAGTTCGTCGTAGGACAACGCATCATCCTGCGCCCGAGCGGGCATTGCCAGCCAGGCCACCATAACGAAACCGATTACGGCAAGAGCGTAGCGCATTCCGAGTTCCCCCAAACGTTGAAAGCAATTAACAGCTGTCAGCCTAGCAGTTGGAAGACGCACGGCACAACGGGGCCGCCGAAACTTGAGATGGGCAATATGGACTCAATGAACGGCATGGAGCAACGCGTGATAATGCGGGCGCGATGGTGAAGGCAAGCGCCTCCGGCGATGGAGGAGCAGCGAACCATCCTGGCGCCGCAACATTGGTCAGTTGACCGTAGTTCTACAGACGGCCACCCCGGCGACAGCGCCGAATACACGACACGTTGCTCGCACCGGAGGCTGCTAAAACTTCCTGTCGCTTCAGCGTGTCACGTCTTGCGCGGAATCTTCCTCATTCGCCCAATAACGGCGCCGCCGACCGCAAGCAGCGCTGCAAAGATCCAACGCCAGTCGAGCGGCACGGCCGTGCCCGTTCCGGTGCTGTACATTTGACCCTCCAGGAAATTGCCGTTTCCGGCGCCGAGGCCGCCGAGCGGGTTGCCCACGTTGTCGAGTATCGTATCGTCGTCGATCACGTCGAGACGGATCGTTCCATTGCCCGTGCCCGAATCCACGGTTACCGTGTACACCGCGCCGCTGCCGCTTACACCGGCAACAAAGGCGCCGGTCACGGCCCCCGTCGTGGTCAAGGTAAAATCCGTCACATCGACGCCGGTCACGGCTTCCGTGAACGTAACGATGTGGTCGACCTGCAATCCCTTCGTCAGCGACAGAACGATGCTGTCCACGTCCGGGTCCGCGTTGTCCACATAAACCATGGCACTCGGACCGGCCGAAGGTGCGCTGTGCCCCAACCCGTCCGACGCCGTGCCGGCGGCAATGGAAATGCCCAAGGTACCGTTGCCGGTAATGCTCGACAGCGTCACCTGCCGTTGCAGGGTTTGTTTCGCCTTCACCACCGGACCTACGGCAATCAACGCGTTCGCGTTGCCGGTGCCGTTCAAGATTACGTCGGCCGGACTCAGCGTCACGCTCGATACATTGTCGTAGGTCACAACATAGCTGACGGGTCCCGTATCCGTTTGTGTGACGGACGGCGGGCCGATGTTCACCGCAATGGCCGCGCTATCCACATCAAACGTGGCACTGGGTCCGGCCGCAGCCACGGAGTTGCCGGCGAAGTCGGTCGCGGTCCCGGCACCGATAGATATGCCAAGTGTGCCATTGCCGGTGATATTGCCGATCGCGACGGTCCGGGTGTGATTGCCTGAACCCGATACGGCTACATCTCCGGTCGCGTCACCGGCTGAGTTCAGCGACACGTCGCCGGCAACCAGCGTCACACTGTCAGCGCCCGTATACGTCACAGTGTAGGTTACCGGTCCGTTTGCCGTGATACTGGAGCTGGGGACCCCGATGGTCGCCGTGGGCGCGCTCTTATCTATCGTATAGCGCTCGCCGGTGGAATAACTGCCGTTGTCTGCTCCGGCGCCTCCCAGCGGCATCGTGTCATCCGACGCGGTAATGCTGTCATCGTCCACCACGTCAAGGCGGATCGCGCCGTCTCCCACGCCGGTGCCTACGGTCACCGTATAAAAATCATCAGCTCCGGAGACCGCTGTCACACTGGCGCCAGTGACACCCACGGCAGTGACCGCAAAATCGCTCGTGTCCACGCCGTTGACAGGTTCGCTGAACGTGACGCCGTAGTGCACGCTCACCGCGTTCGTGGGAGACGCGTCAAGTGCGGTGACGGCGAATACCTCCGGAACCCCTATTTCCGGAACCAGTCCCTCCAGTCCGAGTAGAAAGGCATTCGTATAGGAACTGCTCGAGCCCGTGTCGATGGGAAAAGTCCCTGGACCCGGGTCGAAATCCACCTCGTAACTGAAGTATCCGGTCGTATAGATGTCCCCATTGGCGTTGGTGGCGATTTCGGTACCACGGCTGACCCCGTAAGGCGACGATGGTCCGCCAACGAGCTGTTTAGCCCAGCCGAAGCCACCCGCCGTATTCAATTTGGCGACATAGGCGTCCGTGCCCGACGAGGTCATGCTGAAATCGCTGAAGCCTGGATCGAAGTTCACCGGCCCGTTGAAGTACCCGGTAATGTAGATGTAATCGCGTCCGGCAGCGGCGATCCCATTGCCGGTCGAGATCTCGCCAAGGAAGGCCCTGGCCCAGATGAAGTTACCGGAGGCGTCCAGTTTGGATAGGTAGGCCGCGGAATAACTGGATGTAATGTTGTACGTACCGGGACCGGGATCGAAGTCCGCAGTGTCAACGAAGCTGCCTGTCGAGTAGACGTTACCCTGAGAATCCACGGCAATGCTTTGCCCGCTGTCGTAGCCGGAACCGCCCAGTTGGCCGGCCCAGAGGAAGGCGCCGGTCGCGTCCAACCGGCACACATAGGCGTCAAAGCTCGAGTTGTATGCGGTCAGAGTAGATGTTCCCGGGCCGGGATCGAAATCGACCGTGCCCGCAAAGGTCCCGGTCAGGAAAACGTTTCCGACGCCGTTCACGGTAATGGCAAAACTGTAGTCTTCCGCGATTCCTCCGATGCCCTTGGCCCATACGTAGTCGCCGTTGCCGTCCAATTTAAGCACGAAGATGTCGTGGTTGCCATTCGAGGTAAGATTCTGCGTTCCCGCGCCCGGATCGAAATCGACGGTGCTTTGGAAACGGCCTGTCGTGTATACGTTTCCGCTGCCGTCGCATCCGATTGCGTAGGCCCGGTCGTTATGGTTTCCGACCCCGTCGGGGCTTCCCACTGCGCGAGCCCAGACGAAGTTGCCATCGTTGTCCAGCTTAAGCACAAAGACGTCTATGGAATTGCTCGCCGAAGTAAGGTTGAACGTGCCAGGGCCGGGATCGAAGTCCACCGTACCGGCAAAGTATCCCGCGACCAGGACATTGCCGCTGTCGTCCAGCGCAATGGCCTCTCCCACGTCGTCGTCGATGGCGGCGCCGAAAGCCACGGCCCATGCGAGGTCGCCGGTATTGTCCAGCTTGCACACATAGATGTCGGTTCCGCCCAGCGAGGTCAGGTTATAGGTCCCCGCGCCAGGGTCGAAATCCGCCGTACCCTTAAACTCGCCCGTAGCGTACACATTGCCGGAATCGTCCGCGGCAACGTCACGTCCATAATCAAAGTCGGGACCGCCCAAGGCCCCCGCCCAGACGAAGTCGCCGTCCGCTCCGCGGGAGGGCATGCAGGGCGCCAGTGCGATAACCACGATCGCAAAATTGAGTGTGTATCGCCCGACACGCTGTCCGATTGAAAAAATGGGTTTGTAATCCGACGTTCCTCGCATGTTGACCCCTCCCTACCGTGGTCCACGCAGGACGGTGATGCGCCCGATCGCGAACAACAACAAAATGGACCAGACGCAAGACTCCGCATACGCGTGGTGACGATCAAAGCAAGTACAACGGCATCTCGCTCGGACTATAGGGCAATCGCATTAAAAGTTCTGCGCCGCTAGCTACACCTCCGCGTCCGTGACCCCGTGTATTCCGCTTGAATTCCCAGGAGGGATCGATCTGCGAAGTAATAGTAGTTTGATATATAACTATCTGAAAACATATCCTCTCCCCGGAAACCAAACCACGAGGGAGATTGAACCCAATGACGGAAAATGGCAGCGTATTCATTTCGTGTTTCGGGCGCGTCGAGGACCCCCGCTTGGACCGCAAGAAGCAGCATAGCTTGCTCGACATCATGGCCATCGCCGTCTGTGCCGCCATCGCCGGCGCCGATAGCTGGACGGAGATCGCCGACTTCGGCCACGCCAAGCAGGATTGGCTGCGCACCTTCCTCAAGCTCCCCAATGGTATCCCCTCTCACGACACCTTTGGCCGGGTCTTCAGCTTGCTGGACCCCGACCAATTCGAGGAAGCCTTCCGGGAGTGGGTGAAAGCCATTCAGGGGCGGGTCCGGGGCCTAGTAGCCATCGACGGCAAGACGGCCCGGCGTTCCCATGACCAGGGCAGGGGAAAGAAGGCCATCCATGTAGTGAGCGCGTGGGCACGCGAATCTTCCTTGGCCTTGGGGCAGGTTACGGTGGACGAGAAGTCCAACGAGATCACCGCCATTCCCGAACTCGTACGCCAGTTGGACCTGAAGGGCTGTCTGGTCACCATCGACGCGATGGGATGTCAGCGCGGGATCGCCAAGACCATCATCGACGCCCACGCCGACTACTTGCTGGCCGTAAAAGGCAACCAGGAGACCCTGGCCGAGGACGTCGAAATGGAATTCAAGCACGCCATGGCCGACGGCTTCGCCCACATGGAGCACCACTACCACGAGACGCTGGACAAGGGGCACGGGCGCATCGAGCAGCGCCAGTACTGGTATACCCAGGACATCGCGGGTCTGGGCACGGCCGACAAATGGCCTGGATTGCGTGGCATGGTGATGTGCCGCGCCACACGGACCCTTAAGGCAGACACGTCCGTCGAAGACCGCTACTTCATCACCAGCGCCAAGGATGAGGATGTGGCCACCATTGCACAAAGCATCCGAAGCCACTGGGGCATCGAGAACAGCCTGCATTGGGTGCTCGACGTGGCCTTCAACGAAGACCAGTCCCGAATACGAATCGGACACGCCGCCGAAAACATGAACACCATCCGCAAGATTGCCCTCAACACCGTCAAGAGAAACAAGTCCAGTAAACGCGGCGTAAAGGGAAAACGAAAGCAAGCCGCATGGAACAACGACTACCTCGAGGAACTCCTCATGCAGGTATGACTTTTAATGCGATTGCCCTGGCTCGGACTATGGCTTGAGGGCGTAATGATTCGGTATGGCGTCGACGCGCGGAGCGTTGGATTCAGAAAGACACCACACCACCGCGGCCCCGCGCTAGGATCTCGGCTAACGCTCACACGCGATCGTCCCCCCCGTGGCACAACCAACACACTTCGGTTGGGTCCTCCCCCAAGCGCCAGGATTCAATCGTGATTGCATTCACGATTAAATACTAATACGCCGCGCGCGCGTTGTCAACCGTTGACGTGAACGGTCCCGGGACAGTGATCGCGGTGCGGCGCATCCGAAAATGACCGGAAATGGATGCCAAGAGCGTAATTCACATCGCATGACGCCAACTCCGAGGTTGGCCGCCACGGCTGGCACTAGCGCGAGGCAATCGTCTAAGGTAGGCGGAATACGGTGGCAAAGATTAGAAGGTGTGGCATATGAATACGGTATTCAAATGGATGGGTTTGATGCTTCTGGCGGTCCCGCTGAGCGGATGGGCCGCGCCCGTCCTGATGCATGAGTCCTTCGACCGCGATCCCGGGTGGGAAGGACATAACAACGTGCCGCCGCCGGATGCCGGGAAGGAGAAAACGCAGGACTTTCGCTTTCAGGAGTCGAACCATGCGGGCGGTGAACCGGGCGAAATCGGTGGAACGATCTTCCGTTCGTTGACGCCGTGTTTTTACGCGTTGCCTACCGAAACCAAGACGCTGAACGACCATTTAAACGTGTCCGGGGAGTTTGCGGTCACCCATTCCGAAGGCGGCAGCGGCGTGTTGATCGGGTGGTTCAACAGCGCGTCGCGCGGGTGGCGCACGCCGAATTCGCTGGCGGTCCGGATCGACGGCGAGAGCAATGCGTTTCGCATCTTTTTCGAGTACGGGACGCAGCACTGGATGACCGGTGACGGGACCACCTTCGAGGGCCGGTATCAAACCACGAAGACGCCCATGCACAAGGCGGACGGCACGCCGCACACGTATACCTTCGAGTACAACCCGGACGGCGCGGACGGCCGCGGCGAAATGGTCTTTACACTCGACGGCGTCGAGTATCGTGCCGCGCTTGCCGAGGGTCACAAGGAAGACGGCGCCATCTTCGACCGCTTCGGTGTGTTCAACCAGCAGATCTCCGGTGACGGTATGGAGGTCTGGTTCGACGATCTCGTCGTCAACGGCGAAACCTACGCGTTCAACGACGACCCGCAATGGGAAGGAGAGAACAATGAACTGACGTTTGTGGACCGCGGCGTGCGTCCCTATCACGATTTCGGATTTCGCGAGACGAACCACGCCGGCGGCAAACCCGGCGAGATCGGCGGGATCGTTTGGCGCATCGAGAACAACCGTCCCGAGAACTCGCTCTGGTACGGCACGCCGGTTCAACCGCTAAACCTGGATGACGAACTCCACGCGTCCGGCAAAGTCGACCTGGAACTCGGGTCGGCCGACAGCGGCGTCCTCATTGGTTGGTACAACAGTCAAACGCCCATCGGCACGCCGCCCTCGAACTTCCTCGGCGTGTTTATCGAAGGCCCCAGCCGGATCGGCCACTACTTCCGGCCCTCCTTCGCCAATGCCAAGGGTGCCGGCGCAACGATGAACGAAGGTCCCGTCATTCACGCGGACAGCACGCCCCACACCTGGACGCTCACCTACGATCCCAAAGCCAACAACGGCCAAGGCCAAATCATTGCCACGCTCGACGGTCAGCAAGCGGCCATGGACCTGCCCCCCGGTATACGTGAGGGTGGCGCCACCTTCGATCGGTTCGGTGTACTGAGTTACAACCAGGGCGGACATTGCGTGGACGTCTATTTCGACGATTTGGCGTTTACGTCGGGACAAAACAAGTAGCGACGCGCAACGTTGACAAACGAACGCGACAAAACGAAACGGGACGGACCCGTTCGTAGACCAAGCGGCTTCCGCCGCGTTTTGCGCAAACATTACGCTATCCCGCCGGAGCATGGCGCGTGGGTGTGGTGGATTGGGCCGTTGTTGATCGGCGCGGCGGCGGGTGGCGTTTTGCGCGTAGACTTGCTGGTGCTGATTGTTACGGCACTGGCGGCGTATCTGATGCGCCAACCCTTGACCTTGGCGGTCAAGGTGCTCAGCGGACTACGCCCACGGTCGGACCTCCCCCCCGCGTTGTTCTGGACCTGTTTGTACGGCATGTTCTGCGCAATCGGGGCCGCGGGACTCGTCTTCCTTGGCCACGCGAAGGTGTTGCTCCTGGGTGTCGTCGCGATGCCGTTGCTGCTCCAGTACTTCTACCTCGTCAGCCGCAAGAGTGAACGGCACCAGCGGGGGATGGAATACGCGACGGCCGCGGTGCTGGCCCTCGCGCTCCCAGCTGCCTACTGGACCTGCGGCGGCACCGGCATCGCCGAACCGTGGATCCTCTGGGTATTGGTGACACTTCACTCCGTGACGACGGTCGTGCACGTATCCAAAATCCTGGAACTCCGGCGCACCAAAATGCTCGGCGACGTGGAGCATGCCCGGACGGTTCTGGCGACGACGATTCCTTTGGCCGGAGCGTGCTTGCTGGTTGCCGGTATTACTGCCTTGGCCGGGTTGGTGCCCTGGCTGGTCGCGGCGGCGTATCTGGTGCCGGTCGCGGATATCGTGCACGCGACCATCCGGCCTCCGGCGGGCGTCAAGCCCACGCAGTTAGGCCTGCGGCAATTGGGCGCGAGCAGTCTTTATGTTGCCGTGATGCTGCTGGCAGTCATCCGGCAGTAAAGACCACAGCCGAGGGCGGCTGTGCCACACTCGCTTGGTGATTACTCGGTTTTTGGGAATCCCCGTCGATGTCTCTGAAACGGGCCGAACCTGCGACGGGGGAACAGGGATTTGGTCTTATCAGGTAGGCGTGTGGCACAGCCGCCCTCGGCTGTGGTCTTTTCTCCATTATCCGGGACTCAATGCCCCGGCAATCCGGCAACAGCATCTGGCCCTTCGCCGTAATTGGACCATCAGAATCCAATCGGAGTTGTTGACACCGGTTTTATGCGCTATGATTCGTCAATTAGATTAAATCCGACAAGTTACAACCCTGAGGGAGCAGTCATGAGAATCGCGGGAACCATTTTGATCGCCGCTTTAATAGCGCTGGCCGCAAACGGTCAAATCGTCATCTCCGGGAATGAAGCCAAAATCGACCTCAGCAGCGGCACGGCCGTGGTGTTGCCGGACGCACCGCCGGATTCGCTGACGATTCTGGATTTCTCCACCTTTCCGCCGAAGGTAACGAACGTGGCGAACGTGCGGAACAGCGTGATCGGACCGCCGTCGAATATCGCCATTACGCCGGACGAAAAGCTCGCGCTCATCGCGAGTTCAACGCTGCCCGACCCGGACAAGCCTGGGCAATGGATTCCCGACAATATCGTTCACGTGCTCGACCTCACGGCCAATCCGCCCAAGGTGATTGAAGACATAAAGACCGACCCGCAACCCTCGGGCATGTCCATCGCGCGGGACGGAAGTTTCGCGCTGGTGGCGAACCGCGCTGCGGGAACCATCTCCAAACTGTCCATCAACGGTAAGAAAGTCGCCGTCGAACAAACGGTCAAGGTCTGCGATCCCGAAAGACGAAGTGTCGGATGTCTCCATCAGTCCGGATGGGACCTTGGCGATCGCCAGTATCAACGGGGGCGGCTATCTCGCGTTGTTGAAGATCGAGAATGGCAAGCTCGTCACGACGGACACCAAGTTCTCGGTGTGCGGCAATCCGTACCGTTGCGTAATCAGCCCGGACGGCAAGTTCGCGCTGACCGCCGGTTCGGGCCAGGGATATCCAGATACCGACGCGCTGACGGTCGTAGATTTGAAGGCCGACCCGCCGCATACGACCGACTACGTGCCTTTCGGCTCGAATCCGGAGTCCATGGAGATCAGTCCCGACAGTCGACTGGTCGCGGTCGTGCTCATGGCTGGTTCGAATATCCCCCCAGACAATCCCCTGCACGCAGACGGAGGACAATTGGCCATTCTCGCGCGGCGCGGTTCGACCTTTGAAAAGGTTCAGATCCTTGCCGACCGGGCCTATTCCAGAGGGCGTAGCCTTCTCGCCGGATGGCAAATACATCATCGTTCAATGCCACCCGCTTCGTGAACTCTGGCTTTACCGGGTGGATGGTGAGAAGGTGACCGACACGGGCGAACGGATTCCGGTGCCGGCGATGCCGTCCTCCCTGCGCGCCGCGGAGAAGCCATAGCGGAATCACCATATGAACGATAGCGGGATACATGCGGTGACTGGCGCCTTCGGGTACTCGGGCAAGTATATTGCCAAGCGTTTGCTCGCGCGCGGCGTTCCGGTTATCACGTTGACCAATTCGTTGGACCGCCGGAATCCATTCGGGAAAGACGTTCGGCCGTTCCCCTTTCACTTCGATGAACCCGATCGACTCGCGAAGTCACTGCAGGGCGTTGACGTGCTCTACAACACCTATTGGGTGCGGTTCAATCACAAGAGCTTTACGCACGCCGACGCGGTGGAGAATACGCTGACCCTCTTCGATGCGGCCAAGGGCGCTGGGGTACGCCGCATCGTGCATATCAGCATCACGAATCCGTCGGAGGATTCCCCGCTCGAGTACTTCATCGGAAAGGCTCGGCTGGAGCGGGCCTTGAAGGAATCGGGGATGTCGTACGCGATCCTGCGACCCACGGTGTTGTTCGGGAAGGAAGACATTCTCATCAACAACATCGCCTGGATACTGCGCCGCTTTCCCGTGTTCGGCGTGTTCGGTGACGGCAAATACAAACTACAGCCGATCTACGTTGACGACCTGGCCGCGCTCGCGGTGCAACAAGGAGCAGCAAATGAAGATGCCGTCATCGATGCGATTGGTCCGGAGACGTTCACGTTCCGCGAACTGGTCCGGACGGTGGGCAAGATCATCGGCAAAGAACGTCCCATCCTGTCTATGCCCCCGGCTTTGGGCTATGCATCCGGCTGGATGATGGGCAAACTGCTTCATGATGTCGTCATCACGCGCGAAGAGATTCAAGGGCTCATGGAGGGATTGCTCTACGTGGAATCGCCTCCGGCAGGCCAAACCCGCCTGACCGACTGGGCAACGGAATACGCTTCCACCCTCGGCTATCGTTATGCGAGCGAACTCGCGCGGCGGCGGGACCGGCGGTCGGACTACACGGATTCCTGAATCTCAGGCCCAGCCGTGCAGGTGGAACCAGCCGGCGCGATTCAGCACTTCGCGCGAGTAGTCCCGATGCGCGGTATAGTAGTCGACATCGCGCCCTTGTTCGAGCGCCTTCAGGACATTGCCCGCGCCGCAGTTGTACCCGGCGATGCCCGCCCGCAACTGCGGCACCCCCTCCAGATCGGTGCGTCGGCGAATCACGCTCAGGGAACCCTTCAACACCATGCAGCCGTAATAGATATTGGCCTCGGGCTGGTGCCAGGGACCGGTACGCGCGAATTCGTGGGCGTCGAAATCGATCTGCATCAGACCGCGCCCAAACCCTCCCCCATCCGGCGGCAACGGTCCCGTCCGGAACGGTTTCGACTTTGATCGGGGATTCCTATCTCCGGTGCCCGTGGGTCCGGCCGGCGTCAGGCCCAGCCCCCAGTCGGATTCGCGGGATCCGATACCGCAGATGATGGCCGGTCGGACCCCGGTGCGTTGCGCACCTTCTTCGATCCAGGTGCGGTACGTATCCACCAGTTCAAGCTGGGGATTCAGCGGGGCATGGTCGCGGGGATAGCTGGTGTCGAGACTATCACCGACCTCGGGAACGCCCGTGTCGAGCAACGCGGCCCACGATCTGTTCGCGACGATGCCGTCATCATCGAGGCCGCGATCCCGTTGCAGCCGTTTGACCATCATCTCGGTTTCGCGGCCGAAGAGACCGTCGGCATTCAGTTCGTATCCGGCTTGGGTCAGGAGTTCTTGAAGTTCGCGAACCTCGTCGCGAAGCTCCGGGTTGGTGTGATCGAACCCATCGAATAATCGCAGGACTGGACGGCTCACGGGAGGTTCCTCTTGGATTTACTCGGCACATGTTACACGGCGACAGCGGATGTTAACTATCTGGCACCTGCTGTTGCAATCGTTCAACGCGCTGAGGCAAGGCTATACGCGCTGGCGAACCGCTTTGTCAAACACCGGATTGTGGGTCGTTTCCCAGGCGTAGGAGAAGTGCATCCCATCCGATCGCTGGAATCGTCCACCCCAATCGAAACCGGCGTCTTCCCAGCAGTGAACCAATTCGAGGGAGAGCGTGGGCGGCGCCCCTTGGGGATTCTCGGCCGCATTGATGTCGATTGCCAGTCCGTACGCATGCGTGGAAACCTTTCCGGAACCACGCCCGACAAGCCGTATGTCGAAGCAGCCGTCGAAGGTCTTGAGTTCAGCGGTCAAGCCGGCGTTGCGGATGTTCTCCAAGGCTCGACGCAAGGGGCCCACCAAGTCCTGATTGCAGTAAATGCGCCGGGTCGGCATGCCGCGTCCCGATGCCGCGTTGATCCACGAAGAGGCAATGTCCTGCGGAACATCGAAGAGAACCATCCACTGCGCTTCGCCCCGCCACGTGCAACTCGGCACGTCCACGTCCCCATATCGCGCAATGGCCTCCCGATACGTTGTACATTTCATGGTTTCTCTCCGATTTCGTAACGGACACCTAGTGACGTTTGCGAGGGAACACAGCCATCCGTAGAGGAGAGACAGTAACAGGAATGGTGCCAAACGGGGAAGACGGTCGGCCACGCTCGTGTAAGCGATTGGCCTGCTGCGCCCTACCGCGGACTAGCGTTGAAAAGAGTACGTCCCGGGTAGGTTCGGTATACCCGGGACGTATACGTAGATCGTAAAAACCTGTTACAGACCGTAACGGTCTGTAACGCCGTTACGATACAACCTCGCGCAACTAGATCCCACTGCCGCCAAGGTGGATGCCGCATTCCTTGTGACTCCCGTCTTGCGACTGGTTGAACCAGCGCCAACGGCCGGCCCGCTTGTCTTCCCATGGCTTGGTCGGGGTGGTGCAGATTTTGCACCCGATGCTCGTGTAACCCATATCATACAAGGGGCTGTACGGTACGTCGTGGTCTGCGATGTACTGGCGCACTTGGTCTTCCGTCCAGTCAACCAACGGCGCCAGCTTGATGATACGGTGGTCGCCCTGCATGATGACGGAGGCCTTCGGGGTCTCTTTCCGGGCCTCGGACTGGTCGTGACGGAGTCCGGTAATCCATACATCTACCGTCGCCAGAGCGCGTTGATTTGGCTCGACTTTCCGGACTCGGCAGCAGTATTCCTGCTTGGGCTTGCTGTCAAAAAAAAGATACTCGCCGTGCTGGTCGATCATCCGTTCGACGCGCTCGGGATCGGGTCTGAACCGCTCGATCTCGATGCGATACCGATTCTCGATAGTGTCCATGAAAGCATAGGTCTCGTCGGGCAGGCGTAGCGTGTCCACGGTAAGCACACGCGTGGCGGGCGCAACGCGGCTGGCCATGTCGACCATGACGCAGCCGGTATTCTGGAAGCTGGTAATGATCCCGGCGCGGTCGCCAAATTCGGCGGCCGCCCAAGCGATCAGTTCCTCCGGACCCAACGTGTTCAGCCGGTCTAGATTCTCGCTTTCGTGTACCAATGCCATCTGCTGTCCTCAATAGTACTCGCTTCGAGCCTGCGCGTTATGATAACGAACATCCCCCGGCCCTGCGGGCCACCCCGTTCGAAGGGGGAATACCGCTCGGCTACAGTCTCTGACTGGAAAACCGCCTCGTGTTCCGCAGGAAACAGAGAGTCGCCCTATTAGCAACGCAAAGCGTTGCTCATTTCCCCCTTTAAAGGGGGATCAAGGGGGATGTTCTTCCCGCCTTGCAGCGTCTTGTCGGCGAATCTATGCCGACGGCGCGGCGGACTCGACGTACGGTTTCAGACCCTCGATACCGATCCGGAACGACCAGTCGCCGAAGCGCTCGCCATCGTTTCGATTGGATTTCCATGCGGACAGCAACGCCGAGACCATCGGCGCGACGTCGTCGATCTTTACTTTTTCCGCGAGCGGCTCGTTCAGGCGTGTGCCCAAGTAGTCGCCGCCGGTGTAAATGACGTAACGATCCGAGCCGCTCCCGATAATGCCCACCTCGGCGGTCCGAGGCCGGAGCAGTTGTTCGGGCAGCCGCTCATGCGGATGATCACGCCCGCATCCGCGTGGCCGGCGGCTTCGATTTTCTCGATGATGTCCGGCATAGCCCGTTCGGCTTCGGCCAGGGCCAGCCCGCAGAACGGCAAGGCCGGGCAGGCCATTTCCAACCGGCGAACGGCGGAAACGCCTTTGTCGGTCGGAATATGGTGCTTGTCCAGTATCGCCTGTACTTCGTCCACGTCTTCGTCGCGGATGTTGGCGAGCACGACGTTGTGATGGGGCGTCAGGCGAATGTCCGGATTGAAGCGGCTGACGATCTCGCGCAGGCCCGTGCGGAACTGGAAGCTGCCCTCGAAATCGCGAATGCGCCCGTTCTCAACCCAGATGCCCACGTAGTTCAAACCGTCCTGAACCTGCTTGTGCCAACCCAGGTAGTCCGGCTGGTCGGTGGGCGTGATGCCCTTCGGCTCGGGATAGCTGCGGCCCGCGTACTCGAAGACCGTCTGCTTGAACTTGTCAAAACCCCAGTCGTCGATGAGGTATTTCATGCGCGCGTGCTTGCGGTCGGCACGGCCGCCATGGTCCCGCTGGACCTTGACGATGGCTTCGAGCAATGGGATCAGTTCGTCCTCTTGCACGAAGGCAAAGGGAGTGCCCAAGCGGGAGTAGGTCTCCGCTTTGCGATGCGTGTAGCCGAGTCCGCCGCCGGTGAGCACTTCGTACCCAATGATCTTCCCGTTTTCCGTAACGGCGATGACGCCGACGTCCTGCGTGTAGACGTCGATGGCATTGTCGAAATCGACGGTGAGCCCGATCTTGAATTTCCGGGGCAGATAGGTCTTCCCGTAGATGGGCTCTTCGGCCGGTTTTTCGTCGCGCGGTTTCACGCGGATCGTGCCGTCTTCGTTGACGTCCACCTTCTCGTCGTTAACCCAAAGGTCGTAGTAGGCCGTGGTCTTCGGCAAGAAGTGGGCGCTGATCTCTTTTGCTTTCTGAATCAGGTCGGTCCCGTACGCCGCGTATTTCGGGTCGATGTCGATCACCGGGCAGGCCATGGTGTTGCGCACGACGTTGCCGCAAGCGCCCATGGTCGTTATCTTCGCGAGACGGTTCAATTCATGCAAAAGCGGGTAAAGTTTGCCTTTGACGACGCCGTGGAACTGGAAGCACTGGCGCGACGTTACCCGCAGGTCGTTCTGTCCGTGTTTCGCCGACAGGTCGTCGCAGATCAGATACTGCTCCGCCGTGATGTTCCCGCCGGGAAACTTGGTCCGCACCATGAACTTGTAGTCCCACGGCTCCTTCGCCTTCTTGCGCTCGGTCCGGGTGTCCCGGTCGTCCTGCTGGTAGGTGCCATGATGCTTCAAGAGCTGGATGGACTCCTCGCCGAACTTCGGCGTGCCGTCCCCAAGCTCCTGCCCGATGGGACCATAGAGCCCTTCGCTTGTATCCTTAATCTTTTCAACCGCGGACCGCTTGGTTTCCTGCTTTTCCGCGTTGTGCTGCTCTGCCATGCCAATTACTCCTAACTATCCGGATTCCAACCCCTTGGGATGTTCGCGGTGTCCTTGCGCACGAAACCGTTGGTTCCGTACAAAAGCCGTAGTCTAGCAGACTTCCGGGCAATCCTACAACCGTCCCCACATCCTCCGGGACCGGAATTATGACTTATTGGATAACTAAAGTCAAGTATAAGAACACAGGAAGTGCGGGGATGATTCCTGAGTGTTCAACAGCCACCAGTTCTGAGCCCCTGACTGCTCGTACTCGTTCCTCGCGACACTAAAACGCCTCCAGCCGGAGACCGGGATAGTATCCACCGACGTTGCGCGCGCCCACCTCCTGCGTGTCGAGGTAATGCGCCAGCACCGCACACCGATCCGCGTCGATGATATGGTCGTTCCCCTTGTCGAACAGGACCTGACCCCGCATCCCGGCGGTGTACGTGTGCCCCGCGTACTGCGACTCCCGATCCGCCAGCGGCGGAAAAGCAATGGTCCGGTCCGCCATCCGCCGCTGCAACAACTCCGTCATGAACAGCTTCGTCGGACGCCGGTCCGGCGTCCCGTCCGGAAACGTCCCCGTCTCCGTGACGCCGCCGAACTCAAAGGCCATGACCTTCTCGTGCCAGTCCACGTCGATGTTCTTCAGGTTATGCGCCACCGCGCTCCCGTTGTTCCCCGCATCGATGCCGATGGCCCGGAAGTCGTACGCGCGATCCAGCTCCTCGATGATGCCCTGCTGCCGGTGGTAATTGACCCCGTGCAAGTGCACCCGCCCCACGTTCACCAAATCCGGCGGCGCACTCCGGTAGATCACAAACTCCGACGGGTCCCGCACGTACCCCAGGTCGCAGCCCAGGTAATAGGTCCCCTTCGCCACCCCCGACGGCGCCTCGAAGGGGTCGTCCTCCCCCAGCGACGCCTCGAACCACTCGATCCCCTCGTCCACACACGCGAGATACGCGTTCAGATCGAACACCGCATACGCCGGCGATCCGTGTTGCCCCAACACGCGATGCACGTACCCCGGCGAATCCTTGCCCCCGTACAACCGCGCCAGTTCGGCGTCCTTCGCCGCCGACCATGCCGGATTCGACGACGACGGCCAGTTGTACTGTTCCGCGTCCGGGTCCGTCGTCATCCGGTGAAACGTGTTCCGCAACCCGTTCGGCACCCCATACACCCAGCGCCACCCGCCGGCGTTCAACGCCTGAAACATCTCCTCCCACGCCGCATCCGTCATCTCCTGCGCCTCATCCACGATCTGCCAATCCACGTGCAGCCCCTGGAAATTCATCCCATGCGGCCCCGCGATCCGCCCCCACAACACAAACCCGTTCGCAAACCGCAAACACCACGACGGCGTCCGTTTCACCTCCACCAAGGGACTGACCCCAGCGACCGAAGGGAGCCGGGTCTGTCCCTCTTCTTTCCGAGACGTGTCTGTCCCTCTTTTCCACGCCCATGTCCCTCTTTCATTCCCTCTTTCTTCCATAGACCGGTCTGTCCCTCTTTCCATGAATCGCTTTCAAACACCCGCACGATCCGGTCCATCAACGGAAACAAATGATTCTCACACTGCGTCGCAATCAACATCTGCGAATTCGGCCGCATCACCGAAGCCCACGCCGCAATGATTTCAATTTCCGACGTCTTCCCCACATCCCGCCCATCGCAATGCACCTTCCGAGGTGCGCTGCGATTCCAAGGACAGACGCTGATACTCCCACGGCACCCACGGCCGCCCCCGCCGATCCCGCAAATACTCACACGCAAACACCGCCCGCGACTCGATCGACGGACACGGACCGACACCCATGGACACGGGCTTACCTTGATTGTCGAGCTTCGGAAGGCAGTTGGCGAAGGCCGCTAGCCGGTTGGATTTCCGTGGCATTTTGGGGTTCACTCTCGGGGTTGAGCAGCGGATGTAGCGCAGGCGTCCCCGCCTGCATTCTTCGCGGTTTTATCTCAGGAATTGCAGGCGGGGACGCCTGCGCTACATCCGGCTACACGGATAGGCACGGACGGACACGGACCACTCCGCGGTTGGGTTGTGGTGCAGACTTCCAACCTGCACCTGCAATTCCTACATCCTGGCCCGACGGGCCACAACAGGAAAGCCCAGGCCACTGGAAATGCGCGGCATCTTGGGGATTACTCCGGGGCCGTTGGTTATGGTGCGCGCTACCAGCCTACACCTGGAATCTCTACATTCCGGCCCAACGGGCCACAACAGGAAAGCCCAGGGCAACGCCCTGGGAAACAAGCACCGCCCCCACGCAACGCCCTGAAAGGGCAAAACTCCTGATCAGTCCCAACCGCTCCAACCCGCGCAACCAATCGATCCAACATCCCAATCTCCAAAAGTCACACGTCACAAACCTCCCCCATAAATAAACCGCCCCCCGTTGCACCACTGGGAGCGCCAGGCACCAGCCTGGCCGCCTCGAAGCCCAAACCAACCATCGAAAAAGGCCGACGCTACACCCCATCAACTAGCCTCCACACCGTAGCGTCCAGCTTCCACGCCGCGCTGTTCTCCGTACCACCGGGACCGCCAGGCACCAGCCTGGCCGCCTCGAAGCCCAGACCAACCATCGAAAAAGGCCGACGCTACACCCCATCAACTAGCCTCCACACCGTAGCGCCCGGCTTCCACGCCGGGCGTCTTCCGCACCACTGGGACCGCCAGGCACCAGCCTGGCCGCCTCGAAGCCCAAACCAACCATCGAAAAAGGCCGACGCTACACCCCATCAACTAGCCTCCACACCGTAGCGCCCGGCTTCCACGCCGGGCGTCTTCCGCACCACTGGGACCGCCAGGCTCCAGCCTGGCCGCCTCGAAGCCCAAACCAACCATCGAAAAGGCCGACGCTACACCCCATCAACTAGCCTCCACACCGTAGCGCCCGGCTTCCACGCCGGGCGTCTTCCGCACCACTGGGACCGCCAGGCACCAGCCTGGCCGCCGCGACATGTGCCCCCGGCACCTCGCTCGCCATCAGCCAAAAGCGCGTTTCGCTCATTCCTTATTCGGTCATTCAAACTTGTTTCGGATTTCGTGCTTCGGATTTCGAATTTAGCTGCGGCTACGCCGACCCGTGCAAGTCCGTGCTCTTCAAATCCGCAATCCGCAGTCCGCAATCCGCAATCTCCAACCCCGTCATCCTCGCGAACGCGGGGACCCATCTTCCTCCAGTCCCCGCCCAGGTCCTCCGTCCGTGTAGGCCCGTGTAATACGGACGGCCAGGCGCAAGTCCTTTTTTAACGATTACAGGGCAACAGTGGCAACACGCAATCCGGCAGGTTTCGGCGGTTTCGGGAAAGTGTGTTGGTTGTGTGTCCGAAAGGTGTATTGACGCCACAATTGGGGACCTATATTGTCATCTGGACGGAAAGACACGAAAGGGGCTAAGAGGGTAGACAACGATGGGCATTGATAGCGCTGACGACATCCACGCGACGTATTCGAACGTAATTAAAATCGTTCCGCTTGATAGTGCTGACGAGTTTCTCAATGAGCTAAGGATTACGAACGTCGAAAGGTGGGGGCCGGGCCTTACATGCCCTTGGCTGTTCAGGGGCCATAGAGATAGCACTTGGACGTTACGCCCCCCAGCATGGCGCGAAGATGTTCGCACCTCCCCATACAAGCAATTACTCGACAGATTTGAAAGTGAAATCGGTGCCGAGTGGGATCGCAAGCAAAAGGACCGCTCGCAAATCGACTTCCGAGCCATCGTCGATTTGGCGGCGCAGTTACAAGCTGTGAACGACTTCGGATCATTGTGTAATGCCGTTGGTCTATACATACCTGACGATTGGTTCTTCGATTCAGACGGATACGTTGATCGGGTTCAGACAATTTCCGAGATCAAGTCACACTTCAAGTTTCCAACACAGGCGATGGCTTTCGCTCAACACCACGGCATCCCAACAATGTTATTAGACTGGACTCTTGATCCATTGGTAGCTGCCTATTTTGCGACCCGAGAGCCGGGTTGCAGAAGTGATAGTAATGAGCAACCGCCGGACCGAATTGCGGTGTGGGCGCTTGATCTAGCTACGCTCAAGGGATTGCGCCACCGACACATCAAGAAATTCGCAGTACATCACCATGGATTTGAGTTCATTCACGCACAGGATGGTGTCTTCACTTACTACGACAAGGCATATAATGATTTTGAGCGTGACAGGAAATGGCCGTGTTTAGAAGACGTAATCCAGCGAGTAATGGCGTCCCACGTCGTTGATCCGCCTGTTCTTGTAAAACTTACTCTTCCAAACCGAGAGGTTTCGAAACTGTCGGACCTGCTTTACAAGGAAAAAAGGAATCGGGCTTATATGTTTCCGACCTACGACAATGTGAGCGAAACGGTCGCTAGGTATTGGGGCGGCGCGGAAGCCGTCGATGACAAACATGATGATCAGTCAGGGTGAACTGCCCTGCCAAACTACCCCAAGGAAATTAAGGGACAGAGGAGCCGTTGAAAAAGTCCCGGCAGGTCCGTAAATGACCCTGCTTAGATTCATCTTCAAGGGAGATCGCCGCTTGTAGGTCAATCTTGAAACCCAAATTGTGGTGTCGTCGCAATGGGGCAGGGTTTTTCAACGGCTCCACAGACTACGAAATTCCGGGCAAATCACACATCCCGACCCCGCCCAGCCATTCCTAATTCGTAATTCCCAATTCCCCATTTCCCATCCCAACCCGCCAGGCTGTCCCCGCGTTCGCTAGGATGACGGCCAGCCGCTCCCAGTGATTCCCTCCTCAAATCTCAAATGCCTTTCTTACCTCCTAAATCGGTGTAAATCTGTACTACTCACAATCAAAATCGTGAATTTCTGTCGCAGTTCATTCAACGGGTGCGACCGGTTCCTCCGCCCTTTCCAGGGCTTGATCGCGAAGGGGTCCTTGGACCCAGGGTTCCGCTCGTGCCTCGCTCCACCCTGGGCTAAAATCCGAAGCCCCTAACGGGGCCAATATGAATCCCGTTTCATAGTACATATGTGAGAATCTGTGAAATCTGTGGACCCACACTCTTCTCTTCATCCGCGCCAATCCACGCCATCTGCGGACAAATCCTCTTCACTCTTCGCCTTTGTTCCTCCAGGCTACGGACTACAGACTTCCCTAAACCCGCAAACGTTTCCCCCTCCGACCCTCGCCAGGCTGGTGCCAGGCGCTCCCAGTGATTTCAGACTCCAGCCCTCCCATCTTCGCGTCCTTCGCGCCTTCGCGGTAAGATCCTCTTCGACCCCTCCCCAACAAAAGATCCGCGCCAATCCGCACCATCCGCCAAATCCGCGTTCCATTGTTCTATCTTTCTTGATTTCCCTGCCCCCAGCCCTCCCATCTTCGCGCCCTTCGCGTCTTCGCGGTAAGATCCTCTTCGACCCCTCCCCAATAAAAGATCCGCGCCAATCCGCATCATCCGTCAAATCCGCGTTCCATTGCTTCATTTCCGTGCCCCCAGCCATTAAAAATTCTTCAATTCATCATTTCCCCCTCTCATCTTCGTGTCCTTCGTGCACTTCGTGGTGAGATCCTCTTCCCCACCATCCGCCAAATCCGCGTTCCATTGTTCTCTCCTTCACAATTTCACGCCAGCCTCCCGCCTCCTCCCCAATTCCTAATTCGTAATTCCTAATTCGCAATTTCCCCTCTCCGACCCTCGCTAGGCTGGTGCCAGGCGCTCCCAGTGATTCCAGACTCCAGACTCCCATCTTCGCGCCCTTCGCGTCTTCGCGGTGAGATCCTCTTCCCCCTCCCCGACAGAAAATCCGCGCCAATCCGCACCATCCGCCAAATCCGCGTTCCATTGTTCTGACCTTCTTCATTTCCCCTCTGACCCTCGCTAGGCTGGTGCCAGGCGCTCCCAGTGATTCCAGACTCCAGCCCTCCCATCTTCGCGCCCTTCGCGTCTTCGCGGTGAGTATCCTCTTCCCCCTCCCCGACAGAAAATCCGCGCCAATCCGCACCATCCGCCAAATCCGCGTTCCATTGTTTTGTCTTTCTTCATTTCCCTACGCCAGCCATTCATAGTTCTTTGATTCATTATTTCCCCATCCCATCTTCGTATCCTTCGCGCCTTCGTGGTGAGGTCCTCTTCGACTGCAACCCCCCGCGCAATATCTATAAGGACATTTCCGCCTACCCTTATAAGAAGGAATCCACCCATGCCAACCAACCCCACCCTCACGAATCTCGGCACCCCCTGCGCCCGCTCCTGGACCAACGACTGGATCGCCACCGTCAACGCCAAAGAAACCGAACTCAACCACCGAATCTGCGGCGCACGCCTCCCCGACGGCACGCCCTGCTGCAACGAATCCGACCACCCCTCCGGACGCTGCCAATTCCACGGCGGCTTCGACCTCACCGGCGCACCCCCCGGCAACCGCAACGCCCACATCCACGGCCTCTACTCCCGCCGCCTGAGACCCTGCACCAACGCCTGCCCCCACTGGGAGAATTGCCCCCTCGCCAACACCCACGACACACCGCGTTAACCGTCATCCCCGCGCAGGCGGGGACCCATCTTCAGAGTTTCCCCACCCGACCGATCGGTCCGATCCGTGCGATTCTTCGTCCTATACGTCCCATTCCCCCGACCCCGCGCCCCCGCAATCGCCAGCCACCTGCGTTTATCAGTTGGCCGAATACAACACCGTCCTAACCGACGCCCTCGCCATCGTCGAATCCCAACCCCACCCCAACCCCATGGGCATCCACACCGCCCACAACGTCGCCATGCTCCAAGTCCTCGTCAACGCCGCCACCACCCATTTGGCCCAGGCCCCGGAAGTATGGGCTTCCCCCCCTGGGGCATGGGCGTCCCGCCCGTGTTCTTCATCCTCTGGAGCACAGGCTTCTAGCCTGTGTTCTTCCTCTTGTTCTGGTCCTCCCGAAACCCTTAACCCCAACACCCTCCTCGCCTTCACCCGCCTTATGCGCGAATACCGCCACACCCTAAAACTCCTCTACGCCCAGCCCAACACCCCCTTGTTCCGTCAAAACAACATGGGTGCACCCCCCTCCGCCGACGGCGTCCTCCGCCACGCCCAACGCGCCCAACACGACACCGGCCTCGACCCCGATTCCCTGGCCGACGCCCAACTCCCGCCCCAAACCCCCGAGACCCACGCCAAAGCCTACATCCAACGCGCCACCCTCGCCGGAGGCCAAGGCCGCGACATCGAAATGTGCGAAGCCTTCGACGAAGCCGGCCGCATCGACGAAGCATTCGCCACGTCCGAACGCGACCACGTCCTAGCCAGCTACCGCCCCGCCAAACAATCCGTCTCCCAAGAACTCGCCGAAGCCATCCTCGGCCACCTCCACCTCCCGCCCCAACCCGAAAACGAACAAGGAGATCCCGCAACCACCGACGCCCCCAACCAAGTAGACCTGTCCCCCGAATCCGCCAAACTCCTCCAGGACTACCTCGACGCCGTCCGAACCGGCAAAGTCCCGCCCGAGGCGTACCCCATCGGCTCCCCCGAGCGCGCCCACGCCGAAGCCACCTACACCGGCAAATCGGCCGACGACCAGACAGAGCAATAGCGTAGACGCGGCTTCCAGCCGCGTTGATTCTTCAATCCCATGGGGACGGTACGATTAAGAGTCTCTACCCGAAACCCTATACGAAAGGGACACGGAATGTAGCGCAGGCGTCTCGCCTGCATTCTTGTTGGTTCAACATAATCTAGCGACATTGCAGGCGGGACGCCTGCGCTACATGGGGCGTTTCGCGGGGTGCGTCACCCGCCCGCGGCTTGTTCGCCGAGGTAGTTGCCGTACGTGATGATAATCACCGCTGCGACGAGGATGATGAAGGCCAGGGTGATCAGGGCTTTGGTCAGTCTCCGGCGGCCGTGCCATTCGCTTGAGGACGATGCCGGTGAGGCTGCTGAAGAGGATGAGCATGATCATGTGAATGGCCCAGCTGGAGAATTCGAATTCGCCCATGCGGACGTGGCCGAGGCCGTAGAAGAGGAATTGGGAGTACCAGAGGCAGCCGGTGAGGAGGGCCATGGCGTAGTTCATGGGCAGCGCGCCGCGGCGTCGGCGCGGTTCTTCCACGGCGACTTCGCGGGGAGGGCGTCTTGCGTGGTTTCCCGCACACGCCGGAATTCACCAAAGGTCTTTTCGCGCCGGCCCAGCCAGAGGGTGTAGAGCAAGGTGGTCAGGAAGGCGCCGCTGTTGGAGAAGATGTAGACGACGTTGGTCTGCCAGTAGCCCGCGCCGAATTCGGCGGCGGTATCGGCGATGGGACGGCCGGTGTCGTTGACGGCGATGCCGTAGACGGCGGAGAAGACGCCCGCGAGGAGGCACAGCAGGAGGCCTTTCGTCAGGGAGAAGGACTGGCTGGCAGCGGCGTCCTTTTCGAGTTCGCGTTCTTTGAGGCGTCCGGCCCAACCGCAGAGGAGGGTGCCCGCGACGCCGATGAAGATGCCGCTCATAACCCAGCCGGAACCGGTCTTGGTGAGCAGTTCGCGGAGCGCGCCGCTGATGAGGGGACCGGTGAGGGTGCCGAGCACGCAGGAGATGCCGATGGCAATCGCATAAGTCAGGGAGTAGCCGATGTACCGAATGGCAAGGCCGAAGGCGGTTCCGCCGATGCCGTAGATGATGCCCAGGACGAAGGTGATCTCCATCGCGTCCCTCGGGGCCGCTCGGAGCACCTCCCCCAAGTGGGGAATGGTCAGGTACGCGCCGATGATAGGCAAGGCAAACCAGCAGAGGAAGGCCTGTGCGAGCCAGTAGGTCTGCCAGGACCAGCCGCGGAGTTTCTGTTGGGGCGTGTAACACAGCGCTGCGGCCATGGCGCCGAAGGCGTGGAGGAGGGTTCCGAGCAGCGGGTTGGCAGCTACCATTGGGGGCGACCTCCGTGGGCAGGTGCAATGCGAAGCGTGTTAAGGTTGGGGATAAAGACAAATTCGAAATCCGAAGCTCGAAATCCGAAACAAATTCGAATGACCGAAATGGGAAATAACCGAAACGAATGGCCCGCTTGAGGAGTTGGGATTCGGTTGCCATCGTTTGCCACGCTGGAGCGTGGCGGTCCCAGTGGGACATCGCCGTGCGCTTGGTACACGGCCATAAAGTGCGGCTTTCCCCCGGTGTCGTAGCATGGATCCCCCCAAAAAAATGCAGGTCATTCCCCCGTGGCAAGTGTACGGGGAACGGGAAGACGAAATCCATCGGTTTGTCAGTTGGCGCGGTCGGCGACTATGAATGCGTGGGTCCGCCGGGTGGGGCATCGTTGACTGGGACGGCGCAGCCACGGCACGATATTGACAGATAGATGTCCGTGATAGGTGTGGAATGACCGTTCGCGGGTGAGAATTTCAATCCCGGCGGAGTGATGGAATGTTTGAGTATCTGTGGCTGGTGCCGTTGGGATTGTTGATCGGCGCGTTTGGGACGCTGATCGGGGCGGGCGGCGGTTTCATTCTGGTCCCGATGTTGCTGATCCTCTACCCCGACGCAAACCCCGAGACGATTACGAGCATCTCGTTGGCGGTAGTCTTCTTTAACGCGCTGTCGGGCTCGTGGGCGTACGGCCGGAAACACCGCATTCATTATCGCGCGGGGTTGCAGTTTTCGGCGGCGGCGATGCCGGGGGCGGTGTTGGGGGCGCTTTCCACGTATTACGTTCCTCGTCACGCCTTCGATGCGATTTGCGGGGTGCTCATGTTGACGATGTCCGGGTATCTCCTGTGGCGGCCGAGCAAGCCGAAGGAAACTGAATGGACAATACTTCCGGCGGATATGACCCAAAGTCGATCCAGTACAACGTTTGGCTCGGGGTTTCGATTAGTTTTCTGGTCGGGTACCTGTCCGGACTTCTGGGATTCGGCGGGGGCATCGTCCACGTGCCCGCGATGGTTCACGTGCTGAACTTCCCCGTCCATTACGCTACCGCTACCTCCCACTTCATTTTGGCCATCACTGCGCTGACCGGCACGGCGGTCCACGTTGTGACGGGGGCCTTACTCGGAAGGGATTCACCGCACGATGTGCCTGGCAATTGGCGTCGTCATCGGCGCGCAAATTGGGGCGGCGCTGTCGGAACGTCTGCGGGGGCGCTGATCGTGCGGGCGTTGGCGGTTGCGCTGGCGTTTGTCGGGGTTCGGGTGTTGCTGCTGGCGTTATGAGGCGGCGCGCTACGGCTATGGACGATATGGACTTGATGGACGGTATGGACGCGGGGATTCGACGGATCCCTCACTCGGCCTATGTGTCCTGGCTGGTTTCGCGTCAGGTAACGTGGCGGCCGATGAGACTGAGGAATTCCATGCGGGCGGCGTCTTCTTCGAGGAAGCTACCGAGGACGGACGAGGTGGTCATGATGGAGTTCTGCTTTTCGACACCGCGCATCATCATGCACATATGGCGGCACTCCATGACGACGCCGACGCCTTCGGCATCGGTCACGTCCATGATCTCGCGGGCGATCTCGGCGGTGAGCCGTTCCTGGATCTGAAGGCGGCGGGCGTAATAGTCGACGATACGGGACAACTTGCTGATGCCGAGGACTTTTTTGCGCGCGATGTAACCGATGTGGGTCTTTCCGAAGAAGGGCAGGATGTGGTGTTCGCACATGCTGTAGACTTCGATGTCGCGCGAGATGATCATGTTGTTGGCGTGGGACTCGAAGACGGCGCCGTTGATGATTTCGCTGAGATCGGTCCGGTATCCCGAGGTAAGGTACTCGTAGGCCTGGGCAACGCGCTGGGGCGTCTTTAGCAAGCCCTCGCGATTGGGATCTTCGCCGATTTCGACGAGCAGTTCTCGAACCAACTGCGCCACACGTTCCACGTTCATAGTCGCAACCTCTTTCGTAAATCCGCCGTAAATGGTTCTTCCGGCGTCAACCCTGCTTTCGTAAACGATCGAACGACCTCCGCCAGGGCGCGGCCGGAATCCGGCAGCACCAGGGCCGGGGCCAGTTCATACAAGGGCCAGGCTAGAAATGGGCGTTCGTATATCTCGGGATCGGGCACGACTAAGTCCGTCTCCCGAAGCGTCACGCTGCCGTACACGGCGATGTCCAGATCGATGGTCCGCGCGGCGAACTTATCTCCGGTTCGCACCCGGCCCAATTCCGCCTCGATGGTCCGCAGGCATTCGAACTTGAGCGCGCGCGGCGCCCGCTTCGTTTGGATCGCGCATACGCCGTTCAAATATTCGGGCTGCTCCGGGCGGTCGAGCGGCGAATTCCGGTAAAAGGTCGATATGCCGAGAATCCGCACCTGACGCGCGAGCCGTTCCAACGCGTCAGGGATGTTTCGTTCGGGATGGATGTTGGACGCGATCGAGACGAACACATCCGCTCGAACCTTTGGATCAATGCTTTGTTTCACGCTCCCGGTAAATCTCCACGGCCACGCTGCGGGCAAAACGCAATGCGCCGGGCTTGTCGACGGAGACCCGCACCGCCTCGATGCGCGTATCCTCGAAGCAGACTTCGGCGATGCGCTCGGCCAACCGTTCAATGAGATGATACGTCGATTTTTCAATCATAGCCAGCACAGCCAGCTTCACGGACTTGTAATCGATCGTATCGTCGATGCGGTCCGTGACGCATGCTTCGCGCAGATTGGCATATAGCGTCACGTTGACGATCACATCCTGCAGATTCGTCCGCTCTTCGGGGTTGATTCCCACGATGCAGCGGCACGTCAAATCTCGGATGTGAATCTGGTCCCAAGACCGGTCAGCCATACAGTGCTCCCCGCAGGTTGCGTCCGCCGTCTACATAAATCACCTGCCCGGTGACAAAGGTGCTGCGTGCCAAGAATACCACCGCCTCCGCCACGTCGTCGACGGTGCCCACGGCGTTCAAGGGGTTCGACGACGCCAAGCCGGCGAGGTATGAATCGTCTTTCCCGGGCGGCGGCAGCACGAGTCCCGGCGCCACGCCGTTGACCCTGACGTCCGGCGCGAACTCGACAGCCATCATGCGGGTCAACGAAAACAGCATTCGCTTGCTCAGATGATAGGCCACATGTTTGCGGTCGTAATCCGCGATCATGCAGTCCAACAGGTTCACTACGACGCCGCCGCGACCAAGTTGATGAAACGATCGCGCCAGCATGAACGGGCCCAGTGCATTTACGTCAATGCTGGCGTGCAAATCTTGCGATGCGAAATCGGTCAAGGTGGACTCGGGAAACGTTGATGCGTTGTTCACGAGAATGTCCAGACCGCCCGTCTTGGATAGCGTCCGTTCGATGAGGGCGGCCGACTCCGCGGGTTTGCTGAGGTCCGCGCGAACGGTCCACCCCTGAACGCCCGCGCTCGCAAGGTCACCTACGAGTCGCTCGGCTTCCACACGCGACGACTGGTAATGAACCACGACGTTCGCGCCGGCATCGGCCAGCGCCGTGGCAATTGCGCGGCCGATGCGATGTGCGGCGCCCGTTACGAGCGCGGTCTTCCCTGCCAGATGCTCCATGATTCGTCCATACCGCCACTGCTGTGCACTTACGCCGGGACAAGCTTATGCGCGACAGCACGCCCGCTGCACAATCCCCTGCCGCCTGCTATGCAACAGCCGGGGCGTCCCAAACATTTCCCGAATTTCGGTTGGGTTCCGCTAGTCCCTAAACCGATCGATCGGCACGCGCACGATCCGCGCGCGGCTCAAGCCGCCTTCGTGCGCGGTATCGCCCGCGCAGTACTCGAGCAGCACGTCGTTGCCGGTAAAAAGCATGGCCGTATAGCAGTACCACCCCGTGGGGAGATCCTCGAGCACGAGCCGGTGCTCCCACGTGGCGCCGTCATCGTGCGAAACAGCCGCCGTCAGAGGCGTGCGCTTGCCGGCAAGCGCCGGGTCGATACCACGATGGTCGTTCCAGACCATCAACACGTCGTCCGTCCCGGGTATTCGCTCGACGGTCGCGGGCGACACGGGAGAAATGATATCCGTGCGGTTTACCGGTGACCACGTAATCCCGCCGTCGTCACTGAACGATTGCATCTGGCATCCCTGGTCGGTGCGTGCCAACATCCAGACCCGGCCATCGGACAACTCGACCACGAGCGGTTCCTGCAGACCGGTCTTGCTGTCTTCGGGCGCTTCGAGAATGGTATCGCTGGGCCGCCACGTGTGACCGGAATCGTCGGAGCGGTAGCACAGGGCTGCGCCGCGCCCCTGGAATTCCTTACCGGGCAGGCTGTGGCGCGCGGTGGGCACGAGCAAACGGCCGTTCTTCAACTGGACGAGGCGGTCGTTGTTCACGACGAAATAGCCGAGGGTATCGACAATCTCGACGGGGTCGCTCCAAGTCGTCGCCTCATCTGTCGAGATCCGGAGCACGGGCCGGCAATCGGACCGTGAGTTTTTGCGAAGGTACAACAACGCGATTTCGCCGTTCGCGAGCCGCAGGAGCGACACGGACATGACGTTCATCCCGCCTTCATTCGGAACGACGATCGCGTCGTCCGTCCACGTCTTCCCGCGGTCGGACGTGTAGCGGCCCGCGAGATGCGCGGACCCGAAGTCACTCCCGCTGCCGGTGAAATGGGTATAGACGAAGAGAATACGCCCATCGTTCAGTGGTACGAAATCGCCCTCGGAATTGCGCGGGTTCGCATCTCCCGGAGGCAAATCGAGCACCGCCAAGGACTCGTCCGGCACGATACCCGCGGCGGCGGACAGAGCGCAGGCTACCGTGACCGCGACCGCCGCGAGGCACGTCCCAACATTGCGGTTTCGAATCACGATTAGCCGTTGCCGGTCTCGCCCGAGGGCGCGGCCGCTTCTCCGGCTCCTTCCGTGGCCGGAGCTTCCTCCTTCGCCGGGGCCTCCTCTTTGGCGGGAGCTTCCTCGGCGGCCGGGGCTTCCTCAACCTCTTCGGCTTTCTCGGGGGCCTGCTGGGCGACATCGGCGATATCCGAGGCGGGCACGATGATCGCCATTGACGTATCGTTCATGCCGCGCATCATGGACATCATGCCGCCGCCGGAACCTTTGACCGTGCGCATAACAAACACGCCGACGGCCTTGCCTTCCGTGTTGAATACGGGAGACCCGAGGTCGGTCTGGGTCGGATCGTTTCCGGGAATATAGAAGGTGCGGGGTTTGGAGACGATCGCGTTTATGCGCTCGATTGACACCGCGTATTCACGGCCCGCGACCCGGCCCAACTTGGCGAGGGTGAAGACGGGGTCGAGGATTTCCGGCGTCGTCGCATCCTTCAGATTGATGGCGGTCATCGGCTCCTTCAGCGGCTCCTTGGGCCGGATGAAGGCGAGATCGAGATCCTTATCGCGCAGGACGATCTGCCCCGGGATCTCCGTTCCGTCGTCCATGAGGATCTTGAGATCCGTCACCTGGCTGGACATCTGGAATCCCTGCATATCGTCGCCGCTCATTTCCATCATGCCCTGAATCATGCTGGTGGGATCGGTCGTGCTAAGTGCCACGACGGTTAACCCCGAGGAATCGATGACCGTGCCGGTTGCTTCTTCCTTGGATTCTTGATCCTGCGAGCCGAAACCGGGCATTGAATACTGCTGTTTGATGACCAGATTGATGGTCACGACGCTCTTTTTGTACTGATCCAGCACCTTCCGCCCTTGCTGCGCGAGTTCGTCCGCGGATACCACGGAACTCTCCATCGCAAGCGCAACGGCTATCACGAGGCCCATCAGACTCCGGGTCATGAGTTACTCCTTTCCTTCGGACGCGGTGGCGTCCCACTCGGGTTCAAACTCGAGGAATGCACGGTGAATGCCGCGTTCAACCAGGAACACGACGTTCTTCTTCTTGCCATCCTGGATCTCTTTCATGCGGGCTTCCAGGGTATCGACATCGGGAACGGGTACGCCGTCAACACTCACGATCAGATCGCCGACATCCAGTTCACCGAGCGCCGCCCAACTGCCGGGCTCGACCTTCGTAACCAGGACGCCGGTCTTGTCGAGATCCCATTTCTCATTCACTTTGTCGAGGAAGGTGATATCGCGGACGGTGAATTCGAAATTCAAATCGTCGTATGACTTCATCTCGCGGCTGAGCCGCGGGGTGGTTACGAGTTCGACGGGAACGGTCATCTTTTCGCCGTTACGGTACAGGCTAATCTCGGCCGTGCTGCCGATCTTGTACTGTCGGATCCAGGTATCCAGTTCTTCGTAGTCTTCCGGACGGGAGGCCTCCATGGGTTCACCGTCGATCGCGTAAATCAGATCGCCCACTTGCAGGCCCGCCGCTTCTGCCGTGGTCCCGGGGTAGACTTGCGTGATGCGGTGTCCGGTCAAATCCGGCATACCGATTTCCTTCGCCATGTCACGCGTAATCACCTGCGTGCTGATCGGCAGCCAGGCTTTTTGAACTTCCTTGGCAGGCTCGAGGAGTTCCTTGATTCCCACTTGTACGACGGTGACGTACTTGGAAGCCTTGCGTTCGAATTCCACCATAGCGGGCGTGGGTTCCTTTTTGCCTTCGGTGATCTGACTGGTGAGATCCCGCAACGTCGCCACATCCTTGATATGGTTGCCGTTGACGGAAACGATGACATCGCCCCGGTTCAACGACGGTTTGGCTTCACCGGCGGGGCCTCCCGGGTTCAAGGTGGTGACGTAAACGCCGTCGGTCGAGTCGCGTTGCATTTCCTTGGCATTCACGAAGGAGAGGTCACGTCCCGTGATGCCCCATTGTTTGAACTCCTGTTCTTTCGGTTCGACTTTCTCATATTTGGTCGGTGTCACGGTCAAGGTGACTTCCTTGCCGTCCCGCAACACGACCGCATCCACGGGCTTGCCAACGGGAAGACCGGCGACTAACGCGTTGAATTCGGGCAATTGCTCTTCAAACCGCACGTTGACCTCGGTCCCGTTTATCTTCGTCAGCAGATCTCCGGACTTGAACCCGGCTTTGTCTGCGGGCGAATCCTTCAGGGCTTCGCGCACGAGCACGCCGCGGCGTAGGTCGGAGGAACGGAGTTGCGGTTGCACGGCCAATCCGAGCCAACTCCGTGTGACTTGGCCGTGTTCGATCAGTTCGTGGGCCACGCGTTTGGCCAGGTTGCCCGGGATCGCGCCGCTCAATCCGATTCGGATTTCGTTAATCCCGACGATTTCGCCGCGCAGGTTAACGAGCGGCCCGCCGGAATTGCCGCCGTAAATGTCGGCGTCGTGGCCGATCCAACGGACGAGGGATCCCACGTCTTCTCCGTCCAGCGTAAACGCGCCCCAGCGGCCCATGCGCCCGGGAATCACGAGTTCGGTATTGCTCACGATACCGAGGGTCACAGACTGCGACAGCGCCATGGGACTTCCCATAGCAAGCACGTAGTCTCCGACGCGCATTGCGTCCGAGTCGCCGAATGTGGCCGTAGGGAAGATGCGGGAACCGTCGGACTTGAGCTTAATTACCGCGATGTCGGTTTGCGGGTCGCTGCCGACCAATTCGGCCTCGATGACTTCGCGGGTGGACAAGGTGCAGAACATGCGCGTCGCATGTCCGGCAACGTGGTGATTGGTGACGATATGGCCCTCGCCGGTGATAATGGTGCCGCTGCCGGTGGCTTCGTATTTGGTTTCGCGGCCGTCGCGGTAATCGGTCCAGACTACCGCGATTCGGACGAGGGCGGGTTTGACCTTGGCAATGGCAACGTCGACGGCCGAGCGGATGGAATCGGGCACCTCCTGCGCGGCGACGGGCGGACCCACCAAAAGCATTACAGCAAGACACAATACGGTCAACCGTGCGGCTATCCGGGAAAGACTGAACTCCATGGGGATTTCCTTGTGGTTTGGGAAAGTTTCAACGCGCCAGAATCAACGAGGAACGGACCCGAGCGAACGCGACTCGATTGGCGATGAATCGTAAGCATAAAACGTCCATTTGCAGCGATCTGGCGCACTGGCCACATTATGGCGTGGGGCCGATTACGAGTCAAGGAGGAACCGTCACACCCGATTGCCAACCATCGTCCCCCGGGCGCTTTTTCTACACGGGTCACCCCGGTCATCGTCTTCTTTCGCGAGGTGAAGCATTCGGAGTGGAGTACGTCACGTTGTCAATATGGGGTACGTGCTGCAATTCCAAACGGTCTTTCCGGGCGAGCAAGTTGGTGGATGCAGATCCAATGGGCAGCGCGCGCGTCGCAGGAACGAAAAACCCGCAAATTCAGCAATGCAAGCAAAGTGAAAAAAGGAATTGGGTAGCGTATTGTGCGTTTGCGGATTTGAAAAATCGATGGTACAATTTGTGTGCAGACAAGGCGTACGCACCAGCTTACCGAGCAGCTAGTACGTATTTTGTGGCTGAGTCTGTGGTTTTAGGACCGTAGCCGACCCCGACGGCTACGGTCTTTATTTTTGCAATCCCAACCCACCGGGACTAATGACCGAGCGTCCCGGCGGGCTGGTTTAATAAGGGTCAGCGGAGAGGCGAAGCAACAAGGATTCCTGGCTGCAGTTACTCTTGGGGAAGGAGTGACTTGAGGTAGACTTGTAACGTAATCTCCTCGCCACTTCGCCTCTCCGGCCTGAGCAAAATTCAACTATTGGAGCTTCAACTGTTCGGCTCGTGTCCGCGCTTTCACTTCGAACGAATCGATTTCCTCCAGCCCTGATTTCAGATCGGGGATCAGTCGAACGACGAGTGTGCGGACCCGTCGAATCGGTTCATCCAGAATCACATCGAAGTATCCGTCCTTTCGGTTTCGGATAAGGTCGGCGGTCAGGCGTGCCTGGCGAAGCAAGCGTCCCGACCCGTCAGAAACCGTCACGTCGTACGAAGCGCCATTTTCGGGCAAGTTGTTGGTATCCCAATAAATCCTGATGGCATCGACTTCGCTGGTCCGACCGTCCTGTAAGGTGTCGATCACAAAGGCGATTCGACCGGGGAGTTCCTCCGAGTTCGCCGATTCATCGACGATTTCCTCAAAGAACGCTTGTGCCGTCTGGTCCGGTTGGATGGCAGCGGCCCAGCGATGAACTTCCGAAGCGTCGACTTCATGCGGTCCGGCAGGCGCTTCCGATGGGCTGACCATGACCTGCTGGTTGTCGTGCAACTGGTACAAATGCTCGCCGCTTTCTACCTGGACATGGCCGGATTCAACCGTTACGGTCATCCGATCGCCGTCCACGCGGACGCTGAAGACCGTGCCAAATACGGTAACCATCCCGGCGGGGGTCAGTACTTTGAAGAGACTGCCATCGTGGGCGACATCGAGCCAGATAGTCCCGCTCTCGACACTGAGCCGACGAGCGTCGGACACCTTGAGCCGAGTGTTTTCGTCCAGCTTCACCAGTGTGGGCCCCGCGAGCGACAGCATCATTTGGGTGCCTGCGGTCGTTTCAAAGCGGTCGCCGGGACGGGCCAAGGTTGTCAAAGCGGTCGGCATCCGGCGTGTTTCTTCCAGGGCAATTCGCATGGGTTCGCCATGCAACTGGGTGACAACCCCCACGGCTGGCCGTTCGGGCCGGTACACGTTGAAATAGGACGGGTCGTCCGGATAGCTGAACCGCAGGATAATGGTCAGGAATACGAGGATAGCCACCGCGGCCACCGGGACCACGTGCGCCATACGATGGGACCATTTGTTGGGATGCTTGGCACGCCAGTTGAGATCCTCGATTTCGGGAGGCGGAACTTCCATTTCGGGGAGCCGTTCCAAGACTGCCTGCCGGATCGGGTGCGTCAGCCGATCGACGGAGAAGGCTTCGAACAACAGGGCGGAAAGCCACTGATGGTCGCGCAGCAACTGGGCGCAGTGGGGACACTCGGCGATATGCTGTTCGAGAATCACGCGCTCCGCATCGCCGAGTTCGCCGTCGATCCGGGTTTGGAGGCTATTCTCTATTCGCGTGCACGAGGCCACTGCCGATTATCCTCATCCAATTCGGTCTTATCTCCGACGAGCAAGTCTCGCAACATCCGGCCCGCGCGCTGCAAAATGGCGCGAACCTCGTCGACACTATCGCCGGTAAAATCGCCAATCTCCTGGTAGCTCAGTTCCTGGAGGTACCGTAGCACCACCACCGGCCGGTACCGCTCGGGCAATTCGTCGATTGCCTGGCGAACGCGGTCGTATTGCTCGAGCCGTTCGAGCCGGGCCGCGGGCCCTTGCCGGGCATCCTCGATGGAAACGGTTCGCTTATGCGGCAGCGGGGTTTCGTGCTTCAACCGCGGCGCGTGTTTTCGGAGCCAGTTGGCAGCGGTCCGGCAGGTGATTTCGCGGACCCACGGACCAAATCGGTTTGGGTCACGCAACCGGCGCAGGCTTCGATAGGCCTGCAGGAAGGACTCCTGAGCGATGTCTTCCGCCGCGCCGTGTCGGCCGACGTAATAATAGGCCGTGGCGTAGACCGCGCCTTGGTAGAAATCGACGAGCCGGCCGAATGCTTCCGTGTCACCGTCCAGGCAGAGCTGGACCAGCTTTGCATCCTCGCGCCGCATCGCTGACCTTCCTGCCCTTGGCATTCAAGCTAACCGAGCACCATTAAACTTTGATTTGTCAGTAAGGTAGTAGTCAATGGGAAGAAAGAGCCAGTGCGTTCCAATATGAGACAGATGCGGGTGCAAGAGGTCCGGATTATTGGGGTGGGCGTCAATTCCGTTTACGCTGTCGGCCGTTTGCCTGGAAGACTCTGGACCAGGGCGTCCGCGTGACCGGCGGCCCGGAGTGGCACTTCGACATCGCTTGTGAGGTCGGGCACGTAGTAATCGAGAATGGTACCGGTCCCTTCCACGACAAACTCGGGCAGGCTTCCTGGAATGAGGCAGGCGAGGCCGGGTTCGAGGTCAGCAGCGCCGGCGCCGGCGCCGATTCGGGCATTGCCGTCGATGCAAAGGATCTGGTGGAAGGACTCGGCGCGGATCTGGCGCCGCCATTTCGATGCGAATCGGACACGCTCGGCGGCGAAGTATTCGCACGCGGCGAGCATAGAGCGCTCTCCCCCGTCGGGTCCGTCGAGAAGTTTGAGAGGGACCGCTTTACCGCCATGCCCCGACCCGAAGTGGGTCGCCTCGCGTGACTGGTCCAGGTGCAGGGCGCGTGCTACGCCGGATGAATCGACACGGTTCCAGTCGAAAATGCGATAGGTGAGGTCGCTGTTTTGCTGGATTTCGGCGAGCACGATGCCGGCCCCGATGGCATGCACGGTACCGGCGCGGACGAACACCGAGTCGCCGGGAACGACTTGAAATCGTGGCAGCAATTCATCGAGTTGGCCATTCCGGGCCGCATCGATGAACTCGTCGGCGTTGACGCGAGGGTCCAATCCGCAGATGAGTTGACTGCCCGGGTCGGCGTGCAATACGTGCCACATTTCGGTCTTGCCGACGTCGGGTTCGCCCAGGCGCGTCGCGCAGGGGTCGTCGGGATGCACCTGAACGGACAGCCAGTCGGTGGAATCGAGAATCTTCAGGAGGAGCGGAAATCTCCCGTGAATGGTGAGGCGGGCGCGCGAGCCGAGAATGGCTTCGGCATCATCGTCCAGGAGCGCGTGCAGGGTCCTTCCCTGGAACGGACCTTCGGCGACGACGCTTTCCGCGCTGGGATGGTCCGAAATCATCCACGCTTCGCCGATGGGAACATCAGCCGGGAGTTTCTTCCCGAACATGGATTCCAATCGCCGGCCGCCCCAGATGCGCTCAAAGTACTGCTCGTGAAAACGGATAGGTCCAAGTCGGTCTCGATTCACGGTGTTTGCCTCTTGTCGATGGTTTCCTTCACAACCTCGTAGCGTAAAACACCGTTGGTCTGATGGCAAGTGACATGGCCCCGGACTTCGAGGACGTCGAGGTGGCCGATGGCAACGGCCAGTCCGATGTACACGGTTTCGCTGTTCAGGTCGGGATACAGCCGCGAGCAGACGTCCATAGGGGTCAACGGCCCATCGTTCAGGAACTCCAAAACCTTTGCCGTACGCTTTTCCAAGCGGGCCAGCCACCGGTCAATCACGGCGGCGTGGCTGGTGAATGGCTCGCCATGACCCGGATAGCAGGTCGTGATAGGGAGCGCCCGCGTGTACGCGAGCGATTTCTGATATTCGAGCAGGCTCCGCGCGCGGCTTTTGCCATCTTCCGCTGCCCGGAGCAAGGGGGTCGGGCTGACGCGTCTCAGCAGGTGGTCGCCGGTGAACGCTATACCGCTCGCATCGTTGACATACAGCGTGTCCGACGCGGAGTGGCCCGGGACATGGTGTACGGAGAACTCGAGAGCGCGGTCTTCATGTTCAAGCAGGTGATCCAGGGGCACATGCGATGCCATCGACTTGAACCCGGCGCGGGTCTGGGTGGTGGCGTCCAGAATGGACTGGGGAGCACCGAAAGACTTCAGCGAAGCAAGTATGAACTCATGGGACCGTTGCTCTTTTGCATCCCAGTCTTCCGGACGTACGGCGGCGCTGTCATGGCCGTAGGCGGTAGCACCGGATTCCTCGACCAATCGCGCGAGATTTCCGACGTGGTCCACGTGACCGTGGGTCACCAGAATGGCTTCCAAATCGGAAGGCTGCACGTGATGCGCGCGCAATCCTGCGACGAGGGTTTCGTAGGCGCTGTCCGTCGCGGGTCCGGTATCGATGAGGGTCAATCGATCGCCGCGGACGAGATAGGCGTTCACCGGTCCGACGAGAAAGGGCGTAGGCAGGGCGATCGGGAAAACGTCTGCCGTCCCGAGCGTCCCCGTCATCGTTGGTTGACGGAGGCGATGTAGGCATCGAAATTGCGCTTCATCTCATTGACCGTGTCACCACCGAATTTTTCGATAAAGAATTCCGCCAGGACGATGGCGAGCGCGCACTCGACAATGATGGCCAACGCGGGAACGGCGCAGGTGTCGCTGCGTTCGAGCACGGCGAGGGCCGGTTCGCGGGTCTCCATGTTGACACTGCGGAGCGGCTTCATGAGGGTGGAAATGGGTTTCTTGGCAACGCGGACCACCAAGTCTTCGCCGGTGGTCATGCTGCCTTCGGTGCCGCCGAGGTTGTTGCTCAGGCGTCGGTAGTGCCCGCCAATGCGTTCTTCATCGGAAAACACGATCTCGTCGTGGTACTTGCTTCCGGGACGGGAGGCGCCGCGAAAGCCGATGCCCACGTCGACGCCTTTGACCGCCTGAATGCTCAACATGGCCTGTGCGATCCGGGCGTCGAGCTTGCGATCCCACTGCACGAAGGTGCCGACGCCGGGCGGCAGACCCCATGCGCGGACTTCGACTTCCCCGCCGAGGGAGTCCTTTTCCCGCTTGGCCTTTTTGATGGCGTCGATCATCTTCGCGCCGGCCGCTTTGTCGCAGCATCGTACCGGAGACTTCATGGATAATTTGTGGATGTCTTCCGATGCGACCTTATCGGTCTTCGCCGCCACGTTTCCGATGCGGGTGACGTGGGCGGCCATGTCGACGCCGAACTCGGCGAGGAGTTTCCGGCACAGCGCTCCTGCCGCCACGCGACCGGCGGTTTCCCGTGCGGACGCGCGCTCGAGCACATTGCGGCAGTCGTCGTGTTCATATTTCATCGCGCCGACCAGGTCCGCGTGGCCGGGGCGGGGTTCGACGATTTTCGTAGCGCGGGACCCTTTCGACGGCATCCAGGGATCCATGGCATCGGTCCAGTTTTTGAAGTCGCGGTTCCAGACGGCCATGAGGATGGGTCCGCCCAAGGTGATGCCGCCGCGCATGCCTGCGAGCATGTCGACTTCGTCTTTCTCGATCCGTTGGCGACCGCCGCGGCCGTAACCTTTTTGACGTTCCGCGAGCCAGAAGTTGATGTCGTCGGGTTGGACCCGGAGTCCGGCGGGAAACCCGTCCATCATGCAAAACACCCCGCGGCCATGGGATTCGCCCGCTGTCAAGAACCGTAGCAAGACTAGAGTCTCCTCTTACTGCGTCAGACTGAAATAGCTGAAGTACCAGTTGTAAATGTCGAGCCCGAACAACATCACCAGGACGCCGCCGAGGGCGAGATACGGGCCGAACGGCAGGTAATGGCCGGTCTGCTCGCCCTCCTCGGTTTCGAGACTCTTCTGGCCGCGCTGCGCGGCGACCATCGCAATGCCGACCACGCTACCGATGAGCGATGCGATCATGATGATAAGGATAACACCGGGGTATCCGAAGAATGCGCCCAACATGGCGAGCAGTTTTACGTCGCCGAATCCCATACCGCGTTTTTTCAGGACGATCATGGTGATTTTGTCGAGGGCATACAGAATGCCGCCGCCCACGAAGAGCCCGATCAACGAATTGAAGATGGGATCGAAACCGCCTAACACGAAAAGACCGCTATGGGGATAGAACATGGCGAGGAGGGCGCAAACGACGCCAATGGGAATGCCGGGGAGCGTCACTTCATTCGGGATCGTCCAGTCGGTGAGGTCGACGAACGTCACCAGGACCATGGAGGCGGCCAGGAGCATGTAAATGGGGGTTGCCAGATGAAGGCCGAACCGCCAATAGACAGCAAGAAACAAGAGCGCGGTAATGCCTTCGACGAGCGGATACTGCCAACTGATGGGCGCTTTGCAGTTGCGGCATTTTGCGCCCAGCAGCAACCAGCTCACCATCGGGATGTTGTCGTACCAGGCGATGGGCGATTCGCATTTCGGACACCGCGAGCGCGGCGACACCACGGACAAGCCGGCCGGGAGACGGTACACGCAGACGTTCAGGAAGCTGCCCACCATGGCGCCCGTGACAAAGGAGACGATGTAGAACAGCGTATCCAGCGTTTGGAGGTCGAGATCGTTTGTGTTCATGTTTTCCCCAATGAAGTGCTTGAGCCGCACCTCAAGCAGGTGCCTTTGCCTTTCCCGACTTGGTTGCATCCGCGAGGGACTTCACGAAGGCCCCCACCTTCTCCGGCATGTTCGGCGACTCCCCCAACTCCCCTATCATCCGGACGATGGCGCTGCCTACGATAACGCCGTCGGCGTACCCGGCCACTTCGGCAGCGTGTTCCGGTTTCGAGATGCCGAACCCGACGGCGACGGGCGTCTTTGTATGTTGCTTGATCCTGTCGACCATGCCTTTGACGCTCGTTTCCATGGCGGCACGGACTCCGGTTACGCCGGTACGGGACACGTAGTAGACGAAGCCGGTCGAACTCTTGGCCAGCAGTTCGATGCGGTCGTCCGTGCTGGTCGGGGCGATGAGAAACACGGTCGCGATGCCCGCTTCGTCGAGGCAGCGCTTATACGCGGTATCTTCCTCTGGAGGCAGGTCCACGCACAAGACGCCGTCGACTCCAGCCGCTCTGCAATCCTTGGCAAAGGCTTCAACGCCGTAGGCCAGCACGGGATTGTAATACGTGAAGAGCAGCAAGGGAATCTCGGTGGATTTCCGCAGGTCCCCGACCATCTTCACCACGTCGTGCAGGCTGACATGGTGTTTGAGCGCTCGAAATGCGGCCTCCTGGTTCACGACGCCGTCCGCGATGGGGTCGGAGAAGGGAATGCCCAATTCGATCACATCGGCGCCGGCCTTTTCCAATTCGAGCACGACCTTGGCGGTCATGTCCAGGGTCGGATCGCCGGCTGTGATGTAGGGAATGAAGGCGGAGTGCCCTTGTTCGGCCAACCATTTGAATCGGGCGTCGATACGGTTCACGACTTTTCCTCCTCGCCCAGAATGAACCGGGCGGCCTGCTGCACGTCTTTGTCGCCGCGCCCGGACATGTTGACGATCACGATTTCGTCCTTGGACATTTTGGGAACGACTTTGGCCGCATGGGCGATGGCGTGGGCGCTCTCGAGGGCCGGGATAATCCCTTCGAGGCGGCTGATCAGTTGGAAGGCTTCCAGGGCCTCGTCGTCCTTGGCGTATGCATATTCGACGCGGCCGATGCTGCGCCAGTAGGCGTGCTCGGGACCGATGCTGGGATAATCGAGACCGGCAGAGACGCTGTGGGTCCCCATGATCTGGCCGTCGGTATCCTGGAGCACGTAGCTCATTGCGCCGTGCAGCATGCCCACGACGCCTCCGGCGAAGCGAGCTGCGTGTTTGCCGGTCTCGGGACCGTATCCCCCGGCTTCGACGCCAATCATTTTGATCTGTTCTTCCAGAATGAAATCGAAGAAGAGCCCGATGGCGTTACTGCCGCCACCGACGCAGGCAATCAGCAGGTCGGGTAAGCGGTTTTCGTGTTCCATGATCTGCGCGCGGACTTCGCGTCCGATGATGCTTTGGAAATCGCGGCAAATCACCGGATAGGGGTGGGGGCCTTCGACCGTACCGAGCACGTAGTGGGTATCGCCGACGTTCGAGACCCAATCGCGCATGGCCTCGTTGATGGCGTCTTTCAAGGTCCGCGTACCGTTGGGAACGGCGGTGACTTTGCTTCCCAGGAGACGCATGCGGAAGACGTTCAGCGCCTGACGCTCCATGTCTTCCGTGCCCATGTAGATTTCGCAGTCGAGCCCCAACAAGGCGCAGGCCGTCGCCGTGGCGACGCCGTGCTGCCCCGCACCGGTTTCGGCGATGATGCGAGTCTTGCCCATCCGTTTGGCGAGCAACACCTGCCCCAGGGCGTTGTTGATCTTGTGCGCGCCCGTGTGGGCAAGGTCTTCGCGCTTGAGGTACACCTTGGCGCCGCCGAAGTGTTCGGTGAGCCGCGCGGCGAAGTACAGGGGCGTGGGACGGCCCACGTAGTCCGCCTGGTATTTCAAAAGGACCGACTGGAACTCGGGGTCCTCCTTCGCCTCCGCATAGGCCCGTTCGAGTTCCAACAGCGGATGCATGAGCGTCTCGGGGACGTAACGCCCGCCGAATTGCCCGTAGCGTCCCCGCTCGTCAGGATAGGGATACGCTTTTTGCATTTCGGACAAAGTCTTTAATGGCTGCATGATCTTTCTTTCCGGGCGCCGATTCGACGCCGCCCGCCGTGTCCACGCCGTAGGGGCGGACTTGCCGCACCGCATCGGCCACGTTTGCCGGGGTCAGCCCCCCCGCCAGGATGATGGGCTTGCCCAATTCAACTGCCTGCCGCGCAAGCTGCCAGTCCGCGGTCCTGCCGGTACCGCCGCGGGCATCCGGAACCCACGCATCCAAGAGATACGCGCCGACGTGATAGTGCGACATTGTTTCCACACGGAACTCCGGCGACGCACGAAACACCTTGATCGCGCGGTACCCGAAGGGCGCGCAGGTTTCGGGCGACTCCTCGCCGTGTAACTGAACCCGATCCACAAAGGACAAGAAATCCGTAATCCGCGTCAGCGGTTCATTCACGCAAACGGCCACGCTCAACACGAACGGTGGTAGCTGGTCGATAATCGCCAACGCGTCGTCGGGATCGATATACCGGCCACGTTTCTTCGCTTCGGGCGCGAAGTTGAAGCCGATGGCATCGACCCCTGCGTCACAGCATGCCAGGGCATCGTCGCGCGTCGTGACACCGCAAATTTTTACCTTCGGTGCGTAGTCAGACACGCCGGAGACTCCTGCCCACTCATCCTAACGCTCGTCGTTGCCCAACAATTCGCGAATTTTGGCGGTAATGTTGCCGCTCTTGACCAGCGCTTCGCCGACGAGGATGGCGTCGATGCCGCCGTCTTCAAGGCGGCGTACGTGTTCCCGCGTATGGATGCCGCTCTCGCTGACGAGCACGTATCCTCCCGGCACCATCTTCTTCAGTGCCAGGGTAGTGTTGATGTCGACGGTGAACGTGGACAGGTCGCGGTTATTAACCCCAATGATATGCGCTCCGCACTTCATAGCGCGTTCGATTTCGTCGGCGTCGTGGGTTTCCACGAGCACGCCCATGCCGAGGGATTGGGCCAGCTTCTGGTACTCGGTCAATTGGCTGTCCGACAGGATACGCACAATCAGCAGAATGGCATCCGCGTCAGCGGCGCGCGCTTCGTAAATCTGATACTCGTCAATGACGAATTCCTTGCGCAGGCAGGGCACGGAAACGGCCTGATGAACCGACGTGAGGTCGTTCAGCGAGCCGCTGAAGAAGCGTTCGTCTGTCAACACGCTCACAGCGCGCGCACCTCCTTGGGTGTAGACGCCCGCCAACTCGGCGGGGTCGACATCAGCCAGGACGGTCCCCATGGTGGGTGACGCGCGTTTTACTTCCGCAATGAGACTGATACCCGGCTTGCGCAAGGCGTCGCGGAAGCCCCGGGGCTTCCGCCGCTGTTCGATGCGCTCTTCCAGTTCGACGAGTGGAACCTTCTTGCGTTGGGCCTCCACCTCTTCCCGTTTGTGCGCGCAGATGTCGTCGAGAATCATATTTGTTCCGAATACTTTCCAACTTTGTTCGTCGAGGCGATCAAGGCTTCCAATTTGCCCAGCGCGGCCCCGGAATCGATGGATTGGCGTGCAAGGCCGATCGCGGCGGGCCAGTCCGCATCTCCATCCTGGCCGGCAAGAATACCCGCCGCCGCGTTCAAAAGCACGATGTCTCGTTGCGGACCTTCCCGGCCTTCGAGTATAGCGCGGAGAATCGCGGCATTCTCCTTAGCGTCTCCGCCGAGCAGCGTTTCAAGTGGCGCCCGTTCCAGGCCAACGTCCTCGGGCGTAAGGTCATAGGTCGTCACGGCGCCGGCCGCGGCTTCTGCCACGTGCGATGGCCCGGTCAAGGTCAGTTCGTCCAACCCGTCATGGCCCGATACCACAAATGCGCGACGGGTGCCGAGTGTCGCCAAGGCCTGGGCGAGCAGTTCAACAAGCATCTTGTCGGGCACGCCGATGACCTGACCGCAGGCCCCGGCGGGATTGGTCAGCGGCCCGAGCAGGTTGAAGACGGTGCGCACTTTCAGTTCCTGCCGGGGTCCGGCGACGTTCTTCATCGCGGCGTGCAGGGTGCGCGCGAAAAGGAACCCGATGCCCACCTCGTCGATACAAGCGGCCACATGCTCGGGCTGAGCGTCGATTTTCACACCGAGGGTTTCCAGCACGTCGGCACTGCCGCACTTGCTGCTGGCGCTTCGGTTGCCGTGTTTCGCGACGGCGATACCGGCCCCAGCGACCACAAAGGCGGCGGTCGTCGAGATATTGAACGTCCCTGATCGGTCGCCGCCGGTCCCGCAGGTGTCGACCAGGGGCCGGCGCTTGGCAACGATGCCGGTAGCGAGGGATCGCATGGTCTCCGCGAGTCCCGTAACCTCTTCTGCCGTCTCCCCTTTCATGCGCATTGCCACGAGGAACGCCCCGATCTGCGCAGGGGTCGCCTGGCCGGTCATGATGTCGCGCAAGGCGTCCGCAGCCTGTTGCCGCGAAAGATTTTGTCCTTCGATGAGGACCGCGATGGCTTCTTGTATCATGGGGCCGCCTTGCCAGGGGTCGTGTGTACGTTTCGCGCGGGAAGAAGACGCATGGAATAACCTGCCACGAAAGCGCCGAACCTTAGCAATTTCAGCACTTAAAAGTCAAACATGACGTGCGGTTTTCGAGGTATTGACGCCGAAATGTCGCACGGAGACCGGTACGCGATTCGGACACAAGGCGGCGGGGGCATGCCGGGAATTCGTTTAGGGCCTCCGCTATACTGCGACCGGCTATCGAGTTCTGTAACGACGAGGGAGCAGCCTGCATGCACGTCGATGTAATCATGCTGAGCAACACCGTGAGTGAAGCGATACATGAGATGACGTGTCACGCCATCGACACGCTATGCCGGTCCGAGGATTCGTTTCGATTTGCGGTGCATCTCGTGGAATCGAACCGGCGAATTCACCGTCAGGGGTTTGTCTATCCGGAAGTTGACCTCATCGTGCCGAAGGAACGGTTCCGCTACAATCGGTTCCTCAATCTGGGACTTTTGAATTGCCGGCACGAGTGGATCGTGGTAAGCAACAATGACGTGGAGTTTACGGAGGGCTGGTTCTCGGCGCTGATGCGTGTGCATGAGAAGCATCCGGACATCCTGTCCTTCTCGCCGTGGGAGCCGGTATGGCATCCCGCGCGTAACCTCGATCCCGACAAGGAGTACATCCTGGGTCATCGCGGCACGCGGGAGGTGGCAGGGTGGTGCCTGGTGATGCACCGATCCGTGGTCGAAGAGTGCGAACTGTTCGATGAACAGTTTGAATTCTGGTATCAAGATCACGATTACGCGATGACACTGAAGAAACACGGCATTAAACATGCGCTGGTGCCGGGTAGTATCGTGCATCACGCCGTGAGCACGTCCAGCGAAAGATTCTCTTGGTGGAAGAACTACCGCATGAAGACGGTCCAGCACGTGCGGTTTTTGCGAAAGTGGCGTGGTGAACTACACGAATGAAGCCCGATTATTTATTCTGAGAGTTCGTCGAGCCGATACGTCTTGCTCCCTCGTTTGATATAGTCGCGCAGGTCTATTGCGATTGGCGCATCAAATTCCCTTTCCCGGTAAATGTGGACGATGCGGTGTGTGAGGTCATACACGTTGGAGTATAGCGTGCCGCCGTCACGATTCTCCTCGTCGATGTGCGTCCTGGGGAGCGCGGCGCCTTGAAGGATGTTACGAACCAGTTCAATGGAAACCTCGCGGTGTGCGCCGAGTACCTGGTTCGCCATCGCGTATCGTATGCACGGATAGTTCCCGGCGCCAGGGTTCGCCAAGGCAAAGTTTGTGACGACTTGATAGGAACCTTCCTTGGGAAAGACTTTCATGGCGCCGTCCACCAGTTCGACTACGGCAGCGTCCCCCGTTGCGTCGGCAAGCAGCAAGTGGGACGCACGCAATAGATTCAGTTTGTACTTTCCGAGCCAAGCGACGGCTTCTGAGACCGTTGCGCACTCCGCCAACATACGGTCCCCCATGTTGGAAGGGGCCTTTGCCTTACCATCGCCGACGGGTTCCGGACCGCGGGGGGTCACGGCCGCGTCGAAGAATAGACCGGCGTCATTCATACCGCCTTGCGCGAACCGGGAGAATGGTTTTCGTTTAAACCCGAAACAGACGCGGCCGTGCTCGCCCTTCTTACCCTTCGTCACCCACATCATGGACGTTACGTCGAGGTAGTAGTCTTCGTTGTTACCTGCGAGAACGACGCCATCGCCCTCGGCCATGAAGATCGTGCAGGCTTGGGCGACAGGTGCGTAAATCACGATAGGAATGGACAAGATGAATGGAGTCGCGAGTCGAAACATGGATCGATCTCCGTGGACCAGGCAATGACAAGTTTAGCAGTACGGTACTCTGACGGCAAAACTCGCTTGTCGCTCTCCAGCCTGGTACTCAGGCACTTCGAGCGCGGTACTGCGCGCCTGAAACTACGTGAAACAATTTGCGTTGTAATTCCGTGCAACCCTTTGTCTCCACTGAGCATTATCATTGTATGCCGGGAGCCGCAGGGGCTGCTGGAGGAGGGTATTTCTATGATCAGCGTGCGTGGGGTGTGCTTTTGCATAGCGGTGGGGCTCGCGATCGCGACGGCGACCGGCTGCATGTCCACGAAACCGGCCTATTCGACGTACGATCCGTATGCCGTCCGGCCTGCTTACGGTGGCGCGAAGGAATCGACGGGGTCGCTGTTTCCGTCCGATCAGGCGGTGTTGAGCAATGAGGATATCGAACGCATCCTATCGGCGGGAGTCGTATTGCCGGCCCAGCCTCGCTTGGCGGTCATGAAGGTTGGGACGCAGCAGCGGTATTGGAGCGAGGACTCCCCCATTCTCGACCGAGACACGACGGAAGCGTTTCTGGAGTCCTTACGGCAGTCGCCGTGTATCGCGTATGCCGCCGCGTTACCGGGCATCCTCGTGCCGGAGCGGCTGGGGGTGCCGTATCTGCGGGAAGCGGCGGCACGGTTTCAGGCAGATCTCTTGCTGGTGTATCGGGTAGAAACGGGTTCGTACGAGAAATACCGGTCCATCCGGGAAGATCAGATGAAGGCGTACTGCACGGTCGAGGCGGCCATACTGGATGTACGGAGCGGCACCGTGCCGTTTACGACGGTCGCGTTTGAACAAGTGCAGGCAGCGCGGACGGAGGACGATCTCAATTTCCGCGAGACGATGGACCGGGCGTATCACGACGCGGAGGGCGCGGCGCTCCAGCAAATCGCGGCGTCGGCTCGCGGTTTCCTCGAGTCAGTGGAATCTGGAAACGGGTAACGTGGCCGTATCATCGACTCGGGACACTTTGGCCCACCGTAGCCGGAGTGTCGAGAAGAGATGGACAGTATGGACGTGATGGACTGGACGGACGGAGGGGTCCAATCGGTCGGATCGGGCTGATCCGTCCAGTTCATAAGGCTCTCCGATCGAGCCCGGGCGTCTCCAGCTCACAGCCTACAGCCTTTGGATTCGTCTCGCTCGTTTGGTACCATCACGAATCGTTTGCCTGAGCGAATTGGGGAAGGACTATCCACTATGTCTGACGCGAAAGCGACTCCTGTCATACCCAAGGCACGAATTTCATCCATCGACCAATTCCGGGGGTATGCCATTTTCGGCATGCTGTTGGTCGATTACTTCGGCGACTTCGACAACACCTGGTCGCAGTTGCACCACCCCGGCGGTGGCGACGGGATGTCGTACGCGGACACCATCGCGCCCATCTTCATGTTCGTGGTGGGGATGGGGATGCGGCTGTCGTTCAAGCGGCGTGCGGAGAAGGTCGGTATCCCCGACGCGCGAAAGGGTCTTATCAAGCGTTACCTGCTTCTCGTCCTGATCGCGTTCTTCTTCTACACGGGGTATTTGTGGGACGCCCTGACAAATATCGGCCTTGCCGGTCTGCTCGCGATCTGGATCGTGGACCGGAAACCGAGCGTCCGGGTGCTGTACGGGTTGGTGTTTCTCGGATTGTTCCAACTGTCGTTCACGTGGACGTCCTACGGCGACTGGTTGGCGCGGGTTCCGGGCTTTTACAGCGACGAACACCCGATTCCGATGATTTGGAATTTAATCCCGATGGGGCCGACGTTGCTCGAATGCCCCATCAACGGCGGACCGCTCGGCCACTGGAGCTGGCTCATGATGCTGCTTGCAGGCACCATCGGGTACGACATCATGATGACACGGGATACGAAGAAGATCGTGCTGGGTCTGCTTGGCTGGGCCCTTATCTTCGGCATTGCCGGCTGGGCGCTTCGCGCCCCGTGGGGCGATGTGAAGGAGTACTGGGCATTCTCGAAGAACTGGACGACGATGCCCTACGCATTCTGGGCGTCGTCGATCTGCTTCTTGCATTTGCTGGGATTCTACCTGGTGTGTGATGTGTTGAAGATCACCATCCCCCATCTCACCACGCTGGGTATCAATCCGCTCTTCATCTACCTGCTCCAATGGTGCATCTTCGAAAGCGGATTCCGGTTCATGCCAAAGGAACTCAGCGTGGTATGGCTGTGGATCGGGTGGTTCGTCGTCTATGGCGTCTGCTACGGCACGGCGTTATATCTGAGGAAGAAGAACATTCTGATTAAGTTGTAGCGATTGTGTTGACCGTGGAACCGGGGATGGACTTGAGGTTCGTCCCCGGTTTTTCTTTTGCTTGCGGGTGTAAGGCGCCGTATTATCGGGACACTCGCAAGAGATAAAGAACATCCCCCTTGATCCCCCTTCAAAGGGGGAATTGGGCAAACACATTTTGTGGACTGAGGATCGGCATCTGCTTCGAGGCGAAGATGCAAAGCTGCCCCCAAGCGCAACGCAAAGCGTTGCGCGTTTTCCCCCTTTGAAGGGGGATCAAGGGGGATGTTCTCTTCCGACGATGGAAATTTGTGGGAGGTCGTCCGGCCTAGCTCGGAATTATGGGCAACATTTGATCAGCCATGGAGTTCAACACGATGGACGTAAAGACGTGCGTTCTGATTCTGACCTTATTGGGACTAACATCCACGGGAGCTACCGCATACGCCCAGCCGGCGAATGCGTACCGCGATTTGTACGCGGACACGTGGGTCGCGACGGATGCGTTGGGGCGAACCATGCCGGGTCCAGTCGAGGCGGGGGCGCCACAGAAGGATAAGTGGGTCGGCATTTTCTATTGGACGTGGCACATTCCCCGAGGCGCGGATGGTCCGAACGACGTCACTAAGCTGCTCGCCACGGCGAAAGACGGCAAGGTCGATTGGCCGAGCAACGGCAGTCCGTATCATTGGGGCGAGCCGGAATTAGGGTATTACCTGATGACGGACCCCTTCGTCATCCGGAAACACGCGAGCATGCTGAGCGATGCGGGCGTGGATGTGGTGCTCTTCGATACAACCAACGCGCCGTTCACGTGGAGGGACGAGTACGAAGCCTTGTGCCGCGAATACACAAAGATGCGCGCGGAAGGGAACAAAACGCCGTACATCGGGTTTATCTGTCCGTTCTGGGACCCGATGCCGGTACTCGACCGCATCTGGAACGATTTGTATAAACCGGGCCTTTGGAGCGACTTATGGTTCCGGTGGGACGGCAAACCCTTCGTGCTGGCCAACAAGGAGTTCGTCAAGGACCCGGAGATGCTGGACTTCTTCACGTTCCGGCGTCCGATGCCGGATTACTGGGACGGCCCGAGCGGTCCGGACCAGTGGAGCTGGCTGGAGGTCTATCCGCAACACGTCTTCCGCAACAGCGCGGGCGAGGCCGAGCAGATGAGCGTGGGCGTCGGACAGAATGCGCTGCCCAACACGCCGGGTCCGGCCCCCATGTCCGACAAGCGGGGCGCCATGGGCCGGAGCTGGCACGACGGCGCGAAAGACACGCGGGAGGGCGCGGTGAACCTCGGCCTGAACTTCGAGGAGCAGTGGAAGCGGGCGATGGAGGTCGACCCGAAGTTCATCTTCGTTACCGGTTGGAACGAGTGGGTCGCCGGACGCTACACCGAGTGGTCGAAATATACCGACAAGGACTGTTATTTCCCCGGCGGCCTCTTTGTCGATGAGTATACGCAGGAATACAGCCGCGACTGCGAGCCCATGGCGGGCGGCCACACCGACAACTACTACTATCAACTCGCGAGCTGGATTCGGCGGTTCAAGGGGGTACGGCCGTTGCCTGTGGCCACGGGTCCATCTGAAATAACTATTGACGGCGAGTTTGGGGACTGGGAGACGGTGCAACCGGAATTCCGCGACACCGTCGGCGACGTGATTCACCGGAACCACCCCGGCTACGGCAAGCTGATCTACGCGAACGACAGCGGCCGGAATGACATCGTGCGGTCGAAAGCGGCGTACGACGATGGGCAGGTCTATTTCTACGTCGAGACCGCCGACCCGATCACGCCGCACACCGATCCCATGTGGATGCTGCTACTTGTCGACACCGACCAGGACGCCTCCACGGGCTGGCTCGGGTACGATATTCTTGTCAACCACGAGGTTTTGAACGACTCTGAAACAGCTGTGCAGCGATGGAACAACGGCGCGTGGAAGCAAATCGGGACCGCGAAGTATCAGGCCAAGGGCAACGCACTTGAGTTGGCGGTGCCGCGTGACCTCATCGGCGAAGCGAGCGGCACGCCTTCCTTCGACTTCCACTGGGCCGACAACATCCAGAGTTTCGACGGCATCCAGGAACTCGGCGTCAACGGCGACAGCGCGCCGAACCGGCGTTGGAATTACCGGTTTCAGGTAGGGAAGTAGGCCCGTCTCAGGAAAACAATGGAACGCGGATTTCGCGGATGCAGCGGATCGGTGCGGATCAGTGTGTTCCGTAAGATCCGCGTTCCATAATCCGTCCTGGCTCACCAAATTAGACAACTTATGGCTCTTTCTTGCCGTTGCGCACGGGTTCAACGTCCGCAAGAATCCCATGGGAGAGTTGCGGCACACTTTCAGCGTGCAGTTGCGCTCGATGTCCCTACCACGATTTTGCGGGCTTCAACTGTATCAGGGGCCGTTATTGTGAGAAGATAGTGAGCCTCGTTTAGCTTGATGAGGACACAGTTCCACGCGTTCCAGCCAATTACATCGACGCCGGATAGGTCAGAAGGTACCTGCTCTTCTGCACCTCGCACGGACTTCAGCGCGGTCGCCGGATCGCGCTTCCACTGCATTGGACCACGATAAATGTCGCTCACACGTTCAAACACGAGAAGCTCCTCATCGGTCGTGTAGATGTCGTCGTCAGAATCGAAGACCATGAGGCGATAGAACTCCAAAATCTCACTGCCAGAATCTTGGCCATTCGCTTCGCGAAGGTGTTTCGGACCGGATAGAAGCTCCCTGCAAAGCGGATCCTCTGGAGTTCGCTTCGACGGGCCCACCTCGACTTCACAACGTAAGTAATGCGGACTGTCTTCCGGTAGTTCACTTTCGAGTGCTCCGAACTCTTTCCGCACAGCTTTGAGTTCGTTTCGAAGGTCAGCCAGACATTCTTCCTTGATACTCGCAAGATCGTCCCTTGATACCGCCGTCACGGCGTCAATCCGGGCTTTCAGTTCGGCCTGTGGCACATCCAGTGTCGGGTAGTCGTAGGCCGGAAATGTCGCGAACAGGGAACTATGAAGTGTCGCTTTCGTAGTTTGTGCAAGTTCAAGGCACGCTTCGGGATTGTCCTTCAGTGCAGCGCCAAAAGCGGCGTGCAATTCCTCGCTGGGGTGCGCGTCGGCTGCATCCATGCAGCGAAGAGCGATTTCCAACCATTCGCGTTTTCCTGACGCAGTCTTTTCGAGGAATTTGCTCCAAGCTTCGTTGTCGTCATAGATCTCGAACACCACGCGAGGACCACCTTTGTCAATTTCTGCGGCTACTGCTTCGGGCGTTATTGGAAAGGTGATTCTGGTCTTTTCTTGCTTTGAGACATTTTCTGCGTGACTAACCAAAGTGCCCGACAGCATAAACGCGCTCAAGCATAGAAATCCCAACGGTAAGTGTGCATTCATGATGGTCTCCGTACCAAAGGTACGCAGATCCGCGGGGTCCGTCTCATCCGTAAAATCCGGATTCCGACGTTCACCCCTTCCGGCTGCGGCATTTGGTAGTATTCCCGGAGAAGTTCCAAGGTTTCCGCAAGATGCCCTCTTCCCTACACCCATGCATACTCCCGTATGACTTTAGCATTTGGACAACCATTTGCGAAACGGGCACTTATATGGCAAACTTCAATGGAACCAGTGAGGTAGCCATGAGCGAACTGATTATTCTCGTCGAGGAATCGCCTGAAGGCGGGTACATCGCCCGGGCGTTGGGGGAATCCATATTCACCGAAGGCGACTCGTTGCCGGAATTGCACGAGAACGTGCGGGACGCGGTTCGGTGCCACTTTGACGAGGGCAAGGCACCGGCGATAGTGCGATTGCACTTCGTTCGAGAAGAGGTCATCACCGTTTGAGACTGCCTCGCAATATCTCAGGGAACGAATTGGCGAAGGCACTCAAGGCTCTTGACTACGAAATCACCCGCCAAACGGGAAGTCACATGCGCCTGACCACGCGGCAGCAAGGTGAGCACCACGTCACCATTCCTAACCACAATCCTCTCAGGGTCGGTACCCTTTCCTCGATCTTGGCGGACGTTGCCAGCCATTTCGGAATGAATCGTGAGGAAATCATCAGAAAGATCTTCCCCACATGACCGGACCTTACCAACCTCGCGATACTTAGACCTTGCCTTGACGTGCGGGTAATTCGTATTGCTCCCGTAAGCGTTCCAGGATTTCTTTCAGCTGCTGCACCTCCTCCGCGTAGGGGGGATCGTCGTAGCGGCTTTGCATTTCGTGGGGGTCTTGTTCGAGGTCGTAGAACTCCCATTCGTCGACGTCGTAGAAGTGGATGAGTTTGTAGCGGGCGGTGCGGACGCCTTCGTGGCGGGCGACGTTATGTTCGCCGCCGTCTTCGTAGTAGTGGTAGTAGATGGCGTCGCGCCATGGGGCGTGGGGGTCGCGCATGAGGGGGACAAGGCTCATGCCCTGCATTTCGGCGGGCGGCGTGATGCCGGCGGCGTCCAGGAAGGTGGGCGCGAAATCGATGTTTTGGGTCAGGGCTTCGAGCTTGGTGCCGGGTTTGATGACGCCGGGCCAACGCACGACGAGCGGCATCTTGCAACGATTCCTCGTACATCCAGCGCTTGTCGAACATGCCGTGTTCGCCTAGGTAAAACCCCTGATCGGAACTGTAGACGACGATCGTGTTGTCGAGTTGGCCGGACCATTCGAGGTAATCGAGGAGACGACCGATGTTGTCGTCGACGGAGGCGATGCTGCGCAGGTAGTTCTTGATGTAGCGCTGGTATTTCCAGCGGACGAGGTCTTTCCCCTCGAGATGCGCCGCTTTGAAGGCCTCGTTGCGCGGTTCGAAGGCGGCATCCCACGCGGCCTTCTGGGCGGACGACATCTGCGTGTATGACGTATTGGGGAACAGGTTGGCGTCGCGGCCTTCCTCCGGCGGCAAGACTTTCAAATCGTACCCCATCATGAGGTCGTCCGCGATCCGCATCTTGTTCCTGGTGATGGAACTGGTGCGGCCCGAGTAATCGTCGAAGAGGTTCGAGGGTTCGGGGATGTCTTCGTCGGCGTAGAGGTCGAGGTGCTTCGCGTCCGGCATCCAGGTACGGTGCGGCGCCTTGTACTGGCACATGAGCAGGAACGGTTTGTCCGGGTCGCGCTGTTCCTGCATCCAGCGGATGGACAGGTCCGTAACGATGTCGGTGTTGTACCCGAAAACCTGGCGCGTACCGTCGGCGGAGATGAAATCGGGGTTGTAGTACTTGCCCTGGCCGGGGAGGATGTCCCAGTAATCAAAGCCCGTCGGGTCGGACTTCAGGTGCCATTTGCCGATGAGGGCCGTCTCGTAGCCCGCCTGTTGCAGCAGTTTCGGGAAAGTCGTCTGCGATCCGTCGAAGGTGTTTTTGTTCGTCATCAGCCCATTGGCGTGGCTGTGTTTCCCGGTCAAGACGGCGGCCCGGCTCGGCGCGCAAATCGAGTTGCAGCACGTGTTGTTCCAAAACACCGCCCCCTCCCGCGCAATCCGGTCAATGTTCGGCGTCTGGTTGATCTTCGACCCATATGCGCCGATGGCGTTGCAGGCGTGATCGTCGCTGAAGATGAAGAGGATATTGGGGCGGGTCGTGGGAGCCGCGGGTTCGGCGGCGTAGGATTTGATGCTTTGAAATCCGAGCCCAGCGGCGGCCGTGGTGGCTAAACCAGTTCGTATGAAATCTCGACGGGATAATGATTTCATTGTGCCTCCATGGTTTCGCTACATCATACGAGTAGATAAAATGCATTTCACACTAAACGAATTCGGGAATTGCGGCTGCTATGACGCCCCCAGTCGACGGATACATCTTAAAGACGAGCAAGAATATCCAAATTAGTCCGAAATGAAAGGGGGCACGGGCGTCCCGCCCGTGTATCTTATTGGTGCTCCCGCGGTAGCCGCGATGGGAAATAGGCTTGGTCGAATCTACAGACACACGGGCGAGACGCCCGTGCCCCTTTGAACAACGATAGCTTCCTTGATGTAGATTCCTCCTTGGGCAGAATTCGTGCCCCGTTGGGGCGTGTCGACAATGCATTCGGCTCCTGCTATAGTTTTGTCATGCGACTGACGGATGAACAACGGGATTGGTTGACGCTGGCGCTGGTGCCGGGCGTGGGGACGGCGTTGTTTATTCGGTTGCTGGCGCGGTTTCACAGTCCGTCGAACGTGCTGCGGGCGAGCCGGGGGGCCTTGGAAGAGGTGGTCGGGCCGAAACTGGCCCAGCGGATCACGCAGTACACCGACGTGGCGGACGTGGACGGGCAGCAGCGGGCCATGGCCGAGTACGACGCGTCGGTGATTACGATGGAAGACCCGGCGTATCCGTTGCGGCTGGCCGAAATCTATGACCCTCCCCTGCTGCTCTTCGTGCGCGGCGCGTTGTTGGAACAGGACCAGTATTGTGTGGCCATCGTCGGCACGCGACGCGCCTCGCCCTATGGGCTGCGCATGGCGGAGAAGTTTGGGCGCGAACTCGCGGCGCGGGGTATCACGGTGGTAAGCGGCATGGCGACGGGCATCGACACAGCGGCCCATCGCGGTGCGTTGTCGGCGGGAGGACGGACCATCGCGGTCCTGGGCAACGGCGTTGACGTGGTGTATCCCAACCAAAACGCGGACTTGATGCAGCGAATCACGCAGCAGGGCGCGGTGGTGTCGCAGTTTTCCATGGGCACGAAGCCGTCGCCGGGACATTTCCCCTATCGCAACCGCATCATCAGCGGCATGAGCCAGGGCACGTTGGTCGTGGAAGCGCCGTTGACCAGCGGCGCGTTGATTACCGCGCGGCAAGCGGCGGAACAGGGCCGCGAAGTGTTTGCTGTGCCGGGGCAGGTGGGTATCACGAACAGCCAGGGTCCCCATTCGCTGATTCGCGAAGGCGCGAAACTGGTGGAGACGGTCGAGGATATTCTGGTCGAGTTGGAGTTGCCGGCGGAAATTCGCGCGGGGGTAGTCGTGGGCGTTCCGGTTGAGACCGAGCGGTCAAGTCCGACGACGGATCCATCCCGAGCGAAGACCGTGTTTCTACGCAAGCGGACCCCGGAGGCACCTGCACCCGCACCGCCTCCCCCATCCCCCACTCCGCCGCCGCGACGCGTGGAAGCGTCGGGTGCGGAGAAGGCCGTGTTGTCCGCGCTGGCGCCGGACGGCTCCTACGTCGACGAGATCGCCCAGAACTGCCGCATTTCCATTTCCGAGGCGTTAAGCACGTTAACGCTGCTCGAACTGAAGGGACTCGTCCGGCAGTTCAGCGGCAAACGTTTCGCCCCGCGATGAGTTTCTTTCAAACCCTTTCCGAGAAGGTTCGTAATGGCGAGCCCATCCCCGCCCCGATTGCCGCCCTGCTGACGGCCGCGACGCCGGTGCAACGCGCGGGCATGTGGTTGCGTCTGCACGGTCCGCGGGAGCGCGTCGACGCGCGGGTGATTAGTTTCGGGAACATCACGGCGGGCGGCACGGGGAAAACGCCGGCCGTTATCGAGCGCGTGCAGCAGGAGATCGCGGCGGGACACAAGGTGGCCGTGCTAACGCGGGGGTATGGGGCCAGGAAGGAGTCGAGCGATGCGCTGGTGGTGCCGGGAAGTGAAGCCGCGTCGATGTGGGAAATTGGTTGGGCGATGAGCCCGCGCTTATCGCGAGGAAAGCGCCGGAGGTGGTGATTGCGAAGTCTGGGGATCGCGTTGCGGCAGCGAAGGAAGCTATCGCGCGGTTCGGGTGCGACACGCTGATTCTGGATGATGGGTTTCAGTACGTGCGCCTGGAGCGGGACGAGAATATCGTGGTGATCGACGCGACGAACCCCTTCGGGAACGGGCGGCTGGTGCCGCGGGGGATCCTGCGCGAACCGGTAGAGCATTGGTGCGGGCAACGCAGGTGGTTCTGACGCGGTGTGGCGCGATGGACGATATGGACGCGGACCTGCGCGAGGCACTGGAGCGACACTGCCCGGGTGTGCCGGTCCGGCGGACGCGACATGCGCCGGACACGCTGTGGCGTGTGGCGGATGGCGAGGAAGTCGGGTTGGCGGAATTGCATGGAAAGCACGTGACGGCGGTGTGTGCGATCGGGAATCCGGGCGGGTTCTACCGGACGCTGGAGGAGTTGGGGGCGGTCGTTCAGGAGCGGCGGCCGTTTCGGGATCATACGGTCATTCCGGAAGCAGCGCTGGTCGCGGACAGAATGGTCGTAACCACGGAGAAGGATGCCGTTCGTATGACAAATGCGCCGGAGAATGTGTTGGCGTTGGGGATTGCGTTGCGGGATATGGGTAACCAGTAAATACCTATCGGCTCATGTCTGATCGATCAGGTGCCGCGTTCGCTGCAACTGGCGCCGTGGGCGAAGCAGGCGAAGCAACGGTGGTGGCGCAGCATGACCCGGACGTCCATCGAGTCGGCTAAGGTTCCGCCGAGGTCGTATTCGTCGTCGTCGTCGACGAGGGTGCAGGCGTAGACGCGCATGTGTCCGTCTTTCTTCACGACCATCTTGCTAAAATTGCACATGAAGGCGGCACGGCCGGCTTCGGTATGGTAGGTGGTCATACAATTCTCGGTGATCTCAGGGACACCGTTGGGATGGCTGCACGGGGGTTTGAAATCGGGGAAGACGACGATGTGGGTGTCGGCAGGCACCCCGGCGCGCTCGAACACGGGCAAGTACGCGGCATCGGCTTCAGCGCGGTCTTCGTTGGGCAGGCCGAGGCGCGCAATAGAAACCTCGAACCCGGCGTCGTGCAGCATGCGGAGCGTATCCACGGCCAAATCAAAATTGCCTTTTCCCCGGCCCGCGTCGTGCCTTTCCGCATCAGGGTAATCGAGGCTGATGCGGAACCGAATGGCGTTCGGAGCGTCCAGCAGCGTGCGCACGTCGTCGAAGCGTTGTCGCAAGGGTTTCGTGCCGTTGGTCAGGATGAGGCCGGGCCGGTGCTGCAACGCGTACTCCAGAATCCGGTTGATGTCGCGGTTGACGAAGGGCTCGCCGCCCGTGAAGGAGAACTGTTCGACGCCGAGTTCCAGGGCCTCATCGATGAAGGGCTGCACGTCCTCGAATTTCACGAGTTGCAGCCGGTTGTCGCCGGGCTTGGACCCTTCGAGGCAGAAGGGGCAGCGCAGATTGCACGCGGTCCCCGTGTGAAACCACAGTTCCGATAGGGCCTGGGGCTGGATGTAGCCGCGCGGCGCGCCCTCGGACGTGGTCAACCACTCCGGGTGTTGTAGGTGGTGCCGCCAGGACGAATTATTCGTGGGTTCGGAAGCGGGTAGCGATTGCTGCGTCGACATATGCCCCATGGTACCGGCGTGGCCGGATAAGTTAAAGCAGTCCAGTTGATTGCGTTCTGCTACCCCTTTAACATTCACTAACCTCTATGTATTTACGAAGGGACGAATTCGTGGTCAAAATCTGCTTTTTAGGCGCGGGCAGCACGGTATTTGCGAAAAACGTGCTCGGGGACTGTCTGTGTGTGGACAGCCTACGCGACGCTGAAATCGCGCTCGTAGACATCGACGCCGACCGGCTTCATGTGTCCGATGTGATGCTGGAGATTATCAAACGTTCGCTGGGGGCGACGGCCCGGATTCGGGCGTATCTCGCGGCCGATGCGCGGGAGGCACTGACGGGCGCCGATTTCGTGGTCAACGCGATCCAGGTGGGCGGATACGAACCGGCGACGGTCATCGATTTCGAGATCCCGAAGAAGTACGGGTTGCGCCAGACGATCGCGGACACGCTCGGCATCGGGGGCATCTTTCGAGCCCTGCGGACGATCCCGGTCATGATCGAGTACTGCCGGATCATGGAGGCCGTCTGCCCAGATGTGCTGTTACTGAATTATACGAACCCCATGGCGATGCTGACGGGGGCCATCCAACGCGCGACGAGTGTTCGCACGGTCGGCTTATGCCACAGCGTCCAGGTGTGCGCCGGGGACCTCTGCAGGGAACTCGATCTGCCGGACGACAACCTGCGCTGGAAGATCGCGGGGATCAACCATCAGGGATGGTTGCTGGAAATCAGCCGGAACGGCGAAGACCTGTATCCGGAAATTAAGCGCCGCGCGGAACTCCCCGAGTATTGGAAGAAAGACGCGGTGCGATTCGAGATCGTGAAATGGTTCGGCTATTACGTCACCGAATCGAGCGAACACAGCAGCGAATACGTGCCGTGGTTTATCAAGAGCCGGACGCCGGAACTTATCGACCGGTTTCACATCCCCTTGGACGAATACCCGCGCCGTTGCGTGAACCAGATCCGGGAATGGGGTTTCATGAAGGAGAGGCTACTGCGGGATGAACCCTTGGCCCACATGCGGGGACACGAGTATGCGTCGTATATCTTCGACGCCCTGTTGACGGGCAACGCGTACACTTTCGGCGGGAATGTGCTGAATAGCGGTTTGATCACAAACTTACCGCAGGGGTGCTGCGTCGAGGTCCTGTGCGTAGCGGATTCGAGCGGGATTACGCCAACATATGCGGGAGACCTGCCGCCGCAGTGCGCCGCGCTGACGCGAACGAACGTCAACGTGCAGGAGCTGACGATTGAGGCGGCGTTGACCCGAAAGCGGGAGCATATCTACCAAGCGGCGCTGCTGGACCCGCATACGGCGGCGGAATTGACCATCGATGAGACGGTGTCGTTGTGCGATGACCTGATTGCGGCACATGGGGACTATCTACCAGAATACACCTGAGTACGTATGGCAATGGAACCAAGGAGAGAAGAGCATGGATAACAGCAATCAACCACGCGTAGGCCGGCGGGACTTTTTGAAGACGGCGTCGGCGGGGACGGCCGGTTTGATTCTGACTTCGGCGGGGACGGCCTTTGGCGCGGAGGCAAATTCAAAACTGCAAATCGGTGTCATCGGGTGCGGTGGCCGTGGACCCTGGATCGGCAACCTGTTCCAGCAGAACTCGAACACGAAGGTGGTCGCGTTGCACGATTACTTCCAGGACCAGGTTCTGGCTGCGGCGAAACGACTGGATGTGCCCACGGAGAGCACGTATACGGGGCTCGATGGCTATAAGGAAATCCTGGCGCGGGACGACGTGGATGCGGTGGCGGTGATCAGCCCCCCCTACTTTCATCCCATCCAGGCTGTCGCGGCACTGGAAGCGGGCAAGCACCTGTACCTGGCGAAACCCATTGCCGTGGACGTTCCGGGGTGTCAGTCCATCGTGGACGCGGCCAACAAAGTCCAAGGCAAGTTGACGGCGCTGGTAGATTTCCAGACTCGAAACAACGAGTTCTTCCGGGAGGCAGCGAAGCGCGTTCATGACGGACAAATTGGCGAAGCGGTGTGCGGTCAGACTTTCTATCACACGGGCCGGCTGAACATGAAAACGCTGCCCGGCACGGAAGTGGCCCGCCTTCGCAACTGGGTGTTCGACAAGGCCCTTTCGGGCGATATCATCGTCGAGCAAAACATTCACGTGCTGGACGTGGCGAACTGGTTCCTCGACGCCCATCCCATAGAAGCGCAAGGTACGGGTGGACGCAAGGCCCGGACGGACGTAGGTGATTGCTGGGACCACTTCATCGTGACCTACCGGTATCCGAACGACGTGCTGATGGACTTCAGCTCCACGCAATTCAACATCGGGTTTGATGACTTATGCACGCGGGTATTCGGGAAAGACGGCACCGTCGAGGGACACTACGGCGGCGACGTGTTCATCAAGGATCGCAAGGGCGGCTGGCCGGGAGGTTCCACCCCGACCATCTACCAAGATGGCGCGATAAACAACATTAAGGATTTCTGCGCGAGCATCGCCAGCGGCGAGTTCCTGAACAACACGCAGGAGAGTGCGTACAGCACCATGACGAGCATCCTGGGCCGTATGGCGGCTTACGAGGGAAAACCCATCAGGTGGGACGAAATGGTACAACGGCAGGAACGTCTGGACCCCCACTTAATGCTGCCGGACGACGGCCCGACAACGCCGCGGCAGGCCTGAGCCTCGGGAATAAAACCCCTAAACTGATAGTTTCGGTGAGGAATGGCACTTGGCGCTACTGGCGTTTTCAATTCCCTCACCGCGGGGGATAGTTATGTGCCGCGTTCGCAGGCAGTTGGAAAAGGTGGAGGATATCGAGCATGCCCCCGATTTATGATCCGGAAGCAGTAAAGCCCATGTGGGAAGAGTTGGTCGAAGTCGGATTTCGTCCCCTGGTGTCGCCGCAAGAAGTCGATGAAGTGTTCGTGAACGACGCCAAGGGCAGCACGCTGCTGGTCATCAATTCGGTTTGCGGGTGCGCGGCGGGTGCGTGCCGGCCGGGCGTGATGCTGGCCCTCCAGAACGACGTGATCCCGGACCATTTGGTCACCGTATTCGCGGGGATTGACACGGAGGCCACGCAACGGGCGCGGGAGCTGATGGCAAACGTGCCGCCGTCGTCCCCGAACGTCGTGTTGTTCAAAGACGGCAAGCCGACGCATGTCCTTCAACGTCAACACATCGAACAGATGACGGCGGTAGACATCGCGAATACGTTGAAGCAGATCTTCGACAAGGAGTGTTCGCGAAAGGGACCGTCGATTCCGGCGGACGAATTCAACAAGATCGATCCCGTGCAGCAGTGCGGGTCGTCGATTCCGCTGTATCCCGGCAACTAGGGAAATCTTGTCACATTATTTTCGGCGCGCGTCCCGGTTGGGTTCGTGCGCCGAATTCTTTTTGTGTGCCGTACCTTTGCCGAACTGACGTTTCCAGATGATGGTGTAGGAAGGTCCTTCGAAGTCGTCGCGTTCGTCAAAGAATCGATTGTAACTGGCATTGAACGAAATTTGGCTGCGCCGGCCGAGGGGCACGTCGACGCCGATGTTTGGGCTGACACTGGGCAGCAGCCAGTTATCGCTTTCCTTGTAATCCACCAGGTTGTCAAAGGGTTTGAATCCGACTTTGACCTTGGCTTCGTAAGTGGCATGGGTCCAGGTAAGGCGAGAGCCGAGGTTGAGCTTAGCGCCACGGAGCCGTTCCCTGAATCCGTGATACTCCTTGAGTTCGGGCATACCGAAGGGGAAGAAGTCAGCGCCGACACCGCCGTACGTAGCCCCGCGTTGGATTTCGAAATCCGTGTGCAACGGGAGGACCAGGATGCTGGGGTCATCCGCCTTCGTACGCACCTTTCCGGCGGCGTAGCCGGCTTGCGCGAAGATGGCCCAGCGCTTCGACATGACGCGGCCGATTCCGATGTAGGGAACCCAGAGGATTCCCCGGTCGCGCAGATCACCCACGGTCAGCACGTCATCGTAACTGGGCGCAAGAAAACTCATGGTGCTGTTGAAGTACCGATCGATAAGTTGTTCGCTTTCAATCCTGGGGTGGGCATTGGAGAAGCCAACGAGAAGAAACCAGGGCGAATTCTGCGATTCCGGCGCCGGTGGTTCCTCGGCGGCGGAAGCAGGTACGAAGATTCCCGCTGTAACAACGACGCAAAGCATAACCATGGAATGCGTGGTGAAACGTATCCCCCCGGACAAGGACGTACCCTCCCTCGTTTCAACTCCCGTGTGCACGTATAACGCTAGAGCAATTGAAGTTTTCTCGTAGCCATCGCTGACCTCACGTACTCATTCTCGGATTATCGAGTACGAGCGCGAGTACGAAGTGCGATCAAGCGGCACTGAAAATTAAAATGCCGCCATCCAGCCAAGCTCTCCAGAGCGAAGTGTAGCGAATGGGAAGCCGCCATCCCAAATTGTTGTTTGTCCGAAGACGAGGGTATTGTGAACGCACCGCGCCGTTCCGTGGCGCTTGTGGAAAGGAATCGTTCATGCAGCAGCAAGCCGTCTTTGCACGCATCGGCGCAATTCTGGGAGGTTTGGGCGTCATCTTGGGCGCGTTTGGCGCTCACGGATTGAAGTCGCGGGTGTCTGCGGACATGCTGGCGGTGTTTGAAGTGGGCGTGCGATACCAGATGTATCACGCCTTGGCCATACTGGCCGTGGCCGTGGCGGCGCCCGCTTTGTGGCAGTCCGCGTGGGCGCGCCGGGCCTGCATCTGGTGGATCTTCGGTACAGCCATATTCTCCGGGAGCCTCTATTTGCTCGCGCTGACTGGAATCAAGTGGTTGGGCGCCGTCACGCCCATCGGCGGTGTGGCGTTCATCGGGGGCTGGGGAATGGCGGCACTGGCCGCCAAGGGTCTCGCGGCTCCTCGGGAGAGGTAAAGCTTCAGGCTTTTGCGAGCAAGGCGTCGAGAAAAGCGCGGGCGGCTTGGTAGGCATCCGGCGCCTTGCTGGCGCGAGTACCGGCGACATTCAAGACCCGTATATTCCGCGAGGAAATCCATGATATAGCGTCTGAAACACTAATCGAAACACTGACGTCAACCACGAAACAGGGTTTACCCAAGTCCTCGGCACATTGGATGGTGAAGGCGGTGCCATCGGAGGGAGGTCCCCACGAGAGGATGAGGGTCCCGTCAGAATCGCGGACGTTCCACTCGGTTCGCTGGGCGTAGTCGTCCGAAGAGGTTTCTTGAAGCGGGTAGCGGGCGTCGATTGGACCATCTTCGGCAAGGCGGCGGCGCGGACACCAGCCGCCGCAGGGAATGCCGCGCTGCATCGCGAAATCCAATGCGGCGCGATCAACGCCGGTCTGACCGCCGGAGACGATGCGATCGACGGTCATCGGTCGAGTTGTTTGACGAAGCAGTCGGTGAAATAGGGGAGTTGGCTCAGGGACTCACGGGCGAGGTTCGCGGACTTCCGGTCGGGAAAGCCACCGACGTAGGCTCGGATGAGCTTCCCATCGTCGGACGGGACGAGCGACAACGGGTAGCCGGTTTTCTTTTCGATTTCAGCCTTGTAGGCGCTCGCGACTTTCGTGTTGGAACCGCCAAATGAGGAAACCTGGACTGTGTAGGCAGATTGATCCGTTATCGGCGGGATGTCGGTGGGTGCAGCGGCCGGAGATTGCGCGGGCGGCGTAAAGGGTTGCTGGAAGGATTGCGGCGGAGCCGCGCCGGGCGGAACGGATCCAGCCTGCGGTTGCGGTGGCATGACAGGCTCCGGAGCCGGGGGAACGTTCGGTATTGCGACCGGTTTCTGCTCGGGCGGTTCCGGTGGTTCGTTTTTGGGCTTCGCTGGGGTCGTTTCTTCCGGTGGAGGAGACGGTTTCACCGTTCTGAGCTCTACCTTCGCCTGTGGCGGCGTTCTCACAGAGGAAGTCTTGGACTTGGCTGGGGGGGACTTTTCCGCTTCGGTCAGCGGCGGCTCCGCGGGCGTCTTCTCCCCTGCTATTGGCTTGTCCTCGTCCTTTTGTTTCTCCGCGGGTGTGACCGCGGCCGCTTCCTTTTCTGTCGGCACGAGAGGCGGAATGTCCTTCTGGAAGCTGGGGACAAAGGGCGAGCGCGAGCTCTCCTCGCTGACGTTCAATCCGGCCGCTTCTGCTGCGGCACGAATGCTGGCGGCCACCGAAGGCGGGGCGGACGGATGCACGCGTAGAATGATGGTGGGCTTCACCGCCGCGCCACGCACGGATTCAAACTCTTTGTTCAAGTCGTCAACGGAGACAAGTTTGCCTTCCGAATAGATCTCCCCGGTTTGTCCGACGGCGATGCTGCGCTCGTTCTTGCCTTGGGTCAACCGGTCCGCCGTACGGCCCCAGACGCCCTTCGCGGAGTGGCGCATCGTGTCGGTGGCGTCCTCTTCGAACTTTGCCAGGCGCTCCGCTTCGGGTTGTGTCGTTTCGTCCACAATGGTCGGTGTGATGAATACGGCCAGTTCGCGGTCCTTGTGTTGCTTCGACGTGGTGCGGAACAAGCGCCCGATAAACGGCAGATCGCCGAGGATCGGGAATTTTTCGAGATCGTCTTGAAGGCTCAACGACCGAAGGCCGCCGATGACGATCGTCTGGCCATCGTTGACCAACACCTGAGTCTCCGCCTTGTTCTGGGTTTTCTGGGGAATGGTGCTGGCCAGGTCGGCGGAGAGGATCGTCTTGTCTTCCGCCGTGCTGTCTTCGGCTTCGATATCCATGAGGATGTTGTTGTCGTCGCTGATTCGGGGCTGGACCTTAAGCACGGTTCCCACGGTAATAAACTGCACCGATCCGGGGATCACGCGACTCGAAACCGATTGCTGCGTATCGTTGTTATTGAGTACGACGCCGCCGTAGTTGGAATAACCGATGCTCTGGAAGGGACGGTCGGTCGTATTTTCGAATGTAGCTTCCTGCCCATCCTGGACGGTCACGCGGGGTCGGGAGAGAATGTTCACTTCGCCGGTGCTGTCGAGATAATCGAGTACCGCGGCGACACGGTTACCTTTGAATTCGGGATCGAGAATGTAGTTGCCGGTGGCGGTACCGGCTTCGCCACCGCCCTGGTTGCTGAGTTGCTCGATGAGCGAGCCGGTGATGGGATCCCGCAAGTACGCGCGGTAGGGACGCCGTCCCACGCTGCCGCGCTGGCCCGATTCGGGACCGCCGGTATAATCGGGCTGCGAATTCCCGCTCTGCAGGGCGAAGGGGACACCGCCGATCTCGTCGAAGTACGCCCAATTGATGGACAAGTCGCGCATCACGGTCGTGCTGGCCGTCACAAGATAGGCTTCGATTTGGACCTGGCGGCCCTTGATGTCCCAGGATTTGATAATTTCGTCGATTTCTTCGATCCGGCTGGGGATGGCGGTGACACTGACCTGGTACGTGTCTTCGTCCGTGGTGATCGTACCCAGTTCTTCGGGCAGGATATTCTCGAGCCGTTCGGAAATCGTTTCGGGGTCTGCGTAATTCAGCGTCCAGGTCCGCGTTTCGAGTTTTTGATCCAGTGCGTCCAGCATGAGGCCGATTTGTTGTTGCCGCGCGGGGAGATCGGTTACGACGATCGAATTGGTGCGGGGGTCGGCCTGGGCAAGGCCGCGCTCGGACAACAGACTTTCGATGGTGTCGAGCAGATCTTCGGCAGAGAGATGTTTGAGGGCGAAGACCTTCGGTTCCAGGGGCACATCCAATTCAGAGACGGCGTTTTCCATGGCCTCGATGTTGGCGTGGGTATCCCAAACGAATATCTTTCCGGTGCGGGGGTCGCTGATGAGCTTGCCGGTTTCCGACATGAGGGCCGTAAGAATGGATTCCATATCGACGACATCGGCGTTCTGGATCTGAAACTCGGCATGTTCCTGTGCGCCGTATTCGCGTTCGAGAAACTCGCCGTCGAGCATGACATAGAGGAAATTGGTCGCGGCATCGTAATCGTAATAGATTCCTTTGAACCGCAGCGCCTCCATGACCTGCTTGGGCTTGACCTGAGACACCCAGAAACGGATCTTTTCTTCTTCGACCCCTTCGGACGCGATGACATTCCAACCCGAAGCGGTCGCGACCTGATCGAGCACTTCGATGATCGGTTTCGGCGCTTGTGAAGCGACGATGGTAATCGGATCGCCCACATCGGGCAGATCAGATGTCGTCACTGCGTGCTGAAGGATGGGCTCGAAGGCTTGCTGACCGGCAACGCTCACTTGGCGGCGCGTGGCAGAGCGAATGGTCTGCACGGCGTTGCCCTGAACGCCTTGCGGCGCCGACGGCGTCGGCGGGTTTCCCCCCGTAACGAATCCGCCGGATTCCGTTCCGCCTATGGAGGGAGGCGCCTGTTGCATGATCATGCCTTGCACGCCGCTGGAGACGCTGGGTGCGGGATTCGGGTTGGTAGGCGTCTGCTGTGCCGTTGCTGTGGTTGCGACGACCAATCCCGCAATCAGCAAAGCCGCCCTGTATGCCGAGTATCGAATCATGCTTCCGCTGCGCCAATCCTTCCGCGGCAACCCCGGAGCCGTTGGGGCTACACGACTTCTGAAGCCGGAACATCTACCGAAGCAGTATACCGCATTTTTCAAGAAAATAATAGCTTGTGTCAACATTGAAATCCGAAGCCACACAAAACCCGCCTACCCAAACTCAAGTCGTTCAAAAAAGATAACTTAACGTCGCGGAAGCGCGATTCCGTATTCCTGTCCGCCATGGGTTACCGAAAAGACCACGGTCGAGTTCGTAATCTCTTTGATCGCGCACCCTTTAATTTGCTGTCCGACCGTATACCAGTTGGGTTGGCCGTCCACTTGAATCTGGACCTTGCGGTCCGGCCCGACCCCGATTTCATTACGCGTGGGAAACACGCCGGCCAACTGCTGCGCGAGGTTGGGAGGCGGACCCGTTCGCGGCTGCGGGCGGAACAGGGGTTCCCACAGCTTGGGCTGCGAGTTGATGATTCGCTGCCACTCCTCGAACTCCGGGTTCTTGGTGTCGCCAAAATCGAGTTCGGGGACCTCGATGTACGCAACCTGATAATCGAAGGCCTCGCGGTCGGTCTTCACGGGGCTCTTCACCAAGTCGAGGACAAAAAGCACGGCGATGGCGGCGAGCACTCCTCCGCCGAGTATGTTGGCATACCGCGTCATGAACCGCCCGGGGCCTCCGTGAGAGAAACGTTGTCCAGCAAAACGATTGCGTCCGCTCCTTTGAGAACGATATCAGGCACGCGAAGGGTGACAGCTTGTCCCGGTTCACCGGGAACCGTGAAGCGAAGGTGGTACCGGTTTGGGGAGCCGTCGGCTTTGAGCGGCGGGGCCCCATTAAAGGGCTGTCCGGAGGCGTCATCAACAATTTCGACACGCGCGTCGCCCCACGCGAAGGCATCGAACTGCAGATCGTAGGTCGCGCCGGCGGTTACTTCCACGGGCTGATAGAAGCTGCCCCCGGCGTCGGTACCCTGTATGCGCGCGCACACGACGCCTTCGGTGGCCTGTGCGCCGTGCTGCGTCACTTGACACTGTACGGCGGTCCATGAAGGAAACGCGTTGGTGGTGGCATCCCACTCTTCAAACCCCGGGTTCTTGAGTACCGCCGCGGCTGCTGCCGGCGCTTGTGACGAGGCACCGTCTGCGCCGGCCGATTCGGCGCGGGCGACGTTGTCGATCACGGTTCGCGTGACGCGCATGTTCGCCGTGGCAACGTTGGCCAGCGGCTGGCGGACGATATCCAGACTGTCGATCCGAAGCGCCTGGTCGCTGCGCTGCAATCGCTCGACGAACAAGGCGATGTTTTGGATGGACGCCGGGTCGGTTTTGAAGTTGATCTGGTAACTGCGATATCCGGCCTCATGATCGACCAAACTGCCCATGGGCATTTGGGGAATGCTGACGAGCTGATCGCCGGCGTTCGTGGCGGCCGGGATGGGACTTCCCGGCGGCGGGATCTGGCGCAAGGATAGCCGCGTAATCTCGCGTCGCAAGCGGTCGTGAATCTCTTCTTGGGTCCATTCACTGGAGTGTTGGGACGCCATCGCATTGAAGGCTTGGTTCACCGGTTCCGCTTGGGCGATGAGCCCTTCGTATGCCAGCAACTCCTGCTGCATGCTTCCGATGGTGGCATCCATGAGCGCCAGCCGATCGGACGCCACGCGATACCCCGCCAACGCGATGGCGGCGATGAGACACGCCACGGCCAGTCCAGCCAAGCGGCGTTCCGAGGGGGTCAGTTTGTGGAAAGAACGGAGCATCACTGGTCGCCCGTGGATTCGGCGCTGGTGTCGTCGCCGCCGAATGGAATGTCGATTTCGAATTGGATAACGGAACGATTCTGCTCCATTTCTTCGCGGGTCGGCCCAAGGACGGCCCGGGAGAATTGGGGAACGTCACTGCGGCCCGCTTCGCGGAGCGCTTCAGCCAGACCATACACCAACGTAGACGTTTCCGCGCGGCCAACGAGGGTAATCCCCTGGCCGTGCACGAAGGAATAGCGTGTGAAGTTCAATCCGGAAGACGGGGTCAATTCGGTGATTTTTGCGAGCAGTTCGAGGGCACTGCCCCGTCGATCCAGGTGTTGCTGAAGGCGAATCAATTGGCGGCGCTTGGACTCGACACTGAGCGCTTGCGGCTCGATCGCATCGATGCGATTGCGTAGTTCGGCGATATAGCGTGAGCGTTGGTAGGCCGCCTGACCGTATAGGGCGAGCAGTCCGACGATGACGGCCAAGACGAAACCACCGATTTTCAACAAACGGCGACGGGACTCGCCACGGCGACGCGAATGCTGCAAGGATTCGGGCACGAGACTTATGGAAAGCGGTGCGCGATTTTGCGCGGCGACGGCTGCTCCCAACGACGTGAGCGCCAACGTAGTCAGCCGGTCGCCGCCTTGGGTACAAAGGGCCTTGCCAAATTGCGCGGACTCGCATGGATACCCCAGCGTATCGGCCAAAGCCGAGGCGATGGGTTCCGTATCGGCCCATTCGGAACACAGGTATACATTCTCGGCGCCGATGCCGTCTTCGGTTTCGCGGCGATGGGCCGAAATGGTGGCGCGCACTTCCGAGGCCAATTCTTCGACCGCATCGGAACCCACGGATGCCGCGGCCGACCAATCCTGGGACGTGGCGACAGCGCGGCCGTACTCGAGACGATTGCCATTGAACACGAGGACTTCGACACCGCCGGAGGCCAGGTTGACCAAGGCAAATCGCTCACCTGATTCGCCATGAGATAGGATCGCACTCGTTGCGAGGCACGCCGTACTGACGGAGATCTGCCGGGGTTCGATGCCGCAGGCACGCAGCGCGGACACGTGGGTCTCGACGACGTCGCGGTGGGCAAAGACGGCCAACACCCGTGATTGACCGTCTGGGAGCCGCTGCAAGGAGCTTTGGTCCAGAACAAGCTCGTGCTCGGGATACGGAACGTAGTCCTCGACGCCGAGGCGTATCATGCCCTCGATTTCTTCGTCGCTGTGGGAAGGAAGAAGCAGAATCCTGGCGGTCATTTCGTGGCGAGGCAGAACGGTATAGACGCGGTCATCGGCAATGCGATGACTCTTGACGAAATCCTGGAGGGCCTGTTCCAGGCTGCCGTCGGCCGCGGACCAGGAACCGCCGAGGGTTTCCCACGACAGGACGTTCGATACCTTTCGCAGACGGTTTGACCCTGAGCCACGCGATGAGATGCTCGTCAAACTGTAAGATGCTGATATTTCCAGTCTTACGAGCCAAAATCCCCCTCCGACCAATCTAGAACCGTCGCGGTGCCTTCCACCACGTGAACGGTAGCCTTCGAAACTGCGCGGACTTTGCCTTGCCGCAACGTCGCAAACCCGGTGATTGTAAAGAATTGCGATTCGAACTTGCAAAACTTGGCGATGGGTTGTAAGTCGTTCATCTGAATACCTGTTGCCGTGGCAATTTCCTCGACACTCCGGAAACGCCGATCATCGGGGGTTTTGAGTTCGCCGTCGGCACCGGCGCGATACGCGATAATCGCTGCCGCGACGGCCGGGTCAAGGTCCGGCAGGGCTTCGAGAACCGCTCGCGGCGCGGTATTGACGTTGACACGACCATCCCCATAAATCGTGAAAAGTTCGCGGAGACCCGGTCGGTCGGCCGTGCCGTACCAGTCGGTATCGCTGACGCCTTCGAGGAAACGCGCCTCATCGATGGTAAGGAAGGGCGTGGGCTCGTCGTTTCCGAGCGGACCGCCGCGTCGACGCAGGATGTCGGATACGGTGGTGAAGCTCAACGCGTCGATGTTGTCGAAGATTTCTTCGGGCGCACTGTTGAGAGAAATCCTGCCTTCCGCGTCGTCCAGTTTGAAGGTGACTTCATCGTCTTTCAGGAGCGCGGCGTCTCCCAGGTCGAAGAAGCCTTTCTCCTTGAGGAGGTTTTTCTGCGTTTCGTAGATGGCGACGTGGGATTCGCCGGCATACTGATCGTAGATGCTTTGGAGCAGTGCCTGGTTGCGAAGATAGGCGACACCGTATTCGACGGCGCCGCGCGCGAGGTATTGGCATTGAGATCGATCGATGGTTAGGGCGGCGGCGCGCTGCTCGAGCAGGGCGCGGCGGCCGAATCCGATGGTAAGGACGGTCAGAATCGCCAGCAACCAGATGACGGCGACGAGGACGAACCCGTGGCGTTCGCGCTTCACTGGAACAGCGCCCCTTCCGTTTCGAGCGAGTCGTCCTCCAACTGGGTCGTCTGACCGTGGAACACGATGTAGGTGGTGAAGGTGCGTTCGCCGGATTCCGCGTTGGCGTCGATGAGGGTCAGCTCGATTCGGATCCCCTGGGGAATTCCCGACCCCTTCTTATGTTCGTCACGCACGATGAATTCAACCGGCTGTGGCGGACCGGTCTCGGTGGCGTCCTGCACGTCGTCTTTTGGTGGAAGCCAGTAGTACTGCAACTCGAAATCCTTGACCCCGTAAGCGAGTTCAAAATCTTTCTCATTCGCCATTTTGATTATGGTGCGGTCGATCTTGCCCTCATCCGGGGGTTTGGATGGGAGCGGGCTTTTTACGAGGCGTTCTTCGCGCAGCAAGATTTTGCCTTCGCCATTCGGGTCCGTTCGGGTGCGATATCGAATCTGAAGCACGCGCGGTTCGGAGTCTTCGTCCACGTCCAAGGGGGGTGCAACGGCGAAGAACGTAAACTCGTCGTTGCTGCCTTCGGCGAGATATCCGGTGCCGGGAACGATGTTCTGGAATTCGCGGGTCATGATGCTGAGCGCGGTCCGGGCGTCTTGATAGGTTTGTATGTTTGCTTCGCCCAAGCGCCACAGCCGAATCGTGGAGCTGAAGCACATGTACACACCCGTCATGACGATGGTAAGCAGCATGCTCGCCACGAGGAGTTCGACCAGCGTGAAGCCGGTGTCATTGGGCTTGTTGGGGTTGTCCGGCTTGTGCATCTTCTTCCGTAAAGATTCGTTCGGGTGCGATCAGGGTTTCTGCGCTTCGAGAGAACTTTCGACCCGCGCGGGTCCAGGTTAGGGTAACGTGAATCTTGCCGAGGTAGTGAACCGGCAATTGGAGCGGTTGCACGAGGATGGCGGCCGCTTGGGGCGGAAGTTCAGGCTGTGGCAGTTCCACGCGGGAAACGTTCCATTGGTAGGAGAACCGGGGAAAGTCGTCGCCAAAATTGCCGGATTTCGACTCGCCTTCCACAAGGGCCGGCTGGAGTTCGAGTTCGGACATGACTTGCTCCATGAGGAAGCGCGCTTCGGTGAAATCGCGGGCCATGGCCCGGGTCACGAGGGCTTCTTGCATGGCGCGGTTCACGGCGACGCCGCCGATACTGAGCATCATGAGCGCGACGATGGTTTCGAGGAGGATCCAGCCGGATGCGGGCCGCACGATTCGTGGTGTGGAGGCGTTCATTTCTCCTTGACCTCGAAGCGGCCGAGCCGGCCTTTGGTTTCGAGCACGATGCGTTTGTCGTCGCTGGTTTCGAACTTGATGGTGGCGTAATCGCAGGCGCCGGTGCCGTAAAAGGCGACGAAATGGGCCTCGCGGTCGCGGTCGAATCGAGCCTTGGGGCGATCGAACTCGATACCCTCAGGCAAGTGTTTGATTTCGCCGGCGCCTTCGTCCGGATATACAAAGATCTTATCTTTGCCCTCCATTTTGTCGAGGCGCATCACCCAGTAGTCGCGCTCGTCTTCGCGAAAGTAGAAGCGGTACTCGGTACCGTCGGTGATGGCGCGTTCCTGGGCGTACTTGAGGTAGGCGACGAAATCGCGGGTGGCCCGGTCTTGGCGAACGCGGGTCAGCGACCCTTGATACAGGGGAATGACGGCGGCGGTCAGCAGGGCGATGAAGGTCATAACGACGATGAGTTCGATCAGCGTGAAACCAGGGGATCGACGGGAAGAACATCCCCCTTGATCCCCCTTCAAAGGGGGAATTTGTGCGCCCGCTTCGCGGCGCGCACGGATTGTCAGTAGCTGACTATCGAAGCAACGACACGGATTCAACACAAGCATCGGCGTTGTGCGCAATTCCCCCTTGGAAGGGGGAACAAGGGGGATGTTCTTGATTAACGTACGCCGAGGCATTTTACTGGGATACCCTTCGCAGCGCTGATTCGGATCAAAGCACTAGTTAGCGGCCGGCTTCTTGTCGGATTCCCATACCGAGACATCGTCAGCGGTTCCGGATTGGCCGTCGATACCTCGTGAATAGAGATCGTATTTGTGTTTCTTTCCGGGGAACGCGAACACGTAGGGGTTGCCCCAGGGGTCGTTCTTGACCTCGATCACGTACTCTTTGTCACCGCCGACGAGATCGTTGAGGGATTTTGGATACTGATCGTTGTGTTCGAGGGCGTAGGCTTCGACCGCACGTTGGTAAACGGACAAATCGGCTTGCGCTCGAATTTCGCGAGCTTGGGTCCCACGCCCCGCTACACTGATGGTCACCATGCCGGCCAGGATTCCGATAATGACCATTACCAGAATCAGTTCCAGCAGGGTAAACCCGCCTGATGCATTCATGAATCTATCCTCCATCGGGGTGCGCATCTTCCAAATCACCTTTCTAGTGGTTTACGTAATGTTCGCGCTGAGCGTCAACATGGGATACAGCATCGATATTACGAGAACGCCTACGATGATGGCCATGATGACAATGAGTATGGGTTCGAGCAGGGCCGTCATGGCGCGGACGGCGCGCTCGACTTCGATGTCGTAGGCGTCGGCCATGCGCTTCGTGACGGCACCGATCCGGCCACTTTCTTCGCCGATGGCGAACATGTTGACGACCATGGGCGGGAAGTGGCGGGTTTGCCCCATGCCGGAGCTGATGCTGTCGCCCTCGGAAACGCGCTCCTGCAAGGCGTTGACCTCGAGGGCGATCGCCTTGTTGCTAAGCGTGTCCACGGTAATGCGCAGTGAACTCAAGATGGGGACGCCATTGTCCAGCAGCGTTCCCAGGGTCCGGGAAAACTGTGCCATAACGTACTTCTGCACCACCGTCCGCAGAAGGGGTACGCGGAGCACAAACTCGTCAAACTGCATACGCCCGTTCGCGCTTCGATACCACGAGATGAGCAGACCGGTCACGCCGGCAATGATTAACAGCACGAGCCACCAGAACTTTCCCATGAACCCGCAGAACGCGAGAACGATGACCGTAATCAGAGGCAGTGTGGCGTTAAAGTCGTCGAAAACCTTTTGGAACATGGGAAATACGAAGGACACCATGATGAAGATGGCGATCGATCCTATCAGTAAGAGGAATGCTGGATAGATCATGGCGGAGAATGCTTTTCCGCGCAGTTCTTCGTCCTGTTCCCCAAAGGCGACGATGCGCCATAAGACATCTTCGAGCATACCGCCGGATTCGCCGGCGTGGACGAGGCTGCACTGCATGGCGTTGAAGTGTTTGGGGTGGCGCTCGAGGGCTTCGGCGAAGGTGCTGCCTTTCTGGACATCATCGCGCAATTGATTGATCACGGCGGTGAGTTTCGGGTTCTCGGTTTGCTGTACGAGGGTCGCGAGCGCGCGGGTCAGGGGCATCCCGGAATCGAGCAATGTGGCGAGCTGGCGGAAGAAGATATTGCGATCCTTGCGCCGGATGCGGACCAGCGCGCTGCGCAGGGAATCCTTCTTCTCCTCGCCGGTGTACTCCTCGATGGAGATGGGGAAATAGCCCATTTCGCGCAACCGGGCGAGAGCGGCCCGGCGGCTTTCGGCTTCGAGGACGCCCGTGGAGGCTTCGCCGGGGGCTCGCTTCACCTCATACTGAAACTGGGGCATGATCGGCCTCGCTGCCGTCGAGCATGTCGGACTCGGCGGTGACGCGGACTACTTCCTCGAAGGTCGTGCGGCCCTGGCACACCCGCATCCAACCGGATTGACGTAAGGTGCGCATACCCAATGCGACCGCTTTGCGCTTGATACGCGTGGAAGGCTCGCGTTCAATGGTCATTTCTTTGATGGCGTTGGTGAAGGGCAGGATTTCGTAGATGGCGACGCGCCCGCGGTAGCCGGTGTGGCGGCACGCTTCACATCCCGCGCCCTTCTTGAACGTGGCGTTGGGCGGCGCTTCGGGCTTCATACCGAGTTGGGCGTAGTCCGCCGGTGTCGGGTCGTAGGGCGTCGCGCACACGGGACAGATGCAGCGCACCAAGCGCTGGGCGATCGATGCGATCATCGTGCTGGCGATGAGAAATGGCTCCACGCCCATATCCGTGAGACGTGTTACCGCGCCGGCAGCGTCGTTCGTATGCAGGGTGCTGAAAACCAGGTGACCGGTCAGGCTCGAACGGATCGCCATTTCGGCGGTTTCATAGTCGCGAATCTCCCCCACCAGCATGATATCGGGATCGTGGCGCAGCATGGACCGAAGCGCGGCTGTGAAGTCGAATCCAATCTGGGACAAGACCTGCATTTGGGTGATGCCCTTGAGCTGGTACTCAATGGGATCTTCGATGGTGATGATCTTGTGTTCCAACTTGTTGAGCTTGCTCAGGGCCGCGTAGAGCGTGGTCGTCTTACCGCTTCCCGTCGGGCCCGTGACGAGGATCATGCCGTGCGGGCGTTGGATGAAATCGTTGAAGGCGGTCAGATCCTCCTTTAGAAAACCAAGTTCTTCGAGGGTCATGAACATCGACGCGCGATTGAGAATGCGGAGGTTCACGGATTCGCCGTGGGGGGTGGGGAGCACGGACACGCGCAGGTCGAACTGTTCCTCGCCGAGCGACGCGCGGATCTTACCGTCCTGCGGAAGCCGTTTTTCGGCGATATTCAGGTTCGCCATGATCTTGATGCGCGACACGATGGCGGGATGAAACCCGCGAATCGTGGGCGGCGTGGGCACGGGATGCAGCACGCCATCGACTCGGAATCGCACGCGCAACTGATCTTCGAAGGGCTCCATGTGAATGTCCGTCGCGCTGGTTCTGATGGCTTCGGACAGAAGCTCGTTGACGAACTTGATGATGGAGGCGTCGATGTTGTCGTCTCCGAGATTCATGCCGGCGGCTGCGCCATCCAGACTGAGGACGGTCCCGACGCTGTCGTTGTCGCTCAGGATGCGTTCCACCGTATCGGCGCCGACGCCGTAAAGGGCCTTGATCGCCCGGGTGATTTCCTCGGGGGTGGCGACGACGGGTTCGACACGGCGCTTAAGCACGAGGCGGATGTCGTCGAGCAATTGGTGGTTCAAGGGATCGCTGATCGCGATGACGATGGTGCCGTTCCGATCCTGAAGCGGAACGAAGTTGTAGTGGGTCACATAGCGCGCGGGAACGTGGGCGACGATGGCCTCGGGGACTTCCATCCGGGAGGGGACGACAAAACGTAGCTCGCAAAACTCGGCGAGGGCGCGATAGACGGCTTCCTGGGTTGCGCACCCCGACTGGACAAGCGCATCGACAAGCGAGAGGCCTTTGCCCGCGCCCTCGTCGCGGATCTGGACGAGACGTCCTTCGTCGACGACACCACTTCGCACTAATTGCTTTTCGAACGCCGATTCAGTGGGCACGGCAGGATCTCCAAAAAAATCACAAACTCGTTTAATTTCAATATGTTACCATAGGGGAAGCGGTGTCGCAACCGGGAAAAGTTGCCACGTCGGCAGCGTGCCGCCGGACCGCACCTCAACGGATTCCGGCCAGTGAATCTAGCTTGTTCGTGGCCCGCTTGGCAAAGACGGGGTTTTGTGCGGCTTTGCGATAGTGGTCTTCCGCGGCGGGGTAGTCCTTGAAGTCGTTGCGGTAGATGTCACCAATCTTGAGGTCCAACAAGGCAATGGCGTACGCGTTGGTACATTGCCGCCGGGCCTTTTCCATCGCCTGCAGATAGGCGGACTTCACGTTGTCCGCGGCGCTGGATTCGTCAAACAGAACCTCCCCCATCTTGTCCGCGGCGAGATCGGCGACGAGGGATTCGGGATTCTCGGCGATCACCTTTTCAAGACCCGGGACCTCGTGGCCGCGGTCCTGCATGGCCACATCAAGATCGTACAACGAACTGAAATTGTTCGTTGCCGCGTCGGCGAGCAGGTCTCGGCGCTTTACGATGGTGCGTTGAAGATCGGGGGACTCGCGCAGCACTTGGTCGTACTTCGTGACGAGTTTATCATGGGCCTGGAGGGATTCGCGGTACCGCTTGAGTTCGAAGGACAAATCGGCAACGCGAAGCTCTACCTTTGCGGCGAGTGGGTCGTCGGGTTTTGCCGCCAGTCCTTTTCGAAGAATTTCGTAGGCTTCTCCGGACTTGTGCTCGGCGACGAGGGTGTCCGCCTCTTGAATCGCCTGAGCCAAGAGGGATTCGGAAACACGGGTCGAATCGCCGGCCGGTGAACGGGCCTCGGGGGCGATTGGATGGTCCACACGGTAGAGCACGACGCCCGCCACGAGCAGGAGGCCGACACAGACGGACGCCCACACCAACCGGCGGGCGCGCGACGTGGAACGCGGATTCGCAGTCACATCCTGCGCCAGGCGGGCGTGGATTGCGGGGAGCAGATCCCGATCCGGTTGGGGCGAGATCCGGGGCGCGGCGTTAACGATATTGCGTAGCGCATCGGCTTGCGTCCTGAGCGCGTCAGAAGCCGCAAGCGCGGAGTCCAACTCCTTTTGTTCCGCAGGCGTCAGCGGTTCATAGAAGGACGCGGCCAGCAGCCCTTGAATTCTACGCCGTTTCCATCCCATACCACTCGTTCTCCCGTCACTCGATCCGCGTCGAGTTATGCCTGCCCGGATTCGTGCAGGTCGCGAAGTTCTCTTTGCAACTTTTTGAGCGCGCGAAACAGGTGCACTTTCACGCTACCCACGGTACATCCCAAAACTTCGGCGATTTCCGCCAACTGCAATCCTTCATAGTGGCGCATGACGAAGACGCTCCGTTGCGCCGGTGACAACACTGCCAGCGCGACGTGGACGCGCGCGTCAATCTCGAGCGCCCGGACGCGATCCTCCGTGTTGAGGGCAACCGACTGATCCGCCAGTTCGGCGCGCGCGGTGTCCCCGTCGAGGGGTTCGTGCCTCCGGCGATTACGCCAGCGCAACAGGTCGATGGACTGATTGGTGGTCAGCCGCAACAACCACGGCAAGAACCCGCTCGTGGGCTGCCAGGTGTGGATCTTCCGATAGGCCTTGATGAAGACCTCCTGAGCCACATCCAGCGCATCTTCCCGATTTCCGGTGACGCGATACGCCACGGCGTACACGCGCCCTTGGTGCCGTCGCACCAGTTCGTCAAACGCCATGCGATCCCCCGCTTTGAGTGCGAGGGCCAAGTCCTCGTCACCCTGCGCTGTTCGATCCATGTCGTTTGTCGTACTCATGTTCTAAACGTGTCACGCCCTTGAAAGGTTTACAGGCCTTCATGCCACGAAACGATAGTCAGTGCCTTCGACATAGCCACGCGGCGTCAGAAACTGACGGATTTCCTCCCGTGCGCCAGGTGCCCCAACTGCAACAATAACAAACACTTGGCCCGGGGCCGGGAGTTCTTCCGTGTCGACCACCGGGACCTCGTGGATTCGGCGGCCGATTTTCCGCGGGTTGATGTCGACGACAGCTTCCGGCATTCGGTGGCCCCACTCCCGGAGCCAGACCTTTCCGACTTCGCCCGCGCCCCACTGGTAGAATCTCCGCCCGGACAACGCGGCGAAATGGCTTAGCTCAAGATAGTGACGCTTCAACGCGCGAAATTGTTCAGGGCAATACGCGGAATCGGCCATGGAAAGCCGGTTCGGCCGATCGTGCCACTCCAGCAAGACCTCGTCTATCTTGGCAAACCGGACGCCGGCCAGCCAACAACGCATGCAGAGATCGTAGTCTTCCGGCCAGCCGCGGTCATGATAGCCTCCGATGGTTTCGTAGGCGTCTCGCCGCATAAAGAATGTGGGATGGGCGATTGGGCATTCCACGAAGAGTTCGCGCACGATCGCGTCGTGCGCCACCAATCCGTTGATCCAGCGTTCGTACCGCCGACGGCCCATGCCAATCTTGTCGCCCATCATTTTGACGTGTGCGCCGCAGAGACCAATGGCCGAATCAGTTTCCATCAGGCGGAATTGTTTTTCGAGACGGCTGGGATAAGCGACGTTGTCGGCGTCCATGCGAGCGAGGTAGCGCCCCTGGGCGTGGCCGCAGGCGACCTGAAGAGATTTCACGATACCGGAATGGGGCGTCCGCAGCAGGTGGATTCTCGAATCGCGTTGTTCGAAGGAACGTGCGATACGATGGGAATCGTCGGCGGAACCGTCGTCGATCAGAATGAGTTCCCAGTCGCGGAAGGTCTGGTTCTGAACGGAGTCGATCGCGGCGGGAAGCGTGTCGGCGGCGTTCCAGAACGGCAGGATGACGGAAACTTTCGGCCCATTCATGGGACGGACTCCGAGGGATTAGGGCGTTTCAATGGACTGGGCGGCGCCTCGGCCCCGGATCATTCCGAGACCTCCGACGGTGCGTCGAACTGCGCGAGATAGGGATAGATGGAGTCATTGACGAAATCGCGCACGATCTGCATGTTTTCGCGGGCGCAGTCGGTGGAGTCGGGGTCGATCCGCTGGTTTTGGAAAATGCCCTTCACTTCGACGTAGATCTCCCGTTGGCTTCGCCGGTAGGATTCGATGGTGACGTGAAGCGCCCCGCGAAACTCTTCCGTTTCCGGGAGTACAAATCGCAGACCGCCGATGCTGACCGGACGCTGGAAGTATGGTGCGATCCGGCCCTCCTGCCGGCAAACCTGGTCGAGCAAAAACGACCGGGCATCGTCAAAATGGGTAAGCGCGAAGGTTGTGCGCACGGTCGCCGTATGGAGCAGGATGGGTCCGGTCTCCAACGCGGGCCCGGCATGGGCGATAATGGTTTCAACCTTCCTGAGAAACGTGCGGAATGGAATGTCGACCCATTCTTCCGCGGCCATCATCCGGTCCGGGAGAAAAAGGAGCAGCGACTGCGCCTTGGGTCCGCGGCGCGAATGGAATCGCGGCGGGACGTTGGGGGCGAACTCTGTATTCATGTATGCAGCAGTGTCGGTCTGGGAGAGTTCGTAGTAAAGACGCTGCAACGCCGAGACTTTGACCGGTTTCGGCGCGTGTATCAATTCTGTCGAGAAATGTATTGGACGATCCTCGGCCTGCATGCGCGCTCCTTGCGGCGAGACGGCGTGGTTTCACCATGTACCAAGCGACTCTTGGAAACGGTGCCATGGTACCACGGTGCAGGGGACGAGGACGAGTTGGCGTCAGTGCCCGTTCTTGGAGGCGGTCCGGCACTTTTGGGCTGCAACCTGATCACCGACCAGCAGGTACAACTCGGCCGCGCGCGCCAATCGCCGCCCACATAGCTTGGAAAAGAGCAGTTTATGCTCGGATATGGCGAGGGTTTCGAGCTTCTGCGCGGCCTGACGATAGTGGGCGGCCGCCTCCCCGGCATTGCTCCGGGCCAACAAACCGCCGAGATGGGATTGAAGCAAAGCGACACACGCCACGTACGCCGCGCGGTCGGCTACCGCAATCAGCGTGCGCAGGTAGTCGGCGAACCGCAGAACGGCGGCCCGATCGTTCTGATCCGCCGGCACCGGCACCGGCGGAATGGTCGTAAGCTCACGGCGAATTCGATCCAATTGCTCTTGAATCCGTTTCGCGTAAAGCACCGATTCGGAGTCCAACCGGGCGGTGGGGTCCGATGGTGGCGTTGATGGAATGTCTCCGCGCTTGTCTTCATGGCGGCGCCGGTTGCGTTCTCGCTGATCGGCTTCGAGCTTCGCCATCGTTTGCGTGACGGTGGCATTCGCAGCGACATCAGCAAGTTCGAGATAGCGATCGCGCCGGTTGGCATACGCAACGGCCATGTGCAACAGGTCCTCGACGATCAGCACCGGCAGTTCGATGGCGCGACGGACGTTCTTGCCACACAACAGACACGCGACCAGTTCGTTGCAGTAACTGCGGAAGATGTTGGGGCCAACCGGACGGTTCTGTGCTTCGATGGCCCGAAGGTCTCGCGTGATGTGCTGGTAAATGAAGTCCGCCGCAAGAACGTACGCGCGATCTTTCCAGTTGATGGCGCCGCTCACATCGGCGCGCGGCATGGCATCCAACTGGAACCGCACCTTGGAAGCCACCACGTAGAGGCCCGACGTTGCAGCGATTTGTTTTAATTCGGCAATCGCCTCTAGGGCTTGCGGGTGCTCCAGCGCCGGCGCGGAAACGAGTGCCTTCACCGACCGGCCCAGGTTTACGGTGGGGACAGCTTCCGCTTCCGGAGAATCTTCATTTGGCTCTGTGCTTGATGTTGCGCTTGCCTTCTGAGGTGGCGGGGTCAACAGATCGGTAATGCGCTTGAAGATGTCCATTCACGACTCCCAATGAATGCACGTCACGGCCTCAACACGTCATTTCCCAAGAACTTCACTCATTGTACAGTTGATGAGGGCAAAATGAAACAGATAAAACGAAGGATCCCAAATACTGCGAAATCTGTCAGGAAGCGGGACCCAACTGGTCTTCTGATGACGTTCCCACAGCAGTTTGACGCCGCTCTTCGTCATGGAAGAGAACGGAACGATGAGCGCGTCCTCCTCGAGACCGAGGTGTTCGCGCAGCGATTTAGGCAGGCGTGCCAATTCGGCCGATTTGAGTTTGTCGGTTTTGGTGGCCACGAGTACGGTGGGGACTTCCGCTTGTTCGACCAGATCGAGCAAGTGATGGTCGTTCGCGCCGGGTTTGTGCCGACTGTCGACCAACTGGACCACCAGCCGGAGAGGCGGCCGGTCGATGAGGTAGTCCGTGAGGATTTTCGCCCATTTCTGCTGGAGCGACTTGGAGACCTTGGCGTATCCGTAGCCCGGCAGGTCGACGAAGTAAAACGAACCGTTTACGTCGAAGAAGTTGACGGTCTGGGTTTTGCCCGGCGTCTTACTGGTCTTGGCGAGCCCCCGGCGATTAAGTAGCGTGTTAAGCATGGTGGACTTGCCCACATTCGACCGCCCGACAAATGCGATCTCGGGGCGGCCATCCCGGGGATAGTGGTCCGGGCGCAGGGCACTCTTGACGAACGTGGTGGAAAGTACCTTCATTTGCGTGGAGTCCGTCGCGCAGGTGTGCGTTTCTTGGTCTTCGTTTTGGCCTTGGTCCGGGCGCGGCGCTTGGCGGTGTCGTCGAAGGCGGTGCGCACGACTTCGTCGACCTCTTTTACGAAAACAAAGGTTATGTCGGATTTCACTTCCTGGGGAACTTCGAGAAGGTCCTTTTCATTTTCTGCGGGCATAATGATTTTCTTGATGCCGGCCCGGTGCGCGGCGAGGACTTTTTCCTTGATTCCTCCGACTTCGAGCACGCGGCCCCGCAAGGTGATTTCACCGGTCATGGCCACGGCGGGGCTCGGGGCCTTGTTGCGCAGGGCAGACGCAATGGATACCGCGAGGGAGACCCCGGCGGACGGGCCGTCCTTGGGTATGGCGCCTTCGGGGATGTGGATGTGCATGTCCACGTTGCGGTAGAAGTGAACGGGAATCCGCAGCGCTTTTGCGTGGGCACGCAGGTAGGTGTAGGCGGCCTGCGCCGATTCCTTCATCACGTCGCCGAGTTGTCCGGTGAGGGTCAAGTTTCCTTTTCCGGGCATCGTGCTGGTTTCGATGTGGAGAATGTCGCCGCCGGCCCAGGTCCAGGCTAAACCGACCGCGACGCCGGGCTGGGGATTTTCATCGGCCCGCAAATCGGAGTACTCGGGCGGACCAAGCAGTTCCTGGACGAACTTCCCGTCCACGACGAATCGTTTTTTTCGTTTTGTGGTTACGACCTTATGCGCGATCTTCCGGCAGATGCGGGCGATCTGACGCTCTAATTCGCGCACGCCGGCTTCGCGGGTGTATCGCCGGATGATGGTCTGGAGACCGTCATCCGCGAATCGAATGACGCCTTCTTTCAATCCCGCTTCGATACGTTGTTTCGGGACGAGGAAGAGGCGAGCGATGTGCTCTTTCTCGTGCATGGTGTATCCCGAAAGACGCACCACCTCCATACGGTCGTGAAGGGGTTCGGGGATTTCATACTCGCTGTTGGCCGTGGTGATGAAGAAGACCTCGTGGAGGTCGAAGTCCACTTCCATGTAGTGATCGCTGAAGGTCTGGTTCTGCTCCGGGTCCAGCACTTCGAGCAGTGCCGAAGAGGGGTCGCCGCGAAAGTCCATGCTCATTTTATCGATTTCGTCGAGCATGAAGACGGGGTTCTTGACGCCAACCTTTTTCATGCTTTGTATGACCCGACCGGGCAAGGCGCCAATATACGTGCGGCGGTGCCCGCGGATTTCCGCTTCGTCACGCACGCCGCCGAGGGAGACGCGCACGAACTTGCGTCCCATGGCGCGGGCGATGGATTTGCCCAGGGAAGTTTTCCCGACGCCCGGGGGGCCGACGAGGCAAAGGATGGGCCCGCGAGTGCTGCGACTGAGCTTGCGGACCGCGAGGAACTCGAGGATTCGCTCTTTAACCTTGTCGAGGCCGTAATGGTCTTCGTCCAAAGCCTTTCGGGCCTTCACCAGGTCCAGGGCGTCGCGGGTCCGTTTCTTCCAGGGAACGTCCACGAGCCATTCGAGGTAGGTGCGAATGATCGCGCTTTCCGGGCTCATGGCAGGCATCCGCTCGAAACGTCCGAGTTCGCGGACGGCTTTCTCACGGACTTCCTTGGGCATCGCGGCTTTGTCGATCATTTCGCGGAGTTCGGTCAGCTCGTCTCCGCCTTCGCGCTGGCCAAGTTCCTGGTGGATCGCTTTAAGCTGCTCGTGAAGGTAGTACTCGCGCTGGCTTCGGTCCATCTGCTCGCGGATTCGGTCGCGGACACGCCGTTCCATGTCGAGCATTTCAATCTCGCGCATGAGAAACGAAGACAGCAGTTCCAATCGATCCTTGACCGGCACGCTCTCGAGGAGTTCCTGCCGTTCCTCGACGCGCAAGGGCATATAGGCGCAGATGAGGTCGCACAAGGTGTTTGCCTCGTTAACGCCTTTCAGGGAAGCGACCACCTCGGGAGCAACGCGTCCGCTTTGCCGGCTATATTGCTCGAACTGACCGAGGGTGGTTCGCATTAAGGCTTCCGCGTTTTCGCCTTCGAAATTAACCTCATCGAGACGGGTAACGGTGATCTCGACGAACCCGTCGCGGTCGCGCATGCGCCCGGCGCGTCCCCGCCCGAGCCCCTCGATCACGACTTTCATGGTGCCGTCGGGCATGCGAAGGGTCTGGAGAATCCCGGCGGCCACGCCAATGGTGTACAGCTCATCGGCGCTGGGAGTTTCGACTGCGGGATCCCGTTGAGTGCAGAGGAAAAGGGGGCTCCCTGTCGCGAGGGCTTCTTCGACGGCGATCAGCGATTGCTGGCGACCCACCAAGAGCGGCACGACCATGCGGGGAAAGACAACCACATCCTTCAAGGGGAGCAAGGGGAATCGCTCCGCGGGGGCCGTCTTCCTGGGTTTTCGTTTCGCAGGCATCGAGGAATCTCCACGCCGTCCGGACGAATGCGGTCCGGCCGGTTCGATCTACAAATTGGTTTGGGGCTTTTGCACGCACGGAACGTACAGCGGCAATGCGCCCGGCATTATTCAGTATAAAGTCTGGCTCACTCGGAACGAATTCGATCACACGCCGCGGCAACCGGCGGCTAGCCGGCCTGCGGTAAACGCAAAAAAGACCGGAAGGGACCAGGCCCTTCCGGCTCCAAAGTGGTGCACCCTCTTGCGCCAGGAAACATTGAGGGTCTTATGACAGAAGACGCCGTGGATTAGACCCGATCAGGCCATGGCCGAACGGCCCGTCTCGTCGCCGTACTCGTCTTCGTGTTCGTACACCAGCAGCGGTTCTTCACCGTCGCGAATCACGCCGGAGGTGACGATACATTCCCGCACGTCCTTGCGCGAGGGAATGTCGTACATAATATCGTTCATCGCCTCCTCGATGATGCTGCGGAGACCGCGCGCGCCCGTGTCTTTCTCGATGGCGAATTCGGCGATGGTTTCGATGGTTTCATCTTTGAAGTGGAGTTTGACGTTCTCCAACTGGAAGAGTTTCTGGTATTGACGAATGATCGCGTTTTTGGGTTCGGTCAAGATGCGGATCAAATCGTCTTTTGAAAGTTCATGCAAGGTCGCAATGACGGGAAGCCGCCCGGAGAACTCGGGGATCATCCCGAACTTGATCAAGTCTTCGGGTTCCACCATGGCGAGGATTTCGCCGATGCGCCGGTCGCGGCGGCTCTGAATGTCCGCGTTGAACCCAATCACCGACTTACGGGTGCGGCGTTCGATGGTCTGCTCCAATCCGTTAAAGGCGCCGCCGCAGATGAATAAGATGTTGGTGGTGTCGACCTGGATGCACTCCTGCTGCGGATGCTTGCGGCCGCCTTGGGGTGGCACGTTGGCGACGGAACCTTCGAGCAGCTTCAGCAAGGCCTGCTGGACTCCCTCGCCGGAAACGTCGCGCGTGATCGACGGGCTGTCGCTCTTACGGTGGATCTTGTCGATTTCGTCGACGTAGACGATACCCATCTCGGCGCGGCCCTGGTCGAAATCGGCGGCCTGAAGTAGCTTGAGAATGATGTTTTCGACGTCGTCGCCGACGTAGCCGGCCTCGGTCAGGGTCGTGGCGTCGACGACTGCGAACGGCACGTCGAGGAGACGCGCCAAGGTCTGCGCCATCAGGGTCTTACCGCAACCGGAAGGGCCGATGAGTAGTACGTTGGATTTTTGGATTTCGACGCCGTCGATTTCGCCCCCGGCGGCGATGCGTTTGTAGTGATTGTGGACGGCGACGGACAGGATGCGCTTGGCGCGGTCCTGGCCGATGACGTACTGGTCGAGGAAATCTTTGATTTCGGCGGGCTTGGGGACGCGGAGACTCTTGGTGACCCCTTTTCGGGCCCGGTCTTCGGCCACGATTTCGCTGCAAAGGCTGACGCACTCGTCGCAGATATTGACGTCGGGGCCGGCGATAAGCTTGCTGACTTCATCGTGCCGCTTGCCACAGAATGAACAGGTATGTACATCACCTCGGGCGCGATGTGGGGCCATAGAAACCTCCCTTATGAACTGCCATGTCCAGGAGTCTTATAGCAGTTTAAGGTCTTTTTGTCAACAGTTTTCTTGCCGAGCCCGTTTGATCGCTGCTGACTTCACTTCATTGTGCCAGCTTAAGGGCAAAAGGTGCAACCCTTTGGCTCCTCCAGAGGGCACATACGATGAATCCACGAAGTGTCACGCGGGGTTGCGTCGAACTTCGGGGCATGGGTTTAACGGTGCAGAATTTCGTCGACGATTCCATATTCGCGCGCTTCCTCGGCGCCCATGAAGAAGTCCCGGTCGCTGTCGCGCTGGATGTTCTCGATGGGTTGTCCGGTATGCTTGACGAGAATCTCATCTATCATCTCGCCAATGCGCATGATCTCACGCGCCTGGATATCGATATCGGAGGCCTGCCCCTGGATACCGCCCATGGGCTGATGAAGCAGGAAGCGGGAATAGGGCAGGGCAAAGCGCTTGGTCTTTTCGCCGGCGCACATGAGAACGGCCCCCATACTGGCGGCCTGGCCGAGGCAGATCGTGGAAACGCTCGGGCGGATGTATTGCATGGTGTCGTAAATTGCGAGCCCGGCCGTGACGCTGCCGCCGGGCGAATTGATGTAGAGGTAGACGTCCTTGTCGGGATCCTCGGCTTCCAGGAAGAGCATCTGGGCGATGATGTAATTGGCGACGTAGTCGTCGATGGGCATGCCGAGGAAAATGATGCGGTCCGCCAGAAGCTTCGAATAGATATCGTAGGGCCGTTCCCCACGGCTGGTCTGCTCGTAGATGGTGACGGCTTGAACGTCGAGAGGATGTCTCATACGGCTATTCATGCGTTGTTGTCTTCCTCAATTTCTTCGCGGGGCACTTCCTTGTCGGTGACCTTGGCGTGCTCCATGATGAGGTCCATGGCCTTGGCGCGGAAGATCCGGCCTTCGTATGTGTTCCGGCGGTCGGCTTCTTCCGACAGATACTGGCTGACCGTGTCGGAGTCCACCCCGGTCTGCCGGGAAATATTGGTAATTTCGGATTCGAAATCCGCGTCGGTGACTTCAATCCCTTCGGCTTCGCCAATCTCGGTGAGGGTGACCGTGCGCTTGATCTCTTCCACGGCGGACTCTTCGGCCTGCTTCCGGATTTCTTCCATGCGGGACTCGATTTGATCGACGGGCACGCGCATCTGGATCAGGCGGCGGATTTCTTCTTCGTAGTGGGTGCGGGCAACGTCGTCAATGAGAGTCTTGGGGATTTCGTACGTGCATTTCTTGACGACGGCGTCGAGGGCGCTGGTGCGGGCGATTCGCTCGCTGGTCTCGGACGAATTCTCGCGAAGCTGGGTGATGATCCGTTCGCGAAGGCCTTCGACGTTTTCGGCGCCCACCTGCTTGGCAAAGTCGTCGTCGAGTTCCGGGAGATTGCGGCGCTTGACCTCTTTTACATTGATCGTGAAAGTCGCTTTCTTCCCGCGTAGGTCCTCGTTGGGTCCGTCTTTGGGAAGGGTGACTTTGCAGGTCAGTTCGTCGCCCGCCGAACTCTTCAGCAGCTTCTTCTCGAACTCGGGGAAAAAGCGTTTCGTGCCGAGGATGTAGGGATAGTCATGGGCCGCTCCGCCGGGGAACTGCTCGCCGTCGATGAGGCCGTTGAAATCGATGACGACCTGGTCACCCTCGGCAGCCTTGGCGTCTTCGACGGTTTCGAAGGTGGCATAGCGGCCGCGCATTTCTTCGAGCGCTTCGTTCACGTCTTTTTCGTCAACGGTGACAACGGGACGCTCAACTTTAACACCCCGGTATTTGCCCAACTCGACCTTGGGAGCGACCTCGAACTTGAGCGTGAACTCGAGGGCCTCGTCCTCTTTCCGTTCGGTCTCTTCATCGAGCCCGTCGATGTCCGGAAAACGGATGGGACGGAGATCCTCGTCTTTGATCAGTTTGCGGAAGGCGGCGCTGACGAGTTTCGCGTCGACTTCGGAGTGGACGACTTTGGCGAATCGCTTCTCGATGATGCGCCGGGGCGCGCGCCCGCGGCGAAAGCCCGGGACCTCGGCCTCGTGGCGAAGCTCGTCATACATTTCGTCGGCCTGTTTTTGCCTGTTGGCCGGCGGGAATCGAGACTTTCACCTCGTAGGCGCATTCGCCTTTGTAGTCGATGGTAAAGGTGGGATCTTCGACGAACGAGATCTCATCGTCATCATGGTCGTGATCGTGATCGTGTTCGTGATCCGCGTGGGTTTCTTCTTCTTCGGCTACGCCGGTATCGGTCGAATCATTCTCTGCCATGGTCGTCTTGTCGCTTCATGGTTGGTGGGCGAGGCGGGACTTGAACCCGCACATCTTGCGATACTGGATCCTAAATCCAGCGCGTCTGCCAATTCCGCCACTCGCCCGGAGTGCCCAGGGTTTCTGTTGGGGTCCGTGGCCGCCTTCAGGCAAACACGCCCCGCATCTCCGGAAATCCGCAATGAAAAAATGGTGGGCCGCGAGGGGATCGAACCCCCGACCTTGTGATTAAGAGTCACCTGCTCTACCAACTGAGCTAGCGGCCCACGCCCACAATCTGAACCGCGCACCGAACGGCGCACGCCGGTACAAAAAAAATGGAGCGGGAGACGGGATTTGAACCCGCGACGTCAACCTTGGCAAGGTTGCACTCTACCACTGAGTTACTCCCGCTCACTGAGCGACGGGAATGATAGCATACGGGGATCGGGGTGTCAAGAAACGCACACCGTTTGCGGTGAAGGTGTTACGTGGACCTGCGCCCCCGAATCTCATCCTCGCGAAGACCGTCGTATCGGTCGCTCGATCGCGCTGCGTCGCCGCTTCGGCTGACGGTATCACCCCATGTCGTCGTGCAGCTTCTGTGCCATCAGCGGCGGGCACCCGTTGCATCGCCGCGAGGCTTTGGAAACCCCTTCGGGGATTTCATGGGGAAGCGAAGAATCGTCCATCACGGCACTGAGCTTGCGCTCGAAGAAGTGCCCCATCTGGAACTGTTCCTCGCCCAGAACGAGTCCACAGGTGTAGAGATTGCCTTTCGGTCCGATACAGGCCATGGTGTGCGGAAGTTCGCATTTCGGCGATACGATTTCGTCGTCAAACCCGTCGGCGTTGTAAACGCGGAAGCCATATTTTTCGGCGTGGTGCGCGGTATCCATGTATTCGCCATCGACAAAAAGGCGGACCCGATCGGTATCCAGCTTCTGCAGCGCGGCGGCGTCGCGATCGGTCAGCGGCGTGGCGTGAAGGTGAATGCCCACGACCATGTCGTGGGTCGCTTGCACCCAGTCGCACACCTGAAACAGGTGCGGATGATCGGCGAATGAGGAACTGATGCTGATGATGAGGCTTTCCGACCCGGCGGCGGCGCATTCGTCGATAATATCGAGCAGTTCATCGAGTGACAGCGGGCGATTTTCCTCGTCGGATGACTCGTATGCGGACGCGTCCGAAAGGTACATCCAAAGGTATTTGATGCGGCCGTTCTGTTGCTCTTGCGCCCGTTTGGCGCAGAGCCCCAATTCGTCGTTGATCGTTCGCAGCAGACCGAAGGGATTCTCCCCCTGGTAAATGCTGCTCCATCGTTTGCGAGAACTCACTTTCGTCTACCCTGCCCTATTCGTCAAATGCCGCCAACTGGTGATTGATGCTCCCGAGCGCGGGATACACGTCCCGAAATACCGCAAATCGTTCGGCAAACTGCCGTACTCTCCCCTCATCGGGTTCACACACGTCTTCCAACGTTACTATGGCGTCGGCCGCTGCTTTAAGATCCGGCAACAACCCCACCGCATGACCTGCCAACATGGCAACGCCCAGCGAGGCCGCTTCCGTAATCTGTAACACGGCAACCGGGACGCCCATAATGTCCGCTTTCCGCTGGATCCAGGTCCGGCTTTTCGCGCCGCCTCCGATGGCTCGGAGCCGCGAAATACCTACTCCCGCTGTCTGTAACATCGCAAGATTCAATTTCATTTCATAGGTAACGCCGGAAAGTATCGCGGCCACGATATCGTCCTTCGTGGACTGGAGGGTCAGGCCCAGAATGGCCCCGCGGCTGGCCGTATCGAAATGGGGCGTTCCGGTCATGGTGAAGTGGGGTAAGACCAGCAGGTTTTCGGGTTCGAGGGGGACGTTTTCGCAGATGATGTCGTAGACGTCGCGCCCGGATTCGGCGGCGAGACGCTTCTCCTCCTCGGCAAAGGTGTCGCGGTACCACTTGAGTAGGGAGCCGCCCGTAAAGTTAAAGGCGATAGAGGCATAGAGACCCGGAACGCAACTCGGATAGCAGCAGATGTTGTTGCCGGCCATCTGCTCGTCCATGGTGAAATCCGGGAATATGGGGCACAGGCATTCGACGGTGCCGGTGGCGTAGACGGCCTCTCCCCCTTCCAATATTCCCGCGCCGAGGGCACCCGCGGGCTGGTCGTGGCCACCGGTCGCGATGACGATGCCGTGGGGCAGGCCAATGTCGTCGGCGATGGCGTCGGGAATTTCACCCACGGCGGTTCCGGAAGGGGCCGTAGCGGGGAGCAGGTCAGGGTCTACGCCGGCAATCGACAGGATTTCGCTGGACCACTCCCCCGCTTTCGCGTCGAGGGCCATGGTGCGTCCGGCGAGGCTGTGACTCATGGTGGGGGGCACACCGAGGCGGTATTGGACGTAGTCTTCGTAGCACAGGAATTTCGCGGCCTTGGCGTAGACCTCGGGCTGGTGCTCTTTGAACCACATGATCTTGTTGATGGTGTACATGCCGTGGAGCGGCATGCCGGTGAGTTGGGCGAGGTCCATGCGGGATTTGCGTTCGAGCCACCACGCGGGCATGTCGGCGGTGCGGCCGTCGAAGGTGACGAGACTCGGCGTGAGGCATTTGCCGTTCTTATCGACGGCGTGGACCGCTTCGCCCTGGGCGGACATGGCCATGGCTTTGATGGGATTGCCCTTGGTCTTGGACGCGACTTCGGCGAGGACTTCGCGCACGTTGGCCCAGACTTCGTCGGGGTCCAACTCCTGCCAGCCGGGCCGCGGCGACCGCAAGGGATACTCCCGGTACGCGGACGCCAACATGCGCCCGTCCAAATCGAAGGCGACGGCTTTCGTCCCCGTGGTCCCCACATCCAATCCCAATAGACTCATGGCGAAACCCCTCCCGAATGCAAAACCTCCGCTATTCTGCGTATTGGGAGTAGGGGTGTCAACCGGGGAGGCGGGCAGATTCCGACCATCTCCGCGTCCTACGAAGCGGAACACAGTGTCTACTATCAATGGTAAGAAGGGTGACACGAGCACATCTTCCTTGCGTATCCCAGCGCCATACGCTAGTATAGAAGGAGTTTCCTCCACCCAGCGTTATCGAGAACTGGGCGGAATGGCTTCGTGTGGAGGACGACCCCGATGCCGTCGAGCGCATTCGCCGCCAGACCAGCACCGGACGCCCCTGCGGCGGGAGCCGATTCGTGGCCCAACTGGAAAATCTCCTGGGCCGCCTCCTCCGCCCCGCCAAGCGCGGCCGCAAACCCAAACCCGAACCGAACAACAACGGCCCACGAGGAGATGTTAATTCGTAGTCTGTCCCTGAATTTCCAGATGCGCATTTCGCGCGCCAGTGGTAGTATTACACAAGGATCACGGATGCATGGGCGCATCGGGAATCGCCCACCCGGCATCAAGCGTCAGGGAGCGGATTGCAATAGATGGATGTCCCTATTTATTCAAAGTCTGTCACTGTACGGCAGGCAAAAAGAAACTGACCTCAAGCTGCAGAATCGCCAGCAGAATGGCACCGAAGCCGCTTTGCCAAATCAAAGAAATCTCGACGGTCGATATCGCCTTTCATCGCTTCACTCCTTATTTGGGTTTGTGTCCATTACCGAGACTTCCGTCCCGGCGTTGACTACTCAGAGCGAAAAGGAGAATACCGCAACTCCTAATCCGGAGTCCGCAGCAAACGAAAACCGAGGGAGTTGCCACTGCCGTCCGGGGAGGAGTAGAGGCGAAACGCCGAGCGGCAGCTTCCCGGATCGGCGTCCCACGAACCCCCGCGCAGCGTCCGATCGGTCCCTGCAGCAGGCCCCTCGGGGTCCGTGGCTGGTCCGGCGGGGTAATCCTCCTCGTACCAGTCCTGACACCACTCATATGCGTTGCCGCTCATATCGTACAGACCCCAGCCGTTGGGGAGCTTCGTGCCCGTGTTATGGGGCTCTGAATTGCCATTGTCCTCATACCATGCATAGTCAGTGATTTCGGATTCCGTGGGATCATCGCCCCAATAGAACCGCGTGGTTGTCCCAGCCCGGCATGCGTACTCCCACTCAGCTTCGGTCGGAAGCCAATAGGGGCCGCCGGTGGTACCCTTCTTTGCATTCAGTGCGGCGAGATAATCCTGCACATCGTCCCAACTGACCTTATCGACGGGCCTTAGATTACCGGGAAAATCGGAAGGGTTGCTGCCCATGACAGCCACCCACTGGGCCTGGGTCACTTCGTATTTCCCCAGCCAAAACCCTTGGCTGATGGTGACTTGGTGCTGCGTTTCATTGGTAAAACGACCCGCTTCACTGTCCGGGCTTCCCATCATGAAGGTACCAGGCGGGCACCACTGGAACTCGATCCCGTCAAAGATCCGGGTCTGGCCGGGGACGGGGGGGCCGTTGGGAAACGAACAGCCGGTTCCGAACACCAGACAGGCCAAGAACACGGCGCCACCGACAGAACGATACACATGCTTCATGCCACACGCTCCTTCCCGTTGAGCATTCACACGCAGCCGGGTAGTGCAGTTCGTGAAGACGCGGAAGCGTGCCTTGCAGTTATGACCAATGAGGCATACTGCCATACTTAGCCATTTTGCGCAACCCATTCTTTCGCCGCGTCAGAGCTGTTCCCAGCCAGCCGAAGCCGCTGGCGATACGGACGTCTCGATGGTTTTCGCGTATACTCGAGGCGCGTCGATTAGGAAAAACTGCGGAAATTCAGGGACAGACTACGAATTAAGTTGATTTTTGGGGCTGGTTCGAGTTATGGTGTCCCTATGAGCAGAGTTGCACGCGTTGTTGTTCCGGGGTATCCGCATCACGTAACCCAGCGGGGCAATCGGCGGGCGGATGTCTTTGAGACGGAGGATGATCGCCACGCCTACCTGCGGTTCCTCAAGAAGTACGGGGAGCGGCATGGCCTGGACATCTGGGCGTATTGTCTCATGACCAACCACATTCACCTCGTCGCGGTGCCGGAGCGCGAGGAGTCGTTGGCCCACGCGTTGCGCGATGCCCACACCGTTTACGCCATGCGTTTCAACACGCGCACCCAACTGAGCGGCCACGTGTGGCAAGGGCGCTTTTACTCGTGCGTGCTGGACGAAGCCCATTTGTGGGCGGCGGTCCGGTACGTCGAACGCAACCCCGTCCGCGCGGGAATGGTCGACCGGGCCGAAGACCACCCCTGGTCCAGCGCGCGCGCCCATTGCGTGGGACTGACCCCGTCTTTCGCGCAGTCTTCGGAGCGAAACACGGGGTCTGTCCCTTCCGAAGCCGGAATCCCTTGCCAAACCCAGCCGGACCCGCTACTATCGAAGGAGTTTCCCCCGCCCGGCGTTATCGAGAACTGGGCGCAATGGCTTCGTGTGGAGGACGACCCCGATGCCGTCGATCGCATTCGCCGCCAGACCAGCACCGGACGCCCCTGCGGCGGGAGCCGATTCGTGGCCCAACTGGAAAATCTCCTAGGCCGCCTCCTCCGCCCCGCGAAACGCGGCCGCAAGCCCAAGCGAACCGGTGGAAGTGGAAAGGAAGATGTTAATTCGTAGTCTGTCCCTAAATTTCTGCGCTCGGCGAGCCACGATTGGAGTGCCTTGGCGACCAGTTCGGGGCCATTATCCGAGCGGATGTATCGGGGTGCGCCATGGAGCAGAAACAGCCACTCCAACGACGCGATGACTTTGGCCGCCCCAATGGAACGGTCGACGCGAATGTGATGGCACTCCCGCGTATACTCGTCCAGCACGTTGAGCATGCGCAGCTTGCCACCGCGTTCCGTGCGGTCTTCGATGAAGTCGTAGCTCCACACGTGATTGGGATACTCGGCCTTCATGGGAACGTCCGGCGTAGGCCCACAGGCCCGTTTCCGCTTGCTCTTTCGTCTACGCTGCAACCCTTCTTCCTTCCAAAGCCGATGTACCCGTTTCCGGTTTACCCGCCATCCCTCGCGTTTCAGTTTCGCCAAGACCCGGCGCACTCCGTAGCGCGGGTGCTTCTTGGCAAGCTGGCGGATGCGCTTGCGCAACGCCGCCTCATCGCTCCGAACGCGCCGTTCATACCGCACCGTCATCCGTGGCGCATCCATCAATGCGCACGCACGGCGTTCACTGCATCTGCCCCGCTTCACCAAATCCTTGGCCACGTCCCGTTTGGCCGCGGGGCCTACCACTTTTTTGCGTTAATCTCCTTCAAAAGCTGGATATCCAGGGCCTGGTCCGCCACCAGCTTCTTCAACCGGCTGTTCTCGTCTTCCAGTTGCTTGAGCCGCTGAACGTCCGATACGTCCATGCCACCATACTTCGTTCGCCACCGGTAAACCGACTGCTCCGAAACCCCGTGCTCCCGGCACACCTCCGCCACCGGCTTGCCCCCTTCGACCTCCTTCAAGATCCGGACAATCTGCTCCTCGCTATACCGCTTTCCCTTCATCTGAGAGTCCTCCTCGGCTTAAATGCCTACGATTTCTCTCACTCCTACTGGTACAGTTTCAAGGGAACAGGCCATTGCTCTTAGCTGCGGACTTATTTATGTGCACTCGGGGTTCGCCGCATTGAAGAACAACTCGAGCGATCCCTGCGCAAACCCGGACCATGGAGCCCACGAAAGAAGAATTACGTATGGATGTCCCGCTATTTTCTATATGACGCGCAGCAGGATCAGAATGATTACGATCACCAGGATCACGCCGATACCGCTGCTGGGGTAATAACCCCAGGTACGTGCGTATGGCCACGTCGGGACGGACCCGACAAGTAAAAGGATCAGCACGATTAGCAGAATCATTCCAAGCATGGGACGCTCCTCGTTATGCGCCGTAACGCTGGTTGCGGTCGTATTCGTGCGACGAAATACTTTCTCTAGCCCGGAATTGTCACACGCACGACACACCTACCGCGTACCTACGGTGAGAAATGCGGACTAGCTTGCCAAAATACACCACTCGCACGTAGTTGTCTTGAGCGGTTTCTCAAACTTCGTGGAAGCTGACTGCGCCATTCTCTCTCGAACGATCGAGGATTGCCTTCGCGAATGGGAGAGCAATCCGTATGCCAGCGGCATTTGCGGTATTTATTTGCGATACGGCGCTTGGCGCCACGCCGGCGCTTCCGATTGCGGATCGCAGACCCGTATATGATCTATGCGATCGATCCGTTTCGATACGGAAGAAAAACGATGCGCTAACGCAAAACCCGCTGTCCGCAGAACTGGATCTGCTATCCTTGATGGACGGTGGACAAGCACACGAAATGCGTGAACCATAACGGAAGAGATCGGCACGGATTCTGAGACAAGCTACCGACCCGGTTGGCGGGGCAGACGGCGTGGGAAGCGCGCGGGGGCGATCCGATTGGCGCTTATTGTTACGCCCAAGTAGACTGGATATGTGGCGCGGCAACAATCAGCAGGACGACGGAGTCTGTTTCCAGGATTAACTTGTGTGGTGGGGACAGGATGATTTCTCTCGGATGGAGGTTTTCATGAAACGTCGCGAGTTTATCGAGGCAATGTCCCTTGGCGGGGCAGCGCTTGGTTTGGCGGGCCGGGCGGAGGGTGCGGAACCGCAGACAAACGTTGCCGGGACTGAAATCTCCGACAAACCAACCTTTCGCGACATTGGATGGGTCTGGGAAGGCCAGGGTATCGACCCTGGGGTACCGCCTTCGATTTACGGCCTGGGTCAGGGCGCGCGCTATTTCGGTCTGTCGCGGGCCAACTTTCTGTTTCACCCGAATGATGAATATGCTCTCGATCTGCTGAAGGATTACGACGAAGTTACGTGCGATATCAGCAAATGGGGCTGGGTGTGGGACGAGAATGGCCGGCCGGTATGCAAAGCCACGAGCGACCCGTCCACGGTCCGGGCTGAAGGTGAGAAGGTTGCGCAATTGGCCAAGCAGTTTCAGAACGTCACGGGAGTCTATTGCGACGACCTCCTGGGTCTGATGCATCGATTCGAGTATGGTCCGAGGGAGTTCGGCGACATCCGCGCCGACATCCGGGAATTGAACCCCACGCTCAAACTTTGGACGGTGGTGTACACGCACGAATTTGAGGAGGCGGATTTCTGGACCGCGATGCGACCTCACATCGATGTAGTGACGCTGTGGATCTGGAAGTCGGAAGACATCGTCCACATGCCGGAGTATGTGGACCAGTGCCGAGCGTTGTTTCCGGACAAGCCAATCGTCATGGGCGTCTATCTCCGCGACTATACGAAGGTGGCGCCGGTTCCCGTCGACCTGGTCAAACGCCAGATGGAAGGCATCGCCCAATTGGTCGAAAAGGGAAAGCTGTCGGGGTATTCCATCCTGGCAGCGGTTCTGATCGACGGTCACCGGCCTCAGGCCAACGCCGTGCGGGACTTTATTGCCTCGGAATCGGAGTAGGCGGCGACCTCCCCTCCCCCGCTTCTTGATGCCCTGCGTGCCGGTCGGTTTTGGCTGGATTACGGGGATTCGTATTTCCTTCCCACTGGAAAACGACGGAGCGCCACGCGCGACCGCGAGCGATCGGAAGCGTCCGGAACCGGCTGCGACGGTTTGAGTTTCGCAGTTTTGGCACGGTATGATTTGCGCGGTATGGACATTTTGGGGGAGCGCGTCGCAACCTTCCTCGAGGCGGGCTATTCCAGACCGCGCATGCGGACGCCCTGACGGGTAATGTAAGAATCATGAGTCTCCCTGTCGTGCGCGGCGTGCGTTCAGCGTTCGATTCCGCAGGTGTGATTCCCCAGCCGTAAGACGTACTTGGAGCAGGTGACGTGTGTAATCCGGTTCGCCGGAGTTGAGGCAAGCCGCCGCGGGAGTCAGGTCTATCCGCGCAGGTTTGGAGAGTGTGTTGGCATGGCAGGCGATAAGGAACCTAAGAACGTGCAGGTCCCACCCGGCGAACCGTTCTCAAGCCTATATGAGTTTCGTGAGAAAGCCTTGCGGCGAACCTTCTTGCCGCTGGCGCTCCTGGGAATCCTGGCCCTTGCGGGCTCCGTCTTTTCTGAACTTAGCGACAAACGGTTTACATTGATCCCATTCTACATTGCGCTGTACGGCATTGGGCTTACCGCGGCGTTGTGGGTCCGACTGGGGTACCGCTTACGGGTCTCGTTGATCGTCGCAATCTTCTATGCGCTGGCATTATCTGAATTGACCATGTATGGCGCGTACAGCATGGCCGGCCCGGCGCTCCTGGTTCTGCTGGTCTTCTCGACGCTCTTTTACCGTCCCCGTACCAGCGTGGTGCATTGGGCCGCCTGCATCGTCTTGTCCATGTCGTTCGGGTACGCGTACCTGACGGGTCTGATTGTTCCCGTGCGACAATCGCAATCCATCTCATTGGATCCATGGACCTGGATCATGTTTGTTGTGATGCTCGTGCTTCTATCTTCGATGATCATTCGGATACTCGCGACGTTTCTGGAGACCCTCGAGAGCAGCATCCAGTCGACGGGCGAGCTTGTCACCACGCTTCGCGAGAATCAGACCACGCTACGACAGGTCATCGATCTCGTGCCGGAGTCAATCTATGCCAAAGACGAGGACAGCCGTTTCATTTTCGTGAATCGCCGGAGCGCGGAATTGATGGGGACAACGCCAGACCATGCGGTGGGAAAAACGCAGGAAGAGCTGACGCCCCTGGAGGAAGAGGCGCGGGTGCTGCTCGCGGAAGACGAGGAAGTGCTGAAGAACGGAAAGCGAATTTTCCGGCGAGAACACAGCTACACCGATCAATATGGGAATCGCCATATCGAAGAAACGACGAAGATTCCTTTCGTGACACACGTGTCTCCGGGTAAAGCGATATTGGGTATTTCGATCGATGTCACGAGACGAAAGCGCGCGGAAGAGTTGCTTCGACACCGGGAAGAGCATTTCCGCCATCTCATCGAAAACGTATCCGATGTGGTGACGGTTATTTCTCCGGATGGAACGATATCGTTTGCAAGTCCATCGGTTGAACGCGTGCTCGGATACGAACGCAGCAAGAACCTGGGCCGGAACTCGTTCGAACTGGTCCACCCCGATGACGTTGGCCGCACACGAGAAGCCATTGAGAACGGGGCCCGCTATCCCGGCGTGGCGCATACGTTGGAATTCCGGCTCCGCCACCGGGATGGCCAGTGGATAACGGTGGAAGCCGTCGGCCAGGGAGTCGTCGATCCCGATGGTGACGTCCGTGTCGTCATCGCCTATCGCGATATCACGGAACGAAAACTCGCCGCCGCCGAACGGGACCGGCTCATGTCGGCGATCGAGCAAGCCGCAGAAACTGTCCTCGTCACGGACGTGGATGGACTCATTCAATACGTGAACCCGGCGTTTACTATCACGACGGGATATACGCGGGAGGAGGCGATCGGCGAGAACCCCCGGATTCTGAACAGCGGCCGCCACGATACCGCTTTCTACGCTAAGCTTTGGGACACGATATGCTCTGGCAAGACATGGCATGGTCGATTCATCAACAAGAAGAAAGACGGCACGATCTACACCGAAGAGGCGACCGTATCACCGGTATTTGACACCGCGGGCAAAACGATAAACTACGTTGCCGTGAAGCGCGACATCACCCGTGAAATCGAGCTCGAACGGCAGTTGCGACACGCACAGCGTATGGAAGCGGTGGGCAAGCTGGCCGGCGGGGTCGCGCATGATTTCAACAACCTGCTCCAAGTAATCCAGGGATACACGGAAATCGCGCTCTCCAGTCTTTCGCCGGGCGACGCCAACCGGCAAGCGCTGGACGAGGTTGCCAACGCGGCGGAACGTGCGGCGACCCTGACGCGGCAGCTTCTGACGTTCAGCCGCAGGCAGGTTATGGATTCGATGCCCCTCGACCTCAACGAAGTCATTTCCGATTTACTCAAGCTGGTACGCCGCGTCATCGGAGAGAATATCCGGATGGAATTCAGTCCCGGCCGAGATCTGAACACCATTTATGGCGACCGTGGGCAGATCGAACAGGTTCTTATGAATTTGTGTGTGAACGCGCGTGACGCAATGCCCGATGGCGGCAGCATTTCCATCATGACACAGAACGTGACGCTCGATAACGAGTTTTGTGATGCGCACGGAACCGCGACGGCAGGACCGTATGTAGTGCTCAGTGTCAGGGACACGGGACTTGGTATGGACAAGGCGACACTCGAACGGGTGTTCGAACCCTTCTTCACGACGAAGGAAGTCGGAAAAGGCACGGGGTTGGGGCTGGCCATGGTGTATGGGATCGTCGACCAGCATCTCGGGGTGGTACGAGCGCTAAGTGAACCGAACAAAGGCTCGACATTCCAAATCTATCTTCCGGCTGTCGATGATGAGGCTTCGATCGCGGAGAGCAACGCGGAAACGCCGGTCCGAGGCGGCGAAGAGACCATTCTCGTGGCAGAGGATGACGATCACGTGCGGGACCTGGCAGAACACATCCTGACGAGTGCCGGATATCGGGTGATCGTCGCTCGTGACGGCGAGGAAGCGGTACGGGTCTTTGCGCATCGCGCCCACGAGACGGACTTGGTGATTCTTAACGTCATCATGCCTAAGCTGGGAGGACACAGTGTGCTTCGCGAAATGCGAACGATACGACCCGATGTCCGGGCCTTGTTCGCGAGTGGTTACCCCGAACAACGGGTGAACGGCGAGACCGAATCCATCGATCACGAGCATTTCATTCAAAAGCCCTATAAGCGCAACGAACTCTTGCGCAAAGTTCGCGACCTGATCGATTCGTGATCCGGATGGATAACGAGCCGTACGCGGCGAACGAGTGTTTCCGAACGGATGTGGTATGCTCGCCCGCAGCAAATGGTACAAGGGAACGCGCGCGGCATGGTGCGAAAGTCATGGAACTGGGGACGGAAACATCGGGCAGCTCTTTGTGCGGCGGTCACGCTGGCGAGTGTCCTGCCATTCTGTGCGAAGGCCTTTCACATCGATGACCCGTTCTACATCTGGGTCGGGCAATACATTCAATCGCATCCGTTCGACTTCTACGGGGCGCAGATCAACTGGTATGGACGGGAGATGCCGGTCTACGCCATGCACGCGAGCCCCCCGTTGGTGCCGTACCTGCTTGCCGTGTGGGCCACGGTGTTCGGTTGGAGCGAGATTTCGCTGCACGTGCTGTACGCCGGATTCGCCGTGCTGCTGAGCGTCAGCGTCTTCTTCGTCGCCTCCCGGCTAACGCAACGGCCGATTTTTGCGACGTTACTCGCACAACTTTGCCCCGTAACGATGGTCTGCGCTTCCAACATCATGCTCGATCTCCCGATGACTGCGTTCTTCGTTTCCGCCATCGCCCTGTGGATGACCGGGCTGGATAGCGGCCGGAACCGGTGGTTTTTCGCAGCCGGTATCGCCGCGGCGGCGGCGGGAGGGGCGAAGTACTTCGGACTTGCAGCGGCGCCATTGCTGCTCGTGTATACGGTCGTTGTGCGCCGACGTGCAGGGTGGTGGATTGTGCCGTTACTGATCCCGGTGCTGGGGTTTGTCGCCGAGCAGCTGTGCACGTACGCCCTTTATGGACGATCGATATTCGTCAATGCCGCGACCGTCGCGGAAAACGCGCGCGCCTTGGGGTCCGTGCCCTGGCACGAGCAGTGGATTAGCGGCCTGGCCTTTACCGGAGGCTGCGCGGCATTTCTCGTATTTTTTGTGCCCGTGGTTTGGCCCGGACGGGTGCTTCGCTGGATTCCCGCGCTGGCAACGGTTCTTGGCGTTTGCGTGTTTGAGTTTCATGGGCGCGAAGAACCGCTACCGTGGTTCAGCGTGGCACAGTGTGCCGTGATGGTCCTCGGGGGTCTTCACCTTGTGCTTCTCCTCATCGATGACGCGCGCCGGGCACGCGATGCGGGCTCGCTTCTCCTGGCGTTGTGGGCCGTGGGAACGCTGTTCTTCGCAGTCGTGACGAATTGGAGTGTGACCGCACGGAGCTTGTTGCCGATTGCCGCGCCCGCCGCGATTCTGCTCGCGCGGCGCATTGATCGGCGGGGTGGCGCCGCTGCGGTTCGCTGGCGCATTTGGCCGGCGTTTGCGTTGTCCGTCGCATTGGCCGTTGCGGTGGCATGGGCGGATTATGCGTGGGCGCAGTCCGCGCGGGATACCGCGCGCCGATACGGTTCGGGCGGGAACACGCAGGGGGTCGTCCTCTTTCAAGGGCACTGGGGGTTTCAGTATTACATGCAATTGGCCGGCGCGAAGGCCTTTGATTTCGATCGTCCCCAGTATCGGGCCGGCGACTACCTCGTCGTGCCGCAGAATAACGCGAACATCCGGCAATTGCCGGAGCAGTACGTATATGGCGTGAAGACCTCGGAAGTTGATGCGACCCATGGGCTCGCCCTCATGTGCACTTCCCTCGGCGCGGGATTCTACTCGTCGAGTTGGGGTCCAATGCCGTACGCCTTCGGCCCCGTTCCTCCCGACCGCTATCATGCGTTATTGCTCGGGCCGCCGAAGCAGTAGCCGGGGGTTCGCCTACGCATTACGCTCCCGACCGAAGCGCATCGCTACCTTGAGCCTGTGAACCGACCGCTATTGCAGAACAGAGGCCTTACCCGCGCGCGATCGCGATTCGAGCATTGCTTCACACCCGCAACGGTTAGTATTCCCGATACAACAACCCAAATCGTGGCGTGAATTGCGAGAGTCTGCAGCGGAGAGAAATGCTCGACAACGTAACCGCCGGGTGCGCCGGTAATCGCCCATGAAGCCATGGCCAAGGGGCCGGACAGTATGCCGAGAACAATTGCCACGATCTTGCGTTTCAAGCGGGCGGCGAAAAACCACGCCGTGGCGAACGTGACGGGTAACGCACAGGAATAGGCCACCGCGCCGGTGACAAAGCCGGTTTCACTGAACGCGTCCCACGACGTGGAGAGACGCGCGGGCGAAATGCCGGTAATGGCGTATTGCGCGACGGCAAAACTCGCTACGCCCGTAAGAAACACGAGTAGCGATGGGAGAAACGCAATGGAGAACTTGGCCGCGGCGACCCGCCTTGATGAGACGGGAAGGTATGCCAGAAACTGATGGGAGGAGGACTCCCACTCGCCCGCAAGGCCGCTCGCGCTCCACAATGGCAGGACGATCCAACCCAAGGCGATGGAGACAAGACTGGCAACGCGGAAACCGGACGCCGCATCGGGAGAGAGAATCGCGTTTCCAGCGGCCGCAATATAGGGCAAGCAGACGAGCGCGAATCCGGATAGCAACGCGGGCCGTTGCAGCCGGGCGTCTTTCCAGAGTAGGGCACGGGTAATTCCCCACGCATTCCCCGGAGCGCGAGAGGGCATCCGATATGAGGTCCGCCTGGCAGGCGCCAATACGACAGCATCTGCGGCACGATCGCGCCAGAACGTTCTGGTGGAGATGGCGAGTCCTAACGTCCCCAAGATCCCGAGCAACACAAGAAATGGGATGCTGAAGTAGTCTCCGGCGTTCCCAAAACTCATCCACAAGAGTCGCGCGACGGTCACGAGTGCCACCGCGCAGAGGCCCGCGACTGCCGCGCCCGTTACGCTGGGAATGTAACACGCGGCAAATGCCGCACCACCCAGGGCCGCAAAGGAGGTCAAGCCGACTCCGACCATGCGTGGAAGGAACGGCAGAAGCGGCGTCAATCGCGCGCTGATAGCCGTGACGAATCCGATGAGAATGAGGACGTTCAATGTCCACAATGCGGCCCAAGTGACTACGCAGGCCGCAATCTTCGCCGCGAATTCGCGCTCTCTCGTGAGCGGAAGCAGTGCGAGAAAATGCTGATTCCCTTCCTCCCGTTCGCGGGCAAACGTCACCGCGCCGAGAAGCGCACTCGTCAGCACCATTGTATATTGATTCAAGACGCAGCCGGCGCCGACGACCGATATCCAGGGAAACGGCTTGATTCCTTGCATGGCAATTCCGAGTAACGCCAGGGGGAACGACGCGAACAGGAATACGGTCGCGCCAGCCATGACGTCCGCCGCTAACCGCAGTTCCTTGCGAAGCAACGCGATCATCGTGACGTGCGGGCTCCCTTGATGGCGTCTTTGAAAATATCCTCCAGCGTCATGTCATGGACATCGACCGATCGGACTCCCGGACAATTCCGCAAGCGCGCGGCGTGCGCATCGGAGAAGTCTTGTATCGTGAGTACGGTTCGGCCGACTTCGTGTTGGACGCGAACCGTGCCCTCCAACGCGACGTCGTTCTCCCCCGTCATTTCCCCGATCGCGACAACCCGTTTGGTGTGCTCCATCAATCCGCGGCGCGAACGGCACAGGAGCAAGCGGCCTTGGTGCATGATGGCGATCGTGTCAGATACCGCCTCGATGTCACTCATGATATGACTCGAAAAGATCACGGTGCGTTCCGATTGTTCGACGAGGGGGTGAAGGATCCCGTCGAGAAACTCTTCGCGGACCAGGGGGTCAAGGCCGGTCGTCGGTTCGTCGAGAATCAACAGTTCGGGCTCGTGGGACAACGCCAGGATCAAGGCGAGCTTGGTCAGCATGCCATGCGAGAGTTGTCCGACCTGCTTGTCCAATGCCAGTCCATACTGACTCCTGAGGTCGTCGCAAAGAGTATCGTTCCAGGTCGGATAGAAGGCGCGGGTGAATCGAATTACTTCTCCTACCGTCATCCAGCGATAGATGTGATGGCGCTCGGGCACGTACCCGATTCGGGCGCGAAGCTCCGGACGGTCGGCAGGCGCCGGTTGCCCCAGGACGGTCAGATTCCCCGATTCGGGCCGCAGGATTCCCATGCACATTTTGAGCGTGGTGCTTTTTCCCGCACCGTTTGGGCCGAGCAACCCGAATTTGCAGCCGCGCGGGATTGTGAGGTCCAGCCCGTGGACCCCGTCATTGGCGCCGTATCGTTTGGTGAGTCCTTCGGCAACAACCGCCATATCGATTGCGGCATCGGAATCACTGGTCGAATTTTTGATGCGGCATGGCGCGCTCATATCCGTTGCTCAGCACCGGCTCGGTTGCGAGTAGGGCCATTCCGGCAATCTCCGGGCCCGGCGCTCCACCCACCGAAATGTCCGGGCAAGCGTGGGACTCAACAGCGACATGATTACACTCGACGGCAAAAGCACATCACGCCCGAATACGTCAAAGACGCGGATCATCTCCAATCGACCGGTCCGTAGGCACACGACATAAAATGCCGCGTATCCGATGAACCAGACGGAGAACGCCGCGAAAAGGATCACCGCCGCACCGGTGAGAAAACGCCGCATCGACGCACAGCAACCGTACGGTGCCTTTCACATCGACCAGGCTCGCTGCGCGACCCGCGTTGAACTCGTAAATTATTACCCCGGTCGAAACTGCCGCGAGAGCTTGAAGCGCGGTGCCCGTGATCCAGGTTGTCAACGCGGCGATCGGAGTCATTCCGGGAAGGTCCACGGCGAAGCAGGAAACCGCGAACAGCGCGAGTCCGGATACGATAAAGATACGAACGGCCTTGTTTACGGCGTAGGTCCGTATGTCGGCAACGCGTACCGGCGCTATAAGCCGTAGAAGACGCTCTTCGAGGCGCTCGTGAACGGACCGGCAACTCCGAAATTCCCGTTCGATGGCAATCGATTCGCCAAGGCGTCGACAGGCGGCACGTCTCGCGTCGTTATCAATCGGATGGCGCGCGCGTTCTTCTTCATACAGCGAGACTAAATGGCCCCACAGCTCTTCGCGCAATCGGTCCTTCACGGCCTCCCGCGCTGGGAGGCGAGTGACCAACCGTTCGACCCATTTCTTTTGCCACATCATGGGGGCGCCTCAATCATGCGGCCCACGGTGCCAACGAACTGTTCCCACCGTTTTCGGCTCTTTTCCAATTCGCGTCGACCTCGCGGGGTGATGTGATACACGCGCCGCCGGGGGCCGCGACTCGACGCCGTGTCCGCATCCCACACTGCGCGAACGCACTTGGCCTTCTCCAATCGGTAGAGGATCGGATAGACCGTGCCCTCTTTGAGGTCGAGCGCACCCCGGCCTTCCACGTCGAGCCGTTTCATGATCTCAAACCCGTGGGCCGGCGCTCGCTCCAGCACGACGAGAATGAGAGATTCCAGGTGCCCGCGAAGCAGATTGCCGTCGATCGTTTTCATGTATCTATTTTGTCACACGAAATAGATGATGTCAAGGACCATTCGCGTGGTCTCTCCCCTATTCCCGTTGCGAAGTCGTGACGGGAGGCGTAGTGTCTAAATGACGAACGCGGCACACGGACCCGTGGCCTGCGACTTGTTGCTGACATGGTGTGGACGGCGTGGATTCCGGGTGAGTCCTTCGCAAACAAATGAGGAGCATAGCAGTGCCTTATCCGCGTTCTGGGGTCATTCTCCTTGCTCTGGGCACACTGCTGATAGCCACTGATAGCGTCTATGGCGACTACGCCGGTGCGTTGGATCGGACGGTCGAGTGGGCGGAACGGGTGTTTTCGGATCAGCCCATGGTAGACGACGGGAACCGTCTGGAAATCACTCACGACGACGAGCCTGGAACTGCGAAAGTCGGTCTGTGCGCGGCGGGCACGCCGATGCGTTTGGGCGAGCGAACGTACACCCGAGGCATTGGGGTGAACTCACGGTGCGCGATCACGGTGTCGCTCAGCGGCCCGGCGAAGCGGTTGCTCGCGGACATTGGCATGGACCGGAACGTGGACAATACGGTGGCGTCGGTGCGGTTTGTCGTGCGGGCTGCGGGCAACGACGTGTTTGCGACGGAGGTGATGAAGCCGACGGGCGACGCGCGGTCTATCGACGTGCCCCTCGGGGGGACCACGGTCTTCGAACTAATTGTGGAAGACGGCGGCGACGGGCGCAGTTTTGACCAGGCAGACTGGGCCGATGCCCGGGTGGAACTGGAGGACGGTTCCGTGCTGTGGCTGGACGACCTGGCCAAGTCATCGGGCGCGGGCGACGATGTGCCTTTTTCCTTTGTATACGGAGGGCGGTCGTCGCGCGAGTTCTTGCACGGATGGACGCGGGAGGACATAGACGAAACGGTTGACGCCACGAAACGCAGGCGTACTGTGACGTGGACCGATCCGGGAACGTCGCTCGAAGTGCAGGCGGTGTGCGACCTGTACCTCGATACGCCGGGTGCGGATTGGACGCTGTATTTCACCAACAAGGGCTCTACCGACACGCCCATCCTCGAAGCGGTGCGCGCGGTGGATACGTCCCTGTGGCCAGGACCGGGCGAGGCTCCCGTGTTTCACAGCCTTCGGGCTTCGTCAGGGGTGGACGATTGGATGCCATTCGACCAAGCGGTTGCGCCTGGACAGCCCATCGTGTTTGCGCCGATTCGGGGCCGGTCGTCGTGCGGAGCCTGCCCTTTCTTCAACGTGAGTTGGGGGAACGAGGGCGTCATTACGGCGATTGGATGGACGGGGCAATGGCAGGCGTCGGTTGAATACACGAGCGGACCCTTGCGCATTCAGGCGGGCATGCAGAATCTTCATCTTTCACTGAAGCCCGGCGAAAGCATCCGATCACCGCGTGTCCTGCAACTATATTGGAAGGAAGACGACGCCCAAGCGCCATACAACCTGTTTCGACGGACGATGTTCGCCCACATCATGCCACGCGTCGACGGCGTGTGCCCGACTCCGCCCATTGCCCACCTGAGCACGTCGTTCTACGAGATGGACGACGGTACCGAAGCGGACGTGCTCTCGCACCTCGAAGCGGCGAAGGGACTGGGTTTTGAGTTCTTCTGGCTGGACGCCTACTACGGTCCCGACCGGTTTCCCACCGTGGGCAATTATGTGCTGCCGCTGGAACGGGCGGTCGATCCCAAACGCTTCCCGCACGGTCTGAAACCCATCAGCGAAGCGGCCCATGCAGCGGGCATGAAGTTTCTGCTATGGATGGAGCCGGAACGGATCTGCGCAGGCACGCTGATGGCGAAGGAACATCCGGACTGGGTGGCCATGCCGGAGGACGGCGGTTGGGGCATGCTCAATCTCGGCAATCCCGAAGCGCGAGACTATCTGACCGAATACCTCCTGTTGGCGATCAAAGAATACCGGATAGACTGCCTTCGCCTGGATAACGCGACGGACTTTGACCGCATGTGGCATATCCTCGACGGGGACGACCCCAACCGAGTCGGGATAGCGGAGATTCGGTATGTGGAGGGGTTGTACGCAGTATGGGACGCGGTGCTCGCGGCCAATCCGCACCTGTTCATCGATAACGTTTCCTCCGGGGGACACCGCATCGATCTGGAGACGGCTTCGCGCGCCATCAATCTGTGGCGGACGGATGCGACGATTCAACCGCTCATGGACAAGAACTACGCGCAGGCGGCACTTCAAAACCAGGTCATGACCGCAGGCCTGAGCCGGTTCGTACCGTTTAATGTCAGCGGCCAAAGCGGGTCCACGCCGTATCTGTTTCGAAGCGGGTTTAATGCGGGCATTTCGTTTTGCGAAGACATCCGATCGGCGGAGTATCCACGAGAAATGCTCAGGCAAGCCATCGTCGAGGGCAAACGAATCCGCAAGTATTTCTATGGCGACCTGTATGCGCTCAGCGAAGTAACGGTGGACCCGCGGGACTGGCTGGTTCTGCAATACCACCGACCGCAAGAGGACGACGGCATGGTGATGGCCTTTCGGCGACCGGACTCATCATATACGGGTTTTGCGCTGAATGACCTGCGGGGGATCGATCCGGAGGCGGAGTACACGGTCACGGTGACGCACGGCTATAAACCGGAAGAGCCTATGGATATGAAGGGTAAGGCGCTATTGGCACTTGACGCTACCATTCCGGAGCGACCCGGCGCGGTCATCGTGGAGTACGAGCGGGCCCCGTGAAATTGCGGTCACAACGGTGATTCGCGAGATGGTTGACCGAGTCAGAAACGGTTATCATAGTCAGAGAACTAAACATCCACTGGGATTTCAGTCGAACCAAGTCGAGGGGGCAGTTGTGAAAAGTAAGGTAATTATTAAGAGGCTGATATGCTGGGCACTGGCCCTGTCAGCGTTGAACAGCTTTGCGGCTGTCGGCAGCCTGGAGCGGGATTTCAAATCCCCGCCGGATACGACGAAGCCGCGGTGCTACTGGTACTGGATGGATGGCCACATCACGAAGGAAGGCATCACGAAGGATCTCGAGGCGATGCGCAGTATCGGCATCGGCGAGGGCTACATCGGGATCATCAGCGGCCAGAGCGGGATGCCGGCGGATGCGGACGCGCCGAAAGCGCTTTCGGATGAGTGGTGGAGTTTCGTCGAGCACGCGGTACGCGAGGGCGGCCGGCTGGGTGTGGACATCGGGTTCTTCAATTCGCCGGGTTGGAGCCAGTCGGGCGGGCCGTGGGTCACGCCGGACAAGGCCATGCGCTACGTCGCGCTGCCTGAGACACGGCTCACAGGGCCACAACATTTCGAAGGTAAACTGCCATCGCCGGAAGGGGCGTTCCAGGACATCGCGGTGCTGGCCTTTCCCGCTCCCGCCGGGGAGGGAAAGAACGCGAAGGAGACCGCGCGAACGGCGACATCCGTGACCTTCGACACGGCGGAACCGTTCACCGCGCGGAGTCTGACGGTACACTCCGATCAAGAAGGTCAATGTAACTGCGGAGTTGCAGGTCTCCGACGACGGGCAGCAGTACCGCACCATCAAGTCCTTCAAAATCGACCGGCATAACCTCAACGTCAATGTGGGGCCGGTTCCGCTCGCCCCTATCGTCGTGTCGTTTCCAGCCACGACCGCGCGCCATTTCCGCCTGACGCTTTCCGAGGATTGCGAACTGGGCGACATTCAACTCTCCTCCGCCGCGCGGGTCGAAGACATCGCGGAGAAGTCGATGGTCAAGATGTTTCAAGATCCGCAGCCACCCTTTGATTTCTATTCATGGCCGCAACAGACGGAACCGGAGTCAACGGATCTGACGATCGCTCCCGACACGGTCATCGATCTCAGCGCGCGGATGGACGCGGATGGAACGCTCCGATGGGACGTGCCGGACGGGCGATTGGATCGTGGTGCGAACGGCCATGACACCGACGGGCACGGAGAACAGTCCCTCCCCGCCTGAAGCGACCGGTCTGGAAGTGGACAAGATGAACCGGGACGCGTTAAAAGTGCATTTCGATTCCTACGTAGGGAATCTGTTGAATCGAATCCCCGCAGCGGAACGAACCGCTTGGAAACACGTCGTAGCCGACAGCTACGAGATGGGACCCGAAAACTGGACGGACGGGTTCGCCGAAGACTTTCAACAGCGCTACGGCTACGATCCGAAGCCGTGGATGCCGGTGCTGACGGGGCGCGTGGTGGGCAGTGCGGACCAGTCCAACCGTTTCCTCTGGGACTTGCGCCGGATGGTGGCCGACCGCGTGGCGCGGGACTACGTGGGCGGCCTGCGCGATCTCTGCAACCAGCACGGACTGAAAATGTGGCTCGAAAACTACGGGCACTGGGGATTCCCCGGGGAGTTTCTGAAGTACGGCGGCTCCTGCGACGAGATCAGCGGCGAGTTCTGGGTTACGGGCACCTTAGGCGCCATCGAGTTGCGCGACGCGGCATCGGCAGCGCATATCTACGGCAAGCCTATCGTGTGGGCTGAGGCCTTCACGGGCGGCCCGGCTTTCGTCAACACGCCCCGCGATTTCAAAGCGCGCTGCGACTGGGCGTTTTGCGAGGGGATTAACCAGTACGTGCTGCACGTGATGATCCACCAGCCGTGGGAAGATCGGAATCCGGGCATCAACGCGCCGTGGGGCACCGAGTTTAATCGCCATAACACCTGGTTTGGGTACGCGCGACCCTGGGTAGACTACCTGCGCCGGTGCAGCGTTTTGCTGCAAGCCGGTACCCCCGTCGCTGACGTGGCGTATTTCATCAGTGAAGACGCACCGAAGATGGCCGGCGAGCGTCGGCCTCCGCTGCCGCCGGGCTACGACTACGACTACATCAACGCCGACGTTATCGAGAACGGGCTCAAGGTGAAGAACGGGCAATTCGTTCTTCCGAACGGCGTCCGTTACAGCCTCCTCGTGTTGCCGGAGTCGGAGACGATGCGCCCGGCCCTGCTGAAGCGCATCAAGAAACTTGTCGACGAGGGTGGCGCAGTGCTGGGACCGAAACCGCTGCGTTCGCCAAGTCTGGAACGCTATCCGGATTGCGACGCGGAGGTGCAGAAGCTGGCGGCGGACTTGTGGGACAAAGGACGAGTCATGACTGGCAGGGACCTCACGGAAGCGCTACAGCATTTGAAAGTCGCGCCCGACGTTGTGTGCCCGGAAGATATGCTCTGGAAACATCGACAGGACGGCGATTCCGACATCTACTTCGTGTCGAACCAACAGTATGAAGAACGCACCGAGACGATATCCTTCCGCGCGCATGGGACCGCGCCGGTGCTGTGGTATGCGGACAGCGGACGGATCGAGTCCATCCCCTATGAGGTCGTGAACGGCCGGACCACGGTCTCCCTGCACTTCGAACCGGCCGGTTCCGTGTTTGTCGTCTTCGGCAGGGATACTGCGGGAATACAGGAGCCCGAGCCGGAGCTTCCGCAGGTCGAGGAGATCAATGGTCCATGGCAAGTGCAATTCCCGTCAATGACGGTGACGTTCGAAACATTGACGCCCTGGAATGAGAACGCCGACCCCGCGATCAAGTACTACTCCGGGACGGCGACTTATCGCACGACCTTTACGCTTCCCTACCGCTGTGCGGCCGCGGTTCTCGATCTAGGCCGGGTAGACGAGATGGCACGAGTACGCGTTAACGGTAAAGATGTAGGCACCCTTTGGAAGCCACCGTACACCATAGACATCAGCAGCGCCGTCAAACCCGGTGAAAATGCCCTGGAGGTGGACGTGGTCAACGTGTGGCTGAATCGCCTCGTTGGCGACGCGCAACCCGGCGTCGAAAACCCCGAAACTTTCACGACCACCAAATCCTGGAAGGCGGATACCCCCCTGCAATCGTCGGGGCTGCTGGGACCGGTTGTGGTGCGGGGCATCAGATAGAGGAACCGATAGATTCGACCTGAGACATGTTCGCGACGATGCGTGGCTCCCTTGCGAATCTGCCACGCCTCGCGTAGTGTCGATGCACCGGAAGACCTGGGCGGAACGCTGGGATGAATTCAACAGATGGGAAATTCTCCTCATGATGGTTCGAAGCCTCTTGGCAGTCTCAATCTTCTTGATAGCGATAACGGGGTTCGCCATGGCGGATGAGCAGTCCGGTAACAACGCCCTGCGAGCGGGGGTGGCGAAGAGCGACATCTCGACGGACGCGGAGGGGGTGCGAATAAACGACCCGGTGTATGCGAAGGCGCTGGCGCTGGATGACGGAGCGACGAAGTTGGTCATCGTTGCGATGGATGTGACGGCGATTGGCGGTATTGGGGAGGTCCACGACGACTTCCTCCCCACGTTGCGCGCGCGTATCGAGAAGGAATTGGGGTTTCCGGGAAACCACGTCCTGGTAAACGCGTCGCACAATCATCCGCCGCTCGATTTCGTGTGCGAGCCTGCCGAACAGGTCGAGCGGACCTTCGATGCGGTGCGCCGGGCCGTGGAAAGCATGACGCCGGTGAAGGTGGGCGCGGGCACGGGTCACGAAGATCGGATCTCCATGAACCGCACGCTCCAACTCAAGAACGGCAAAGCCTGGACCATCCGGCACACGAATCCCTGTCCGCCGGACGACGAAGTTGAAAGCGTCGGGCCCATGGACCCGGAGATTGGGGTGTTCCGCATCGACCGGTTGGACGGACGACCCCTGGCGGTGGTCTACAATTTCGCGTGTCATCCCTACATCACAGTCCCCCGTGGCGGCGTGACGGCGGATTTCCCCGGGTTCGCGTCGAAGGTCATCGAAGACAGCCTCGGTGACGGTGCGATGGCGTTGTTCCTCCAAGGCGCAGGCGGGGACATTACGTCGATCCTGTATAAGGATCCAAACCGGCCGCGGGATTCGGAACCGCTGGGTATGATGCTGGGATTGAGTACGCTGAAGGCCGTAAGCAGTATCGAGACGAAGGACGCGAAACTCAGCGTCATCTCCGAGACGTTGGAACTGCCACGAAAGGCGGATTTCGACGAACGCATTGCGGAATTGGAAGCGGAGCAGTCGGACCTGCTTCGTGGATTGCGGGGGATGAGTCTGAATTTCAAATCGTTTCTGCCGCTGTACCTGAAGTATTCGCTCGATCCCGAGCATCCCTTCTACTACTCGTATCGCTATTTGCAGTCCGACATGCTCGGCACCGACGAAATGTCTGATATCGACGCGTGGAATCGTGGTCACATCGACAAATACCTCCGAAACATCGAGGCCATGGAGAAGCTCGCGCGCATCCAGGACAAGATCGCGACGTTGGAACGACACAAGGCGATCAATGCCGCCGCGGGCGAACCGACCGTCACGACGGAGATCTTGGGCATCAAGATCGGCGACTTTGTACTGGTCACGTCTCCCGCGGAAGTGCTCGTTCAGGTCGGTCTTAACGTAAAAAACGCGTCGCCTTACGAATACACCTTCATGGCCGCCTACTCGAACGGCTACATCCACTACGGTCCGCCCGCATCCGAATACCCCAAGGGCGGCTACGAAGTCACGGAATGTCTCCTCGCCCCCGAGTGGCAAGCGCTCTACGAGGCGAAGGCGAAGGAGGTCATCGGCCGGCTGGAATGAGCGACTCCGCTAGAACGCGAAGTTGAGTGTGGACTCCTGGCCATCTGTAAGGATGATCGAGTCGGTGACGATGAGGGTCTTCGCGTCTTGCCCTCGTGGAGCCTGAACGCAAGACGCGGTCACGGTGTACGTTCCTGGCGGAAGCTGCCGGATAACGTAGTTGCCTTTGTCAACACGTGTCGTCGCACCTATGATTTCCTGCGGATACTCGGTCGGCCACTGTTTCCACAAGGACGAAGCGTGCGTTGTCCCGGGAATACCCACCGTGACCTGCAGGTTGACTGCGTTCGCCGGCGCATCGACCCGGCCGCGCAGTGCACAGGAACCTCCGAGGTCGAAATCCTGCGTGTAAGTGAACCCCGGCTCGGCATCCACCGTGACCGTCTCCAGGCGGATCCACCTCGACAGCTGGTCCGGTGTCCGCCCGCTGGAGAAAGCGGTTATCGAATATCGATTGGGTTGAAGATCCTCGAGTCGGTACGTACCGTCCTGGGCAACCGCGCGCTGCGTCGATTCTTCTCTTGCGCCAAGCGGCTCGCAACGAATGCTCCGCCCCGTTGACGGTTCCCGAGAGCCATTGACATATACGATACCCTCGATCGACGCGGTCACCTCATTCTTCGGTCGCAAGACCAGGCGCAGATCGGTAATCTTCGCGCCCAGTTTAACCCGCAAAGCGTGGACTTCCTGTTTCGGATAGCCTTCCGCCCAAGCGCGCAACGTGACCGTTCCAGGGAACACGTTCGTCAGACGGAATTCTCCCGTGCCCGGTCCCGCTTCGAAGTGCCCCGACGCGCCGTAGTCGTCGCCGTTCTCCGCCACAACCTGCGCCACTTCGACTCTAGCATCCGACACGGCCAGCGACGTGTCCTGGGCAAAGACGTTTCCCAACAGTGTCGCACACTCGTCCTTCATGGGAATAACAACGCGCACTCCCTGGATCGGGACCGTGCCTTCGACAACAATGGGAGGGTTCATCGTACGACCGCTGAATGGAATGTCAAGGTTTGGATTGAAGAATCCGCCCGCCTCAAAATAGTACTCGCCCGGCAATACACCCGTGGAAAGCGTGAACCGACCATCCATGCCGGAGAACCCACTCATTCCACCGTGCAGAATCTTGCTATCGACCGGTTTCAGAGCCAGTGCTACGAGGGGCAACGGTTCCCCCTTTAGCGTCACGGTGCGGCCAGAGACGATAGCCGCGGGTTCGAGCGTAAAATTGATGTCCGCCATATCGCCTGTGACTTGAAAAGCGTTTGACTCGAACCGGGCATAGCCCAAGGCTTCAACTCGGATCGAGTACGTCCATTCGTCTGACGGGGAAAAGCCGCGTAGCACGTAATACCCGTCTTGATCGGTAAGCACACCACTGGTCTGCAAGGGAAGCCCCTGGCCCGAATGGAAGTCTCCCTCCCGCGGAGACTGCGAATTCACCGCGATCAGGCCCGCCCCCGCAACCGGGTTTCCTTCAGGGTCAGTGACTCGTCCTGAAACGGAGACACCGCCCTGAAACGCGAAGTCGACTCCCGTATGCTGTTCCTCCGGTCCCACTTCAACTTCCTTCCCAGGGCCGGGCCAGCCCTGATCCATTGGGTGCGAATGGCGAACCACGTTCTCCGGCGGGAGACACTTTATGCCGTATTTGCCCGCGGGCAGAAAGCGCAGTTGATACGTTCCATCGGGTCCCGTGACCGCCTCACGGACTGAATCGCTGGTTCGCGTGCTCCCAATGTGTAGACGAACGCCCGCGATGGGCTCGTTTGTCTCCTCGACATAAACTCGCCCGGAGATGGTCGCTCCTGAAGAGACCAGGAGTTGGATGCCGTCAATGTCTTCGGTCTCGCGAAGATCCAGCGTAAGTGCGTCGATGGATGCGAGACCCGCGTCCGTATCGGTCAGGCTGAGCGCGTAGGTCTTCGCGGCAAGACCATCGAAGGTGAATTCCCCGTTTCGATCAGTAGTCGTAACATTTCTGGGGTCATGATCGCGGATGGTTCGTAGCGTGACCTGCTTGCCGGCGACCGGTTGATTCGTATCCCTGAGGCGGGCAGTACCGGAAACGCGATGAGCCGGTTTAAGGACGATCTCGTTTCCGGAAGACTGGGGCGGCACATGATGAATCGTCGTAGGCGCGTAGCCTTTGGCGTATGCCACCAGCGAACTCTCGTTGTCCGGGGACAGGATGTTGTGAACGGCAAACCGTCCCTCGTGGTCCGTCCGCACGTTCATGCTGAGCCCCGACTCGAGATAGGGTCGGCCGGCCGTCGCGACAAGGGCCCCCTCGACGGGCATCCCTTCCCCACTGAGTACTCGACCGGCGAACGCGGGTTCGTTAAAAGGCGATATGGATAGGTCCTTCCGGCACCGCTGCCCAGCGTGCGGACCAGGCCGGTCGTTGCCGGGGAATATTCGCGCCGATCCGAACTGCGCAAAGCGCTTCTCCAAGTCGGATACGAGGTACAGCGCAACGTATCCGCTGGCAGCGCCCGTGTCCGAAACCGCAGTCAACCAATAAGCCTGAGACACCGGCAGATCCGTGATTTCGTACGTGCCGTTCGCGTCGGTGACCGTCTCTGCGTAGCTGTGCTTCCACCAGCTGTCCATGCGGAACAACGTAACGCGAGCGCCGGCCAGCGGTTCTCCGTCCGGATCTGTGATGGTACCGTAAACGGCACCGGGTCCCTTCTCAATGGGCTCGAAGAGGTATAGAAACTCGGCGGGCACTCCTTCGGAGAGTGGCGCCAATTGGTGAACCGGGGTCGAGCTGGCGGAACGCTCGGTTCGTGTGGCCCTCACAGAACTTTGATCGGTTTCGGGCGTCTTGGGAGGTGTCGGCGAAGAAACGCCTGGCTCATCAACGGCCGCGACCTGCGACGCGCGATCGTGGTTGATCGCGACGAACGTCGCTACGATGGTGGCAGTCGGAATTGCCGCCACGATTAAGGCTTTCAAAAGGAATTGGTGGGCCAACCATCCTCCTGCGGCCGCGCCGGCTCCTTGACCCGCCTGGGCCAGCGCCAGTCGTCCCAGGGACTCCGTGAGGGCGGATGGAACTTCGGCGGCCTCGGAGAGGTGACCGGCAAGGAGTACGGCCAGCGTACCCGCCCCCGTCGTGATGTGCCGTTTCTGAAGGTCCGCCCCGATCCGTTCGAGACCCTTCTTGATGCGATAGCGCACGGTGGGTGGCGAAGTTCCAAGCTGCTGCGCAACGGCCTCCTGCGTCATCCCTTCAAGAAAGTGGGCGGTAATCGGGATGCGCAGTTTCTCGGGCAACCGGGCGATGGCCTCATCGACGTGTTCGTACATGTCGTCCCATGAGGGGGCAACTGGATGGGCATGGAGATCCGCATACTGGCGTTCGCGCGCGGTACGGCGGCTCGACTCCCGCAGCCGTTTTAGGGATAGGTTCGTCGCAACTCGGTGAAGCCAGGGCCCCAGGTATCGATACGGGGGTTGAGACGTTGAGACCAAGGCCTCGAAGCACTCCTGAGTGACATCCTCGGCTTCGACAGAATCCCGTAGAACGCGACGGCACGTGGCGTAAACCATTCCCGCGTGCCGCTCCACGATGGTGCGGAACGCCTCGGCGTCACGTTTTGCACACCATTCGTGTAGAAGTTCGTCTCCCGCATGGCTCATTCGCTGTCCCCCGCACTCTCAACTCATTCTACTCCATATAACCCCACCGCCCGCGAAATCAGCAAAGCGAATCCCACCGATCACGGTTCCGGAGAAGATTCGGTTGTCTTAGTTGGCGACGCCTGTCGGCATCCGAGTGGCAGGCACTTCAAGAACACGATGCTCAGGTTGACGGGAACGCGGTGTGTGGTAAAATAGTGCGGTCAATGCTGTGAGCTGGCGGTTGGTTCAGGTAGGTGAATCGTCCGAACCCGCCGGTGAATGAGGTGCAACGCAGCGCGTAGGCGTTCAGTATCTGGAGACCCCGTATGTTTTCACTGAGCAGTACTCCGCTTGATCCGGATGAACTCAAACGCGCGATGGCACGGCCGGAGGCCGGTGCGTGCGTGACGTTCGAGGGATGGGTCCGCAACCGGAACGAGGGACGGACGGTGAACCGTCTCGAGTATGAAGCCTATGACGCCGTTGCGGTGAAAGAAGGCGAGCGTATTCTACGGGAGGCCCGCGACCGGTTCGGTATATCGGACGCGCGCTGCGTTCATCGCGTGGGCGATTTGGCGGTTGGGGAACTGGCGGTGTGGGTCGGTGTCGCTGCGGCGCATCGGGATGAAGCGTATCGTGCCAGCCGCTATGTGATCGACGAGATTAAGTCCCGCGTTCCGATCTGGAAGAAGGAGCACTACGTAGACGGCGATTCAGGCTGGGTGAACTGTGAACGCTGCGCCCATGGTAGCCACGCGGTGAGCGAAATCCCTCCCCCTTCATTCACGGAATCGGACTACTACGCGCGCCAGACGCGATTGCCGGAAGTTGGTGAGGCGGGTCAGGCCAAACTGCGCGCGAGCAAGGTGCTGGTTGTCGGCTCCGGCGGTTTGGGATCGCCGGTGTTGAGCTACCTTGCGGCGGCTGGCGTGGGAACCCTGGGCATCTGCGAGGGCGATCTGCTCGAAGCCAGCAATCTGCACCGGCAGACGCTCTACCGTTGCGCCGACGTTGGCGAACCTAAAGCCGCACTCGCGGCGAGGCGGATTCGTAAACAGAATGCGTTTATCGAGGTCCATACGCACGAGACGCCGATGACGCCGGGAAATGTGCTGGAAATTTTTGCGCCTTACGATCTCATCCTGGATTGCACGGACAACTTTGCCACCAAATTCCTCATCAATGACGCGGCGGTGCTGTCAAAGAAACCCGTCGTGTTCGCAAGCATCTATCAGTATGAGGGGCAGCTCATGTTCGTCCGTCCGGATTCGGGCGGCGCGTGTCTGCGTTGTTTATGGCCCGAAGTTCCGGAGCCCGGGTGCGTGGGTTCCTGCGCGGAAGTCGGCGTGTTAGGCGCGGTGCCGGGCATTCTCGGCACGATGCAGGCCATGGAAGCGATCAAATACATTCTGGGACTGCCGGACGGGTTGGGCAGCGAGATGGAGATCTTCAATTGCCTGACCTACGCGTCTCAGCGCATTAAGGTTCCGAAGCAGCAGGCGTGTCCGGTGTGCGGTGCGACCCCGCGCATTCGCACGATCGATCGCGATGAGTACCTGCCGCCCGCGGATATCCTGGTCGACGTACTGGCGCTCGCACCGGAACGGCTGGGGCAGTACCGCATCATCGACATTCGCGAACTGGACGAAGTCCAAGCCCGTCCCCTGCCATTGAACGGCATCCGGCACGAGCATATCGCCATGAGCGCCTGGGATCCGAAGCGGCCGCCGGTCCGTGTCGATGATCTCTGTCTCTTATGCTGCGCGCGCGGAATGCGCAGCCTGAAGCTTGCGAAGCAAATGCGCGACCTGGGTTGTGCGAAGGTGTATTCGGTAAAGGGTGGATGGGAAGCGTTTCACATAAGGGCGACGCGATAACATGGCACGAATCCTCGTAATGGTCGGTACGCAAAAAGGTGCCTTTCTGTTTTCATCGGACGAGCGGCGTGAATCATGGGAAATTACCGGGCCGTTGCTGAAAGGCTGGTCTGTCTTCAATCTGGCGTTGGATCAGCGGTCGGCGCCGACGCTCTATGCAGCGGTCGGGCACTTCATTTATGGCCCGGCCATACACATCTCTGCGGACTTGGGCCAGACGTGGCAGCAGGTGGAACACGTCCCCAAGTATGAATCGAGTCACACGCTCAACAACGTCTGGTGCGTCGTACCCGGGCGCGCCAGCGAATCCGGCGTGTTGTACGCGGGCGTCGACGAGGCCGGCCTTTTCGTCAGCCACGACAGCGGCTGGCACTGGGAAGAAGTGAGCGGACTCTCCGGCCATCCGACCCGCGAGGAATGGTGCCCCGGGCGCGGGTGGACTGTGTTGCCATTCGATCTTGCTGGATCCCACGAATGAGAATCGCATGTGGGTCGGAATATCGGCGGTCGGCGTGTTTCGTTCGGAGGACGCGGGCAAGACCTGGGAATCGAGTAACGACGGACTCGATATCATCGTTGAAGGCAAGACGCACAAGGATATCGGTACCTGCGTACACCGGATGATCCTCGACCCGCGCAATCCCGAGCGGTTGTTCCAACAGAACCATCGCGGAGTGTTCCGCAGCACGAACGGCGGGAAGAAGTGGGAGCGCATCGAAAACGGAATTCCCAATAATTTCGGGTTTCCCATGGTCATGCTTCCGAACGATTCCGATACGCTCTACATCGTGCCGCAAGAAAGCGACGAATTTCGGTTCGCGGCTGACGGACGTTTGACGGTCTACCGCACGACGAACGGCGGCGACTCGTGGGAGCCGTTACGGTCGGGACTTCCGGACAGCGCCTACGTCGGCGTGTTGCGGCAGGCCATGGCGGCGGATTCCTGCGATAGCCCCGGCGTGTATTTCGGCACGACGGGTGGGCAGGTCTTCTATTCACGCGACGGCGGCGAGCAATGGGAAGCGATGCCGTGTGCGTTGCCGCGAATCACCAGCGTGAGCGTTGCGGTTGTGGACTTCGTAACCGCGTGTCGATCCATGCGTCTTACTTCGAGTACGAGTACGAGTACGAGCACGAGTACGTGTACGAGCATGCGTAAGATTACGAGTACGAGGAAGACTACGAAGCAGACTATGAGGAAGATTGCCGAGTGAATGTTGCCGTTCCAGTCGCGATACCCCTTCTGCTTGGCAATGCCACGGGGGGTGCAAGGGAAATTGAAGTTTCCGGCGAAACGTTGCGGGAATGCCTTGACGAACTTGTTGTGAAGTATCCGCTGTTGCAGTCACACCTGTATGAAGACCACGGGGAAATTCGGCGACACGTGGTCATTCTGTACAACGATCAGAATACCCGGTGGCTCGATACGCTCGAAGTTTCCATCCAACCTGGCGACCGGATTACGATCCTGCAGGCTGTGTCGGGAGGGTGAGACACGGCTGAATCGCTAGAGACTTCATTCCCGGAAGTAATCTGGACCTTACACGCGTGGCGTGCAGAACCTTGCCGCGCTCAATTCTTCGCATGTTGATTCGCTTCATGGGCCTCAACGAACGCCTCAATCTCGCCGCCCGAAAGTACATCAAAATCACTGGGAACGTTCAGGGCAGCGAGACCGACTTGTCCACCAAGATAGACGTCGATCGTCACGGCAATGTTTCTCCCCTCGAAAGCGTCTGCGTTGGTTCGGCCCTGGTACGTTTCGGCAACGTGCAGCACCCAGTCGGCGTTCAGGGTACGGTCGGTGTTGTCGTGGCGCTTCATGTCGACGGGCATCGGTCCGGGATGCAGCACGAGTTGCAGGCGTGTGTCCTCCAGTCGGGCACAAGTCGCGAGAAAGGCATTTAGATCATCGGTATCGCCTGTGTAGAACGCCCATGCGTCTGCAAACCCAAGGGTAGCAGCGAAACGCGAATCTTCGTCAACCAAGGCCGCCAATCCGTTAGGCCAACTTGCGCTATGAGGCACCGGACCCGCCCCGAAGAACTCTTGTAGAGCGTTGCCCGGCACGGCACACAGCGCAAGCAATACTGGCAAGACTACGATTATCTTGATTCTCATCTTTGGTCCTCCGACCTTTACCTGTGCGCTATGTTCAAGACTGTAGTCCTATCAGTACAAAGACTACTACGTGTCTTCCGCGGTCGCGGTTCATTCTTCCGGAGAGGTTTTGGACCATCAATTGCGATTGCCCGACACTATACGCCAATATGGATGCCAAGTCCGGTTAAGTGCTCGCGCCGTTTTCACGTGCGGTTGAATTGGACAAAGTGAAGCAGAATCAGGAGGTACTCATGTCAACGAGCAAATCCCCGATGGCGAAGTATTGGTTTGGGAAGCGGGCCCCGGAACATGCCGAAGGCTGGTACGCGTTCTATCGTGCGGTGAAATCGCAAGGTGTGCTCGACGCGAAAACGAAAGAATTGATCGCCGCGGCGGTGGGCCTCGTGATGCGGTGCGAACACTGCGTCGAAGCGCACGGAAAAGACGCCATACGCGCCGGCGCCAGCAAGGAGGAAGTTGCAGAGGCGTTGATGGTCGCATCGCAGATCGCATCGGCGTCGCAACTGTTCTTCATGTCCGAAAGTCTCGATGAACTCATGGCCGAGGAGTGACGGGGCGCACCGATAGGGGGAATCTCACTATGAAACAGGTGTTGTGTCTGTTGCTGCCCATCTTGCTGTCGGTCCCGATCGCACAGGCCGATTGGAACGTACGGGACGCAGGGGCAAAGGGCGATGGGGAAACGGATGATACGGCGGCGTTTCAACAAGCCCTGGACGCAGCAGGCAACGCAGGTGGCGGCGTGGTACAGGTTCCCGCGGGGCGGTACCGTATCGCGGGTTCGTTGACGATTCCGCGCGCGGTGACATTGCAGGGGGTCTTCCATGCGCCGCCCACGGATCGGGGCGGACGTCCGCTGCGATTGGACGGCACGGTGCTGGAGGCGTACGCGAATCGCGGCAACGCAGAGGGCGATCCGTTTATCCGGCTCGGTGGCGAGATGGCGACTGTTTCCGGCGTCATCATTTACTACCCGGAATGGCGGCAGGAAGACGTGCCGCCAGTCCCCTACCCGCCCGCGATCGGCGCGACGGGCGTCAATGACGTGGCCATTCTCGATTGTCTCATTGTAAACGCGTACGAAGGCATTCATTTCGACGGGACTGCGCGGTTCATTGTGCGGAACGTGTTCGGGTATCCGAGCTATCGCGGACTGTACGTGGACGCGTGTTACGACATCGGCCGCGTGGAAAACTGCCACTTCTGGCCCTTCGGCGTGGCCTACAAACCCGACGATCCGTATTGCCACTGGGTGAACACGCAGGGCGTCGCCTTTGAATTTGCGCGGACGGACTGGCAGTACGTGATGAATACGTTCTGCTTCGGCTACGGCGTGGGATACAAGTTCTCGAAGACGAAGAACGGGTCCTGCAACGGCAACTTCCTCGGGATCGGCGCGGACTCGTGCCGCCGGGCGGTGTTGGTCGAGGATTGCCAAGAGCCGGGGCTCCTCATCACGAATGGTGAGTTCGTGGGACGTTGGGAAAGCGACGATTCGGTGTGCGTCGAAATCGCCGAAGGCTCCGGCGCGGGTAAGGTCAGCCTCGTCAACTGCTCGTTCTGGGGACCGATTGACCGGTGCGTATGGGCGCGGTCGCCCCGCACGCAGTTCACGGCCAACGCGTGTCACTTCGTGCATTTCGATAAGAACGCCACCGGCGCCCCGGCCATTCAGCTTGATACCGGCAAGTCCATCGTCCAAGGAAACACCTTCGGCCCCGGCGACACGCACGTGCTGGTGGGCAAAGCGGTCCAGTCCGCCATCATCATGGGCAATCAGGCCTCGGGCGGGCTGGATGTCGAGAATCAGGCCGGGGACAAGACGCAGCTCGTTGCCAACGAGAAGAATCCCGTGGAATGGACGCGGAAAAGCCTATCTCATTACGTAGTGGACGTCGGCGAGGTCGGCGACCGTCCCTACGTGCGGCAATGGCACGGGCCCGAAACCGCCGGGGAATGGCCCGATGGGAACGGCACAAAGCGTTGGTCCACCGCGGAATCCGAACTGCGGCTCCCGGTGCTGCCGCATAAGCGGTACACAATCACGCTAGACATCAACCTGCCGCAGGCCGCCGTCGGCCCCGACGCGGGTCTGTATCATGGCGACGAGTTGGTGGCGCCATTGCCAAACGAGCCGGGGTTTACAACCGTCAAGGTGAAACTACCGCGCGTGGACGAAGATCGCATCGTGTTGACTGTCCGCGTTCCCGGCTGGGTACCCGCGCAACTGAACAAGGAATCGAGAGACCACCGGACCCTGGGTATCGGTCTGCGTTCCGTAACGATGGAAAAACGGTGGTTCGCCCCGCACGAAACGTTTCGTGCGAACTCGGGGGCGTGGCTCGGGGAGGAGTGACGGGATGTCACCGGGCAGAAAAAGACTCGGGGGCCGCATGGCCTTCGTATGCCATACGCCCCCCGGTTGTGAGCTGTGTAGTGTGGTCTTACCTGGTTACCAGGAGCGGCCGCCGCGACCACCGCCGCCGCCGCCGTAGCCACCGCCGCCACCACGACCGCCTTCGGTCTTCGGGCGAGCTTCATTGACCTTCAAGGCGCGGCCGCCCATGTCTTTGCCGTCCAGACCGGCGATGGCCGCCTGAGCCTCGGCGCTATCCGGCATTTCCACGAAACCGAAGCCCTTGGACTGGTTCGTGTACTTGTCGACGATGGTCCGCGCGGTGTCAACCTTGCCGTAGGCCTCAAAGGCCTCTTTCAGGTCGGACTCGGTGGTTTCGTACGGCAGGTTACCTACGTAGATGTTCATTCACGGGTTCCTTTTGCAGTTTTGCTGCGTTTACAGGGATGGTTCGAGACATTAGGTGAAGCGAGGGACCAAGCGAATGGCAAGAAGCGGTACAGCGAGCATCTAGCGGCGTCATTGGTAGCATCGTCATCCAAAGGCCAGGAACACCGGGCACCAACCGAGGCAACCCATCTTCCCCTTCTGGAAGTCCTTTTATACCATACTTTGAGGCCGATAGCAAGGTATATTTTTTAGTGGGATATCCCGCCGCGACCGGGACGGGAAGGAGAACAACAGAACCGGGGGTCGTATGGCCCTTTTGCGCCATACGACCCCCGAAAGTGTACACTTATGAAACGGTCTTAACCGGTTACCAGGAGCGACCGCCGCCGCCGTAACCACCGCCGCCGCCACGACCGCCTTCGGTCTTCGGGCGAGCTTCGTTGACCTTGATCGAGCGACCGCCCATGTCTTTGCCGTCCATGCCGCTGATGGCCGCCTGGGCCTCGCTGCTGTCCGGCATTTCCACAAAACCGAAGCCCTTGGACTGGTTCGTGTACTTGTCGACGATGGTCCGCGCGGTGTCGACTTTTCCGTAGACCTCAAACGCTTGTTTCAGGTCGTTTTCGGTGGTTTCGTACGCCAAATTGCCTACATAGATATTCATTCACTGGTTCCTTTTGCAGTTCTACTGCGTTTTCAGGAGATGGTTCGAGACGTCGGGGGAACGAAGGGACCAAGTGAAAGGCAAGAAGCAGTACATCAAGCATCCAGCGGAGTCATTGGCAGCATCGTCATCCAAAGGCCAGGAACACCGGGCAACCGCCACGCCACAAGGCACGACAACCCGTCTTCCCCTTCAGGGAACATGTTTATACCATATTCTCAGGGGGATAGCAAGGTATATTTTTAGGGGGATATTTCGCCGGGATGCCGAATCGAGAGCAAGGATTGGTACCTTGAGCCTAACCACCACAAGATTGGGGCAATCGCAAGATGCACCGCAGCAACCGCGTCTTATCGCGACGCGCAACCTATGGCAGCGCATAGCCAGAACCGAATCATGGGCAAACCAGGGTGAAGGACAGCAAGTGCACGGTTTCGCCTATCGCCCTGATGAAGCGCGTCATGACGATCCGGATTTGACACACAAACATTGCCTCGATTAAACCAGAGACAGTATTTGAGACAGAGTCTCGGCAGAACAATTGTCGCACACGGAAAGCTGCATGGGGATGCTGCGCAGGGGTACCTGATTGGGCTTTGTCTAAGAACTCTCTTTCCAACGGCTGCGCACCAGGAAGGCACGTATGTCTCAAGAGAACAAGCGGTGTTTTGAAATTCGAAATACAGAAGTTCTGATCGAGGCTGCTGACGGAGTCTTCATGCCTTCACCCAACGGCTTATTCTATGCGGAAAGCATTACCGTTCATCAGGGAGAAAGAGCAATCGATATCGGTACGGGATCGGGACTTTTGGCAGTAATGGCAAGCAAGAGAGGTGCATCTGTTGAAGCAACCGATACTGATTCGCGAGCCATTGTAGCGGCGAAAAAGAACGCACTACTGAACGGTGTTGAAATCTGCTGCCACCAAGGTTCCCTTTTTGCGGACACGACCCCGGCGTTCGATGTGATTATTGCGAATCTTCCAAACGAAATTGTGGCTCCATCGCATTTGGCACGGATGGAAAGTGAGGACATCGAGGTGTTCTCTGGAGGGGAATTCGGGAACGATCTCATTCTGGAGCTTCTGAATTCAGCGAAGCAGTACATGCATTCCAATTCCCGACTGTATTTGCCTATTCATTCGTTAACGGATTATCACCAGACCCTGGAAGCAGCCCTGAAGGACTACCAATTGCGGCTGGTTGGCTTTAGCGAATTACCCGCCAAGCCATTTGTTAAGGAGAACATCGATTTCTACCGCCAACTGAATACAGATGGAATCATTCAGATCTTTCAACGGAACGGGGAATGGTTTTCATATGGCTATGTCTATGAAACCAGAATCAAGTAGCAAACGAGCAGACTTCAGTAAGCCTATTATGCGGTCGGTGATTCCCCTTTACCCCGCTTTCGCTTCTTATACTTCTTGTCTTCCTCCTGGTGGCGGCGGAAGGACCATTCGTCGAAGCCCTTTTCGTCTCGAAGGACTTCGTCGGAGATGTTGGCGATTGGATCGGGCTGGTGCGCAAGTTGGTTACCAAGATAGATGGAGATCTCTTGAAAAGCCTCCGCCGGACCTTTGATCCTTTGAAACCCATCTGGTTTTAGAAACGGATTGAGGGTACAGCGAATCTTGTCAACGCTCTTGAGTCTGTTGAGCGCGATGTATTCGACCTTGAAAGCGGGTATCGCCAGCTCGATGAAGATATCATCGAACCGCTTGTTCAGGACATTTGCGGCGGCGGTGTCCCAAGTCCCGTGCGTAAGCGGATCAGACCACCAATACAAGCCACGCCGTGGCCTGACCTTCCGACCAAGTGCGGCCCCCAATGCTTTCCTGTTCGTCCATACCGATTCAAGTAGGATTCGACCAATCCGCCCACGATATCGTGCGTAGAGTAGAATGTCGTACCGGCAATTTCAATCGCGGGGTACAAAATACCGCAGAACCCTATGAGTTTGACCGTAACTGGGATCTCCAACTCGTTGGTTTTCCATCGCCCGAGCGGCTCTCTAATCGCATGTGGGAATCCTTTGATAAGCTCAAGCGGTAAACTGAGGATTCTGTCTAATTGCTTCGGCAAGAGTCCTTTTCGGTCTTCGTGTAACGAGTACCGCAGCTCGAATTCGAAGCTCTCCTGCTTCCGCACGTAGATCAGATTTGGATCGGAACCGTAGCTCTGCGCGGAGTCGTAGTAATCCTTGTATTCGGAGATGATTCTCATTCCTCAATCCCTGGGATTCTTTCCGCACGTGTACGGCTCTATGCATACTTCTAAGATGGGTTCCCGCTTTCGCGGGAATTCGTCATTACGTTTAGCATTCACTACGTGTAGAACTGCCCCACTTTATAAATCCGCAGCGTCACCTCCGCATCCCGTTTCCACTTGGTATCTCGGGAGTAGTAGGCGATGAGGGCTTCGTCGCCGACAAAGGTGCAGGAGGGGTAGGCGGCATCGTGGTCGGTGCGGTTGTCGATGTCGTGGTAGTGAGTCCAGGTTTGGCATTCGTCCTGTCGATATGGCGGCGGTGAGGGGGATGCGGGGCCAGTTGGATTTGGAGGCGACGTTGTTCCAGAGGACGAGGATGTCGCCGGTACGTCGGGATGCGTTTGAGTAGGGCCGGGGATTCGGGGGACGCAAGGGTCGTCGGCGCGGGTTGGGTCCAATGGTCGCCGCCGTCTTCGGAGATGCTGTAGTACTGGCATTGGTTCGTGTTGCGCAGGAGGCAGTAAAGGCGGCCATCTTTCAACTCGACGATGGTGGGTTCGTGGCAGCCTCTCCCCTTCGCCGTCATGCTGTCGCTGCTGCGTTGCCAGGTCTTGAACCCGTCGTCGGAGTAAAAGACGAAAGCGTGGAGATCACCGCCCTTGTACGGCGCGCCGCCGATGTAGTTCTCCGCGTACGGACCGTGGGCGGGCAGGATAACGCGGCCCGTGCTGAGGCGCAGGGCGTGGTCCGCGTTGTTGCAGTACCAACCCGGCTCGGAGATCTGAATCTGTTCACCGAAGGTCTCGCAGTTGTCCAGCGAACGCCGCATGTACACGTTGCGGTTCACGTTTGAGTCCCAGCCCACGTAGAAGAAAAGGACTTCCCGGTCCGAGAGCCGGATGAGGTTCGGGTGTTTGACGTTGTGTTTCCACACGTTCGGCTGCAGCACGCGGCGGTTGCCCCAAGTGCGGCCGCGGTCCGTGGAAATCATGGATGCAATCTGGCACGGCACTTCGTCGGTCGCGTTGGCGCTGCCGATGGTGGCATTCGGGTCGGCGTTGTTGTCGTAATACTCGCTCCAGACCAGCATAAGCCGTGCGTCGTCGAGAGGAAAGATGAGCTGGTGATCATTTCGCGGATGCTGGGGCGTCCACGGGCACACGACGGAGTCGTGGACGGGTTTCAGCAGCGGCGTGGGACCGGCCGCAGCCGGCGCGGCGGCGATGCCTGCCAGGGGCGCAAGACCGGCAGCCGTGGCGGTTGATTGCAGAAATTCGCGGCGGGTGAATGTCATAGGGTGACTCCTGCTCGTTTCTGGCAGCCTGCACGATCGTGGGGCGGGGCGTCAAGGGGTCCCATAGGACGTATAGGACCTATGGGTCAGATGAGACGTGCCGGGCATTCAGAACGTAAAGGACCTAAGAAACAATACACGCACTCGGACAACGCGTCTTGCGCCGGGTATCGTGGCTGCGGTCTAATCGCGTGTGATGGATGAAGCCAAGCAGGGCCGACGCTTTACGGCAGGACGGTTATCGAGGGTTGCACGACGGTGAATGAGACTGCGACGACAGATTCGCGTTTCCCCCTGCCGTTGCGCATGGTGCCTCTGTTTGCGTTGGTATGCGTGACGCTTAGCTATTTCGCATTCTCGCAGGTGCTCGGAACGTTCTTTCTCTCCGACGACTTCGGGTTGATCGGGCGCGTGGCGTCCGGTTCGTTCTTTGCGACGTGGGGCGAAACGCACGGGGGCTTTCTGCGACCGTTGACGGTGGCAACCTTTTGGCTCGACTACGCGGTCTGGGGATTAAACCCGGACGGATTCCATCTCACGAATCTGACGTTGCATGGGTTGAACGCCTTTCTCGTCGGAGTGTTGGCGTGGGGTCTGTTCGAACGATTCGTACCGAACCCGACGAAACGATGGCTCATGAGCTACGCGGCGGCAATTCTCTTCCTCGTCCTGCCCTGCCATTCGGAGCCGGTGGCGTGGATTTCCGGCCGGACGGATCTAATCGCGACGTTTTTCGGACTCATCTCGATTCTTGCCTTCTTGTGGTTCTTGAAGCGCGAGACCTTTCGGTATCTGATTGTGTCGTGTCTCAGCTTTGGACTTGCGTTGCTGGCAAAAGAATCCGTGTTGTCTCTGCCGGCGATTCTGATTCTGGTCGCAATCGTGCAACGGCCCGGGGAGTGGCGCACGCGGAGCCTGGCCGGATCGATTGGCTTGTACGCGCTGGTCCTCGCAGGATATCTCCTTGCTCGATACATTACCCTGGGAACCCCCTTAGGCGGGTACGGTGCGCACGGTCATCTCGCAATCGACTTTCCGGGCATAGCGGACCGGTTGACGCGGCACGTGCTCCGGGTCGCCGCTCCCCCCCTCGGGATCGACCTCGGCCCGGCATTGCAAACGCATTGGCGCACCGTGCTTTTCGGGTATACGGTTCTCGGCGGAGTGTTGGTCGCGGCGGCATTCTCGCGATGGCGGCTTCGTAGTCTCGCGCGCGCCATGTTGTTCTTTGCGGCGTGTTTTCTCGTTGCACTCATCCCCGTATTTACCCTTACCGTGAGCACGGTCAATACGCAAGGGGATCGGTTCCTCTATTTTCCGTCGGTGTTTGCGGCGATTGGGGTGACCTTGTTCCTCGTCCAGGTTTTCAAACGACGCTACGTGGGCGTGGCAGCAATCGTCACATACACAATCGTCTGTTTTGGTTTCCTGAGCAGTAATATCTACGACGTATGGCGCCAGGCCGGTCTCTTGAGCGAAGAGATTGCCCGCGAGGTCACCGCAACGGCGGAAACGGCGCACGCGCCCGTCATCGTCGTTAACGTCCCCGCGGACCTACGCGGCGCCTACGTGTTTCAGAACGGACTTCCGGAGGCGGTGGGCCTGCTGTCCAATACGGATACCGCCAGCCGCGTACACGCGTTGTCCGCTCACAGCATTCAATCCATCGGCGAAGCGGTGGACGTGCAGTGGAGCCAGTCTGAGCGAACGTTTGAGGTCCGTTTCACCAATCCCCGGTCGCGATTTATCCGCGTATTGGACACGGAGATGGTGGTTGACACGACCACCCATTCAACAGGCTATGTAATTGCCTACAAAGGAATTGAGTCAGGATCGATCGTACTTGGCTACGGGAAAGATGCGCTGACGCGACTCCGTGGTGAAGGGTCGATTTCGAGAGAATAGGCGCTTTCTCCATTTCGGGGATGAGAACTTGATGGTATAATTCCGGCGGGGGTTTGGAATGTCCAGGGGGAATACGGGTTTGTCATTTATCGAGGAACCGAGCGAACCATCCGACGATCGATTTCAACCGCGCGACACGCAGGTCCAGTCTCGACACGTGGTGGGGGAACTGATTGCGATCGCCTTTTGTGCCGCATTGCTGTTTGTCGTGGCGCACGCCGTTGATTTACTGGAAACGCTCGACCGATTCGCACACCGCTACGAGGCCTGGGAAGTCGATGAACTGGTCAGCGTCGCCCTCTTTCTGTTGGTCGCAGCGTTCATCTTCGCCTACCGCCGCTTGCAGGAAAGCAAAGCTGCGCAGTTGGACTTGCAACGGCGCAACAGCGATCTTCAATCCGCCCTCGATCGCATTCGAACGCTCGAAGGCATTCTGCCAATCTGTTGCTACTGCAAAAAGATTCAAACCGATTCTGCACAGGAGTCCGAGAATCCAGATTGGGTAGCCGTCGAAACTTACGTGCGGGATCGGACCCATGCGGAGTTCTCTCACGCCATCTGCCCGGAGTGCATGGAAAAATATCATGCCGAGGATTGAGCGGTTCCGCTACTCCGTAACCGCGCGTTTCACTTCGTCGACGAGCGTATTGACGACTCGTTCGTTCATCTCACGGCGCGATGCACCTTCGGGCGTGTCGATAACGGGGTAGCGCTCGCCTTCGACCTTGCGGAGCGGAGTACCAACCGTCGCGCCCTGCCAGAGAGTATGGGGGACTTCGACGGTGCGGGATTCTCCGTCGGTGCATGCGACGGTCCAGTAATGATCGTAGTAAAGGTACTCGGCTTTGCCGGACTTGCGGAAACCGCGCAGCCATTCGCGCTGCCGGTAGACGTTTGGCACCTTGCCTTCCCAAGCCTGGCGCTTGGCGAGGGTGGATTTCACGCCGAATTCCCACCCCACGAAGATTCCGATGGCCAGGACCACGGCGACCGGGCGCGCGGGCTTGCTCTCTACCAATGACGACCCCATGCGAAATCCACCGTAACACAGGTGCGCATGGCGTCCCAAACGGTTGAGTATCGTTTCCCGGTAGCATAGAGCGGAACGTGCAGAAATCGCTGGTCGGTCGATGGTTGCGCAAATATACCTACCGGACGGTTTAGACAACGCATGAATTATCAATTGGTTAGAATGAATAAATTGTCTCCGTCAATTGTCTACTATTGAAATGGCCGCGATCGATTCGGGGCCTGAGAGGGGATGTGAATTGAGGAGTGACCGATGAACCGAAGTTGCCAAGTCTGTGGCCGCCGTGACCTCGACCAATCCTGGGTCGAACTGACGATTTCCCCCGTCGGCAAAGATGATTGCGTCCACACGTATTGTCCGGAATGCGCAACGCGTTACCTGGACACCCTGGACATGTTTGGAATGACCCTCGTCCTCGTCAAAGCCATCCGCACCGCCCACGCCGCCTGATTAGTTCGAACGCGCCTTATCTATCGAGTCGACGCACACAGCGATAAGTTCGTCCGGCCGGTCCGTCTGGAACCACTGCACGCCCGCTTCGAGCATTCGCCGCCACACGTCCGGTCGATCGTCATCGCCCAGCACCTTGGCTTGAACGACAATCCCCAAACCCTGGAAGTGCCGACACCGTTCTTCGGTGACTTCATCGGCGTTGATTTCGACGGCTGCGGGCTGGAGTCGCGCGACCCACGGATCGATTCCAAATTCCGGATGCCACTTGGGCATGATGGGAATTGTGCCTTCCGATAAGCGTTGGACCTCGGCCAGGACGTCCGGATCGTCGAAGACCACGACTTGCCGCTCCATTCCCGCATCGCGGATTTCCGCCGCGAAAAGCTCCGGATCGATAACCTTGCAATCGACGTAGATGTTGATCCGGCCTTTGGCAAGCTTCAGCAATTCGGGAAAAGTCAATATCTTTTCGCCTTTGAACGCTTCGGAAAACCTGATGCCGGCATCGAGTTTCTTGATCTCATCCAGTGTCAGGTCGGATACCGCGCCCGCACCGTCCGTTTTGCCGTCTACCTTGCCGTTGTGGAAGACGACATGATGATGATCCCTGGTCAATCGAACGTCGATCTCGACCCATTCGTAGCCGCGCTCGATGCATGCCTCGATCGCAGGCGCGGTGTTTTCCGGAGCGAGATCCATGCGTCCGCGATGGACCATCACCGCGAAGGGCCGGGCGGGTGTGTCGGTCTTGAAGAACTCGAAGGATGGCTGCGCGACGCTTGCCCATACGACCGCCACGTAAATGGCCGCGTTCATATCCTTTTCCTTTCGCAGCCGGCATCGGCGTCAACGGGGAAACGCGCTTTCACGGCATATAGTGAAACGACTCGCCCCATGTCATCACCAGGACTGGATAGTCCGAAACCAGCAGTTGCGGGTAGGTCAAGTGTAAATACTCGGAATCGCCCCAGTAAGGGACCCGGTCCCAGATGGCGTGTCCCAATTCATTCTGGTGTCCGGGCAGCACGAGCTTTGGATTGAACCCGCGGGTAAACCGCATGATGTCGTTGAGCCAACAGTTGGTCATGAGCACGTCGACCTTGTAATGTTCGTGAACGTGGTCGATCCACTTGTAGTCTTCCTGATACTCGGGATAGGGATCGTTGATCTGGTCGCCGTTGTGGGCGAACGACATGCCCTCGGGTGTGAACACGAGCACGACGTTATTCGGGATGCCCCCGTCCTGATACTGTTGTCCGGGGTAGACCACGAGTCGAAGTTCCAACGCACCGTTCTTGATCGCCAATGACTGTTCCTCATTGACCACTCTATCTAAGTGCGTGATCTTTGCCTGGAGGTCCTGCCCTTTGAACACTTCGTCCGGCGCGACCACCGGCTTTCCCTGGTTGATGATCGCCTGTGCAATTACAGGGTCCGCGTGATCGCTATGGCGATGGCTGATGAAGAGGACGTCGCATTGGTCGACGATACGTTTCATCAACGTCTCCGAAATGGGGAATCCGGGGCTATCAACGATCTGTCGCCCCTTCACGGGGTCCTCCACTCGGAAGCGTTCCACGCCCCGATAGAAATCAAACGCAAGCGTCACGGAAGCCGTGCGCACAATGAATCCGTGGTTATAGAGTTTCCATATGACGGCGCCGTCCTCGACCTTGGTATGCTCCAGTTCGTCGGCGAGCCGTTCCATTTGGGAATGATAGAACTGTTGCACCGGAATGCGATTCGGCGCGTAGACATCGTGCAGCACCGCGTCCAAAAGATATAGCGCCAGTTTCCGTTCGGGCGGCTGTGGCAGCTGCGGCGGAACGGCAGCAAGGGTCTTCGCCACCTCGTCGAGCAAGGCCGTGTCTTGGCGGTCGAGGTAGCCATTGTCGCGTTCGTCGAGGTTGGGGTCTACCAAACCGCTGTCAGGGGAGGGGGACGCTTCGGCTCCCTTCGGGTCTTCCGCGCGGGCATCCGGTACGGCAACAACCGCGCACGCACAAAGGACTAGCACCAGACTTAAGCATAAATTGTTCATAGACATGTCTCCTCGCAACGGAACATATCATACCGGCAGATTGTCCTTAAACTCTCTCCGAAGTCCGGCTCGCATTGCTATGCGCTGAGCGCGTCGCCCGACGCAAGAGTTCCATCCTGAGTTCAAAACCCCTATCATCGTGTCAAAGTACTTGGGCTGGAGAATTCTATATGCGAGTACAAGGCATTGGACTCATGGCGCTGCTCGCCGCAGTGTCGGCATTCACTTTGGAAACCAGTCTTGCCGAACAGCAGCACGCTAAACAGTGGTTGGAGCATTTTCGTTTCGGAGATCCGCTCGTGGCGGATTCCGGCGTTTGCGCCGGGGAAGTCGGGGTCCTGCCATCATTCACGGTAGTCCCTGACCGGCCCGGTAACCGCCTCGTGCGCATATCGCTGCCCTTCGCGACGGCGGCACTTCCGGCAGGGATGGGGCTAACCGCGCGTTCCGGTGACATAACCATCGACGCAGACCTGCGCGTCTTGACGTTGCACCCCGGCAAACCGCAGAGCGTTCGGCGCGGTATTGTGACGTTTCCCTACATGTTTACCGACGAGAGCCCGGTCATTTTCAAACTTGCGCTGCGCAACACCACTCCGCCAACGACCATCACACCCACGCCGGTGAATCAGGGATACTCCTTTCGCCTCGGCGTCACGTCCGTGGTGCTCCGCCCGGATTCCATCTCGTGTCAGAGCGACAACGGTACCTCGTGGAATGCACACCTCGTGGCCCCGGAACAAACGCAAGCCGATCCAGGAGAGTGTGAGATTGTCGAGTCCGGTTCAAATTACGTCTGGGCACGTCTGCTCGTGCCCGATGCAACATGGCCGCGAATTATCGAGATTCGGATGGACAGCGAAGGTACCGTTGTCGTGCAAGCCCACATCCAACGGATGGCCGAAGGCGATGAATACGCGCCGGAACTTGGCTGGCGTATCGAAGGGCTGAGTCTTCCCGACTGTCCGGACCATGGGTTCGCCGATGGACAACCGTACGCCGTTACCGTGAATGGCGGCGCCATGAAAGTCGACTTCCCCGTGGCGCCCTTGACACTAAAGGGCCATGTCGCAGTTAACAGTGTCGACGGCAAGAGCGTGCTCAAATATGTGCGGTGCAGTGAAGCTGACAAGGTCCCGTTTCAATCCACGGCATGGCGGCGGGCGGCATTCGCCATAGGAAAAGCCGACCACACGCCAATGAACGCACTGTTGGAACCCGGTTTGGAAACGCGCATTGCGCCGGGACATTTCGACGCGATATACAACATGGGTGAATCACCGGACCTGGCCTTGTATCCCTTGCTTGACGACGCGCAAATCTTCCACCGGAACGCGATTGCAGCGAGCGCTCTGCGCGGGGACGACTACGGGAACGTAACGTCGTTCAACCTTGGCGGACCAGCCAGTTACTACGGCATGAACCGGCTGAATCACTGTCCTGCGATCTTTGAAGAATCCTATCGCGCTTCCAGCGAAGCATTGCGCGAGACGGCGGTGCTGTGGTGCTCGAACATGTACGACGCGAGCATCTGGTGGGGCGATACCCCAGACTTCGGCGGCACACGGTACAACGCTGCGGTGGCAGCTAATGAGAAACAGCACGAAGGCGACACGAGCTACTTGTGGCGCACGAACTGGTCGTCACACTTCTGCACCAAAGGCTACGACTCCTTCTTCTACGCGTACGAAGAAACCGGCGACCCGCGCATGCTCACCGCCCTGAACGCGCAGGTCAATTACGCAAAGGGTTTCATTCACACCAACACGGGCGAGTGCCGGAACATCGGGGACGTCATCGATTTCATGCGGTTGTATCGCTTCACCGGTGCGCCCATGTACCAGGACGAAGCGTTGCGACTGTTTCGCGAACTGCGTGAAAAATTATCGGAAGGCGATCTGTTCAGCCAGGGCGGACAGCCGATTGTGAAGGACGGTCCGTTCATTGACGACGATCAGCACGGCTACGAGGCGCCGTTCGCCAAACCGTACATCATCGGCTACGGATTGGCTGGACTTCCGGAATTACTGAAGGACTACCCGGACGAGCCCAAACTCCACGACGTGATCCGCGCGGTCGCCGATTTCATGGCGGAGTCGCAGGACCCCGTGGGCGGTTGGCGGTATCCGCATCCCCGCAGCAGCGGCGTCATCATCAGTCAAGGCATGGAGCATTCCGCCCAACTGGTCCGGGCGGCCACTGTGCTCGAGGAACGCGGCGAGGATATCGGTAACTTGCTGAACGCAATCGAACGGATGCTGCAGGGCCGAATCGAGGGATTCCGTAAAACGGGCGCAATCCTCAGTGGGCTGTCCGGGTGGGAAGGAACGACCGGCGCGATCCCCGAGGGCAAGACTATCTACGACCTCTACAAGAAGCCCGCGGACCGCGATCCGTCGCGCGATTACACCGAAGGTGGCGTTAGTGTTGGAGGCGCCCCACCGGAAGGGCTAGTCTACTGGGGCGAGGTGTTACGGTTCTACCTCGCGCACCGTCCGGCAGAACGGCTCTTCCATACGGAACGACGCGCTAAGCAAAGTATTAGCGCGGGTCGATGACCGTCGATTAAAACTGACGCCCCAGGAAGCGGGTTCCTTCCTGCGGGTAGAACGCCCCGCTGATCCGAACGCAAGCATCACCCTCTGGGGACCGGAGTGGGTGTCGTTTCCAAATCTCGGATACGCGCAGGAGGAACTCGGCGGCATGGCCATCGACTGGAAACACGACGAGCACACGAGCGCGGTCGCGTACACGATCGACAGGCCGGAAGCCACGTTCACGGCCCAGTTCACCCCGCACATCGACTACCTCGAATGCGCGTACACCGTCTGGCCGAAACCAGATGCGGAAGCCCCCGACTCGTTTGCCGTGGGACCGTGTCTACAGATGAAGGGCGGACTATTCGAGGGAGACGAAGCGGATCTCATGAGCCGCATGTGGTTTCTTTCAAACGGCGCGTGGACCAGTCTCGCATCCTGCGCAGATGGGAACCCCCGGAACGTGCAGTACGTGAATGGCGTCGATTCTCCCGATATGACCGGGGACATGGCGAAGAGCGGCTGGAAGACGATACAGAATCCGCGTCCGGACGTGCCGATTATGGCGTGCGTGAGTTCGGACGGTGCCTGGACTGTCGCCACGGCTGGTGAGCACGCAAACAGCATCTGCAACAATGCGGCCGCGTCGCATCGGTGCATGCATTCGCAGGGGCCGATGCCGCTGAATCCGGATGGACCAACGACGATGCGGGTGAATGTGTACTTGTTCAAAGGATCACTCGATGACGTGAAAGCGCGTTACGAGCACGACGTAACGCGCTGGCACGATACGCTTCCGTCGGCTCCGCAAGAACTCTCGCGGACGGCGGATTATGGGGTTCGCGATTTTCTTCCCTCCTTCAACACGCCCCGGGTCCAGCGCATGAAGTATCCGCTGGCGTGGGAGCATGCGGACGTGCCGTTCGATGAATGGCGAGAACGCGCGCGAAGCACCTATCTCAAAACCTTGCAGCCTCCTCCCCCACGCGCGCCGTTTGCACCGGAGGTCATCGGCGAAGAGGATCGTGGCAGCTACATCGCGCAAAAGCTCGCGTTCAACATCTCCGCGGATGAGCGAGTCAAGGCGTACCTGCTCATTCCGAAAGGCCAAGGTCCATTTCCTGCGGTTGTCGCGCTCCACGATCACGGCGCACACTTCTCCATCGGCAAGGAAAAGGTTATTCGACCTTTTGACGAGCCAGGCGAGCGCATCGCCGACGCGGAGGACTGGGTCGGCAAATGCTACGAGGGAAGGTATATCGGCGACGAGATGGCGAAGCGCGGCTACATCGTATTCGCAACGGATGCGTTGTTCTGGGGCGATCGCGGGCGGTACGGTGGCGTCAAGTACGAAGACCAACAGGCACTGGGCGCGAACATGCTGCAACTGGGCCAGTCCTGGGCCGGATCGATGGTTTGGGACGACATCCGCAGCGCGCAATTTGTGCAGAGTCTCCCGCAAGTCGATCCGGATCGCATCGGATGTATGGGGCTATCCATGGGTTCGCACCGGTCATGGAGCCTTGCGGCGGCGACGGACATCATCAAGGCGGGCGTTGCCATCTGTTGGATGGGCGACACGCCTACGTTGACGAGCCCGGGAAACAACCAGACCAAAGGGTACTCCAGCTACAGCATGATACATCCCGGCATTCGGGATGCGCTGGACTACCCGGACGTAGCGTCCATCGCGTGCCCGAAACCGATGCTGTTCTTCAACGGCACGGAGGATGGGCTGTTTCCCGTCGCGGGAGTGGATAACGCGTACAAGAAGATGCACGATGTCTGGACATCCCAAGGCGTGGACGACCGGCTGGTCACAAAACTGTGGCCGGTGCCGCACGAATTCAATGCGGCGATGCAGGCGGAAGCGTTCGACTGGCTGGATCGTTGGCTAAAGGGCGGCAACATGACTTCATAAGTCTCGGACCCAATCCTCAAATTGACCGACAAACACCGTCACCGTGCGAGGAGTTTGTCGTATTCTGCATGGGTGCCGATCCAGTGCCAGCAGATCCCGTTGTCTGTCGCGATGCCGAGCGCTCGATAGCCTTGCCTGATTCGCACGGACCAGAGGTTCTGAATACGCTTCAGATGTAGCGACGGGTGGGCAGGATCGGATTTGAGTAACTCGAAGTTCTTGTCGGCAAGCTTTTGTATGTCTGTGGGCAGCGATTCGTAACAAGCCCAAAACCGGGAGGTCGTACGATGAGTCACGGTTCCCGGGTATCCCCCCGCTTATACTCCGCCTTGGCTTCTTCCACGAAAGCGTCGAGCCGACCGCTTTCGGCGTCTTGCGCGATCTGTTGATCCCAGATGTGTTCGTCGTAGTCCAGGAACCATTTGCGAAAAACTGCCAAGTCGGCTCGCGACAGCAGCCGCACGCGTTCCTCCAGTTGTTCAAGCTCGCTCACGGGTCCACACCTCGTTCGTACCAACGTGCAATTGCACGTTCAGTATATCATACTGTTTTGCCGGGCGCAGAGCGGCTTGTCATGCTGGGAAACGAAATCTCGGCTGCCCGCTTGACCCAAGCGACTGGTATATCCAGGGGAGCATAATACCATGTTAAGAACAGCTGCAATTACGATTTGTTTCTTATCCACTATCGTGCCGCACGCCTTCGGGCAGGCAGCCGACGATCCGGCCGCATATGCGCGACCGTCGGAGAACATCGCGCTACACAAACCCTACACAATGACGCCGCGGCCGAGTTACCGGTACTGCACGGACGAAGGGGACGCGACGCAACTCACCGACGGTGTGTATTCAAACGGATACTTCTGGACGCAACCCTCGACCGTGGGTTGGCAGCACGCAAAACCGGTCGTGATCACGGTAGACCTGGGTTCGGTTCAGCCGATTCGCGGGGCTTCGCTGCGGACGGCCGCCGGCACGGCGGGTGTATTCTGGCCGGCAGGCATCTATCTCTTTGTTGCAGACGAGGACCACGTTTTCCACTGGATTGGGGATCTCGTATCGCTGAGCGCAAACGAGTCCACGCCGCCGCAAGAAGGCTACGCGACACACCGGTATTGGACGGATGCGCTGCATACCCATGGCCGGTACGTCGCCTTCGCCGTGTTGGCGGAACCGTACACGTTCGTAGACGAGGTCGAGGTGTACGCGGGTGATCCGGCGTGGAACTGCCGCTCCCCTTACCGGTGAGGGCGTGAAAGACATTCCGGCTTATATGAAACGGCTGAGCGTGCGCGTGTCCGTGGAGCGGCGCATCTCGCAGGACGTGGCGGATATGCGAACCGCGGTAAATGATGCGGACCTGGACGATGCGTTACGAACGACGCTTGAGAAGGAATTGGATGCCGTAGCAGCCGGGCTCAACGACCTGCCCGCCGATTTCGGGCCGGATTTCAAAGCCATACTTCCGCTGAACGATCTCCACGCGCGGGTGTTTGACGTGCAGGCGCGCTTATGGGAGGCCGCCGGACAAAAGCCGTTATCCGTCTGGCAGTCGCCGTTGTGGGATACCCTATCCTATCTCGGTCCCATTTCTGACGGTCCGTCCCCACATGTCGAGGTCTGCACGATGAACGGCGAATTCCGCGCGGGCTCCTTTAATCTCAGCAACGCAACACAACAACCGATCGCCGCAACCATTCGGTTCGAAGGGTTGCCGGGCGGTGCGATGCCACCGTACATCACCGTGCACAAGGTTGTATGGACCGATACGAAGACGATGGTACCCGTTGCCGCGGCCTTGCCGGAAGCAAATCGGACGAATAACGGTTACCGCATCGACGTTACGCCCGGCTTAACGCAACAGGTTTGGCTGACCTTTCATCCGACCGACCTAAAGCCGGACACGTACGAAGGTGCAATCGTTGTCGAGGCGAACGGCCTTCCTGCGCTCCGCGTTCCGGTTACGTTGACGGTCTATCCGTTCCAGTTTCCCGTGCACCCGCGGCTGCACGTGGGCGGCTGGGATTATACCGACCAGCCGAGCCAGTACATGGTTACGCCGGAAAACCGCGAAGCGCTCATTGCGCATCTGCGCGCGCACTTTGTCGATTCACCGTGGGGAACGAGCGCGACCATGCCGCGCGGGACGTTTGATTCCGACGGCAACATGACGGAACCGCCGGATACCAGCCACTTCGATGCATGGATCGACCGGTGGCCGGGCGCAGCACAGTATTGCGTGTTTGCGTCGGTAGGCGACCACCTGAGTTCGATGCCCATGGGGTCGCCGGAGTTTAACCGCGCGGCACAGGCGTGGTTCACGTTCTGGGCGGATCACATCAAGAGTCGTGGCCTGAAGCCGGAACAGTTTGCGGTGTTGCTGGTCGACGAACCCCATGCGGCGGAACAGGACGCGGTCATTATCGCGTGGGGAAAAGCGCTGCGCGAGGCGAACACGGGCATCCGCATCTGGGAAGATCCGACCTATCGTGAAATCACAGAAGCCACACCTGAGATGTTGGAACTGTGCGACGTGCTCTGTCCCAATCGCCCCATCTTCTTGCGGTGCAGCGAGGCGTCGCGCCAACTGTATGTCACGCAGCGGGAGAACGGGCGGACGCTCGAATTCTACTCGTGCAGCGGGCCGATGCGCTTGCTCGATCCCTATCTGTACTGCCGGTTGCAGGCGTGGACGTGTTGGCAATACAGCGCGAAGGCGTCGTACTTCTGGGCCTTCGGGGACGACGGCGGCGGCTCCTCGTGGAACGAATACGCAGGGCAACGGACGGCATACACGCCCGTCTTCCTGGATGCGACCTCGGTGACCGCAGGGAAGCATATGGAAGCGATCCGGGAAAGCGTTGAGGATTACGAATACTTGGCGATGCTGCAGGAAGCGATCGCCGGTGCGGCACAGCGTGGCGTCAATCAAACGACTATCAGCGACGCGGAAAAGCTACTCGACGAAGCGCCCAAACGTGTGTGCGCGGCGTATGAATCCGACGCGGGCTTCTGGTGGAAGGCGAAATGTGACCGCACCGTGGCGGACCAAGTCCGTCGCGAACTTTTGGATACGCTCGTGGCGCTGGAGTTTCACAAACAATAGAACGCGGATGACGCGGATTTAATTGATCGGCGCGAATCCGTTCAATCCGCGTCATCCGCGTTCTATTGTTCCTATTTACCCCTTCGGGTCGACCTGCGTAAACTCCGCGCCACCGCCGTTGGTTTGGGCGACGCGCAAATTGAAATTCCAGCCACCCCCGCCTTGGCTGATCTTGACAAGGATCCGGTTCGGACCTTTCGCGAGGTGAACGTCGACGACATCTTGATCCAGCGCGGCGCCGCGGTCTACGCGGTTCTCCCAGACGACTTTCCCGTTGAGCCAGACCTTGTCGCCGTCATCGGAACCGAGACGGAGTTGAGCGTCGGTTTCTTCGGGCACGTCGATCACCGCGTAGGCATACGCAAACTTCCGGTCGAACTGTCCGACTTCCCCGGCGAGATTGACCATCCCAAGCGGATCCAGCGTGCGAACGGTCTTCCACTTCAGCGTCTTGTCACCGGCTTGGACAGTGGTCGTTGGATCGACGTTGGGTTCGTTTACGAAGGCACGATCCCAGTCGGCATCGTCCTTCCAGTCGAAGGGCCCAATGACGTACCAACCGCGCACAAAGCCGAGCAGATTCGCAAAGTCGGCGGGAACGCCGGCGCCCTGCAATCGCTGTGCAAGCTGGACGAGGACTTCCGGCGATGCATTGGAGCTGCGCACAAGGTCAATGGCCTCTTTGGCGCGATTCTTGTCTGTAGCGGCCACGACACCGGCTACCGAAACGATAGCGTTGGCCGCGGCGTCCTTAAGAGCAGGATTGCCGAGGGCGGTCTTGACGATGTCGTAGGCGTCGGCGACCGGGTAGCGCGCCAACCCTTGCAGGCACGTGTTCCGCAACGCGTCGTCGTCCGCGAGGTCAAAGAGCTGCATGTAAGCCTTCCCCGCGGCGTGCGCGTCGCCGGCCTCGCCCATTGAACCCGCCATATTCTTCACCGATGCCAGGGCGAAGGTTTGTTCGTCGCCGCTTCCGTTCTTAGCGACATCTACGAGCGCTGCGAAAGCTTGCATGCTTTCCATGGATGCCAGCGCCTTCAATGCGGCATCGCGCAACGCAGGAGCGCCGCTATTCAATTCTTCCTTCATCAGGTCCAGCGCCGCACCCTCGTGGCGCTGTCCCCACACCTTGATCAAGGCGACGCGCATCGGTTCCGGCAGGCTCGGATAGGCACCAATCACGGCGTCGACCGCTTCACGCCCTTGCAGACTCGCAAGCGCCTGGACGCAGGTATCGGCCATATGCGGATTGCCCGATTTCGCAGCGCCGACGATGGCATCGACCGCGGTGGCGTCACCGTACCGGCCCAGCCCGCTGACAGCGGCCGCCTCGATGATCCCGGACGGCGCTGCATCAAGCACCGAGTGGTAGACGGACATGGCGAGGTCCCAATTCCCGCCATTTCGTACGATACCATCGGCGAGACGAAGCAAAGCGTCGTAGGCTTCGAACTGCGTATCGGGCGTGGATTTGGCAGCTACACTTCGCAGTGCGGGCACCAAGTCGGGGTCGCCGGTCCAGCTCAATGCCATAGCCGCGGCCGCTCGCACGGCTGGATCGCTATGTGACGTGAGCGCCTTCACCGGTTTAACCGAATCCGCCTTTTCCAACTTGCCGATCGCGTTCAAAAGAGCAACGGTGAAATCCGTGTCCGCGTTTGGAAGCGCGTTCACTAGTGCGACACATGCGTTGTTTGTCCCGATCGCTTGAAGACATTCGCGCGCCTTTTCGCTCCAATCCGGATTGATGAGCAACGCCGCCACAGGACCGACGTCAAAGCCTTCGGGCACAACGATGGGAATGAGTCGCAAGGCAAGCCGGATCTGCTCGTCGGGACTGCCCGGCGCCAGACAGTCCATCATGAGCCGCGCGGCTAGAAGCTGATCCGCGTCGTGCCCCGGCGCCGCGGCGCCATTCAATATATCGGCGATAACGTTGCGCGCGGTGTATCGCACACCCTGGTCTTCCGCTGTCAGCATGGGCAACAGCATGGGAAGCGCTTCGACGCCTTCGCGCGGAAGCAGTTGACGCGCCCGGATGCGCCTCGTCATGTCGGGACCGGAGATGTCGGCCACAAGTTGGCGGATATCTTCGGCCAATGACGTTGTTGCGAGTATCAACGTGAAGGCCACGAGTACCCAGTGGCGCTTGGATGCCAGGAACATCAGTTGCTCTCCTTATGGACGTCAGTTTCCCCGAATTCACATCCCCCTCGACGCTTCGCGTCTGCCCCCTTCAAAGGGGGAATTTTCGCGCGCGCTCCGCGGCGCGTATCGCTGCCCTGGCTAAACGTGGGTCGCAAACGCGTAGCGAATGACGAGAGAAGCCGGCGAGCGACATTCCCCCTTGGAAGGGGGATCAAGGGGGATGTTCTTTTCATGTTTTCAGATGCAGCCACGAACAAAGACGATGACTGAATGAAATTCCGTCTATTACGATTCAACATCGACGCGTCCCTCAAAACCGCCACGGATACCGGTACGAGCGGGTCAGGTACCGGTTGGCGTCGTCGTCGTTAATGAACTGTTCCGCATCGCCGTCCCAGAACATTTTGCGTCCAGTTTTCAATGCGATGCCCGCAAGCAGCACGGGGATCGTCGAGTGCACGCCTTGCTCGATTTCTGCGACCGGACGCTTTCGGGTCTTAACGCACTCGAAGAAATTGTTGTGATGGTCGTCGTTGGCCCAACTGAGTTCCGGAGCGCCGATCTTCTCGCCGTAGCCGAGGTCGGCCGGCTCGACAATGTAGCGGTTACGGTCCACATACAGCCGGCCCTTTTCACCCTGGAATCGGATCCCGTAGCCGCTGCCTGATCGGATGTCAGAGGGACGCTGTTCCCACGTGACATTGCAGCCCTCGTATTCGAGTAGAACCTCGATGACGTGATAGTTGTCGCTGCCGGGGGCGCCGCCGTTGCTGTTCCCCATGGATTGAACGCTGAGCGGCCGATCCTTGCCGATGCCCCACTGGGCGATGTCCATGAGGTGGACGCCCCAATTCGTCAACTGGCCGCCGCGGGCGTAGTCGTGGCAGCCCATGAACCCGGAGAACCGCTGTGGGCTGAACGGTTCATACGGTGATGGGCCGAGCCAGAGGTCCCAATCGAGGCCTTCGGGCACGGGCTGAACTTCGTAGCCTTCACCCCAATCGTTCGTGCCAATCCAGCAACCGGCAGAAGTTATCGTGCCCAAGGCGCCACTTTTTACGATCTCGATGGCTTCCTGAAAGATGGGCATGGAGCGCTGTTGCGTGCCCAGTTGGACGATGCGGCCAAAACGGCGCGCCGCCTCGACCATGGCCCGCCCTTCCGCGACGGTCGGGCACGCGGGTTTTTCCACGTAAACGTCTTTCCAGGCCTGGCACCCGTGAATGGTAATCAAGGGATGCCAATGGTCCGGCGTGGGGACGAATATCGCGTCGACATCGGCGCGGTCGAGCACGTAACGATAATCCTGATACCCGTCCGGCTTGCTGCCGGTGGTCTCCCCCACCGCTTCGCAGGCCTTCATGTACCGGGGCTTGTACACGTCGCATAGCGCGACCATCGTGCAATTGGGATTCTTCGCCAGCGCTGCAATGTGCCGGCTACCCATGCCTCCGCAGCCGATGACGCCCAGCCGCACCTTGTCGTTCGGTCCGACCGTCGCCCGCGCCGCACGCGCGCCTGCCACACCGGCAGCGACGCCCGCCGCGCTCCGGGTCAAGAACTGTCTTCGGCTCAGTCTGTCTCGTCGCATTACGTCTCCCTCCAGGACTCGGAGTTGCCAAGGCATGCAGGGTAGCATGCGGAAGCGGCGAAATGCATCTGGTGCGGAGCACCTGGTGCGGAGCGACTCACGGCGGCAAAAAAATCCCGTACAGCATGACCCCCTTCACACGTGCTACCCTTTGAGAAATGTCAGATGGAGGTAACGCGTTTTGAAAATTCTGTATTTCGCGACCGAGTGCAAACCGTTTTCAAAGGCAGGCGGCATCGGGGATGTCACCGGCGAACTGCCGCCGGCGCTCAAGAAGATGGGGGTGGACATCGAGATCGTCACACCGTGGTACGGCAGCATGAATATCGTGGACCGCAAGATCCCGATCCATGGCAATAAAGCGGTTTCCGTCGGCGTGGTGCCCTCCCACTTGGGCGGCGTACGAATGAATTTCGTGAAGAGTCCCGACTATTTCGAAGGCAAATACGGCAGCGTTTATGTAGATAGCGCGAAGGTCCCTTTTTACGATGATACCTTACGATTTTCCTTCTTCTCGAAGGCCTGCGTGGAACTCATTCGCGAGAAGAAGCCTGACATCGTTCACGTGAACGATTGGGGGCTCGCGTACGTCTTTGCATTCCTGGAACTCGCGGGACTTTCATGCGGCCGGGTCATCACCGTTCACAATATTGGCTACCAGGGAAACATCGCGCGTTCAAGACTCAAGGGCACGGAAATGGAGACCATACTGGACACCGCGACTCTCGAACCGCTGTATCGGGATCCGCGACCGGAATGGAAAAGCGTGAACGCTTTGCGGTTGGGTTTGGAATTGTGCGATTGCGCCCACACGGTCAGCCCGCAATACGCCAAAGAAATGCTGGAGCCCGAGGACCCCAAGCGGTATTTCGAGGGCGGCAAGGGATTGGAAGAAGTAACGAATCGCCTCCATGACGAGGGACAGCTCGTCGGTATCCTCAATGGCTTTAGTTACCGGTGCAAGCCGACCAAGACCGAATTCGCAAAGTGCTTCGAAGCGAAAGTCGAAAGCCGCCGCGAAATCAGCGCTGACTTCGCGGAACCGGACGCATTTATCCTGGGATTCGTGGGGCGTGCGGTCGAACAGAAGTTCAAACTCTTGACCGAGAAACTCGACGGGCGCCCCGTGCTGGAACACCTCCTGGACCTGGAGGGCATCAACGTCTGCATACTCGCGACCGGTCTCGCCAGGTACGAGCGGTTCATCAAACGTTATACGAACCGCAAGAATTATTCGGCCACGGTGGCCTTTCTACCGGACAAGGCGCGGGCGATCAGTCTGGGCAGCGACCTCTTCCTGATGCCGAGCCTGTACGAACCTTGCGGCATCACTCAGATGGAGGCCTTGAGCAACGCGACGCCGCCCCTGGTCCGGGCCACGGGCGGGCTCGTGGATACGGTCATCCCCCATACGCGACGCAACGGTACTGGCTTCGTGTTCGATGGCGCGACGAACAAGAAGGTGCTCCGGAACCTGGTCGACACGGTCCGTGAAGCGCGGGACCTGTACGTCAACGCGCCGGATCGTTATCGGGACCTCCAGGCGCGCGGGTTCAAACAGCGGTTTACCTGGGAAAAGGCGGCCAAGCAATACATCGCGGAGATTTACGAGCCCGTGGTCGCGGGGAAACTGCGGCGCGGGTAGATTCGATTAGAGTTCGTCCAAAAACTTTTCAACGGCGATGCCGGATTGTTTGATAATCTCCTTCACAAATTCGGGAGCGCGTTCCTTTGCGTAAATCGGGGTCACCGTCATTCGGTTGCTCGTAGGATGTCGAAAGACCCAATGGCTATCTCGCTCTTTTCGTTCCATAACGCCGAGACGCAAAAGTGCTTTGATTACTTTATCCGGCTCGGACGCAGAGATTTCCGTCATGGAGCGGCAGAGACTTCGACGTTTACTCCTGCGACGATTACTCGCGACGGATCGGTTTCCTTCGGAATTGGATCTCCATCTTCGATCAGGACTGCTACATACGCATGGATCGCCTCTTTCGCCATTTCGACGGCATGTTCGTACGTTTCACTCTGCGTCGCACATCCAGGTAATGCGGGAACCGTCACAAGGTAGCCACCCTTATCAAGCGGTTTGAGATGAATGGTGCACGGTATAGACATTATGGCCGCTGGCTCGCATCGTCCGTTTTCCGCACGGTGCTGTGGTAAACTCCCCTCGAACGCTGCAAGGTTTCCACCGAACTTCGAGGGAGTTTTCCATGAGCGACGCAATCTCCGTCACGCATGACGGCCTCGTCTCGACCGTGATGTACACCAATCCGCCCTTCAACCTATTGGACATCGAAATCATGGACGCGCTCGTGGCGGCCCATCACGAGGCGGACGCGCATTCCGTAACGCGCGCGATTGTTACGCGCTCCGGGATAGACGGGATGTTCTGCAACGGTTTGAATCCGATGACCGTATTGGAAGCTGACCTGGAAGGGCGCAAGGAGATGTTCGCCGCCGTAGGACGACTGGTCCATGGGCTGTATGCGTTGAAGAAACCCCATATCGCCGTATTAAACGGTCCGGCCATGGCCGGCGGCGCGGTCTTCGCCATCACGGCGGATTTTCGCTATATGGATCAGGGACGGGGGGCGCTTTGTTTTGCGGAGGCCAAGGTCGGCGTGCCGGTGCCGGAAGGGTTGGCGTCGGTGATCGCGGGCGTCTGTTCGCCGGCCATGCTGCGTGAAGTTGTCATGCTCGGTAAAAAACTGGACCCCGCCCAAGCGCTGGCCGCAGGGCTTGTCGACGGTATCGCGCCGTCCGATGGCTTGGAAGAACTCGTGACCACGCAAGTCGCGCGATTGTCCCGATTGAGCTGCGACGTGGTTAAGGCCTGCAAGGCGTCGCTGCGCGCACCGGTATTGGCAAAAACGACCGGCATGCTAACGGAGTCGGAAGGCGAGGCGTTCGCACAATTTCTGACCGCCGATTACCTTGGCGAAGGCCTTACGGCGTTTTTGGAAGGGCGGCCACCGGTTTTCAACAAGTAATACTCGTGTTCACTGCCTCTATCGGCAACCGGAACGGCGAAGCGGCCGGACCTTCTTACCCGGCAACGCTCACGGTCCCGTTTCGGAGTCCTCGGTTTCCTTTCAGGCCGCGTGCTCGGTCCGCAACATTTCCGACTCGCAAAGTTCCGCAACCGATCCCACAATGACATCGGGACTGTAAGCGAATCGTGCGAGGTCGTGTTCCTGCGTACCGCCCGAGAGCACGAGCACTGTCCGGTAGCCCATCTGCACGCCGCCGAGGATGTCGGTTTCCATCGTGTCGCCGATCATCGTCGTTTCTTCGGCGGATAGGTCGAGCACCTTCCGGGCCGCGCGCATCATGACCGGGCTCGGTTTGCCCACGCTGAAGGCCTCGATTCCCGAGGCGCGCTCCAGCATGGCGACGATGGCGCCGCAGCCGGGGCGAAGCCCTTCCGACGTGGGACAATTGGGATCGGGATTGGTCGCCACGAGTTTCGCGCCGCCCACAATCATGCGCACCGCTTTCTCGATGTGCTCGAAGGTGAAGGTGCGCCCCTCCCCCACCACCACGTAGTCGGGATCGCTGTCCACAATCGAATACCCGTTGTGGTGCATCGCCTGGGTAAGTCCGCCCTCGCCGATAACGAAGGCGGTACCGTGCGGCTTCTGGTGCGCCAAGAATCGCGCGGTGGCCATGGCGCAGGTGAAGATGTGGCGCTCCTCCACGGGAATGCCCATGCGACGCAACCGCGTGGCCACGTCGCGTCCGGTACGTTGACTGTTGTTGGTCAGAAACAGGAACGGTATATTCCGCTCCAGCAACTGACGAACGAACGTGTCCGCTCCGGGGATCATTTCGTGTCCCCGGTAGATGACACCGTCCATGTCGATCAAGAACCCCTGTCTCATCGCGTTCAATCCTTTCCAGTACGGGGTGCAGCCGTGCTCGTTGTTTTTGGTTTTCTGCTTGCCTTACGCAAACTGCACGCGAAGATACCGTACCGCGTGAAGATTTGAATCAGGTTATTTCGAGGTGAGTTTGCGGCACAGATTTCAAACGCCGCCGAGCAAATCCCATCAGGGTAACCGGACACGGCGCCAAGGGCTCCGAGCCCCGTGCGCCTATTCCGAAGTTCCGCTCACACGGTCCCGACGGATTGCCCGCGCGCGATAGCCGCCGTTCGCGTGCTGACGCATACTGCGGGATGAGCCCAGGGTCATGTCCGGCCGCCGCCTTGTGTCGCGCGCTGGAGAAATGCGCACCAGCGTGATGGTTTAGAAGCATCTCGACGATTCATCTGGAGGAGAAGCCCCACGAATGAATGGGGGGTGATGAATACCGCGTTGGCTGTGCATGATGTCCTCTTCTCTCTCCGTTGTCCGATAGTAACGAAATTAAATCTTCACACAAAGGGAGGCAACTGCCGTGCCAAGGGCGATACGAATCGATAAGAGATCGGCAAACCAATGCAAGGCCGTCACTTACACACAAGAAGCGCGCAAAAAGACGATCTAGGACTCGAACTCGAGTGCTACGTTCATGTATGCAAACATGACAAAACGTACATTTCAGTATCTTCCCCGACTTCGAGCGGCCGCGCTCCCCGGTCTTTGGCCGGACTCGGATGACGCACAAGTCGCAATGAATCGCGGGTTCAATTACAATGAGCCGCTCCGCGCATCAAAATTGACTCGCGCGTGAGGTCTGACAAACGAGAAATGCAAATTCGTTTTGCGCTGCACTGCACAACAGGAGGTACGATGGCGGAAGGATTACTGAGTGGAAAGCGCGGGGTAGTTCTCGGCGTAGCAAACGAGAAGTCGATTGCATGGGGGTGCGCACAGGCGTGCGCCGCGGCCGGCGCAACGCTCGCGTTCAACTACCTGGAGACCCTCGAGCGGCGTGTGCGCAAACTCGTGGATGAACACATGCCGGGGTCGCCGGTATTTCAGTGCAACGTTCAGAACGACGATGAGATCGCGGCGTTTTTCCAATCGGTGAAGCAGGAATGGGGTTCGATCGATTTCATCATCCATTCCATTGCCTTCGCCAACAAGGAAGATCTTGCCAACCAGTTTGTTACGACGAGCCGCGCGAACTTTGCGTTGGCGTTGGACATTTCGGCGTATTCGCTCGTAGCCGTCGCACGGGAGGCGGCGCCGATCATGAACGAGGGCGGCAGTATCGTCGCGATGACCTATTACGGCGCAGAAAAGGTGGTCCCCCGGTACAACGTGATGGGCGTCGCGAAGGCGGCGCTGGAATCGTGTGCGAAGTACCTGGCCTTTGACTTGGGCGAGAAGGGCATTCGGGTGAATTGCATCAGCGCCGGACCGATCCGCACCCTGTCCGCAAGCGCGATTGCCGGCGTCAAGCTTATGCTCCGCACGACCGAGAAGTTTGCGCCGCTCCGCCGGAATGTGACCCAGGACGAGGTCGGCCAGACCGCCGTGTATCTGCTTTCGGATCTATCATCGGGCGTCACGGGGGAAGTCCTCCACGTCGACAGTGGCTACAACATCCTGGGCATGTACGGCGTCGACGATGCCACGCAGGAGGGCTGATCATTCCACGATGGCAGGCTTCTCTGCGTCGTTACCGGAAATCCGACTCAAGGGGGGATCATGATCGATGTCTTTGCATGCAAACGCTCGAAGCGGATTGGATGTGTCGTAGTATCTCTGCTGCTCGCAGTTGGCGTTTGCGCAGAAGAAACCATCCCTCGCAATCTGCCGGAACGCGAGGAATGGTTTTCGGATCTCGGCATCGGCATGTTCATCCACTGGAGCGTCGATTCCCAATTGGGTTCGGTGATCAGCCACTCACTGGCCGGAGCATCAGAGGAGTACGCCGACCGCTTCTTCACCGAACTCCCCAAAACGTTCGAGCCGAAACAATTCGATCCCACGGATTGGGCACGGCTGGCACGTGTCGCGGGGATGCGCTACCTCATGTTTACGGCGAAACATCACAGCGGATTCTGCATGTTCGACACGGAGACCACGGACTTCTCGATCATGCACACGCCGTACGGCCGCGACGTCACCCGCCAGATTGTCGACGCTTTCCGGAATGAAGATATCGCCGTAGGGCTGTACTTCTCGCCGGAGGACGCGTGGATCATGCACAAACAGGGGCACGTCGTCGCGCGCAAACGTCCCTATGCCCTGCCCGCGAACAACCCGGAAATGCTGGAACACAATCGGCGGCAACTTCATGAACTGTTTACGAATTATGGCCCGATTAACTTGGCCTTTCTGGACAGTCCCGACAACGCCGACGCGGTGAATACGATCTGGGATATCGATCGAAACGTTGTTATTACACGCGGCGTGATGGAAACCCCGGAGCAGACCACGCCGAACGCTCCCCTGCCACCGCCGTGGGAAGCATGTTATACGCTCGGCACGCAGTGGCAGTTCAAACCCACGAACGAGGAATACAAATCCGGCACGCAACTTATCGAAATGCTGATCGAGATTCGCGCGAAAGGCGGCAACCTTCTGCTGAACGTGGGACCGGAACCGTCGGGCGTTATTCCCTTCGAACAGGAGCGGATCATCCGGGAACTGGCCTTGTGGATGTTTGTGAACGGTGAAGCGATCTACAAAGTACGCCCGTGGCGCGTAATCCGCGAGGGCGACATCTGGTTCACCAAAGCGAAAGACGCGAACACCCTCTACGCGTTCCTGACGAAACAAGACCCTTGGAAACGCGGCGAGCGGCGGGAGTTTATCTTAACCACGGCGCACGCGACGGACAAAACGGAGATTGCCGTCCTCGGTCACAGCGGCACCATCGTCGAGTACCAGCCGGATGCGGACGCCACCCCGCGCTTCGAGCAACGCGACGACGGTCTGCATATAAGCGTGATTCGTGGGCAGCGTCTCTACAACGACCACCAATGGCCGAACCCGGTGGTGGTGCGGCTCACGAATGTGGAACCGGTGGGTTTGGAATAGGCTGGAGCTTTCAAAGCCGGTATTTCATTTAGACCCAGGGACAACAGCGACACCAGAGACGAACGCACCTTCACTGCCAGGGCGGAATCTGACCTCATCCCGGGAGACTCCAGCCTCCGGACTACAGACCCAGGTTATCCATCACCTGTTCTTGGCGCTGGGTTTCTTGCTGTCCGAGGTCGTGGGCGCCCGCACGGGCACGGCTGCCGGCGGCGTTCGAACCGGCGCTGCTCATGTTGTTCAGCTCGTTCTGGATGCCGATGCCGGTCACTGTTTCACCCATGAGGCCGCCGCCACCGGCGGCGGGCTGCCGACCCGCTTGTTGCTGCTGTTGGCCACCATACGGCATGGTTTGGTTGGGCGTCTGGCCCTGCGGTTCGAAGACGGCTCCAGTCTGCGGATCGTAGCGAAACGGCATTCCGTTGTTGGCCATGGGAACCTCAGGCATATATGTCGGCGCGAGTTGATCCAACGACGTCGGATAATAGCCTGTTGCCCTTCCGTATTTATCGATGGCCGCACGGATCTGTGCAATCTTGTCTGTGTTCGACACTTGGGGTAGACGAGCAGGCTGCGGCGTCACCGGACCATCGAGTAACTTGCCCGTTGAAGGGTCGTAGCCGTAAGGCGTTCCGTCCGGCTGAGTCGGCACCTCGGAATAATAGTCCGGCACCAAGTCCTGAAGTGACGCGGGATAGGAACCGTGTTCGGCCGCGTAGGCCTGGATCGCCTGATTGATCGAGATATCGGACGTGGTTTGTTTGGCGTTGTCGAGTTGTTTCTTCAACGTCCCGAGTTGCTGTGCCTCCAATTCGCTCTGAACGGCCGTCGACATGAGCATATCGAGCATGCATCCCGTTGTCAGCAATGGAATTAGGCCCAGCAGGGCAAGTTTGAGCGCGCGCATGGCACATCCCTCCTGTCTCTTTTGAGTATAACACGGGGGAATGGGCCATCAATGCCCGAATTCGCACGAAATTCCATAAACCGTGTGGCGCGGACACCCGCGGTGTCCGCGCCACATCCTTCACAGCCCTGCGGGGGTACTTCTTTCCTAGAGGTTGTAACCCGCTTCTTCGTGGAGCGAGATATCGAGACCCTGCGTTTCCTGTTGTTCGTCGACGCGCAAGCCTACAACGACGTTGACGATCTTCAACAGGATGAAACTCAGTGCGCCGCAGTACACAATGGTGACCGCCGCACCCTTGATTTGTTGGAAGAATTGCGCGGCGATATTGATGTCTTCCCAGCCGCCCAAGGTCGTCGACGCGAAGATACCAGTCAACAACGCGCCCACGAGCCCACCGATTCCATGCACACCGAAGGCGTCCAGCGAATCGTCGTATCCCATAGCGCGTTTCAGCGTGGTAGCGCCGAGGAAACAAATCCCGCCGGATGCCAGGCCGACGATCAGCGCGCCAAACGGCCCCACCGTACCCGAAGCCGGGGTGATGGCGACCAGTCCCGCGACGGCGCCGGTGACCGTACCCAAGGCGCTGGGCTTGCCGTGTTTGCCCCATTCAATAAACATCCAGATCAGGGCCGCCGCCGCTGTCGCGATCTGCGTGACCAGCATGGCCATGCCTGCAGAACCGTTCGCCGCGACCGCGCTGCCTGCGTTGAACCCGAACCAACCGACCCAGAGCATGCCGGCGCCGGTGACGGTCAAAGTCATATTATGCGGAGGCATGGCAGTCGTGGGATACCCCTTGCGTTTCCCGACCAGAAGCGCAGCGATGAGGGCCGCGACACCGGCATTGATATGGACGACCGTGCCGCCGGCAAAGTCCAACACGCCCCAGAGGTCGCCCAGGAGCGAACCGTCTCCAGCCCATACCATGTGACAGATCGGCGCGTAAACAAAAGTAAACCACAGTCCCGTAAACAACAGAACGGCGGAGAACTTCATGCGCTCGGCGAAGGCGCCCGCGATAAGCGCCGGCGTGATGATCGCGAAGGTCAACTGGAAACAAACAAATACGGATAAGGGAATTGTGCCGGACACCGCATCTGGAGTGACACCCCGGAGAAACACGTGGGAAAACCCACCGACGAACGAATGAAAATTCAGCGTGCCCTTCACCATGCCGGTCGTGTCGAAGGCGAGGCTGTATCCATAGGCGAACCATAGAATCGTCACGAGGGCGGTGATTGTGAAACACTGCATCAACACCGACAAGACATTCTTGGTTCGCACCAGCCCGCCGTAGAACAACGACAATCCGGGAATGGTCATGAACAACACCAGTGCGGTGGACGTCAACATCCAGGCCGTGTCGCCCGTGTCGGCAACCGGGACGTTTTCAACGACGTCGACGGTAACGTCCGTCGCCTCCTGGGCCGCTGCGGAAAGGACCGGGGCGCACAACACCATCAGCAGTAGCAAAACCCGCGCGTACCGAGCCGCCGACGTGAAAGTCATCTTACGAAACAAGCCCATTACAGGATCTCCTCTTTCTTCGGTTGAGCGCGATTGCGCTCCAGGCTCCCCATGTGCCGGCCGCGAGCGCTCGCCACGCCGCTCCGGACCAGTGCTCGCGCGCATCAGGACAGCGCCACGTCGCCGGTCTCTCCGGTACGTATCCGCACGGCTTCGTCCACCGGCGAGACGAAGATCTTCCCATCACCGATGTTCCCGGTGGCGGCCGCCTTCTGAATGGCATCCACGACGGCCTGCACGTTGTCTTCGCCGACAACGATTTCCAGCTTCACTTTCGGCAAGAATTCCACGACATATTCGGCGCCCCGATATAGTTCCTTGTGCCCTTTCTGGCGGCCGAACCCTTTGACTTCGGAGACGGTGAGCCCATGAACGCCGACCCCGGCGATAGCCTCTTTCACGTCTTCCAGTTTGAACGGTTTGATGATCGCTTCGATTTTGCGCACGGCGGCTCCCTCATATAGACAGATTTCAGCTTAAGTCGAAATGTCCGTAAGTGACATTCCTACGTCTTCGTCCGGATAAGTGCACTTGGCGAGGAAGAAGAGCAAGCAATATGCCAAGTAGGACATGCCGCGGGTGCGGGGAGCTGCCTAAAGCAGCGATGGCGCACCCCTAAGACATTGCCGGTCATTCCATTAGGTCGTCCCGCGTGCGCCGGCCGACAACCTCGAAGGACAAAATGCCGTGGATTACGTCATGGTGTGCCGTCGCCCAAAATCATACATTTCGGTAATATCGAAGACTCCCAATTCTACCGTCTGGTACTTTTTCATTTCCATGGGGCCGTCTGAAGCAAGGTTCGGGCGAAATCTGTGACTTGCTGGCTCAAATTCTCCGAATCCCCGAATTCCGCGAGTACGGAGGGATACAAAACAGGCCGGAATCGAGTGCAAGCGCTCAAGTTGCCGCTGCTGACGATCCGACCTCGAATGGTTTTGGGATCGCTGTTGACAATGATGACTACGAACTGTATACTATTGCCTGCAGGTCGGGTTAGGGCCGATTCCGCATCTAGCCCGGAATTCTCATACGCACCAGGAGGTAGAATGGCAACCGAACCCGTACTGGAGCTTCAGATGCCGGTCCGAGCCTTTGGGCGTTACGGAGTGCGCGTGAGAATTCCTCAACAGTGAGCCTACAGTTTTTCTGGCAAGCATTTCTCACCGCTTCCAGGGAAGTGGGTCCGAACGACGAGGGCTCTCGGGCGGTGAGAAATGCGGGCTAGCGCAGTTGGCACGTTCGGGTAAGGGGTACCGTAGGGTAGATGAGCGCCCAAAATCGGGAAAAAACGCCGGGCGCCGCGTTAGCGACATTGTTCGCTTCCAAGGCGCGCGCGGCAATTCTTCGACTCTTCATGGTCGACCCGACGCGAGCGTACTACCAGCGGCAGATCGAAGCCGCAACGGGACTACCTATCCGGGCGGTTCAGCGGGAGCTGGAGCGCTTACAGTCAATTGAATTGCTGTACCGGCATTCGGAAGGCAACCGGGCGTACTACCAGGTCGACGTGATGTTCTCGTTGTTTCAGGAACTTCGGGCACTCGTGTTAAAAGCGGCCACTCCGCTGGACCGTCTACGGGGAGCGGTTGCCATCGACCCGAATGTTCTGCTCGCCCTTCATCGGGAAGATACGAATACGGTCCTGTTGGTTGCAGCGGGCCCGACGCTACCGCAAGTGTCGCTCCCGCCATCCATCACGGTAGAAACGCTGTCCCGGGAAAATTTCGCGGAGGAACTCCGGGAAAGGACAGCACGAATCGACGATTACCTCTCGCGAGGTTTGGACTTGCTCGGGAAACGAGACGACGTGATCTGGCGGCGAATCGAAGCCGCGGGCTATTCGGTCCAAAAAGGGAAAGGTGTGGCTTAGCATGCGAACAACCAGCGCAATCCAGCGGCTGTGTGAATCGTGGTGGGAGAAACTGGCGGATTCCACCCGCGAAGACCAGCATCTCTACGCAGAAGAGTTCCTGTCCTTGCTCGGATGGGGCGACTCGGAGGAGTTGGAGCCGGCGGCGGTGCCGGGTCACCCGACGACCCTGTCGTACGTGATCCGTTCCGGCGGCCACAGCACGATGGTCGCCTACTTCGTGTTACCCGGCGTGCTCGACCCGCCGAGCAATGTCGTCAAGAAGGCGCTCGATTTTTGCCCTATCACCCGGGCTCTGACGGACATGAACCGGGTCTTCGGCGCGCGTTATGCCTTTGTTACGGACCTCTTCCGATCCTATCTATACGACGCGAAGTCCGACGACTTGTTGCTCTACGCCGACACCCCCGCGGCGTTTGTTGCTGAATTCGGGGATGTCTTAGCGCGCTCGAATGTCGAATCCGGGACGCTGGACGAAGTTCGTCGGCAACCGCGAAGCTACGTGGCCCGGCAGTTACGCGAATGGATTCATCGCTGGACGGAGACCCTGATGGGTGACTGGCGCGCGCCGGAAGAAGCGGCGTGGTTGGCCATGGACCGCTTGGTCATGCTGCGGTTCCTGGCTGAGCACGACATCCTTCGGAGGCCCGGCGCGCCGCCCAACCCCATCAAGCGCCGCCTCGCCCCGCCCCCCAGTGGAGCGGCGGATGGGTGCGGCGAACGGGTAACGGCTCTGTTCCGCGAGCTCTTTGACCAGTGGGGCGCCGGCTTGTTCGCGCCGCAGCCACCGGTGGAGGCCATCCTCGAACAGGATGCCGTGGCCGGTCCGCTGTTCACGGAATTGGCACTGCTTTCGACTGGTAAATTCGAGCTGGCGACGGTACTCGAGAGTTTTAACTACGGCGACGCGTCCGAAAAGGCCCGGGTCCGTATGATCCCCGAGGGGGACGAGGAACGGCAGGCCTATCTGGCGCAACAGACCTGCGCGACCATCGATGAAGCACGGATCGAGCTGGACCTCTCCGACGAAGGATACCGCGCAATTTTCTACTGGTTCGATCGGTTGGTCGAGTTGTACGGCCGGCTGGGAGCCGAGTTCGAGGCGGCAGCCCAGGCCGAACAAAGCGCGACGCCGGACCTGGATCTGTTCGACTGGTCGGAACTGGATGCGAAGCGGCCGCGCGCCTTCACGGACGGACTACGCCACGCCATGGAACAGGGCCTGCTGATTTATTGCAGTTCCCCGCGCCAGTTCCGCACCGCGCGGCTGATCCTGTACCTGCATCTGATTCTGCGCTACACGCAAGGTGAGGCGCGCTTCGACGAATTTCCCGCTGTCGAAACGGCTTTGCAGCGGCGACCCAACGTGCTTGAATCCGATCGTCGCCGGATCTTCCAGGGATCGACCAACGAGGAGTGGGAGGTTATCTGACGGCTGCTCGACCTATTCGCCAGTGGTGGTATCCGGCTTTCCGTAAAGGATACCGCGCAGAGCATCGAGCAGGGCGTCCACTTCCGAATCGGTGCCGACCGTGATCCGAAGGGCATTGTCTAATCCGCGCGCGTCGAAATACCGCACGTAGATTAACCGCTCCTTCAGCCTTTCAAAGATTTCCTTTGCGGACGGCTCACGATTCCACCGGGCCAGCACGAAATTCGATTCCGACTTGGGGACGTCGAACCCGAAATCCCGCAGCGACGCCGAAAGCCGATCGCGCGTGGTCTTAACCCGCGACACGTTGGAAAGCATGTAGTCGTAGTCTTGAATCGCGGCGAGGCCGGCGGACTGCGTTGCAAGATTCAGGTTATACGAATCCTTGACCTTCAAGAACTCCGCAATGATTTCCGGTCGCGCAACGGCGACTCCCAAACGCATTCCCGCCAGGCTGAACGACTTTGAGAACGTTCGCATCACGATGGCATTTTCGTAACGTTGAGGGAAATCCATGCAGTTGTCGTTTGCAAAATCCACGTAGGCTTCGTCAATCACGACCACCCCATCGAAAGACGCACATAGCCGTTCCACTGCCTCGCGCGGCGCACAGACACCTGAGGGCGCGTTCGGGCGCGGCAGAAAACAGAGTTTCGCGGGCGTCGAGAAGAATTCTTCCGGCAATTGGAAGCGATCACCCAAATCCACGGTCGTATACTTGGCGCCATGGAGGGCCGCGAGCGTCTCGTACAAGCGTGTACGTCGGATAGGGCGACAGTATCGTGTCGCCCGGATCGACGAGGGTACGAATCACCAGCGACAGCAACTCGTCCATCCCGTTGCCCGCAATCACCCAATCAGCGCTCTCATACGCATACCGTTCGGCGCAGGCTTGGCGCAGACGGAGCGACACCGGATCCGGGTATTTGCGCACGTTCTCCGCGGCCAGAGACCACAGCGCGTCCAACACGCGCGGGGACGGCGGATAGGGATTCTCGTTGGTGTTCAGCTTGATGACGGAACCCGACGGTTGCTCGCCGGGCACATAGCCCTCTACGTTGGCAAGGATTTCGCGGCCGTACTTCATTTGCGAATCTCCACGGCGCGGGCGTGGGCATCGAGCTTCTCGGCCTTAGCAAGCCGGATGATGTCGTCCCCCACTTCTTTCATACGCTCCGGCGAAAAGGAAATAATACTGGTAACCTTACGGAAATCCTCCGCCGTCAAGGGCGAGGAAAAGCGCGCCTTGCGCCCCGTAGGCAGGATGTGATTCGGCCCTGCGTAGTAGTCTCCGACTGCGACGGAGGTGCCGCCGCCGAGGACCGCACAGCCCGCGTTCGGAATCGCATCGAACAGGGCGCGGGGATCCTCGGTCTGGATGGACAGGTGCTCGGGCGCAATTAAGTTGGTCAACTGCGCGCCTTCTTCGATGGTCCGAACGATAAAGACTTCCCCGCATTCCTTGAGCGCCTTGCGAATAATGGTCGCCCGGGACAACGTATCGAGGTGATTCGTGATGGACTCGCGCACGGACGTGAGCAATTCCGCCGACGACGTAACGAGCATGGCGCGCGCGTCGACATCGTGTTCGGCTTGCGCAAGAAGCTCGAGGGCCACCTGGTCGGGATCCGAGGTCGCGTCTGCCAGGACCACGACTTCGGACGGTCCGGCGTCCTTGTCGATATCGCAGATCGACGACACCAGCCGCTTCGCGAGCGTCACGTAAATGTTCCCCGGTCCCGCGATCTTGAGCACGGATGGAATGGACTCCGTGCCGTAGGCGAGCGCGGCGATAGACTGCGCTCCACCGATGCGGAAGACGCGCGATGCCCCCGCAATCCGGGCGGCCGCCAGGACAAGCGGATGAATGCTCCCTTCATACGAAGGTGGCGAGACCATGATCAACTCTTTCACGCCGGCCACACGCGCAGGCACGATGTTCATCAGCACCGACGAGGGGTAGAAGGCCGTACCGCCGGGGACATACAATCCCACACTTTCGATTGGCGTGATCCGCTGGCCGAGGATGGTCCCGTCGGGAGCCGTCTCTTCCCAAGATTGCCTAAGGTGCTTCTTGTGGAATTTCGAGATGTTGTCATGGGCACGTTCGAGCGCGGCGAGCGTTTCCTTGTCGACGCCCGCCATGGCCGCGTCCATGTCCTTGACAGTGATCTCGAATTGATCCGGTTCGAGTTTTACGCCGTCGAAACGTTCGGTCAGATCGACGACAGCGGCGTCGCCGCGCGCTTTGACGTCGTCGACGATGGCCTGAGTCGCGTCGAGTCTCTCCGCTTCCTGGGCATCGGCTTCGTTGTCCTCGCCGCGGCCGGTGATGCGTTTGACCACGGCCTCGAAGGTAGCATCGTCTCGGATTTCCGTTACTTTTATCATGTCCGTACCTGCTCGTTTTCCGTCGTGCTGGATACGGAACGAGGGATCTGAAAGCCGCTGATTGAGACTGGCTGGAGATCCTTCGCTCGCGTTCAGGACGACGTTCTATGGAAAGCTATCGTTGAATCAAAACCGCGCATGGCCACACATTCCCTGCCCCATGCACACCGTCTCAGTCGCGGACGCGTTCGATATCGGCGCCGATGCTGGCGAGGCGCTCTTCAATCCGTTCGTAGCCGCGGTCGATATGGTAAACCCGCGCGATGGAGGTCTCCCCCTTGGCGGCTGCGAGACCCGCAACGACCAACGCCGCGCTCGCCCGCAGGTCGGACGCCATCACCGGGGCGCCGCTAAGCGCATTCACGCCGCGTACGATCGCAGCGTTGCCGTCGAGATCGATCTCAGCCCCCATCCGAATCAATTCGGCCACCTGCATAAAGCGATTCTCGAACACCGATTCCCGGATGATGCTGACCCCTTCGGCCACGCAAAGCATGGACATCATCTGGGCCTGCAAATCAGTCGGAAACCCCGGGAATGGCTGCGTGGTCACGTCAGTGCCCTTGAGACCGCTTTTGCCGGTAACCCGGATGCGCGTACCGTGGACCTCCACGTCGCCGCCGGCCTCCCGGAGCTTGTTCAAAAAGGTCGGCAGATGATCGGGATTGGCGTTCATGACCGTCACGTCTCCGCCGGTCGCAAGACCCGCGATCAGGAAGGTGCCGGTTTCGATGCGGTCCGGAATGACCACGTGTTCCGTGCCGCCGAGGGCGTCCACGCCGACAATCGTAATCAGGTCCGTGCCCGCGCCGGAAATCTGCGCGCCCATGGCGTTGAGGAAATGGGCGAGGTCGGTTATTTCGGGTTCCCGCGCCACGTTGTTCAATCGCGTGACCCCGCGGGCGCGGCTCGCGGCCATCATCAGGTTCTCCGTCGCGCCCACGCTGGGAAAGTCGAGCGAGTAGTCCGTGCCTTTCAGCGTCCCCTCGGCGGACACGTAACCGTCTTCGATGGCAATCGACGCGCCGAGCGCCTCCAATCCTTTGAGATGGATATCAACGGGACGTGTGCCGATAGCGCAACCGCCGGGCAAGGAAACCCGGGCCTTGCCGAAGCGCCCAAGCAAGGGTCCCAGTACAAAAAAAGACGCGCGCATCTTGCGGACGAGATCGTAATGGGCGACGCAAGATTCGAGGGTGGACGCGTCGATGGTCATGTAGCGGCCGGTGAACTCGATCTTCGCCCCGAAGGACGACAGAAGCTTGTCCATCGTGAACACGTCGTGGAGGCACGGAATGTTGTGAAGCGTGCAGGCCTCTTCCGCGAGGATGGATGCAGCCATCAGTGGCAAAGCGGAATTCTTGGCCCCGCGCACCTGCACCGAGCCACGCAACGGTCGTCCGCCCCGAATCAGAATCCTATCCACGGACGCGCGCTCCTTCCCCCGAAGGTCGTGAGGACTCAGGTTGCGACTGGTGAGGGGAACTTAAAAACATCCCCCTTGATCCCCCTCCAAAGGGGGAACCGACAAGTGTCGGACCTCCGTTTGAAGCGCACCACAGAGAATCCAGGCCTGGCTCAGCACTCCCAAAAACTCCAATAAACTCGGCCGGCCCCCTCCCCCTTTGAAGGGGGATCAAGGGGGATGTCGATTTCTCGGGATTTCTCACGCTCACCGGCACTTTCGTCAACCTCATATAGATGAAAAACAACCGGCCCAAAGCCAGTGTGCGCCTTGGGCCGGAACTAATGACATAAAATGCGATAACTTAGTTGGCGCTCTTGGCGCCGTCATCGCCAGAGGCGGCACTGGGCTCGGAAGGCGCCGGTTCCCCCGGGGCCGCCTTGGCCGGAGCTTCCGCTGGCGCTGTGCTCTCAGACGACGCCTCCGGGGTCGCGGCTTGTTCCGGGCTTGCCTCACCCGTTGACTCCATCGGCGGGGCACTCTCGGGCGTCGTCTCCGCAGCGCCCATGCCACCGGCCGTTTCCGGCGTGGTACTCGTCGACTCCGCCGGCGCTTCCGTAGAGGAGGTGCCATCCAGCAGATCGTTGTAGATGTCGTTCGCCGTATCCGTCTCGCTGACTTTCACCTCTCCGGGCGCGACACCGCGGTGTACGCGACCGGCCACCAACGACATGCTCATCGCCAAGAACATGAACAAGCCCGCCATGACGTAGGTCATTTTCACCGGCAGACTCTTGCGCGCGCGGGGTCCGAACACGGTTTCCGATCCCGTGCCGACACCGAAGGCGCCCGCGAACCCGCTGCTTTTCCCCTTCTGGAGAAGCACGATGATAATCAGGCCGATCGACGCCGGCAAATAAAGGGCCCACATGATGACCCACAAGGTATTCCACGAAAAGATGAGATTCAGCATCGCTGCTATCAGCCTCCTAGATCGACGCCTTCACGATACCCGCGAAGCTTTCCGCCTTGAGGGCGGCGCCGCCGACGAGGGAACCGTCCACGTCGGGCTTCGCCATGAGTTCCGCGGCGTTGTCCGGTTTGACGCTGCCACCATATTGTATCCGCAAACCGTCCGCGACGGTTGCACCAAACTGATCCTTGACCAACCCGCGCACGAAGGCGTGGGCCTCCTGGGCCTGCTCCGGCGAAGCGGTCACGCCCGTGCCGATGGCCCACACCGGCTCGTAGGCGATGGAAATGTTCGCGAAATCCGATTCCGCCAAGCCCTGCAATCCGTTGGTCACCTGGCGGATGAGCACGTCGTTCATCTTGCCGCCTTCGCGCTCTTCCAACGTCTCGCCGATGCAGAACATGACCTTGAGCCCCGCACCCAGCGCAAACTTTAATTTTTGATTAAGAACGTCATCGGTTTCACCGAAGTATTGCCGGCGTTCGCTGTGGCCGATAATGGTCCACGTGCACCCCACGTCCTGCAACATCTGCGGCGAAAGCTCGCCCGTATACGCGCCGCTTTCCTTGAAATAGCAATTCTGCGCGCCGAGTTGGATATTCGACCCGGCCACCGCCTTCCCGACCGCGTCCAGCGCCGTAAACACCGGGCAAATCACGATGTCCACCGAATCCACATCCGCCACCAACGCTTTCAGCGCGTTGGTAGTCTCCACCGCCGTCCCCACGAGGTGGTTCATCTTCCAGTTTCCAGCTACGAGCGGCCTTCTCAAAATTGAAACCCCTTTCTACCCTACTTCCATCGATCCCGGTAGGAGGTGTGTTGGAATGCTTGGGCGTTGAAAACAAACACGATAGCCTAGCATGCAGGGGGAGGGAATGGCAAATTTGGCAGCGACAAGGATCGCTGACGCGAAGAATCAGCGTCCAGCGCATCCGCTATGTTGGGATTCCTTCCCATCTAAATCGAAATCGGGATCGCTATCGGGATCGAAATCAGCATCGAACGCGTCTTCGCTGCTTCCGTACGTGGCAATCTCCTCGCCGACTTGGTAGCCCCTTCCGCCCAGCCGGCTGAGCATTGCGGCCATACGATCCAATTCCCCCTTGCGGCTTTGGCTCTCGACGTTATCCAGGGCCTTGCCGACAACCAGAACATCCTGAATCGCCGCGCACTCCAATGCCGAGCCTCGCGCAATCTCGAAATACCTCCGCCGATCCGCGGCGGCCGTCTTGCCGTTGCCTTCGGCGATGTTCAACGGGATCGACTGACTGGCACGCAGCCATTGGTCCCTTGCCGCTCGATGAACGCCGTTCAGGCTGTCGGCCTTCTCGTAGACCCACGCCACGTAGCCAATGGAAAGCCGGTAAACGTCAAGCTTTTCGTGTCCAAGTCCCATATTTCTTCGATCCCGATAGCGATCCCGATTTCGATTTCGATGTTCAGCCCCAACAACTGTTTTCGGGATTCATCATAACACCTTCAGGCCCCGTGATCGCAGCACCAGCCCCTCCGGCAATGTTGACCGAAAGCCTGTATGCGCAAAATGTTCAATCATCCTCCGCTTTCCCATCCAAATCGGGATCGCTATCGGGATCGAAATCGCAGCTTCTGGTCGCTCGTACCCAGGCTGCATTGCACCGCCGAGACCGTGCGTGCATGCTCGGAAATTCACGATACCACGTTTCGGTCCTTCTCCTCTCGGCCATCCGGATTTGTTTCGGATTTCGTGATTCGGATTTGGAATTTGACCGCGGCGTGCAACCCGAAGCCCCGAATATCTGAATTGCAAATCAATCAGAAGAGCGGAAGGCACTTCTCGGTTGGGATGCCTCCTTTCTGCGCGGCGAATGTCATGAATCACGGTCTTGGCGCGTCGGCGACAAAAAACGTGGACTCACTTGTTCGGTGATGGTTTGGGTCCCAGTGATCCACCCCAGAGGGTTCCGTTCTCGTCATACTCCCAAACATCGCCCCAGGCGACCTCCCAAAGATATCCGTCGGGATCGGCAAAATACCCGCTGTATCCCCCCCATTCCGTTTCGGATGGAGTCTTCAGCCGGCTGGCGCCGGCGGCGACGGCCTGCTCAATGATCCTGTCCACGTCCTCCCGACTCGAGACGTTGTGCGCCAGCGTGATCCCGCAGAATCCGCCCGCAGGGGTGGTGTCCGGGCCGCTGTCCTTTGCGAGTTCAGCCTTCGGGTAAAGCGCGAGACGCGTTCCATTGGTACGGAAAATCGCCCAGTTCCGGTCGTCCGTCGCATCGGTCGGGAATCCGAGCCCGTCACGGTAGAATCGGATCGACACCGGCATGCTATTGACGCCCAGAGTAATGATGCTGATTCGTGGTTCCATTGTCGTTTCCCCCACCGAACAACGGTTATCTGGTTTCTTGATAACACCCTTGAGCCGCACGATTGCGGCAAGAGACCCCTCCGGCAACGCGGGCATAAGACCCGTATTCGCAGAGCATCATATCATGCTTTGGAATGGACGCAGAGGAACATATGGCGTCTATACTGGTCACGCGGTCTTCTGTCCGAGGCTATCTTGAAATCGCTGTGGATCAGTGCAATCGGTGGACCGCTAAGCTCTTGTGTTCAACTCTGAGAATCTGCGTCATCTGCGGACACGTTTTCTTCCGGCAGTTCCTTGATTCCGTTCGCGCCACGGACGTACGCGACGAAGTGCTGCCCCCAGTGCGGCGACCGGCCAAACGGCTCGGGATAGAAGACCGCAATCGTCGCCTTGTTCCACGGCGCGAAGCGCTCGGCCCGTTCGGGCACTCCGAACCACGAATTATTCAGTTCCCGCCCAAGTTGCCAGGAGTAAATGAGGTCGTAATTCCAATCGATCGACCATTTATCATACTGGTCCGTCTGACGCCGATACCCGGAAGCCAACGCAATCCACGGCGTCACCTCCTCACAGCCATGCCGTGCTGCGTTCTCAGCGGTCCGGCGAAAGATCGCCCGCGTGTATCCGATCTCCGGCACCTCGTACAGCGAGCAGCCAAAGGACTCCCCCTTTTCGTCCAGCGTGAAATACTTTGACTCGCTCCAGCCGGTGGCCGAGGCCCCCGGCTGGACGGCTCCGCGTGCATACCATTCGACGCGCACCTCGGGGAAAACATCACGAACAACCTCGTAGGCCGCATTGTATTTCTGTGTGATCGCCGCGTTCCACTGCGCATCGTCTTTCTTCGTATGGAACCGTTCCGAGTCGAACAGGATGGCGCTGACCGTCACGTTGACCTGATGCTTCTCGATCGCTTCCGCCACCCCGTCCCGAATGGCTTCCATGCGCGTTCGCAGGTGATCGAGTTCCGCCTCGCAGGTTGGCCCGGTATCGGTCGGTGGCAACTCCTTGCCAAAACGCCTGTGCCAGACCGAATAGTTCACGCCGATGGTTGCCGGGATCTCCGGCTTGGTGGCGTTCACCCGGCCACAAACCGCAACCGCCCGATCGATCGCCTCTTGATTGCTCCACTCGCCACTGAGCGACGACGCGTGGGTCAAACGTACGTACTCGAACAACACGTCGTCAGAAATCGTTTCGTAGGGAAGCGGCCATGAGTAATGGATCTTCGGCAACGGTTTGAGTTCCTGCATCCACGATACGATCCGGTCCTCCGGTACGGGGGGTCCTTGACCGAATGTGCCAACCGGGATCGCCAAAGCAAGCGCAAGGAAGAAACTTCGCATCACCACCTCATGCATCCATTGAATCGCACCACTGCAAAACGCCACAGGAAACTGAAATTACATGGCCCCGCGCGTCGCCTCCACGCTGAATCTACTTCGCGAAGTTGATGTCACGCAATTCCAACCGCCGCGCTGTGGGTTTCCAGGGAGGGCGGGCTCAACGGGGAACGGGCGTCTCGCCCGTTGGCTCTTTACCCCTCCCCAGTCTTGATCCATTACACAGCCCATCGCCAGCCGCCGTTACGACTCGACCCCCTCCACGGGCGAGACGCCCGTGCCCCACTGAGCCGCCCCAGCCCGACCGAAACGCACGTCTTCACCCTTCACTCTCCTGCGCCCCTCCAGTCTCCCGCCTCCAGCCTCCGGACTCCAGCCTCTTACCGATGCTTCCCCTCCTTCAGAATGGGTTTGATGGCCCACTCGGCGTTGGGGCCGAAGCGGTCCTGATAGACGGGCGTGCTGCCGAGGACACCGCGCTCGGCGAAGGTGTACAGGGTCATGAGGACGAAAGCGACGGGCAGACCGATGGCCCACACGCGGGCGAGGCCGGGACGAAACGGCGCCGGCTCTTCGACGTTCAGTTCCACGGTCGGTTTCGGGAGGTATCCGAGCAGGAAGGTGGCGATGCACGCGTTGATCAGGATCACCCATTCGGTAATCAGACGATTTTCGTCGAAGTTGGGCAGTGCACGTTCGAAATTGCCGAGGACCATGATCCACAGCACGAGCACGTACATGAGTTGGCCGCGCCCGACCCAACTGGACGGCAGCATCTCGACGCGCCGGCCGCGCAGGTGAACGATCATGAGCCCGATCAAGGCCAGTCCCGCCGCGATCCACGCGAGGTTGAACCAGGTCAGCGCGCTCAAGGTAATCGGATGGTTCGGGCCAGTGAAGAGTTCCGCGATCAGCGGCGGCCTCATGGATTCAGGCACGACCTTCGTCTGGCCGCCGGTCCACTCCGCTACGTTCTTGTAGATGTTTGCGTAGGTCATGAACAGCACGACGAACCCGACCGCGAAGGGTTCAGTCCAGAGCCGTACGCGGGGCTCGTCGCGATGGACCTTCACGCGGGACCACAACACCGCCGCCGTGACGGCGAAGGCGATGCCGTGGCCGAAGCCCTGGGATTGTTCGAGGAAGCTGTGCCAGTTTGCGCTCTGGTAGAAGGCCCAGTCCGACGGCACGGTACCTTCGTGAAGCCACTTGTTGCCCGGAATGAGCAGGAGGAACCGGAAAAATTTCATCGAGGCAAACATGATGCCGCCGATGAGCCCGCTGAGGCTCGCGCCAAGCGCGACGGGTTTCCACCCCTTGCGCGCGCAGTAAATAATGGCGCCAACGAACACGCCCAGAATCCCCGCCCAGTCGTCGCTCCGGGGCGGCATGAACCGGAACCCGCCGAAGAGCGGCACGTACACGTCGTGGCCCGCGTTCTTGAGGGCCACGCCCACGTGGTAGAGCACGACCGTCCCGAAGACGGGGAACAGCATGAAGCCCACCATCCACCCCATGGACATGTACAGGAACAGCCCGCTGTCGTTGCGCCACTTCCCGAAGTTGAGGAAGTACAGCATCCACCCCAGGAAAAGTCCGACGCCCCAGCCGACGTGTTGGGAATAGTCGCTGAAGGGTTGCGGCCAGTTCGTCAGGAAGTTGTCCAAACCCCAGGGCTCACCCGTGCGCTCGTTGATCTCATCGCCGTAGGCGATGCCCGTCGTGGGGTTGATGGCGCTGGGGTCGGCGAGAGGAACATCCAAGAAGCTGCTGACCTGCGATTCCATCCCCGCGGCGCGCACGCCCTGTTGCACGCCCCAGCCGACCAGTGCGCCGCCCGCGAGAAATGCCACCAGCAGCAGCGCCGACATGGCATATCGGGCATCCCGTCGACGGTTCCACAGGTCGTAAAGGCACACGCCCAAGAACACCATCAACGCCGAGAACCAGTCCGCGTCGAACCAGTAGAGCGGACTCTTCTGCCGGTGCCAGGTGGCGTCCATCACTTCCGCCGCGGGCGGATTCAGAAACGCCGCGACGGGCTCTTCGATCAATTTGTGCAGAATCAGCGCGGCAATAGCAAAACACATGGGGCACGATGAGCGCCGTGAGCCGGTCGCGCTTCGCGGTGGCGGCCAGGGCCATCCCTGCGCCGCCGAGCCCGCACCACAGCGCACCTTCGAAGAAGACCAGCATGTACCCATACCACGCGGACGGCAGATAGCCGGAACTCGAAAAGGACAGGGCATACATGTACGAGATGGAACCGCCGAACCCGAGCCCGAGCCCGCCGAACAGCGCAAAGTAATGAACCCGCTGCCGCCAGTCCTCGCGCTGCGACAAGATCGCGATCGCCATCGCCGCGAGTGCGCCGGGAATCCACGCGCCGGACTCGTGCCCGTAATTGCCGCGTATCCCCCACCCCATCGACAGCGACAGCGCGATAAGAAAAATGCTCGACACTTTCCACAACGGATTCTTTACGGTGTTCTCCACGTATTGGCTCCCTTGGTGCTGACGGCCCCCGTGCGTCCGCCCATTCAAGCAAAACACTTGCCGGGGTTCAAGGGCCGGGGCAACGTCGCTCGTATCTCACCAAGCTGCGGTCCCTTTGTGGTGCAGGCTTCCAGCCTGCCGTTTTTCAGGCTGGAAACTTGCACCACAATTCTGGCGGTTCCCATTGCAGATTTTCACGACATAGGATACTATAAAGCATAGAACCTTAGGGCGGCGTCCATATGACTCGCGGGGGAACTGGAATGGCCCACGGCGCGCGCTGACACGATAAAGCCGGGTCAGATATCGACCTCGTTCATACTTTTCGTTGTGGCATCGGCAAAATTCGTTCAATGAACAGGGAGCCAATAGCGATGAGATACATAGCAACAATCCTCTCGCTCATGGCAATCGCTGCAACATCGTTGTCCGAAGAGCGCGATTCTCCTGCCACGCAAGCGCAAGACCTCGGTAGCCGCGAAGCGACACAAACCCTAATCGATATGACTGCGACGGGGCCACTGCTGATCGAGAACCTTGATACCATCTTGGAGACGCCTCCCGGCGGGGTTGACGCCTACGACAACGCCGTGCTGGCCGAGAAGTGCGAAAGGCGTTTCTTGTCCGAGGCAATCTGGGGAATCATAGAGAAGAAAGGAACTTTGACCGAAATTGCTCGGGATGCGCGAATGCAGAGTCTTTGCTGGGTTGCGGAATGCAATAAGCGCATGCTCTTCGATCAACCGGAAGTGCGCTCGCAGCAACGCGAGAGAATCCTTGCGGTTGTGAAGGATCGACTTGAAAGAACAAGTGAGGCGGATAAGGTCCGAGGGTTCTTGGACGCCGCTTACCGAACGACGTTTTATGGCGCATCCATAGTGCCACATGACGGCGGGAATGCGGTAATTGACTTGTTTAAGGATTACGTGCCCGATACGGACCCCATCGTTCACGATTTCGCCTGCTCGAGGCTTCGATTCATGGGCTATGTGTGGCACTCCAGATATGACGAAATACTCCAGCACCTTATTCAAGAGGCTCCCGAGTTGCGTGCCGTGCTAACCGCGAAGCGGGTCGTGGGTATTGACGTTGACAACCTTCTGGGCTTCAAACCTGAGGAAACATACAGCGAGCGCCAATACCTTGCCATCGACACGGCCTCCCCCGAAGAACTCGCAGCAATTGTGGAATCAAAGCTCCAGGGACCTCCGGTGTATGCTCCGCTCGCTACGCACGCGTTCGCGAAACTGATTCAAGATGCTTGCCGCCCTGGCGGAGAGACCGCTTTGTCAGCCGTAGTTGACTTCGTTCGAAAGAGGATTATGGTGGGGGATGTCCTGTACGACGTGGCGGATAACGCCATGAAGACACATTCGCCGGCGGACCAGCAAGCCGCGAAAAACAGCTTCAACGAGGTGCTTCGTGTGTACGAGAACTTGCCCGAACCGGAGAATCAGGCGCGCTTCGACGTGCTTGAGTCAATACAGCGCGAGATTGAGACAAAATACCGTGACCAACCCAAATCACCCGCACGGGAGTATGTGCTCCAGAAGCTGGAGGAAACGATCGAGAGGCTCAAAGTGAAAGAGGCGGTGACCATAACGATCAGATGACCCGTTCACCAGACCCCTTCGCGGTCTTCGCGCCTTCGCGGTGGATACTGAATTCAAAAGAGTCACCACGAAGCCGCGAAGGGCACGAAGGAAGAAGACACAAGCAGTACCGCGCATTGGTTTGGAATCTCCCTGAGGCTCCGTTACACTGAGTCATCGACAAAACGGTCCGACAACCGCTCACGCGATTAATCTACATCGGCCACGTCTTGCGTGGCTCCATTCATGGATGATCTTATATTACGCCACAGACTACGACGAACCATCCGGAGGCATGTGGGCCTGTTATCGCCATGTGGACGTGCTGAATGCCCACGGCATCGACGCGGCGGTGTTACACGTGGAGCCGGGGTTCCGGGTGAGTTGGTTCCCGAACACGACCCGCATCGAGAACATGAAGGAAGTGGTCGCCCACACGAATGCCATCGTCGTGGTGTCGGCGATCATCGAGCACCAGTGGCCGAACCTGTTCCCTGAGCTGCGCAAGGTGATTTTCAATCAGGGGGCGTACCTGACGTTCTTCCCCTACCCGCTCGGGTTCACGGGGCCCTACCATTACCAGGACGCGCTGGCGACCATCGTGGTGTCTGAGGACAACGAAGATTACCTCCGATACGTTTTCCCCGATGTGCCCATCCTACGCACCACGCACGGCATCGACCCGGATCTCTACTACTACGACCCCGCGGAAAAGCTCGATCAAATCGCCTTCGTGCCGTCGAAGAACATGGAGGACGCGAAGCAGGTGTTCAGCATCCTGCGGGAACGCGGCATCGAGATGCCGGCAGTGCCCATGATCGACATGAGCCGCGAGGAGGCGGCGGCGGTGCTGCGCAAGTCCCGCTACTTCTTCTCCTTCGGCTATCCGGAGGGGTTCGGGCTACCGCCTTGCGAGGCCATGGGCTGCGGCTGCATCGTCGCCGGCTATCACGCCATGGGCGGCAGGGAGTACCTGAAAGAGCCCTACGCCTTTCCCGTGGAGCAGGGCGACATCATTCGATTCGCCCAGACCGCCGAGGAACTGCTGGCCGGGGACCATCGTCAAACGGCCCAGGCCGCGGCGGACTTCATCGCCAAGCGGTACTCCCCGGAGCGTGAACAGCAAAGCATCGTAGAGTGCTGGCAGCAAATTCTGGCGATGTGACCCTTCGTTCTGCCCCCCGTTTTGTAGTACAATCGGCTCATTGTGCGTTTCCTCCACGTCCGGTGCGGGCATTCGAGAATCCGACACGCGGGAAATGCATGCGTTGGGGGAATTCGGTACACAGACCTGTTAAGGAGATTGCTACTCATGGCAGAAATGGATATTGGACTCATCGGCCTCGCCGTCATGGGCGAGAATTTGGTGTTGAACATGGAGAGCAAGGGCTTCTCCGTTGCGGTATACAACCGAACCGTGGCGAAGGTGGACAAGTTCATCGAGGGCCGCGGCAAGGGCAAGAATTTTAAGGGTTGCCACAGCATCGAGGAACTTTGCGCCAGCCTGAAGCGCCCGCGGAAGGTGATGATGCTCGTCAAGGCGGGCCAACCGGTGGACGATTTCATCGAGCAATTGGCGCCGCACCTGGAGAAGGGCGACATCATCATCGACGGCGGCAACAGCCACTTCCCGGACACGATCCGGCGGGCCAAGTACTGCGAAAGCAAGGGCCTGCTTTACATCGGCACGGGCGTTTCCGGCGGCGAAGAAGGGGCCCTCAAGGGACCATCCATCATGCCGGGCGGCTCGCCGGCGGCGTGGGAGCACGTGAAGCCGATCTTCCAGGGGATCGCCGCGAAGACCGAAGACGGCGACGCCGTGCTGCGACTGGGTCGGCGAAGGCGGTGCGGGCCACTTCGTCAAGATGGTCCACAACGGCATCGAATACGGCGACATGCAGATGATCTGCGAGACCTATCAGCTCATGAAGCAGGGCCTCGGCATGTCGAACGAGGAAATGCACGAGGTCTTCGCCGAATGGAACGAGGGCGAACTGGATTCGTATCTCATCGAAATCACCCGCGACATCCTCGGGCACAAGGACGACGACGGCAATGCCGTGGTCGATCTGATTCTGGACACGCGCCGGCCAGAAAGGTACGGGCAAATGGACCGTCGTGGCGGCGCTGGACTCGGGACAACCGCTCACGCTGATCGGCGAGGCCGTGTTCGCGCGTTGTCTCTCCGCGATCAAGGATGAGCGCGTCGAAGCGGCCAAACACCTCAAGGGGCAGGTGAGCGCCTTTGACGGCGACAAGAAAGCGTTTGTCGACGACCTTCGCCAGGCGCTCTACGCGTCGAAGATCGTGAGTTACGCGCAGGGCTACCAGCTTATGCGCGCGGCCGCGGCGGAATACGGCTGGAACCTGAACTACGGCGGTATCGCACTGATGTGGCGCGGCGGCTGCATCATCCGGTCGGCTTTCCTGGGCAAGATCAAAGAAGCCTTCGACGATAACCACGACCTGGTCAACCTGCTGCTCGATCCGTTCTTCCAGGACGCCGTGTCCAAGGCCCAGGCAGCGTGGCGGCGGGTCGTGTCGACCGCGGTGAATATGGGCATTCCCGCACCGGCCATCAGTTCCGCGCTGGCCTATTTCGACGGCTACCGTTGCGAACGGCTGCCGGCCAACCTGTTGCAGGCGCAACGCGACTATTTCGGCGCGCACACCTATGAGCGAGTCGACAAACCGCGCGGCGAGTTCTTCCACACCAACTGGACCGGCCGCGGCGGCGCGACCTCTGCATCCACGTACGTGGTCTAAGAGAATCGCAATCAAAACCATGAGGAGATCGTAAAACCCATGGATGGTTCCATTCAGGACTACGCAAAGATCGGCATCGTACACTTCATGGCCTATCCCGCGTGCGGCGGCGGGGACGGCCCGATTATTGAGAGCCTGGAAGCGTTGGGCAAGGACCCGCTCTTCGACGCGATCGAGATTACGCGCATCAACGATCCGGACGTGCGCAAGAAGGCACGGGCGCTGGCAGAAGACTTGAACGTCGAACTGTGCCTCGGCGCGCAACCCATCCTCCTCGGCGGGAAGCTGAACCTGAATCATCCCGAAAACGACGAACGTCTCAAAGCCATCGAAGCCGTGAAGATTGGCATCGATCAGGCCGAGGAACTCGGCGCGAAAGGCGTGGCCGTCTTAAGCGGCACGGTCAGCCCCGATAAGAACGCCGCCATGGCGCGTCTCGTGGATTCTTTGCGTCAACTGGCCGGGTACGCGCTGGAAAAAGGATTGCCGCTCGTCCTGGAGACTTTTGACCAGGTACCCTACGGAAAGAATTGTCTCATCGGGCCAACCGTGGACGCAGTCACGGTCTCGGAGGAAGTGCGCAAAGAGTATCCGGAATTCGGCCTCATGCTCGATCTGAGCCACCTGCCGTTGCAGGGCGAGACGCCCGACCACGGTATTCGCACCGCCGGCGCTCATCTTGTGCACGCGCACATGGGCAATTGCGCCATGGACGATCCAGATCATCCCGCGTACGGGGACAATCATCCGCGATTTGGCGCGCCGGGCACGCGCAACGACGTCCCGGAACTCGTCGAATACTTGAAGGTGCTTCTGGACACCGGATACCTTTCCCGGGAGAATCGGCGGGTACTCAGTTTTGAGGTCAAGCCGATGGCCGGCGAAACCTCGGAGGAAATAGTCGAAGAGTCCAAGCGCAAACTGGAAGAAGCCTGGAAGCTCGTCTAACGGTATCAACGTGCCTGCGGCACCACATCATCCGTTGTCCGCAGGCCCGTTGTCCTTTCATCACGATTCCGCAGCCTCACTCGGCTCATAACACGCGAAGGAGGAAATCATGGCCAAGATATTCGTCGCCCGTCGCATCCCGGATAAGGGATTGAATCTTTTGTACGAGACATTCGGCAAAGACGCCGTGACCGTGTATCCGGAAGACCAGGTCATTCCGCGGGAAGCGCTGCTTGCCGCTGTCAAGGGCGTCGATGCGCTTCTGCCCATTTTGACCGATCGCATTGACGGGGAAGTCTTGGACGCAGCGGGCCCGCAGCTCAAGATCGTCGCCAACTTTGCGGTCGGTTACAACAACATCGACGTTCCGGCCGCCACCGAACGCAAGGTCCCGGTGACGAATACGCCCGGCGTGTTGACGGAAACCACGGCCGACTTGACGTGGTCGTTGATTCTCGCCGTTGCGCGCAGGCTCGGTGAATCCGAACGCATTCTGAGAGCCGGCAAATGGACCGGATGGGGCCCGATGCAACTGATGGGTTCGGACGTTTTCGGCAAGACGCTCGGCATTTTCGGATTCGGTCGAATCGGCAAAGCGGTCGCACGCCGGGCCAAAGCCTTTGATATGCAGGTCCTGTATACGAGCCGCGAGACGGTCGATCCCGAGATCGATCACGAATACCACGCAACCGAGGTGGACAAGGAGACGCTACTGGCCGAGTCGGATTTCGTCAGCATCCACTGTCCGCTGCTTCCAGAGACAACCCACGCGTTTGGCGCCGCTGACTTCCAGGCCATGAAGAGAACGGCCTACCTCGTCAACACCTCCCGAGGGCCGGTCATCGACGAAGCGGCGCTGGTCGAAGCGCTCAAGTCCGGCGAAATCGCGGGGGCGGGACTCGATGTGTACGAGGAAGAGCCCAAGGTCCATCCCGGCCTGTTCGAGTGCGAGAACGCCGTCTTGCTCCCCCATCTGGGAAGTGCCACGCTGGAGACCCGGGGCAAAATGGCGCACATCGCCGCCAGCAACATCGTGGCGCGGTTGAACGGTGAGAAGCCGCCCAACTGCGTCAATCCTGAAGTGCTCTGAGGCGGTTCGGCTGCGCCGCACCTCGTAATCCGGCACGCGTATTGAACGTAGATAGCCTTTTGTGCTACCACGATGGAGTTGGTGGGAGGATACACGCGTGCTCACGATATCGGTTTCCGACGAACAAAGTCTATTCCTTGTTCGGTAAGGTGTGGCTTCCGAAATGAGCATCGAAGACGACCGAGATCTTCTCTTTGGCGTACTGGCGATGCAGCTCCGGGGGGTGTCGCCCGCTCAATTGGCCCAGTGTGCATCTTCCTGGGCATTCGATCGCAGCCGCAATTTATCCAATTATCTCGTTGCGTCCGGATTTCTGCAAGAGTCCGATTGCGATTTCCTGAACCGCTTGGTGGACGAGGCTATTGCCGCCCACAGCGGCGACGTGCAGGCAACGCTCGCCGGTTTCGGCGGCGCCGAGTGCATCGATCGAACCTTCATGGGGCAGGCGCCGTACGACGGGGATGAGGATGTCACGATCGAACGGAGAGGCATCCCACTTGGCCAACTCGACGACTCCGTCCCCGCGGTCGATGAGACGCCCGGCCGGTATACGAGCGTAAGCGAGTACGCCCGCGGCGGAATGGGCCGGGTGCTTCTCGTGTACGACGAGCATATCGGCCGTGAAGTCGCCATGAAGGAGTTGCTCCCCTTCGCCGCGCAGGAAGACGAAACGCTCACGCCCCGCCATCAAGCGTTGACGGTCGTTTCCCGTTTCCTTCAGGAGGCGCGACTGACCGGTCAACTCGAGCATCCCGCGATCATTCCGGTATACGAATTAGGCCGCCATGAAGATGGCTCGATGTACTACACGATGAAGCTGGTCCGCGGCCGGACGCTTTTGGATGTTCTCAAGGAAACGCCTTCACTTACCGGTCGGCTCTCGTTGTTGCCGCACTTCCTGGATATGTGCCAAGCCATGGCCTACGCCCACAGCCGCGGGATAATCCATCGGGATATCAAACCGGGCAATATCATGATCGGCGAGTTTGGCGAGACCGTCGTACTGGATTGGGGGCTGGCTAAATCACTCCAGGACGACACCGAGCGACCCGACAACTTTGCCGAGACGTTGCGGGCATTTAGAATGTCGTCGTCGGTCGAGGCCACGCAAACGACGTACGGCCAAGTGCTCGGAACCCCGGTGTACATGCCGCCTGAACAGGCAAAAGGCGACCTGGATCAGATCGATGAACGCTCCGACGTGTATTCGCTGGGCGCGGTCCTGTATGAGATCTTGACGGGGAAAGGCCCTTACGAACGCGGCAAACCCAAAGCGGTTCTCCAAAAGGTCCTTTCCGATCGACCCGCTCCCGTTCTCAGCGTCGAACCGCTGGCGCCGCCCGAGCTTGCAGCCATTTGCGATCGTGCGATGGAGCGCGATCGGACGCGCCGGTACGCGGACGCCAAAGAACTGGCTTCTGAGATTTCCCGCTTCCAAACCGGCTCACTCGTCGCGGCCTATCGCTACTCGCTGGGAGATTATCTCCGTCGCTGGGTCAAGCGTCACAAGACGGTCGCCCTGACGGCCGGAGCGTCCGCCTTGCTCATCGTCGCGCTGACGGTCGTGTACGTGCTGACGCTTCAGCACAAGAACGTGCAACTCGCGGTCTCACGCAATCGAGAACAGATTCAGCGCGTCAACGCAGAGCAAGCCCGGGACCGGGCCGAACGCCAGCAGTACGTCGCGACCATTCGGCTTGCTGCGGAATACCTCGATTCCCATCACCGGGAGGAGGCGAATGAAGCGTTGTGGTCCACGCCGGAGCACCTTCGGAACTGGGAATGGGGCTATCTCCTCAATCGCGCGAACGAACCCACGTTCACGCTACCCGGGTGTGCCGTCGGAACCTTCAGTCCGGACGGCAAGCAAATCGCGACGTTGTCCCGCGAAGAAGGCGCGAAGATCTGGGACGCACAGACCGGCAATCCGTTTGGCACAATAGAAGTTGCGAGCGCAGGCCGGACACTGGCCATGTCTTACAGTCCCGATGGTTCCCTCCTCGCCCTGGGTGGAATGGACGGCGACATTCGTTTGTGGGACGTGGAATCCCGCGAATTGGTTGCAACCCTGGGTCCAAGCCCCAGCGTAATCAAATCCATCGTATTTAACGAGGACGGGACGAAGCTGCTCGTTGTTGCCCTGGATTGCAGCGTTGAATTCTGGGATGTACGAACCAAAGCACGGGGCAGGAAGATCCCAAACGAGTGCGAATTGATTCCACGGGTCACCTTTTGTTCGGACGGCTCGCTGATCTTTATTGAGGACCGCGATTCGACTTCGGTGTGGGAGCAGGATTCGGAGAACCCAAATCTCGTTCTTCAGGGTCAATCACCCGTCTTTCGACCCGGTACGCACGACCTACTCATTATTCAAGGCTCTCGAGCCAGGTGCTACGATGCCGACACCGGGAGCGAAACCGGCCTCAGGCTGAGCCAGTCTTCGCCCATTCAATTCGCCTGCTACAGTCCCGATGGGACGAAACTCGCTCTTTGCGGTCTGAATGGAAATACGTGGATTTATAACGCCGCCGACGGACAAGTGCTTGCTGAGTTGAATCATGGCGATACGGAATCACACGCGGTATTCAGCCCTGACGGCACGCTCCTGTTGACCTTTACCAAGACTGGAGACTTCACAATCTGGCACGTGCCGACGGGAACGATGGTTACCCGATACGCCGGTCACACCGGGCTGGTGCAGAGAGCCGAATTCAGCCCGGATGGCACCCACTTTCTTTCCCTTGGCCTGGACCACGTGGTCCATGTCTGGAACGCGCGCCGGGCTCCCGATGAAGTCGTCTTGGCGGATATTGGTGAAGGCCTGCCAATTATGGGTGTATCCAGCAAACTGAATCGCATCGCGCTTCGGACGCACGATGATATTGTGCATATATTTAACTATAAGACAAATACGGGGCTAGCCGCGTTCTCGTCGTTCGACATCCAACCCTATCCGGTTTTCGCGCTGAGTCCTGATGGAACGTTGTTATGTACGGCAAACGATTGGTTCACGCCTTTGCTCTGGCGTATCGACGAAAGAAAAGTCTCCGTTCGAATCACAAATTCGTCGCGCCGCATCAGCCAGCTTGCATTCTCGCCGGACTCGACGCGACTCGCTATCGGGTATTGGGACGGCGCATTGCGGTTGTTCGACGCATCCAACGGGCGCGGAACTCCTCCAGTTTGCCGGCCACCGCGATAGGGTGACCGCCCTGACGTTCCTGCCGGACGGTACAGGTCTAATCTCCGGAGCACATGATGGATCCGCGTCAATCTGGGATTTGGCAACCGGCGCGAGGTCACGCGAACTTGTGGGGCACGATGCGGAGATCTCCAGCATTGCCGTGATGCCGAATGGGCAAGCCGTATACATTGCGGCCCTCGATGACGACCTACTGGTGTGGACGCTTGATTCAGGGACCGCTCGGCCCCCGGTCACGAGCCCAATTCACAGTACTTACATCGCGTTGCTTCCGGAATTGGGCCGCATGTACGGCTTGGACAAGGGTTCGCGGGTGGGTCGTCTGTGGACTCTCGCGGATCCACGCGAGCTTGTCGCAATCGGCGGATATCGTCAGGTACACTCAGGAATGTACTATGACGCCGACCAATCGGCGATTCTTACGGCGAGCCTGGACGGGACGGTTTGCGCCGATCGGGCCGCGCCCTGGAGGCTCGACAGCTTGCCCGGCGAGCCTGCTTTGTCCTGGCGCGACCGCTATGAAATATATCGCAGAAACATAGAATCCGATGGGGCGCCCCCGCTCCCTTACTCTGGTGCTACGGCGTTTGTGGTAGCCACACCGCGGACGGTTCTCGCGTATGTGATCCAAGCGATCGATGATATGTACAAAGCCACGCCCGCAGCCAAAGCCCAACGCCCTCCCGCGGTGAATCCGCAATTGGCCGTGAACCTTCAATACCTCGGGATACGCTCCGGAGACCGTCCCATCGAACTCGACGGTGTATCCCTGCTGTCGCCCGACGGCGCCCGCACGATCGAGAGGATCCGGCAAGACGTTTCAGATCGCACCCGGTCCACCGTCGCGCTTGACCTCGAACGCGGTGACCGGTCCGTGCACATCGTGTACGACGTTCTCGCTGTCGCCGATATCGAGGATAGAGTCGATCTTTCCGGCGAGGAACTGCGCGAAGCACTGATGCATTGCCTGACCGTCCAGACTAGAGCAAAGATCACTGACGCACAGCAGAGCGACGCGATCAGGGCGCGTATAGCTCAACTCCCCGAGGGAACGATTGCGGGGCCGGGAGTTGAAATGTCGGGCGGATCGAATGCGATGGAGAACCGTGCACTCGCTGCATTGCACCTTCAGTACCAAGACCGGATTATACAGATCGACGATAAAGTCGTCTCCTCGTTTGAAGACTTACAGTCGAGCCTGGCACACACGATCGACCGACTGAAATCAAGCGAAAGAGCGACTGTGGAAATCGTTTTGATGCGGGGACCGTTTCAGCGGGTGCGCCTCGCTATCGCCGCCCGCTGACGAATATGGGGACACGAACAATCAAGGGAAGGAGCGGGAGATCATGGCAGACTATTTCGTACCTACAGACCCCAAAACTGGAATGCTCGAACGGAGGATGTTGTATCTCATACACCAAATGACTTTTGACGAGTATTTTTCGTCAAGAGCGTACACGGAGGTTCTCACGGAACACGCCGAGCGCGTTGGGCAGGCTCCGACGGAAATCCAGTTCCCCCTCGGGTTGCCGGACACGCAAGCCCGTCTACAGGCGTTGGTGGATGCGATCAAACAGAACGGGTGGGAGAAGGAGCCCATAATCGACCTGTGCAAGCGTGTAATTGATCCTGCAGATCCCGTCTGGACCGCGACGGAAAAAGTCGATGAAGCGGGCATTTTCGTGCCCTACTTCCACGCCCGCGACAAAGCCAAGGTGAATGACCTCGTGTCCGAAGGCTTTCTGGATGCCGCGAATGGATGGGCAACCTACAAGGTCCACGCGCTGTTCTCGACGGCGTTCAAGAGCTATTCCGGACCATCACACGGCCAGCGAATCAAGACGATTACCAAGGCGAAGAAGGCAAACGTGATTCGACCCTCGCGGATGGCCACCGCACCCGACGGAACGGTAATCGCCTCCACGAAGGGAAACAAATACTGCTGCATCGGGTTGAATTGTGAATACAACGGCAATGAAGATTTCCACTGTACTGAGAACAGCGCCGGTGGCTGTGACCTTATGAGCGATCCATGCGTGTAGCCGACAGATTTCGGAATCCGAAAGGCAACCTAATCCGTTCCATAAGGATGAATATTTAGTGGGGGGCGCCTCGCACGGGGGGCATCCTATGCCACACGGAGGGTTCTTGCCATGAAACCGCGAAACGCCTTATCCATTCTGCTGTTCGTTTCCGTTTCCGGCTGTATCCCGCTTTCCCTGCATCCGCTGTACACGGACGAAGACCTTGTCTACGACCCGGGACTGGAGGGTACCTGGGGCGAGGAAGATGACCGATGGATATTCGAGAAGGCCGGCGAGAACGAGTATACGCTCACCGTGCTTTCGGGGGACGACGACCCCGTCACCCTCTCGGCGCATTTGGTGCAACTCAAGAAATACCAGTTCCTCGACTTACAGGCCACGGAGGTATCGGGCATCGGTGATTTTGCGTCGTTCATGCTTATTCCGGCCCATGCGATCTGGCAGTACGAGCGCGACGGCGATACGTTTCGCCTCCGCACCCTCGACTACGACTGGATGAATGACCGACTCGAGAAGGGCCGCCTCTGGGTATCCCACGAAAAGCTTGACGACTGGTTTGTCTTCACCGCCGAGCCCAAGCGCATGCAGCGTTTCTTTCTGAAGTGGATTGATAATGAGGACGCGTACAGCGACTGGGATGACATCAAGCGCGCGCCGGAAGCGGAAAACGCGCCGTTGCAACCGTAGCGCTCTGATGGTATTGGTCCATTCGCCGTTCGCCTGCGCCCCGCGCTATAATACCGCTTTGCACGAAGGTATTGGCTGGGAAGGGGAATGGCATGATCTATGTAGGGCGAATCGTTTGTGTGGGAGTGACGGAGGATGAGCGTCTCTATGCCGCCTATCGGGTATCGAGCCGTTCATTCCCGAATCGGTATGCCGTGGCACGCGAGGACTCGGTTAGCATCATCCCGAAACCGGGTTTCGAGTCCGACGTTGAGAAGAACCCCTATATTGCGTATAACTGCGCACGCGTCGTCTGTGAAGGAGACGTTGCGGTCGTGACCAACGGGAGTCAGACCGACCCGATTGCCGAGAAGATTGCGGCCGGCATGTCCCCACGGGACGCGCTCGTACTTTCCCTGCTGGCGCTGGATTTCGAACACGATCAATACAATACGCCACGGATTTGCGCGGTCCTGGATAAGGGCACGAAGGCCGCATGGCTGGGGACCGTGCGGGAAGATGGACTAACCGTCGCCCGAGTGACGCTCGAACCGGGCACGTTTCGCTACGTCGCCACGTACGAGGAGAATGACCTCGCCGCCGATCAAGGCGGCTCGTTCTCCGTGGATTCGGCCGAGGCGGCCTGCGACTTCGTTTTGGGAGCAGGGATCTTTGCGGCGCGTTCAAACCCGGTTACTGCCGTCGCCGCGGTGGCAAGGGATGACGGTTTTGAACTTGCCACGAAAGACGCCGTCGTGGGGTGATGTCGATACCGTTCCTGAAAGATTTGGAGCATCTGATCCGGGCGCGGTACTCCCTCGTCTATCTCGTCACGTGGGAGGAAGACCGTGCGCGAAAACTTTTCATCGATCTGGCGGCGAACCTCAAAAAGTCCCTCTTTGAATGGAGCATCACGGACGGGCTCAGGTCGATGGACGGGAATCGCCAAAGCAGCCCCGACCGGCGCCGCACGCGGGAGCCGTTGGCCGTGCTAAACGAGATTCTCCAGTCCGACGCTTCCGCTCTCTATATCTTAAAGGACTTTCACTGCTATCTGGAGGCGCCTGAGATCGTCCGGCAAATGCGCGATCTCGCGATCGCATTGCGGCGAACTCGAAAGACTATCATCATCCTCTCGCCAGTTTTGAAATTGCCCGACGAACTGGAGAAGTCTGTCACAATCATGGATCTCCCCCTGCCGAGTTACGCCGATCTGAGCGCGCTCCTCGAACATACGATCCAGAGTGCGGGCACATCGCGCCGTTTCGAGGTTCGACTCACGGCAGACGAACGGGACCGCCTCATCAAAGCCGCGCAAGGCTTGACGATGACCGAAGCCGAGAACGCCTTCGCCCACGCCATCGTCCTGGACAAGGTGCTGGACGCCGGCGACATTCACGCCATCGCCGCCGAGAAGCGGCAGGTCATCCGGAAGTCCGGCGTGTTGGAGTTCTACGACGTTTCCAGCGGTCTGTCCGGCGTTGGCGGTATGGACATCCTCAAAGACTGGTTGAGCAAGCGGGTGCGCGCGTTCACCGATGAGGCCCGCCGCTACGGGCTTCCCCAACCCAAAGGCATTTTGCTCATGGGCGTGCAAGGCTGTGGAAAGAGTCTCGTGGCAAAAACCATTGCCGCCTCCTGGAAACTCCCCCTCATTCGCATGGATATGAGCCGAATCTTCGAAGGGTACATCGGCAGCTCGGAACAGAACATGCGGAAAGCGGTGCAAGTCGCTGAAAGTGTCGCGCCCGTCGTGCTGTGGATCGATGAAATCGAGAAAGCATTCAGTGGCGTCGGCGGGTCCGGAAGCTCCGATTCCGGTACCACGGCCCGGGTCGTCGGGACCTTCCTCACCTGGATTCAGGAGAAAACGGCGCCCGTGTTCGTTGTGGCGACCGCCAATGACGTGCAGGATCTCCCGCCGGAACTGTTGCGCAAAGGACGGCTGGATGAAATTTTCTTCGTGGACCTGCCTCGCGCGAAAGAACGCGGCGAAATCTTCGCCATTCATTTGCGCCGGGTCGGCCGCGATCCCGACAAGTTCGACTTGGAAGCCCTTGCCCTCGCATCGGAGGGGTTCAGCGGTGCGGAGATCGAACAGGCCATCATTTCCGCCATGCACGACAGCTTCTTCGCAAAGCGCGAAGTGGAAACCGGCGACATCACCCAGGCAATCGGAGAAACCGTTCCCCTGGCCACAACCATGCGGGAGCGAATCCAGGACCTTCGCGACTGGTCACGCGACCGTGCCCGCGCGGTATCATCATTGCAGCGCATCGAGAGCATCGGAAGCCCGCACGATGGATCGCTTTGACTGGCTCGAACTCGACAGCACGATCGGCATCGAAAAGAAGGCGCCGCAAGCCCAGGCGGCCCCGACGCCACGGGTGCAACCTCACGATGCGCCGTCCTTCTACCGCGCCGCGCGGGAGATGCGCGAATCCGGCCACTTCAGGGCCGCAACTGATTTCTACCGAAAGGCAATCGGCTACGACGATCGACACTATGCCGCCCGGGTTGAACTGGTCGACACGCTGATTCGCGCCGGCCGCGTCGACGAGGCGGAGACCGCCGCGAACGAAGCCTACGAGAATTACCGCCGCGTGCGGCCTTTCTATGCGTCGCGTGCCCTGGTATTGGCGCATCTCCGGCGGTACGATGAGGCGCTCGCCTGTTCCGACGTGAGCGTCGAGGGAGGCGACCGGTCCTGGTACTCGCGCTGCATCCGGGGCGAAGTGCTCTTGCGGATGGAGCCCGGATTTCGATCGCACGCCCTCGAGCAGTTTGATGAGGCAACTTTGCTGACGCAGAATCCCTGGGAACCGTACTTTCTCGCCGGCTGGATCCTGATGGATGCGGGTCTTTACGCGTTGGCGGCCGGCCATCTCGCCGAGGCGGCTCATCTCAGCCCTCGCGTGCCGCTCTGTTGGCTTTGTTTGGGTGATAGTTTTCGTGAATTGCGGTTTTACGAGCAGGCAATTTTCTACTATCAGCGTGTCATGGAACTGGAACCTACCAACGAACTCGCGCTGGAACGACAGCGGCGCTGCGGTTCACTGACGTACGGGCTCATGCGCCTGTTTCGCCGGGATGATTTGCACCGCCGTTGGCGACGGGAATTCGACAAAAACATGTATGGGGAGACCAACCGAGAATGACCACGGAATACATCAGCCCGCTGGTTGAGCGGTTCGCGACGAAAGAAATGGCCCAGCTTTGGAGCGCCCAACGAAAGTTTTCCACGTGGCGCCGCTGCTGGATTGCCCTGGCCGAGGCGGAACAGGAACTCGGACTACCCATCTCCGATGAACAACTGGACGAGATGCGCGCCCACGTGGACGATATCGACTTCGAGGCCGCCAGACAATTTGAACGGGAGTTGCGCCACGACGTCATGGCGCACGTTCATACGTACGGACTTGTCGCTCCCAAGGCCAAGCCTATCATCCACCTCGGCGCGACGAGCTGCTTCGTAGGCGACAACACGGACCTGATACTCCTCCGGGAAGGGCTCGAAATCATTCTGACGAAGGCCGTCAACGTCCTGGACCGGTTGCGGGCCTTCGCAGAACAGTGGAAGGATTTGCCCACCCTCGGGTTTACGCATTATCAACCGGCACAGGTCGTGACAGTCGGCAAGCGCGCCTGCCTGTGGGCGCAAGATGTTCTTTTCGACATCGAGGACGTTGAGCGAATCTTGGCGCGTCTGCGTTGCCGAGGCGTTAAGGGAACGACCGGCACCCAAGCCTCGTTTCTTGCCTTGTTTGAAGGCGATCACGAAAAGGTGAAGGCGCTGGAGGCTCGCGTCTCGGAAAAACTCGGGTTCGACCGGGCGTACGCGGTGACCGGTCAAACGTATCCGCGCAAGGTCGACACGCATGTGCTCCAGGTATTGGCGGGGATCGGCGAGAGCGTTCACAAATTCGCCACGGATATGCGGCTTCTACAGAACTTAAAGGAAATCGAGGAACCGTTCGAGAAGAAGCAGATTGGCAGCTCCGCCATGGCGTACAAACGCAATCCCATGCGCTGCGAGCGCGCTTGCGCCCTGGCTCGCTACCTCATGGTCGCTCCGCTTCACAGCGAACTGACCACCGCGGTCCAATGGTTTGAACGGACGCTGGACGACAGCGCTATACGAAGGATCAGCCTGCCAGAAGCGTTTCTGGCCTGCGACGCGGTTTTGAATCTCTATCTCAACGTCATGGAAAACCCAGCGGTCTACCCGAAGGTTATCGAGCGTCACCTTCGTGCCGAGCTGCCGTTTATGGCCACGGAAAACATCCTCATGGCCTGCGTGAAGAAGGGCGGCGACCGCCAGGAACTCCACGAGGTGATTCGGACCCATTCCCAGGCGGCGGCCCAGCGCGTCAAGATGGAGGGCGCCGATAACGATCTGCTCGAACGGCTGGCCGGTGATCCAGCCATCGGCATGACCGCTGCCGAGATTGAATCCGTTCTCGACATGCGGCAGTTTGTAGGCCGCGCGCCCGAGCAGGTCGTCGAGTTCATCGCGCAGGAGGTCTTGCCGGTGTTGGCGCGCCACCCCGGCCGAATGGGCCGCGGTTCGGACGTGCGCGTGTGAGATGGACCCCACGTCGAGGGTAGCGGTCATTGTTAATCCGCGTGCGGCGAACGGGCGCGCGGGTGAAGCATGGCCCGAATTGGAGAAGCGATTTCGTGAACGACTTCCCCGGTTCGACGCCTTCATTACCGAGCGCCCCTGGCATGCCGCAACCTTGACCCGAAACGCCCTGCGATCGGGATGTACTCGAATCGTCAGTGTCGGCGGAGATGGAACGCATCACGAGGTTTTGAACGGATTCTTTGACGACTATCTCCCCGTGAACCCTGCCGCCAGTTTGGCCATCTATCCGCATGGCACCGGCTCGGACCTTGCCCGGACCTTAGACCTTCGCGATCGATCCGACGCCCTGGCGCACTTGAACAGCGCGCACACGACGAAAGTGGATATCGGGCGTGTAACGTTCTCACCCTCGGATGAAGGCCGGCAGCAGGTGCAGTACTTTCTCAATGTGGCGGACTTCGGGATCGGCGGCGCCGTGGTCGAACGCGTGAACCGGGAGTCGAAGTTCTTCGGCCCGTTCCTGACATTCCTGGGGGCGGCGTTGCGCGCGTTGGCAACGTTCCACAATCCCCTGGTGCGGCTTCAGATCGATGACGAGATTCTCGAGCAACGCACCGTCAACGTCATCATTGCCAATGGCCGATATTACGGAGGCGGCATTCATGTGGCCCGAGACGCTCGCCTGAATAGTGGCACGTTTGAAGTCTACGTGTTGGGCGACATTGGTTTCTGGAAGGCTGTAGTGAACCTGCCAAGGTTCTATACGGGCAGCTATGTGAAGCGCGCCGATCTCGTGCGCCGCTTTTCCGCGACCCGCGTGGTAGCAGATTCTTCCGAACGAGTTTTGCTCAATCTGGATGGGGAACAGCCGGGGATTCTGCCCGCGACGATCGAGTTACTGCCTTCCGCACTTCAGCTCGTGGCGCCGGCGGACCCCACGCCGCAAGCTCCCGCCTGACGAGACGGCTATCCCGCGTCGCAGCACGCCGATTGAACGGTCCCATCGGGTCCAATCGCGATATCTCCGCCCGATGAAAAATCCAAGTCCTTCGCACGCGCAACAAACTCCACTTTGGAATTGGCGTACCGGGGACTGATTTCGATCTCAATCGCGACCTTCCCCGATTCGTTCCGGGGAACCAGGTAGCCCGCAGCTTCCAGCCAGCTTCCCCAGAGTTCCCGTTGCGACGCGCGTGCCGCTTCTACGCTGTTGGAGCCGCTGAATTGTTTGATGGGCGTATATTCGCCGGCCCGATCGATTTCCAGCGCGATGGGACGATGGGTCGTAAACCGGAGGGCATCGAAGACAAACGTTTCAAATTTGTAGCCGTTCGCGTGCTCGGGCTCGATGCGCCGGCCGGACGCGTCCAAGTACGGTATCTTCTTATGGGCGCGATGCCACGGAAACGCGTCGAATTTGCTGAACACCGTCTCAATAAAGTCCACGGAAATGATATGAATCGCAGGATTTCCCGCGTAATAACGAGGCCGCCCTTGCGCGTCGGTCTCCAATAGCTGCGGGTAGATATCCAGTTCCGAGTACTCGATGGTCCGGTACTCGCCGTCGCACAAGCAGTGCACGCCGACGGACTCCCGGACGTCCGTCTTGCGATGGATCTTGGACGACATCTCTCCGCCGCCGAGAATGTGGTACCCGATGAAGAACGGATCGGCTATCTTCAATGCCCAATTGTCGACCTGAAAATAGCTGAGCGTATCGACGCCGCGTTTCTTGGCGTCTATCGAGATACCGTTCTCGACTACGGCAGGGATTACGCCACCGTGCCCATTCGGATTCATCGCGAGCCGCGCCGGCGCATCCAGCATGAACTTCCCTTCGTCGTCGACACAGGGCACCATACGCTGGGTAAAGAAGTAAACATCCTTTTTCTTCAGTCCGAAATAGTCGTTCTCTTCGAAGAACGTCCGGGTTTCGTCGCGGTTGGCTTCGCTCACCATGATGTACCAGGGAAGCGTACAACCGTAGCGCTGTTGCGCATTGTGGATTTTGTCCGCATGGTACGCGAACAGCGACCGTCCCGTAATCGGTCCGATGGGGTACGCGCCCTTCGGTCCGTCGTATCCCAGCCGCGTCCCCTGTCCTCCGGCAACGAGCAACAAGCCGACGCGACCCGCGCGCAGGGCCTCCTCACCCACGACCCACGCGTCTCGCGCATCCGGACGGCTCGGGTCGGCGATCGGGATTGTGGGCACGGGCTCGATCTCTCGAAACACTTCCGCAGGCGGTTCGTTGAGCACCCAGGTTTCGATCAGGCGTTTCATGAGATCGTGATCGATGGACGCCAACTGGTCGTCAAGCTGCCGCCGCTCTGCTTCCGAAAGTTCCGGCCAATACCGGAGAACGTGTTCTTGTTCGGCTTCGCTCAATGTGTGTCGAATGGCGTCGAAAGTCTGCGTCATCAATCCTTGCTCCAGGTCTTCCCATATACATTCATCTTGTCACGCTGCGACTTATTCGGCAGAAGTCCCGGCTTTGCCCCTTGAACGAGTTCGAACTTAGAGCCACATCCGTCGCACAGGCCATACTCGAAGCCTGGATGCTCCAGATATTCGCCGCAACGGGGACAGGCCGGTAAGTTTTTCGTGTAAAGTGCAGCAGGCGATTCGAAGTCCAAACCGCAACACGGACACTTGGTCACCCACGCACTTCGCAACCAGCATTGCGAAAACCGGCGGTAGTCTTTGCAGACCGCACAGTAGCCCTCGCGACCGATTACCTGATGCGCTGCGGATGCGGGCGCAGCCCCCGGTTCAGACTTGTCTTTCTTACCGAAGAGGGCCATCTAGAATCTCAGCCACCGGCGGCGAGCACAACGTCTTGCCCACGGCCACCCCGTCCGAGGCAACCTCGCCACAATCCATCGACCCGCCACGGTAACGTTTTCCAACTCCTACCCTTTGACCGATGCGAATGCCCGCATGATATGGGTGGCGGTCTTGTCTCCCGAATGCACTTTGAACGTAACACGTTCATTTTTGAGCCCGGGCGTGGCATTTCCACGCACACCGAGGTCGATGAATTTCGTATTCGGTTTGTCGCCGTCGCGCACAGCTACGGTAAAGGCGTCCCCGGATACTTTGAGATCCTCGACCGAGAAGGTCGTATCCGAACTTACCACGGCGGTGGCCACGTGTTCGCTACCGGGATCGACGGCGTTGCGAACGCTCAGCATCGTGGGCGCGACATCGTAAAACGAGTGGACTTCGGCTGCCACGCGGTACGGGAAAATCCGAACCCGTTTGCTGTTCGTGAGTATGCGAAACGTATCGCGAAAGGCGCCAACGGGAAGGCTTGGGCCCAAGTGGATCGCGATCGCCCATTCCGGGTGATCCGGAGATTTCCATTGGTCTTTCGGCCGCTTTTTCAGGTCCAGCGTATACTGCGTCACATCGGACGCTTCCACCCCTTTGTCGCCCTTCTTGACGGCGTTCCGGCCGGGTTCAACGCCGGTGACATCCAGGTTTTCGGCGTTCGCCTGCCGCAAGATCACCGTCGCGTCGTCAACTTTCCCGTTTTCTACGGTCCCAAAATCAAGCGATTCGGGTTCAAGCGTAAACTCCGGCTTTACCTCCGCGGACACGTTCACTTCCACGGTAGGCTTTACGGGATCGTCGGAGTACAGGGTGAGAACTTTCTTCGACGAGAACCCGGGAATGCGGAAAGGATCGACCGTTATCGACATGGGAAGTTCGCCGCCGGGGGGAATCAGGGTCGTTGGCGAACCGTCGCTGGCGGTGCCGTTCTTTTCCAGTTCACCCTGGGTACAACCACAACTGGTGCGAATATTGAGGATCTGAAGAGGAGACTTGCCCCGATTGTAAATGGCCATCGTCTCGGTTGTCGGCTTCGTATTGTCGATGACCCCCATGTCGAAATCGGTGGTTTCCACTTCCAATTTCGGCCCGTTCGGAATGCCGGACTCCACGTCGCCCGCCCGTATCAAGCCGTCCCGGGCAGCCGAACCTCTTCCAGATTTCCGCAGTTCACGGACCTGTTCCAGAAAAGCTTCGTCGTGGCCTTTTGCATCACTTACGCCGGTGGCGGTGTTCATTCGTACCCAGGCAAACAGGACAAACGCTCCGATTACGAGGAGCATCGTAATGACGACATAGCTGGATCGTACTCGCATGGCTTACTCCGCCCGAAACCTCACTCCGTACTGCACCTCCGCTTCCTCCAGTGCACGAGTCAGATTCCCGTATACTTCTTCGGTCACATCCCTTTTAACTTCCATTCCCATGAGCAACGCGCCTACCACGGGCTCATAGACCGGCATCACTGTTTTGGCGAGCGGGCACTCGCTTCGGATTACGGTGCGCATGGCGTCAACCAGCACCGGACTGCTGCCTTTGAATACGCTGCCGGCCATCACCACTTCAAATTCGCTGCGGGTCATGCCCAGTTTTCGCGCAACCGCGTTGACCATGGCGCCCAGGTACCGGCCGCCTGAAAGTAGAATATCACACGCAGCCTCGTCGCCTTCAAATGCGGCATCAAAAACCAGCTTCGACATGGGCTGCAAATCCGCGTAGGTAATCTCACGCCGGTATAGGCCGTAAAACAATTCCTCTACCGTGGAACAGCCGGCCCGTTCCATGAATTTCCGCGTGAGCAGCGTATCGCCGATGATCTCGTCCCGGGCCTGCCAGACCTTTTGCAGCCCTTGGCGTCCGATGTCCGATCCCGAACAAATATCGCCAAACTCGGGACCCAACCCACCAACGCGCGCGTGGTCGCCAGCGGAATTCTTTCCCGCCGAAACGCAGCCCGTCCCACAGGCGATAACGACACCAAAGGGATTCCGAGTACCTCCCCGCAAGCCGGCCATTGAGTCGTTTTGGAAATCGCGCGGGATATCGCCAAAGAGAGGCGTAAAGATTTCGCGTTCCAGCATTTCGTAATCCTCGGGAACGTCGGCGCCGGCGATTCCCAGGCCTATCGCGTCGACATCCTTCAGGGTGAGCCCCGCAGACTCGAGCGCGGCATTGACGGCCTTGCGATTCTCGTCAAGTGCCGGGCCCACGCCGTAGTGCTCATAGTTTCCCGTCCCGGCCCTGCCAAATCCGTCCACGCGGCCGGTTTCATCCCCCACCAGACAGAAGGTCTTGGTCCCTCCCGCATCAAGCCCCAGATAGTGCTTCATGGGCTCCTCTCTCTTCTATCCGCTATCTTTCCGAAACACATAACGGCGCGCGAGACTCGGACCTCGCGCGCCGCAATCTACACCGTCAAACTGAATCAAAGAATACTAGTTGCCGCGAACCTGCCGAAGTCTGGCTCGTGCCTGGTCCGTCACTTCCGACAACGGATAGTCCTCAACCAGTTGATTCCAAAGGTCGACCGCCCGCTGGGTCTGGCCAAGGGCGATGTGGCATTCTGCCTGCCGTTCGATTGAAGGGGCTGCTTTCAGATTGTCGGGACCCGGATAGTTGCTCCGAACCTTCTCGAATTCAGCAATCGCGGTCTCATACTGACCCAGTTTGCGGTAGGATTCCGCTTTCCAGAATTGCGCGTTCGCCGCGCTCTCGGCGTTGGGATAGCGTTGCAGAAACGCGTCGTACAACGTGATCGCCTGCTCGTAATCGTCACTCAAAAACGCCTGCTGCGCCTTGTTGTACTCCGTCAACGCGTTCGACGTCGTTTCCATGCTGGTGTCGGAAACGGGCGGAGTCGCCGAGGTTTCACCCGGAGTCGCGGGAGGTATCTCGCTCGTGCCGCCGCCCGGAGTTTCCACCACGGGCGCTTCGAACTCCAACGACCCAGTGCGCTGCGTGCCGGTGGACAAGCCGAACTCCCGGTAGATCACCGAAGAAAGCTTTTCCAGCGATTGCTGAAGTGCGTCCAGTTTGGCCTGGTTTTCCTCGACTTTACTTTGAAGCTGTTTCGTGGTGGTTTCGCTCGCTTCCACCTTAGCCGTGAGTTCCGCCGTCGTCTCGTTGAGCTGAGTAATCCGCGGCGTCAGTTCCGATTCGAGGTTCTTCGCAATACGGTGGGTCGCGTAAACGGAGTTGGCGACCTGGTCACCACTGGAACCCGTGGTCGCACAACCCGCCAATAGAACCGACAACGCCACACCTGCAAGGGCAATCCGGAAACGCATCACAAGCCCCCTATCGGTTCGCTTTGTTGAACTCGCAGCGCCGGTTCTTCGCCCACGCCGCTTCGTTATGGCCGGGATCCACCGGGTCTTCTTCCCCGTAACTGATGGTAATCAGCCGGTCTCCGGATATCCCGAGTCGAATCAGGTGCTCGCGCGCCGCCAAGGCCCGTTTTTCGCCCAATGCAAGGTTGTAATCTTGCGTGCCACGTTCGTCGCAGTGCCCTTCGATCTGCACGTACACGTTCGGGTACTGCTTCAAGACGTCCGCGTTATGCCGCAACGTTTCCAGGGCGTCGGGACGAAGCGCGTAGCTGTCGTAGTCGAAATAGATGGGCCGGACACCTTCGGCCGACTCGAACACCAGCGACTCCACGTCCACATCCGGGAGTCCGGTACTCGTTGTCTCCTCAGGTCCGGGACCGGTGGTCGGACCGGTCGTCAAACCCGGGTTGATGGGTTCCGGTTTCTTACTTTTGCACCCCGTCCCAACGGCCAACGCCAGCACGACGCACATCCCGCACAGCATTCCACTCCGCAGGTGTTTCATCTCAGTAGATCCTCCAATAAGCCGGTCACGGCTAGTTATGCTACCAAAACCCACATACGCGATCAAACTACCCAATTGCAATGACTTATAATGCCCCAGCGCCGCAAAAAGTTGCCCAAAACACGAAATTCAGGAAAATTGACGGCAAGTGGGACACCTCTCCATCCATAGTGTACACGAAGAACCGGGTATGCACAAAACCTTGTAGTACGCTGCGGCGCGCATCGGTCGTCACGCGCAGTTCGCACTTGTGCCCGAAATTCAGCCCTCCTACTGTCTGGAACACTGAATCAGAGCTTCAAATTCTCTCGAATGCTCGCCACCGCAGCCTCGATGTCTGCGGCATGCCCAAAAGCGCTCAACCGGAAGAACCCTTCCCCGCTCGGACCAAATCCCGAGCCGGGCGTCCCTACCACATGGGCTTCATTCAATAGCTTGTCAAAGAAGTCCCACGACGACATCTTCGCCGGAGTCTCCATCCACACGTACGGGGCGTTCCCGCCGCCGTAGACGGTCACGCCGAGCGATTCGAGGCCCTGCTTGATGGTCCGCGCGTTCCTCATGTAGTACGCGACCATCTCCTTGCACTCCCGCTGTCCTTGTTCGGACATGACCGCCAACCCGCCCTCCTGAACGATATTGGACGCGCCATTGAACATGGTGGTCTGCCGCCGGTTCCAAAGACGATGCGCTTTGCCGGCTTCTCCATCCTCGCACACAAGCGCCTTGGGCACCACGCTCCACCCCAGCCGCACGCCTGTGAACCCCGCCTCTTTTGAAAAACTGCTGATCTCCAGTGCGCACTCGGCCGCGCCTTCGATTTCAAAAATGCTCCGGGGCAGCGCCGGATCGCTGATAAACGCGGCGTAGGCCGAATCAAAGATGATAACGGCCTGGTGATCGCGTGCGTAGTCTACGAAGGCCTTCAACTGCTCCTTGGTGGCTACGGCTCCGGTCGGATTGTTCGGACTGCACAGATAGATCAGGTCCACCTTATGGTCCGGCACCGCCGGGATAAACCCGTTGCCGGCCGTGCACGGCATGTACACCAGGCCCTCGAAGCGGCCGCCCTTCCACGGCCCGGTCCGGCCGGCGATGATGTTGCTGTCGACGTACACGGGGTAGGCCGGATCCTGCACGGCAACCACGTTCTCGGTCCCGAAAATGGACTGAATATTGGCCGAGTCCGGCTTGGCGCCGTCGCTCACGAACACTTCATCCGGTTCTATTGATACCCCAAGACCCCGATAACGTTCCGCGATCGCTGTCCGGAGGTCCGTATTACCTTGTTCGGCCCCGTACCCGCTGTACGTTTTCACGTCCGCGAGCATGTCGACGCCCCGGTGCAAACCTGCGATAACGGAGGGCGTGAGCGGTTCCGTCGTATCCCCGATTCCCAGCCGCATGACCTTGGCATCGGGATTCGCCGCCTGAAAGGCACGGGTGCGTTTGGCGATTTCGGGGAAAAGGTATCCGGCCTGCAGTTTGTCGTAGTTCGGGTTGAGTGTCGCCATGGTCTCCTGAGTGCTCCTTCGCGCTGGGAATCGTTGTCCGACAAGGGGTCGAATCATACACAAAGTTCGAGAAGGTATGCACATTGCCGACTTTCGTGCGTGCGTGTGGCGCTATAAGTTCCATTACCGGGAAATCACGTGATAGAGGACTCCAATTATGATAGATCCCATGGCGGATAGAGCAACGGCTCGCTTTATGGTCAGCTTGCTCCGGCCGCTGTGATCGTGCCCTTCGGATTCGGATAGGCCTGCGAACGACGGACGCGCCAGAAATGCCATTCCTGCTACGGCAACTACGAAGGCAATGTTGAGCCAGAAGGTGTAGTCGATTGCGAATTGTGCCACATCTTTTACGGCACGTGAACTCTCCGGCGCGAGCCCCAACGCTGAGAATAAGAAGTGGAGGACCAAGGCAGTCATGACGATGCTGACGTACATCACCCCGGCGATATATAGCGCCACGCGCCATCCGTAGTATTTTGCGTTGACGTTAACGAGTGGAGGCACCATGAGATCCGAGTAGATGAACCCCATGATCCCCGCGAACAACACCCCGCCGGCGTTCAGGACTGTGGCCAGCGGTATGTTGCCCATCGAGCCGATAAAGGTCGCCGCCGCCACAAACGGCGCGATCATCGCGTTCTCAACGGCAACCAGCACGCCCGTAATACCGCCTGCGTCCGCATGCGCCGAAAGAAAGATGAGTTTCCAAAAGCGGTCGGGGACGAACACGGCCATGAACCCGGCAATGGTGAACCCAATCAGGATTTCCTCCCAGACCATTTTCCATTCCATAAAGAACTTGCGCCCGACAAGGTGCCACCCCTTGCGTGAGGTCATGCGGTCCCAGGGGTCGAAGTCTTCCTCCTCGTCACCCGCTTCTTCCTCAACCTTCTTCCGTCCCGCGTTCATCCAATTCTTGGGGTAGGTCATCAAGATGATGACACTCGAAATTGCGATTAACACGATCCCCCCGATGATTTCCGCAGCGAGAAATTGCCAGCCCAGAAAGATCAGAATCAGGATCCCGAGTTCAATCACCAAGTTCGTGCTTGCAAACATAAACGCTACCGCCGCGATAAAGTGGGCGCCCTTTTGCACGAGCGCCCGGGCGGCAGATAGTGCAGCGAACGAGCATGAGCTTGAGATGGAGCCGAACACCGTGGCCAACCCAATACTCTGGAGACCAGCGCCGCCCATGTACCGGGTCAGCCGTTTCTTGGGGACAAATGTCTGAATCATTGCGCTGACCGCGTACCCAAGAATAAAGGCCCACCCCGCCTTCCAGAAGAACCCCAGTGCCGTCGTCGCCGCTTCGCCGTAGAGCTGCAGGAATTCCTGAAATTGCATTGAATCCTCCACAAGTCTTCTGACAACGCGTCCACCGAGACACTCGGACCCAACGCGTGTCGTTCGTATCTCCCCTATTGGAGACAACGTGAACCCGGACTCGGAATATTCGCGAGATCTCGCAATCCGCGAGATCTCACGATGCTGTCGGACGAAAACTTCTCGTCATATCTCATTCCCTATAAGCAAGTTAACCGAGAGCCGCCGCCTTGGCATGCACCTTGCCCTATCATTCGGCATGTGGAGTTGAATTGGCAGTTCACGAAGTGGGATGAAGAAAAGAAAGGGCTTAGCAATGGAAACCATGACACAGACGATGGTCAACGGGATCGATACGGAAGCGCTGCGCACCGGGATCAAGGCCGTGGCCGACGACCCGGCCAAGGGCAAGACCAAGTGGAACGTCTCCACGGTGTGGATGGGCGGCACGCGATCGGACGCGCACGTGACCAACTACATGATCGGGGGCGAGACCATCACGAAGGATTTCACCATCCGGGTCGACGAGCCGTGCGAACTGTGCGGCACCAACGAGTACCCCAATCCGCAGGAATACCTCATGGCGGCGTTGAACGCCTGCATGATGGTCGGCTATGCGACGGGGTGCGCCATGGAAGGCATCGAACTGGAAGCGTTGCGCATCGAAAGTGAAGGCAACATCGATCTGCGCGGGTTCTTCGGTATCGACCCGAACGTGAAACCGGGCTACGACGAGATTCGCTACACGGTTCACGTCAAAGGCAACGGCACGCCGGAACAGTTTCAGAAGGTGCACGACACGGTCACACGCCTTTCCCCTAACCGGTACAACATCGCCAACGCGATCGCGCTTAAATCCCAGCTGGTTGTCGGCTGACGATGCCGCGAGGCCGGTCTCTCGCTCAAACAGGCGGAGGCCGGCCGTTTTGCGGTATCCTGTGATGCATGCTTAGAGCGACAAATCACAGACGCTTCAACCAAGAATCGTGCCGGTCACGCTCGGTGTACAAGAGATCGTTGCTTGCGCTGACCCTTCTAGGACTGCTTTTTGGACGCGGGGCGATGGCGGACGAAGTTCACGTACGCTCCTACCCGGACCCCGGCTACCGCTCCCTCGGTGTGTATGGCGGCGGACTCGATTCGTACTTCGACTACCGGATGATGAAAGCTGAAACTCGGCGAAACGTTCCCCAACAAGGCGGAATATTGGAAGAACCTCGCAGAGAAGGCCGAGACACAGCCGGAAGCAACACGTCACAATATCTACATTCTCTACTTCGGCGAACGCGAGGGCGTGCCGTTGGACGACGCCATCGCACGCGTAGATGCATGGCTGAAGCCCGAGGCGAATGCTTCCACCGCTCCCGAACTCATTCCGGCCGTGTGTCTAGGCGAGGAAAACACGCCGAACCATCGCGATCTGCTCGATGGGGTCGCGAAACACATTCGCACAACGTACGGGATCCCGGTCTTTCAGTGGTACTCGGACCCGCTCCAGCCCGACCCGTCGTTGACCGCGGATGGATGGATTTGGGACTCGTACGGCCGTGCGGCTCCGGTTTTTCGAAAGCATGTGATGGAATTCGTATCGCTGGGCAAACCCGCCATCTGCGTGGTCTGGGCAACGGACCCGCACTGGCCGGGCTGGACCCAGTACGACAATACGGCCGCACTTATCGCGAAGGAATGGCACCAGTTCTCGACGTGCATGGAGTTTAACGTCTCTACCGCGGCGTTCGCCGTGGCGGGGCCGGGTCCGTGGGTTCGTGGGTAGACAGCCCAACCGAAGATATGCGTGTGTTGCGCGACGCACTGCGCGTCAAACGAGCACAAATGCACAGTTTCCGGGAAAGCCAACTCCCACTGCCGTCGGCGAACGATTCGTACGCGGACCGGTCGATATCGGCCGGCGGTGACGTCGACGATCCCAGTGTGTACGTGGAGAACTTCGATGGTTTCCAATGGATTCACGACGCGACGATTGACGGATTCCTGAATCTGCGGCTGTCCGGCTCAGGCGAAGGGTTGTTCTTCGAACCCAAGCCGAATGGGCTGGCGCGATCTTCGCTGACCTATCGATTCGTGTCCTACTTCCCGTTGCAGTCGGTCGCGGTAAACCTCGACGCTGACTCCGCCGGGTGATGCGGCGGGACGCAACCAGCTCGCGATAACCACCGATTCAACTCTGCAATCCTGGCCCCTGATGGCAACGCAGGAGGGCGAACTCACCGACCGTTTTGGAGGCGAAACAGGAAACGTTGGGGAACACACACGTTGTCTACGTGCGTGTCGACCATGGAGGGTGAAGGGGCTAACTCCAAATCTACAGCCTCAATCCTTGCACGCATTACGCGTCACGTGTGTCGCCGAAACACCGCCGCCCGGCGCGGCTGCCATGCTAAGCGAAGACCTTTACGGCAACCTCTCCTACGAAGATGACTTTTCCACGCCGCGCTGGAAGCATTTCGGTGATCTCGAAGTAGCGCATCCCGATCACGGCGGCTATCGGGACGGCGGCTTCTGGGTCGGCATGGTCGGCGGCTCGGCTACATCCACCACGATTACCCAACGAATATCTTCTCCCCGTCCCCTGCAAAATCTCGTCGTGACCCTCGATTGCTACGCGGACGCCAAGAACCTTGGCGGCTACGTGCTGCTCCAGGTGGCGACCCCGCGGCGAAGCACCGAAATGGGAAATCGCCACGGAAGGTCGTCACCAGGGTCCGTTGCGTCTGGAAGTGCCCGAGTGATGAACTCGGCGACACGCAGGAATTCGATGTACGCGCTGTATTGCGAAGCACCAGCGGCGTCGAACACGGGGAGAAGGCGTGCGCCCGGGTTGATGCGCTGCATATCGATGCGAAACCGAATACGCTGTGAGCTATTCCTTTCTGTCGGCGGGACGGACCTCCCGAGATCTCCCCGGCGTAACCAGGTACAGGATCGGCAACACGAAGAGTGTCAATAACGTCGCCGTCAGAATCCCACCTACAACCACCGTTGCCAGGGGCCGTTGCACTTCCGCGCCTACGCCCGTGGACAAGGCCATCGGTATGAATCCGACGGCATCGGTGATCGCCGTCGCCAGGACCGGCCGAAGCCGCTGCTTGCCCGCGGCCAACACGGCATCGCGCAACGCGAGCCCGTCGGCGACAAAGGACCGAATCGCGGCCACGAGCACCTGTCCATTCAAGACGGCAATCCCTGACAACGCGATGAAACCGACGGCCGCGCTGACGCTGAACGGGATGTCCCGTAGCCAAAGCGACACGATCCCGCCGATGGCCGCGAACGGAACGCCGGTGTAGATGATGAGTACATCGCGAAAGCTTCCCAGACTCAAATACAGGAGAACAAAGACCAGCAATAACGTGAGAGGAACGATGATTGCCAAGCGCAATCTGGCCCGTTCGAGATTCTGAAACTGTCCTCCCCATTCGACGAGATAGCCGTCCGGCAAATCCACTTCGTCCGCAATCCGTTGCTGCGCCTCATCGACAAACGAGGCCACGTCGCGATCGCGAACATTGGTCTGCACCCGGATGAGGCGTCGTCCCCACTCCCGGTTGATTGTCGCCGGACTGGTGGTTTCGACAACCTCGGCCAGTTCGCGGAGCTTCAACTGAGATCCGCGCTCCGTCGGAATCAGTGCCTCGGCAAGCTGATCCGGATTGCTTCGATACTCGTCCGGCAGACGAAGCACGAAAGGAAACGTGCGTTGACCCTCGTAGATGGTCCCCACATCCGTCCCGCCAACGGCCTCGACAAAATCGAGCACGTCGCCCGCGGGTATCCCGAATCGCGATATGCGCTGTTGATCCACGCGTACCTGCATCGTAGGTTGACCGGTCAGTTGGTCGACCGAGATATCGGCGGCGCCGTCAATACTCACAAGCACACGCTGGATTTCGTCCGAGATGCGGACCAGTTCGTCGAAATCGTCACCGTAGATCTTGATCCCCACGTCGGAGCGCATTCCGGAAATCAGCTCGTTCATACGCAACTCGATGGGCTGCGAATAGGCGATATTGATCCCGGGCAAGTCACCGACAATTTTCCATCGCGGCAACGAATTCTGCCTGCGCTTGACACGCGTCCAATCCTCACGCGGAAAGAGCGTTACGAAGATGTCCGTCAACTCGTTCCCCATGGGTCGGTAGCGACTTCCGCCGATCCAATGCGGCTCCATACGTATCGAATCTCGTCCGGGAACTCGTCGAGCAGCAGTTGTTCCATGCGCGTGTTGTAGCGCGCTGACGTGTCGATAGAGACCCCGGCCAGGCGAATCACATTGGAAACCACCGCCCCTTCACTCAGGCGCGGAACGAACTCGCCACCAAGACGCGTCGCAAGACCGGCCGTAGCCGAAAGCACCACCACCGTCACCGCCAGCACGAGCCAACGGAGTTTCAGAGCGCCACCCAATAGCCCCCCATACAGGACCGTCAGAAGATGGGAGGAATCCCTTTCCGTTCAGGCCGGGCATCGCGGGGCAAGATGTTAGTAGGAAAGCACCGGCGAAAGAATCACGGAGATAAACAGCGCGCCGAGCATCGCCAGTATGAACGTCCAGGCCATCGGCTTGAACATCTTACCTTCCACACCTTGCAGCGTCAGGATCGGGAAGAACACGATAAGAATGATGCCCATTCCGAAGGCGATGGGCCGGACCACTTCCCGGCTCGATTGAATGATGCACGCCAAGCGCTCCTTCCCGCTTAGCTCTCGTCCATGTCGCGCTTGTTCGTCTCGCAGCCGGCGCAGGTTGGCCTCCGTCATGACCACGGAACCGTCCACCAGAATCCCGAAGTCGATGGCGCCCAGACTTAGCAAACTCGCCGCGATGGAGAGTTCGAACATCCCGAGTACGGCAAACAGCATGGCGATTGGAATCGTGATGGCAACCAACAAGCCCGCACGTATGTTTCCCAGAAGTATAAAGAGAACCACGATGACGAACAGCACGCCCAGGATGAGGTTGTGCTGAACGGTTCCGATCACTTCTCCGATGAGATCGGTACGGTCGTACACGACTTCGATTGCGATGTCATCCGGCAGCGCCGTTGCCGCCCGACTTTTGCACCTTTGCGCGCAACGCCTCCGTCACATCCTGACTGTTTTCGCCCAATAGCATGAACCCAAGGCCCAACAAGGCTTCGCCCTGTCCTTGGAACGTCACCGCGCCGCGCCGAATCTCATGGTCCACGCGAACCTCGCAGAGATCGTGAATGTGCAGCGGCGTACCCTCATACGCCGCAACCACAATATTTTCGATTTCTTCGACCGTGGACACTCGTCCCAAACCGTGGACGAGCAAGGTTTCCCCCGCCCGCTCGGTCTGACCCCCGCCGACGTTTTCGTTGTTCCGCTCCAGCGCCTCCCTGACCTCCGCCAGAGTGAGGCCGTATTTAATCAGCGACTCCGGGCTGACGATGACGTGGAACTGCTTCTCGAACCCGCCCCAACTATTCACCTCGGCCACGCCGGAGACTTTGAGCAGTTCGGGTTTGATCACCCAGTCGTGAAGCGTGCGGATTTCCGTGAGCGAACGGTCCGGGTTCGTCGAACGTACAATGTAGTGGAGCACTTCGCCAAGCCCCGTCGAGATGGGACCCATCTCCGGACGTTCGATGCCTTCCGGAAGCTGAACGCCGTTTGCCCGCTCCATGATGAACTGGCGTGCGTCGTAAACTTCCGTCGTCTCGTTAAACGTTGCGACAACTTGCGACAAACCAAACTTCGAGACCGAGCGCACGTTGTCCAAACCGGGCAAACCCGATACGGCAAGTTCAATGGGAAGCGTAATTTGTTGTTCAATCTCTTCCGCGTTCAGAGCCGGGGCCGTCGTATTAACCTGCACCTGCGTGGGTGACGTGTCGGGAAACGCGTCGATCGGCAGATCGGCAAGACGCCACACGCCAACGCCGCAGAGGACGGCGAACAGAAGGAGTACGAGCAGGCGGTTCTGGAGCGCCGCCTCGATTAGTCTATTCAACATCTATTCGGCTCCCGCGCGCTAGTGTTCGGTGCAACCCGCGCCAAGCCGGGCTTTCAACAATTCCGATTTGACCAAATAACTCTCAGTTATCACGATCTCCTCATCAGGCCGAAGTCCCGCGAGAACCAGCACTTGCCCATCTTTATCCGGGCCTACGTGAACGACCCGGCTTTCGAACAGGTCGTCCGCGAGTTTTCGGAAGACGACGGAGCTCCCGTCCACCACCTGAACCGCGTCTTTCGGCACGGTCAGTCCTGCAGTTTCCTCGCCGGCCGCGAGCTGGACGCGAGCGAACATTCCGTGCCGGAGCCGTTCCTCTCGATTGGGAAGCACGGCCCGCGCCTCAACCTTGCGCGTCTCTTCATCAACCTGATAGGCAACCCACGTGAGTTCTCCCGTAAAGCCGTCGCCAGGGTACGCCTCGAAGCGAGCGAAGACGGGCATGCCGCGTTTCAGGACTCCGAGATGGCTTTCCGGAATCGACAACTCCAGCCACATGGTGCGCAGGTCTGCTACCTGGAACAGCGGCATCCCCATTTCCACCGCTGAGCCCGCGACGGCATCCCGATCCACGACCGTCGCGTCGTACGGCGCTCGAACGGGCATCACTGACGTGGTCGACCGGGTCCGCGCGACTTCCGCCACTTCGGCTTCACCGAAGCCGAAGTTCGACAATTTCTGGCCGGCCTGTTGCGTCTCGCTCCGGCTTGCGTCGTACGTGGCTCTGGCCGATTCGAAATCCTGTCGTGCGGGATCTCGCGCTCGACGAGATCCTTCTCGCGGGCGAAGGTCCGGCGGTGCAACTCTTCCTGCGTCAACGCACGCACCAGAGCACTCTTCGCCTCCGCGATAGCGGGCGAATTGACCCGGGCCATGAGGTCGCCTTTCTTGACCCGATCCCCGACATCCACGTGGACGCTTTCCAGCACACCGCCGGCAAGGGGCGTGATCATGGCGAGCTTGTTGCGGTCGAAGGTCACCTGTCCCAGGACCTCGAAGGTCTCAACATGGTCGATTCGCTTGGGCGGCCTACTTCCACCCCCGCCTTCGTGACGGACGCATCCGACTCGAATCGGACTTTCATCCCTTGGCCGGGTTCGAGGTCTGCAACCAGTTCTGGATGACACAAGCCGCACTCGCCCTCCGCCACGTCGTGCTCCTTGCACCAAAGCACCTCCGCACCTCCGGAGTGGTTGTCGTGCCCGTGCCCGTCGTCGTCTTGCTCAGACTCCGACGCCATCTCGGGATGACAGATCGTGCACTCGTCTTCGTAGACACCATGCTCGTTGCACCACAGACGATTCGGATCACGCTCCTCGGCAGCCGCAGCCAGTTCCGGATGGCAGATCGTGCATTCGTCCTCGTACACGCCATGCTCGTTGCACCACAACCGGTCTGGATCACGTTCGGCGTGCGTGTGCGCTGCGTGTTCGCGCGGCGCGGCTTGGGCCACGTCGTTGCTCGAAACGCCACATCCCGCACTGAGCACAGTGACCACCATGACTGACAAAATCGCAATCAGGGACGAGGTGAACCGCCTCGGATGCGAAGAGACGATACCAACGTTTGGGGTCTAGTCTTCACGTTCATCTTGTTGCTCCTGCGTTTGAGCCGGCGTCTGGCCGGTCAATCGTTCTATGTTGACGCTGTCAACGTGATATCGGGTCAATGCATCCAGACGCGCAGCCTGCGCGTCGAACAGCGTGCGTTGGGCATCCAGCACGTCGAGATAACTGAACTTGCCCAACTCGTACCCTTCCCTCGTCTTGTCGAGGGTTTGGGCCGCTCGTGCCAACACGTCGGTTTCCAGGGTCTGCAATTCGTCGTACGCGGCGGCAGCGGACTCCCGGGATTCGACGAGCGCCGCGTGCAAGGCGACCGCGGTTGCGCGACGCTCTTCGGCCGTCTTGGAGACGAGCGCCTCCGCTTCCGCGATGTTTCCTTGGTTGCGGTCGAAGAGGGGCAGCGGCATGGAAAACCCGAGAACGATGCGATACTCCGCGTCCCGCTCGGGTTCGACATCCGTCCGCGAAAACCCGAGCGTGGCGCCCGTGTCGCTTCCGAATCGCGAAACCGACCGGCCGGCGAATCCTTCACGCCGCAATCCCAAATCGATCGAGGGATTGGGGATGCGCCGCGCACGCGCCAGGGTGAATTCCGCGTCACGTACCGCAAGTTCGGACGCCCATCGGGCGAGGTCCGGATTGGCTTTGAGCCGCTGAACCAGCGAATCCACGGCGGGAACCGGCGAAATGTCGGCAAAATCGCCCACGGCCACCGTATAAGTGATTTCGGTGGCGCCCCACATGGACGCGAGCCGCATGCGTGCCGCCTGCAACGCGCGTTCGGCGTTGGCCAGAGCGATACCCGTCGTCGAGAGGGCGATCTCGGCGCGGTTGCTCTCCATGGGCGAGACTTGCCCGGCATCGACCCGTAAAGCCGTCGACCGCGCCACATCCTCCGCCAGGGCGACCAATTCCCGTTCGCGCTCCACCCGCTCCTGGGCCACGAGCACGTTGACGAATGCCCGCGCGGTCTCCGCGATGAGATCCGCTCGCGCCGCTTCGTAATCCCATTGCGCGAGTTGCTTCTCTTCCCGCGCCAGAGCCACACGCTTGGCCCGCTTGCCACCCAATTCGATGATCTGCGAGATGCTGAGCGTAATCTCGGACTCCGCAAACCCGGCGGGCGCGCCCGATTCCCGCTCCAGTTCTCCGCCGAACACGGATTGAATCCGGGGATACGTCAGATCGACAGGTTGCCCCTGTTGCCCACTCGGTAGCGTCACGGTCTTCCGGCCCAGGGTGCCGTTTAAGGAGCGCGTGCGCGCATCCGCGCCCGGCCCGGATTTCAGCCGCACATTTTCGATCTCGAGCGACAGTTCCGGATTGGGTCGCGATCCGGCTTGCAGAATCCGCCCATCCGTGGCCCGCAGTTCCCAGTCAAAGGCGGCCAGCCGGGGGCTCCCCTGCAGCGCCGCGTAGACGGCCTGTTCCAGCGTAATCGTGCCAGTAGGTTCAGTGAATGCCGCATCCTGTCCAATCGCGCTCACTGCGGCGATTAAGATGCAGTACACCCCTCTTGGGGCTTTGAATCGCATGAAATCGTTCTCCTCGAATGCACGTGCAGTGCATGACGCCTGTTGAGACTACTCAGGTACGGTGAGGAGAAGGGGAATCAGAATCTGAAGGACAACGATTCCGGTGACGACAGGAGTGAGGGAAGGACACGACGACTCGCAGAGGAACGCGGCGGTCGCAGCGGGTTCCAGAGTCGCGGTGGGAAATAAATCACAGATTCCAGCAGACGGTTTGATTGAGGTCGTCAGAACTACCGTGGAACGCGGCGCCTGCACCTGCCCCGATGGCATGAGCAACGGAACATCGACACAAGGATGTTCTTCGCTCGCATCGGCGCACAGCGATATGGAAACCGACTCCGGCGCGCCGTCGATCGAGCAATCATCAGGCACAGCATTCCTGCGGCTGGCACGCAGTTTCGAGCGTCATATGCCCGTCGTGGCAGAGACACAGAACCAGCCCGCTTGCCCACGCAGGTCCGCCGGTGAACAACACCACCAACGCCAGCGCCGCGCCAAACAGGGAACGCCTGCAATTCTTCCGACCGATAGATGCCATCACGAAGCCGATTGTACCGATTACCCGTTGCCTTGTCTACCGTCAAGGTGGAACAGCACGGCACATCCGGCTATTCCCCGCGCGCGGCGTCCGCGGGCCACGTGGCACGGTCCGGCGACGCGTAGAGACCAATCTTCTCAATGGGAATTGGTTTGAACCCTAGCGCGAATGCAGGCGAGTCGTCCTTTAGCCGAAAGTCCAGGTGCTCTGCGTCCACGAAATGGGGATCTTCCTCAACGAGGTTGTCATTGAAAACTAGATACGGCCGGGCCTTTTCCTCGACCTCGTCCCAGGTTCCACCCCAGCAGATGTTGCGCGCGATGAGGTTGCCTTCCGGCGCTTTTGGTTCGCCCTCCAGAATGTGCGGCAATTGGGGATATCGCTCGCTGTACGGTGGTTTGTCGTAGGCGATGCCGGAGATGGTACCCTTTTCCTTCGCCTCGGCCATCCAATCGTCAGCATGTTGATGCGCCCAGCCCAGGGCCCGCGCGTCGACGTGCAACGCGGGTTTGCAGTCCACGAAGATGTTGTTGGCCACGGTGCAATCGCGCCCGCCGCCGATGAAGGCGGCCCGCGTGACCTTGTAGAACACGTTGCTGAGGATATCCGCCGACGCGAACATGTCGTCGAGGTACACGCCGACGCAGCCTTTGTTCTGGAATCCACTGATGTCGTGGAGATAGTTGTAGCGAATCACGTTCCCGCGCATGGTCCAGTTGCGCCCGGTATAGATGGCGCCGGCGTCGTTGGACTCGAAACAGACGTTGTAGATTTCGTTGTACTCGATGACGTGATCGTTGCCGCCGAAACCCATACCCATGTGCGGGGCGTCGTGGATGAGGTTGTGCGTCGCCCTGTTGCCCACGCCCTGCAACGTGATCCCTGGGTTGTACATGCGGTTGATGCGGCTGTAGTCGTGGATGTGATTGTTGTCCGCGTAATGATTGCCCGGCGTCAACGTCGTCCGGTCGCCGCCGGTCAACGAGACCCCCCCGCCGCCGGTCTGATAGATGTCGCAGCCGACCACGCCGTGATCGGTGCCACCGCCGACCGTGACGGCCCAGCCGCCCACGTTGCGGATCGTGCAGGCTTCGACCCGGTTCTGCGTGCCTCCTTTGATTTGTATCGCGGTTCCACGGCCGCCTTCCAACGTGAAGCCGCGCACCGTCACGTCGGATGCGCCGTCCATCTGAACCAGCGTGGAAAGTACGGTCACCACGACATCGCCCGGCGTGACCGATTCAGGCGGCCAGAAGTACAGCACGCCCGCCTCGCGGTCGAGATACCATTCCCCCGGCGAATCGAGTTCTACGAGGAGATTGTAGCCGTAATACCACTGGCCCTTACGGTAGCCATACCCATGATACGGCGGCACAAGATCGACCTCTTTTTTCGCGGGGTCGATGGACTCGATCTGCTGCGGCTGCGCCGACCAGTCCCAGAACCAGTACCCGTAAACCCAGGGATCCTTCTCACCAATCCAGCGTTCCGGCCGGTCGCCTTCGTAGATGAACTTGCCGACCGTGCTGCCCGGAATCCCGTGGATCTTATGCCCGTCATCTATCACGAGGTCTGCGATGTGGGTAAACCCTTCGTTCGGCCAGCGCGAAAGCGTCATGGGCTGGTCACGGAAAAAGACTTCCATACCGCCGCCCTTGGGCGAACCGTAGTCTTCGATGCCCAACGCGCGGAGATCCGCCTGCATGACGTGATCGCGCGCTGACGGGTCGAGCCGTTCCAACACCGCCGCGTCCGTAACGGGTGCAAACGTATCCACCACGCGTCCGCCGCTGATTCGTACCTCCTGCCCGTCCGCGGCGGCATAGGTCACGCGAGCCTGCTCCGTACCGGAATCCTCGTCCGTCAACGCGAGCGGCTCGTTCAATTCGTAACGGCCGCCTTGCACGACGATGCGAATGCCATCCGCGGGAACCGCGGATTCCTTCTTCATGCGCCGGACTTCGTCCCGCGCCCGCTCCAGCGTGGCAAACGGTCCGTCGGTACCGTCCGCATTCGGTTCCGCCAGTGTGCCCGACCAAGCATCGTTACCCGAAGGCGAGACATAAATCTGCACGGTATCCGCGTCTTGCGCGAAAGCGAGCCCCGCGGCCAATACAACCGCAACAAACGCTATGAACGCACACCGGACTACTCGAATCATGGTATCCTTCTCCCCGTGGTTCCCCCGGTAGCGGGATCTTGTTTCCACGCATTATGCCAGTAAGGGCCTGGCGGAGGAAATGGAGGGGTTGATTCGATGCGAAATTGGTGGGTCGCGATCCTGATGATGGCCGGCAGCGTCGGTATTCTTGCCGATACGCCGCCTCCAGTGAGCCTCTGGTATACCCAACCGGCGAGCGTGTGGACGGAAGCCTTGCCGGTCGGGAATGGCCGGATCGGCGGCATGGTTTTCGGCGGCGTGCCGCGCGAACGCATCCAGTTGAACGAAGACAGCCTGTGGTCCGGCGGTCCCCAGTTCGCGGACAACCCGGACGCCTTGAAACATCTGGACGAAGTCCGCGCGCTATTGCTGCAAGGCAAGTACACGGAAGCGGAAGCGCTGACTTACGATACGCTCGTTTGCCAAGGCGCAGGGTCGGGTACGGGAAATGGCGCGTACGTGCCGTTCGGCTCTTACCAGACTCTCGGGGACATCATCCTCGATTTTGGGGCGGACCAAACGGCTTTCGATGTCTATCGTCGTACACTCGATCTCGATACGGGCATCGCGTCGGTCGAGTACCGGGTCGGTGATACGAACTATACGCGCGAAGTTTTCAGCAGCGCGCCCGACCAGGTGTTGGTCATTCGGCTCGCAGCGGATAAACCGGGCGGCGTATCGTTTCGTGTTGGGTTGGACCGCGATCCGCGCCGCAGTTCGCGCCGATGGAAGAACGATTCCGGGATCGAGCCCTTCGAGGAATCGGAGGAGCCGGAACCGGCAGTCGTTGCGGAAGTGCGCGGCGGGAATACACTGGTCCTCGCCGGCCGGGCCTGGATGGGGCATGGGATGCGGTACGAAGCGCGTCTGATGATGCGTCCCGACGGCGGCGCCATGGTCTCCAACGGCAACACCATCGAAGTTCAGAACGCGAACGCCGTCGACGCTGCTGCTGGTCGCTGCGACGGACTACCAGGGTAAGGAACCCACGTCCATCTGTGAGACGCAGCTCTCGAATGCCTCCGACAAGCCTTACGATGCGTTGCGCGCCGCGCATGTGGAAGACTATCAACGATTGTATCGCCGGGTCAGCATCGACCTTGGTACGACGGATGCGTCGAGCCAGCCGACCGACATGCGCCTGACCGCGGTGCAAAATGGCGCCGACGATCCCGGCCTCGCCGCGCTTTATTTCCAATACGGACGCTATCTGCTCATTTCCAGTTCGCGGCCCGGCGATCTGCCCGCGAATTTGCAGGGCATCTGGTGCGATCACTTTCAGGCGCCCTGGAACTGCGACTATCATCACAACATCAACGACCAGATGAACTACTGGCCCGCCGAGGTGTGCAACCTCGCGGAATGCCACGAGCCGTTCCTCCAATACATCGAGTCGCTGCAAGTCCCCGGCAGCCGAACCGCGCGCATTCATTACAACGCAAACGGATGGGTCGTGCACACGATTTCGAATATCTGGGGGTTCACTTCTCCGGGCGAGCGCCCCTCCTGGGGACAATTCATGGCCGCCAGCGGTTGGCTGTGCCAGCATCTCTGGGAACATTACGCCTTCAACGGCGACCGCGACTTTCTCGCCTCGGTGTACCCTGTCATGAAGAGCGCCGCGGAGTTCTATGTCGACACGCTGATCGAAGAGCCCACCCACGGCTGGTTGGTCACGGCGCCGTCGAATTCACCGGAGAACAAGTTCCGCACCACAGACGGCCAGCAGGCCAACGTGTGCATGGGTCCGACCATGGACATGGAAATCTTGTGGGACTTGTTCACCCATTGCATCCAGGCAAGCGAAACCTTGGGCATAGACGACGACTTCCGCGCGAAGCTGAGCGATACCCGCGCCCGACTCGCACCGCTGCAAATCGGCAAGCACGGCCAACTACAGGAGTGGCTCGTCGACTTCGATGAACCCGAGCCGGGGCACCGGCATATGTCCCACATGTTCGCGCTGCATCCCGGCAGCCAGATCACGCTGACGGGCACGCCCGAATTGGCGAAGGCCGCCCGGGTCTCGATCGAGCGGCGTCTCGCGAACGGCGGCGGCCACACCGGCTGGAGCCGCGCCTGGATTATCAACTTCTGGGCACGCCTTGCCGACGGCGATAGAGCCTACGAAAACGTGAGGGCACTCCTCGCGAAGTCCACGCTACCCAATCTGTTCGACAATCACGCGCCCTTCCAGATCGACGGCAACTTCGGCGGCACGGCGGGCATCGCCGAGATGCTCCTGCAAAGCCACGCCGGCGCGATAGAATTCTTGCCGGCACTCCCCCAGGCATGGCCGACCGGCAAGGTCACGGGCCTCCGCGCCCGCGGCGGATTCACGGTCGATATTGCGTGGAGAGACGGCAAGCTGACGGAAGCGACTATTACTTCGGACTTGGACGGACCCTGCGCGATTCGGAGTTGGACCCCGTTGCGTGTGAGCCATGGCGATTCGGAGATCGCGCAGTCGAGCGATGAATTCCAATTCACGACAGAAGCCGACGAGACCTACACCGTTCACGCTGTGGACTAACTATCAATCCTGTAGCGCGAGCGTCAGTTCCGCGATGCGTTTCCGGTGTCGGGCGTAGGTCTCAACATCCGTCGGCGTGTGCCAGATCCGCCGGTCACCTTGCTTGAGGTAGTCGCGGCTTTCCTTGAAGGCATCGTCGGAGAGTTCCATGATGTCGTTTTGTGCTATACGAAGTTCCTTCTCCGCCGCCGCAACGACGTCCGCCTTTACGCCGACGTCTTTCGCGGATGCAATCGCGCGTTCCAGCATCGCGATTGCAGCGACGTCCTCCAACCCATCGCGGACCGCTTCCCACCGCACGCTCGGTACAGGAAGCGCACCCGGATAGACGAGTTCGTACTCATTAAAATCTTTGGCGCGCAGCCACGGGTCGGTCTGCGTGGTGCAATGGGTCCAGAACCCGATGCCTTGCAGCCCGAAAGCGTGTCCCCGCCACGCATTCGCGCGGTTGTAGCGCAACGGCGAAAGCGAACGCACTTGCGCGACACATTCATAGGACCAGACGACTTTGCCCGAATCCTTAATCCGTTGGATGCGCGGGTCCTGCGCCAACAGACCGGAAACCAGCCGCATGTTGGGACACCACACGTCGACGTAGGGCGAAATCCGATCGAAATCGGCCATGGACAACCCCGGAACCGGGTCCGTGTAGATGCGCAACCGCGGATCGGCGGCCCGGAACAAATTCGCGGCGTCCAAGAACGTCTGGATGCGTTTGCCGTTTGCGAGTCCCGGTTCGTCGATGGGATACAGCGCGAAATCCTCATACCCCCATCCCAGTTCGCGCAGGTGATCGCGCCACTGCTGAAGGTACGTGATCTGAATTTGCAGTTCCGCATTCGCGTCCGGCGCGTTCTCAAACGCAATCGGCGGCGCGGTCATCTGGAACAGGACTTCGCCCCGGCCTTTCAATTCGGCCAACGGCGCATCCATGGCGCTCCAATCGCACTGCAAGGTTCCCGACGCATCGACCGTAGCCTTCGGTATTCCGATACTGCGCGGAAACACGGTTACGCCGTGGCGGTTCATGTCGTCCAACACTTCGGGGGTGCGATTCGGAAACCACTGGTTCGGGACGTAGTCCCATGTGCACAGCGTCAATGGCAACGGCGCTTCGAGCGTCAGGTTGGGCACCGACACGGACAGCCCCAACTCGACCGCGGGCGATTCCTCCAGGATCGGCTGAACCGTAATCGTTCCCGCATAGCTGCCCGGCGTTGCGCCGTGCGCGTCGACCTGCACCCAAATCTTGGTTGCACGCCCGGGGAGAAGCGTATGAAGCCCGCTGTCGCCCAGGGAGTTCAATGCGTCCGCCACATCTTCCCCATTCGACGCGCCGGTAAACACGACCTCAAACAGATTTACCGCTCCACCGAAGGCCGAATCTTGCCCGTCCTTCAAATCATGCGCGTTGATGCGCACGCGGACGGGTTTGGCAAACGTCGATACGAGTATCAAGGCCGCTTCATCGATCTCGTTGACGTAAAGATTGGAAACTTCGACGGCATCCCGCCGCAAATCGCCATTCGGTGAAAGTTGCGGCGCAAGGACACCCGGGTTGAAGTGGCCGTACGCAGGGACAGCCCACGCGATCAATTGGTCACCCCCAGGATCGTACCGTACGGAACCGTCCCCGCCCGGCGTCGACCAGGCCGATTTGCACACGTCGTGACCTTCCGCGTCGTGGACGATGGCGCGAATGGGTTCGGGAGCCGGATAGTCGGTTGTATCGAACGGAATCTCGAAAGCGGACTGGGTCGTAACCGTGCCATACACTCTCGGACCGCCCACTTTCACCGGAACGGACAAATTGACGCGCAGAAGGCGGCCCCCCGGGTTGTCGACGATTAGGGAATGCTGGGGGTCGTCGGTAGTGGTCGCACGCCACGTAAGCTTGACCTCTCCTTCGTCTCCATCGATCGCGTACGGCGACGTCATGGGCCCCAACTTCAAACAATGGGCAAGCAACGACGCCGTAACGACAAGACACCGCGGTTCTCCCGATTCGATGTCTATGAAACCGACCGGTGAACCATTAACCGCGCCAGCGAGTCGGCACGTGTCCAACAGCTCGCCCTGGTCATTGAACAGCCGTGCTTGTTGGTCGTAACTCGTGCTCAAGATTGCGTTGGAAACGGAACCACCCACGTTTACAAAGGTCGACGCACTGCGGCTCTTTGCCCGAAACTCGTGAGTCCAGAGCCGCTCCCCCTTGTCGGTAAATGCGTACAGGTTTCCCCATAGTCCCTTACTGACAATGATCGGCCCGCCCGCCGGAGGGCTTGCCGTGGCGATGGTAGTGTCCATCTCCTCACCGGCCGGAGTTCGCCACAAGACTTCGCCATTCCGGTCCACCGCAATCAACAAGCCCCCGCCGCCGCAAATGTAGAACGCGCTTTCCGCCGCCCCGTGATTGACCGGACCGGCCGTGATCTCAACGCCCAGGTCCCGTGCCCAAATCTCGGCCCCGTCCTCGACAAGCAATGACAGTGTGTTCCCTGCCGCCACCAAGAGCGCAGGAGTTTCCCCCTTGGCTAATCGCAATGGCGTACGGCACGATCCATGGCCAAGGTCTTTCTGCCACCGAATCGAGCCGTCCACGTTCAGGCAAGTCACCGTTCCGGATTTGTCGCTGATGCAGAATCCGGGATCTCCGTCTTTCGCGGAGGGGAACGCAACGGGAATCGCCTCGCCATAGACGGTTTTGCCTGGCAATTGAACTTGCCAAAGCGACCGGAAGGACGCATCGAGGGCAATGACAAGCCCTTCACCGCTGCACGCCACGACGAATGGCGTGTCAGCGGGGTTTCGCACAAGCGGCGTCGCCGACCAGAAGCCCTCCGGCAATTGCGCAACCGTTCCGTCTTGCCCGTCACCCCAGTCCGAACCGTCCGTGTTCCAGGCCATGATCTGGCCGCCGCGATTCAACGCGAGCACCACGTCCCCATCGCCTATGCGAGCAACCACCGGGGTGCATTCCACGGGATACTGGCCCGTCGTCCGCGTCCAGGCGATCTCCATCGCGATTCCCCGCGAACACACCGCGAGCGCGAACAACAAGCCAACCCGCTGCAAGATTCTCATGTTCATGACCGGACCCATCTCCCGGATTCGTCTCAATACACGGTCTGCCGAACGGAAAGTACCCGCTCCCCCTGGCGGCAGGCTCCCATGGTAAAGTGTGCCGGAGACTGACTCAACACAATTCAGGAGATTGCCATGCCGACGGTTTTCGCAATTCTACTCGCAGGATGCTCGATGTCGTCCGCCGCCGCTGTGAACGCAGCGCCAATTGCGGCCCTTCCCAATCCGCTGGTGATGAGCGACGGAACGCCGGTAACCACCGCCGAACAGTGGCAGCAGCGCCGCAAAGAAATTACCGATATGATCCTCACGATCGAATACGGTCACTTGCCGCCGCCACCGGAAAAGATCCCTGCCAAAGAGGAATCGATCGAACGCATCGACGAGGTCGGGGCAGACCTGCATCGGATCACACTCCACTTGGGACCAAACCACGAGGTGCCGCTTCACGTTGGATTGTACGTGCCGGCCGGCGGCACGGGTCCCTATCCTGTGGTGCTTGCCGTCGAGCCGGTCTGGGAGGAGCATTTGCGACCCGTCGCAAAGACGGTTGTCGAAGCGGGATATATCTTCGCGGGATACCAACGCCACGATCTCGACCGGGACGACGCCGATCGCTCCGATGGACTCCATCCGCTCTACCCGCAATACGATTGGGCATCGTTGGCGGTCTGGGCGTGGGGCGTAATGCGTGTCGTCGACTATCTGGAGCACGTCGATACCGTCGACATAAATCGAATCGCCTTGACCGGCCATTCTCGCGCCGGGAAAGTAGCCCTGCTGGCGGGCGCGTTGGACCCACGCATTGCCCTCACCGTTCCCCACGGGTCCGGCGCTGGCGGCGCGGGTTCATTTCTCATCGTTGAAGATGGTGTCGAGACCTTAGAGTTGATTACCGAACCGGAACGGTTCCACTACTGGTTCTGCCCCCGGTTGGCGTCCTTCGCGGGCCGTGAAACGGAATTGCCCTTCGACCAGCATTTCCTCCGAGCGTTAGTGGCGCCCCGGGCCGTCGCCAGCATCGACGGGTTGGAAGACGAGTGGGCGAACCCGAAGGGCACCCGGGCGATGCGCGCCGCGGCACAACCCGTGTTCGATTTGCTTCACGCGCCGGAGAACAATCTTGCCTACTTTCGCCCGGGTGGCCACGACACAACCCCGGAAGACTGGACGGTCTTGATCGCGCTTGCGAATCACTTCTTCAATCAATCTCCCATACCTCCGTTCATCGAGGCACGATTGGGCGACACCAACTAGCCAATCCTCAATCGTTCACCGGGACGTCCACCCGAAGACGTTCACACAAAAAGAGCGGCGGCAGGCTTCTTTCGAAACCTGCCGCCGCTCCGTTGAACGAGTCGGTCTACATAGGACCCTCTTGCGAGGGGCTAGGCCTTACGCTTGCGAAACTTCCGCACGGCGAGTCCGGCAAGGCCGAGGCCAAGCAGCGCCATGGAGGAAGGTTCGGGGACTACGCACGGATTCAGCGTCATCTGAATCACGATGTCGTTGTAGTCCTGGTCACCGATATCTTCGTTGCCGGAGAAGTACGTGTAGGGGAGGTCTTCCCACGTCAATAAGTAGGTGTTACTCATGCCGGGGACGTTCCACAGCAGCACGTGGGTTTCGTCGTTACCGGTGGAGAACTGCCCATCGTTCAGGCTCGTCTGAGAATACCAGTCGAAGGCAAACGCCGAGTTCGGATCCTTGGCGTGATCGAGGAAGCCGAGTTCGGTCAGCCCCGTCACGTCAACATTAACCGCCGGGATGGTGCCCGTCAGATTACCCTGTCCGCCATTCACGCCGCTGTTGTCGACCGGTCCAAGAATGTGCGTCAGCGGAGCCGGATCGCCGATTTCATCGACATCGGAGTACAGGTAGATATCGTCTTCCAGGTAAGACTGACGATAGACCGCTTCAAACGTAATCGAGCAGAAATCGGGATCCAACGTCAGCGTCTGGAAATCAACGACTTGGTTGGCCAAGAAGGCCGCATCATTGTTGCTCGTGTAGGCAGTCCCATACAGTTCATTAAAGATTTCGTACAGATGCTTCTCGCCGGGCGGAATGGAATCCCCCGGTACCATCAGCGCCGCAAAGGCGGACTGTGACATAAACGCCACCAGCGCCAACGCAATCAACGCTCTCCTCAGTTTCATCGCTCGCATTCTCCTTATTATCCTGATTGTCCGCAGCCTAGCCACACGCACGTAAACTTCGTTTCCATTCACGTTCAAACTGCTAGTGGTGCGTACCCACCACCTTGTCAAAACCCCACCAGATAAGGCTTTGACTGACTCGCACGTCGCCATCTTAACCGCAGGTTCCGTGCCAACGCCGCCAAAAATTCTTCAAAACACTGCAAACCAATGCCTTACAGAAAAAGGCTTAATAGAATACACCGGTCCGAGCCCGAATACAGTTACGCATGTTAGTCAGATGTGAACAATATGATGTCACATAAGACAAACTTATTACGCCGATATGGTAACGAGGCGGGGGGTGCGCGGAGAATCAAGCGCCTTGGTTCAATCCGTACTGATCGATACGCCTGCGCAACGTCTGGTAGCTCATGCCCAAGTGATCTGCCGTCTTGCGCCGGTTCCATTGAAACCGTTCGAGGGCCTCGAGAATCCGAACCATCTCGGGACGGTCATCCTTGCCGTCAGCGTTCGAACGGGTGTCGGTGGGTTCGGTAACCGGCGCCTTTCCCGGAGTTGCGGAGCCGCTGCGATTGAGGGCCGAAGTCAAGGACTGTTTGCCGAGGGCAAGCCAGCGTTTGATCGTGCTCTCCAACTCTCGGACGTTGCCCGGCCATGCGTGATTTGTCAGGGCCGACAAATCCTCGACACTGATTCGGGTGTCGGAATCTGCCGAGAACCGGCCGTGCTTCTGAATGAAGTGGCGGACGAGCAGTGGCACGTCCTCTTTTCGTGCGGAAAGAGGAGGCACCCAGATACAGACTTCGTTCAAACGGAAATACAAGTCGCCTCGAAAGGAGCCATCTTTGGTTTTCGCCTCGAGATCCGCGTTGGTCGCGGCGATAATCTGGACGTCCACCTTGATCTGACGGCGGCCGCCGAGCTTGGTAAACTCCTTGTGCTCGATCACCTGCAACAGTTTCGCTTGCAGGTTCGGGTGCATGTCGCCGATCTCGTCGAGGAAGATAATCCCGCGGTGGGCCAGTTCGAATCGGCCGGGCTTTGCGGACACGGCGCCGGTAAACGCGCCTTTCTCGTATCCGAACAGCTCACTTTCCAGCAATTGCTCGGGCAGCGCGGTACAATTCACCTTAACGAACGGCCGATCGGATCTTCGGGAAAGGCGATGAATCTCTCGAGCGACCATGTCTTTGCCCGTGCCGCTCTCGCCGCGGAGCAGGCAATTCAGATCGGTTTGGGCGATTTGCTTAATCACCGTGCGCAATTCTTGCATCGCCGGGCTGATTCCAATCAGCAGCGAGTCGTCGGCCGAACTCCGTTGCGCGGATGGCGGACGATGGAACGGGTTGCTACTGGACATGGTATCGAGGGCGCGGTTAAGGGCACTTCGCACCTCAGCCAGACTGAATGGCTTCGGCAAGAAATCCGCGGCTCCGCGGCGCATGCAATCGATCACGAGATTCGGAGGCGAATCTACCGCGACGCAGATTACCCGTGGCGCGCTGGGTGCGTCCACGATCATGGACAATACATCTTCGGTAAGCCCGGCCTCCGGGAGTAGTTCCATAATCACACCGGCCACATCGAAATCGCTGATGACGCTCAGGACGTCCCCAACCGTAGCCGCCGCCCGGACCTCGAAACCCGACCGGGCGAGTCCCTTCTCGAGGGTCCAGCGGACACCCGGATCGGTGTCCAACACAACCACCAGACGCTGGCCGGCCGGCAGCTCTTTCGGTGACGCGTTGTCCATCTTAACGGTCATAATACGTTCTCCCACCGTCGCGCCGGATTGGTCGCATTGCGGGGAAGTTGAAAGCGTATCGTGGTGTTGCGGTCGTCCAGCACTTCCATGGATAGGCTGCCGCCGCAAGCGTGAACGGTGCGTTCCGCGAGTTGCAATACCGGGTTTACCGTGGTCCTCCCCAAGGGATCGGACTCTCTCTGGGATACCGCAATCTCCCGGCTGACCGCCTCGTAATTGATCTCGAACGCAACATGCTGATCGTCGGATTCATACAGCCGCAACACAATTCTTCCGCCCATTTTGACGGACCGCAAGCTCGACAAGACCACGTCAAGGATGGTCCGGGCAAGCATCGTACCGTTCAAGAGTATGCATTCGCATTCCGATTGAAACTGCCGTTCGATGGTTACCCCGCGGTTCTGAATGGCTACATTCAGCATATCGACCGCCTGTTCGACGTAATCGGCCAACGTCACGGTCTCGATGGCGTTTTCTCGCAACGTCGAGAGTTTCCGGAACTCCTGGGTCTGACGCCGGAGCCGGTCGGCATTCTGGGCGATGATATCGAGGCCGTGGTGTTCGTCCTCGCTTTCGACGGTTTCGGAAACGAATTCCACGGCAGTCTGAATTGCCGTGAGCGGTTGAATGAAATTCCGCGCCAACTCGACCGCGATATTGCCCAAACTCGCGTGATGCGCTACGTGATACAACAGTTGCCCCCGTTCCCACTCGAAGGCGAGGAAGTACGCGCAGGTATCGAGAAACTCCGAATCGGAGGAATCCGGTTCAGATCCCCCTGCCAACAAGAATGCAACCGTGCTCGTCGTCCGGGAACGCGACATTTGCGGATAGACCAACGTTTCCAGTTCGTCGAGGTCCAGTCCGCCGAAGCGTTTTATCACTTCATTAATCAGCAGTCCCGGTTCCGCCTCCGCCAGCAACGTATCGTATCCACCGAGCGAAACGGACTCGGAACCGTAGAAGTCGACTTCGATCGCGCCCTCCGCCTGAATGGCGAAGAGGATCTTTCTGCGCACGGCGTTGCAGAGCGCCAGGCCGCGCAACGGCAAGTGACCGGCGAGTTCGGCGAATACCTGCCGGAACAGGTGCTCGTCCGTATAGTACTCGTTAGACATTTGCGCGAGCCGCAAGAGTGCGCGCAGCCGCGAATTGCTCACTTCGCACGCCCCGGCATACTGCCGGATGTCCGCCGTGGCCGCTTCGACACGGGCCCGCAACTGTTCGCGCTCTTCCAGAAGCAGGCGGAATAATTCGGCCCGCTCCATGGCAATCGAATGATGCGCCAGCGCGCGGCTAACCGCCGCCCGCAGCGTAACCAGATCCACTGGTTTGCGGAGATAATCGAATGCGCCGCCACGCATGGTATTGATGATCGTCTCGGCCGACGTTTCCCCGGTAAGGATAACCAGAACCGTGCAAGGATCCTCGCTCGAGAAATCCGTGAGCAGTGTGAGCCCGTTGCCGTCGGGAAGCCCCAGGTCGATGAGCGCGCAGACAAACCTCCCCTCCGAGAACAGGTCCCGCGCCTCGGCACAGGTGGAGGCACAATCGCACTCATACCCTTCCCGGCGAAGAACTTCCCGCAGGAGATTCCGCTGCGCCTGCTCGTCTTCGACGACTAGAAAGCGCGGCGTAGACACATCGGCGGATGGCAGTTCCAATGTAGCGACACTCGTTTACAGTTTACGCACTAATTGGCCCTCACGTACACAATTACCATGCTACCGGCCTTTGATGGACTTGTCAAGAGTTGGATCGAAACTTCACCTGGAAGATCTTGTCACCAACAATAAAAAAGTTGTCAAATATGACAACCTAAAACCCATCTAACACTCTGCCACAGTCGCCATCCGAAATTCAACAGATCTTCAAACCACTAAGTTCCAATGGGTTATAACGAAGTCCAACTCGTGTTCCCAATTGGCACGTGTTTTGCGGCCCGTTCGAGGCTGGGAGGGAGATCACGAATGGATGATATCGAGAAGTTACGAAATGCCATAGACGACTTGCAAAACCGCTTACGCGAAGAGGTTCAACTTCGCACGGAGTTGGAACGACGTTGCCATTTGTTAGAAAAACTTGCGTACCGCGATCCCTCCAGCGGGCTACGGACGGAAACCTATCTGCATGCGCGCGTCCGCGAAGAGATTGAACGCTCGATACGATACCCGGCATCGACGACTCTCGTTACATTGTCGATCGCCGAAGATACGGACGATGTCGTGCCCCGTATCGGTATGCAACTTTCCGATGAACTCCGTTCCACCGACCAGGTGTTCAGTCTGAACCAACACGGTCTGGCAATTCTGCTCGTGGAAACGCCCGAAGAAGGCGCCCGGCGGGTAATTGAACGGCTCAGCGCGGACTTGAAGCAGATCGTGAAAGAGTTTGGCTACACCGTGACGAGTTTTCCCGTAGATGCCAATCTGGCGGAAGACTTCATGAACCTCGCCATCGAGCGGCACACGAGCATGGCCGAAGGGCTGCAGACGGGTTCCAACGGGACCGCTGCGTCGCAGTCATTCAACTAAGCCCCTGCCGCCGCCGAGACGATCCCCCGCGTCTCCGGCTCGCCACGCACAACTTCCTTCCCCGTTTTGACTTGGACCTGCTTGTGTTTACTCCCCCCCAAGTGCTACCTTCACATGTTGCCGTTTGATAGATTCCCGGCTGAAGTTCTCCAAATGAAAACGGAGTATACGTTCTCACGTGAAAGCTGTGAAGTGGTTCGCCCCCCGTGACATGCGGACGGTCGACGTTGAGGTTCCAACGCCCAGTCCCGTCGAGGCCCTCATCCGCATTGAGTCGACCGGCGTGTGCGGCTCCGACATGCACTACTACGTGGATGGCCGGATCGGAAAGACGGTCGTCACGGATCCGCTGATTCTCGGGCACGAATATGCCGGTATCGTGGAAGCAGTCGGCGCCGAAGCGGATCCAACGCTGGTCGGCAAGCGTGTTGCAGTCGAACCCGGGATTCCGTGTCTGCGCTGCGAATACTGCCTCAAAGGCCACTATAACGTGTGCCAAAGCCTCAAATTCCCCGGCGGACCGCCCCACGATGGCGCCCTGTGCGAGTATATCGCGGTACACGCGGCCTTCTGCTTTCCCGTCCCCGACGTGGTGTCTCCGGCCGAGGCGGCCATGATGGAGCCGCTCGCGGTGGCCTTGCACACCATCGAACTGGCGCACCTGATACCCGGCGAGGCCGTGGCCATACTCGGGCTCGGCCCCATTGGCCTGCTCACGGCCCAAGTGGCGCGAGTCGCCGGTGCGGGCGCCATCCTCGGCACGGACTTGTTGGACTACCGTGTCGCCGCATCGGAACGGTATGGTGTCGACACCGCAATGAACGTATCCGATGCGGACACCGTCGCAGCGATTATGGATGCGACCAACGGACGAGGCGTTGACGTGGCAATCGACTGCGCGCGGTCCACAGAAACCCCCGATCTCGCGTGCCGCGTAGCCCGCCCGGCCGGCCGCTGCGTGCTCACCGGGATCTCTGGAGAAGAATACGGTCGCTTTCCCGTGGATGTTGCACGCCGCAAAGAACTGACGATTACGTGGTGCCGGCGATTCCGTTTCAATTTCCCGGCCGCGATCCATCTCGTTGCCACCGGGCGCCTTGATGTCAAATCCCTCATCACCCACTCATTCCCTTTGGCGCAGGCGCGCGATGCGTTTGAACTTGTGAGTTACGCTAACGACAATGTGTTGAAAGCTTCTGTAGACCAGTAGGAGACGTTTGGGGCGCATTCATCCGATTCGCGCTCCGGCAAAGGTAACGCCCATGCTTAAGAAAACCCTCACCGGCGCAGGGATCGTTTTGGCCCTGCTTGTGGTCCTCTTTCTCGTTTTCGTCGGACCGTGGCCCACCTATGCCGCAACCGAAGTAACCGACGAAGGGTTTTATCAGAATGCCATCCAGGCCGCGGATACGAGCTTTCAGGACACCACCGTCGGTGAACCCGGCACGCTCCAGGCGGGCTGGGCGAGCGCGCGCATGACCCCTCCTGTTGGGACGCCCCTGGCCGGCTTCGGGGATCGCCATGGGAAGCCGTCGACAGGTGTCCACGACGAGCTGTACGCGAAAGCGGTTGCCGTGAGCGACGGCGCCGATACCGCCGTGTTGGTCGGATCGGACATGCTCATCGTGCCGGATAATGTTGCCGACATTGCACGGGCGATGGCCTCAAAGGCCGTCGGGCTTGCACCGGAAGACATCCTGTTCAACGCGTCCCACACGCATTCCGGGCCCGGGGCCTGGGGTCCGGGGCTCGCCGCATCGATGTTCGGTGGAACCTACGACGAGTCGGTCGCCCAGTCCATCGGGGAAGCCTTCGGCACGGCTATCGTCGAAGCCTACCAGAACCTCAAGCCCGCGACCTTTGCAAAAGGCAGCGTGGATGCGCCCGAGTACATCAAAAACCGCGCGCACGACGGCCCGGTGGACAGCGAGTTGAGCTATCTCGTGTTTCAACACAAGGACGGTAAGACCTGTCACGTGGTGTCGTACTCGGCCCATGCAACGGTTGTCGGATCCAGCAACATGGAGTTCAGCGCGGACTATCCCGGATACCTCGAACGCGCCATCGAAACCAAGACCGGTGGGATGGCAGTGTTTCTGGCCGGCGCCGTCGGCAGTATGAGCGCGCAGACAAGCGGGCCGGATGGCTTCACGAGAGCGGAGACCTTGGGGACCACGCTCGCGGACCTCCTCTTGAACGATGCCGAAAGCGCGGAGTTTTCCGATCGCATCGAAGTGGCATCCGTGGGATTCCACTTCGAGACGCCCTCGTTACAATTTCGACTCAATCCGAATTGGCGCATGTCACCGTACTTCCTCTCTTTCGCCGGTGTGGATAATATTGCCTGGATTTCCGGCATTCGCCTGGGGGACGTGTTCCTGTTCGGGACCCCCTGCGACATGAGCGGCGAGATCAGCCGCGAAATGAAGGCGTGGGCTGCGAAACAGGGTGTCGACTTGTGGGTGTTGAGCTTCGCGGGAGATTATGTGGGCTATATTTCGCCCCAGAAATACTATGGGCTGCCGCGCAAGGAGACCCATGGATATGAGATGTACTTGATGTCCTGGATGGGCCCCGATCAGGAGCCGTTCTTCAATGACGTGCTCCACCACATCGTCAAGTCGATGAGCTTCCAGTCCTGAGGGCGTCAGTCGTAAACGGCCGCATTACGCTGCAATTCGAATCCAGGGAGTACCCCGTTTTCGATGTCCACCGATGAATTCCAAATCGTCGAAACCAGTATACCGTTGAGTTCCACGACACCACCGCCGCGTCCAACGGCAAACAGGCCGTTGCGATGGCCCGCGGCATTCGTGCTGGCCGGCGTGTTAATTATCTCGACCATGGCGCTATGGGAGGCCCGTCAGCAATCCGGCCAAGTCTGGCGCGATGCCCTCATCTCCCTCTCCGGCGCGCCGCCATGGGAAGGCGTGCACACCGTATACGCGCGCAAGATTTCCGACGAGAACTTCCCGCCGTCTCCGTTGGCGGAGGAACTCCAGAGTTTCGACGAAGGCAGCGAAGCCGTCGAGCTGCTGGGCCTCAAGATGCGGGAACGAATCTTCGCAACCAGATCTGTCACCGGAAGTGTGGCAGTCGCTCACGGCTTCCGGCAGACCGCCCGAACCCGGTAAGCACGAAGTCCTCGCCGGGCAGTTGTGCCGTCTGGACACGTTTACCGTCGACGGGCAGACGTTTACTGTCGTCGGAAAACTGCAACGGGGAACCGCTGGAATGGCTTTCGCCTATCTCCTTCCCTACGACGATTCCGTAGCGCCGCTCTTTACGGAAGAGGCAGGCGCGACGAAGGGCTGGCTCGATCCGGAAGGGCAACGCCGCGACTTGTCCAGGGACGAGGTTGCGAAACTCGATGAAGAAGGCCAGCAGATGATGGCCCCGATAATCCCGACCACGATGCCCATCGCCTGGGGAGGGATGCTGGGAATCCTGCTGGTCGTAATCGGGGGCGCGGTCCTACAGGTACGGTTGCTGGCCCGGTTCGTGCACGTCCCTGCGTTGGCCGGTATCATCGCGCCGATGCACGAGTTCCGAGGACTATTCGCAACGGTTCACGTACTCTGTTACGGCGCATTGATGGGAGCGGCGCTCCTGGCCTTCGCCGTGCCGCTGCTCAACCTGCAAGTGCTCACGTACGTCACCGAGGTTTTCACGACGGGCGAACTAAAACAACTCGGCGCGGCGTACGTCAGTGGAAATATCGTCAGCGCAACGTTCTTCACCTTCTGGAACAACTACGTCGTTCAGACCTTGACCTTCAGCATCGCGCCGTCGCTGATCGTGCCGTTTTGGGGACTCGTCAAGACGATGCTGAACCTCGCCATCGCGGGGTTTGCGCTCGCCCCGTTGTGGACCAATCTCTTGGCGCGGTTCACCTACCACTCGATCACGTTGTCGTTGGAGGTGGAAGCCTACGTGATCGCAGCCTTCGGAATCTGCCTCTACCCCATCTATATTTGGCGGGCGATTCGTTCCGACGACGGGACCCAAGGATTTCGTAAGATTCCGCCCCTGATTGTAGGGACGGTCGTTCTTCCGGGATTGCTGCTGCTCTTCGCGGCGCTTTACGAATCGATCACCCTCATCGTGATCGGGTAGCGCAAATCGTCACGCAGTGCTTCCGGTGCGGTAGCCGGAAAGATCGATGGTGACGAATCGGTATCCGGCGCCGCGAACCGACGCCACAACCGCGTCGCGAAGTTCGCCATCGAGCAGACGCGGCAAGTCGTCGGGATCGACTTCGATGCGGCATAGGTCGCCGTGATGCCGCGCGCGGTATTGACGGAAGCCCAGCTTCTTCAACGCTTCTTCCGCCTTCTCCACTTTCCGCAAGTCTTCAATCGTGACCCGCGTTCCCACCGGGAATCGCGACGACAGGCACGCAAAGGACGGTTTATCCGCCGTGGGCAAGCCACGCCGTTCGCTCAACACACGAATCTCCGCCTTGGTCATATTCGCGTCGACCAACGGCGCCACCACAGCGAACTCCTTCGCCGCCTTTGCGCCCAGACGGGTTGTATCCACTAAGTCATCGGTAATTTCGCCATACGCGAGTTTCGGAATCCCTGAAGACTCCGCGAATGCGCGCATCTTGGTGAACAACTCGGTACGGCAGTGGTAGCAGCGCGTGCCGTCGTTCTTGAGGTAGTCGTCGTTCTCAAATTCGTCGGTGAACAGCACTTCAAAATTCCAGCCTCTCTCCCGGGCCAGTTCCGTAGCCTCCGCGACTTCTGATCGCGGAATGCTGGGGGAATCGCCCAACATAATGCGAGCATGGGCGCCCAATGTCTCATGGGCTACGTCGGACAAATACGTCGAATCCACCCCGCCGGAGTAGGCAATGGCGATCGCGCCGTAGTCGCGGAGCAAATCCTTGAGTCGCTCCTCTTTCTCCAGCGCGCTTTCTTCGAGTATGGCGGAAGGTGTAGCCATGATTTCCTATTGTGTGAGCGCCGACGCTTCGACCAGCGAACCGACTGCGAAATCGCCTTTCAATTCGGACAGATCGACGCCGCGCATTTCGTTAACTAACCCATCACTGGAACGAACCGCGACCCGGATGTAATTCCCGGTGTAGCCGGCCCAATACCCGTTTTCCTGGTGTTCAAACAGTACTTCAACCGTTTGCCCCAGATGTGCTTCGTAAAACGCGCGGCGCTTCGCATCGCTCAAACGTCGGATGGCCGCACTGCGTCGGCTCATGGTCTGGGGATCGACCTTGTCCGCGTAGCGCGACGCCGATGTGCCTTTCCGCTCGGAGTACTTGAAGACATGAGCGTAGGCGATAGGACTTTCCTCGATGAGCCGGAAGGTCTCCATGAAATCATCGTCTGTTTCGCCCGGAGATCCGACCAACACGTCCGTGCCGATGCAAAGACCCGGCACCGCAGCGTCGGCGGTCTCGATGAACGCCAGAAACGCTTCACGCGAGTAACGCCGCTTCATCAATTCCAAAACGCGGTTCGAACCCGACTGCAACGGGATGTGCAAATAAGGTACCAGCGCGTGATCCGGATCGCACATCCGTTCAAAGAGCGCTTCCGGGATCGTCGTCGGCTCGATGGAACTGATCCGAATCCGTTCCACGCCGTCCATGGCATCCAAGCGATCCACCACGTCCACGATGGTCATGCCTTCGCAGTCATACGTGCCAACATTTACGCCGGTGAGCACCAGTTCCTTCGCACCGCGTTCGAGCAACTGTCGGGCGTCGTCCAGCAGGTTATCCATCGCCCGGCTGCGCGCGCGGCCCCGGGCGAAGGGGATGATGCAGAAGCTGCACATGAAGTCGCAGCCGTCTTGGATCTTCAGATTGGCGCGACGCGTTACCGGCGCATTGCCGACCACTTCCATCGTAAAATCGTCGCGATCGATCCGGTCGCGCACAACCAGCGGCGTGTCGTTCTTCCCCGCCGCCACGTAGTCCAGCACGTTGAGCTTCTCTTGATTGCCGACGATGAGGTCAACGCCTTCAATGTCCGAGAGTGCCTTGTACCCCATTTGCGAATAGCAACCAATTACGGCCGTGTACGCGCCGGGATTCTTCCGGATGAAGGAACGCACCAGTTGCCGCGACTTGGCATCTGCTTCGCCGGTCACGGTGCAGGTGTTGATGATGCCGAGTTCCGCCGGCTCGCCGAAAGGCACGACTTCATAGCCGTCGGCTTCGAGACGCTCGACGATGAGGCTCGACTCCGACTGGTTCAGCCGGCAGCCAAGCGTGTGCACGGAAGCACGCCGAGGCTGACCGCTATGTGGGATGCAATTACTCATGTTTTGACCAGGATGCTCTAATGCCTGAATGCGCAATACAATTCTCCGCGATTAAGGATACACTTCCGAAGCCACTTTTTCCCGCAGAACATCCCCCTTGATCCCCCTTCGAAAGGGGGAATTGGGCTCATCGTAGTTTTCGGTAGTTGCCGAATGACTCTGGCTTACGAGGCGTGTACCCAGCATCTCTGAACCGCAACGCAAAGCATTGCGACGAATTCCCCCTTTGAAGGGGGATCAAGGGGGATGTTCCCTCAAATCCTTGGATTGACTATCGAACGACCTAAGAGTTCACAATGCCGGCTTCTCGCCGTATCCATTCTGAGAGCATGCGCACACCGTAGCCGGTGGCATGTTTCGGGTTCAGGTACGGGATGTTTTTCCCGCCCCAGGCCGTGCCCGCGATGTCGATATGCGCCCACGGGGTGTCGCCGACGAATTCCTTCAGGAAACAGCCACCCATTATTGTACCAGCTTCCTTGGGCGGACCGATATTGCTGAGGTCCGCGTGGGTGCCTTCAAGCAGTTTCGAGTAGTCGTCCCACAGGGGGAACCGCCAGATGCGTTCGCCAGTGGCGTCTGCCGCGGCCTGCAACGACGCGTATAACGCATCATCCGTAGCCATGACGCCTGCCGCGTAATGGCCCAGGGCGACGATAGCCGCGCCGGTCAGGGTCGCCAGATCGACCATCTTGTCGGGCTGATACTGTTCTGCCGTGTAGGCCAGCGCGTCCGCGAGGATGAGCCGTCCTTCGGCATCGGTGTTGTTCACTTCGATGGTCTTGCCGTTGTAGGCGCGCACGATATCGCCGGGCTTTTGCGCGCGGGACCCGACCACGTTCTCCGCGGCCGGCGCGACGCAGACCACGTTGATCCCCGGGCGGGTCTGCACGACGGTGCGCATCGCGCCAAGCACCGCCGCCGCACCGCACATGTCGAACTTCATCTCTTCCATACCCTGCGACGGTTTGATGCTGACGCCGCCGGTATCGAAGGTAATGCCCTTCCCCACGATGGCCAGGGTCGGCGCGTCGGGGCAGCAATGGTAATTGAGAATGATGACCTTGGCCGGTTCGGTCGCCCCGCGCGTCACGCCGAGCAGGGCGTTCATACCGAGTTCGAGCATGCGACCTTCGTCGATGAAATCGTAGCTGCAACAATCGTGGTGCTCGGCAATACCGCGCGCCTCGAAGGCCAGTTGGCCCGGCGTGAGGTCGTTGGATGACCGGTTGGCAAGGTCGCGCGCCCAGTTCGCGTTTTCGCACAAGGCCAATGCGTGGCAACACCGCTCCTTGACCGCGTCATCGCCGTTCAGCAGCACGAAATTGCTGACAGATATTTGCGGTTCGTCTTCCGACGGTTTCTTGTACTTCTCGAAACGGTATTGTCCGAGAGCGATGCCTTCGAGCAGCGCCTCGCACGGCCAGCCCGCGTTCTTCGACAAATCGACCGCGCAGGTCTCGATGCGGTGGCGACCCAGCGACTCCACCACCTTGCCGCCCGCGCGGCGAAGTTGCTCTGCGTCGATAACGTCGCCCTTGCCTAGCCCCACCAACACCACGCACACGTACGGACCCGCCACGGCGGGGAAGCAATAGACATCCCCCACTTTCCCTTTGAACACGCCGGATTCGAGTACCCGCGCGGCGACACGGGCGTCCGCTTCGTCCAAGTGGCTCTGAACAGCGGCCCAGTATGGTCTTCCGCGACCGGCACCACCAACGCCGTCGGACCGTCTGCCTCAATCTTCGTTGCAATCAGAACTTCCGTTTCCATGCCAAACTCCTACCGCACGTGACTCGCTCTTAATCCCACCTTCCCAGGGCCGGGGATGCTCACGCAATCTGAGTTTCCCGGCGCAAAGTTGCGTTAAGAAAACATCCCCCTAGATCCCCCTTCAAAGGGGGAATTGTACGCGACGCTTTGCGTCGCGCTTAGGGGCCAGCGACAACCTACTCTCGGATCACATCCAGACGTAAATCACCTCAAACGAGGATAAGCCAAATTCCCCCTTTGAAGGGGGATCAAGGGGGATGTTCTTCATTGCAATCCAACAGGTCGTGAATCGCCGGTTTCACTTTTGTCGAGAACGCCGCGAATCTCATCAACGACACCTTTGACATTTTTGAGTACTCGCGTATCGCGAAAGCGCAATACACGTACCCCGAGAGTACGCAAGCGTTCGTCTTTGGCCTGATCGCGGGCATATCCGCCAAGCGGATCATGACTGGAACCATCAATCTCAATTGCGATCAAATGTTCGTGACAGAAGAAATCGATTATGTACTCATCAACTGGAACCTGCCGGTGAAACTCACATCCCAGCGCTTTTCCCTTCAATGATCGCCAGAGTACGATTTCCGCCAACGGACTATTCTTTCGCAACGCGCGCGCCAGCGGACGCAGTTTAGCGTTGTACGCCACTATCCGATTGCGCCTCGACACTGATTCGTAAGTCCCCCCTCGGTTCGGCAGGCAAGCTTAACCATCTGTGATAGATAAGATAACATCCCCCTAGATCCCCCTTCAAAGGGGGAATTCTCCGCAACGCGTTGCGTTGCGTTATGGGTCGCCAACGATCCCGCTTCGAGACAAAGTACGACGTAAAAGTCGACACACGGACATGAGCAAAACTCCCCCTTTGAAGGGGGATCAAGGGGGATGTTCTTCCCTATTTGATCAGCCGTTCTGCGGCGTCAGCGGTTTGGTCGATGAGCGTGGCGATGGTCATGGGACCGACCCCGCCGGGCACCGGCGTAATCATGCTCGCGCGCGCCGCCGCACCTTCGTAATGGACGTCGCCCACGTTGCCCTCGTTGTACCCGGCATCGAGCACGATCGCCCCTTCCTTCACCCAGTCGCCCTTGACGAACTCCGGCTTGCCGACCGCCGCGACGAGGATGTCCGCCTGACGGCATACATCGGGAAGGTTCTGCGTGCGGGAATGGCAGATGGTCACGGTCGCATGCCGCGCAAGGAGCATCATCGCCATGGGTTTTCCGAGGATGGGACTGCGCCCGATAACGACGGCATGCTTGCCCTTAATCTCCACCTTGTAGTGGTCGAGCAGCCGCATCATGCCCGCGGGCGTGCAGGACCCGAAGCCGGGCAGATCGAAACTCGTCGTCCCGAAGCTGTGGATGGTCACCCCGTCTACGTCTTTGCTCGGCACAATGGCTTCAAACGCCGCACGCTCGTCGATCTGGCTCGGCACGGGGTGTTGCAGCAGGATGCCGTGGATGGCGGGGTCATTGCTCAACTCCGCGATCTTCGCGACGAGTTCTTCGGTCGTCGTGGTCTCCGTCATGTCGACCCGCAACGATTTCATGCCCACGGCTTCGCACCGCCGGACCTTCATCTTCACGTAGGTCGCCGAGCCCGGGTCGCTCCCCACCAACACCGTCGCCAGACACGGCGTCACGCCGGTCCGTTCCACGATGGATTTCACCCGGTTCGCACAATTGTCGAGGATCTGCTTGGAGACGGTCTTGCCGTCCATGATACTGGCTTGTGTAGACATAGGCGGGATTATACCGACCGAAACCGGTGAAGTGAAGGGAGAAATTGCCACCAGGAGAACGCAAAGAACACGAGAAGAACATCCCCCTTGATCCCCCTTCAAAGGGGGAATGATACACAACGCTTTGCGTTGCGTGGTCGGCTACCAGAACCTTACCGTTGTCACTCGGCCGCACGTATGCCAACAGACTTGGGTGTTCGGAATTCCCCCTTTGAAGGGGGATCAAGGGGGATGTTCTTCCGTCCGGTTCAGACGCCTGCGGCCACGCTCACCGGTTCCGCTTCCAACCAATGCAAGTTGGCGGCGGTGACGCGGACCCGGACCATATCGCCGATCTCGAAATCGCCGCCGGAGACGGTGATCGGGCGGAACCCATCCGTCCGGCCGTTCATGGCGTTGCGTCGACGCGGGTTGGCGGCGTCGATGAGGACGTCCTGCTCGGTGCCGACGTAGTGCGCCGTGCGCTCGTGGGTGATGCGTTCCTGCAACGCGATGACCCGCGCCAGCCGTTCTTCCTTCACCGCGCGGGGGACGTCGTCCTCCATCTTCGCGGCCTTCGTGTTGGGACGCGTCGAGTATTTGAAGGGGAAGATCTGGCTGAACCCGACTTCCTCGACGACGCGGAGCGTCCCCTCAAAATCGTCGTCCGACTCCGTCGGGAACCCGACGATGAGGTCCGTGCTGATTTCGATGGACGGGTTGATCGCGCGCATGTACCGCACTTTCTGCCAGGTACTCGTCGATGGTATGGCCCCGGTTCATCATCGGCAGCATGCGGTCGGACCCCGCCTGGAACGGCAGGTGCAACTGGTTGCAGATCGTCGGCCGTTCGGCCATGAGGTCGGACAACCGGTTGTTCCAATCGTTGGGATGGGGCGACGTGAACCGCACGCGCATCAACCCCTCGACCTGCGACACCTGGTCCAGCAGTTCGTAGAACCCCACGTCGTGGGCCCGATACGAATTCACGTTCTGGCCCAGCAACCAGATTTCCTTCGCGCCGCGGCTCGACGAGGTCCCGCACTTCCCGCAGGATGTTGTCCGCCTCGCGGCTGACTTCCCGCCCCCGCGTGAACGGCACGATGCAGAACGTGCAGAAGTTGTCGCAGCCCTTCGTGATGGACACGTAGGCCTTGCACCCCTCCACGTGCCCGCCTTCGACCCATTCCTCGGGCACAAAATTCTGGACGCGGTCCGTCCCGCCACGGCGGGACATCCACTTCGTCATCAACACCCGCTCGCCCCGCCGCACCGACGCGATCATCTCCGGCAGCTTGAAGAAGTTGTCCGGACCAAAGACCATGTCGACCGTCTTCTCGCGCTTCAGGATGGTCTCGCCCTCCTGCTGCGCCACGCACCCGCCCACGCCGATGATGAGATCCGGGTCCCGCTGCTTCAACTTCCGCAGCCGCCCCAACAGACTGTAGACCTTGTTCTCCGGATTCTCCCGCACCGAACACGTGTTCAGCAGAATCAACGACGCCTCCTCCGGGTTCTGGGTGAATTGAAACCCCTCACGGCCGAAGACCTCCATCATCCGGAAACTGTCATGCTCGTTCATCTGACAGCCAAAGGTCTGTATGTATGCTTTCTCAGACTTCATCGCTCGCTCGGGTTATGCTCCCTATCCTGAATCGCGTGAGCATCATGTAGCGCAGGCGTCCCGCCTGCTATTCCGGAGATGCAGTCGCGCTATAGCGTGACTGCGCTACATTGCCTGTCTATTATAAACGCTCACTCGACTACATTGGTCATCGCGCCTTGCATCGCGCGGGGTTACGCGTATGGCGATAGGATAGCGGATGAGGGCGGGAGATGGCAAAGAGGTCAGGCCTTGCCTAATGCTCACCCCAAAACTGGAGATTGTGCGTTGGACAGTTCGGGTTAAGCCAATCCTGAAAGACGTGGTATGGGACAAGAACGGACGGAGCGCCCCAAGCCTTGCCTCCAAGTTGGTGGTCATGGAAGTTGATGGAAACGCCGTGGTCGTGGAGATTGAAACACGTAAAGTTCATCGGATCTGGACCTGCCCCTTCCGAAGAACCGAATTCCAGCCACTCGGGACCGTAAGACGCGGTCAATTCCTTAATGCAGTAGGTCGATATGGCTTCGGATGCGCCACGCACATCACAGAAAACATCTTGAAATTCAAGTTGGCGAATTTCCGGACTCAGTTGATAGGTAAGCGACAAATAGCTGACGTTCGAGTAGGCTCCTCCCGTGTATGCGCTGAACGCAAAACGAAGGCTCAGGAGCTTTTCCGAAAGTAGAGACAACTTGAAGGAGCCGGACAAGGTGCACTCGGGTACGTAGTCACTCGATTTCTTCCAATGCTCGCCCACGTAATCGACAACATGTTTTCGAAAGCCCGAGACTTCGTCATTTAACTCGCGCTCGATAACGCGGTTGAGTTCGGCTGCAATCTCGGTTCGCGGTAAGGCAACATATGGGTACTCCACTTCAATCATATACGCCGGAAAGCCTTCCCTTTCATCCGAAAAGCACTTCGTAACTCATCCGCAGCGTACATCTTCACGTTGGTCAGCGGCCGCAGAATCGGCGACGCACTCTAGCTCCATGTCCGGATAGTGGAACAAGGAAGCTAAGCGCGCCTTGTACATTCGGAGTGCCTTTCGGTCAATCTTTCCCAAATCAGCACGCATGTGACAGTTTGGACAGAGAGCGATTAGATTCGGAAAGGAGTGCTCCTTGCACTTTGACCACGGAACTATATGATGGACCACGACATCTGGATGTTGACAGGTAGGAATAGCGCAGCGAAAGCCTGCCTCAACCATGACCCTTCGGTACAAATCCGCTGTAATTGCTGGTCGATCTGGCATTCGAAGCTGGCTCTCCTGTTCTGTTGGTACCCAATTTAGCGTTGGTAGGGCCCCGACCGAGCGCCGACTCGATTCTAAACCCCAGCATAACCCGAAGTTGTTCTTGGTTCTTCTCCCTCTTTGCCTCGTCGTCCTTGGCTAGGCCTAAAGCGAATTAGGAGAAGAAGTGCGGATTCTTGTTGTAGAGGTCGACAGCCAAGCGCGTGACATACGCACCGATTCCGTGATCTCCACGCATGATCCGTAGTTCGCCGTCACTTTGCAGAAACAACATTTCCTGGTTGCGGTCAATTGCTGTGCTCGCAAGCGAGAAAATCCAGCACATGCCACCAAAAACGAATATTTGGACGGCCAAATTGCCTATCTCTTGTCGTCCAAGCGACATGATGAATTGGTCAAAGACATCTCGATGCACAGTCGGCCACAGGAGCACGCAACCGTACTCTTGAGCAGCCCCTGGGTCTTCGTCAAGAAGCATTTGCCGCAACCGCTGCTCATGGTCGCCGAGGATCACGTCAGCAAATTCGGTCACGGAAGCGATACCAGCACGCCATAGAATGGAAATCTCGAACAGTTTGAATCTTGCGTAGTCCACTCGCGCCGCGAAAGCGGCTGGCTTATCTGTAATGATTCCAATCTCTTCACCGCCAACGAGGATGCCTCGTGCGTAACGTTCATATCGACTGAGTTGAGTCTCGCAACACTCGCAGAGCAGCCGTTCTCTTACGCCCTTCTGTTCAAAGATGCGCTTTGGCCGTTCACCCGTCGAGAGGCGGAAGACACGATGCTGGGAATCATACAGTGGCTTATAGAGAAACTCCGGAATGATGTGGGAATTGCGGAGATCTTCGTGGCGACCACAAAGTCGGCACGCTTGCCTATTTGGATTGTTGGCCATTCGTTCCGTGTCCAAAATTGTGAACTAAAACACACACCCGTTAGTTGGCCCGAACCATCCACAATGAATGAACCTTCCGGATGAGCCACGCTCCATGCATACTTCCGCGCAAAACCCGGCAGATGCAGAATATCGACACGTTGAGGCGATCTTTCGCCCATCCGCCTTGACTCGGCCTAATGATACGACCATTCGTAGGTTGCCACGGCGCGCAGGTCGCTGTTTGCAAGCAGATAACCGTTCCTGTTGTATCCGTCGATCCAGAAGACGAGTTCGGACTCACCGTTTCCGGTGAGGTCGCCGATGAAAAACAGTTTCAGTCCGTCACCGAGCAGCCAGGCCTCGCCGTCTGCTTCCGGGCCGGTGCATATACAGACCGGATCTTCGATGGGCATCTTGGACTGGTCGATCAAGTCGGAATCGGCTTCATCATAATTGACGCGCACCTCATAGATGCCATAGTGCTTGCTATTCCTTCTGCATGATACCGATTCAACGAATTTCGCGACGGTCTTCTTGTCCACAACTTCGGCCTGGGCCATTTCCAATATCACGTCGTTCAACAGGTACTTCTCGATTTCCTTGATGACATTTGACGGCAAATCCGCGAATTCGATCGACTTCTGATTGGACCAGCCGTCAGTATCGGGGAATGGTTTCCGTGTGCAGAGCACCTTGGGAGGACGAACCGGGTGATTTAGGCAGCCCGAAAAGTCCGTGCTTCGGGGGTTAGCGTCCGTCGGCGCCGAAATGACATGTTGTCCTGCGAAGCACGTTTGCCAAGATGCCCACGGCTCCCCAAGACTCACCACATCCTGATATCGCTCATCAGATTCGCGGAGATACCAATGACGCTGCCTCCAGAAGGAGAAGGAGTTAGACCCCTCTTTCGCGGCCTGCTCGAAGGAATACTGATAGCTCCGCCAATAGTCCCCCCACCAAGAAAAGGCTACACGAACAATGGGTCTATAGAGTTCTTCAACTTCTGATTGAGGAGAGCCGACAAACGCCTCTCCAAAGTAGACCTCCTCGAGAATCCCAACTTCTGCCGACGGTCGGGGGTCGGAGAAGTATTGGGCGTCCGCGCTGAAAGCAAGCGTTACCGTCAGAGTTGCGCCAAGAGCAGCAATTGGCTGCGCTCTGAAAGCATGCCCGATAACGCCCGACGCTTTCGGCAAACACAGCCCGTGCAACACGATCAGGGCAATGATGCCGACGGCAATGATCAGGTACAGGACCATGGCGAAACCCTCCCCGGTCCGGGTGTTTGATCCCGATGCGGTTTACTGGGTCTATAGTAACAGAAGAGGGGGCAATTATGAATTAAGAATCATGAACGAAGAATGCGGAGATACAGGATGACCAATCGCACTCGCCGTTGTGTTGAAGAACCCGTCGTAGCCGTCATCCTGAGCTTGCGAAGGATCTCTGGTCAGTCGGGCGTCGGGAGGATGAGATCCTTCGCAAGCTCAGGATGACGGAGGCCCAGGACAACGGATGCTGCGGCAGTGTGGCCGCCCTGACAGCCACACTGCCCGTGGGGGAACCCATCTGCAGCCTCTCCCCGTGTTCCCCGTGTCCCCGTGGTTCAATATCGTGCAATGTAACCGGCAATCGCAGCGTGGTTCGTTCAACACAAAGGCGCTAAGACGTTATGACGCAGAGGGGGTACCGATTGTGGATTGCGGAATGCGGATTGGGAGGAGGAGAGATCCCACCGCGAAGGCGCGAAGGCCGCGAAGTCTTGTACGCGAGGGGTCTCGTTCTTTTCGTCGCGAACTTCGCGGCTTCGCGGTTCCAGATCCTGGAGACAGCAGGCGTTGCAGGATTGGTGCCCTATCCAGGTCCGTCTTGACCTCGGGAACTGCCCTGCTCGGGGTCGTTGCGGGATTGCACGCTCCGGCGTATACTGGGGTTGACAGGGAACTCTGCAAGGCCTCTGTTTCTGTTAAACCGGAATACGTGCAAGGCACGTGTCCGCTCCTCGCTGATTGAGCCTCGGGCGCCGTCTTGTGCACCATCCCATAAGGAGTGTGTGCTATGAAATCGCTCTTCCGCGTGATTGGGACGGCGTCGGCCGCCTTGTGTCTTGCATTCGCCACCAGCTGCGCCGGCGGCCATATCCCGGGAGAAACCCAGACCTTCGACGGCATCGAGTTCCAGTGGTGTCCGCCGGGCACGTATATGATGGGAAGTCCGTCGAATGAAACGGACCGCGAGGCCGATGAGACGCGACACGCGGTAACGATCACGTTTGGGTTCTGGTTGGGAAAATACGAAGTGACCCAGGCCCAGTGGAAAGCCGTAATGGGTCATAATCCCTCGAAATTCAGCTACTTTGACAATCCGGTCGAGCAGGTGAGCTGGGATGACGTTCAGGACTTCATCGACGCCTTGAATGGCGCGAAAGGCGTTGCGGCGTTGTACCGCCTCCCCACGGAATCGGAATGGGAATACGCGTGCCGCGCGGGTACCACGAGCCGTTTCTATTGGGGCGACGATCCGTCCTATACGGCGATTGACGATTACGCGTGGTATTCCGGCAACAGTGCATCCGCAACCCACGTCGTGGGAGGAAAGATGCCGAACCTGTGGGGCCTTTACGACATGAGCGGAAACGTCTATGAATGGTGCCAGGATCGGTACGGTGACTACCCGGTGGGAGGCGTTACGGATCCCCAGGGGCCAGGCACGGGCAACACCCGCGTAGTTAGGGGAGGAAGTTGGGAAGCTTCTTCGGAATCCTGCCGCTCCGCGAATCGAGAAAGCTTGGTCCCGGCCAATACCAGCAGCGACCTCGGCTTCCGTCTGGTGCGAATGGATGTTCCGAATTAGAGTCAGTGGTACCGGACGTTCTTGATTGCGGATTGGGATACGCGGATTGAGCCGGTCGGGAATTCTTTGATGGATGGTCTGGGATTGTCGTCATTTGTCGGCAGGTCCGTTTGAAGGCGTCGCGGGATTGGCGTTACACCGCGGACATCTTTGGCGTTCAGGACTCCGTACACTGGAGGCCGCTACGACCTCCAGTCTCCGGACTCCAGCCTGATTCGGTGCAACACCCCGGGCCATATAAGTAAGGACAACTCCGCCCATGCCAAACAACACCCAACGCGCCCGTCATCCTCGCTACCGGGGATTTCCAAAAAGCCCAGCACAGATCTGGAGCGCCGAAACTCGACGAAAACGTCTTTCGAGAATGCCCCATACGGCACGATATCGAGACCGGTCGAGTGTTTTGACTCCCAAATTTGCGCGCCGGCGCTTCGTCGGAGGCTTTTTGGAAATCCCCTACCGCGGGGACCGCACTCCGCGATCGGCACACCCCCCCTTGAATCGTCAAAAAGCAAAAGGGGGTGCACCCCCATAAGCGCTAACTTGTTTCAAATGATTGTAGAGCTCATCTGGAGGCGTCGTTTCGCGGCTTCTCTGCCAGCGCCCGTGCGATCGCGTTCCAGTTGTCGATGGCGTCGCGCAGGGGCAGCGGGATCGATGGCGCGCCGACTTGGTGGAAGGCGAAGGCGAACTCACGCCACGGACTCGGGGGCTGGCGGCGTGTCCATTTCGTATCCCCAGGGGGAAAACGATTTGCGTGACCGATAAGCTTGTCGGTTATCAGGGCGATGAAGAGTTTGCCGTAGAGCCACGCTTGAGCGCTTTCTTCGTCGTGCTTTGGTAGGTGGCCTAGCTGAGCGATCTGCTTGAAGCGTTTGAATACGAGTTCAATCTGCCAGCGAATGCGGTACCATTCCAACACGACGGCAGCGGAGAAGTCCTCTTCGGGAAAGGTGGTGAAGACGATGACGTATTCCGCGTAGACGAGTGTTTGGGGCCGCAGCTTATGACCCTTTGCAGATCGCGCGCTGCCGAAGTTTTCTGTGGGCCTGTCGGATAGCTTCTTGAGTCTTACGCACGACGCAGATCACGTCCGGCAACGCTGTGCGTTTCGTCCGTGGGTATCCATACCGGCCACATCGCGAATCGCGCCGGTTTTCGTAAAGCGCTTCAAGCGACTCAGCAGCTCGAAGGGCCGTCCGGACGGTCCTCATAGGGGAACGTGTTGAGGTTGAAGCGTACGTCACAAAGGCGTCGCTCGCGTCGACATACACGATGCCGTTTGCCGCGCAATATCCGCGATCAGCCAAAATAAGATCGCCCGGCTTCATGGGAAACTGCTAAAACGATTCGCCCGTACCTTCGCCTTGGGTCGGCGGGAAGGATGCACCCCCCAATCCCTCCAGCCTCCGGACTCCAGCCTCCGGTCAGATTTCCGCGCAACCCCCTACCCGATCTATGTTTATGGGGAGATCGCCGTCCATGACAAACTACACCCCAGCCCCGCACCCCCCTTGTATCGTCAAAAGAAGAAGACACGGCACCCCCCAGTCGGGAGGCTGGCGGACGAGCAGAAGAGGTCTTCGCCGCGTCCTTCGTGGTTCAGAATTCTTGGGGTCCAGAGATGGAGAATGAAGATGGATACCCGCGATTCGCGAGTATGACGGAGGCAGGCCGGTGACGGTTTGCGTGACATCTGCCGGCCGATTCGGGTATACACGTCGTGGTGACAAAACAACAGGAGGCTGTCCCATGAAACATATTAAGCATCTATCGAAGTTGAATGCTCCCGAAGCTGGCTGGTATGGCAGTGATGAAAGCAAAGCCGGTGAAGCCGGACGAAGCCCGTGCATGAGAGTAATTCAGCCTCGTGGTTAATCGTATTCAGAGAACCGGGACCCATAGGTCTTGTTTGTCCTATGGGTCCCGTTACTGGTTTTCCCAGCTGGCCATGCCCGGCGCTCCCGGTCCTCCCTAGAACGATACCGTGCCGCCGACGAAGGCGCCGTTCATGATGACTTGGTAGTCGTCGTCGCTGTCGTCGTACTCGAGGTTCCAATAGCGGTAACCGCCTTCGAGTTCAAGCCATTTGGTCAGCCGGAATTTTAGACCCGCTTCCGCATTGAAGAAGTTGCCGTAGTCGCCGGCGTACATGCCGTAAGCTTGGCCGCTGATGGTGAGCCGGTCGATGGGCCGGAATTGAAGGCCCAGGCCGACGATGGGCAGCCCGGCCGTGATGTCCTCTTTGTCGTGGTAATAGAGATCGGTGTTCAGGAAGTCGAGTTTGTCGGGCAGGAAATGGCCGATGTCCCGGCGGAGGTCCCGCGCCCAATCGGGGAAGGCTTTCCGCCAACCACCGCCGGGCAGGTAGGCCTCGTATTCACCCTCGACATCGAACCCCTGGACGCCCAGGATAGTGTCGATATTGAACCGGGCATCCTGCTCGAAGAACGACCGCCGCCAGTCGAGCCGGAGGAAATTCAGGTTGGAGTCGACTTCGAGATGAGCGAACAGCGGAATGAAGCTGTCGTCAATCACGACGCCCTGCGCCACGATTTCGTCCCCGTCGAAACTCATATGGTTATAGGCCAGCTCGAGGGCGTGGCGCGGCACGATCTGCCACCGCAGGATAGCCTCGGGACTGTAGTCGTCGTCGATGGCGAGTTCGTCGTCCAGATCGAGTTTGTCGCCCTTAAGGTCTTTGACGAGTGAGGTTTCGGCATTAAAGTCCACGCGCCACGCGCGCAGGGTCAGGGAGAGATGCTGGTTGAGGTCCACGGTTTCGTCGGCATAGGTGGTGCCGCAGAGCGCGGCCGCGGCGATCAGTGTGATGGCGTACTTCATGGTCTAACTCCCTTCCGACAACGTAGTTGCTCGTCCTTCCCCAGGTCCCACGGCTCCTGGACCTTAGCGTTGTCCCTATTAATTATCGGCGTATAAGCGCTTTTTGTAAAGCGTTCAACAGGGCGATGTTGTCCCCGTAAACTATAAGTTATTGTCTCGAAATTACTTAGGCCAAAAAACAATTCCACCATACCGTATGCACGGGCAAACCGCGCCACCTCCTGTGAGGTCTAATCCCCGACTTGGCGAAAACGTTGCTGCAGGGCGTGATGTTTTCGACCGTGGGCGGTATGTGTGCCAGCATCGGTCAGCAACCCGAGAGGAGAACGAGAATGAAGCACGTGAAGTCGACGTCCAAGACGAAAGTTCCGGCATGTGCGGGCGTGCCCGTGAAGGCCAAGCCGGTCAAGCCCGGAAAGGGAGACATGTAAGCGGCTGCTTTCGAGTCGCTTTAGGTAAACGCTTTAGCTAAAGAAGGCACGGTGCTATATACCGTGCCTTCTTTGATTGTCAGCGCGAACGAATTCGTCTACCCCGGCTGATTCGCCAGCCAATCCGTGTGGATTTTGGTCAGACGTTCGACGATGTCGGGGTGGTCGGCGGCGACGTTGGTCGTTTCGCCGACATCCTCCGCGATGTTCGCGAGGAACGGTCCTTCGATGGTCTTCACGTTCTGGCCGTCGGTCGTGTCGCGGACGTTCACCGACAGCTTCCAGTCGCCTTCGCGGACGGCCCAGCTTGCCTTATCCCCCTCGTGCAAGTGCCAGATGAGATGATCGTGGGGCGAGGGTGCCGACGCACCCTCGATCACGTCGGCAATACTCCGGCCGTCGATACCCTCCGGTACCGTATCGACGCCGGCCAGCGCCGCCAGCGTCGGCATCCAGTCGCAGCCGTGGGCCATTTGATCGCGGACTTCGCCCTCGGGCAGGTGACCGGGCCAGGATACGATTGAGGGGATCCGAATGCCGCCTTCGAACATGCTGAATTTCGCCCCACGGTATGGCCCTGCGCTGCCGCCGCCGAAGTGGGCGCGTTCTTCCGTGGAATGACCCTGGTCGGACTGCAACACGATGATGGTGTCTTCCCGCAGCCCCGCGCTGTCGATAAGGCCGAGCAATTGGCCGATATGGTCGTCTTCGGTGGACAGGAAGGCGGCGTACAAGTCGCGGGGATAGGGCACGCCTTTGTCGCGGTAGTACTTTATCCAGCGTTCATATCCCTGATACGGGTAGTGCGGACAATTGAATGCGGCGTACATGAAGAACGGCTCGTCGTGATGATCCTGAATGAACTTGTCCGCTTCGCGAATCATCAGGTCCTGGAAGTACTCGCCGTCGCAGAAGACCTCTTCCCCATTTCGATGCAAGTCGTGGCGGTTGGGTCCCGACCAGTAGAAGAAGTGGGAGTAATTATCGATGCAGCCACCCATGAATCCGAAGGAATAGTCGAAGCCTTGGGCATTGGGCATGGTTTCGGGCGTATACCCAAGATGCCATTTGCCGATGTGGGCCGTGGCATAGCCGGCCGCCTTAAACATCTCGGCCATGGTCACCTGTTCGGTCGGCATGCCCGAATTGCCCGGCTTGGACGACACGTTGCCCGGAACCCCAGCGGAGACCGGATAGCGTCCGGTCAACATGCCGGCGCGCGACGGTGAACACACGGGGGCGGGTGCATACATTTGCGTGAAGCGCACGCCCGCGCGCGGCGAGGGCATCCATGTTCGGTGTCATCAGGTCATTCGCGCCGTAAACGCCCATATCCACCGAACCCTGGTCATCGGTATAGATGACGATAACGTTCGGTTTGCGTTTGGGTTGTGCCCAACTCGTGCCCGCGCCAAAGGCCGCTGCCAGTGTCCCGCTTGCCATGAGTTCCAACATCTCCCGCCGCGACCATTCTCGCGCAGTCCGTGTATTCATCAATCCGCCCCTCCCTGCATGGTTGGGACTACCGTACAAGATCGAGATGGTTGAGATCATCTCCGGGAGTAGGGTCATGGCAGCGAAGGCGCGGAGCGGTCGAGAAGAGAACCCGGCTATTCGTCCGGCTTGTCGTCTGGCATATCGCCGAGGGTTGTGCGCAGTTCGCCGGCCGTCCGGTACGATTCGCCCGTGGGTTGGGCGCCGAATTCCATGACGGAACCCTGGTCGGTATCGCTCTGAAACGGACCGATCGAATACACGGTCCATCCCTGGATATTGAAGTCGTCGCCGATATCTTGCGGCTCCGTTCCGTCGGTCCAGATACCCAGTAGTCGCAGCTTGAACATGGTCGCGGTTTCCGGGTCGACCATGAACGTGAAGGAAAGGTCGTAGGCGATGGTGTGCTTATCTTTACGCGACACCGTGCCGAGGACATACCACGGCGCCGCAAATTCGCCCGTGGCGCTTGCGGTGCCGACGGTAATCGGAACATCGTTTTCCGAATGGTCGACTTCCCGGGTCTCGGAAATGCTCTCGGGGCCCGCTGGAAACACTGCTTCGAGCAGACTATAGAGCAATTGAAAGTGAAAGGCTGGCATATCAAGGGCATCGATTTCATAGCCCTTTTCCAATTCGAGCCCATGGACCGCCATGACCTGGCCGCCGAGGACGAGGATCTGCCCTTTCGGCGAGCCGGCTTCTGAGGGTTCAGCAACGTCGAGGAGGAAGTCCCCGTGTTTGGCGAGATGGATCTCCCAATTCGCGACGTTGTTGGATTTTCCACCGCGAAGCTCCAGCGCGACGCGCGCGGGCTCGCGCCAGTGGGGAACCTGCTGCGCCTGTTTCGCCGCGGGACCGGCCGCCAACGATCGCAGGGAACACAAGGTCAATACAATAAGCGCACTGGCATGTAAATGCCGCATCTTGGCCTCCTCACGGTGCGAAGTCACGCTTCGTCAAAACGGCGTCGTACAATAGCCGAGGACACCACCAATCACAAGGAGTTGTCAGGTCAACGCGGGTCGGCTGCGGGGGCGTGGAACGGCGCCGTGGATGTGTCCGCTTCCCGGATTTCATGCAACCGCAAGAGGACGATGTTTCCCGCCTTTTCGGTGGAGATTTCGACACGCGTTTTGCGGATGCCCGCGCCGGACTGAAGATCCGGAAATACGGGGACTCGTGTAAACCCCTCGCCCGTCGCGTAAGTTTCCAGTACCAACTGGCGTATCGTACAGCTTTGACAGTGCACCTGGCGACCGCAACCGCCGGGGTTTGAGGCGTGAATACAATCGATTGCCTGGCCGGGTCGGTGCTGTTCAATCTCGTGCAAGTCCTTCCCCAGTAACTCACGGGCTTGGGAATTGGCGGTTTGCACGACGGGGTCTTCGTCGACCACGAGCACCGGTACCCCCAGTTGGTCGAGAAATTCGCGAAGGGGTTCCCCCACTTCCGAAAAGAACTGTTGCGCGCACTGCAAGCAGATCCCGTGGGTGACCGGGTGGGCGTCGCCTTGACACTCATCGCCCAATACCGTCTTACACCACGCACATACGGTCTTCATACTGTCCCCCGGTTGAGCGGCGCGATGCGATTTCGTACGACGACACCGAATCGGACGCCCGCTGTAGTCCGCATTTCGCACCGCCCAAGAGCGATTGTCTTGCGGACCCATCACTCTGGGTGCGGTGAGAAGTGCTCCCCAGAGGAATTGCCACGCCCTGGGCATGGTTGAGGGCGTGATGCTAACCGATCGCGAGGAATCGCGTCAACGGGCGAACTTAGGAGCGGGAATATGGAGGCCGGTTGGAACGTCAAATCGGCCGGAAGTGGTTAGTCAGACGATTCTTCTTCTGCGGAGCGTTCAGCCTCGTCCTCGGCGGAAGGGTTGTCCTTTTCACGTTTTTTGCGCAGTTTTTCTTCACGCTTTTTCTGCTTGGCGATTTCTTTTTGACGTTTTTCAAATTGGTAGTTTCGTCTTGCCAAGACATCTTCCCTTTCTCGCGACGTATCGCGCTTTTCAAATCGAGGCGGGACTTTTCCATCGGCCGTGTGCTAAAGTGTTGCATGATTAATTCCAAACAACACGTTGGAATCGCCCGCGACTCGCAATACTCGCGCGATGCCGAACAGCAACTTTGCAGCGATGCGCTCCAATCCACATCATACGATCATATGACCGATAAGGAATGGATCGCACTCTGCGAGCAAGTCGCCGTCGAGGCACGTGAAGTAAAAGCGAGTTCAGACGCGCCTCACCAGTAATCCGAGATTCAGTGCTCTAAGCTGGGCAACGATTCAACGCCGAAGAGTTTTCGAAACTCGAAACGTTACCGCAGTCTCTCCGGTATCGCTACTTACAGGGGGCGTACGTTTTGCGCCTCGGGCCCTTTTCGTCCCTGACCGACTTCGTACTCCACCTTTTGCCCATCACTCAAGGTCGCAGCCGGGGGTTGAATGTTCGAGACGTGGATAAATAGATCTCCACCCCCTTCATCCGGCGTGATGAAACCATAGCCCTTCTGATCGTTGAAAAATTTGACGGTACCTGTGGCCACGACTTCCTCTCCTTCTTTTACTCACATTGTAACCTTACGAGCGGGCTGACTCCCGCTATCGACGGATAGCGAGCACACATTTGCGGGAAAGATCCCCTTGCCAAACCCCTCGTTCCGATACTGACAGTAGCAGACTTGGGTAGGGCATTACCAGCATCCGTTTCTGCGTCCACGAGAACGGCCCAGGCGGTCCCAATGCCGGCCCACGGGGGCCCGGTCCGGGTTCGCAATCCCACCTCGGGGATGGTTACAGTGGAATGTGCGAAAAACGAACGAAGAACCATCGAGGACGATAGCCATGAAACGACGGGAGTTTATCCGGGCGGCGGCCATGTCCGGTTTGGGCGCAGCGGGGCTGCCGTCCCTGAGCACCGCAGCCGAGGACGCCGACCCCTCCCGACGGGTCAACGTTCTTTTCCTGATGGATGACCAACATCGGGGGGACTGTCTCGGCTGCGACGGAGCCGATTGGATAACCACGCCGAACATCGATCGCCTGGCCCGGGAGGGAATCCGATTCCGTCGAGCGTACACCTCGCTTCCATCGTGTTTGCCGGCGAGGGCGAGCCTGCTCACGGGGATGAGTCCCTGGGGGCACGGGGTCCTGTGTTACGCGCCCATGGCGACGCGCTACACGCACGAAAAGCCCCGCATGTTCACGGTGGCCGGATACCGGACGCACGCCGTCGGGAAGATGCACTTCGCCAGTCACGACCACGGCTATGAATCCATCATTCTCGAAGAAGGGTGGCGCGCGGTTACGCCCGAGAAGTTCAAATGCGACTACCGCCGGTGGTTCGAGGCGAACTATCCCGATAAGGATGTTGATATTACCGGGCTCGGGTACACGGACCACCGGGGCGGACGCACCTATCCCTACGACGACGCGCTGCATCCGACGTACTGGACGGCGGAACGGGCCATCGACTTTCTGAACACCTACGACGGCGACCGGCCGTGGTTCTTGAAGGTGTCGTTTCAACGGCCCCATCCTCCGTTCGACCCGCCGAAGCGGTTCATGGACCACTACCAGGAAATGGATTTGCCGCGCGCACACGTTGGAGACTGGGCGGAAAAACTCTACGGCGGCTTTATCGGAAGCGTTGAAGACACCCCAAACGCGCCTCGGGGGAATTACCCGGAATCGGATATCCACGCTTCGCGCGCGGCCTACTACGCAGCCATCTCCTTCGTGGACGAGCAACTGGGACGCGTGCTTAGCGCCTTGGAGCGACGCGGCGAATTGGAGAACACGCTAATTCTGTTCACGGCCGACCACGGTGACATGATGGGCGACCAACATCTGTGGCGGAAGACCTACGCCTACGATGGCTCGGCACGGATTCCGATGATCGTGCGCTGGCCGGAATCGATGCGGGAGTTTGCCGGGAAGAAACGCGGCATCGAGTCCGACCATTTGGTCGAGTTGCGCGACGTGCTGCCGACATTCCTGGACGCGGCGGGGATTGAGAAACCCGCTCCTATGGAAGGGTCAAGCATGCTCGATATCGTACGCGGCAAAACAAGACACTGGCGCGAGGTCCTGGACCTCGAGCATGGCCGCTGCTACTGGCATGAGAATGCCTGGGTTGCGCTCACGGACGGACGTTACAAATACCTCTATTTCACGACGACCGGCCAGCAGCAACTGTTCGACCTCAAGCGTGATCCACACGAACTCGAAGACCTCGCGCCCCTCGCCAAACACGCTCGGCAGCTTGTCGAATGGCGGGAACGTATGGTCGCCCACCTTTCCGTTCGTGGCGAACCCTGGATCGTCGATGGCGATCTTGCCGTGCAGAATGATTCCATCCGGTACGGCCCCAACCATCACGCCGTGTGAGACGCGGGACGCTGAAAGTTCGCCTATCCGCAACATTGAATCGCCCCGCGGCATGTGCAACGCTAAGGACCTTACTGACTCAACGGAGGAAAGTGGCATGACACGGATATTTATGCGGACAACGGTCATCTTGGGACTTGTGATTATCGGGGTGGCGCCGGCACTGGCGGACGTCACGATGCAGGATGTGTTTCCCACCAAAGGGGACCCCTTTCTGGGGAACTACGTGGGGCGGTGGTCCGAGAAGGAGGAAGTTAACCCGGATGCTGCCGCGCAGGTGTATCCGCTGGGTAACGATACATATCGCATCAAGATTGTGAATCGGCTGGACATGCGCTGCCCCGTTTTGCTGGATGTCGAGGTTCAGCCCAAGCATGGAAAGCTGGAATTCGACGTGGACGGGTTCACCGGGAGTACGGACGGCACGACATTCACCGGAAAGCGGGGCGAGTTAACGTATTCCATGAAGAAGAAGGTCATTTCCTCCCCCACGCTCGGGATCAAGCCGCCGGAAGGCGCGGTGGTTCTGTACGACGGCACGAATCTCGACGCGTGGACCGGTACCGAGGGCTGGAAGATTCTGGATGACGGCACGCTGTTGGTCACGCCGGACGGCGATTATCTGGTGAGCAAGGAGACCTACACGGACCTCCAGTTGCACGTGGAATTCCGATTGCCGCTCATGCCCATGTCGCGCGGCCAGGGGCGTGGGAACAGTGGCGTGTTCCTGCAGGACGAGTACGAAGTCCAAGTGTTGGATTCCTTTGGACTGGAGGGGGTCTACGACGAATGCGGCGCGCTGTATAAACTTTCGGCGCCGCGCGTGAACGCCTGCCGCCCGCCGCTCCAGTGGCAGACCTACGACATTTACTACCGGGCCGCTCGCTACGATGCCGCGGGCAACCTGCAAGAGTACGGCCGGATGACGGTCTACCAGAACGGTGTGATCATCCATAGCAACCAGGAACTCACGTGGCGAACGGGCTGGAAAGAAGTGGACCGTCTGATGCCGCCACCCAGTGAACCGGGTCATGTGAAGTTGCAGGCGCACCATAACTTCGTGCAGTACCGGAACGTTTGGCTCGTTGATCAATCCAAGTAATCCTCCAAGACGTTTCCGCAGCGATTGGAATACGAAGAGGACCCGTGCACTATGACCTTCACCGGTGGATTTCCGTTTGCGGGTATCGTGCTTCTCGTATCGGTATTGGTCTGCGGCGCGTCGGCGTCAGCCGATACCGTTGTCGAATGCTGGCTCACGACTTCGGATATGCAGCAGACGCTTTCCCCGCAGAAGTCGCTCCGGTTTTCGGCGGGGCGCGGCGACGCGGATCTGGCAATTGATGAATCAAGCACGTATCAGACCATGCTTGGCATGGGCTCGTCTCTGGAACACACAACCTGCGCGAACCTGTGGCGTCTCGGCCCGGAAGCGCGCGAGGCCGTAGTGGAAAAGCTCGTTTCTCCGGACCAGGGCATCGGGATGAGCACCATGCGCATCTGCATCGGCACGCCGGATTTTACGGGCGAGCCATGGTACACCTACGACGACATGCCGCCCGGCGAAACGGATATGAATCTCGACCATTTCTCGATCGAGAAGGACCGGGCCTACATCATCCCCATTCTGAAACTTGCGCTGGAGAAAAACCCGGACCTCCGCTTCTACGCGTCCCCGTGGAGCCCGCCGGGATGGATGAAGACCTGCGGCGACATGATTGGCGGTCATTTATATCCCCGGTACTACGGGGTCTATGCGCAGTACTTCGTCAAGTTCATCGAGGCCTACCGGGCCGAGGGCATCCCCATCTACGCGGTTACCGTGCAAAACGAGCCGGGCGTTAACAAGCGGGACGATGTCTTGAGCTGGTGGTACCCGTCGTGCCAGTGGTCGCTCGTGGTGGATGAGGACACCTGGTGGCCGGTGCCGCTCGAAATCATGGGGCACGCCGAGCGCGATTTTATTCGCGACCATCTCGGTCCAGCCATTCGCGACGCGGGGATCGACACCGAGATCTGGTGTTTCGATCACAACCTGAACAATCTCTGGTATCCCCGAAACATTTTGAGCGATCCGGGCGCGGCGCAGTACGTCAGCGCCACGGCGTTTCATCCCTATGCGGGCAAGCCATCCGATATGGGAGCCTTTCACGATGAGTTTCCGGACAAGGATGTATATCTGTCCGAGGGGTCCATGTATGGCGTAGACGGCGCGGTCGCCATAATCGGGTTTCTTCGCAATTGGGCCCGCTCGTATAACGCGTGGGTAACCATCGCGGACGAGAACGGGGAACCCAACAACGGGCCGTTCGATGCCGACAGGACTTGTATCACGATTGATACCGAGAGCCGGGCGGTCACGTATAACCTCGACTACTTCGTGTACGGCCAGTTCATGAAGTTCATCCGCCCCGGTGCGGTCCGAATCGATTCAGGCGAATCCAGTGCGGGCCTTGCCCACGTGGCGTTCCGCAATACCGACGGAAGCTACGTGCTGGTGGTCGCGAATCCGTCCGACGAAGAGCAGAAACTGCGCGTGCGGTGGGAAGATGAGATGTTGCAGGCCGCCGTTCCGGCGAAAGCAGTCGCGACGTATCGGTGGAAGCCGGACGGTTAGGGAGAGTCCTCCGAATCAGCGAGCGGAAGTCGCCGCCACCAAAGCCGGTACAAAAGGACAGCGCCCCCGCCGGTACAGGCGGCAAGAATCCCCGCGCGCGCCCAGTTGTGGAGCACCACGTCCATCACGAGGATGTACAACACGATGAAGAAGGCGGTGCCAACAATGGCCACGGGGATGTCATACCGGTCGGATTCGGGCCGCCGGGAGTCTTCGCCGTCTGCTTCCAACATCCTGCGAACGGGGCCCCATAATCCGAAGGGACGTACTTTCCGGTAGAAATCTTTCAGGGCCTCTTCGGGCGCGGGCGCAAAGAAAAAGGCGCCGACGAGCGTAGAGGTCACGCTGATACCCAACAAGACGGGAAAGTACTGCAACTCCCGCCAATCCGTGAAGACTTTGATGTAGAATGCCGCGGGTAAGGTGCAGGCGCCGCTCATGACCACCGCCCAACCGCCGAGCCGCCACCAGTAGGCCCCCAGAAGCCCCGGTCCGATCAAGGCCGCGCCCAGCGCGAAGTTGATGGGATTCCATATCTTGGCGATGCTCTCGGTATACATGCTGATTACAATGCCGAGGGCCAGCACGCCGGCGGTGGCAGCGTATCCGGTCCTCACGAGGGTTCGAGGGCTTGCGGTCTTCCAGGTGGGTTTGACGAGGTCATTGACGATGAAGGACGCGGCCACGTTGAGCGTCGAATCGAAGGTGGACATGAATGCGGCCAGCAGTCCGGCAATAATGACCCCCTTTATTCCAACCGGCAACACCCGGTTTATCATCATGGGAAGCACACTTTCGCTGTCGACCACGTTGCCCTGGGCCGCGAGAATCGAAAGACCGAAGGCGGTGAACCCCATCACCATCCCCCAACGCACGCTGATGACGAGACCCCAGGCGAGGCCGATCTTGCTGGCCTCCGCCTCATTTCGCGCCGCGCGGAATCGCTGGAAATCCATACTCCCCCCAGCGGCGGACAGCAAGCCGATCAACCCCTTGCTGACCCACAACACGACCAGCAGTCCGAAGAGGTCGGGATAGTCCGCGGACGGTTTGGGCAGGCGCATCACCGGCAACAGGCTGAACCAGTCGGAGCCGACCGTCTCGCGAAAGGCGTGGGGTTCGATGCCGAGGAATGCCACGACGGCAATGTAAAGGGCGGCGAACGAAAGCAGTATTGTCTGAATAAAATCGCTGTAGACGACGCTAAAGAATCCCCCCAGGATGACGTAGAGTCCGGTGAATCCGAACAGAATTGGAATAATCACCGAACGGTCCCACGGCAGAAACTCGGCGACGAATTTGCCGACCCCCGTGCCGGCGTAGCCCAACATGAGGACTAACGTAATCAACTGGATAGTCACACTGACGAGACGCGCCGCTTGGCCGGCCCGCCCGGTGCCGTAGCGGAACACCAGCCACTCCATGCCGGTTAACACGCCGCTGCGATAGGCCCATTTCGCCTTGTACGCGAGGACGAATCCCGCGAAGGGAAAGCACCAGAAGGCGTGCTCCCACATCCCCCGCATGCCGAGCACGTAAAAAACCGACACCATCCACATCGTGCCGGTGATGTCGAAGAAGGTGCTGCTGCCGCTCATGCCCAGCAGCCACCATGGCATGCTGCCACTGCCGAGGAAATAGGACTCCATATCCTTCTTGGCGCGCCGTTCCATGTACGCGCCAATGGCTAGCACGAGTATCAGGTACGCGACGACTATCGCCGCATCGATGGGATTGAGATTCACCGGCTTCGCCCCCTTGGAGAACAGGCTGGGAGTATAATGTGATCCGGTAGGCGATATGCAACGCGGACGAAATCCCGAAGATCGGTCATCATGCGATTTGCCGTCTTAGTTTTGCTCTTTCTGCTTCCGTCACTGGGTTGCGTAACGCAGCTCCCCCGTGACCAGCCCTTCTCGAAGGCATGGTCTCAACACCAGCAGCACGAGTGGGAACTGACGGCTCGTGAAAAACGAATGGACAACGGCGAGTGGGTGCTCGCGGGCCGAAAAGACGCCACGCGGGCGGCGATTCAGATGGATGACGAGGGGAAGCCCACCTTGAATATCGGAAGACAAAAGGGCCTGAGCGCGGATGTCGATGCCGATCTCGACAAGGCATCGGTCTTCTTCAAATACAAGTGGCGCTGGAAGGTTAGGCCGAAAGAGGATCGGGGCTCATGACTAACCAACGTGGCGATCGATTAACGGGGAGCATCTATCGAGCCGCCGACGGACATCACCCGAACCGTTTAGAAGAACAACGGGAACCACCACCTGAAGCGAGAGCCTCGAGTGGTGGTTCCATGGTGTATTGATGCAAGCCGTCAATGGCGACTAGGGAAGCAACGCGGAAAAATACGCCGTTCTGGACGCCCGATACGACATCGCCCCACGCTTGATTGACGGGGAACTCGCCGGCAGGCGAGTATTTCACAAACTTGACGTGACCATCCTATACAACACATTACAGCCTCCTGGGATGTGATTCATGGTCGTACTTGTGTCGTCGCCAGGAGTTTTGCTTATCTGGTCCCACATCACCACGATCTCTGACTGCGCCATGGCACTACCGGCAGGGTTATTGATGTCCGTAATCATGAAGCGTTCGATTTCTTCCCGCAGCCGGTAGACACTATCACTGTGACTGTTTCCGATGCCCCCAAAGCCGATGTCTCCGAGATCGAGGGTGGAGTCCATGAGGTTTCGCGTCGCTGTCCCAACACCTGCCGGGAACTCCAATTCGGTTGTCACTTCCATAGCTGCCATCACCGAGCGGACCCAGATAGAGCAACGTAAAAGCCCCCAGAACGTGATACGGAATATGAAAGCCATGACCGAAACCCGTTAGTGCTGCCGGAACGACCTGGTAAGGATCGTCACCATCGCCGCCGTCGATGACCCAGCCCAGGTACTGATAGCTGTCAGAGTGACCGCTCGCTTGACCTGCTCCTATGCAGCGAGTGCCGTTATTACTAACCTGGGCGACGATCTCCAGATGGTCTTCGACTGATTCGGCGGAGTCTGGGTCGGACGGGCATCGGAACACATTCCAGTCTGTCAGATACTCCGGGTAAATGGTTTGCGAGAGCGGCGCTATGTCGACACCGTTTTGATAGTTACATCCGTCATAATTGGCATCACCTGTAGGATCAATTCCATCCTCGTCTGTGAAGTAGAAGTCTGGACCTTGCATAGGTGGGAAGGAGCCGTTGGCTTCGTTAGCGTACATTTTGTAGATGATGCCCATCTGTTTCAGATTATTTTGGCAGCTTGCGCGGCGGGCGGCCTCGCGGGCGCGGGCCAGCGCGGGCAACAAAATCGCCGCGAGAATACCGATGATGGTGATCACAACGAGGAGTTCGATCAGTGTAAAACCTTGTTTTCGTGTAATCATGATTCCCCTTTACTCCTTTGGAACGCACCGTCCCCTCCCAGCGTTTTCCGGAAACGCAGCCATTGGAAAACAAACGCAGGTTAAACGAGATCGATTGCGTGCAAATCGAATGAGTTTGTGGTTAGATGGTTGTTAGGCACTGTGCGCAGCGCCAACAAATGCGTGTGGCATGACGTGCGAGTGAGATAGCTGGAACGAGCGTGCATCGTCAACCGGTCCCCCGTCTCTGCAATGACATCGACGGGCCGATCGAAGCAACCAGGAGGTTGGAAACATGAGCCAGACACTATTGCGAAGCGTCATGGTTGGGCTCGCGGTATTTCTGCTGCCGTTCATCGCCAGTGGGGAACCTGAGCACGGCCAGCAATCGGAAGAAATGGACAGCCAGGTAGGGATCATGGCCAAAGTCATCGAGCGCAGCCTGGACGAGGCGGACCTGGAAGGATGGAAAGGATTGGCGGGGCAAATTCGTGCCTTCGGATCCACGGTTGAGGGACAGTACATTCCGACGGTTGGCGCGATCTTTACGGTTCCGGTGGCTTTCCTAATCACGGAGCCGCCGAACCAGCCCGCTCCAACGGCTCCGAGCGTAGAGGAGCCGGACCTGTGGGAGAAGTTTCAAAAGAAGCCACGGAAGGGGGCCGCGTCCCCCTCCCATGGCGCCGAACCACAACCGAAACGCCTCGATGGGCTGGAGGACCGCGTGCGAACCGACGAACTCTTCGTCCCAGGTCCGGAGGCATCGGGGCTCGAAGAGAAGTCGCCGATGGTGGACCGTGAGGTCGCCGATGCGTTCTTCGATCTAATTCCCGGAATAGGTGGCGGTCCGCTCACGTACAACAAGGAACGGGTCAAGACGCTTCGTGAAACGGTCGTGTCAACGGTCGCCCGATACGGCCATCGCTTGACCGGTATTCCCGATGCGGAACGGGTGATCGTGATCGTTGAAGCGCCGAAGGCCTCCGGTCTGAATACCGAGACGGATAATGGCGTCGCGCGATCATTCTCCTGGTTTGGCGGTCGCGTTACCGGCCGCGACCGGCTCTTCCTGGGATTCAAGAAGTCGCTGCTCAGCGGTGAAACAAGCGCCGAGACGATCAATAGCGAGGTCCAGGTGATCGCCTATTGACAGCCGCCCAGAAATGGCAAATTCACCGTGCCATTTTGGTTGATCGACCTGACCTCGCGGACTATACTAGCGTTCGCGGTTCCGGTGGGTAATGTGCGGAACCGTAGACACTGAAGTTGTCTCGCTTTTTCAATCCTATCGAAGAATCATGGAGGGGTCCCTGAAGAAGATGCATCAGCAAATACCTGGCGATATGGTGCCCAAGCGCGCGTTTTTCGTTCGTGGCGTCGGCGTTCACAAAGAGCGGCTTGCATCGTTCGAGAGTGCGTTGCGGGATGCCGGTATCGAGAAGTTCAATCTCGTCTACGTGTCGAGTATTTTCCCGCCCAAATGCAAGATTATCTCGCGCAACGCGGGTTTGAAGTTTCTGGAACCGGGCCAGATTGTATTCTGCGTGATGTCCCGCGCGGACACGTGCGAACCCAACCGCCTCATCGCCGCATCCGTCGGCCTCGCTGTGCCGCAAAAGAAAGAGCAGCAGTACGGTTATATTTCCGAACACCACGCTTACGGCCAAAAAAGCGCCATTGCAGGTGAATACGCGGAGGATCTTGCGGCCACCATGCTGGCGACCACCCTTGATATCGAGTTCGATCCGGATAAGGCGTGGGACGAACGCAAGCAGATTTACAAAGCCAGCGGACATATTTTCAAGACGCGAAACATCTGTCAGTCGGCCGAAGGTAACAAGAACGGGCTTTGGACCACCGTCCTCACGGCGGTGGTGTTCGCTCTCGATTAGTCCCAGGTCCATCGTTGGGCCACGACTCCCCTTTCCATCGATCGCGTGGGTTCCCGGCGCGCGCAGGTTGCGCTTCTCCGCGTTCGCCCGTACACGCAATTTGAGTGGCACGCGATTTGCGCAGCAGATATAGGAATTTCCCCTGAGTCGTCGGCATCCGCAAATGTGCTAATTTCAATATTTACGATAAGTACCGCATTCCCCGGCATTCCATCTGGTTTTACTCGATTTACGCGGTCCACCGTTGACTTGCAGGAGAATAAGTGGTAACCTTTTGAGCAGGCAGAAGCGAGATTCGCAGAAATCGCTTTTTTGTAGACCGGTTGCCAAAAGCGATTTCGTGACGGGCGGGACATACCGTCTCGGCGGCGGGTACGACATAGTACAGCGAGAAACGCAGCCATACTGGGGGGGAGGAATGGGCGACCAGGACATTCTATCTACACTGAATGCTTTGTCCGAAGGGATTGTGCTGGCGGATGCCGCGGACCTTCAAACGTTCGCAGCACTGCATACCTACCTTGGGCAGGTGAGCGAATGGGCGAAGTCGCAGGGGATGGCAAGGGCTTCGCAGGAGGTGGACGCCGCCGCAAATCTGATCGAGCAGATTATCCTCGGCGAAGTTGCCGGGCCGGACAAGGCGATGCAAACAGTGGGTCGCGTGGTAGAAGCAGTGCAAGGCATTGCGCGCGACGGCCGGTCGGAAGATGAAGTCGACTTTCCCGGCGATGCAGCGATGGCATCTCTCCAAACTGCGACGGGTGACCAGTCGAGTGCTACGGTATCCCAGTCGGCCGGCACCGTGGAATCGATATCACGCGCGTTGGAGGGCGACCCGGACCTTCTTGCGGAATTCATTTCAGAGGCGCAAGAGCATCTGGATAATGCCGACGTTCATCTACTCACCATCGAATCCAACCCCAAAGACGCCGACGCGTTAAACGCAGTGTTCCGCGCGTTTCACACCATCAAGGGTGTGGCAGGTTTTTTGGGCCTGGCAGACGTGCAGACATTGGCGCACCAGGCGGAGAGTCTTCTCGACAAGGCGCGCAAGGAAGAATTGGATCTGGTCGGCGGCAATATCGACATTACCTTCGAGTCGGTCGATCTCATGAAGCAACTCGTCCAAGACGTGGCGAATTCGCTCGGGTCGGGCGAGGACTTGCCCGAAGTGCCGGAACTGCCGGCGTTGGTGGAACGTCTGGTGGCGGCAACATCCGGCCTAGCGCCGGCGCCTCCGAGGGAACTGGAGAACACAACGGGAGGCCGCGTCGGGGAAATCCTGGTAGAAGCCGGTCTCGCGGACGCGCCCGCGGTGAACGCCGCCGCCGACCGTCAGCGGGTCCTTGAAGAAAGCCGCCTGTTGGGTGAACTGCTTATTCGCGATGTTGTCATCAGTCGCAGCCAGTTGGATCAGGCATTGGCCCACCAGGAGCAGGAGGAGTTTCCCCGATTGCTGGGGGAAATTCTGGTCGATATGGGGGCGGCTCGGATTGAGGACATCGCGCGGGCCCTTCAGAAACAGAGCGCTTCGCCGGCGTCGCCGCGAATCGGTGAGGTTTTGGTGAAGTCGGGTGAGGTGGGGGCCAAAGACGTAGCGCTTGCGCTGCGCGCGCAGAAACAGCGCCACGGCCCGGTGGAAGTCAAGGAAGCCGTGAAAGTCGATGCCGATCGGTTGGACCGGCTTATCGATTTGATTGGCGAACTGGTCATCGCAGAATCGATGGTGTGTCAATCGGTCGAGGTGAGTCACGTCGGCAACGCACAACTGACGAGGCAACTCGGGCAGTTGGACAAGATCACGCGGGAACTCCAGGAGATGGGTACGTCGTTGCGGATGGTGCCTTTGCGGGCAACGTTCCAGAAGATGGCCCGTTTGGTCCGCGACTTGGCAAAGAAATCCGGGAAGAAGATCGATTTTGTCATGGAGGGGGAAGATACGGAGTTGGACAAGACGGTCGTCGACAAGATCGGCGATCCGCTGGTCCACATGATTCGCAATTCGTGCGACCACGGACTTGAGACCTCGGGGGAAGAACGCCGGCAAGGCGGAAAGCCCGAAGCCGGGCGGGTCACCCTGCGAGCGTTTCATAAGGGCGGCAGCATCTACATTGAAATCGAAGATGATGGACGAGGGTTGGACCGGGAGGCGATCCTCGCGAAGGCCCGGGAGCGCGGACTGGTTCGCGATTCGGAGTCGTTGACGGATCGCGAGGTGTGGAACCTCATTTTCGAGCCGGGGTTCTCGACGGCGAAAGCGATCACGGACGTTTCGGGCCGCGGGGTCGGCATGGACGTGGTGCGTCGAAACATCGACGCCCTTCGTGGACAGGTCGAGATCCAAAGCGAAACGGGCAAGGGAAGCGTGTTCAGCATTCGTCTTCCCCTGACATTGGCGATCATCGAAGGCATGGTGATACAGGTTGGAGAGGAACGGTATATCGTACCCACCCTCTCCGTGGTACGCTCCATCCAACCCGAACCCGGCCAGGTTTCCACGGTGGTGGGCCGGGGTGAAGTGCTTAGTTTGCAGGGGGAATTGATTCCCCTGTTCCGACTTTACCGGCTCTTCGGGATCAGGGAAGCCAAGCGGGAACCCTCGAACGCGCTGGTGATGATCGTTGAAAACGAAGGGCGCAAGGTCGGATTGCTGATCGACGAACTCGTGGGACAACAGCAAATTGTAATCAAGTCGTTGGGTCAGGCCATGCAGGATTTGGATGGTGTTGCCGGCGGCGCGATTATGTCGGACGGTACGGTTGGCCTGATCCTGGATGTGGGAGGCATCGTCTCGCTTGCGTCCAAGCATGACGGAACGGAGGAGGATCCAATCGAGATCCCCGCCGAACAATTGGCGCCAACCGCGTGACCGGCCGGACAAATTGGATGAAAACACGACGCAGCATACTGAGGTTCGGAATAAAGTCGCATTGGTTGAGGAGATAGATCATGTCAAACACACTGGAAAGCAGCGAAGGACACGGAACGGCCGCGATGCAACTGGATGCGGTCGGCGGTGCGGGTCAATATTTGACCTTTATCCTGGGTAAGGAGGTTTACGGCCTGGAGATTTTGAAAGTCCAGGAGATCATCGGAATGACGACGGTGACCAAAGTGCCGCGAACGCCGGGGTTTCTCCGTGGCGTGATTAATCTGCGCGGCAAGGTGATTCCGGTGGTGGATCTTCGCGCCAAGTTTGGCATGGAGTCGCAAGAAGACACCAACCTCACGTGCATTATTGTTGTGCAGGTATCCCGGGACCACCAGCAGGTGACCATGGGCGTCATTGTGGACGAGGTTGCGGAGGTGGTGGACATTCGCAGCGAGCAGATTGAACCGCCGCCAACACTGGGGTCGACATCGCAGACCGAGTTTATCTCGTCGATGGGAAAAGTGGGGTCGAAAGTGGTAATACTTTTGGACACGGATAAGGTACTGTCCTGGAACGAGCTGGACGCGATGTCCCAAGTCGCCGAATCGGCTTGATCCGATTGTTCGCTTAAGTAGACCTTTATCGCAAGACGTTGACGGGACGCGGAAGACGGAGAGGAGTTTCGCGCGTGCGAGAAGCGATCGAGCGTGGTCTCATGTATGCCGGATGACAAGGCCCTGGAGATAGTCGTGAGTCCGGATCGGTTGTCTGCGGTCGCCCAGTGCGATGCCGCTACCTTTGTGCCTGAAGAGTTCGCAGATGCCGTGGTGGAGGCCGCGCGCGGTGCAGGTATCACGGAACTTGCGTCGCGAGAGGAACTGGTCGATGCGTATGCGCGTTGCCTGAACGCAGGTACGAATCCGGTGGAACTGCTCATTGCGCAGGGCGAGGCGCCGACACCGCCGACGGAACCGGTGCTCGACTGGGGAGGCGATTTCTTCAGCCACGAATTCGTGCAAAACGAGGCAACCGGGGCGGTCGACTATCGGCAATACAAGTCCAATCCGTCCGTGGCGGCGGGGCAACGTCTGCTTACGGTGACGCCGGCGATTCCGGGGGAAGACGGGATCGATGTTCGTGGCAAGCGGTTGGCTCCCCCCGGCCGCGGCACGTGCGCATTCGGACGGGCAAGAACGTCCGCTTTGAGGAAGCGACCCATACGTATGAGGCGGATCGGGACGGACGCGTCCGGTTTATCGGCAACGTGCTGTCCGTGGATGAGGTATACACGGTCACGGGCGACGTGGGGCTGGCAACCGGGAACATCGACCACCCGGGCGCACTCGAAGTTCAAGGAAACATCGAGGCGGATTCTCGGGTCCGCTGCCTGGGCCATGTGAAGGTAAGTGGATATATCGAGACGGCTGATGTGGAAGCCGGCGGGGACTTGGAGATTGCATCCGGGCTTACCGGCATGCGGGAGAAACCCGTGAAGGCCGCGGGGTCCCTGCGGTCGAAGTTTATTATCGATGCCGGGGTCGTGGCGGGATTGGATGTGTGGGTGGATCGCGAAATCGTTCACTCGATCGTGACTGCGGGGGGACGTGTGTTGGCGCCCGAAGGTAGAATTGTCGGTGGGCGGGTCTATGGCCGGCAGGCTATCGAGGCGCGGGACGCAGGCAGTTCGGCGCTCGTTCCCACGGTGTTGTCTGTGGGGATAACTGAAAAAGACGAGGAAGAACGACGCATGCAGGATCAGAAGCTCACCAAACTCCGGGGGGACGTGGCCCGCATCCATGACGCCGTCGTCCCGCTTGCTCCACAGTTGGACCAGATGCCGGCCGAAAAGCGGGATGCGGTGAGCAAGCTGATCGAGACGGAGCAAACGATGAAGGAGGAAATCGCCGAGCTGGAGCAGGAAGTGGAGAACCGGAAGTCCGGTCCTCGTCCGGCGATTACGATTCGGGGGGTGGTCTATCCGGAAACGACGTTTTGTATCGACCAAGTGCGATTGCACGTTCGAGAAGCGCTGACGGGCCCTCTTCGGGCGCGACGAGTCGGCGACAGGGTTCACCTTGAAAACATTTAGGACCGGGACCACTCAAATCGATGCGCTGAGCGGCCGGAACATGAGAACGGGATCAACGAAATTGGAGTGAGAATCCAGCATGCTATCTATGAAAGTTGAGAACATAAATCCCTTTATCGAGGCCGTTTACGAATTATTTCAGACGATGTTGGAGGGGGAGGTGTCCCGAGGCGAGATCGGTGTTTGCGCGGGCGGAAACAACCCGCGCGATATCATGGCGCTGATCGGCATGAGCGGGCCGACGCGCGGGACCGTGGCGCTGTCTTTTCCGACCGCGACGGCGCTGGCCATGGTTAGCAAACTGTTGGGAACGCACGTGACCATAATCGACGAGACCGTCTCGGACGGTATTGCGGAGCTTGTAAACATCGTCGCGGGCAGCGCGAAAGCGAAGCTCGTGAAGGACGACGAGAAGCCGATGGATCTGAGTCTGCCGACCGTGGTGCGAGGGAACAATTACAGTATCGACTATCCTTCACAGGCGGTTTGGCTTGAGGTGCCGTTCAGCAGTTCGCTGGGCGAATTCAGCCTGCGCGTGACGTTTGAGCAGAACCCCAAATAGAGAGGACGGAGCATGAAGGCATTGGTAGTAGATGATTCCGCGGTGATGCGGAAAGTGCTGATTGGGGCGCTCGGTCGCGCCAACATCGAAGAAGTCGATCAGGCCGCGGACGGGAAAGAAGCGGTGGATGCCGTCCAAGCGAATGACTACGGTTTGGTATTGATGGACTGGAACATGCCCAATATGCTCGGCATCGATGCGGTGAAAGCGATTCGGCAACTCGGCAAGACGATGCCAATCATCATGGTCACTACCGAAGCCGAGAAGAGCCGCGTGATCGAGGCGCTCAAGTCCGGCGCCAATAACTACATCATCAAGCCGTTCGAGCCGGCAACCATTGTGGCGAAGATCCAGGAGGTGCTTGGTAAGGCGGGATAATCCCCCCCCGCAACCAGGCTGGAATTTGCAGAGCGAACGCCAGTATGACCTTGAGTCGAGGGTCCTCGTACTACGTGGAACCAGGGTATATTTACTTCAGCCGCAAGGCGACCGTTCTTCGCACGGTCGTAGGCAGTTGCGTTGCCGTTTGTCTTTGGGACGAGCAGCGCCGCTACGGTGGGATGAACCACTTTCTCATGCCGCAGGTATCGGACCGGGAGAACGCCACCCCTCGATTCGGCAACGTAGCGGTCGCGGCCTTGGTCCGGATCATGGAGGAGGCCGGTTCCGAGCGAGAGAACATCGTGGCACAGATCTTGGGGGGCGGCGCACCGGAGGGCGTAACGGAGCCCAGCTTGGGAGCGCGTAACGTTCACGCAGCGCGGGAAGCGCTATCGAGAAAGCAGATTCGCGTGATTTCTGAAGATACCGGAGGATCGGTTGGACGCAAAATACTATTCGACACAGGCACCGGGGAACTGGCCGTGCTCAAGGTGCATCGGATTCGCGAGGGTGATTGGTATGCGTAACCGCGCCATGGTGCGGCCTCTGCGATGAATCGCCGCACTTTCGAGCGGTTTCGCGAACTGGTCTACGAGAAGAGCGGCATCTCCTTGGGCGATCAAAAGGAGGCGCTGGTTTCCGCTCGCGTGGGGAAACGCATGCGGGCCTTGCGGATTGAGGGTTACGACACCTATTTCGACTACGTGACGCGTGACAAGAGCGGGCAGGAATTGGTCGAGCTTATCGACGCCATCTCGACCAATGTCACGAGTTTCTACCGCGAGGCGCAACACTTCGAATTGTTGCGTTCCGTTCTCGCGAAGTGGCGGGGCGCGAACCAGCGCCGTTTCCGCATCTGGTGTGCGGCGAGTTCCACGGGGGAAGAGCCCTATACGATCGCGATCACGGTTGCGGAGCAATTGGGGGATACGGGCGCCGACGTAAGGATTCTGGCGACGGACATTTCGACCCGCGTGCTGGCGAAATGTCAGCAGGGCATCTACGACGCGCAGAAGGTCGCAAGCGTACCGGCGCCGCTGCGCGAGCGCTATTTCGACCGCTACCAGGAAGACGGGCAGACCATGTATCGGGTAAAGGACCGTTTGAAGAACCTCGTGCTCTTCCGTCGCCTCAATCTGGCGACGCCTCCTTTTCCGATGCGCGGACCACTGGATGTCGTGTTTTGCCGGAACGTGATGATTTACTTCGACAACCATGTGCGCAGCCGGTTGCTGGCGGAGGTCTACCGGCTGCTGAAACCGGGCGGGTACTTGATGGTGGGACACGCGGAGAGCCTGACCGGACTGGTCAGCGAGTTCAAGACCGTTCAGCCATCGGTATACATAAAATAGGCCGTTACTGTGTTATTGTTGCTTGCAGATGTAGACGTACGAGGGGCATATACAGCGTGAAGAAGACCGTCGGCATATCCGAAATGCTGATATCGCAGCAGGCGGATGAGATTCTCGTGACCTATTCCCTGGGCTCGTGCATTGGCGTGGCCGTTTACGATCCCGAGGTTCGTGTGGGCGGGCTGATTCACTGCATGCTTCCCCTTTCGCGGTTGGACCCGGAGCGGGCAAAACGCACCCCATGGATGTTCGCGGACACCGGTGTGCCGGCCCTCTTGAAAGCCGTGCTCGACCTTGGCGCGAGCCGGCGGCGGCTGGTCGTAAAGGTTGCAGGGGGCGCGGCCCCGCTCTCGGATAACGGGGTCTTCAAGATCGGAGAACGCAACTATACCGTTCTCCGCAAGGTGATGTGGAAGAACGACATTCTCATCGCCGGCGAAGCGGTGGGCGGCACGGTGGCACGGACGCTGACGCTCTATATGGACACCGGGCGAACGACGGTTCGATCGGGCGGGGTCGAGGAGGAGCTGTGAGTACGCGAGACGAAATCCTGGAGAACGTGCGCAAGGTCCCTTCTTTGCCGATCGCGACGAACCGCGTGTTGGAAATGGCGCAGAGCCCGAACACGTCCCTGGTGGAACTGCAGCGCGAGGTTGAACTTAACCCGAGCCTGGCCTCGAATATTCTGCGGCTGGCGAACTCGGCGTACTTCCGGGGCGCCAGCCCTATCGCATCGGTGCGTGACGCGCTGGTGCGACTCGGCACCAAACGGGTCACCGAATTGGTGTTGACGACCTCGGTCGCACCGTTGGCAACGCCGGCAGTTACCGGTTACGGGATGCCCACGGGCGGGCTGCTCCGCCACAGCGCGGCGACAGCGATGGCCGCCGAACAATTGGCGGAGACACTGAAAATCGAGGGGTACGATTACATTTATACGGCGGGCTTGCTTCACGACCTGGGTAAGATCGTGATGGGCACGTTTCTCGAGATCGACGCCAAACCGATACTGGCGCTGGCTTTCGACGAAGGGCTATCGTTTGAGCGAGCGGAGCAGCAAGTTCTCGGCGTGGACCACGCCGAAGTCGGTGCAACGCTGCTGGAATCGTGGGAGATTCCTTCAAGTGTGGTGAATGTAGTACGCTGGCATCATCTTCCGGATGAAATGCCGGATGACGATAAGATGGTGGTGGACTTGGTACACGTGGCCGATCATATGGCTCGATTAAGCGGCACGACGGCGGAAGTCGACGGGTTGAACTATGAACTCTCGGCGAACGCGGTGAAACGGCTTCACGTGACGCCGGCACTCACCGAGCGCGTCGTAAACAACGTACTCCAATCGCTGGATGAAATCTGCGAATCCTTACCTGACTGATGGGAGCAACGGAATGGCCCTGAATATTCTGGTAGTCGATGATTCTGAAACGGTTCGCTCAATCTTATTGAAGACCCTGAAGCTGTCCGGAATTGAACTGAACGACCCCCTGCAGGCATCCAACGGGCGCGAGGCGCTGGCGGTGCTTCGCGAGAATTGGGTCGATCTGGTATTGACCGATATCAACATGCCCGATATGGGCGGCGTTGAACTTGTCGAACGCATGATGGACGACGACGTACTGAAGGCGATTCCGGTGGTCGTAGTGTCCACCGAGGGCAGCGCGACGCGAATCGAGGATCTGAAGGCAAAAGGAGTCAGGGCATACGTTCGAAAGCCGTTTACGCCGGAGCAGATCCGGGAGGTGTTGGACGAGGTATTGGGGACCGGCAATGAGTGAGGAACAAAAAGTCGTGTTGAACCGCGTGTTCACGGACGTGCTGGAGCAGATGGCGTTCATGTTCTGCGACGAGGGCTCGCCCGACGATTTTGCGGGACACGCCGAAGAAATTTTACTGGCACAGATGGGATTCGAAGGCGCCATGACCGGTTCGTTGTCGCTGGCCGTCCCCCAGGCCATGTGCCCGGATCTGGCGGCAAACCTGCTGGGCACGGAACCGGAAGACGCCGAGGAACCTCGAATCTACCAGGATGCACTCAAGGAACTACTCAACGTTACGTGCGGCAATGTGCTCACCGCTCTAGGGGGGGAAGAGCCGGTGTTCGATCTTACCGTCCCGGAGGTTTCCGCGATGGACTCCGGCGGCAAGGAGTCCTTCCTCGGTGACGAGAATACGGTATTTGTTCTGGTGGACGACTTTCCGCTGGCGTTGCGGCTCACCACCGGCGAAGGTTCTTGATCCGCGTATCTGAGGAACGCGAAGTTTTCGTTGGGGGAACTCTCACGTTGTTGAAGGGGTGGCATCGTTATGACCGAATCGTCCGTTAGCTCGAAGCGGATCCGGGTATTGGTCGTGGACGATTCGGCACTGGTTCGCGATATTCTGGTGCGTGAATTGGGCCGGGATCGGGAAATCGAGGTCATCGGTTCCGCGCCGGATCCCTACATCGCGCGGGACAAAATCGTCGAGTTGAAGCCCGACGTTATCACCCTCGACATCGAAATGCCCCGTATGGACGGGCTGACCTTTCTCCGGAAATTGATGCGCCACTATCCACTTCCCGTGATTGTCGTCTCGTCGCTAACGCCACAGGGCGGTGAGGTCGCGTTGGAAGCGATCGAGTCCGGCGCGGTGGAAGTCATGTGCAAACCGGGCGCGGCGTACACAGTCGGCGACATGTCCGTGGCGTTGATTGACAAGATCAAGGCCGCGTCGCGCGTTCAGGTTTCGAAACGCACCCATACCATGCGCCAGTCGGCACAGCGCCCGCGGCTGGCCATGACGCAGACGACGAACAAGGTCCTGGCGATCGGGGCGTCTACCGGAGGCACGGAAGCGTTAGCGTCGGTTCTTTCCGCCTTGCCGGCAAACGGTCCGGGGACCTGCGTCGTGCAGCACATGCCGGAGCACTTCACGCGGTCGTTCGCGAACCGGCTGAACGAACTCTGCGCGATGGAAGTAAAGGAAGCCGAAAACGGCGACACGGTATCGCCGGGTAGGGTTCTGATCGCGCCGGGAAACTACCATATGATCCTGAAACGATCCGGGGCCGTTTATTTTGTCGAGGTCAAGAGCGGCCCGTTGGTGACGCGCCATCGCCCGTCGGTCGATGTGCTGTTCAAATCTGTGGCCAAGTACGCCGGCCGTAACGCCGTAGGCGTGCTCATGACGGGTATGGGCGCGGACGGCGCGGACGGCTTGCTCGAGATGAAGCGCCAAGGGGCCGCGACTATCGCGCAGGATGAGGCGAGTTGTGTCGTTTTCGGAATGCCGAAGGAGGCCATCGAACGCGGCGCTGCCGACCATGTCGTCTCCCTCGGCAAGATTCCTTCGAAGATGCTTCAGTTGGCACAGAGCGCCTGATCACCGAACGAGCAAGGACGGCGGAAGCACCCAGGCAATGCGCCACTTCCCCGCTGCATCCCGCTGGATTGCGACCACGCCACCGCGCTCGAACGCGATGACATCCGCATCGGCTTTTCCCGTCGTCAGGAGTCCGGCCAGCCGGGAGAGGTGCGGCATGTGTCCGACGAGGGCCACGTCGCTTTCTTGTTCCTGCAATTCTTTTGCGATTGCGGTTACGTCGTCATTCGGCTTGAGTCCCTTGCGTTCCGCCGGGGAGATTCCTGGTGCGACATGGACGGCAAGGATTTCGGCCGTTTCCCGGGCACGCGTCTTGTCGCTATGCCAGATCGCGGGAATTGTTACGCCGGCTTTGGCGACGAACGCCGCGACCCGTTCGACTGCGTGGCGGCCCGCGTCGGTCAAGGGACGGTCGGGGTCGTAGGTTTTGTCAACCGCATCGCCGTGTTGTACGAGATAGACCATCATGGTACTTTCCTTTTCAAACCCGTTGCTTCGCGTGTACTGCTTGTGATTGCTATAGTATACGCCGTCGGCTCCGGGATCGGGGTCGATTTCAAGGGAGGTATGCATGGCGGGGTACGAGACCTTCGGATTGGCTCCGGAGTTGGACGGTGCATTGGAATGGCTGAATTGCGACGCGCCGTTGCGCGTGAGCGATCTCCGCGGCAAGGTGGTGTTGCTGGACTTCTGGAACGTCCTGCTGCATCAATTGCATGCACGTGCTTACTGATGTGTCCTACCTCGAAGCCAAGTATCCCAATCAGTTGGTGGTGATCGGGGTTCATGCGGGCAAGTTCGAGAACGAGCGGCAACTTGAACCGGTTCGGCGTGCCGTAGTCCGTCACGGGATTACCCATCCCGTGATTAACGACGGGGAATACCGGATCTGGAAAGCGTACGGTGCGCAGGCCTGGCCGACGCTCTGCTTGATCGATCCCGATGGCGAGGTGGTCGCGGCGTTTTCCGGTGAAGGACATCGGGACGAGATGGACGTGCTCATCGAGAACCTGGTGAGTTACCACCGGGCACACGGTTCCCTGGACGAGACACCGATGGTTTTTGGTGAGACGACGGCCGCATTGGACCTGCGATCACTCCTTTTTCCCGGTAAAGTGCTCGCGGACGGAGCCGATTCGCGACTATTCATCGCGGACACGAATCACAACCGAATCCTAATCTGCGGCTTCGATGGCGCGGTTCAGGATGTGGCGGGCTCGTGCGAGCATGGGCTCGAAGACGGATCGTTTGAAGAGGCCCGGTTCCATCGCCCGCAAGGAATGGCCCTCCGAGATAACGTGCTCTACGTTGCCGACACGGCGAATCACGCGGTGCGCGCGTTGCACCTCGCGGCACGGCGTGTTGCTACGTTTGGCGGTAACGGCATACAAGGTGATTTTCGGACTATGACGGGCGGCGAGGGCACGCCGCTCAGCTCACCGTGGGACGTGGAAACCGCCGATAATATGCTTTACGTAGCGATGGCGGGCTCTCATCAGATCTGGCGGGCCGCTGTCGAGACGCGCAATTTCCGCCTGTTCGCCGGTTCCGGCGTGGAGAACTTGCTGGACGGGCCCGGCCAATCGGCACAGTTGGCCCAACCGAGCGGTCTTGCGATAAAGGGTAACTCCCTCTATTTCGCGGACAGCGAAGTCAGCGCGGTGCGCAGGTGCGATCTGCGTGCTTCCGGCGAGGTGGAAACGATAATCGGTTCCGGGTTGTTCGAATTCGGCGATCGTGTGGGGCCCGTGAAGGCCGCCCGCTTGCAGCATCCCCTCGGCGTCTGCTGGCATGACGGCAAGGTCTTCATCGCGGACACATACAATCACCGGATCAAGGTGCTGTATCCGGCCACCGGGACTGTCGAAAACTTTGTTGGAACGGGCAAACCAGGTGGCGGCGAAGGTGAGGATGCCGGGTTGAACGAACCGAGCGGGGTTACAGCGTGCAATGGAGCCTTGTACATCGCGGACACCAACAACCATCGCGTCGTTGTTGCGGACTTGGAAACGCGGGAAATTCGCACGTTGCCGTTACAGTTTTCCTAGAAGCTATCCTCAAACCATGGGTACGTGTTTGCTGTCATTCTGAGCCGGGGACCTCTATCGAGGTTGTTGGCGGCGAGAACAGTCGAGCATGGTTGCGACGTGCAATAGTCTCGAAATCGGGTTCTGGATCGAAGTGGGAAGCGCCAAGTGCTTTCAGTTCCGATAGGGATCTCGATCCCGATTTCGAGTCCGTCACAGGCAAGGGCAAGCCGCCGATATTGGCGCAAAACGACTTACGGGGGCCTGTTAGGAGCGAAGCGAAGAATGACGATACCCGCAGGTTTTGGGACAATGCTTGGTGATTAGTCAATCCGGTGAGTGCGTCGTGGTGGCGTCGCGAATACGCTCCTCACGAATACCATAATGTGACGCGGTCCACACACACGCACCTTTGCTCACCAGGATTATCTGCGGGGATTTGTGCGGGACCCCCAACACTTCGGCGATCTTGTTGGAAACCGGGCGCTCCTCGATGACCTTCACCAGATATACGCGCGGATCGTCTGCGTCCATATTCTCCGCGTAAGCCGCCACGTGGCGATATGCTTCCGACGATATCGGACACGCCGTGCTGTGCTTGAAAATGAATACGGGAGACTCCTGGGACGCACTCAGGCAGGCGTCCAAGTCTTCCAGACTTGAAAGTGGTTTCACGTTTGATCCCTCAAGAGACGGGTCCATTCCGCCTCGTAACATTCCTATCAGATTTCGGATCACTCCCATAGGGCTCGCTCCCGGGAAATCGCGACTATCTTAGCGCTCGCGTTGTTGGAATGGTAGTTTGAGTCGACGACGAATCACCGAGGACCGTCGGTGCTGTAAGACGCTTTCTGCAAGGACAACCGAGTGGATTCGCACAAGGCATCAGAAGACCAGGACTTCGATTTGGTCACGTAGCGAGATCCCGGGGTGATAGATGAGAATGTCTTCCGCGTCGTTGTCGTTCAGTTTGTGGGCGTGGGCGATCCCAAACGACGGCACATCCAGGGTCAAGTACGGCTTTGGCGAGATGAACTTCGCGTCGCCCCCCGCACGCAAGAGCAGCTTGGTCCGGCCCGCGCCAAAGGCGGCGTCGGTTTTGCCATCGCCGTTGAAATCGCCAAGACAATACGCGGCCTGCTCTTTTCCATCCGGCGCTTCGATCGATACGCTGGTCGTAAAATCGGGCTTGGAGCCGAACCCGGTGCCATTGAAGATGTAGATTTCAAGATTGACGCCGAGCTTCTGCCAGACGAAGAGGTTGATGAAGAACTTCACGCCGAACGGGATGTTTACGAAGATGATGTCCTTCTTCTTGTCCCCGTTCACGTCCTTCAACAGAGGCGCGGCGAACGAGCCGTGGGACTCGAAGGTCGCGGTCGGCTTGTCGGGATACTTCATGATTCCTTCCGCCAGATAGACCTGGGTCAACGCCTTCAGGTTGATGGTCCCCTGCGTCTGGGTCACGATGAGGTCGGGCATTCCGTCGCCGTTGATGTCCTCCATGTCGGAGCTGGTGTCCCATTTGTCGTCGAGGTCGATGGGAATGCGGAATCGCTGGTGCTGCTTCCAGCCGTTTCCGTATGCGAAATCCGCATATTCATCGCTGAGAAAAGCGACGCCTTTTTGTTTCGAGCTTTCCTGATCGAACGTAGCGTAGGCGGGATACCGGTTGTTGATCGAGATCCCGGAGCCCGTGCGAATGCTGCTGTTGACGTCGCAGTGTATGTCCGCAAGGAGCCCGTCGCTATTGCGGACTGCGAATCCCGACGGCATCGGCACAAACCACTCGTCGATGCCGTCACCGTCGAGGTCAGCGGAAGCATCCTTGAGAAAACCCGGTTCACGGGAGCCGCTCGGGAAGAGCGAAGGAAACGATACCTCGCGAATGGGTTTCAGTTTGTCGTCCCGGTAGCCGAACGCGGTGACGCTTTCGGCGTTGGCGGCCATGATTTCCTTGGGAGGCGCCCCGTCGATTTCGGCCTCGAACAACACGCCGATGCTCGGATCGAGTGGGGTTTTGAAACTGGGTTCGGAAGGGTATCCCCCATTCGCATCGCAGAGAAAGACGGCAAGATACTTGTTCAACGGCTCCGAATTCTCGTCGCAACACACGGCAACGACGTCTCCACGTTCATCCCCGTTTACGTCGAGCGCCGCCACGTCCCACACGCTGGTGCCTGCGTGAAGGGTGAAGCTCTGTGGTTCGGTCGCCGCCAAAGCGAGGAACCCGACGGCCACAACAAGATTCATATCTTTTTGTACTCCGTTATCATCTCAGTGTGGAATGGGACGGGAATGCCTGACAACATCCCCTGGGTCCCTAACCGCAAACATCGTAAAAAACTTTCGCATTTGTCTAAGCGGCCTTGGGGGTAAGTTGTTGGATAGTTGCGTGTTGGGCCATGAGTATGGCTGCGCATAGTTGAGTTCCTTTGGTGGTGATTTGGTAGCGACGGGTGCGTGATGTTTTGGCAATAAGACCGTGGGCTCGGAGAAGCCGTAGGCGATAGGAGACGCGACCGGAGGCGGCGCGTCGGGCACGGAGGTCGCCCTGATCCTTGGGATAAAGGATGGCGGACAGGTCCTTGTTGCGGAAGCCTGCGATGAGAAACTCGGGTTTGTTGATGGTTTGCAGAAGTTCGAGGTCTTGGTGTGCCCAAGGCCGCAGGCCGCGATAGGTCGTTCCTTTTTTGGTGACCCTTTTGGTGACGGGGGCGAGGAGTTGTGCCAAGGGAGTGGAGGTATCGAATGGTGTCAGGGCTTCGAGGTAGCGTTCGTTGGCGCGTTGAGAGACCTGCGTGCGCCGTTCGAGATTGGCTACGCCTTTGCGCATGGAACGGTGAGCCAAGTCTTTGGGGTCACCGCCTTCCTTGGGCCGGTAGACCGGGATGTCGTGGGGGTTGTTGATGGTGGTTTCGATGCGAAGGATTTGGGCCCCTTTGTCATACATCTTGACGGAATTGTTGTTGACGGCATGTTTGACGGAGAGGCCGTCGAGACGGTCGTGATAATGGCTCTGGACTTCGCCGGCAAAGTGGCGTTGGAATTGTTTGCCCAAAAAGCGCATGACATGCCGTGTGGAAAAGGTGGTGATGGCGCCCCAGACAAGTTGAGGATAGATATCTTGGAGGTCTTGGGCCGAGGTAAACGTGATGTCCGTGGCCCATTCGGTTTGGTGAGCGGTCCAGTAGTAGCGGGCATAGGGACCGAGGATCTCTTGATGCGCAGGATTCAACCGCGCGGCGATTTCGTGAAGGGTTTCGGTCCAGTTGAGACGGACCAGTTCATCGAGCAATTGCTGGGCGCGCTCCGGGTCCTCTAGATGCGGGAAACTGTTCTCGTAGCGGATGTATTTGCAACCTTCGGCATCCATTCGCCGAGCCAGCCATTCCCGTCCATTCACACAGACTTGGACGTGAAAGGGATACCAGGTTTGGATGCGGGCATGCATGAAGCCGAACAGAGGATCGACGTAGTAATGATACAAGTGGAGACACTTACGCAGACGATAGACGAGTTCCAGTTTCTTGGCCTCCCGATTGCGATACATCTCGTAGGTCATGCAGGGCTCCACACAAGAAAGCACGCACAGCAAACCGGAATCGACGGGATTCTCCGCGAGTACCTGTCTGGCGATAGTCTCCTTACGGGTTTGACTCGATTGCACGTAGATGACCGGTCTATCCAGATGTTCAGCCTGAGCCAACGAGGCCTTTTTCAGTTTCTTGGTCGTCTCCTCCACATGGGCTCCGAAGTTGCGGCGGGGAACGTCACACCGCGACAAGTGCCTTTTCATGCCGTCTGGATGGACTATAGACCGCAAAAGCCCTCGAAAGACGATTCGATCAAAACCGCTCAGAATCGAACTGGCTTTATCCCGGTACTTCTGCATAAACTCAAGCATGGCGTTTCTCCTTCTCGTGTTAGACCACTGCGGATACCTATTGTATCTGCAAAGGGGAAACGCCATTCATCTCCTCACTTTTGGTTGCGGCTATGCCGCGCTGGGTTTAGACTCACCGAGCCGTTCGACCGTTTCATGCACGATAGATTCAATTGGAGAAGACAATCAAGTCGCGCCACGGTAGTCGTTAAAACTGCGCATTGTTAGATGGATGCGTATAAGGGGCGGGAATCCAGCTTGCTGTCCGCGTAAATCGCCCGCAGTGGAGACGGCATCCGTGTCACCGAACTCTCGATTACGGATTGTAATCTTGCTCCTGATTGAAATCGTTGGCAGTCAAGAGACGTCCGGTGAAGTAAATGATCCGTACGATCCACGCGAGTATGGCAAAGATGAAATCGAACATGGTGCGAGTCTCCCCGATGTTCCGTCCCAGCAGCTCACCCTAAGCACACACAACGCAACGCGCTGGTCACCCCGCGTGGGGAATTCATAGGGAAGCCGTTTTCGGCATCACGGGAACAAGCCCGTGTTTCAGCATCACGGCTTTCAACTTTTCACCATCCGGGGGCCCTTCCACATTTATCAGCACTGCCATCTCCTTGAAGAACTGGGGACCGATAAGCCCAGGAGTAACGATGGCCAACGCCCTGAACGTCGGTTTGCTTCCGGTTGTTAAAACCATGCACGGCGCCACGCGGAATAAAACAAGATTCTCCCGGGCCGATGTCCACCAGCTTGTCATCCACGGTGAATGTTACCACGCCCTCAACTCCGTAGATGGTCTCGTCGTATTCCTTGTGATAATGGGGTAGCGGCACCTTCGCGCCCACTGGGACGGCGAATTCGAACATCGCCATGGATCCATTCGTCCCGGCAGCTTCGAGCAGAAACTTGATACCGACTTGTCCAACGCGAATTGTTTCGGTTTTCATATTGACAGATCCTTGCCAATTGGATTGACCGCGCACACACGATCACTTTCCATAATGCCTTCAGCCCGAGAGACTTCAGTATAACACCCCAAGATGACCGCCACTACCAGCCGGCAGCGACCGTGGAACGGGACGTTTAGTTTTGCGTCGCTCTTGGGGCGATTGCCGACATTGGCATCTGTGACGAAATACATATCGCAGGTTTCATTTCTGGGTTGCGGTTCACGTTTGCGCTAGAATCCAGGTGGCTCGAAAAGGGGTTGCCAACATGACCAGGCTTTTGAGCCGACCGGAAACACCCTCGAAGCGGAGACTCCAACAGCTTCGAGGCAAGACAGCAATAGGGGGACTTGCCAGGACCAATTCGGTGGTGTAGAAACGCTTGTGCGCGGCACCTTTGTCTCTGAATCGCCCTGGGATGGAACGATGGAGGGAGTTCTTATGAAACGACCGCTGTTTGTGTTCGTGATTGCTAGCTGCGCCGTACTGTTCGGATTCACCTGCTACGCCGAACCTCTACGTCACGAGAAGGGCATTCGCGTGTCAACGTACGAACAGGAAGTTCGTACGTTTTACACCATCCAGGACGGGTTGCCGTCCGAAGACGTCTTGGCTGTGGCCGTGGCGCCCGACGGCAGTATCTACGCCGGCACCGCCGAGGGGCTGGCTCGCTTCAAGGAAGGGCAGTGGTCGAGTCTTTCCGTGTTGGCCGGCACTCGGGTATCTGCCCTCGCGCCGGAAGTGTCAGGCGTCTTGGCTATTGCCGGCGACGCTCTGTATCGGGTGGTTGAAGGCGATGCGAAACGGATCTCGCCTGTTCCTCAGAGTTCAGAATTGACTAGTCTGGCGAAAGGCGAAACGGCGTACTTGGGCACGGGACAAGGGCTTTTCGAGTTGGCTGGAACCGACTTTCGCCCTGTGGAGGCGCTCAATGGCTTGCTGGGCTCGAGCAAAGAAGTGCGTCAGGTGGCCGCCGGACTCGACGGAGAGGTCGCTGTGGCGGCGCTCTCCGGACTGTTCGTCCGTATGAATGGTTCCTGGGAAGCCATACACCCGCGGGATGGCGCGGGCCGTAGTTGGGCGCCCGTCGACGTGCGCGGTGTGGCCTACGACATTCAAGGGCGCCTATGGTTTGCGAGTTCGCAGGGTGTGGGATGCCGGGACCACGAGTGGACCCTCTACACGGGCCAGGAAGGGCTCCCTTACAACCAGTTCACCGTGGCTGTTCCCGGCGAAGAAAGCGTGGTCTGGCTCGGCACAGACTTGGGTGCAATCCGCTACGACGGTGAGACTTGGGAATACCGCCAGGGAAAGCGCTGGCTTCCGAGTGATTTAGTTCGTGCCATCGCGGTCACGCCAGACGGTAACGCCTGGTTTGCCACGCCCAGCGGTGTGGGGCTGATTGAACGGAGGCCTATCACCCTGCGCGACAAGGCGGAGTTCTTCGTGAAAGAGATTGACAAGTATCATCGTCGCACGCCGTTCGGCTATGTTCTCGATGTAAACTTGCCGGAACCCGGCGTGAAAGCCAACGTCAAGAAACACGACAGCGACAACGACGGTCTGTGGACCAGTATGTATGGTGCCTCGGAATGCTTTGCCTACGCGGCCACGGGTGACCCAGCAGCCAAGGGACGGGCCACCAAGGCTCTCGAAGCGGTGTCCTTTTTGAGCGAAGTGACTCAAGGCGGCACCCACCCCGCGCCTCCCGGGTTTCCGGCCCGCACCATCCTTCCGACCAGCGGTCCCGACCCGAATGAAGGGCGAATAGAACGAGATCGCGAGACCCAAAAGCGCGATCCCCAGTGGAAGGTCATCGACCCCCGCTGGCCGGTCAGCGAGGATGGACAATGGTACTGGAAGTCCGACACCAGCTCGGACGAACTGGACGGCCATTACTTCTTCTACGCGACCTACTATGACTTGGTGGCAGAAACCGAGCAGGAGAAGGAGCGTGTCCGCGAAGTCGTTCAACGCATCACCGACCATCTCGTAGACCACGATTTCCAGTTGGTAGACCACGATGGCAAGCCCACGCGCTGGGCCCGCTACAGCCCGAAAGACCTGAACTTTGACCCGCGATGGGCCGGTGCACGCGGCCTCAATTCGCTGAGTATTCTGTCCTACCTCAAGACGGCTCAGCACATTACCGGCGATCCGAAGTTTGGGGCGGCTTATGATTCGCTCGTAACGGAACACGGATACGCAGTAAACACGCTCATGCCCAAAATGCAGACCGGCCCCGGCACGGGCAACCAATCTGACGACGAGATGGCCTTTATGGACTACTACGACCTGCTCAAGTATGAGACGGACCCCGTACTCCGGACAGTCTATACATACTCCTTGAGCAGCTATTGGAGACTGGAGAGTCCGGAATTGTGCCCCCTTTTCAACTACATCTATGCGGCAAGCCTGAGTGGCGCGACTTCCTCGATCGGCGGTTATCGGATAGGGTCCTTTTCTGCGCCTACGTCGTGTTTTGAGGAGGCGCTCGATTCGCTGAAGCGTTATCCGCTGGACCTGATCGCCTGGGAAATGAAGAACAGCCACCGTCTGGACATCGTTCCGCTTCAGTGGAGCATGGGCCGGGATAAGAGAGGCTATCGTGTGAGCGGGAGGGTGCTTCCCATCGACGAACGCATTGTGGACCATTGGAACCATGATCCGTGGACTCTCGATTACGGCGGGAACGGAACCAACTTGTCCGACGGCGCTTCATTCTTGCTGCCTTACTACATGGGGGTCTACCACGGCTTCATCATCGAGGAGTAACGATTCGGCGCGTTTGACCTGGCCCCCAAGAGAGATGGGTATCAACGTGCCATGTTGAGAAGAATACAGTCTGCGCATTTATTTGCTCAGCAGGGCGAGACCACGCAAATCGCAGGCGCCGACATTGTTCGGACGGACCGCTGTGGCAAGATTTCCAAAGGGCTGAATTCTATATTGACCGGGAAGGAGAACTGTCATGAGTCTTATTGTTCCTGTTCTCGCGAGCGCGCTTATGGCGCTATCGGCGGATGTTACACCGCATTTCACTGCCGCGCGCCCCATCTGGCCGAAGGATCGTGAGACGGAGAAGAATCTGTTTGTGGGGTTCCACGCTTCGTTTGACGGCGAACCGGATACACGCGTGACGCTCCGGGTCACCGGTTCGACGTTGTACCGCGTGTTTGTGAATGGGGAGTTCCTGTGTCACGGACCGGCCCGTGCGTGTCCCGCCTATTTCCGGGTCGATGAATTGGATATCACGAGCCTCACGAAAGCCGGGGCCAATGACGTTGCAATCGAAGTGGCCGGTTACAACGCGAACAGCTATTACCTGCTGGATCAGCCGGCCTTCGTTCGCGCGGAGATTTTGCGCGGAGACGACGTACTGGCGGCGACGGGCGCCGACGGCAAAGACTTCGAGGCCCACGTAATCACGGAGCGCGTGCAAAAGGTTCAACGGTACAGTTTTCAGCGACCATTCATTGAAGTCTATCGACTCGGTCCGGATTGGGATGCATGGCGGACCGGCGGGGCAACGCCCGATCCGCAGGTGGCGTGTGCCGTACAGCCAGACCACCCGCTCCTCCCCCGCCGGGTTTCGTATCCCGCGTACACCCAATTCCCGCCGCAACTCCAAGTGGCCGAGGGAACGGTGGAAACCGGAGTCGCACCGGAACACCTGTGGAAGGATCGATCGCTGGTCAATATCGGACCCAAGCTCAAGGGGTACCCCGAAAACGAACTCGATATGGTGCTGTCAACGGAACTGCAGCAGATGCGTTCGCACGAAACCGATCATGAACGGATTGTCTACGGGCCAGAGACCAAAGCGACGATCGATCCGGGGAGCTATCGAATCTTTAGTCTGGGCACGAACCGGTCCGGATTCCTGGGAGCCACCGTGGAGTGCACGAAACCAACCCGGTTCTACATGACGTTTGACGAAATCCTTTCGAACGGCGACGTGGACTTCAAGCGGCTTGGCTGCGTCAATTGCGTCCTGTACGAATTGAAGCCGGGAACGTATAACCTGGAGTCCTTTGAGCCGTATACCGCGCAGTACGTGAAGCTGATGGCGCTCGACGGGGCGTGCACGGTGTCGAATGTCCATATGCGGGAATACGTGAATCCGGACACCTGGGGCGCACACTTTGCCGCGAGCGACGACCGGCTCAACATCCTCTTCGAAGCTGGGCGCGAGACCTTCGTGCAAAACGCCGTCGATATCTTCATGGATTGTCCGTCTCGCGAACGGGCGGGGTGGTTGGGGGATAGCCTGTTCACAGCGCGCACGGCCTATGACCTGTGTGGAACCACCGTTGTCGAGAAGAACTTCTTCGAGAACTTCATGCTGCCCGACGACTTTGAGTACTTGCCGAAAGGCATGCTTCCCATGTGTTATCCGGCGGATCACAATGATGGGGTCTATATTCCGAATTGGGCGATGTGGTTTGTGATTCAGCTGAACGAGTATCTCGACCGCACCAACGATCGGACAATGATTGATGCGCTGAAACCGCGGGTATTGGCGCTATTGAAATATTTCGAGCCGTACCGGAACGGTGACGGCCTGCTGGAGAAGCTGGACAGTTGGGTGTTCGTGGAATGGTCGGAGGCGAACAAGTTCGTGCAGGACGTGAACTATCCCACCAACATGTTGTACGCAGCGGTGTTGGATACCGTAGGCGGCTTATACGACATGCCTGAATTACGAGCGGAGTCGGAACGCTTGCGGCAAGTGATTCGGGATCAATCGTACGACGGCGAATTCTTCGTCGACAATGCCGTTCGGACGGACGGCAAACTTGAAGTCACGCGCAACCGCAGCGAGATCTGCCAGTACTATGCGTTCTTCTTCGACGTGGCGACGCCAGAGACGTATCCCGACCTTTGGAACAAGCTCTGCACGCAGTTCGGCCCGGGTCGGAAACAGACGAAGGCCTACCCAGAGGTCCATTTCGCCAACTCCTTTATGGGGAACATGCTCCGCTTCGAGGTGTTGTCTCGGTACGGCAAGGGCGCCGAAATTCTGCCGGAATCCATCGATTATCTGCTCTACATGGCGGAACGGACCGGTACGCTCTGGGAAAACGACACGGAGGCAGCGAGCTGCGACCACGGATTCGCGTCGCACATCGTTCATACACTCTACCGCGATGTGCTGGGCGTCTACGCAGTGGATCCCGTGAACAAGACGATTACGCTACGCTTGTCGGAAGTCCCGTTGGCGTGGTGCGAGGGTCGCCGGCCCCTGCCGGACGGGGCAGCCACCATGCACTGGTGGAAAGCCGGGGACGGCATCCACTACCGGCTGGATGCCCCCGCCGGATACGCAGTTACCGTGGAAAACAACACGAAAGAGGAACTGGTTCGGGAGCCCTGAATCAGGGGAGCACCAGATTCGCGAAAGAGACGATGCCGCCGGCGGGGTCGGGGGCGTAGTCGTAATGAACGAGTTTGCCGGTGGTGACGGTGCCTTCGACGCATTTCATCGTCGAGTAGATGCAGTTAAGGCCGCAGACCCGACGCTGGTTCTCATCCAACATGACGGCACGGTACCAGTCTTCCGGTTGCATGGCGGTGACATGGGTAAGGTCATCGAGGTCTCGCGCGCGGATCTGCGAGATAATTGCGTCGTCAATATCGAAATCGTCGCCAAAAGTCTGCCCGACGTGGGCCAAGTCCGCGCTGGCGATTACCGTCACGGTTTTGCCGCAATTGGCAATCACGTCGCGGCAATTTGCCAGGAATACTCGAACGCTCCCGTCGACATTCGGTTCGAGCCCTTCCCGCTCGGAGAGGAAGGGTCCGCACAAGATGGGAACGATCTTGACGCCCGGTCCGTAGAGGTACGCGAGCATGACCGCCTGAAACTCGATGGAGTGTTCCGTTCGGTGGACGATTTCGTGTTCGAAGGGGTCCCAACCGTCCTGGGGAGTGAGCGCATCGATGATTTCGCGATCCACTTCCAGGGTGCCCAAGGGGGTTTCAAATCCCTTTCGGGTCATGACAAAGGGGACAGGCGGTCCGGCGTGGGCGACACCGAAGATGACCACCGTGTCGGGCCGTCCGGCTTGGGCCATCCGGGTGAATCCGTGTGCGTACGTGTGGCCGCCCCGTTCAAAGTCGATATGTGGAACGACGAGCCCGCGCAAGGGCTCGCCCGACTCGCAGGGTCTGGCGGGCACTTCCCCGGGCCCTTCGGTGCGCGTGAAAAGACCGTCCACGTAAGTCCTGAGTTCATCGGGATCTGTGGGGTAGGAACGGCCTGCGAGGTACGCCGGACGGACCTCGGATTGGTGGAATGCCTGATGGACCGCATCGCGTTTCTCGACAAACGTGGGGGTCAACAGGAAACCGTGCTCGTCGAGGAACGTAACAACCTGCTCCACGTCGCTCTCGCGCAACGCGCGCCCTCCCGTCGAGTCGGCGAAGGCCCGGCGGATGTCGGCGATTTCATTTTCGCCGTCGAGTAAGGAAGCGATAAAGAAGCCCGCAGGACTGATAACGACCGGGTCGCTGACGATGCCTTCGGGATCGCGTAGGCAAACCAAAATCTGACCTTCATGTTCCAATTGGGAGACATCGACAAATCGCAGCGGGGGTAATGGCATGATGGCGATACTATACCGGTACTGCCGCGGAAGTGCAACGAGCGAATCACCGCTTCGGAATGCGAAACTTAAGACGTTTCGGTGGGATAAGTTATCCGTGAATAGCCGACACCACATTTCGTCTTATTCGGCAGTGAAGCGGTAACAACGTACGCAAAATATGGTAGACTTGAGTAGGTGTGCAAACTTGAAAAGCGAGGATTAGGAGCCATGGTTACACGTGTTCTTACGATCGTAGCGGTGTTAGCCGCGAGCGTAGCTTTCGGCTGTAACACTACCCCTACCCAAAAAGGCGCCATGACCGGTGGCGCGGTCGGTGCTGGCGCCGGCGCGATAATCGGCAACCAGTCCGGCAAGACCGGTGAAGGGGCCCTGATTGGCGCGGGTGTTGGCGCCCTCGGTGGGGCCCTGATCGGCGATCAAGTAGACGAACATAAAGACAAAGAGAACAAATAGTGACAGCAAGAAGGTCCGGGAGGTGTTCCCTAATGACTATGAATCGAACGACGATGGGAATCGCCCTGATGGCCCTCGTTTTGGGAGGCTTTACGGGCTGCAATACGACTCCTACGCAGGAAGGCGCGGTCGCGGGTGGCATGCTGGGAGCGGGGGCCGGTGCAATCATCGGTAACCAATCCCACGGACGGTCTGGCGAAGGGGCCCTGATCGGCGCGGGTGTCGGCGCCCTCACGGGTGCGCTTATCGGGGACCAAGTGGACGAACACCGCGACCGCCGGGCGAGGCAGCAGCAGACGCAGCAGGTACAGCAAGCTCCGCCGCCGCAGCAGCCTGCTCCAGCGCCCGCTCCAACGTCGCAAGCCCAGGCCGGACATTGGGAAACAAGAACGGTCAAGACGGAATCCGGGGAAACCTACGAGGAGCGGGTGTGGGTTCCGGAGTCTTGAGCAATGATCGGTCAAATCACAGCGTCTTCGTTCTGAAGACGCTGTGATTCTGAAGTGGTGTCCCGGAAACGGGATAACGATTTGAACCTGTAAGGACTTGCGGAAGTGAAACAGGCTCATTGGCGTCTGGTAGGAGGAATCTGCCTCGCGTGTTGCGGCGCGATGGTGTTGTTCGGCGTCAAGTTAAAAGCGTCTGTCGTTTCTCCGTGGTTGTTTCTGGGGTATTGGGGCCTGTTTTTGCTGTTGTTCCTGGTTGTGCTCTTCTGCGTTCTGGTCGATCTACGTTTTATCCGGGCGGAGCGTACAATTATGGAACGAGATGTATTTATGGAAACGCTCGGTGACGAAGAGTTTCGGCGTGCCCTGCGAGAAGCCCAGTCGAATTCGACCGGGTCGAACGCGACGAAGAATCGGGAAGACTCCTGAGGGAGCCATTCGTTCCGGCAGACTCCGATACGCAGAAAGGTTTTGCAGCGTGCAGCTTGTCCTATTCGATATCGACGGAACGCTCACAGCGACGAGCCAGATTGACAACACGTGCTACGCCAAGGCGTTCCGGAAGACATTCCGGCGGGAAATCCCAACGACCGATTGGCACCGGTACAATCACGTAACAGATGTGGGCATTCTCCATGAACTGCTCGACGAGGATCGTGGAGGGTCGTTGAGTGCCGAAGAAGTTGAACGGTTCGAAGACAACTACAAACGGGAATTGGAAGGGGCATTTATCCGCGCGCCCGCGGAATTTCGTTCCGTTCCAGGCGCGCGCAACGTATTGCGCTGCATGTCCGAAACCGCGAACCTTCGCGCCGCGCTGGCGACCGGGGGAATGCGTCAGACGGCGCTCTTCAAACTGGGCCGCATTGGCATCGATGGCACGCAGATGCCGGGCGCGTTTGCCAACGACGGAATCTCGCGCGCCGAAATCGCGCAGGTGGCAATCGAACGAAGCGGTATTGAACCCGATGAAGTCATCTACGTTGGCGATGGGGTGTGGGACGTGCAGACCGCCTCGGAGCTGGGAATGCGGTTCGTTGGCATCGTCCACGAATCGAATGTGCAGCGCCTTCAAGACGCGGGCGCCACGACATTTATCACGGACTACAAGGACCGCGACGCATTCTTTTTCGCGTTGCAGAACGCCTCCGTGCCGACACCCCGCAAGCCGAGCCCGTCGGTCGGCGGGACGGATGTTTAATTTCCATCCAACGACTGCTATGATTCGGGTTCGTGGGAATATGTCCGCGAGTTGACCTATGTGGCTGGATAATCTTCGGCAGTTTTGATACGGGTGAACGTCGTTATGAAGCTTCGATACATACCTTTAGCAGTCGTAATCCTTTCCATGTGCGCTTGCACGCCTAAGAAACCCTGGTCTCCCGACGACGAACAGGGGTTGGACCTGAACGATCTCTCATCGGTCGAAACGAGTACGTCCGTACCGGTCAAGACGGACATTGGCGATGCCGAACAAGGCATCTGGGTGGAAGCCCGGATTGCTAAGGATTCGTACGCTGAAAACGTCAAGGTTGACGAAGTTGACAACCGCCGGAACCGTTTGTCGATAGTGAATGTCGACATAACGCCGCCAATTCCAAAGCAACTGAATGCGGTGTACCGGGTGATGGCGAGCCGGGACTTCGATCAGACGCCGGTGGTATTGCGGGCCAACATCATGGTTGATGGGAAGTCCGTAGGCAGCATCGAAGGTGTTTTTGGAAAGGACACAAGACACAGTGACGTGGAGGTTACTGTCGATCTGTTTTCAGCATTCGACCACATCCCGAAAACCTTCCTCGCCACGATCGACGGGGAGCTTTTCCTGTTGCCTGAAGGAACCCATGAGAACGTCATCGATCCGCACAGTGCAACCTCGGATATTTCGACCAAAGCCGTGCAATGCAATCCGATCCGCGTTACGATAACGGGTGGCGGTGAGAGTGAATCCGGCGCGCCCGGCACTTCGGCGACCAGTACGCCCGAGGCTCCGGACTCGGCAGGGTCGGCTGATACCTCGCAACCATGAACATTGTCTGCGTAGGCGCTCATCCCGACGATTGTGAATGTTTCGTGGGCGGCACAGCCGTCCTGTGGGCTCGTGCGGGGCACCGGGTGCTTTTCGTTTCGATGACGAACGGCGACATTGGCCACTACGCCGGGTCGGGGGGCGTACTTGCGCAACGGAGGATGGCGGAAGCCCGGCTGTCGGCGGAGCGCGGCGGCGTGCAGGAACTGATCCTCGGCTATCATGATGGGGAATTGGAGGCCACGCTCGAGGCCCGCAAAGAAGTCGTTCGCATCATCCGTCGCTGGGAAGCGGACATCGTCCTGACTCACCGGACCAACGATTACCACCCGGACCATCGATACACGTCGCTTCTGGTCCAAGACGCGGCCTTCATGGTTACGGTCCCCGGATTTTGTCCGGAGGCACCGCGACTGGAGCGCAATCCGGTTTTTTTGTACATGGTCGACGCGTTTCAGCGCCCCATCCCGTTTCGAGCCGATATCGCGGTCGATGTGACGGATGTGATGGAAACGAAGTTGCACATGCTGGACGCCATGGAATCACAGGTCTACGAGTGGCTGCCATGGTTGCAGGGGCAATTGGATTCCGTTCCGGAAGACCCCCAGGCGCGACGGACATGGTTGAGGGAAGCGTGGGACGGATTCTTCGTGTCCCATGCGAAAATCGCGCAGCCCGGTCTCAAGAAGTGGTACGGACCCAACCGGGCCAAGAAAGTGCGATACGCCGAGGCCTTCGAGATCTGCGAATACGGTCATCAACCGGCCGACGACGAGATCCGGCGCCTCTTCCCCTTCTTCCCGAAACGGAAGAATTAAGCGATCCCCACGACGCGAGACATTCCCGAACGACATTCGCTCGCCCTTCGGCAGATCGACTTGGGTTCCGCTAGGGTCGTGATGGACGATAATCGCGCCGGACGAGGAATCCACGGACACCAGGTACCACCCTTCCCCAATCGCGTCGCCGGCAGCAAGCAGCCGGGAACCGGTCGACACGCCGGCACCGTCCCACGTCGCGATGGCTACCTTGTCGCCAACGCCACCGACAAAAGCAAACCACCCGGTGGGCGGGGTCGCACGCTCGACGGACTCCGGAGCTGTTTCCTTCTTGGTTTTCGGTTCAGGCTTGCCCTTCGGAAGCGGCGTGGTGTTCGGCCGTGGAACTGTTACTGGCACTCGGGTCTCGGGCGTCGGCGACAGGTATCGAGTCGGCAGGGAAGCTTCAAATCGGCTCACTTCTGCGCCATTCCGCCGGACGAATATGAGCCGGATGGCTTGAGCGTCGGCGCCAACGACACTCAATTGTCTGAGATCGAGGATTAGGACCTGGCCGATCCCCGGGGGGATCTCCACGGTTGGTCCTTCCAGTAGTGGGGTCTGCGGCAGGCTCCAGGGATTCTGGGAGTAGGGCAAGGGACTGAATTCCGTCTCCTCCGCCTCGCGAACCTCCACGCGCACACCATACAAGGGTCCACTGCTGGCAGCCACGAGGGCGCCAGCATCTTCATCCGGCCATGGTACGGCCACGTAAATCGCGTTGCGACCCTCGTTCCGGCATACGACGCGTATAGTGTCTCCACCTTCACTCAGGGACGCGCTGAACTGTACGCTGCCCGTTTGGGGGCCGAAAAACAGGAACACGGCGAACAGACCGGCAAGGACGGCAACTGTACCGGCCAGGGCGAGCGACACGGTCAGGGCGTGGGCCAATGAATCTTCCCATGGACTGACGCGCGCCGCTCCTATGACAATGAGCAGGATTGCGGACCCGGCGTAGATCGCGGGCCCAAGATGAACGGCCGACCAAAGCTGCAGGATATCCCCTTCGTGGACCCGGTCGGCTCCCGCGAGCAGCATTGGTGTGAGTGCGCCGGCAAGCATGACAAGTCCCGTCCCCAGAACACTCCACCCGAGCGCGGCGCCCCGTGCGCGAAGCAGCAGCACCACGGCCAGCCAAGGCATCACGCCGTACCCGATCCAGGCGAGCGCCACGTAATGGCTCGGCTCTCCCAAAGTCCGAGCCAGGCCGCCCGAGAAGAGGGAAACGGTGTTTCCACCATGAACGGCCCAAGGCAAGAAGAGGGATACGGCGCAAACCGCCGCTCCGATGATGGCGACCGCCAACTCCCAGCGTTTGGGATTGCCCGTAGGAGCCGGAGGGGGCAAGGCTGCGGCGGCGGACGCAGCGGCAATGCTGGCGGCATATTGATCGAAGGGCAGATCGATGAAGCCACCGAGTTCCTCGGCGGTCTTCGCGAGCACACTCGCCTCCGCGTAGCGCAGTTTGGTGCGGAAGTCTTCGATCCGGGCGGCCAACGCCCGGTTCCGGTCGTTGGCGATTGCCGGGGTTAATTCTCGGGATGCGACGCGCTCGGGCAGGTGAGCCTGCTCATACCGGCAGGCCCGCAATTCCGCACGCAATGATTCCCCACGTTTCTGGGCCAGCCTTCGAAACCGATCGATGGCGGCGTCCGATACCTTTCGCTCCGACTGAAGCTGGTGTAACGTCGAGCCGAATTGCGCTTCGTCGATCGTGCCGACCGCGAACGCGTCCTCGGCTTCGGTCAAACGCGTCACGACACTTTCGCGATAGGAAAGCGCCAATCGCAGCAAGAGGTTGGGCTCGGGTTCTGTCTGCATTTTCAGACGCCGGACGGGACGCCGGCCTCCGATGGATTCCGGGACCGTTTGTACTCCAACGCGGCTCGGACGAATTCTCGGAACAAGGGTTGCGGTCTCAGGGGCATGCTCGTGAACTCGGGGTGAAACTGCACGCCGCAGAACCACGGATGGTCCCGCAACTCGACGATTTCGACGAGTTCGTGGTCGTTTCGCGGATGAACGCCGCTGACTACGAGGCCCGCTTCCCGCTCGAGGCGTTCAAGATAGGCGTTGTTAAACTCGTAGCGGTGCCGATGGCGCTCTTCGATGGACGGCTCGCCATACGCGTCGCGGGCCTTGGTACTATCCTTCAAATCGCAGCGGTACGCGCCGAGACGCATGGTGCCGCCGAGGTCGCGCACGCCGCGCTGCTCGGAGAGGAGCGAAATAATCGGATCGGGGGTTTCGGTGTCGAATTCGGTGGAATTGGCTTTGGGAAGCCCAAGGCAGGTCCGCGCGAGTTCGATGACGGCGATTTGCATCCCAAGGCAAATCCCGAAGAAGGGTTTGCCCGATGTGCGAACGTAGTTTACGGCGCGGATCTTGCCCTCGATGCCGCGCGAACCGAAGCCGGGGCCAATCAGAACGCCGTCAAAGGCGGCGAGCTTTTCCTTGGGAAGTGTGCCGTTCTCGAAGACCTCGGAATCGACCCATTCCAGCCGTACCCGGCAGTCGTTCGCGACGCCCGCGTGGGCGAAGGCCTCGTTGATGCTCTTATAGGCGTCGTCGTGGTCGACGTATTTGCCGACGGCAGCGATGCGGACCTCGTCGGCGGGATGGGTGATTTTATCCACGAACGACGACCAGGCTTTGAGGTCGGCTTCCGGCGCTTCCAGGCCCAACGTTCTTAAGACGATATCGTCGAAACGCTGACGTCTGAAATTCAGTGGAATTGCGTAGACGGGCGACACGTCGGGGGCGCCAATGATGGCGTCTTCGATCACGTTACAGAACATAGCTATCTTGCGGCGCTGTTCCGGGCCCAGTTCGTGGGTGCCGCTGCGGCAAATGATGACTTGGGGTTGGATACCGATATCGCGGAGCGCGCGCACGCTGTGCTGGGTGGGTTTGGTCTTGAGTTCACCGGCGGCATCGATAAACGGCAGCAGGGTCACGTGGATGTTGCAGCAGGGCTCGGGATACATGTCCAGGTTGAACTGGCGAATGGCCTCCATGAAGGGCAGGCTCTCGATGTCGCCGACGGTCCCCCCCACTTCGATCAGCGCGATGTCGGCATCGTCTTCCGGCTCGGCGGTTAGCGAGCGGATACGGCGCTTGATTTCATCCGTGATGTGGGGAATCACCTGGACGGTCTTGCCGAGATACTCCCCGCGGCGTTCCTTTTCGATGACGGTGTGGTAAATGCCGCCGGTGGTGACGTTGCTCTTCTGCGATAATTTGGCGTGGGTAAATCGCTGGTAGTGCCCCAGGTCGAGGTCGGTTTCCGCGCCGTCGTCGGTTACGAACACCTCGCCGTGTTCGAAGGGATTCATCGTCCCGGGGTCGACGTTGATGTAGGGATCCAGCTTCATCATGGCGACTTTGAGCCCGCGCGCCTCGAGGAGCAATCCGAGACTGGCCGCGGCAACGCCTTTGCCGACCGATGAAACCACCCCGCCCGTTATGAAGACATATTTCGGCATTTACCCCGCTCCCTCCAGCGCCCCCTCGAGCATCGTCCGCACCCGTTCCAAATCTTCCGGCGTATCCACCCCGACACTCCGGTATTGTGTGTCGACCACGGCGATGGGATAGCCGTGTTCGAGAACCCGCAATTGTTCGAGCTTTTCCAATCGTTCCAATGGCGTTTGGGGCCACTGGGAATACTGAATCAAAAAGTCGCGCCGGTAGGCATAGAGCCCGATATGCTGCCATCGACAGCTTTCCGGCTCTTCGCCGGGCCTTACATCCCGTACAAAAGGAATTGGAAAGCGGGAAAAGTACAGCGCCCGGCCGCGCTCGTCGCAGACCACCTTCACCAGATTGGGGTCTTGGATCTCCTCGGGGTCGCCGATCGCGCGGCGCGCCGTGGCCATGGGAACGTCCGGGTTGTCGAGCAAGGCCTGGACGGCTTCGTCAATGGTGTTCGGGTCGATAAGGGGTTCGTCGCCCTGGACGTTGACGATGATGTCGGCGTTCTGGGAGGCCGCAACCTCGGCAATGCGGTCGGTGCCTGAGGGATGGTCATTGCGCGTCATAATGACCGGAATTCCGTGGGCTTCCACCGCTTTGCGTACGTCCGGGTGGTCCACGGCCACGACGACGCTGGAAAGCAGACGGGCGTCACAGGTACGGGCGTAGGTGTGGCACACCAAGGGCTTGCCGGCGAGGGGGGCGATAATTTTTCCGGGGAATCGGGTGGAGGCAAATCGAGCGGGAATAACTGCCAATACTGTCTGCTTGCCTGCCTCAGCCATCAAAATACCTCGATCCTGGATGCACCGGTTTCCCCTGCGGATTCAACGTACATGGGTTAGGATCTGAGGAAGGAGTGTCCCGTTTCCTAACGGGATTGTATGCTACCACAGGCCTTGGCGTTTTTCAACGAGAAATCGTTCGGAAGCACAATGTGTAGAGTTTTTCGAGGATCGCGGGCGCTACATCTTGGCCGCGAGTTTGGATAATTCCGCGCCTTCGACGGTGTCGATCTGGTCTTTGTGAATGCGGAGGTTCCGGCCGCCGGCTTCGATGTAGTAGTAATCACCTTCGACCACGATGCGGTCGGCTTCCTGTACGGTGCCACTCTTGAAGCGAACGCGGGGTTTGGCCGGCGCGGCGGGCTGAGAGGGCCTCACGGACGCGACCGTCTTGGGATCGTTCTTGGCGAGCAGTTTGGGCGTTTCCGCATGGGGCAACACTTTCGGGTATTTGATGTTGTTTCCGTTGCCGGAATACAACTTCCATTTTGCGAGCACGTTCCGTACGTAGTTCTGCGTTTCCCGGAACGGCGGGATGCCGTCGTACTTCTTCACGTTCTCCGGCCCGGCGTTGTACCCGGCCAGGGCCAGCGACACGTTGCCGTCGAAGAGGTCCAGTAACTTCGCGAGGAACTGGGTACCGCCCGCGATGTTTTCGGCAGGGTCGAAGATGTTCCGCACGCCCATGTCTTTCGCGGTGCCCGGCATGAGCTGCATGAGGCCACTCGCGCCCTTGTTCGATACTGCATTCGGGTTGCCCAGACTTTCCACGTGGATCATGGCGTGAACGAGGCTCTCGTCAAGGCCGTACTTGTTGCAATAAAGACGGACCAACTCGTGGATCTGAGAATCGGTATAGCGGACGGGTGGTTTGCGATATCGATCTGGGATCACAATGGGATCGAAGTCGAGTTTGATCTCGGTGTAATCACCGCGCTTGCGATACTTGTAGGTCCGATTCGTCAACATTGCGGCGCCGCCGTCTTCGGGCTGAAAGGCCCCGAAGGAATTGAGGCGTCCGGATAGTTTCCGTTGGCGGAGGAGTTCGTTCTTCAACTCGGCTTGACGTTGTGCGCGGTCGAGCTGTTCGCGCCGGTTTTCCATGGAGGGATCGGGCGCGTTCGGGGACTTAATGGTTGCGGTACGGTTGACGGGTGCGGATTGGCCGAAGGAGGCAGGCACCACGGATAGCCCAACCGTGAGACATAGCGAGGCACGTAGAAGTAACAGCGCCAAACGTGAAAACCCCTCTCCGTGCGATGAAGTACCGCTCTTCATCATGTCAAGAGTATACCCCAATCTCGTTGTTCTGGCAACCCATTCACACCGGCGGGGCAGCCCCCGCGCCGACGAAGCTTTAGGGTACCGCGTGCAGGACCCTCTTGACAAGGGGCAAAAATTGTATTAAAGTATGCATACAATCTCCAAACGGAGGGTTCGTTGAATGAGGCTTCATCTATCACCCAAGAACGGCGTCCCGCTCTACCTGCAGATCGTCAGCCAGATTAAGTACCTGGTGGCTGCCGGGCGCTTGAGCGCCGGGGACGAAGTCCCCCCCATCCGCGTGCTGGCCGAGCAGCTACTCATCAATCCCAACACGGTGGCGCGGGCGTACCGCGAGCTGGAAGTGGCCGGCATCCTGACTAAGCGCCAGGGCGCGGGAACCTACGTGTCCGACTCCGGGTCGCCGTTGGCCTGGGCGGAACGGGAAAAGATTCTGGAAGAGCGGGTGGCGGCGTTGGTGACGGAAGCCCACCAGCTCGACGTACCCGTCGATGTGGTGGTTGAAATGGTTCGTGAACAAGACACGGGGCTCGCTCAACGCGAGGCGCGAATTGCCGGGGAGGAAGCATCCGATGAGTAAGCCAGGAGAGTTCACCGGAGAATCGGTCGTGGAGGTGAGCCTTCTCACCAAACATTTTGGAAAGACCGCGGCACTCCAGGACGTTTCGCTCGAGGTGTCGCGCGGGGGCGTGTATGGGCTGGTGGGCGAGAATGGCGCCGGCAAGACGACGCTGATCAAGCACCTGCTGGGCCTGCTGAAACCGGAGAGCGGCGTGGTGCGGGTTTTCGGCAAGGACCCGGTGAAGCAGCCGGAGGAAGTGCTGGCGCAGATCGGGTACCTCTCCGAAGACCATGACCTGCCCGATTGGATGCGTATTCACGAGCTGCTGCGGTACACGAAGTCCTTCTACCCGAAGTGGGACGACGCGTACGCGCAGGAGCTGATGCAAACGTTCGAGCTTGACCCCTATGCGAAGATTAAACACTTGTCCCGGGGCCAACGCGCCCAGGCCGGTTTGTTGACCGCGCTGGCTCACCGGCCCCCCCTGCTCTTGCTTGATGAGCCATCGTCGGGGCTGGACGCGGTGGTCCGCCGGGACATTTTAGGAGCGATTATCCGGACGGTCGCGGAAGAAGGCCGGACGGTGCTGTTCTCGTCGCATTTGCTGGACGAGGTGGAACGGGTGGCGGACCGGATCACGATGATCAGCCGGAGCCGGGTCGTGTTGTGTGATTCGCTGGAGCACATCAAGGCGACGCACCATGCGATCACGTTGCACTTTGAGGAGCCGCCCGCGGAACCTCCGAAAATCGATGGCGCGTTGTCCGTGGAAGGGCGCGGCAAGGAGTGGACGGTCGTATGCAACGGTAAGCTGGAGGATTTGCGCGCCTCGGTTTCTACCCTGAAAGCCAAGATCGTCGGCGAAACCACGCCGAGCCTGGAAGATATCTTTGTGGCCCGCGCGGGCCGGAGGGCGGTGTGATGAGCGTGAAACTTCCGCGAGGACCGGCCATCCGCGCGCTGCTGTGGGAAGACTGGCGGAGGAGCCGGGGGGTGTTTCTCGGCATCCTGCTTCTTGGGATCGGCGTATCACTGACCGGGATGATCGTAGGACTCTTTGCGGGCGGTTTTGAGTACTCTGGACGAAGAAGTCTACATCCTGGCGGCGTGGCCGGTGTTCTTCTTTGGGCTGTGGCTCGTCTTTTCGTTGTCGGACCCGAAGGACCTTACGCCGCGCATTCCCGTGCGGCATTATGCGTTGCCGTTGTCGCCGCGCAAGGTGGCGATGGTGCATCTGGGATTTCGCCTCGCCGCAATCGGCGTGTTGATGGCACTGCTGTCGGCGTTGATTCAATTGGCGTTTCTTTCCTTCATGCCCGGGCAGATTCTCGGAGCCGCCGCCATTGCAATGGTGGGCTTTCTGGTCGTTCAATGTTTGGCGTGGACGGTTGGGCTGTTCGGCGGCTGGGCGTTCCTCGCATCGCTGGTTGTGACACCGATCGTTCTGAATATTGTCGATGCTGGAACCAAACTGAGCATGCGTGATGGAAGACGCAGAAGCGCACGGAATTCCGAAGGTAGTCAGCGTCGCGATTCTATTGATGGGAATTGGCTGGATCGCCGTTGAGGGAGCGCGTATTGGCCGACGCGTAAGCGCAACGCCGTTGCGGATTTCGGGTCTGGGTCCGGAATCTGCGTTCTTCTTGAGAACGAAGAACATGAGCTCCGCTTGCGGCCCAGATCGCGTACGAATGGCAACGCAAAGGACGTTTGATGCCGGCGCTGACGGTAGGGTTCATCGCTTTCGGCGCGTTCTTCTATGTCACGTGTGCGGACTATAGCGTGCCCCAAAACCGGCTTGGCGCGCTCGGCTTCTCGATGATCTTGTTTCCGGTCTATGCCGCGCCGCTGGCGGCAATCATCGCGGGTATGCTGGCATTGCTCGACGACTACCGCCAGCGCATTTCGGGAGTCGGCATCTTTTTGTACACGCGTGCCGCGGACAGTGAATTGCATTCCCGGGCACGGCTGATCATGAGCTTGAAGTCGGTCGCGATTCACGATGGCTGTCTGCGTTGCGATCATGGGTATCGGTGTTGTCCTCGCTGCCATCGCGCGGCCGGATTCGCTTGGGGGAATCCGTGAGAGTGTGTCGTCTTTGTCCTATCCGGGACTTGCCATGGGCGTGGCGGGCTACGTCCTGATGGTGTGGACGCTGTATTGGATGGCGATACCGGGGGCGGTCCTCTGGTTCTGGCTTGTCCTTGTGACCATGGGCTATCAGCTTTTCAGTTACGGGATGCCCCCTGCCTTAGGTCCCGTGATGCTCTTACCACCGAGTCTGGCAATGATTGCGGTCACGGTTCTTGTCATATTTCGGAGTGCCCAGCGCCATCTACTGTTCTTCTGGGCCGGGGCATGTGCGGTACTCACCGTCGTTGCGGCGTGGTGCGTGATGACGTGGTTGGGAATCGCGGGATCGATTTGGAGTTCCACAGCATCCCATTTCGGCGTTGTCACGGTTCTCATCGCCGCGATCGCGCTGTCCCTGTGCCCGGCGTTTCCCATCCTTGCGCAGCCGATGTTGGTCGAAAGGTTGCGACGTAGCTGAGACTGACGAGGAGGAGCTATGCGCTCATACAAAACCCGCACTTTTGGTCCTATCGCAACACTCCTCTGGGAGAACTGGCGGCAGACGTATCTGGCGTTCTTCGTGTCGCTGTTGCTGGGGGCCGGGGTCACACACTCGCTGGCGGAAATGCAGCGCTTGTACCCGAATAACGCGTGGAGCGACCCGGATTTGCCGAGTTACGCGATGTGTTGGTTTGCGTTGTTCATGTACGGGGCCATTGCGCTGTTTTCGTTGGCGGACCCGAAGTCCTTGTCCGCGCGCATCCCGAACCGGCACTATTGCCTGCCCATGCGAACGGGGACGATGGTGGCGGTGCATCTGTTCTACCGCGTGGCGAGTTTTTCGCTGTTGTCGTTGGCGCTGTTTACGCTGATGCGCCTGGAGTTTGGCGAAATTGTAACCCGGAGTCTGCCGCTGGACGTAGTAGTCGCGGTTCTGATCTTCAGCTACGCGCTGGCGGTATCGTGGTCGTGGGGATCCGCGGGTCTTTGGCGCATGATACTGGTAGCGATTGGGCTACCGCTGGTTGCCTTGGTCTATCTGGCAATGATGAGGTACTCGCATTCCACGCCTTTCAGTTCCTCCTTCGTTGAAGTCATGAGAAGTCACGGCGTTGATACGTCGCGTCCCCAACCGTTCTTCGAGTCGGCCGCAGGGATTGCCGTGCTGGTAGTACTCGCGACGGCCTACCTTGTTATTGCGTACATATCCGTCCTGCGCGGACGGTCGCACGCGACCCGCGGCGCTTTCGCAGCATCGAGACCGATGGGCATATTCAAGGGCGGCCCGCGCATCATCCCATCGTCCCAACAGGCGCAGATGTGGTACGAATGGCGGCGGAAGGGGCTGGTGTTGCCGGGGCTGACCGTATGCTTCACGATTGCTGCCGTGACATTTGCGTGGATAGCCCAAGGAACAGATATGGAAGTTGGGGATTTCGCAGAGGCGTTTCTCTTAATCCCCGTATATGCATCATTCTTCGCCGCATTCTTTACGGGCCTCTACATGTTGTCTGTGGATTACCGGCACGCTTCTTCGGGTCTCTCGACATTCCTCTACACGCGCCCCTTGTCGACGGACGCATATACCAGGGCGAGGCTTCGAATGAGCGTGCAGAGTGTCCTTGTGAATCTATGTCTTTGTCTGGCATTGGGACTGACCGGACTCGTGTTAATGGGCGTTGATGCCCATCGCGTTCGGCCGGTGGAGTTCACCGACCTTAATCACTTGCCGTTTATTGTTTTTGCCCTCGTGGCGTACGGGCTGGCCCTTTGGTCGCTCCTTTGGATGTCTGTACCTGTACTCATCTATTTGGTCTGGTTCGGGTGCGTGTTCTACTACCAGACGTTGGCCAACGACTCCTGGGATCGAGCGAACGAACATGCACTCATGTTCTGGCTGGTGTGGATTCCAGCGGCCGTGCTCATTGCCGGAACGGTGATGGTCTGGAAACAACGAATTACGTGGCAGAGTCTGTCGGATTCCACGATTCGGCTTACCCGAAACGTATTGATTCTCAGTATGGCGACGGCGTTTCTCGGTGTGTGGACGATGGATGCACTTGATTTTAGTGCCGGTTCGTTACTTGACAGTCTCACGGTAATTCTTGCGCTGGTTGGACTGGGACTGCTGCCGGCGTTGTCGATCATTTCGCAGCCGATGATGCTGGAGCGACTGCGACGACGATAAGGTCGTTCGCGAGAACGACCGGCGAGGGCGCCGGTCCCACACTTCCGAATTGGTCCCGCACCTACAAATTGGTGGATTACGGCATGAACGGCAAGCATGGTTTCACGCTCGTTGAATTGTTGGTCGTCGTCGCCATCATTGCGATTCTGGCGGCGCTCATTCTTCCTGCCCTTGCACGCGCCCGGGAATCGGCACGGCGGGCGGTCTGCGCGAGCAATCTGAAGCAGATGGGCGAGGTTTTCCACATGTTCGCGGACGAGTACCACGGGGATTGGGCACCGCGGATGGTGCCGTATCACTTCCCGTACAGCCCAACGCTGGGTTGCTGGTCCAGTTTCGACGGGGTGTATCTGTATCCGGAGTATCTTACCGACTGCGCGATAACGATCTGTCCGTCCGACGCGGAGTTCGGAATGCTCGGCGGAAAGGCGCGGTTCATCAAGCCGGTCGGGTCGGGGTGGAACACGATGCCCTATGATGAACCGATCAAGAATATGAAAGAGTACCCATCGCTTGCCGACTATTCGTACGTTTATTGGGGATACATGATCGAACCGAAGGACGTACGTACGCCGGAAGACATGGCGGCCATGGGCATCGTTCTGGATAGCCAGACTTTGTCCGGTGTCAATTTGGAGACGCGATGGGACGACCAGTACGTGACGCTGCCAAGCACGGGTGAAGAGATCCAGATTCATCGGCTGCGGGACGGTATCGAACGGTTTACCATCACCGACATTAACAATCCGGCAGCGAGTGCCACGGGGGCGTCCGACGTGCCGGTCATGTGGGACACGGTGCGGCCCAGCCAGGGAGGATACTTGTCGATCAGCGAGGTCAACCACACGCCGCTTAGTGCCAACGTACTCTTCATGGACGGACACGTCGAGTACGCGCGCTACCCGCAGAACGATGGGAGCCGCTTTTTCATGTTGAGCAAGGCAGCGGTAACCGACGGGGTCTTTCATTTTCCATGACACTCTTCAACCTGACTAAGAACACAGGCGGGGGCGCCTGTGCCACACGTGCTATTCCGATACTCGGTTCTTGGTTTTCCTTTCGCATCGCTCGGATCAGAGACAAACTCCAGCGATTCATCCGCTAACTACATCCTTCCAGTAGGACGTGTGGCACGGGCGCCCTCGCCTGTGTTCTTAAGTGGTTCTTGAAAGATTGCCTTCTTCCCCATCTTTTGCTGGGATCTTCCGGACCAACGGCCAAAAAATGAGAAGACCAAGGACTAATTACCGGGCGAATGTAATTGCTCTGCGTTGCTGCCTGTTGTACAGTACCTGCAGCGGTTCGGTAGTGTTTGCTTCAGGTGTTCGAATTCTATGTTTTTGCTTCGAATCGGGGGAATTGGAGCATGATCAGGTTCACGTTGGCCCTTCTTATGGCGGGAGCACTCTTTCAAGCTCGTTCAACTGAGGCAGACGAGGTTGACGCGGCGCGTGCCCTGCTTCAGCGGGTGATTTCAGAGCGCGCAAACAAGTTCGATATCGAATCATTGCCACCCGAAGACGTGCGAGATGTGTTTGAAATCGAAAGCGTTGGTGATCGAATCGTTCTACGCGGTTCCAACGGCGTCGCCATTGCGTCGGCATTGAATCACTATCTCAAGAACTACTGCAACGCGAGCGTCTCGCTTCATGGGAATCAGTTGAACGTACCGGACCCCTTGCCGGCCATCGCGAAACCCATTCGTGTCGTGACGCCGTTTGAATACCGATACTGTTTCAACTACTGCTGCTTCAGCTACTCGATGGCGTGGTGGGACTGGGCGCAATGGGAACGGGTGATCGACTGGATGGCGTTGCAAGGTATCAACCTGCCGCTCGCGGTAACAGGTCAGGAAGCGGTGTGGCAAACCGTGTATCGCGACCTGGGACTGACGGACGAGGAAATCGGCGCGTTCATGGTCGGACCGGCGTACCTGCCGTTCGGGTGGATGGGGTGTATGGACGGTTGGGGCGGGCCGCTGCCTCAAGCGTGGATCGACGAGCACCGGGCATTACAGGAAAAGATCGTCGCGCGCGAACGGGAACTGGGGATGCGGCCGGTCTTACAGGGCTTCACGGGACACGTTCCAGTCGCTCTTAAAGAGCATTTTCCCGACGCGAAGTTTCAACAACTACCGCAATGGTGCGGTTTTCCCGGGACGACGTTTGTCGATCCCCAGGATCCGTTTTTCCAACGGATTGGTCACGCTTTCGTTAAAGAGCAAACCCGGCTGTTTGGAAGCGACCACTTTTACGCGTCGGACACGTTTATCGAGATGAGTCCGCCGAGCAACGATCCGGCCTTTCTTAAAAGCATGGGAAGAGCCGTTTACGAGGCCATGGCGGGAGCCGACCCGGAAGCGGTGTGGCTCATGCAGGGGTGGCTCTTCTTCAACAACGCCACGTTCTGGAAGGCGCCCCAGACGGAGGCCTTGCTGACTTCCGTACCGAATGGCCGGATGATCGTACTGGACCTGTATTGCGAACACCAGCCAACCTGGGAAACGACAGAGGCGTTCTACGGCAATCCCTGGATCTGGTGCATCATTCAAAGTTTTGGGAATCAGGTAAGTCTTCACGGCGGTCTCCCCCAGATTACGGCCAACCTGAATCGCGCGTTGACGAGCAAGAATCGCGGGGAGCTTGTGGGCGCGGGCTGCATTATGGAGGGGCTCGGATGGAATCCGGTCGTCTATGACTTGATGAACGACCTGATGTGGGCACCGTCCGAATTGGATTTGAACCAGTGGGTGACGAAGTACGCCGCGCGTCGCTATGGGGTTCAGAACGAACGGGCCGCCGAGGCTTGGCGACAACTACTGGAGACGGTGTATTCTCAGCCCCAGCAGATCGGCAGTATCATCCGCAATCGGCCTCGAATCGATTTCATTTCGCGCGGCAAGGCCCCGCGTGTCCCCTACTCGGCGGAAACGTTGGAGCAGGCATGTAAGGACCTTCTCGCCGCGGCGGATGAACTCAAGGATATTCCCACGTATCAGTACGACATCGTACACGTAACGCGGCAAGTGCTTTGCATTCGCGCCGACATGATCTACGATGAGCTAATTGCGGCTTACGAGGCCGGCGACAAGCGGAAACTCGAAAGTACCGGAACGCAATTCCTGGAATTGTTGAGGGACTTGGACACACTCCTCGGCACGCGTGAGGAATTTCTGCTGGGCCGATGGTTGGAAGACGCGAGGCGGTGGGCGCGAAATCCCGACGAGATGCGGTTGTACGAATGGAACGCCAGGAACCAAATCACGCTGTGGGGTCCGCGCGACAGCGTTCTCCACGACTACGCCGCGAAACAGTGGTCGGGGTTGATAGACGGGTTTTACCTGCCGCGCTGGGCGCAGTTCATTCAGGCGCTGCGTGAGGCGGTCGAGGCTGACCAGGCGTTCGATCCGGAAGCCTATGAGGAACGGATACGTGACTGGGAGGAACGATGGACGCACGACACGGAGACGTACCCGGGGCGGCCAGTCGGGGATCCCGTGGCGACGGCGCGGCGGATGCTGGGAAAGTATGGCCGGTTCTGAATGGCGCTGCGGGCGCAGTAGTTCTTGTGATGGACATGTTGGCTCCAAGTCTTCGCCACGCTGGTGCGTGGCGCTCCCAGTGGGCGAAACGCTCGCAGCGTGGGTTGCCAGACCCGTTCCGGCGGTGGTAGTGTAGGGCTATCACCGAAGGGATCTGCGGACCATGGAATACTCCCCCGATGCCGACGAATAAGCTGGAAGTACTTGTGGGGGAGCGGCTTACCATGTCGGGCCAGCGGATGGCCACGGCGGAGTCCTGTTCGGGGGGCCTTATAGCGCATCGCATCACGAATGTGCCGGGGTCTTCCAGCTATTTTCTGGGCGGGGTGGTCACGTACAGCAACGAGGCCAAGAGTGATTTATTGGGCGTATCCGTTGACGACATCGACCGGTTTGGCGCGGTCAGCGAGACGGTGTCGCGGCAAATGGCCCAAGGTGCGCGGAAATGCTTCGACGCGGACTGGGGCGTCGGCGTAACGGGCATAGCGGGTCCGACCGGCGGTACCAAGGAGAAACCCGTGGGGCTGGTCTACATCGCGGTGGCGGGTGCGCGGGAGACGCACGTTCTGTGCAATCATTTCACGGGGCCCCGGGAATCGATTAAAGAACAGACGGCCGAGAAGGCCCTTGAACTGTTGTTGGAGCAATTGCAGTGAGTGCGGGATTCGTTCATCTTCACGTCCATTCCGAGTACAGCGTGCTGGACGGCGCCAGCAAGGTCTCGGAACTGATCGACCGGTGCCAGAAGTACGGCATGCAGGCCTGTGCGTTGACCGACCACGGCGCGTTGTTCGGCGCGTTGGATTTCTATTCGGCAGCCAGGAAGGCCGGGATCAAGCCGATCATCGGGTCGGAGCTCTATGTGGCGAAGGGCAGCCGCTTCGACCGGGCGGGACGCACACCGGGCGGGTCAAACAACCATTTCCTGCTGCTCTGCGAAAGCGACGCGGGATATCACAACCTGTGCCGCCTGAGCTCGCTCGGTTACCTGGAGGGTTTCCACTACAAGCCGCGCGTCGATCTTGAGCTGTTGGAAAAGCACAAGGAAGGAATCATCGCGACCAGCGCGTGCCTCGCGGGCGAGATTCCGCAGTTCCTGATGAACGACGACCTGGACGCGGCGAACGAGGCGATCAAGAAGTACGTGGCGATCTACGGCCGCGACAATTTTCTCATCGAACTCATGGACCACGGCCTACCCGAGCAGCGCAAGATCAATCCCTATCTCGCCGAGATGGCCGAGCATCACGGGTTGATGCTCATCGCGACCAACGATTGCCACTACACGGACAAGGACGACGCGGAACCCCACGAAGCGCTGTTGGCCATCCAGACCGCGGCCACGTTGGATCAGGAGGATCGGTTCAAGTTTCCGACGAACGAGTTCTACTTCTGCAGCGCCGAGGAGATGAAAGAGCGATTCAAGGAGTATCCCCAGGCGATTGCGAATACGGTCAAGGTTGCAAGCCGGTGCAATATCGAAATCGAACTCGGCGCCCATCTGATTCCGCGGTACGAACCGCCGGACGGTCTTGGCAAAGAGGAATATCTGCGCCGACTCGTTCAACTCGGACTCGAAGACCGCTATGACGGCAATCCCACGGAAGCGCACTCGAAGCGGGCGGATTTCGAGCTAGACGTGATCGAAGGCATGGGATTTGTCGACTACTTTCTGGTGGTATGGGACCTCATCGCCCACGCACGAAGCAAGGGGATCCCCGTGGGTCCGGGTCGTGGCTCGGGTGCGGGAAGTCTCGTCGCCTACGCATTAAAGATTACGAATATCGATCCCATCCGGTACGGGTTGCTGTTCGAACGTTTCTTAAACCCCGACCGCGTGACCATGCCCGACTTCGACCTCGACTTCTGTTACAACCGCCGCGGCGAAGTCATCGAGTACTCGCGGGAGAAATACGGGGCGGACAACGTCAGCCAGATCATCACCTTCGGCCGGATGAAAGCCAAGCAGGTGGTCCGCAACGTGGGCCGCGTGCTGGGCATGCCGTATGGCGACGTGGACCGCATCGCCAAGTTGATCCCGGACGACCCCGGAACGAAGGTCACACTAAAGAGCGCGCTGGAGAGCGAACCGGAATTGCAGCAAATCCTCAAGGAGGATGCCGAGGTCCAGCGCTTGTGGCATCTCGCCACACGCCTTGAGGGCACGATCGGCACCTGCGGCACCCACGCGGCGGGCGTCGTAATCTGCGATCAACCCCTGACCGACCACGTCCCCCTGTTCCAGGCGGCGGGCAGCGACGTTGTCGCAACACAGTTCGAGATGAAGGGGGTCGAGGAAGTCGGTCTGCTCAAGATGGACTTCCTGGGTCTACGCACGCTGACGGTCGTGCATGACGCGGCGCGGTTCGTCAAGGAAAACCGGGGCATCGATCTCGATATCGATAACCTGGAACCCAACGACAAGAAGACCTACGCCCTGCTGCGGTCCGGCAAGACGATGGGGGTGTTCCAGCTTGAAAGTTCGGGCATGCGCGATCTGGCCAAGCGTATCGGATTGCAAAGCCTGGAAGAGATTTGCGCCCTCATCGCGCTGTACCGGCCGGGGCCGATGCAGCTCAAGGATCAGTACATCGAGAGCAAGCATAACCCCAAGAAGGTTCAATACGACCATCCGCTTCTGGAACCCATTCTGCGCGAGACCTACGGCGTGGCCCTCTACCAGGAGCAGGTCATGCAGATCGTGCAGGCGATCGCCGGATTTTCGCTGGGTCAGGCGGATATTCTGCGCCGGGCCATGGGGAAGAAGAAGGCCGATCTCATGGCCGAGCAACGCGACAAGTTTGTCGCGGGGGCTCAGGAAAACGGTATCGACCTGCGACTTGCGGAGACGCTGTTCGCCAAGATCGAGCAGTTTGCGGGCTACGGGTTCAACAAGTCCCACAGCATGGCCTACGCGTACGTGGCGTATCAGACTGCATTTCTCAAGGCGAACTATCCCGCCGAGTTTATGGCGGCCCTGCTCACCAGCGAATCGGGGAACCTGGACAAGGTCGGCATCTACGTTGAAGAGTGCCGGCGCCTCGGAATCGAGGTACTGCCGCCCGACGTGAATGGCAGCTACATCGGATTCACCGCCGAGCGCGATCGTATCCGATTCGGACTCGGCGCGATCAAGAACGTGGGCGGTGGTCCGGTGGACGCTATCACGAAGGAACGGGACGCGAACGGACCGTTCAGGGATATCTTCGATTTCTGCAGCCGTATCGACAGCCGGAACGTGAACCGGCGCGTGATCGAGAGTTTGAACAAGGCGGGCGCACTTGCCAGCACGGGCTGGAACCGGCGGCAGGTGGAGCACATGCTCGATGCAGCCATGAGCGAGGGCCAAATCAGTCAGAAGGAGCGTGCTGCCGGACAGACCTCCTTACTCGATCTAATGGGTAGCGAAGACAACTCGGCGGAAACGATGCACCAGAAGCCCGACATCTCGGAATGGCCGGAGAACGAGCTGCTGGCATTCGAAAAGGAAATGCTCGGCCTGTACGTAAGCAGCCATCCACTGGCCCGGCACGCGCGAATCCTCGATCGGTATACCTCACATAGTCTCGCGTCTCTTAATGAGCTGCGTGAGGGCACCGAGGTGGTTCTTGGCGGCCTGGTCGGCAACGTGAAACAGCACATCACGGCGCGGGGTAATAAGAAAATGGCGTTCGCCACGCTCGAATCGCTGGAGGGACCCGTTGAGTTTACGGTCTTCCCCGAATTGTACGAGCAGAAGGCGGGGCTCCTGGTAACGGACATGGCCATCATGCTGGTGGCGACGGTCAATTTCCGCAATGACGAGGCGGGGTTGATTGCGCAAGACCTCGTCCCCATTGAAGATGCTGAGGGCAAGCTAACCCGCGCAGTCCATATACGGCTCACGACGGTCGGTCTGGACGATGTCCTCCTGGAGCGGCTGGCGGAAATCCTTGGCGCGCGACCGGGAAAGTGCGACGTGTACCTTCACTGCGTCACGCCGGAGCACGAAGATGTGACCATCCACGCGACGGATGCCTGCAAAGTCGCGGCTTGTGCGGAATTGAGCCAACAAATCGAAGACCTCCTGGGGGAGGAAACGCTCTGGTTTTCGGGGGGCAACGGACTGCCGCGGCACGACTGAGGATTCATGGACCACCCGGTGATATTGTTCGACGGTGTCTGCAACCTGTGCAACGGCGCGGTCCAGTTTATCATCAAGCGCGATCCCGATAGCGTGTTCCGGTTTGCCAGCCTCCAGTCGGACGCAGGGCAGGATGTCCTTAGACGCAACAACCTGCCGACTGAAGATTTCGACACAATGGTGTTGGTGGACGATGATGCGGTATTCACGAAATCGACGGCTGCGTTGCGCATACTGCGGAGACTTGGCGGGATTGGAAGACTTGCCTACGCGTTCATCGTGATCCCACGTTTTGTGCGGGATTGGGTATATACCTTCGTCGCTCGCAATCGCTATTCGTGGTTCGGCAAGCGTGACGAATGCATGGTGCCGACACCGGATTTGAAGTCGCGATTCTTGGAGTAAGGAGCGTGATGTCACAGGAGGCTTTTAACATACGTCACATGCTCAATCCCGCGTCGATTTGACCTCGGAATTTCAGTCGTAATCGTGTTCGTACTACTCCGAGAATCACTACTTAGAAACCGGATGTTCTTGTAGGACGGGAATCATTCCCGTCCTACTGAGGCGCGTCTCTCTTCGTGTCGGGCAAGAGACGGATACTCCATTTTCATCAGTTCAGGGCGAAAGGCCCTTTCATGCCGACTCGTAATCGTAATCGAATACACGAACCGAAGATTTGAGGGAGTAACCTTGTGGGAGTCTCCGCGGGGTTACGTGTAGTATCCAGTGTTCATCGATTACGAGTACGATAACGATTACGAGCACGAGAGGAAGGATTAGTAGCGGGCCAACCCGGATTGTAATCAGGAGAATACAGATGAGTACGTTGGCCATTCATGGGGGCAAACCCGTACGTACCGAGCCGGTGGTCACCACGGGCAAACGGTTTGACGATACGGAACTGCAGGAACTGAAGGAGGCGCTGGATCAGCAGACGCTCTTCTACTGGTTCGGCGAGAAGGTGAAGACGTTCCGCAAGCAGTTCGCCAAACTCTACGGCATGAAACACTGCCATATGGTAACGAGCGGGACGGCGGCGTTGCACGTGGCGACGGCTTCGATGGGAATCGGCCCGGGCGATGAGGTGATCACGACGCCGATCACCGACCAGGGGACCGTCGTTTCTATTCTCGCCCAGGGTGGGGTTCCGGTGTTCGCGGATTTGGACCCGCACATCTACGCCATTACACCCGCGAGCGTCGAGAAGTGCATCACAGACAAAACTAAGGCGATCATGGTGGTTCATCTGGCGGGGAATCCTGCGGACATGGACGGGCTTCTGGCGGTCGCGCGAAAGCACAACCTGAAAATTATCGAGGATTGCGCGCAGAGTTATCTCTGTTATTACAAGGGCAAGCTCGCGGGTACGATGGGCGACATCGGGTGTTTCTCCTTGAACGATTTTAAGCATATCAGCGCCGGCGACGCCGGGATGGTCATCACCAATGACGACACCCTGTCGGAAATGGCGGGGTTGTATCTCGACAAAGGCTATCGCCGGGACGGATCGGGCCGGCGGCCGGAGATCCTCGCGCCCAACTACCGGCCCAGCGAACTCCACGGCGCCGTGGCCATCGCGCAGCTTCGGAAACTCCCCCACATCTGCGAACGCCGGAACGTGCTTGGCGACCGGTTGACCGCGGCCATCGCGGGCATCCCGGGGATTCACGCGCACAAGGTGTTAAACGGCTGTAAGAGTTCGTATTGGTTTTACCTGGGTCGTATGGACCCAGAGGTCTTGGGCGTATCGCGGGACGAATTCGTCGAGGCGGTGGCGGCCGAAGGGGTGCCGGTCACGCCGGGGTATATCCAGCGGATGGTGTATGAGTACCCGGTGCTGACGGAGCATCACGCCTATCACGATTGTCCGTATCCCTGGGACGGTGTGTACGGCCGGAAGATTGAATACGGTCCGGGGCTGTGTCCGGTAGCCGAAGCGATTGAGGCAACGAGTTGGCGGTCGCCCATTACCGAGTTCATGAGGGAACAGGATATCGACGATATTGCGGAGGCGATCCGGAAGGTCGCCCGGTACTTCGCGGGAAAATGAACCATGGGGACCGGAACCATTTTTCTTAGAGGCATACTACGCAAGGGGTTGCGTGCGCTGCGGGTTTCGTGCATACTGAGACGGTGTCGGGACTTGCACAACGCTTGATACAGGTGGGCATGAAACTCGAAACCACGCGATTTGGCACGCAGGAAATCGATCCGGAGTCGGTGATCACGTTGACCCAGCCCATTCTGGGTTTCCAGGAATTCCGGCGGTATGTGCTGCTGCCCGGCCCCAGCGAACACCTGACATGGCTCCAATCGACGGATTCGCCGGACCTTGCATTCATTTTGATGGATCCCCGGGCCATTGTTCCGGATTACGCCGTGGACTTGCGGCAACAGGAATTATCCGAGTTGGCGGTGGGCAACGCGGACGACCTCGATGTATTCACGCTGATTGTCGTGCCGCAGGATCCCTCCAAGGTGCGGACGAACCTGCGCGCACCGATTCTCATCAATCGAAAACAACGGCTCGGCAAACAAACAATCCTCGAACGGAGCGCGTATCCGATACAATTCTATCTCGCCGAGGCGAAAAAGGGAGAGCCCCAGGAGGTCACGAATGCTCGTTCTGACGCGTAGAGAAGACGAGAGCATCATGATCGGGGACGACATCATCGTCAAGGTGCTCGACTTGAAAGAGAATCAGGTCAAGATTGGGATAGTTGCGCCGCGGTCCGTGGCCGTGCATCGGCAGGAAGTGTACGACGCCATTCAGGCGGAAAACGCACAGGCCGCATCCGTGACGAAGGTCGAAGGTATCACGAATCTCATTCCTCGATAGAAAGGGCGTCGGACATGGATGTCATTGTGGACGGGAATCGCGACTTCAGGCTGCAAGGGGAACCTGAAGATGTGCTCGCTGCGGTGGCGGCAGTGAGCGCTTTCCTTCAAAACAAGGGCCGCGCCATCCTCGCGGTAAGAACCGACGGTCACAACATTGCCCCGGAGAAGCTCCTGGACTCCCTGAAAGGAAAGTCACTCGACGACGTGACCGCGCTGGAAGTCGAATCTGCCAGCATCGCGGAACTCGTGGAAGGTAGTCTCAAAGATCTGACGGAAACTCTCCCGGAATTGCCCAAGGCGTGCCACGAACTCGCGGCGGTCTTTCAGGGAAAAGCGCCCGAAGAAGGGTTCGAGCCGTTTCAGCGGCTGGCGGAACTGTGGGCGGACGTGAAATCCCGCCAGATGCTCGTGGCAAATGCGCTTGAGCTCAAGCTGGATTCGGTGGAGGTTAACGGCAAGAATGTAGCCGCGCTCCACGACGAGCTGAATCAGTACCTCTCGGAGGCAGCGGGAGCGTTAGAATCCGGCGATCTGATCCTGCTGGGCGATCTGCTCGAATATGAACTGGCGCCGCGAGCCGAAGTGGAGACAGAGATCGTCGCGCTGTTACGGGAGCGGACGCAGAGCCAGGCCGGCTGAAGATGTCGAGCCCCCGTGTCCTGACCTTTAACTTCCACGAACCGTATATCTGCCTCATGGCCCGAATCGGCGTTCCGTTGACGGTCGGGCTCTACGAGAAACCCCGATTCGCACGTCCCTGGCATACCCATTATCGGCCTGTCCCGTCGACTATCGACCTTGTCAACGAACGGACCTGGCGCGAAGGACTGAAGAACGGCGCGTACGATGTTGTCGTGGCGCACAATGAGCTGAACGCGATCGATCTGCTGGACTGCGGTATTCCCTGCATTCTCGTTTGTCATAACCGTCGTTCGTACCTGGAAACAACGGTCGACAACGATTTTAAAAAGGGGAAGGCGCAATACAAGAAAGTGCTGGACCGGATTCGGGACCATTTTTCGTTCGTCTTTATCTCGGAATCCAAGCGCGACGATTACGGACTCCCCGGCGAGGTCATTCCGCCAGGGCTCAAAGTTTCCGAGTATGGCGGCTACACGGGCGAGGTGGCCGAAGTGCTGCGCGTGGGAAACTCGATGCGTGCCCGCGATCGGATGTTCGACGTAGGGTTTCAAGAGGCGGTGTGTGCGGGAATTCCAAACAGGGTCGTGGGATTTGACCCTGATATTCCGCACGCGAATCCGTCGAAATCCTTCGACGATTTGCTTGCCGCCTATCGCCGGCTCCGGTGTCTGCTTCACGTGACCCGCGAAGAGTATGAGGACGGGTACAACCTTTCTACACTGGAAGCGATGGCATGCGGAATGCCCGTCGTTTCGCTAACAAACCGGACCTCGCCCATTACCCACGGTATCGATGGATTCGCATCCGGTGAGGTGGAAGAGCTTCGAGAGTACGTAAACGAACTGTTGAAGGACGTTGAATTGGCCCGGCGAATCGGGGCGAAAGGCCGAGAGACGGTTGCGCAGAAGTTTCCTTTGGATGCCTTCGCGCAACGTTGGCGGGAAACTCTCGAGAACGCGGTCGCACGCAAAACGTATGTCAGTGTAGCCAGCGACGCCGAACCGTTCCCGCAAATTCAACTACTCGTAGAATACCTCCATTCGCCCCTGACCACCGGCCGGTACATCGACGCCGCATTGCGTAAAGACCATACGGTGGTATCGGCCGGAAAGAACGTCCCCGACGGTTTCTTCCGGGAGTGGGGTTTTAACACGCCTCCACCATCTAACCCTTCACCGGACGTTGACTGGTCGGCAAAAGAAACGTTCGCAGACCGGATACGGAAGTTGCCGGAGTCGTTCTCGCCCGACGTGTATCTCTGGGTCGATTCGGGCATCCGTGAACTTCCGCACGACAGTCACACGTTGAGTGTGCCGCGCGTCGGTTACTTCATTGATACACACCGTGCGCTTGATCTCCGAATCGAGCTGGCGCGGAACTTCGACTTTACTTTCCTTGCCCAGCGAGCGCACATTCCCGCATTTGTAGAAGCCGGGATTCCAAACGTTGCATGGTTGCCGCTGGCGTGTTCACCGGAACTGCATGACGTGGGACCGATGGACAGGATCTATGATGTCGCGTTCGTGGGGGGCGTTCCAGGCAATCCGAACGATCGGCGTTGGCGGCTGCTGGATGCTATTCGGGGGCGGTATCCGAATTCGAAGATCGGGCGATTCTGGCCGGAAGAAATGGCGCAAATTTACGCGCAGGCGAAAATCGTGGTCAATATGTGCGTGGATCGCGATCTCAACATGCGCGTTTTCGAAGGACTCGCATCGGGGGCGCTGTTGATTACCGATGAAGCGGATGGGCTGGAAGAGCTGTTCGAAGATGGTGAACATCTCGTGATTTACCGGAACGATGACGATCTTGTTGACCTCATTTCGCACTATTTGGACGACCACGCAACCCGTGATCGCATTGCGCGTCAAGGCCAAGCGCTCGTCCTGGACAAACACTCCTACCAGCACCGCATGCGGCAACTCGTTTTGATGGTGCTCGAAGCGACCGGCAGTCTGGGCGGTTATCAGGGCGAGTCGCGGTTCTTCAAGGGCGGCTATTACCGGTCGCCACGACCTGAGCTGGCCGAGCATGTGCCGCTCCACACGACACGACTACTCGATTGCGGCTGTGGCGGCGGCGAATTTGGCTTGGCGCTGAAACGGCGGGGCGTCAAGGAGGTCGTGGGCATTGAAATCATCGAACGGGCGTGGGAATTGGCGAAGCAGGTCCTCGATGACGCTCTCTGTGGCAGCATCGAGCAAATAGAACTGCCCTTCGAGGACGATTATTTCGATTGTATCGTGTTCGGTGACGTGTTGGAGCATCTGGTGGAACCGGTCAAGACACTCCGAAAAGTTTCTCGAGTCCTGTCCAAGGACGGCGTCATCGTCATGAGCATTCCGAACGTGCGCTTCTGGCAAACGGTCGAGATGCACGTGAACGGCCGTTGGCAATATGAGGACGCGGGGATCATGGACCGCACGCACCTTCGGTTCTTCTGCGCACCGGACATGGAATTGATGGTGCAGGAAGCCGGACTGGAAGTGCTGACGATTCAACCCCTGTCCATGTGGCCTCCCGAACGGCTTCCGCTGGACTCCAATCGGATTTTGAAACTCGGCAAGATCAGCATCGGTCCGCTGAATGACGACGAGCACCGGGATTTTCTGGTGTATCAATATCTCGTTATCGCGGCAAAGCCGGGAATGGACCGCCTCATCGGTGCTAAGAAGGCGCTGGAAGAACAGGACTACCGGCGAGCTCTTCGAATCGCGAATGAAGCGCATGGCGTGGACCAGTCCGAACGGGCAAGACTCATGGCTCGCGCGGTGGCCAAGATGGGGCAACTCGATACTGCCGAGAAACTGTATCGGGAAGTATTGCGGCTGGATCCGAAGGATGCTGCGACGAAAGGCGAGTTGGGGATTGTGCTACTCGCGGCTAATCGTCCCCAGGAGGCGGGCCGGTGGTTGGAGGAGGCCATGTCGGCCGATGCGGAGAATGGGCGGGTCGTCGCCAGTCTCGGTTTGGTTCGTTTAGCCGAGGGAAGACTGGACGATGCATTCGCGTTGTTGACCCAATCTTTGGACTTGCGGGCGGACAATCCGTCCGTGGTGATGCGAATGGTTGAAACGGCCCGCACTTTGGACCGGTTGCCGGACGCGGAGCCACACCTCCGGCGCTATGTCGAGTTCTATCCCGGCGATATCGGTATGGCCTGCACCCATGCGACGGTGCTGCGGGAGATCGGGCGCATTGACGAAGCACGCGAGTGCCTGGAAACGCTGTTCTTGCTCGCACCGGAAAATGCTGACGTGAACGCGCTCTACAATGAACTCACTGAGGGCTCCGATGAAAGTGGCAGCTGAGTGGGCGCGAGAACTCGCGGATCACGAGATACGCCAGGGGGTCGAACGCCTGGCGGGGCGTGCTGGCGAGCCCACGGTTCGCGTTGACGGAACGTTACTGCACAGTCAGTACCGGCCGGTGGAGGAGGCGGTACGGTTCATCGAATCTGCCGATTTGGAACCAAACCGGCCGGTGTTGGTGGTCGGATTGGGTTTGGGCTACCACGTGCTGGTTCTGGCGGAACAGGGGTTCGAGGTCGCGGCCGTGGAGCCGGATCGGAGCGTCGGGAAACTCGCCGTCGACGGCCTACTCGCTCATTCCGACATTCCCCTCGGCATCGGTGCCGCGGCCGACGTCGCTGACAACGAGCGGTTTCGCGCGTTTGGCGCAAAGGACCCGCAGATCCTCGTGCACCCGCCCACGGCGCGCGTGTCCCCCCAGTACGTCGATGAGATTCGGGCGCGCGTGGCACGTTGCCGGTTACAGGACCAACGCTTGGGCGTCGCGGTGGTAGGACCGCTGTACGGCGGCTCGCTCCCGATCGCTCGGTACCTCGCCGACGCACTCAAGCGCCTGGGACACCGCGCGCTCTTTGTCGACAACAGCCAAGGGTGGCCCTTGTACGAAGCCGTCACGGACAGCGTCTCGTCTAAACGGGCGAGCGGCCAACTATCCGGAATGATCGCCAATGTTATGTCCGAGTGGAGTTACGCGCGCGTGCGCGAGTTCGACCCGAATGTCTGTATCGTGCTTGCTCAAGCGCCGGTGGGGAACACGTGGGCCGAGCGGCTGCGCAAACACGATATCGTCACCGCATTCTGGTTCGTCGAAAACTGGCGGCATATGACGTATTGGCAAGACATTGCGACGCAGTACGACTACTTCTTCCATATTCAGCCGGGCGAATTCGAACAGAAGCTCTCAGAGACCGGCTGCCGCCGGCACGCGTACGTGCAGACCGGCTGCGACCCGGAAGTGCATCGCCCCGTGACGCTCTCGGATGCTGACCGGAAGGCGTACGGGTGCGACCTTTCGTTCGCGGGTGCGGGGTATCACAATCGCAACCACCTATTCGCCGGTCTCACGGATTACGATTTCAAGATTTGGGGCGTCGAGTGGCACGCGCGCGAGTTACAGCTGCTGGTGCAGGATCCCGATGAGCGGTTCGGTCCCGAGCAATTTGCGAAGATTGTCGCGGGGTCGAAGATCAATCTGAATTTGCATTCGAGCGCAACGCACGACAGCGTCGATCCACGGTGCGACGCGATCAACCCTCGGGTCTTCGAAATCGCGGCCTGTGGGGGGTTTCAACTTTGCGATCCTTGTCAAGGGTTGGAGTCGTTGTTCGATCCCAACAGCGAAATTCCAACGTATCGGGGCCTGGCGGAGCTGCGGGAAAAGGTCGATTACTATCTCGCACATCCCGAGAAGCGCGAAGTAATCGCTTCGGCTGCCCGCAAGAAGGCCCTGAGTGCGCACACCTACGAACATCGTGCGAAACAGATGTTGGATTACATTCTTTCGCACTACGCGGATCGAATTGCGCGTAAAGGCGTGCGCGCGCAACGAACGGTGGGTGAAGTTGCCGCGAAGGTTCCGGAGGACGATGAGCTTTGCGCATACCTCCGAAGCCTGCCTGCCGAAACACCGTTTACGCAGGATACCATTAACGCGCGAATTCCGCTCACCGGAACGCCCTTGTCGTATCCGGAAGGTGTTTTCGCGTATCTGCGTGAAATGCGGAAGTCGGCGGAACAACTGCTGGCCATGTTCGACGATGCCTGATTCTCACGCCCAAAATACACGATCGTCGCGCATCCTGGTCGCGCAGATGACCCGGATGGGTGACGTGCTGCAGACGTCGCCGTTGATCCGTTCGTTGAAGCAACTTCATCCGAATGCCTATCTCGCCGTGATGGTTCGCAAGATGGGCAAGGCTATCGCCGAGTGCAACCCGGATATCGACGAGGTCATCGTCTACGAAGAAGACGACATGTACCTCGACTTGAAGTCGGAGGACTCGGATCGTTTTCTGAATGCGTACCGGACCGCCGACGGACACATTCGCAGCATTCGCGAACGTCGCTTTGACGTTGTGTACAACTGCACCCATAGCCTGTCCTCCGCCATCTTCCTGAAACTAGCGGGCATTCCAGAAGCAATTGGGGCTCACTTGAGCGACGATTTCCGGTACGTGTTCCGGGGGCGAGGCCCCAACTGCTTTCTCACAAACATCCTGAACCGGGACCTGAATGAACTGAACCTGTGCGACATGTTTCGATATTTTCTGGAGGAACCACCTCCGTCGGCGGGGCTGGTACTGAACGTTACGGACGAGGATCGCGTCGCCGCGCGCGCGTTGCTCGCAGAACATGGCGTTCAAGACTCGGATTTCCTGGTGTGCTTTCAACTCGGCGCCTCGGATCGAGACAAGCGTTGGCCTGAAGCCCAGTTCGCCGCGTTGGCGCGTGCCTTGACCGAGCAGCGGCAGGCGAAGGTCGCCTTGGTCGGTGTTGCAGAGGAAGCGACTTTGGGACAGGCCTTCGAAACCCACGCCCCGAATTTGGCGGCGCATTTATTCGGAAAGACCTCGATCCCGCAACTGGCGGCGCTGCTCGAGCGTGCCAACCTGCTCGTCACAAACGACACGGGAACGATGCACATCGCGGCCGCCGTGGCGTGTCCGCTCGTGCTGACGTTGGTTGGATACGTGCATTTTCGCGAAACGGGTCCGTACGGCGCGGGACATTGCGCGATTGAACGCCGGCGTTCGCAGTTGGGCCGTTCCGATATCCGCGGCGACCATGCTAGCGCGGACCGTGGTATGACCGCGGCCCAGGTGTTGCGTGCGGTGGAGATCGCGCTTCTCAAACGTGATTCCGACGTCCCCCCCACGCTGCCGGACGAACCGGGATTGGAAAGCGTCGACATCTTTCGGTCCGATTTCGCCGCGGACGGTTGTCTTCAGTGGTACCCCGTGATACGCCGCGCCATGCAACCGAACGATCTGTTCCGGATGGCGTATCGCATGATGTGGGTCGAGTACCTGTCGGGCAAGGCGAACAAGCGCGCGGAAAGCACGTATCTGGAGCGCATGCTGGCCTGTTACGCCGACGGAATCGACGCAGACTTTGAGCCGCTGGCGAAACAAGCGGACGATGCGCTGGCGCGGCTGGCCGAACTGTGCCAGCAAGGCGCCAAGGTGACGGAAAAGCTGCTCGATATTCTGACAAAAGGCCGGAGCATGAAGTTTGCGCAACAGGTGGTGGCCGACCTCATGCGGTTGGACGAGGAGATTCGGCTATTCGGCGAGGTCCATCCCGTTTGCAGGCCGCTGGTCGCCATCGCGCGGTTCGAACGGGACAATCTGGAAGGCGCCGACGCCGTGCTGCTGGCGAAGACGACCCGGGAAATCTACTACGGGATGTTTGCGCGCGCACGCCTCGCGGGGCAGAAGCTGGCGCGTATCCGAGCGATGCAGTCTACTTCGCGATCGTAGCCGTGGACTGATTCATCCGATCCAGTGCCGCGCCGACATCGTCGATCATCGCATCCGCCAATTCCCCGCGTTTTTTCATCCAGGCGCCGGTGTTGTGCATCGCCGTGTCGAGCGGAACTAACCGCACGTCGGGTTGACCTTCATACATCTTCGCGATGCGCGTATCGGGCCGGCACCGGGCGCCGTAGAAGATTGTGGCCGTGGGCCGTTTTTCGGCTTCGAGGTAAACCTCGGGCAACCGCCACACCCCTTCGGCGCCGACGACACGACGGACCGCCATGTCTACGAAGTTCGTGGCGAAGGTGATGAAGGCGACCTCATAGAACTCCTCCCAACTCCGAAAGAGGAGCGGCAAGTCGGTGTAAGCCTTCAGTTGCATCATAGGTTCGAGGTAGGCGTAAAAGGGACACGGCGGACTCATGGCGATGACATGGTCCATGCCGCATCGCGTTCCGTAATAGATCGCCGCGCAACCGCCCACCGAGTCGCCCAACGCAATGTAGCGCTTGGAACCGAGCTGATCCATCACGCGATTGACTTCCTTCTCGTAGAAGTCGAGTCCGCCAGGACCGCCTTCGGGACGGAGGTGATAGGCCAACCGGTGGATATCGCGCATGAACACGAGATTGAAGTCGTCGCCGTGCTTCGTGAGTAGCTTGCGGAACTCGAAGGTGGGCTGACCGGCAAACAATAAGGCGCCGCCCGCGAAGGAAAAGATCGTCGTATCCGATCCGCGATCTTCAATCAGGACGTGCTCCGGCAGCTCTTTGGTTTCGCCCTGCTCGGTGAACATGCCGGACTGCAATTCATACTCGACGGCATCCACCACTTCCTTGGGCACAAACCGCCGGATGATGAAACGGGCAATCTTCTCTTTCAGGGCGAATCGTTTTGCAGAATCGGACATCGTATTCGAATTCCCACTACCGCAGGAAACCTGTCGGTTGCTATCTGTCATTACACGTCACTAACGGCGGCGTTACACTTTCATCCACCGCTTGGCCTTCATTTCAAAACGAGGCAGACTGCCCCGTTCCACGAGCGTGACCGGAATCCGCATGGCGAAAACGTCGCGCAATGCGTGTTCCAAATGTTCGACCATGACCTTTGAGTCGGCGCATTCCGGCGCGGGCTCAACTTCGATTTCGAGTTCTGACATGGCCCGGCTTTGCCGGATGAGGACGCGATAATCCCCTAAACCCTCGCAGCGGCGCATCACCTCTTCGATGGCGGTCGGGAAGATATTCACGCCACGGACGACGATCATATCGTCGGTGCGCGCAAGGATACCACCCGGCAAGGCCATCTCGTAACTGCCGCAGGCGCAGGGTGGATCGGGCGTCAAGACGACCAAATCGCCGGTACGGTAGCGCAACAGCGGCATAGCGGCACGGCCCAGGGTTGTCAGCACGAGTTCTCCGGTGCCATATGGTTCGACCGGCCGCCCGCTCTCCGGGTCAATCACCTCGGCGTAGTAGCTGGATTCGATGACGTGGAGCGTGCCTGACTGTTTGGGGCACTCGAAACTTACCGGCCCGACTTCCGTCATGCCGTGGTGGTCGAAGACGCTTGCGCCTGGCCACGCCACTTCAATCCGGGCACGGGTACCGGGGATGCTTCCACCGGGCTCGCCCGCCACGATAATCCGCCGTACCTTGGATGACGAAATGTCGATCCCTTCTTCTGCCGCGACTTCCGCGAGCCGGATCGCGTAGGTGGGGGTGCAGCATAAGACAGTGACTTCGTCCTCCAGGATAGCGGTTAATCGTGCGGGGCTGCTCAGCCCGCCGCCGGGAATGCACAGGCACCCCATGGAGGTCGCGGACTCGTACGCCGTCCAGAATCCCAAGAACGGCCCGAAGGAAAACGCGAAATAGACGTGGTCGGTCTTCGTCACGCCGGCGGCTTCGAACACCCGGCGCCAATTGCCCAACATCCATCCCCAGCTCTCGGGCGTATCGAGCCAGCGCATGGGCTTGCCGGTCGTGGCGCTGGTCTGGTTAAAACGGACATAGTTTTCCAAGGGATAGGTTAAGTTCGTGCCGAAGGGCGGATTCTTCCGCTGGTCATCCACGAGTTGGTGTTTGAAGCTGAACGGCATTTTTTCGGAAAAGGCTTGCAAGCTGGCGATATCCGCCGTGATTCCCGCATCGCGCAGGATCTTGCCGTAGTATGCGTTACCGCGGAGCAATTCGCCGATGAGGGTCCGCAACTGGTCCAATTGGATGGCTTCGATTGCGGAACGATCCGGATAGACAGTAGTCGCCATACACTCGCTTTCTTCGACTTGCATTGTACTTACGGGAATTGGAACGAATTGGGAACCGCTCCAAGATATCGCGTGAATGCACCCCAGCAACACCCCCGCAAGTCTAGTAATGGCGGGGGGCTGTGTCAAGATTGAATCGTTTTGCCGCACCTTCACGGTCGGGAGTGCGGACGGTCTGCAACGCGGGACGTGCTGGGTTGTATTCGGAAATGGATGAAAAATCGTTGCGCTGTCCCTTGCGCTGGGGTACAATGCGAACTAAGGGTAAGCGGCTCAGGGGTATACCCGCGGGTAGGGGGCCGCGATTGCGGGACACTGGGTGACACCAAGTGAGCGGTATCCGGACTTTGGGTGCCAAACGGGAGGAATGGCTGCACGTGTCTGTGCCACAGGCGCAATATCAGGACGAGCCCTTAATCGAGCTGTTTACCAAGCAGGGGTGGCCGGTACCGGGGTTTACGTCCGTCGAACCGGGAGAACTGCCGGGCGACGTGGGACCGTTCTTCGATCACGACCTCAGCATGACGTCCCGGCTCGAAACGCTGTTCGGCCAGCCGATAAAGATTCAAGTCGAGGCCGTCCATCACACGGAGACTGTGTACCGGCGGTTGGTCCTGCTGCACACGGTCGAAAACCCGACGCCGCTGCTGTTGGGCGCGATCGACATTCACCTCGACCGGTTTGAGAATCCAGTGCGTCTGGCGATCGAACAGGCGTCCCAGCCATTCGGAAAAATCCTAAAGGACATGACCGTTGTGCACGGTTATCAGCCCTATTCGTTTTTTTCGTTCCGGCCGGGTGCGGAAATCGCATCTCTCCTGGCAACCGACGCAAGCAGTTTGTTGTATGGCCGGCGAAAAGTTGTAATCGGTGAACACGATCGGATGCTGGCCCTGGTGACGGAGATTCCCGCTCGGCATCGTCTCGGACCACGGCCCGCGACGGTATGAATGGCATCCGGCTCGACCCTGAATTAGTCCCGTGAAAGACCCTGCATCGAAGTCCTCCACTACGCTGCTCGCCTCCGTGCTACGCGTGTGGTTAAGCCATCCACGACTCCCCTGGGCACTCAGCGTTTTGGCGGTTTTGCTGGCGTTACCGTCGTTGTGGGTGGGGTGGCAGCTCGACGATTACTGGCACCGCATGATGATTCGCGGATGGCCGGGGTTTCCGGGGCTGTACCGGTCGTTCTGGGATCAGTTCACCTTTGTGGACGGAAACCCCGAGCGCACGCAGCGATTTCTGGATTATGGGCTGTTTCCGTGGTGGCACGAACTCAAGTCGTGCACGCAGCCGTGGAGGCCTGTGAGCGTTCTGACTCATTGGGCGGATTATGTCGTCTGGCCAAATTCACCGTTTCTCATGCACGTCCATTCGCTGTTGTGGTTCGGCGCCATGGTGGTGGCGGCAACGGTTTTGTACCGCCGACTCATGACGCCCGCCTGGGTGGCCGGTGCGGCGGCCCTGTTCTTCGCGTTGGACGACGCTCACGGGTGGGCCGTGGGATGGCTGGCAAACCGGAACGCCATCACGTCGGCCTTCTTCGGTATCCTCACCCTGATCGCGCACGACCAATGGCGCAGGGACAAATCGTCGTGGGGAGCTTTGCTTGCTCCGCTATGGTTCGTGTTGGCGATGTTGTCGGCGGAGGCATCGCTGGCGGTATGCGCCTACCTGTTCGCTTATGCGGCTTTTCTGGAGCCCGCGATTCGAAGCGATGCAGCGCCGCTATTGGGAGACGGTTGGATTCGACGCATTGTGGCGCGTAAGAATGCCTTGCTTGCGCTTTCCCCCTACGTTGTCATCGCGATGGCCTGGCAGTTCTTCTATAAACTGCTCGGATTCGGCGCCTGGGGTCTCGGCCTGTATATCGACCCCGGCCGGGAACCCACGCAGTTTCTTCGCGCGGTCATCGAACGGGGGCCTTTTCTCCTGCTGGGACAATGGGCGTTTCCCCCGTCAGACATCTACGTGTGGCTGTCGGCGGCGGGTCAACACTGGATGTGGATTGTCGCCGTATTGGTTCTGAGTGCAATCGCCGCCATCATGACGCCCGCCCTGTGGAAGAGCGCGACCGCGTGGTTCTGGGCGTTTGGTATGACCGCGGCGATGATTCCTGTGTGTTCAACGCTTCCCCAGGATCGGCTCCTGTTCTTTGTGGGGCTTGGGGCGTTTCCATTGATCGCACAGTTTCTCGAAGAGGTCTTTGCCGAGACTCGATCCCACGGACGTCGGTGGCGGCATTTTGCATTGCCGCTCGCGTTTGGGTTCATCGCAGTCCATGGCGTCGTGGCGGCGGTGGCGCTGCCCGTTCGCGCATACAGCCCAACCATCATGCAGCAGGTGGTCGATTGCGTCCGAACCGCGCCGCTGGGTCCCGAGGCGAGCGAGCAGACGGTCGTCATTGTGAACGCTCCCTCCCACTTTTATGCGATGTATCTTCCGGTCCTGAATACGCTGGAAGGACGCCCCGTACCCAAGCGGGTGAGAAGTCTGGGGCCGAACCCTGAATCGTTTGGGTTTGAGGCCATTCCCATGGAGGTCCGCCGGTCTGACGCCTATACACTCGTGATTCGACCGAAGGGAGGCTATGAGGCGCGCCCCGTACTGCGCGACCCGAGCAACCCGCTGGAGCTGGGCGATGTCATCCATGTGGAGGGAATGACCGTGACAATTACCGATATGCTGCCGAACGGTGTTGCGGGCGAGGCGACCTTCCGGTTCGATGCGCCTCTGGACGACCCCTCCCTGCTGTGGTTGCAGTGGAAGGACAATCGGCTCATCCCCTTTGAACTGCCGGCCGTGGGCGCGACGATACGCCTCTGACATATCTTAGCGTGTGTTTCAAAAGTGGGATATCGACGAGGCGTGACGAATGTACGGCAGGCGCCCCCGCCTGCAAATCCTGAGACAGAACCCCACAGAATGCAGGCGGGGGCGTCTGCGCTACATTCTCCGCACGTCTGTTAAATCGCGCGATGACCACTTTTGAAACACGCTCTTACAGTTCGTAAGGAACACCCTCGTGCTGGATCGAGACATTCGTCTGACCACCGGCTTCGAGGCCGCTCTTCAATGCGTCAAGGGACTCGTTTTCGCCGTGGACCAGTAGCACCTGTTTCGCGCAATCCTTGAACCGTGCGCCGAATTCGAGGAGTTCGCCGCGTCCGGCGTGGGCGCTGAATCCGTTCAGGACTTTCACCTCAGCGTTGAGCGCGCGTTTGATCCCGAAGATTTTAATTTCCTTCTCGTGCTCGACGATCCGGCGGCCCAAGGTGTTTTTCGCCTGGAATCCGACGATGAGAATGGTGTTGCGTTCGTCGCTGCAATGATTACGCAAGTGGTGAAGAATACGACCCTGCTCGCACATACCCGACGCGGAGATAATGATGGCCGGTTCCTCGAGGGAGTTGAGTTTCATGGAGTCTTCGACCCGCCGGATGTAGTGGATGTTGTCGAGCTGGAAGGGATCCCCTTCGGTGGTCATGAATTTGCGCATCTCGTCGTCGAAACTGTCTGTATGCAGGCGGAACACTTCCGTAATGTTGACGGTCATGGGACTGTCCACGTAGACGGGGAGATTGGGGAGATGATCGTTCGCTTCCAATCGCTTCAAGGCGTAGACGATTTCCTGCGCGCGTTCCAGCGCAAAACTGGGGATAATGATCTTTCCCTTGCGGTTGTACGTTTCGCGAACGATATGGGCCAGTTTCTGGTCCATCTCCTGGATGGGCTCATGCTCGCGATTTCCGTAGGTGCTCTCCATCACTACGAGGTCGGCATCGTCAGGGGCCCAGGGATCCTCCAGAATCGGCATATTCTTGCGCCCCAAGTCGCCGCCATACAGGAAGCGCTTGGTCGAACCATTTTCCCGGAACTCGGTAAAGGCCATGGCCGAACCCAGGACATGCCCGGCATCGCGGAAGGTGACTTTTGCGACGGATGCAACGTCGATGGGGAGATTGTACGGGACGCTCACGAAGCGCCGCATGGTCTCGGTTACATCGTCATCGTCGTAGAGGGGCGCGACAAAGGAGCGATTCTTCTTGGACAGCCATTCGGCGTCGCGCGCCTGGATGTGCGCGCTATCGAGGAGCATGACGCTGCACAGATCGCGCGTCGCGGGCGTGGCGTAGATGGGGCCTTCGTAGCCGTGTTTGACGAGCATGGGCAGGATGCCGCTGTGATCGATGTGCGCGTGACTGAGGACGACGGCATCGATCGACGCCGCGTCGAAGGGCAGTTCGCGGTTCCGGGTCTCGGCCTCTTTACGGGACCCCTGGAACATCCCACAGTCGAACAGAATCCGCTTGCCGTTGATCTCCGCGACGTGTTTGCTACCGGTGACGGTCTCGGCGGCGCCGTATGACGTAATATTCATCGGATGACTACCCCCTTCGTTCGCAAAACAAGAGAAACCATAGCAGGATGGCAGGACGATTGCACGCGCCGCCGATTCGAATTAGTCTGTGTGGGTCTTCAACATCTCGGAGGCGTGCTGGAGACTTACGTCGGAGAGGGATCCATCGAGGAGGCGGGCCAACTCATTCACGCGAGCGTTGGCATCGACCGCGACGACCTGGGTGGCGGTGCGGCCCTTTGCGGTCGACTTCTCGACGCGCAAATGGCGGTGCGCGGCTGCCGCAATTTGAGGCAAATGGGTGATGCAGATGGTCTGATGGGACTCGGCCAACTCGCGCAGGCGCGCAGCGACCTTATTGGCGACCGCACCGCCGACGCCGGCGTCTATTTCGTCGAATATGAGCGTCGGAATCTTGTCGGCGGTAGCGAAGACCGTCTTGATCCCCAGCATGACGCGGGAAATCTCGCCGCCGGACGCGACTAGCCGGAGGGGTTTCGGGCTCTCCCCGGGTTGGCGGTCAGGAGAAACTCGATGCGGTCTTCGCCGGTGCGCGTGAGGTCCGTCCGGTCGAAACGGGTCTGGAACGTTCCGCCTTTCATGCCGAGTTCCTGAAGCGCGCTTGACACTTTTTTGTCCAGCTTTGCGGCGGCGGTGTTGCGTTTTTTGCTGAGTTCCCGTGCGGCTTCCCGGGCATGGCCTTCGAGCGAATCGCATCGTGCCTTGAGTTCGGCGAGTGTTTTGTCGCGCTGGTCGAATCGTTCGATTTCCTGGGCGGCCCGATCCCGGTACGCGAGGATTGCTTCAATGGAATCGCCGAATTTCCGTTTCAGCCCGCCGATGAGGCTGATGCGCTGATTGAGGGACTCCAATTCCTGTGGGTCGAACTCGAGTTCCTGGGTGTGTCCGCGCAGGTCGGAGCAAAAATCATCCAACGTTGCGCGAATAGCGCCAAGCTGCTCGGACAAGGGTTTGAACTGCTCGTCGACTTCGGCGAGTTCTTCGAGCGCGGTCAGCGCGGCGTCGATAGCATCGATGGCGGTTTGTCCCTCGCCTTCATACAGAGTCGCATAGGCAGCGCTCGTCAATCCGACCACTTTCTCCGCGTTGGTAATGAGGTTGCGACGCGCTTTGACTTCGTCTTCCTCGTCCGGTTGCAGGTCGGCGGCGTTTATCTCCGACACTTCGAAGCGCAGGAATTCGACGCGACGGGCCCGTTCCCGGTCGTCCGATTCCAGTTCGGCCAGTTCCTGTTGGAGCAGGCGCAATTCCGAAACCCGTTCCCCGACGTTCGCACAGGCATCTTCGGCGCCGGCAAAGGCGTCGAGCAGTTCAAGTTGGCGGTCGGCTTTCAAGAGGGACTGGTGATCGTGTTGACCGTGGAGGTCGACGAGTTCGTCGCCGATTTGCGACAAGACGGAGATGGGGACGATGGATCCGCCCGCATGGGCGCGGCTCCGGCCGTCGGTGTTGACGGTGCGTGACAGGTGAAGCAGACCGTCTTCCAGTTCGATCTCATGCTCTTGCAGAATCGTTTTCAGACGCCGCGAGAGGCGAGGCAAGGAGAATACTGCGGCGATTTTCGCTCGCTTGGCACCGGACCGAACGGTCTCATTGGACGCGCGGGCGCCCAGAACCAGGTTCAAGGCCCCCACGATAATGGATTTACCCGCGCCGGTCTCCCCCGTCATGACGTTGAGTCCGGAACGGAACTCAACTTCGAGCGAGTCGATTAACGCGTAGTTCTCGATCCGCAATGTCTCAAGCATGGTTCGGCGCACTCACGGAAACGTGTGTAGACAAACGAATTCGACTGGATCGGGAACGCCACAATGTGTAGCGGACCATTCCAAATCAGGCTCTAGGCGGACTTGGAGAGCCGCATCAGGAACTCCCGGTTCCCGGCGGGTCCGATCAGCGGAGAGGGTATCACAGGCCCCGGCGCGAATCCCAACTCTTGGGCCGCCGCTTCAAGGTCCACCAGAACGCGCTCATGCACGTCCGGGTCGCGCACAACGCCGCCTTTTCCGACGCTCTCGCGGCCCGCTTCAAACTGGGGTTTGACCAAGACGACGCCTTCGGCATCGGGCGCGGACAGTTCGTGTATCGGAGGCAATACCAAGCGCAGAGAGATAAACGAACAATCCGCCGTAAAGAACGCGGGGGGCTCGTCGAGAGCATCCGGGTGCAGGTGGCGGATGTTGGTCCGCTCCAGCACGACGACCCGGGAATCTTGGCGCAGCTTCCAGGCCAATTGACCGTAGCCTACGTCCACGGCATAAACCTTCGCCGCCCCGTGTTGTAGCAGGCAGTCCGTGAACCCGCCCGTCGACGCCCCCACGTCGATGGCGACTTTTCCTTCCACGTCCAGGTCAAAGGCCTGGAATGCGGCTTCCAGTTTTTCACCGCCCCGGCTTACGAACCGCGGCTCTTCCCGAATCTCAAGTGACGTGTCCACTGGCAAACGCAGGCCCGGCTTATCCAACTTCTCCCCCGCCTTGGAATACACCATGCCGGTATGGATCATCCCCTGCGCGCGCGACCGCGATACGCCTGCCAGCCGTTGCACCAATATGTCGAGACGCTCTTTCACAGCGGTAAAGTTAGCACGTGGGACTTGGAGGTGAAAGCCTCCGTTTGGTTCGATATCCCATCCGGGCTCAGTGAAGCTGCCCCGCCGCGCCCAAACCATGTATGTTTTTCGGGATAATGCGGTACGGATCCCGATAAGGATCGCCGAACAATCCGAACCGACGTGAGGGGGACACCGGCCGTGGCGGGCGAGCTGACGACCATCGAGCTTGAGCAAATCGAATCCGGTATCCGGATTATCCGGGGCAGAAAGTCATGCTGGATTCGGACTTGGCTGCATTGTACGAAGTTAAGGTCTGGGTGCTGACCCAAGCCGTCAAACGGAACTTTGGCCGGTTTCCGGAGGACTTCATGCTCCAAGTGACGACCGAGCAAATACGCTCCGTATGTCTCTACACAACAAGGGGTTGCCATGTTATCGAGCGTTCTACGAAACAAGCGGGCCGACTTGGTCAATGTCGAAATCATGCGCGCCTTCGTCCGTTTGCGGCAGATGCTTGCATCTCACGCCGATTTAGCGGAAAAGCTTTCCGAACTCGAGAAGAAGTACGACGCTCAGTTCAAGATCGTGTTCGACGCGATACGCCAGCTCATGGCGCCGCCAACCCGGAATCTCCGCCCAATCGGGTTTGACCCTGCTGTCGGCACATTGGGGTCGTTGATCCGTCTCTCTTTCTACGCGATGGAAACCATTTTCGTCTCTTCTCGCGGCGCGGAGGACACCAGGCGAAAGACCACCTCGCGCAAGTGCGGGCGCCGAAAAGGTATTTGTGCGGCGAGACCTACAGCGTTTGGAAATCGGTGCGCCGAAATCCGGGGACTTTGGGACTTCGGTCGGCTCGTGGGAACCGAATTCTGACCACTTCTGAAACTGAGATACGGGCGAGATGACCGTGCTCCTTTCCCGTACGGCTCGCGAATTGATGGACGAGAATACACGTGGTTGTAGAATCGCAGCACTGTATAAGTTTTTAGTTCACAATAAATCGGCGCGGTTCGACTGGTGTGATCGATCGGGAATTGGGTTTGAGTTCTTCCGAGGATGCTACATCTATCCAGCGTCGCTAAATGGATCAACTTTCGTTTTATTCACATATTGCAGTCTTTACGGTTGGTCCGCCAAGATCGAAGACGATGCCAAGTGAAGGAGATCGATTGGCATAGCAACTGAGATTTGTTCAGCTTTTGAATTATGGGATTCTTGCCTGGTAAAATCCCCTAGGGAAGAATGGGTAAGAATTCCTAGGTGGTAGGCCTTACGCTCGGGGAAATCGTCAGACTTCTCATAGCGGGACTCAAATTGTGGTATGTGGAAGATTCTCTTAAACGTATCGTTCATGTTCGTATTTGCTTCTGGTGCGGCGCTTGCCGGATCTGACGAAGCGTCAATGGGCGCCACGTCAGAACCGGACCTGGTTTCGGCTCAGCCTGACGCAACGTTGCAGAATCTCGTGGATCGAGAAGGCTTGCTCTTGGAGCGTACGAAACATTTCGCGATTTATCATAACGCGTCGGCCTTATGGGCCGAGCAACTGGGACGGTTGCTCGAAGACTCATACGACCGGTTCGACGCGTGCATGGATGAAATCGGACTGCCACGCAATGACCTTCACGCTCCGCTGGTATGGATCTGTTTTCAAGAGCGGAGCGACTTCGTAGCATACGCTCGTGCGGCCGATGGTATCGCGCCTTATTCTCTGGAGGCTTACTATTCAGCGATGACGAATCGGGTCGCTTTTTGCTGCAACTCCGAGAAAAATATTGAAGGGATCGGACCTACAACGCTTGAACCGGCGTCCGAGGACCAGGAGACGGGGCAATCGGTTCCGTTGGCTACGTTCGAGTCGCGAGACACGATCGCCAAGGTCACCCACGAAGCGGTTCACCACCTCGGTTTCAGCCGGGGGATTCTTCGTCGCGAGGTGGTGTACCCCATGTGGATTACCGAAGGCATGGCGGTCAATCTGGAATACAGCGGCATTGGCGATGCGAGCCGTGGTGAACAATGGCAGGGGACCCTCAGGAAGGCGCGCGACGCGGGAAAACTTCTATCTCTCCGGGATTTCGTCACGTTTACTCGCGTAGATTTTCGAGACATGGGTAACGCTCGAATCCGCTATGCCCAAGCCTGGGGTTTCTACGATTTCATGTCGCACCGTTACCCGTTCCAATTGCGCGAGTATCTGAAAGCGCTTCGCACCGAGCGAACGGGGCAACGTTTTCCGACGGTCGAGTCCTTCGAGCGCGCGTTTGGTTCGCTTGATGGTATGACGCGGAATTGGGCGAGGTATCTTGAGGATCAGCGGCCTTAGCGCCGCATTTCTCACCGGACCACAAGCTGTCTCTCACAGGCGAGTCCTCGGATAGTCCGCATTTCTCAACGCCCCGAAAATTGTCGTCTTGCCGACCGGTACCTTGGGCACGGTGAGAAGTCCAGATTCGTTAGGGTCCCGGGTGCGTACCGATTCCCTACATGTTTGTATAGATCGCCCACGCGATCCCTGTATGGAATAGATACAGCCGATTCAATTCTGCGATCGCCCCTTGCCTACGCCCTTTGTTACCAATAGCCTTCCGCAATTGGCACTGCGCTTGCGGCTTCCGCTCCGTTCCAGGCGTTATGGGTGGTTTGCACCCGCACGTCGCGATCCGCGTGCGTGCTTTCCAAGTGGGAACCCAACAGAGGAGGAAGACGGAATGACGAACGGGAAATGGCTCGTAGTAGTGGTGCTGAGTTGCTTGATGCTGGCGCCGGTATCGATGGCTCAAGCGCAGGGCAGCGAACTGCAGGCACAGGGCGGCCAATCACCGGCAATGTAGTCGCAGAGCCCCAAGATTCACCTATCCAAATGGGACGAGAGAGCTGGCATGGGCGAAACGCTCGTGAGTGCGGACAAGCTTCTTGGCATGACGATCCGCAACATCGGTACGAGCGGCGAGACCTCCCAAGAGTCCGCCAATGGTAAGAACGAAGCAGCACCGAAGGGCGAAGACATCGGCGAAGTTGGCGACATTGTCCTCGAACCGGGCGATAACCGCATCGCATATGTGGTCTTGGAATACGGCGGCATTTTGGGTGTGGGAGAAAAGCTCATTGCCGTGCCGTGGGAAGCGTTCGAAGTACCCAGCGCGTTTGATGGATTGGGATCTCAAGACTCCTCTCAGGGCGCAGTTGCGCTCTATATCAATGTTCCCAAAGACCGTCTCGAGAATGCGAAGGGAATCGACACGGATCATTATCCCGAGAGCGCCGATCCCGCGTTCATGAGTGGCACATCGGGTGCGCGTATGCACAAGACCAGCGCCGCCGGTCGTGGTGAGAAAACTTCGGAATTGGGCGCTACCCCGCAACCTGAGACGAACCAGCCGGCCGAGGGCGCAAAATCCGATTGGCAGCGCCGCCTGAGTTCGCTTATCGGAACGGATATCAAGGGTTCGGATAATACGTCGATCGGCGAATTGAAAGACGCAATTATCGACACCAGAGAAGGCCGCGCGGTGTACGGCATTGTGTCGTACGGCGGTACCGTAGGTTTGTTCACCGATACCGCGGCCGTTCCCTGGGAGGCGATTGACATTCGACCTAGCGATAAGGTTCTAGCTCTGAACGCGACGGAACCGGACCTTGCCGGAGTTATGTTAGCCAAGGGTGACTATAGGGCCTTGGAACAAGAGGATTTCAGCCGAAAGGTTCACGACGCGTTTGGCCAGGAACCCTACTGGTACGTATACGGTTACGTGGCTCCCGGCCCCACGGAGGAGGCGCCCCAGGGTCCGGAATCGAAACCGGAGCAAGACCAACCTGAGCAAGAAGGGCCTAGTCAGCAACAAAAGGATCCGTATCAGCCGGGCCAGGGTGTGCCCGGGGGAAAATGATCCCACTTTGTGTAGCAGATATTGCACGGAAACCTAAGCACGCCCGGCAGCAAGGCGGACCGGCAATCGAGTCCCAGGCTCGGCGTGTGTTGTATAGGGATTTCGGAGAACGACATCCGATAGCATTCGAGAACGTTGCCATTACAGCGTTCGGTACATTCATAGTTTGCACTTCTCACCGTCGCGGCGACATCCGAAAGGCAGAGTTGCGACGGTGAGAAGTGTTGCTTGCGAAAACACCACGCAACTTGCCGATGGGGGTGTTTGACGGTTCATGTCGGTCGAGCGAGCGATTCTAATTACGCGTCTTTACCGAGGAGAACGACGGCCTGTGCGCTGATGGCTTCGCCGCGGCCTTCGGGACCGACGTGTTCGTTGGTCTTGGCTTTGACGGAGACGGCGTCGACGGGGAGACCGAGGCAGGCGGCGAGGGACTTGCGGATGGCGTCGATGTGGGGATTGAGCTTGGGCTGTTGGGCGACGAGGTTGCTGTCAATGTTGACGATGTGGTAGCCGTGTTCGTTGACCATGCCGACGACGTTGCGGAGGAGTTGCATGCTGTCGGCGTCTTTGTAACGAGGGTCGGTGTCTGGAAAATGTTGACCGATGTTGCCGAGGGCGGCGGCGCCAAGGAGTGCGTCGGTGATGGCGTGGGCGAGGACATCCGCGTCGGAATGGCCGGCGAGACCTCGTTCGTAGGGCACGTGGATGCCGCCCAGAATGAGGGGACGACCTTCTTCAAGCCGATGCAGGTCGTATCCAAAGCCTATGCGTATCACTGAGGCACTCCCTCCAACGAGTTAGGGACAGACACCGTGTTTCGCGCGCCAACGTTTGCACGACGTCCCGACGTTATCCTGGATCTGCTCAACGTGTTGCAGCACGGTTCGTCCGACGCGAAAGACGGTGTCAGTCCCTAACTCTCTTGCGAATCACACCAATCCTCCTTCGATGACGCGTTCGGCGAGCGCGAAGTCTTCAGGCGTCGTCACCTTGAAGTTCAGCGGCGACCCGTTCACCAGCTTGACGCGGCCGCCGGTCCGCTGGACCAGGGTGGCGTCATCCGTGCCGAGGTGGTCTTCCCGGCTGGCCTTTCGATGGGCGTCGCGTATGACAGACACGCGAAAGGTCTGCGGTGTCTGACAGGCCCAAAGCCGGGTGCGGTCCGGCGTGTCCACGAGAAAGGCGTCCGCGTCGCCGACCAGCACGGTATCAATGGCGGGGATGGCCACGGTAGCGGCGCCGAATTCGCGGGCGGCGTCAATGGAGTCCCGGACCGCGTGTTTCGGCACGAAGGGGCGGGCGGCGTCGTGTATTACAACAATTTCGCAGTCCTCCGTCAGCGCGGCCAGACCGTTCATAACTGAATGCTGACGCTCGACGCCGCCATCGGTCCAAGTGAACGTCACGCCCGGATAGGCAGCGGTCAGGACTTCCAGAAATTGGGTTTTGCACTCGGCCGGACCGACGATTACGGCACGCGCGACAAGGTCCAGGGGTTCAAATCGAGACAACGTACGAACCAGCAGTGGTGTGCCGGCCAATTCGATCAATGCTTTCGGGCCGCCTGTGCCGAGCCGAAGCCCCATCCCCGCGGCGGGTATCAGGAGTTGCACGTTTTCCACGGAACCCCCGCGCTCAGCCGATGACGCGCTGCAGTTTACCGAAGATCATACGTCCCGCGGTTGTCTGAAGCACGCTGGTGACAAGCGCCATGACTTCTTTGCCAACGAATTCGCGGCCGCCGTCCACCACGACCATGGTGCCGTCGTCGAGATAGCCGACACCCTGCTGCGCCTCTTTGCCTTCTTTCACGATTTTCACGTTCAGTTGTTCGTCGGGAAGCAGGGCGGGTTTGAGGGCATTGGCCAGATCGTTCAGATTCAAAACTTCAATCCCATCGATCTGGGCAACCTTGTTCAGATTCAAGTCGTTGGTCAAAATCTTGGCCTGGAATTGACGGGCGAGTTCAATGAGTTTTCCGTCGACTTCAGCCGTGCCGGGTGGGTCGTCTTCCACCACCTCGACGGCGACTTTGCTTTCCGGTTGCTGCAACTGCTTCAGGATATCCAGTCCGCGCCGGCCTCGAACGCGACGCAATTCGTCGGCGGAATCCGCGATATTCTGGAGTTCCCTTAACACGAATCGTGGAATAATTAGTGTGCCTTCCACAAACCCGGTTTGACAGACTTCAGCAATTCTCCCGTCGATAATCACGCTGGTATCGACCAGTTTCGGGCTTCCGCGCTCGAATTCTCTGCGGTAAACCGCTTGAATGAGCGTGTCCCAATGGGTGGCACGGGACAAACCGAGCCAGATGCCCACGTACCCGAAGACGAGGACTAACGAGGTTGTCAGGTAGACTTCGACCGTGCGGTCGTATATTGGATACCAGATGAGAATGTATTTGGCTAAGAAATAACCGACCATCATCGCCAGGACGATCGCAACCAGCGCCGGAAACATGCGCTCGAACAGCTCTTGGGTGACGAAGGCCAGAATAAAGATGATAAGCGCGGAGACGACACCGCCGGTAACACATCCGAGGGTGGTCCACACGGAGACGCTCTGCGGCAATTGGTTCATCGCCCCGGGTTCGCCCCGGGCGAGTGCCTGAATCACCAATTCGTTGTGCTCGTTTACGAGGTAGTATGACCAAAATCCCCCCATAACGATGCACGCCATGATAAAGAGTCCGCGAATAATTTTACTTGACACCGAATTCTCCTACGACGGCATGAATGCAAATTATGAATCCCCGAACGTATGAACACTCCTATGATACACAACGATATATTGCAAAACTAGTTCTTTGCATCTCCATCTTCTGCGGTAGCGAACCGGCGCTGGCTCCTGGTCCCGCCGCGTCGCGACCACTGGCCGAGGAGCCCTCCTACCAGTTGAGAAAACCGGTCGATGCGCGTATCCAATGCTTCGGCGTCAAGCCGGGCGGGAGGGCCCGACACTATGGCGGAATCAGAAGTCGTCAAACAACTTAGTGCAGCAACCTTCAGCGATGCGTCGCGGGCCGCGAGCACATGTGGCACAAGTCCGGTGCCGCAGGCATGCCCTCCGGAATCGCGCAGGATTTCCAACGCCGAGGCATCCGGACGTTCAGCCAGCGGGCTGGCCACGTAGACCCCGGGATGTGCGGCAAGCGACGCCGCCTCCGCGGCGCGCGCCACATCATCCTGCAACGCAGGGTCATAGGCGTTTGTGAGATCGCAGAATGGGAAGGTCGATCCATCCGAAGGGGGCCCGATGAGCGGACTGTCACCAAGCAGATTGATATGGTCGCAGACCACCATCAACTCGCCCGGTAGAAGATCCCGGGTAAGCGGTATCGCGGCAGTTATAACGAATAGCGCCTCACAACCGCACTTGGAAGCGAGCCGTGCCGCAAACGTGCGGGTTCGGGTCGATTGAAACGGAGGTGATTCAATTATGAGAAGAAGGGGGCTCTCCGTTGGCGCGGCCACAGTATACCTTGTCGTGTGCCGGTCCGCCGGAGTCAAGTTGCCAACACGAAGAACCTTCACCGGCAACTACTCCGGCAGAAAGTGCCCCGCGTTCGGCAACACAGGCGAACGCAGGCATCTCGCCCAGAGACGACCGCACAAAGTTTGCGGCATCGTTTACACTCGCTGCATCCGACCCGTTCACGATGCTCTCCCGGTACAATCGCGCGTCAGCTTGGACCAAGCCACCTCGGCACCCACTCCCCGAACACTAAGCGTCTTGTCGCGCGAGCGTTCGCCGCGGATCAGGCGCACTGCGCTCTTGGCAACGCCCAACTGTTTTGCAACAAATCCGCGCAACGCCTCGTTTGCTTTCCCCTCGATAGGAGGCGCCGTAAGGCGAATTCTTAGACGGTCCCCTTGCTCCTCCACAACGGCATTCGTGGAAGCCTTGGGCTGTACGCGTACCCGAATGTGTATTTCGTCCGCAGTCGGCATAATGCAGCGCAATTTCGGCGTCTCCCGAATGACGTAACGTACGAGGCGGCCCGGCACCCGGTCTTCCATTTACCCTCTTCCGGGACTCGCCGAATCAAACGACGTTTCGCCACACCCCCATGCGCCGGAATTTTTCCTGCCGGCGCTCGACTGTCCACTTTCCCTCCGCCGCGGACGCGAGGAACCGGCTCAGTTCCTCGGAAAGGACCGCGGCGGCGCCGTCCGGATTGCGGTGAGCACCACCGCCCGGTTCGGCGAGTACCGCGTCAATCACGCCGAATTCCTTCAAATCCTGCGCGGTTATTCTCAGGGCAGACGCGGCGATTTCCTTCTTTGAAGAGTCTCGCCATAGAATCTCCGCACACCGCTCGGGAGCACAGATCATGTAGATGGCATGTTCGAACATGCAAACCCAGTCGCCTACGGCAATTCCGAGTGCACCTCCGCTCCCGCCTTCCCCGATAACGACCGAGAAAACCGCTGTTTTAATCCCCATAAGATACAAAAGGTTTCGCGCGATGGCGGGACCTTGTCCGCGCTGCTCGGCGTCGGGGTGGGGATGGGCGCCCTGCGTGTCCACAATCGTTACGACGGGAAGGTGGAGGCGTTCCGCCATCTCGAACAGCCTCAAGGCCTTACGGTAACCGGCCGGGAATGCCATGCCGTAATTTCGGCGGATTCGCTCGTCCGTTGTATTGCCTTTCTCATGACCTACGAGCACGACCGTTTCTCCCTTGAAACGCGCGATGCCGCCAACGGTCGCCGTATCCTCTCCGGACACCCGATCGCCATGAAGTTCGACAAAATCCTCGAAGACCCGGCTGACGTAGTCCAGCATTTTGGGTCGTTGGGCGTGCCGGGCGAGTTCCACGCGTTGCCATGGGGTTAATTGTGTAAACACCTTTTCTCGTTCAACTTCCAGCTCGCGCGTAATCTCCGCACGCTCGTCCTCGCTCTCAGCCTGCTCAAGATTGGCTTCAAGTTCCACAATCCGTTTCTCAAAAGGCAACGTGTGGGAGATTGTGCCACGGCTGTTGTGATTCAGCTTCGCCAAGGGGTATCCCAGCTCCTATAGGTGCTCCGGCTTCGATTAACCAGAGTGACGCAGAGTACAGCCGCTACTATAGCAAAAGTCGCTTCCGCGAGGGTAACGGTTTATCGTGGTTAGAATCCATCCAATTTCGCCCGCGTGGAGACAAAAAAACGCCTTCCGGCGAACAAACTGCTCGCCTGAGGCGTAGTGCCCGGTGAAAGAGGATTCACCTATGCTTCTTCGAGAACTTCATCGTAGTACTCGGCATAACAATCGAGATGCCAGTACTCGTCTTCAACGATCTGAACTTCGCCGAACTGAATGTCGGTTTCTTCGATCGCTTCGTTGCACAATGGACAGCAATGCATAGCTCTTTCACCTCCTTTCGTCAAATAAAGTGATTTTCGTGGTACAGCGCAAATCGCGGACTTTTACCACAAACACGGAGGAAAGTCAAGTAGAAAAACAAAATCTGCTTTTTTCGTGTGCAATCGCGTCATTTTTCGGAGGAAACGCACATCGTTTTGTCAAGTGAATATTCAAAAAATAAACCTTAAATACAATAAAATATTGCTTGTTCTGCGGGAATTGATGTATCATCCTGCCCGGAGCTGAAAAGGTATGTGTAAAAATCGTCACCCAGCGCAAACTATCGAGGAGCCCGCGGCAATGAATCAATTTGAGCCGAAAACTGAGCTGAAACCCGAACCCGATGACGCTGCAACCCGGAAGTGCCGGCTGGGGGTGCGATCGGCAGGCACGCTGGCTTCGTTGTCGGTGGCAGTCTTACTGGCGGTATCGGCCAAGCAATGTCCATCACTCCCGGAGGATTGCAGCAAATTGAGCTCTATTGACGTTGGCGGCTATTCTCTACTGTACGAGGAGGAAGGTACTGGCGGGCCAGCAGTTATCTTGATGGCGGGCGAGGACGACAATCTGACGGTCTGGCGCAAGGTTTTGCCTGAGGTAGGGGCGTTCACCACAGCGATTGCGTACGATCGTGGTGGTGTCGGATGTAGCGATCAGGGCGAAAACCCGCGCACTCCGGACATTGTGTCGGATGAACTGGAGGCGTTCCTCGACGCCATGGGATTGACGGATCCGGTCATTCTCTGCGGCCATTCGTTTGGGGGTCTGTTCGCTCGCTACTTTACGAATCAGCATCCAACTCGGGTTGCGGGGCTGGTATTGGTCGATGCGACGCACGAATTGATGGAAAACGAATTGGCGGAGGCGTTGAAGCCGGAGTCGCTGGAAAAAGAAGACCTTGAGTATGGAGTGTACTTCGGGGCGACGGGTAAGGCGGGGGTTTGGGGTGAGTACTACAACCGATACAATTCGTATGATGTAGTCGGCGCGAATCGCTCGCTGCCAAACATCCCGCTCATCTATCTGAGTGCCGGAAACTACGATCCCGGCGAAGTGCCTGCGGATCAAGCCACCATCGCGGACGGCATCAAGGAGACGCTCGACGAGGACCAGGCCTCTCTGACCCCGCAGGGACAATTGATTGTCGTGGCGAATTCGGGACACGACATCCAGGTCGACCAACCCCAAGCGGTCATCGATGCGGTGAAACAGGTTTTCGATGACGTAACCGGACCGTAAGGCGAGTTGCTCCTCGCAGGTCGACAAAAAAGTACCCGTCATATCAGCGGAAAGGGGTTCACGAAAAATCAGGATGCCAGCGTCGGGGTCGTTTCCCGGTCGGCCTGGCGTTTCGTTTGGGTTTGCGCTTGGTCCGCGCGGTCGCGAAGGATTTGCGCGCATCTCACGACGTTGGGATTTCTGAGAATCGAGAAGTGATCGCCGGGCAGAAGGCGCACGTCCACTCCGCCTTCGGCGAAGGGCGACCAGCCACGGGCGGGGTCGGAACCCGGTCGCGCCGTCAAGCGCCGTTTCGCGAGAAAGAGCGTCAGTTTTCCCGGGAACGGCGTGGGGGTGTAGCGGCGAAACGCTCGGGCGTTGGCCATGGCGATGCGAATCCAATGCCGGGCCACGGACTGTTGTACGAGCAGCGTGCCGGCGCCTTTGATTTCCGGGGCGGACGCGTTGAGCGCGCGTTCGTAGGACCGCGCGAAACTCCGTTCGGCCGTCGAGTTGCGGATGCCCCGCACGATTCGGCGCAGCCAGCCGCCAAAACGCGTGGCCACCACCGCGTAGCGGACCCCTTCCCACGTCGTGGCCAGGCCGGAAAGGGCCAACGAAGCGCGAGCGCCTAAGTTTCGATACATGAGCTTCAACCGCTCCACCGGCGTCTTTTGGGTCCGGCCCGGAGCGCGAACGCCGGTAATCGTCTCGATGAGGAACAATAAACCGACCTCATCGGATAGTTGGTGCGCCATTTCAAAGGCGACGGTTCCGCCGAATGACCATCCCCCGATCAAGTAAGGCCCCTTGGGTTGTATGGCACGCATCGCCTCGATGTAGAGGCGCGCCATCCCCTCGATGGTGTCGCACGGCAGACGATTGCCCTCGTATGCGGGATCCTGGAGAGCGTACACGGGCTGATCCGGTCCAAGATGGTGGGCAAGGGCGTAATAGGCGAATACCGTTCCGCCGGCGGGCGCAATCAGAAATATGGGCGGGCGCGACCCGGTAGCCCGCAATGGCACCAGTATGTCGTTGGTAGTCGATGTCGCCACGGGAAGTTGATTCAGGAGATCGATCCGGCGCGCCAACCCCATGATGGTCGGTTCTTCGAAAACGGTACGCAATGGCAACTCGATGTGAAACGCGGCGTTTATGCGGGAAAGCAACTCGACGGCGAGCAGGGAATGGCCGCCGCTATCGAGGAAGTTTTCATGAATTCCGACGCGCTCCCGTTCGAGTAGGTCACACCAAATTGCGGCTATCGCCTGTTGCGTGGCCGTCGACGGTGCTTCGTCCGGCCGCGCGACGCCGTCAGAAGTTCGCGCCTCGAGTTTCAGCAGCGCATCCCGGTCAACCTTCCCGTGGGCAGAAAGTGGAATCGCTTCGGTCTCCGTCACACTGGTCGGAATCATGTAACTGGGGAGTTCCGCGTTGAGCGCGTCCCGTAAGAATTCCGTGTCGATTTCTTGTCCCGAGGCAGGAACCACGAACGCGGCAAGGGCAGGCCCGCTGGGACCGTTGGCGCGGGGAAGCACGACGGCTTCTTCAATTCCGGGTTGGCGGCACAGCACCGATTCGATTTCGCCGAGTTCGACGCGGTACCCGCGAATCTTGACCTGGTGATCGGCCCGTCCAAGGAATTCGAGGGACCCATCGGACCGATAGCGCGCGATATCGCCCGTCTTGTAAAGGCGGCAGCCATTGCCACGGAAGGGATGCGAAATAAACCGCTCGGCGGTCAAGTCCGGCCGGTTCAGGTATCCGCGGGCCAGTCCGAACCCACCCACATGCAGTTCGCCGGGGACCCCCACCGGGACCAACTGAAGGTTGCGGTCGAGCACGAGGATTTCCGTATTGTCGATGGGCCGACCCAAGGCTGGGGTTCCCGTGGTATTGTGCGTCGTCTCCACGAGCCCAGAGGTGGCGACGACGGTATTTTCGGTGGGACCGTAATTGTTGACCACTCTAAAGGGTAGGGACGGCGGCGGGCGCTTGTGCAAGGCATCGCCGCCGGTCAACAGGGCGCGCAGCGGGCAGGAGGCCGGCCAATCCATCCCGATGACTTGCTCGGCCAAGGGCGTGGGCAAGAATGAGATCGTAATGGAATGCTCGAGAATCCACAGTCGCAGGTGGGACGCCGAAACCCGCGTCATCTCGTCGGCGATATACACGGTGGCGCCGGCACTGAGATAGGGCCAGAGTTCCCAAACGGACGCATCGAACGCGGGGCCGGCGACATGCGTAGCCCGGTCGGCGCTGGTCACGTGGAAGGCCCGTTGATGCCAATAGACCAGGTTCGACAATCCGCGATGTTCGATGAGAACGCCCTTGGGGCGGCCGGTAGACCCGGACGTGTAGATCGCGTACGCGGGATCGGATGCGGTCATCGCTATATCGGGATTTGCATCCGGCAGGTGGCCGGAGTCAAAACAATCCTCTATACAGACGTGCAACGCCTCAGTGGGTGGGAATGACGGTTCCAGAATACGATCCGTGATGAGCGCTACTGCGCTGGAATCTTCGACCATGTACCGCAACCGTTCGACGGGATACGAGGGATCCAACGGCACGTAGGCGGCGCCGACCTTCAGCACGGCGAGTTCCGCGACGACCGTGTCCATTCGCCGACTCGTGCATACGGCGACCCGGGTCCTGGGGTGAACGCGAAGCTCCACGAGGCGATGGGCAAGACGGTTGGCCCGCCGGTTGAGTTCTCCGTACGTGAGCCGGCCATTGCTATCAATTAGCGCAGCCACACCGGGCCGACGCGACGCCTGTATTTCAACACGCTGGTGAACGCATTTCTCGAGGGGAACGGGAACCGCGGTGTCGTTCCAGTCGTAGAGCAGCGTTCGGCGTTCGGCTTCGGTAAGCAGGGGAATGGTGGCCACGGGCGCATCCGTCGTGCGTGCGACTTCGGAGATGACTACGGCGTAATGATTCAACATGCGATGAATGGTATCCGCATCGAAGAGGTCTGCATTGTACTCCGCGTTGACCGATAGCCCCTCGGGACCGGCCGATACGGTAACCGTCAAATCGAACCGGGAACGGCGTCCGGGGCGCTCGACACGCGCAACGTCGAGACCTCGGAGTTTTGGCAACTGTGCGTCTACATTCTGGAGGGCAAACATAACCTGGAACAGCGGGCTTCGCGAAAGGCTTCGTTCCGGCGCCAGTTCTTCCACGAGTTTTTCGAAGGGGACGTCCTGGTGGGAAAAGGCACCGAGGGCCACGTCGCGCACCTGGTTCAGGAGTTGCCGGAAGGATGCCTGACCGTCCACATGAAACCGGAGTGCCAGGGTATTGGCGAAGAACCCAATCAGGTTTTCAATCTCGGCACGGTTACGGTTGGCAATCGGTGTGCCGATGACGAAGTCTTCCTGACCGGTATACCGGTAGATGAGAACATCGAACGCCGCGCAGAGGGCCATGAACGGCGTTACCCCCTCCCTGCTGCACATCGCTTCGACGCGGTCCCAACTTGCCCGTTCGATACGAAAGGATTCGCGACCGCCATTAAACGTTTGTACGGCCGGTCGCGGGTGGTCGGTGGGCAGTTCGAGGACTGCCGGAGCGTCGCGGAGATGCTCCGTCCAGTACTCCATCTGCACTTTGAGGGCTTGCCCACGGAGTTTGTCACGCTGCCAAGCGGAAAAGTCCGCATATTGGATGGGCAGACCGGGCAACTCCGCGTATTCGTCCCCGATTTCGGCGTTGTAGAATGCCGTCAATTCGCGGGCAAAGACTCCCATGGACCAGCCGTCGGAAATGGCGTGGTGCATGGAGACGTTGAGCACGTGTTCCTTGTCGCCAAGTTGAAGTAGCGCGACTCGGACGAGTGGGCCCGACCGCAGATCAAACGGTTCCAACGAAAGCTGCTGGACGATACGAGACACCTCGTTGGTTCGGTGCGGCTCGAGCGTATCGGAGAGGTCGAGAGGCGCGAGCGCGATTTGAAAATCGTCGTCAATCTTTTGAACGGGATGGTTTTCGTCTCCGCCGAAATACGTGCGCAGGACGTCGTGGCGGCGCACGACGTGGTTGAGAGCGCGCTCCAATGCTTCGATGTTCAGGTCGCCACGCAGACGCAACGCAGTGGAAATGGTGTACACGCCGTCGCGCGCGCCCAGCCGATCCAGGAACCAGAGTCGTTGCTGGGAAAATGAAAGGGGCGGATCGTCGGTTCCCGTGTAGGTGACAATCGTATCCGCAGCTTGCCCTGAGTCGTCCATCTCCGATTCGACGCGTGCGGCCAGCCCCTCGACGGTTTGGACTTCGAACAGGGTGCGCAACGGCAGTTCAACCCCAAATGCGTCGCGCATGCGGGACATGACCTGGGTCGCTTTGAGCGAGTGCCCCCCCGAGTCGAAGAAGCGCTGGGTGCGGCCGATGCGATTGATACCCAGTACGGCACACCAAATGGCGGCAATGGCTTCCTCGGTCGGGCCTTGGGGATGGTCATCGGCATCGATGGCGCGTGTGAATTCCTCCGGCGGTGGTAGTGCAGAGACGTTGATTTTACCGTTTCGCGTCAGAGGAAGGACGTCCATTTGCACGAACGCGGCCGGCACCATGTATGCGGGGAGGCGTGACGCCAGGATGGAACGCAGGTTATCGAGGTCAACTTCATATCCGTGCTTCCAAACTATGTATGCCACGATTCGGTCATCGCCGGAACAACTTGGACGGAACAGGACCGCGGCGGTCGCTACGTTCGGATGGTCATAGACCGCACGCTGGATTTCTCCCAATTCGATCCGGTACCCGCGCAGTTTGACCTGATCGTCATTTCGACCAAGAAACTCTAGTGAACCATCCGGCCGATACCGAACCATGTCACCGGTCCGGTACAATCGCGCATCAGCCGAATCGCTGAACGGGTGCGGGATGAATTTCTCGGCAGTCAACTCGGGGCGATTCAAATAGGCACGCGCGATTCCGGAACCGCCGACGTGCAGTTCGCCAGGCACGCCGACCGGAACGGGCTGACGATGGCAGTCCAGCACGTAGATTTCTACGTTGTCTATCGGGCGACCGAGCGCGGGCAAATCATGTTCGTGGCGGGGTTCAGCGACGACGCCGGAACTCGTTATGACCGTGTTTTCCGTGGGGCCGTAATTGTTGACGAGTTCAAAGGGCAAAGACTGCGGGGGAAACACACTCAGCGCTTCACCGCCGGTTTGCATGGAGCGCAGCACGCATTCCTTCGGCCATGGCAACGCGACCATCATCTCGGCCAACGGGGTCGGCACGAAGGCTATCGTAATTTGATTGGCGACGAACCAGTCGCGCAATTGTTCCGCCGATATCCGGATTTCGTCGGGGGGAATGCAGACGGTCGCACCTGCCGTTAGATGAGGCCACAATTCCCAGACGGACGCATCGAATGCCGGCCCAGCCAAATGGCTTGTCCGGTCGCGATCCGTAACCGAGAAGACGCGCTGGTGCCACTGGATCAGATTCAGCACAGAGCGATGCTCGATAAGGACGGCCTTGGGCCATCCGGTGGATCCCGATGTGTAGATCGCGTAAGCGAGATTCTCGGGAGTCACGGCGGTGACGGGGTCTCCTGCGTCCAGTTCGGGGTTGCAAATACAGTCGTCGACACTGACCCGCGTGACACTGTCGGATGCGAAAGCCTCATGGAACCTGCGATCCGCCAGCAGTACGTTCGCACCGGAATCGTCAAGCATGAACTGGAGTCGTTCCAACGGGTGGGCCGGGTCCAATGGAATGTACGCAGCACCGGCCTTCATGATCGCCAGCGAACCAATTACGGCGTCCATACGCTTATACGCGCAAACGGCTACGCGTGATTCGATATTCACGCCGAGGCCCAACAGACGGTGCGCAACACGATTGGCGCGTTCATTGAGTTCGCGGTAGGTAATACGCCGGTCGCCGTCGTCCAATGCGATGGCGTCGGGACGACGGGAGGCTTGCGCCTGGAGCAGTTCGTGTACGCAGCGGTCGACTGGGTACGGCGCCTGGGTCTGATTCCACGTATGCAGAAGCGCTTCTCGCTCGGACTCGGTCAAGATGGGCACGGTGCCGACCGCTTCGTTTCCGTCTTGTGCGATAGCCTGGAGCATCGTAGCGAAATGTCCCAGGAGCCGCTCCATGGTGGACGCGTCGAAAAGATCCGTATTGAATTCGAGGGCCACGTTCAGCGCGTCGGCAGTATCATTGACCGCCATGACCACGTCAAAACGGGCGCGATGGGTATCCAATGGGATACGCGTCAGGGTGAGGCCCGGCAGATGATGGTGCGACTTAGGCGCGTTCTGCAGGACGAACATGGCCTGGAAGATCGGCGAGCGGCTCAAATCGCGCTCGGGATGCAATTCCTCGACCAAACGTTCAAAGGGCAGATCCTGATGGGCGTACGCGCCGAGGGCCGCTTCGCGCACGCGTTGGAGCAACGTCCGGAAGGTGGGATTACCCGACAGATTGGTGCGAATGGCCAGCGTGTTAACAAAGAACCCGATCAGGGGCTCCAGTTCCCGGCGACTCCGATTGGCGATGGGGGTGCCGACCACCACGTCATCCTGGCCCGAATAGCGATGGAGCAGCACGTTGAAGGCGGCAAACAGCACCATGAACAGGGTGGCGCCTTCTTCGCGGCCGAGGGCTCGGAGTTGTTCGGCGATTTCTGACGGCAGTTGCGACGTGACGCGATCACCGACAAACCTGCGGACGGGAGGACGCGGCCGGTCCGTGGGAAGATCGAGCGTGGCCGGGGCGCGGTCCAAATGCTGACGCCAATACGCCAACTGAGATTCCAAGGCCTCGCCCTGTAACCAGGACCGTTGCCACTTCGCGAAATCGGGGTATTGAACGTTCAGGAGCGGGTAGATCCGGTTCCAATTCCCGCGCAAACGCTTCGTACGACTGCTGAATCTCGCGCACGAGAACACCCATGGACCAGCGCATCGGAAACGATGTGATGAATCATGACCGACAAGACGTGGTCGCAGTGGACCAAGTCGATACAACCGAACCCGAATGAGCGGACCGGTCGTCAAGTCGAAGGGTTCGGCCGCCTCTTCCGACGCACGACGCATAGCATCGGCTTTGCGCTCATCGGGTGCACGATCGTCGATTGTGATGGGAGCGAGGGAAACGGGCGAGCCGGCAGTATTTTCTGATGCGGTTCGTCGCGGTCAACGACGAAGACCGTGCGGAGACTTTCATGACGCTCGATCAGCCGGGAGAATGCCTTTTCCAGTGCATCGACGTTCAGTTCGCCGGCCAGACGCATGGCAGTCGACATGGTATACGCGCCGTCGCGTGCGCCCAACTGATCCAGGACCCAGAGCCGCTGCTGGAAAACGAGAGCGGCAGCGGCTTGTCCCGAGAAATCTGCGTGATGGGCGGTATATGGGAGTCGGTTGCCTCTTGGCGAAGGGCGTCGATTCGGGCGGCAAGTCCCGCTACGGTCGGATGCTCGAAGAGTGCGCGCAGGGGCAGGTTCACATCGAAGGTATCCCGAATGCGCGATACGACCTGCGTGGCGAGCAGCGAATGACCGCCGATGTCGAAAAACCGATCCAGCATGCCGATGCGACCCCGCGTCAGCACCTGTTCCCAGATGCCCGCAACAAGTTCTTCCGTGAGGGTCCGTGGCGCGACATATTCGCCGACGGATTCTCCAAAAGACTCGGGCATCGGCAAGGCGCGGCGATCGATTTTTCCGAGACGTTGTTCGCGGCAACGCATCGAGCGTCACCAACGTCGTCGGAATCATGTAGTCCGGCAGTCTTCCGCTCAGATGCGCGCGCAGCGCGGGCGAATCAAGGGACTGGCCGGCACCAATGACGACATACCCTACGAGTTTCGTGTCGCCACCGTCGGCTTCCTTCGCCACTACGACGGATTCGGTAACACCGGGGTATCTATTCAAGAGCGTCTCGATCTCGCCGGGCTCAACACGGTACCCGCGGACCTTGATTTGGAAATCCCGACGTCCGAGGTACTCGATGACGCCGTCAGCGCGGCGGCGACCCAGATCACCGGTACGGTAAATACGGATTTCCTCACGCTCCGGGTCGGTTCCAAAGACTGCGGCAGTCTCCGCGTCGCGGGTCCAATATCCTAACGCCGTATGACGGCTGCATACGACGATTTCACCGAAGACCGGCTCTTCGCCGCCGTATGCATTCAACAGCCGAATCTCGGTACGGTCCACAGCATGACCGATGGGAACGACCGCTCCGACGCTCTCTCCCCCATCTGATACGACGTGGCAACACGTGAACGAGGCCTCTGCGCTGCCGTACAGATTTACGAGCCTGCAATCGGACGGGAAGTGCTTCCGGAACCGCGTAACGTCTCGGCGAGTGACTACTTCACCACCAAGAACGACGGTTCGAATGTCATTGTTGTTCTCCCCGCTCGAAACCGCACTTATGAACGCGCGGAATACGGTTGGCGTGCTGTGGTAGACGGTGACGCGTCGCGTCGCCATCCATTCCATAGCGTCTGGCAACGTTTCGGTTTTGAGATTGATTGGGACAAGGGACGCCCCTGTAAGCAAGGCCGAAAAGATGTCCATGACTGCCGCGTCGAACCCGAATGACGATAGCAGACTAAGCCGGTCGTTGGGCGTCAGACCAAGGCGCTGCACGTAGGCGTCGATGAAGTGTTGCAGATTTCGATGGTTCTGCACGACGCCTTTGGGATTACCCGTGGACCCCGAGGTGTAGAGAATATACGCTGGCGTCTCTGAATCCGTGTCCACGCTCGCGAATCGTTCTACCGGTTGGAATTCGTCAATTGAACAGACGGGACAGCGGCCGTCTGCAAGCTCGCGTGCTGATTCGAGCAGATCTGACGTCGTGAGGATGGCCTGAACCTGCGCGTCGTCGATCATGTAGCGCAAGCGGGCTTGCGGATATCCGGCGTCCATGGGAACGTAGGTCTTTCCCGCTTTCAACGCTCCCAAAACGGCGGCAATCATCGGCGCACCGTGATTGAATACGAGAGCAATGCGTGCGTTCTTCGCGCCTGTCGATTCCATCAATCCGGCCGCGATGGTATCCGCTCTTTGATTCAGGTCGAAATAGGTCCACTCGTGCTCGCGGGTGGCAATGGCGATATTGTCCGGGGTTTCGGACACTCTATCTTCGAATACGTGGTGGATGGGTCGATCGAAATCGACCACAGACGCGGATTCCGGCAACGCGACCGTTGTATCCGGTTCGCGCTGGGCCATCGGTAACGAGGCGACGGGCGCATCGGCGTTGGCCGCGATCGCTTCGAGAAGCGAGCGAAGATCGCGCAACATGCCCACGATGGTTTCTTTGTCGAAAAGATCCCGGTTGTACACGAGCATGAGCCGAATCTTGCCTGCTTTCGGACGGACGTACATGGTCAGGTCGAACTTGGACTCCGGCTCGCGGCGGTACAGGCGATCGACCGTAACGTCCCCCATTTCAAGCGAGTCGCCGCCCATGTTAATCATATTGAAAAGGACCTGGAAAAGCGGCGTGCGGCTCAGGTCACGTTCCGGGTGCAGTTCTTCGACGAGTTTCTCAAAGGGCAAATCCTCATGCTCGAAAGCGTGAAGCACCGTTTCGCGCGTGCGACGAAGGTATTCCCGAAACTCGGGATTCCCATCGAAGTTCGCACGCAGCCCGACCGTATTGACGAAGAAACCAATCATGTTTTCGGTGCCGGGGTGGGAGCGGCCCGCAACCGGCGAACCGACGACAAAGTCTTCCTGGCCGGAATAGCGGTACAACAACACCTCGAAGGCCGCCAACAGTGTCATGAATAGGGTGGCACCTTCGTCGGTACTCAGTTTCCGCAATGACGCAACGAGTTCGGGGTCCAGTTCCAGCAGTTCGCGTCCGCCATGGAAGGTTTGAAATGCGGGACGGGACCGATCCGTGGGTAGCATCAATGGTGGCGGCGGACCGGCGAGTTGTTCGCGCCAGTACGCGAGGCGTTTATCGAGGTCGTTCTCAAGCCAATTCCGCTGGGTGCGGGCGTAATCCGCGTATTGAAGCGGCAACGGATCGATGGCCGGTTGGCCTCCCCGGGCAAAGGCCGCATAGTGCGCCGCCAGTTCACGTAGTACGACGCGCATGCTCCAGCCATCCGCGATGATGTGATGCAGGACGATGGTAAGTACGTGCATGTCGGGTCGCAAGCGAATCAGATAGGCCCGCATCAATGGGGCGTTGGATAGCGTGAAAGGGGTGCGCGTGTAGCTGTCTACTTGGCGGCGAAGCCGTGCGTCCTCATCGCTTTCGCCATTTTCGAGTTCGCAATGGCTCACCTGAAACGGAACATCTTCGGCAATAACCTGGACGGGCTGGTCTTCGAAACTGGTAAACGACGTTCGAAGGGTTTCATGACGGCGGACGATGGCACTGAGACTTTGCTCAAGCGCGACCACGTCCAAGGCACCGGTCAGGCGATAGGTCAAGTGCATGTTGTAGGTCGACCGGTTTGGTTCGAGTTGATCGAAGAACCAGAGACGGCGTTGGGCATAGGATGCGGGAGCGTGTTTCCGGCGTTGGCCCAACAGCGCGATGACCTCAGACTTGTTGGCCTTCAGGGCATCGCGCAATTCGGAAGACAGGGCGCCCTTCGGTGCACGGAGGCAAAGCTCAATGTCTTCGGCCCATACGTGCACCCCCCTCGCAAGGATTTTTGCAAGGAGGCCCCCGGGTGTCATAGGCGCTCTTCCTCCATTTCCTCCGTGGAACCGGCATGCGCTTCCGCGAGGTGCTCGTTCGGGAGTTCGTACGCGAGTACGTCGGCGATACGCTGCGCCCATTCCTTCAGTGGATAGGGCAGTTTGGCGCGTTTCCACGCGTCGGCCAGCGTCGGATCGATCGACGTGTGTTTCATGAAGTTGGGATCGCCGATCGCGCGGGCCTTCGAGCGCACGCCGTCGGTCATGCGGCCTTTCGCGTAGGGATCGAGAACCGCCGGTTCAAACGGCTGGTCGAGAAACGCGCACATGTCGCGCATGATGCGTTCGGGATCGGTGACAAGTTCTTCGTAGCGCACCGGGAACTGGCGGTCGTCCGGCACGGCTTTCAAGAACTCGATGGTGTTCTCGTTGTGGGACGCCCACACTTCTTCCGCCAGGAGATAGGGATCGGCGTGTCCGAAATCGAACATCTTCCCGGTACGGTTCTTCACGTACGACTCGATTACCGCGTAGGGGTGGCGATAGAGATAGATGTACTTGGGGTTCTCGAAGAGATCCTCGGCGCGCTCCAGGGTCTCGCGACGGCCGGTATACGTCGGTGATTTATCCACGAGCAACCGGGGGTTGACCTGTTCCTGCAACAAGGTAAATACGTCTTGGATGAGTGTGTCTTCTTCGTACATCCGCTCGATACGTTTCTCTGCGGCGTCGGCATCGATTCCCTGGGCTTCCATGAAGGCCCGTTGCAACCCGTCGCCGAGATAATTGCCTTCACCGAGGAAAGTCCGGCGGTCTCGCATGGAATGGAAATGGAGAATGTGCAATTCCGGGGGACTGAACAGGCCGGAATGCCCAGCCAGCATGACGCGGAGCAGGGTCGAGCCCGAACGCGGCGCGGAGAGCAGGAACACGCAGGGTGGGTTTTTCTTTTCGGGCTTGGGGGGCGCGGTGATTTTGCCGCGCGCCTTGTTGATGTTGGCCTTGATGAAGCCTTCTTCCGGCGGCGCTTCCCCGGCACGTTTGTGCTGCATGATGTCGAGTTCGGTGCCAATGTATGTGGCGAGTCCGTTCAGCGACGGCTGTTCGAAGACCTCGCGGGGGTGGATCCGAATCTTGAGGTCGCGGCCAATGTTGCGAATCAAGTCCATGACCATGATCGAGTCGAGGCCCAGATTTACGACGTTCTGGTCCACGGGAATTGCTGCGGGATCGGTATGGAGCACCTCGCCGATCGACGCGCAGAGCTGCTCCTCAATGAGCTTCCGTCGTTCGTCACCTTCGGAATCGAGAATCTTCTTGCACCGGTCGCTGGGCAAGGCGGCCTTCGTCGCACCGGCCACCTTGGACAGGAACGGTACGCCGTCGCCCGCGTCGAAGAGCGACTGCAGCGCCGACCAATCCGCATCGACGACGCCGACCTGCGCATCTTCGCGTGCGAGCAGCATGCCAAGGGCGGCCAACCCGAGATCGGGCTCGATACTGGCAATGCCCTGCTGGGCGAGCCGTCCGCCACGGTTGGGCTGGGCGGCCATACCGACTTCGGCCCAGGGTCCCCAGTTGACGCTGAGAGCCGTCACGCCGTTTGCACGGCGGTAGCGCGCCAGGGCGTCCATCCAGCCGTTTGCGGCGGCGTAGTTCCCCTGCCCCACCGATCCGAACATGGACGCAGCCGACGAGAACAATATAAAGAAATCGAGATCCGCGTCGCTGAAGGCGCGATGGAGATTCCAGGCACCGGCAACTTTGGAACGACCGACCCGTTCAAAGGATATGGGGTCCAGGTCATGAATCAACTGGTCGTCCAGCAGTCCCGCGGCATGGATAACACCGCGAATCTGGGGCCACAGTTCAAGACGGTATGTTTCGAGGAAATGATCGAGGGCGTCGGCGTCCGCGACGTCGACGGCGGCGACGTGAACGGCAGCGCCCATCGCTTCGAGGTCACGTACTACGGCCGCATTCGCTCCAGGGCGGCTTGACGCATCGAGCGTCGCCCACTCTGCACGCGGAGGTAATGCGGTTCGAGACAGGAGGATTAGCCTGCGGGCGCCATTTCGAACGAGCCACTGCGCGACTTTGACGCCGAGACCGCCGAATCCGCCGGTGATGAGGTACGCGCCGTCGGGGGTGCAGTGGAAACGAGGTTTGGGTTTTTCGTCTTTGTCTGTTAAGGGCGTGACGCGCGCACCGTAGCGGTTGGAAGACCGCAGGGCGACCATGTTTTCGTTGTCGGCCGCGAGAAGTTCGTCGGCAACGGTGGCCGCTTGGACGTCATCCGGAATTGGAAGATCGATGAGCTTGGCCATGACGTCAGGATGTTCGAGCGCGATACAACGACCCAATGCCCAGAGGGAGGCATCCGCCATATTCGGGGCGTTTGCGTCGTCTGCCGTGCACTGCGTACCCCGAGTCACAACGTAGAGTTTCGGGGCAGTTTTCGATACGGCGCGCCGAGCCAGGGTTTGCGCTACCGCGAAGGCGCCACGGCAGGAAGTCGAATAGGCAGCCAACGCATCCGAACCGGGAGCGTTTTGGTCCACTAACGAGGGCGCTCCCCCCATGTAAAGGACGCCGGTCTTTCCCGAGCCGTTGGAACTGAAGGCGGCATCAAGACAGCGGTCGATATCTTCGGGCGAATCGGGACGCACCGTCCACGTTGGACCATCGCAGGAGCACTTCGAACCGCGGCCGACGCGGGTTACATTCAGACCACGCGCCTCAAACTCTTCAAGAAGGACCTTCGAAAACGGCGTGTCTTCCGCAAAGATCAGCCAACGGCCCGTGTCCTTGGATTTCGGCACCTCGGGAAGGGTCTCCCAGTCGATACCGTAAAACCAGCTGGAAACTTTCGCGCGGTCTTCTTCGCTGAGCGTAGCGGCGTCCGAAATACCGCCGGCAACCTGGCCTCCGAGCGCACGGACAATCTCGGAAGACGCGCCGGGCCGCTCGGTAAACCAGAAGCGTTTCAATTCGAAAGGATAGGTCGGCACTGCGACGCGCCGACGGGGCCGTTCGGCATCAAAGGCGTGCCAATCCAACTCAATTCCATTGACGTGCAGCGTGGCCGCGGCGGTCAGCAGGGTCCGCCAATTGTCCGGGTCTTTTCCGAGAGACGGAAGCCATGTCGCTTCGGTCTTGGAGAGACAACGGCGTCCCATTCCGATAAGCGTGTTTGCGGGTCCAATCTCGAGGAACATGGAAACGCCGTGATCGGCGAGTGCCTGCATGCCACCGTCAAAGAGTACCGCGTCGCGGATGTGGTCGCGCCAGTAGGCGGCGTCCAGCGTGTCGCCTTTTTCGAGCGTCTGTCCGGTGCGGTTGGAAACGAGGGGAATCAGCAAAGGCCGATAGGTTACGCCGTTGGCAACTTCGAAGAATGCATCGAGAATCGGATCCATCAAGGGTGAATGGAACGCGTGGGAAACCGTCATGCGCGTGCAGCGCACGTTCTGCTCGGAAAAGTGCTCGACGACGGCGTCAAGTGCCTCGCCTTCGCCGGACACGACGACGAGGTTGGGTCCATTCACGGCGGCCACGGATATGGAATCGGAGTATTTTTTCACCACAGCGTCGACCGTTGCGTGGTCGGTGAAGATGGCAGCCATCTTGCCGCCTGCCGGCAACGACTGAATCAGGCGTCCGCGTTCGGCAATGAGTTTGAGGCCGTCTTCGAGACTGAACATGCCGGCAAAACACGCGGCGGCATATTCGCCGACGCTATGGCCGAGGAGGTAGTCGGGGACGATGCCCCACGATCGCCACAGTTCGGCGAGAGCATACTCCAGCGCGAACAATGCAGGCTGGGTGTAGGCCGTTTCATTGATCGGGGAATTCGCACCCTCCGGCGGGTACAGAACCGACAACAAAGGCTGTTCGAGGTACTCGCGGAGAATTGCATCGCACCGATCGATGGTCGCGCGGAACACCGGTTCGGTCTCGTACAACTGCCGCCCCATGGCGGCGAACTGCGCGCCTTGACCGGTGAACAGGAACGCAAGCTTTGGACGGTTCCCGGGGCGCACGGTGCCGCGCAAGGCGGTCGGAGTCTTCTTCCCTTCGGCGACAGTGGCAAGCACATCACGAAGCGACTGTGCAGCATTCTCGCCATCGAGTGGTTCCGTGACGATGGCCAGTCGTTGTTCAAAGGAGCACCGGCCGGTATTTGCGGCGTAACAGAGGTCCGGCACCGACACGCCGCCGGTTGTAACGAATTCCGAATAGCGACGGGCCAATGCGTGCAAGGCCGTTTCGGTGCGGGCGGACAACGTTAAGACGTGCCGTGGCCGCTCGGGCGCATCCTTTGCCTTTACGGAAACCGTGAGCGGCGCTTCTTCGAGTACCACGTGGCTGTTCGCGCCGCCGAATCCGAAGGCACTCACACCGGCAAGACGGCGGCGGGCGCCACGGGACCAGGGCTTTCGGTCCGTTGGAATCTCGAAACGCGACTCATCGAGTTTGATGAGTGGGTTCAGTTGGTTCAGATGAAGATGCAGCGGAATCTCTTCGTGCAGCAACGCGAGGACGACCTTGATCAGCCCGACGATCCCGGCCGCGGGTTCCAAGTGGCCCACGTTACTTTTTGCGGAGGCGATGGCGCACCGGTTTTCCGGATCACGGCCTTCCGACAGGACTGCTTGAATGGATTCGATCTCGATCGGATCGCCCAAAGCGGTGCCGGTACCGTGCGCTTCGAGAAAGGAGACTTCGGCGGGCGCGACATCGGCGTTGTCGAGCGCGGCGCGAATGACGGCCTGTTGGGCTTTGGTGCTGGGCGCCGTCAAGCCGTTGCTGTGCCCGACGTGGTTGACGGCGGTACCCCGAACGACGGCCAACACGTTGTCACCATCGGCCAGTGCGTCGGCAAGACGCTTGAGCACAACGATTCCGCACCCTTCGCTGCGCACATAACCGTCGGCGGACGCGTCGAAGGCTTTGCAGCGTCCGTCCGGCGCGAGCATCCGCGCCTGGGACAGCGCGACGGTTGCCAGCGGTGACAAGATCACGCTGACTCCGCCGGCGAGCGCAAGACTGCACTCCCGGTCACGCAGACTTTGGCAGGCCTGATGCAATGCCACCAAAGCAGACGAGCATGCCGTATCCACTGACACGCTGGGTCCGTGAAGATCGAGTAGATAGGAAAGACGGTTCGACGCGATCGACTGGGTGTTTCCGGTCGCGACGTATGCGTCGTTTTCGGCGCCCAGAAGGAGCTGGAGTTGCAGATAGTCGATCGAGGAGATTCCAATGAACGATCCCGTGGCAGAGCCTCCGAGACGGTCGGGCCGGATTCCCGCGTGTTCCAGGGCTTCCCAGGCAACTTGGAGCAATACCCGCTGCTGCGGATCCATACTAGCGGCTTCGCGCGGTGAAATGTTGAAAAACGCCGCATCAAATTGATCCACGCCGTCAATAAACCCGCCCCATTTGGTAATCATCTTACCCGGAGTCGCCGTATCCGGATCGTAGAGCGCTTCCAAGTCCCACCGTTCCTGGGGGATTTCCCGAATCGCATCACGTCCTTCGCGCAACAGGGACCAGAATTCGGCGGTGCTGTTGGCGCCGGGGAAGCGGCAACTCATGCCGACGATGGCGATGGGTTCGCCCTGCTTGCGGCTCTCGGATTCGGATGTGAAAGGCACCCACGATCCGGCGAGGTGATGAGAGAGGGCGTCGATACAGGGATACTCGTACGCCAGTGTCGGCGACAGCGAGTGCCCCATCATCTTCTCGAGATCGGCGGCCATTTCGACGGCGGCCATGGAATGGAGGCCTAGACTTGAGAAGGGCTGCTTCACATCAACAGCGCCAACCTCGATACTGAGTCGCAGGGCGATTCGGTGCGTGAGAAAATCGCGAATTCGCGCGTAGGCTTTTTCGGTATCCTGTTCGGTGGCCGCAACCCGTGACGGGACGACGGCATCGCCGGCAATTCCTGTCTCTTCGCGCGTGGATTGACCGACGAGAGCCAACTTCCCGGCCAAATATGCATTCCGGCACGCGCGCCGCTGGATTTTGCCGCTGGAAGTCTTGGGAATCGAGCCGGGTTGCAGCAACAGGACCGCGTAGACTTCCAACTCATGTTGCTCGCCCACGGCGGATCGAATCGCGCTCGCTACGTCATCAACATCGAATTCGTCGACATCGTCGCGGGAAACTTCTTGCGCCACAACCAACCGTTCCGTACCTGAATCTTCGACCGCGAAGGCGGCTCCGCAGCCGGAACGCAGCACCGGGTGGCATGACTCGACCGTCAATTCGATATCCTGGGGATAGTAGTTAATCCCGCGAATGATGATGAGATCTTTGAGGCGTCCGGCGACATAGAGCTGACTGTCGGCCAAAATCCCCAAATCTCCCGTGCGCAAATAGGCGCCGTCGTCGGTATCGGCAAGTCGACCGTCGAAGGTTGCCGCCGTTTCTTCCGGACGGTTCCAATATCCCTGCGCCACACTTTCGCCGCGGACCCAAATCTCACCGACCTCGCGGTGGGCGCATTCGTGGCGGGTTTCGGGATTGACGATGCGCACCGTTTGATCGTCCGCTGGCGCTCCGCACGCGACCAATGAACGCGTGCGTTCCGGGGCGGCACTCGCATCCGAGTCCAACTGTTCCGAAGGGGTAAACTCGCGGACCACCGGAGCGGCGTCACATTTTGCGAACGTGACGGCGAGGGTAGCTTCCGCGAGACCGTAACAGGGCACGTGCACTTCGTGACGGAAACCGCACGAGCGGAACTTAGCGGTGAACGCATCCAGGGTTCCTGGACGAATGGGCTCGGCGCCGTTGAACGCCACCCGCCAGGATGCCAAATCGAGCGTCTTGCAATCGTCCTCCACAACCTTGTCCACACAAAGTTGGTAGGCGAAGTTCGGGCCACCGGAAACGGTGGCTTTCAGTTCGGACATGGCCTGCAACCACCGGGCCGGACGTTGCAGAAAATACATAGGGGCCATCAAGGAGGCACGGCACCCCACGTAAGGCGGTATCAGCACGCCGGATAAAAGCCCCATATCGTGGAATTGGGGCAACCAACTGAGGACGTGGTCTTCCGGGGTCAGGCCGAGTGCGCTCTGGATATATCCGCAATTGTGCAACAAGTTGCCATGGGACACCATGACGCCTTTGGGAAGGGACGTGGAGCCCGAGGTGTATTGGAGAAAGGCTAAGTCTTGCGACGTCGTATCGGGATGACGCCACGCGTCCGGATCGGACGCACACGTATCCGTCGCCACCCAGTGTAGGCCGGCCAACGCGGGGTGATTGGCTAAGAGGGCCTTAGCGCCGTTGAGATGTTCACTGCGGGTCAACACCACCGAAGCTTCGGCGTCCGAAAACATGGCCAGTAAACGGCCGAGGGTACGGCCCGGTCGCGGAGGATAGGCGGGCACCGCGACGATACCGGCATAAAGACAGGCGTAAAACGCGATGCTAAAATCATTGCCGGGAGGAAAGAACAGCAGTGCGCGATCCCCGGGTTTGCTGACGGATTGCAGATAAGAAGCAATCGCGCGAACGCGCGAATCCAGGGTGTGGTAGGTGAGGAGCGGGCTTGAAGGATCACTTTCGCCAATAAAGCCAATGACGACCCGATCCGGATCACTCACCGCCCGTTCTCGAACGACATCGATAAAATTCTGTGACTTACTCAGGGGAAGATTCTCCCAATTCGACGAATAGGGCGTCGCCAGGGAATCCTGGCCACAAGTGAACTAGTCGATCCCACGAAGATATACACACACCGGCGGTACCTCATCAGACCACCGTCCGTTTCAGAGGGTTTCCGCCGTGCGAAACCCTCTCAGATTCCCCGTAGTGTGCCGCCACCGCCCGCTCGTCTTACCCTACGTGTAACTGCAACTGATAGCTTAAGATATATCCGTTGAAGAGCCCCCCGCCCACTCGAATGTGACTGCTCAATTGCGGGCATGATGTGCGCGTTGTCCTGGCGTGCCAAACGCTGAGGAAAAGACGCGTTAGACTCCATGATCCGTATCCTAAATTATACTTTATTGGATGCCCGCCGTTACAATTCTACGTTATGAGGGGGCTCTACGTCGGACAGTATACAATATCTTGTGGAGTAAAGCCATGGCGAACGAGGTAGAATCGGTTTAATGAGGGACGAAATGGCTGCATCTTATTCCGAATTCTCGTCAATAATTTCCCTCAAAACTCGAAAGATGGTAACACGGCAGAGGCGCTTGAATCAAATCCATGGCCGAAAAGTACGGACTGGAAGTGGCTGTAGAATGGCCCAGAATCCCGGTCGAAGTCACAACAGTGAACTTGGGGGATCTTTACGAAGAGGTTTGAAGGAAAGAAAGCCACAGTTTGAGCTGCGATGAGACAATCTGCTGAATGGCAGTTGAGAGTGGGAGTTCGGGAATAATGGTGGTCTTACCTACTGGCGGCAATTCGAAGGGGCGATAGCCGCCGTCTCTCCACGTATACCAACGCATGGACGGGTCCTCGAGGGGGCGATCGAATTGGAATCGGACATGGATGGGACGTTCCGTCTTTGTTCACACCGAGAACGGTGACGCGGAGTCCATCGGTATCGATGATCTGCCCTGCGCTCATCGCCGATTCGGGCAATCGGCAGAAGAAAAACGACCAGGGGTATTCCATCCAGCCGTCTGGAATGGAGAGTTCGAGCGTATCAATCGAAGGCCGGTGTACGATGATTTTGCGGTTGCCACTGTACAGAACCCACATGGACCGCGGGATGGGCTGGCCGAGTGCCGAGCGCATCAGGGGCAGCATCGCGTACATGATGTCCCCGGTGGCGTTAAGAATGATGAGCCGGTCGTCGGAAAGATCCTTGTCCTTGGGAAGCGTATTGTTGTTGACATCGACAATTTCGCCGACGTAGTGCATGGAGTAGGCGTTGGCCGGCAGCATGATCGGAGAAACAATCAGGTGGAGTACGACGAGGAACCCCGCCGTTAGGCGTAGAGACAAACGCGAACGCGATCCGGCAATGAACCACGATTCCCGGTCGGCAACGCCACCCAGAAACGCGCCGAGCAACCCCATTCCGCCGATGCCCACGAGCATAAGCAGGCGGTACTGGGGAACGGACGAGCAGTATGGGATGGCGCACATGGCCATGCCTCCCGCGTAGAACCGCGCGGCGTCGCTTTGGCGAAGGAGCGGCCAGAACAACCACGTGAGAAGGGCGGCGACGCCGGCGCAAAAGGTGATATACATCCCCGTCCAAAGGGGCGGGAGAAGCGTATGGTAGATGGGGTCCGGGAAGGCGAACTGGGAATAGAGCAATACTGGAAAGAACTTGATGAGAGCAATGACGAAACCCGCCGGATCGGAGACGGGATCGGTGTAGAAACTGGAGGCGGTGACGCCGTAGCCGCGGGCGGAATAGAGGCCGCGCCAAATCAGGATGATGATCGCATACGGCGCCAATGACGCCAGCCGGGCCTTCCACGAGCCCTTTTCGATGAAGCAGGCGTAGGCGAAAAGGTAGCCAGCGACCGCAACGGCGCCTTCGCCGGACCACAAACCAAGGATGAGCATCAGGCCGGCCAGAACCGCGCGGGAACGCTTCATCCTCCGGCGCCAACTGTCGTGGGCGAGAAGAACGAACACGGCGAACATGGCGGAGAGTATGGCATTGCGGTTGGACAGCCAACTCACGGAAAGGCCGTGCGCGGAATCGACCGCGAACAGGAGGCCGGCGAGACCGGCCACCCATGGCGGAGACAGGTGCCGTTGGTAGAGCCGGGTCACGGCGAAGGCCAGAATTCCGTAAAGCAGCATGCTGTGGAGATGCATCAACCATGTCTGGTTTGGCCAGAGGGTGAAATCGACGTAGTGACTCAACGAGGCGACGGGACGCCAAAAGGAAATCTTCCATGCGGGGTCGGACCACCAGGGGACAAGCCCCCGGGCGAGATAGGCTTCGTGCTCTTCGGGCGTCCCCTTGCCGAAGGAGAAGGTGTCAAAGGTCGCATTGTCGATTTCTGGCAGTCCTGGCGAACCGACGAACACGGCCCCCCAGTAGTAGTCGTCCGTAACGCGCCCGACGAGCAAGGAGGTGGCGGTGAGTAGGAACGCAATGACGGCGATTGCGATGGCGCTTCGGATTCCCTGAAATCGCGTGAGACGCTTCTTAAGAAAGGACAGACCTATCATCGATTCCCATCGCTGCTGAACGAGGCGGCACAGTAGTCACCGACCGCGTGAAAGACGAAGATTGAAGAGATCCCCGGCGGAGGACGCGAGGTCGGACGGGGGTATAGTACCGAAACGGAAGGAGGAATTTACAGGGTAGCGTCCAATCTTCCGAAGAGGGAAGGCTCGGCGGGGCGCGCCGGGCACGCCCCGCCGAATTGTCTTAACCTTGGGTATTCTTCTTGATCTGCTCGGCAGCTTGCGCGGCTTCTGCCTTCACCTCGTCGTCGTTGAGATAGGGTTCAACCAATGCGAGCACGCGGGCATCGTGGACTTCCGCGAGCCCCGCGAGGACCAACCGTTTCTGGTCGGCATTCGAGGCGAGTTTGGAGGCTTCCTCGTACAGTTTCAGCGTATCGTCAATCGGCCGGTCTCCGCCCTGCCGTAGCAATCGCAAGAAACCTTGGAAGGCGAGGGATTTGTAAGTCTCATTCGGAGAATCGGCGGCCATCTTGCGGAGATCGTCGATCGCTTCCGCCGTTGGCCAGTCCGCAAGCGCGTGCACCGCAGCGTCCTGAACCGGTTCGTCCTTCGCGTTAGCAGCGAGTTCCCGCAACTGTGCCAACGCGGCCGGATCGCCGATACGACCGAGAACACGGACAAGGGACGCGCGAACCTGGGGTTTGCCTTTCAGACCGGTAATGGCGCGTGAGATAACCTGCGTGCCGTGCGAAGTGGAATCGCTCCGCTGAACTACGGCGACAACCGCGTTTTCGGCAGGGGTCTGCGTGGGATTGCCGTTCATCTGGACCAGCAGGCTCAGGAGGCTCGTCAATTCCTGATCGCTCGCCAAGTCTCCCAACGCCTCAAACGAAGCCTGGCGTACCGCTTCATCCGCGTCCGCCGCGGTTTGCAGCAGATTCGGAACCGCCGTTACGGCGCCCCGCGTGGCCAACGCATGGATCAAGTTAACTTTGGCCGGGCTCGCAGCGGATCCCATGGAGTCAACAATAACGCCGTCCACATCCAGGCCACGCAACGCTGCGAGGGTTGCCTGGGCAACACGTGCAACTTCGGCATCGTCCGACACGATGAGCCCGGCCAGCAAGGGGACGGACGATGCACCGCCGACGGTGGCGAGGGACTCGAGGGCGGCAATCTTAACGTCGGGATCCGCGCTGTTCACAGCCGCGGTGACGGCCGGTAAGGCGGCCCGGTCCGCACGTTGACGCAAAGCGTACAGGGCGACCATCTGGCCGTGGGCATCAAGACTCGGAAGCGCGTCGGCCAAGGCCGTCGTCACGCTGGGCCCTTCCAGCGTCCGCAGGGCGCCTGCGGCGATAGCTTGCATCCCGGGGTCCGTCCCTTTCAGCGATCCAAGCAACATCGGCAAGGACTCCGCACCGTCGACAGCCACCAAACCTTCCACGGCCGCGATATGCGTCTGCCGGGATTCGGTGTCGTTGTTGAGTTCCGTGAAGATTGCCTTCGCGGCGTCACGGTCGCCGTTTTTGAGATATTTCTGCGCGCACAGGAGATAGGCGACGGTTACCATAGGCTTCACCTGGTCCGAAGCGTTTGGACGGGCTTTCGCAAGCGCGTCTGCGGCTTCCTTTCCGCCAATCTTTCCGAGCGAATTGGCGGCTGCCTTGGCGACTTCCGCGTCGCTGTTGTCAAGCAGCGCGGCGAGGTCGGGGACCGCACCCGCTTGGCCGCGCACGCCAATGGAATTAATGATGCCTATCTGGATGCGGTCTTTGGTGGTACCGAGCGCTTTAAGGAGGGCGCCGTCAGCGGCGTCGCCTTCGATACCCTCGAGGGCGTAGCGTGCCATGTCCGAGTATTTCTCGTCGGTAAGCATCTTCGAGAGTGTCGGCACCGAGGCGTCGGTCCCGATGATGTATAGCTCGCGACAAACGAAATCCTTGCAGTCGTACGTCGCGTCCGACCCGAGCACATCTAGGAGACTCTGCTCGATGACCTTACGGGTCTGTGGGGAGCCGTAGGAAGACTTGCACAGGTCGTTGACGACACTGAGCATTTCACGGCTTTGCCCAAACTCATAGGTGCGAATTTGTTTCAGGGCTTCCTCGAGCGTGGGCGAATCGTCGGCAAGGGCCTTCACGCCGGTCATCGCAAACGCGAGTGTCACGACAAGAATCCCCCGAAGCACGACGGATCGCATTCGCCCGTTTTTTGTTTCCGATTGAATCATGGTTATCATTCCTTCCCTCACTGGCCGTTTACTCAAACGTGCCACGGCCCCCGCATGGAGGGCATCAACATGTTGTTGGCTTCGGCATCATTGATGAACTGTTCTTTGTCGGGATCCCACTGTAGCTTTCGCCGCAATCGCATGGCGATGTTCGCGATGTTGCACATAGTGGCGGTGCGGTGGCCGACTTCCGGCGGGGCCATGCATTCGCCGCGCACCTTTACGTTGTTCAGGAAATCCCGATGGTGTCCGGGACTGCGGCCGAGGTGTTCCTCGTTGGGTCCGATGATTTCTTTCAGCAGGGACGCCGGCTCGGCTTCCAAGTTGCCTCCGTGAATGTGAACGAATACCCAGCCATCGGTACCTTCGAACTTCACGCCGCGCGGGCCGATGCATTTGACGTTCATGTTCACGCCGTTTGCGTATTCGAAGGTGAATTCGTAGTCCATCGCGGTGTTGAACAGACCGTCCCGCGGGAATTTACCCCAACCACCGATGGACGTGGGGCCCGTATGATCCGTGGCATTACCCAATTGTCCGATATCCATGATGTGGGCGCCGCGGTCGGTCACTTCCCCGCCGGAGTAATCGAGAATGTAGCGGAAGAAGAAGTGGCAGCGCTTTTCGGTATACGTGGCCCAGGGCCGGGGACCAAGCCAGAAGTTGTAGTCAAAACCGTCCGGAACGGGCATGGGTGGTTGATTAGGAATAGGTCCGTGGTTATCAATCGGCATATTGATATGAATGGTGTGCAGTTTGCCGATTCTTCCATTACGCACGAGTTCGCATGCGTACCGGGCATTGCTGCGACTGCGCTCGTGACTACCCGTCTGAAACACGCGGCCATACCGTTTCATCGCGTTGACGACGGCGCGGCCTTCTCCGACGGAGTAGGACAAGGGCTTCTCGCAATACATGTCTTTGCCCGCTTCGGCGGCAGCGACGGATATGGCGGCGTGCCAGAAGTCGGGGGTACAAATGCAGACGCCGTCCACGTCGTCGCGGGCCAGAACCTCGTGAAAGTCATTGTAGGAATCGCAGCCCTTGTACTGGCCGCTCTGCATCTGCGCGGAATAGGTTTCCTCGACCAGTTTTTGCGCGTTGTCGCGGTGGCTGCAATCCACGTCGCAAACGGCCAACACCTGGGCATCGGCCTGTCCGAGAAAGGCGCGCAAGTTTGCCGTGCCTTGTCCACCGACGCCGATGGACGCCATGGTAATCCGGTTGCTCGGCGCCACGGTTCCGTCCAGCCCAAGCGCGGATGCCGGTACGATGTACGGAAACCCGACGGCGCCGGCCGCGGCCAGCGCGCTCCGTTTCATGAACTGGCGCCGGTTCAGTCCGGAACCCAATTCGCCGGTTCGCTTCTTCCTTTTCGTCGTCATGGTGATCTCCTCGACGCCGGGTATCCGACACCCGGCGCGCTCCCTTCTCTTGTCTTCTACAGGTTCCAGGGCGCCCGCATGGAGCGCGACAAGAACCGGTTGGCCTCTTCGTCGTCTACGAACCGCTCGACGTCGGGGTTCCAGCGCAGCCCGCGCCCGAGCAGCAATGCGATGGTGCCGACGTGACAGACGGATGCGGAACGGTGCCCGATTTCGATGGGGGCAGCCGTTTCTTCCCGCGTTTTCACGCAGTGCAGAAAGTTCCCGTGATGATTGTCGCTCGCGTACAACCGGACCTCGTTGGGCCCCACAGTCGCCTCGGCAATCTTCTCAGGATACGCTTTGATGGTGTCGCTTTCCACATACAACCAACCGTCACTCCCCTCGAAACGCATGCCCCATTGCGAAGTGTCTTCGGTGGCGGTGGAAATCATCTTGACGCCGTTGGCGTAAGTAAACACAATACGGTGTTCGATGGGGGCGTCGTAGAGGCCGTCCTCGGGAAACTTGCCCGTGGCCTCGATTTCGACCGGACCCGTGCGGTCGGTGCCGTTGCCCCACTGTCCGATGTCGTAGTAGTGGGCGCCCCAGTCCGAGATATAGCCCTCCGAGTAATCCATGATCCAGCGGAAGTTGAAATGGCAGCGCCCCGGCACGTACGGCGCCCAGGGAGCGGGGCCCAGCCACATGTCGTAGTCGAACCCATCGGGGACCGGTTGCGGCGGGGTGTTGGCGCCATAGTCACCGCCACGAATGGCGTAGCCCTTGGGCACGCCGATGTGAATGGTTTGCAGATCGCCGATATAGCCGCTTCGAACCAATTCGCACGCGCGGCGGCATCCTTCCCGCGAGCGACGCCAGGTTCCAGTCTGGAGCACCCGGCCGTACTGCTTGACGACGTCGCACATCGCGCGACCATCCGCGACGGTCAACGATACGGGTTTCTCGCAGTAGATGTCTTTGCCCGCGCGAGCCGCAGCGACAGTGATCACGGAGTGCCAGTGGTCGGGCGTGCCGATGGAAATGGCGTCGATATCGTCGCGCGCGAGGACTTCCCGAAAATCGGGGTACTCCGCGCAGCCGACACCCCCCTGATTGTCTTCGACCTGTTTCTTGGCCCCGGCCCGATGGTTTGCATCGACGTCGCATACCGCAACGACCTGCGCGTCGGGCTGCGCGATAAACGCGCGCATGTTGCTGGAACCCTGGCCCCCGACGCCGACGCAACCGATGGTGATGCGATTGCTGGGGGCCGTATATCCGTCCGCACCCAGGGCGGAGGCCGGGATGATGGTGGGAAAACCGAGGGCGGTCGCCGCGGCCGTCGTGGTCTTGAGAAATCCACGACGTGTGAGGTTTCGTTTGCGAGGCGACGATTCTGTGTCTTTCTTCATTCGATTAGATTCCTGCTCCGCAGTTTGGACAGCGGTTTTCATCTGCGTCAACGCGCGTACCGCAATAGGAACATTCGCGGTAAACTTGCGGTGCGTGTTCAGTCTTGTGCTTTTCTGGCTCAGGTCGATAGAGAACCACGGGGTCTTCTTCTTCGTACGACGAGGTGACCCGCGAACCAACTTTCAACGCTGCCGCCACCACGGAGGCAAGGCCGGTGATTGCGACAACCACGAATCCAATCCCGAACAACGTGAAGATGCCCGGAGCGCCCGCCGAACGAGCCGACATGGTCCAGAAGACACCGAAAATAATGACAAACACCGCCATCACGACGCCCGGAATCGCGGCGATGGGACCAACGGGAATGTTTCTCCGGTATCGCCCTCTTCTCCGCATTCGCGTCCGCATATTAGAACACCCCTCGTGAGTCGCGCTCGGCATGCTTCAGGTCAACGGCGTCAGCCTGTACGTTTAACTCGTGGAAGGCGTCTACATCAAGTCCGGGCAGTGATTGCACCCGATCGAGGAAGCGATTCCGCTCGGATTCGGACGCGATGCCTTCGGTCAACGTCGCGAACTTGTGGATGTAGTCCTTGCGTTCGAAGGGCCGGGCCCCCAGGGAGTGGGCGTTGGCCACGGCGAGTTCGTCGACGAGTGTGTCCCCGTTCTTGAATTGGACTTCGACCCGGCCACCGAAGGCTTTCTCTTTGGGATCGGCGGTGTGGTAACGGCGGGTCCATTCCGGGTCTTCACAGGTACTGATCTTGTGCCAGAGGGTTACGGTGTCCGGGCGCGACGCACGCTCGGGCGCGTAACTGTCCACGTGGTGCCATGTGCCGTCCTGCAACGCCACGGCGAAGATGTACATGATGCTGTGGTCGAGGGTCTCGCGGCTGGCGTTGGGATCCATCTTCTGGGGATCGTTGGCGCCGGTACCGATCACGTAGTGGGTATGGTGGCTGGTGTGGATGACGATAAACTCGATGTCGTCAAGATTACGAATGCGTTCGTGCATGCGGAAGGCCAAATCAATCAGGGCCTGCGACTGATATTCGGCGGAATGTTCCTTGGTGTAGGACTCGAGAATTGCGCGCAAGGGCTCGCCGGGCTCGGGCAGGGGGACATCGTACCGGCTGTTCGGACCATCCAGCATGTAGGCCAGCACGCTGTCTTCGCCTTCGTAAATCGGCGACGGACTTTTCTCGCCCCGCATGGCGCGGTCTACGGCCTCGATGGCGAGTTTGCCGGCGTGGGACGGTGCGTAAGCTTTCCAACTGGAAATTTCGCCTTTGCGGGACTGCCGCGTAGTAAACGAAACGTGGACGGCCTGCTGAATGGCCTGGTAGATCGTGTCGGCATCGAGACCAAGCAAGGCCCCGATTCCCGCGGCCTGCGCCGGGCACAGGTGGGCGATGTGGTCCTTTTTATGCTCATGAAGACAGATTCCCCTCACGAGATCGATTTGAATTTCGTAACCGACCAGAATGCCGCGGACGAGATCTTCACCGGTAAGTCGACGGCGCGCGCCGCACTGCTGGGCGACCGCGAGGATGGGCGGGATATTGTCGCCGGGATGGGAGTAGTCGGCCGCGAGAAAGGTATCGTGCATGTCCAGTTCGCGGACGGCGGTGCCGTTGGCCCAGGCCGCCCATTCCGCGTCGAACTTCTGGTCATTTGAGATGCCGAAGACTTGGGCGCCATCTTCGCACGGATGGGCCAGCGCCTGGCTTCGGGCATTCGCCACCGGTTGGCGGTTGATGGCGGCGAGGGCGACGGCGGCGTTGTCGATGATCCGGTTGACCACCATTCCCGACGCAGCGGGGTCGAGGGGAGCGTGGTCGGTCGCGAGTGCGGCGAGCTTCCAGGCGAGTTGATCGGTTTTGGCCAACGTGTCCTTGGACCGGTAGACCTTGACCGTGTGTGTTTTCATCGGGCTCCCTGTGATGAATCGCGCGCAGCCGTGGCGAATTGTGTGTCAGGTGTTCAATCGAACACGGGGACGTAGTATTGCATTTGGAGGCGGGCAAATCCAAAGCGCGCGTTACGGCAGGGGTTCCGCATCCTTCGCGCAACGGAAACCCACGTCGTTACAGGTGGTTTCGAGCGCCTCGAATCCGTGATAGGTGGTGCGGGCTTGCATTGGGCCATAGCCCGACGCGCCCCCGCGGAGAATCCCGCGTTCGGTCCCTCGATCTGCGGCAAACCAGCCGGGATCCTGGTAGGTGTCCGCGACCCATTCCCAAACGTTGCCGCTCATGTCGAGACAACCGTAGGGGCTCGCGCCTTGGGGATAGGATCCAACGGGTTGTTTAGGTTTCCTCAGTCCCGCATTGCAGCGCGTCGAATCGAAATCGTCGCCCCACGGATAAGTACGGCCATCGGTACCACGAGCGGCTTTCTCCCACTCCGCGTCCGTAGGGAGGCGCTTGCCCACGGATCGGGCGAAGGCTTCCGCATCGGACTTGAGGACTTTGGTTACCGGTAAGTCGTCTGCGCCTTCGGGGTAGGTGTGGCCCGGCTTGAAGGCTTTGTACTCCCGATTGGTGACTTCGTGCTTGTCGATATAGAAACCGGGGAGAAAGACTTGGCGCGCGGGCCGTTCATCGGGTTCGGCGGAGGGGTCGTTGGTGCCCTGAGTGAAGTAACCGGGTGGGACGAAGACCATCCCTTCGGGCGCGGGGGCGTAGGAGGCATGCAAGAGACGTTGGCGGGCGATGAAATGTGTTGCCTGGTAACCGGCGTAGACACAGACGGAAACCAGGACTACTGCGGTCAGTACTCCGAGTTGTTTACGCCAGTGTTTCATGGTGATTGACATAGCAAGGTTGAATCCGCAAGGAAGCCGATCTTATGTCAAAAGGTGCGGGGTGATGCGGGTGGTTCACCACGTTCTATTACCTGAATCGGAAAAAAAGGGCTAGCAATTGCCCTGAAGACCGACTTTTCGCCGGGCTGGAGCCCGGCGCTCCCAGTGGAAGGCCCGCGGTCTTAGCGGCGTTTTGCGTGGACGAGTTCGTCGAGGCGTTGGAGAAAGCGGGAGCGGTCGGCTTTGGTGAAGGGGGCGGGGCCGCCGGTCATGGTTCCGTGTTCGCGCATGTGGGACAGGATCTCGCGGGTAGCGAGGGCGTCACCAATGGAGGCTTCCGTGTATACCCGGCCCTTGGGACCCACGACCGCGGCGCCCTTCTTCAGACATCGCGCCGCCAAGGGGATGTCAGCGGTAACGACGATGTCGCTCTCCCCCACGTGTTCGGCGATCCAATCGTCGGCGGCGTCAAAACCGTCGTCCACAACGACCAGTTCTATCCAATCCTGTTCGGGAATGCGCATCCAGGAATTCGCGACGAGTTTGACCGCGAGTCCGTAGCATTTGGCAACGCGGTAGACTTCGTCTTTGACGGGGCAGCCGTCCGCATCGATCAGAATTTCCGGTCGCGGATCGGTCGATCGTCGTGATCCGCAGGCCGGAGATTCTCGGCGCCCGCGAGTTTGCCAATGAGCTGGCTGGGGTGATGAATGAGAATTGGCAGGTGCTGCGGGCAAATCCACGTCTTCGCACCCTGGTACTCCAACGGGATCAGGGGCGTTGCGTCGGAATCGCGTTCGCACGCCAAACATTGCGGAATGGGCTGATATTCGGTCACCGGTCGTCCTCCTTCGTTGGGCATTTGCCTTGCGGTATGAGCTACATTTTACCGGAGGGCGCGCCGGGATTCGAATCCGGGTGACAGGGCGATCGCGCTTAGACTGTCAAGGGGAGCGAGCCCCACTGGGAGCGCCAGGCTCCAGCCTGGAAAAGTTTCCGCGCGAGTTCATCGAGGCTACGCAATCACCGTTGAAGATTCGTGGCGGGTGTACGCTCCGAACCCCGCCAGGCTGGAGCCTGGCGCTCCCAGTGGGCCACGATACAGCTTCCCTCCGGGGGAGATGGACGCCTACTTGCGTACGTAGACTTGGTAGTCGTACGAGAGGTTCGTTTCTTCGCCGCCGGTCAATTCGATTTCCCAGGTCAGGACGTGTTTGGGGTTGGTTTGCTTCAGGCCTTTCCCGGTCTGCACATCCTTGGCAGTCGGGGCACTTTGCAGGACTTTGCCGGAGAGTTCCTTCGTGATTTCGAGGTTCACGGACTTGTCCTGCCGGTTGCGGACGCGAAGGTCGCCGTGGAGCGTCACGAGGTCGTAGGCGTAGCCGTGAAAATTTGAGGCGTTCATCGTGCGGTCCACCTCGGTTTCCGTCTGTTCCGCGACCACATTCATGGCGCGATTGATATGGATGGTCGTTTTGGCGCCGGGCGCGGTGTAGTAACAGATATCCTGGCCGGTAAAGGCGCCCTTGGTGACGAATTCGGCGGAGGCGGTGGTGAGCGGCATGTCCAGGGTATTCGTAATGCGGCACGAATGCCAGACCTCTTCCGCCATCGCACCGTTCGCGGCGATTCCGGTTGGTTGCGGTACCGGCCTTCCGCGTCGAGGAAATCATCGATTCTCCACGTATAGATGTGTTCGTAGGGCACGTCGACGGTGAAGAGTGGGATCCAGGCGGTCTCGCCCTGTTTCAGCGTGAGACGGTTCACCGGGTAGAGGAATAGATCCTCCGAAACGGTGCCTTGTGCCGCAGTCGAATACGAGGGCAGCGGGACGGCGTTAGAGGAGTCAAAGAAGAAAGCACCATTTGATACGATCGCTTGCTGCACCATGACGTTGCGACCGCCGTCCGAGGTGCTGGCCCCGTTGACGAGCGCTTGCAGGAAATCTGCAAGGCGCTGGCTTTGGGCGACGGGGCTGACGACGTCACTGAATCTTATATTGGGGAACCCCGTGATGAGTTCCAGTTCGACGTTATCGAGGTCGGCGACTTCGTTGATGACCAGCGCCCGCGCGCTGAGATGCGCGGTCTCCGGCTCGGAGAGATCAATAAGGTAGGCGGGCGACCAGGTGATGCCGCGGGCCAGGTAGCTCACGGACACCTTTTGTCCGGCGGCGGGTTCGGCCAATTCCGCGCGGATGGCCGGGCGTTTGCGATGGATTGGCACGTCCGTAGCAGCGTCGGCCCCGTCGAACGACGCGCTTATTACGGAATTGGGATTGACCGCGAAGGTTGCCTTGTCCGTCTGGACCAGGATCAAGCTGCCGGAACCTGGATTGGGCACATACGGCGCGTTCTGCGGCGTCGGCGGCCGGCCACCCATGAAGTAGGGATTATTCTCCGGGAAAGGATTCGCGTCACGGTCGGGTACGAGGAGGACGCCTTGTATTAACTCAGCCCCTTCGTTCGCGAGCCGTAGTGTGACGTGCTTCCCAGCGTTGGCGCGCAACATGTCGGCGATGGACTGCGCGGTCTGGTGCTCGTCGTATTCTTCCATCCCCGTGATGAGGGATTGCAGTTTCACGTCTTCGGGGTAGCCTACCCAAAACGTTCCGTAGGCGGGGACGGGGAGTTGTCCGAGACGGACGGACGTTGCGCCGTCGGGCAACACGGCGGACGCGTTGAAGTAACCGAGACCGTTCTTGAATAGGGCGACTTTTTCGACGGCGACGGGTGCGTCCGGGGTGAAAGGTTCCTGTGCGAGGGCCGCAGAGACAAAGAGCAAAAGGCCGCAGAGCGCAGCGACCGAGATCCCGTGCAACCGCCAATCCAGTGCGTGCATTGTCCTACCTCCTGTGATTGGTCCATGCGAAGTATTTTGGGGTTCGATGGACGGTATGGACTATATGGACTATATGGACTATATGGACAGTATGGACTGGATCGCGAGTGAACTTGTCAAGAAAGTGTCAGGCGGGCGCAAAAAATTCTTCAAACCGACGGACTATTCTCCGGGAGTCTCGCCGGGGTCGGGCTTCGCCGCTCGGATGACCTCATCGTGATCGTAGACGGCAGCAATCGCCTCGCCGGGTTGGAGGACAAGGAAGTCGCCGTGGTTCCAATCGCCGTCCACCATCTTGCGCACCAGATCCATGGAGCCTTCAAGGACGACGAACTTCTTGCCCTCCGCTTCGGCTTTGCGCCGGCATTCTTCGGCGTACCCCAAATGCTTGAACTCGGGCACCTCGATGAACACCACGTGGCCGTCTTGAGGATAGTTGGGATGGAGCGTTTCCCAGAGATACTTGGCGTTTTCTTCGCCGTACTGCTCGACGAAAGCTTCGAACGGCACGTCAAACCCGGACTGTTGCTTCACCCCTTCCGCTTCGCGCACGAAATCGCCGCCGTGTTCGAGATACCCGGCCGAACTAAAGGCCTGGCTCGGGGAATCGCCGAAATGCTCCTGTTGCCGCTGTTTCGAGCCCAGGAAGAGCGTGCAGCAGTCGTGGGCGCGGGGAATGACCAGCGGGGCCCCGTGACTCACGAGCCCGACGGTCGCGTTGCCACACAATCCAAGACCCAGGACGATGGCGTCGTAGTCCTTTTCGGACGCGTTGGCGGCGTCGATGCTTTTCTGGAGCAGGTTGCGTAAGTAGGCTGGTTCGTTGTGAGCGCCTTTGGGCGTGAATTCGAGATCGATCACGTGGGGGCTCGTCGCGACGCAGTGACAGATTTCGCGGGTGAAAACTTCGCAAGCTATGAGTTTCAGGAGCATCTCAGGAGATAAACCGTATGGTCAGGGGATACCGGTAGTACTCGCCACGGTTCGCGGCGACGGCGGCCATGATCGTCAAGACCAGATCCATGATGAACAGAACAAGAAGAAACACAAAACCGATTAGCACGATACAGAGGATGCCGGAGACTATCCCATAGATGGTCAAGGAAATCTGGAAATTCAACGCCTCCTTGCCCTGGTCATCGACGAAGGGAAACTCGTCCTTCTTGACCAGCCAGACAATGAGTGGTCCTAGAATATGTCCGAACGGTACACCGACAAAAGCGCAGAGCGTCGATAGGTGTGCCAACATCGCCCAGGTCCGGGCCTGACTTTGATCGATTTCCGCCATGTGCACTCCTTTCCCACAACTCGCCCGTGATTAAGAGCAAGGCCATCCTGTTCTCACTATAGTAGGGTTGCAAAGGGGCGTCAACAATTCCTGCTTGAAATCCCCGCGATTCTCCACGATGATCGCGTCTCTGCGATTGGGGAATCCATTTTCAAGCTAGAAAGGACGTGGTGTGGTATGGCCAAGACGTTGAGAGTTGGATTGATTGGGGTCGGCGGGATTGCGTGCCGGCATTTTCCGGGGTGGAAGGAGAGCCCGTACACGGAGTTGGTGGCGTTGGCGGACGTTTCGCCGAAGATTTTGAAGGAGGTCGGGCAGCGCGAAGGGGTCACCCGGTTGTATACGAAGCCGGCGGATCTTTTTCGCGACAAGGATATCGACATCATCGATATCTGCACGCCGAACATGTACCACGCGCCGCTGTCGATTGCGGCATTGAACGCGGGCAAACATGTGATCTGTGAGAAGCCGCTGGCGCCTAGGCCGGGCGACATCCGCAAAATGATCGCGGCGCGGGACAAGGCGAAGAAGCTGCTTATGACGGCGCAGCATTTCCGGTTTGAAGGCGCGTCGCGGGCGTTGAAGGCGGAGATCGACCAGGGCATTCTCGGCAACGTGTATCACGCGCGAAGCTGGATGTTGCGGCGGTCGGGTGCGCCGACGCGGCCGGGGCTGGTGGAGAAACGACACGCGGGCGGCGGACCGTGCATCGATATCGGCACGCATATCCTCGACCTGACGTTGTGGATGATGGGTAATCCGAAACCGGTCACGGTATCGGGAACGACGCATGACCGGTTGCGCAAATTGCCGGGGGCATACAGCGATTGGGGCGACCGGATTCCCAAGACCTGGAACGTGGAAGAGTGCGCGGCGGCGTTTGTGCGGTTCGCGAACGGCGCGTCGCTGGTGCTGGAGGTCAGCTGGCTTTTGAATCATCCCTTCGATCCCACGGATGAGGACATGCAGATGTGGTTGTACGGCGACAAGGGCGGCGCCCACTGGCCGAACAACACGATCCAGGTGACGAGCAACAAGACGCGTCAGCACATGGACATCACGCTGCGCAGCGCGGGAACGGGTGAAGCGCACATGTTGGAGTGTATGGCGTTTGCGGAAGCCGTGGCGAAGGGAAAGCCGTCGCCGGTGCCGGCGGAGCAGTCGTTGCAGGTGATTGGCATTCTGGATGCGATTTATGAGAGCGCGAAGAAAGGGAAAGAGGTCAGGCTGAAACTATAGGTTGCAGGCGGGACATCTGCGCTACATGAGCCAGATATTTTTCGTCGTAGTGGACCATGCGCAGGTGCTATGATCCCCCGATGCACAAGAAACCTTCGCTGACAATTCAAACCACGACGTTGTGGGAGTATCCGTCGCAGCATTACGGCGACACGATGCAGGGGGACCAGGCCTATGTGGGGGCCACGCCCTCGTTTGTGATCTGGAATCTCTTACAGCGGTATACGCGGGAGAAGGACCTCGTGGTCGATCCGATGTGCGGCAGCGGGACGACACTCGACGTGGCGCGCGATCTGAACCGGCGTGCGTTGGGGTACGATATCGCGCCGGTTCGCGAGGACATCTTCCGCGCGGACGCGCGAAAGTTGCCGCTGGAGACGGAGAAAGCGGATTTCGTCTTCGTCGATCCCCCCTACTCCACCCATCTCGAGTATTCCGACGATCCGGCCTGCATCGGCAAGTTGGACGCGGCGACGGGCGAGTACTACGAAGCCATGCGCGCGGTGATTCGGGAAATGCATCGGGTGCTGCGCCCCCGCCGGTACGTGGGGCTTTACGTGAGCGACTCGTGGAAGAAGAAGCAGCCCTTCCAACCGATCGGGTTCCGGCTGTTTGCCATGTTGGAGCAGTACTTTGAGCCGGTGGACGTCGTCTGTGTGGTCCGCCACAACCGGACGATGAAGCGGCGGCATTGGCATACCGAGGCCGTCCAAGGCAACTACTTCTTGCGCGGGTTCAATTACCTCTTCATCATGAAAAAGGGCGATCGAAAACCGCCGAAGACGAGCCAGCCCGTTCCCAAACCCAAGCGGAAGGAAAAGCCGAAGGGGTGGGCGCGCGCGAAACCCAAAGCGAAACCAAGAGGGCGAACGAAGGGGAATAGTCGCGGCAGGACGAAGTAAGACTTGCACGGGCGCGCACGGACCGACACGGACGTCCTATCATCGGTCTGCAGAGATTCTAAACGTCTTCATCAAGTTCGACGCGGAGGATGTTGAACTCGAGGCCTTTCATGGGGGAGCCGGCGTTGTGAAACACGAGGCCGCGGTAGCGGTAATTCGACATGGCTTCGTGGGTGTGGCCGAAGTAGACGTGTCGCGTGCCGTTCAGCGTGCCTAACCCGACGTCTTCCAGATAGGCAATCACGCGGCGGGCGACAAGTTTCTTCGGATACCGAACGGCCTGGGCCCCACGATGGAGATTGACGTTCAAGGCCCAGTCGTAGAGGTGGTGCAGAATGGGATGGCGAGTCTTTTCGTCATAGCGCCATTCGTCGCGCGCCTGTTCCAGGTCGTCCGCGTCCATCTTACGGTCCGAGACATCACCATGAATGAAGACGCTGTCCCCAATCTTGAGGTAATACGGGTGCCAGGAGAGGTTTTCCGTGACGGCGGCGAGTTCGGAGAGGGCCTCGATAAAGACTTGCAGGTTATCGTGGTTTCCGAGAATGAAGTGGAAGTGGCAGGTAGGAAATTTATCGACGAAATCCCGGAGCCAGGCAATGGCCGCATCGACGGTCGCGTCGATGGAACCCAGGGTCGTCCAGCGGAAATCGAAGGTATCTCCGGCGAGAATGAACACATCCGCATCGGCAGCGGCCTGGTACATGTCATCGAGATGATCGGCCCACGTCGACCGCTTGGAAAACATATGTAAATCGGATACGACGTATCCGACGCGCTGGACTGCTGTCACCACTTCAAATCCTTCTTCGCAAGGACGAACCTCGCGCGGACCCGTATACATGATAACGCCGCGCGGCAGGATAGGACAAGCGGCCTCCGTTGCGTCGCTGCGCAAGGGTTGGTTACACTCACGACGACGGTAGGCAGTCAAACCCAACGCAGGAAAGACTTTACATGACAAGAGCGGAGATCCTCTGTGTACTACTGGCAACCCCGATTGCGATTTCGGGTTGCGCACACAAGGGGGTCACGTCTTGTCGTTCACGAGCAGCGAACTTGTGGTGCAGATCGATCGTGTCACAGGCCTAGAAATGTTGTTGCCGGAAAACCGTGCGTTTCTGGACACGGACTTGTCCGAGCACAAACCGGGAGTTGGAGAAGTTGGAGAAATGACAGTAAACCGGCCTCCGGAGCGAGGGCAAAAGGACTTTCGACATTTACTGGAGTTTTGACGGCAAGTCGTGGTAGGCTATGCGGAGAGTGTGAAACATTCGGAATGATCGAAATCGAGCAAACCATGTCCCAATCCTTGTCCGGACATATCCGTAAGGGTAGCCAGGGCTACGTTCGTGTGGGTAAAGACCGTTATCCGGCCGAGATCCTGGATGTCCGGGAGCGGGTGGTGCGATGCCACTGTGTCGTGCCGGAAGTGCCTCGCGACGGCGCCGGCGTCGTTTTGGAGTTTGACAAAGCGGAATCAAAAGGCGTGGCCGGCTACTATGCGCGCGTCCTTACTGCGTCGCCGGAGTCGTTGCACGAAATCGTCCTGTTGCGCGCGGCGAATCTGAACCGGGAAGAGTTGCGAACGAGGCTGCGCGTGCCTACCGATATCGCGTTGACTGTCCAGGCGAACGGGCTTCCGACCCCCGTAATCGGCAGACTTCTCAATCTCAGCACCAACGGCGCCTATATTGAAACGACGGGACCGATTGGGCAGAACGGGCGGTCGCGGGTAAGTTTAGAGATGACGGAAGATCCCGAGTTGCGGGTGTGTGGCGAGATCGTGCACTCGGAGGAGAAGGAACCCGGAACGGGGATTCACCGGATTGGCGTGCGTTTCTCCGAAGTCGATCCGAAAGATGCGCGGGCCATTTCCTGGTATGTTTGGTCCCGGGTGCGGTCCTTCTTCCAGGACAACGGATAGTCCGTCGTTGCGGCGGTATGGCCACGCGCGTCGACAGTCGTTCACGCCTGCCTCTGTTTCGAGAATATCCCGAGTTGGAGAATCACCTTCCCCACGTCCCGCTGGGCGAGTTTCCAACCCCCATTTCCCAATGTCATAATCTCGGCAATATGCTTGGATTGGATCGCTTCGACATCAAGCGGGACGATCTAAGCGGTCGCACGTATGGCGGCAACAAGGTGCGCAAACTGGAGTTCCTGCTCGGCAAGGCGCTTCGAGACGGTGTAAAGGAAGTCCTGACGTTCGGGTTTACGGGCTCGAACCACGCCTTGGCGACGGCAATTTACGCGCGCGAAGTCGGTCTCCGCAGCATCTCGATGTTTCTCCCGCAACCCAATTCGCGGTCGTTGCGGAGGAATTTGCTGCTGGGGCATCATTGCGGTGCGGAATTGCACGAATACGCGAACCGAAGACTGCTGACGGCGGGGACGATCCATCAAGTCGTGCGCCACTGGCTGCGCGCCGGACGTAAGCCGATGCTTATACCGCCGGGCGGTTCCTCGCCACTGGGTGTCGCCGGTATCGTAAACGCGGCGTTCGAATTGCGCGATCAAATTGCCGAGGCCGCTATGGAGAAGCCGGATGCGATCTATGTTGCCGTCGGCAGCATGGGGACCGCCGTAGGGCTTACGATCGGCCTGGAAGCAGCGGGGTTGGACACGCGTGTGATTCCGGTTCGGGTGATCGACCCGGAACTGGCGAATCCGGAGCGAATGCGGAATCTGGCCATGGAAACCGTGCGATTTCTGCGGTCCTCCGATCCGGCTTTTCCGACATGCGAACGGTCGTTCGCGGAATACAGCCTGCGGGAGGATTTCTTTGGGACGCAGTATGCCTTGTACACTGAGGAAGGAATGGCGGCCATCCGGCTGTTGCGGGATACTGAAGATATTCGCTTGGATGGAACTTACTCTGGGAAGGCGTTGGCCGCGTTGGTTCACGATGCGCGCCGCGGCGACTTGGACGGGAAGTCCGTCTTGTTCTGGGATACGTACAACTCGCGCGATCCGTGGAGCGCGATGGCCGACGACCACTATCATCGTCTTCCCCGTCGCTTTCATCACTATTTCGAGGAGCCGGTGCAGCCGCTTGACGCAGGGTAATCAAAACCGAGAAGGAACGGAGAACCATGGCCGAGCAGACCACACAGAACTACGTAAACCACAAGTCCGTTGATAAGAGCCTCTATGTGATTACCGTGATGCTTCTCGTGGCGGCCCTTTTGTCGATCGTTTCTGTTTCCTTTGGTCCCATCTTTTCGCTCTTGGCCACATTGTTGATCGTATTCGCCGTCCTCGGCATTATGTTTCGCATGCGTATGTACTCGGTCCGCGTGCAGGATCGGGTCATTCGACTGGAGATGCGACTTCGGCTCGAACGCGTGCTGCCGGCCGAGTTGGCGGGGAAGATCCCAACGCTGACCCTTCCGCAGTTGATTGGATTGCGATTTGCCTCCGACGCGGAACTGCCGGACCTTGTACGCAAAGCGCTTGACGAAAAGCTCACCAAATCGGACGACATCAAGAAGCTGGTTAAGGATTGGCAAGCCGACCACCTGCGCGTGTAGGGTCGTTCGCGCGGCGCAGGGGTCTGGGAGATAGGCGACCATGCATGGATTCCTGAGCCGCACGGTACTTACGGCAATACTCCTCGCTGTTTCGAATTTTGCATTCGCTCCGGCAAACGCACAAACACCCGGCGCAAACCGCGTGCTGACAATCGTGCTGGATGGCTGCCGGCCCGACTACGTGACGCCGGAAATCATGCCCAACGTGTACGCGCTGGGCCAACGGGGCGTCGTTTGCACCAACAACCATTCCGTCTTCCCCACGCTCACACGGGTGAATGCGACCTCGCTCGCAACGGGCTGTTACCCTGCCAAGCACGGGCTCATGGGGAATACCGTGTATTTTCCCAGCGTCGAACCGAGCGGCGGTTTGAGCACCGGAAGCGCCACCAAACTCATGCGCATCGCCGACGGCATCGATGAGCGGCTCGTGACGCGCCCGACCCTGGGCGAAGTCCTGGAAGAAAATGGCAAGACGCTCCTCGCCGTCAGTTCCGGCTCGCCGGGCTCGGCGTATCTGTTGAACAATCTCGCGAAAGGCGCGGGGATCATCAACGTGGAGTTGACGCTTCCTGAATCACGGCACGCGCACATCGATGAGGTCCTCGGTCCCGTGCCTGAGGAAGCATACCCGAATGCGGAGCAGAACCATTGGATCGTCGACGCGTATCTGAAACTTGGCCTGGAGAAGATTCACCCGGACGTTACAACCATGTGGTTATCCGATCCGGACCATACCGCGCACGCCAAAGGGATCGGGGATCCGGTGACGCTCGAGGCGCTGAAGGCAGTCGATTCGGAGATCGGGCGAATCCTGGGCGCGCTCGAGCACGAGGAGCTTCTCGACAAGACCAACATCATTGTGACGTCCGATCACGGATTCTCGACGCATACCGGCAAGACTCGTTTGGCGCCGTTCCTGGTGGAGAAGGGTTTGAAAGCCAGCGCGAGTTCCACGGACGTGATTGTCGTTGACGGGTGTATCTACGTGGAAAACCACGACGCGGGCCGCATCGAGAACATTGTCGAAGTCTTGCAGCACGCGGATTGGGTGGGCGCCATTTTCACGCGGGGAAAGGAACCGAGCAGCGACCAGGGCAGCGTGCCCGGGACACTGTCGTTGGGACTGGCCCACTTCGACCACGATCGCGCGCCAGACATTCTGGTGGACGCAAACTGGTCGGACGCAGCAAACGAGCACGGATGGAAGGGAACGACCGACTTGCCCGGCGTGGCCGGCCACGGGACCTCCAGTCCTTTTGACATCCATAACACGCTGATCGTTGCAGGGCCCGCATTCAAGCAAGGTAAGGTCAGCGACACGCCGACGGGGAACATTGACATGATGCCAACCATCTGTGCGCTGGCCGGCGTTCCGGTGCCGGACGGTGTGGACGGCCGGGTATTGACCGAACTGTTGCAATCAGACAACGCCCCACCCTCACCGACGGTGGAAACACGAACCTACGAAGCCCATACCAAGAATGGCGACTACTCGGTCACGCTCCACGAATCCCAAGTCGGTTCGACGCGTTACATGGACTTTACGAAGACGCAGCGACGATAGGCCGTCCACTACGATCGATTCGCGCACCGGTTTGTAACGATCCCCGTTGAGAAAGGAATCCAGGAAATGACTGACGAAGTGCCTCGTCTGCTGTTGTCGCTACTCGTAGTCGCTGCCGTTAACGTCGCTGCGCGCGCCAATCACTTTCCAGGCGAGCACTGGGAGACGCACACGCCCCAGGAGGCGGGCATGGACGCGGACGCTTTGGATGCGTTGGCATCGGCATTGGGCGGTCGGGGATGTGTTGTAAAAGACGGCTATGTGGTCAAGACCTGGGGGGACCAGGCGGAACGAAGTGATTGGCTCTCGTCGGCGAAGCCAGTACTGAGTACCCTGCTCTTCTTCACCATCCAGGAAGGCAAGGTAAAGAGCGTCGACCAGCCCATCATCGAGTTCGGGTGGCCGCTGATAGGCAAAGATCAGGGGATCACGTTTCGTCATCTCGGCGCCATGACGAGCGGCTACGCACGGCCCGACCCGCCCGGCGCGGCGTGGGCGTACAACGATTTCGCCATTCAGCTTTATCAAAAGACGCTGTTCGACAAAGTGTTTCAGGGCGATCCAGACGCGATTGCTGCGGTGCCGGAGCGGTTCGGGGCTCTTCAACTGGAAGATGGCCTGCACTTCATCGCAGAGAAACGACGACTCAAAGCGTCGGTGCGGGACTTCGCGCGAATTGCCTGGTTCTGGTTGAACCGTGGCAAATGGGGCGAACGGCAAGTGCTCCCCGCCCGGTTCTTCGATGAGTACATGAAACCGCAGACGCCGTTCGACCTGCCGCACACAAAAGATGCGGACACGAACGATTACCTCGGCATCGGCTCGTACGGTGGAGGCTCCGACCACTTCACGAAGTTTGGCGCGGGCATTTACGGATTTAATTGGTGGTTCAACGGCAAAGGGCGGCTTCACCCGGACGCGATGACGTGGCCGGACGCACCGGCCGACACGTTTATGTCTATCGGGTTCGGCGGGAACTGCTCGGTTATCATTCCGAGTCTCAACCTGGTGCTCGCTTCGGCGCAAGGCAACTGGGGTAAATTGGATGGCGGCAACCCGGATTGTGAAATGAATCGCGCGATCGCTTTGCTTGCCGGTGCGGTCGTTCCGGATACTGAATCCGATCCCGCCGACGCCGTCGGTAAAGTCGAGTCAAAAAACGTCACGTTACTGGATGATGGATTTGATCGACTTTCGCCGGGCAACTTGTTCGGCGTGGTCGGGGCCCACGCGGAATACCATTACGTCCGGGAAACAGAACCCAAAGCGGGATGGTCGGTCTCCGCGTTTACATCATCCCCCGCGTCGCAACTTGCGTGGAAGGTAATCCGTGAGAACGAAGACGCCGTGCTCGCCCAGACGTACCGCAATAAGTCAAAACACACGCACCCACTGGTCACCACGGGAGACCCGCTCTGGACCGATTACACCGTGTCGGTGCGGTTCGCGCCGGATGACGACAAAGGCCGGAGCGGTGTCACATTCCGCATGCACAACGACCGGAACTACTACTTTTTCGGCGTGGAGGGTGAACGGGCGGTCCTGCTTCGCGTCCAAGACGCGACGGCGTTTCGTACGCCTGCGGAAATGGTGCTGGCGGAGCAGACTTTCGCGTGGAAGCCCGGCAAGTATTTCGACGCCGTCGTTACAGCACGCGGTGCTCGGATAACTGCATCGATGAATGACACGTTGACACTAGTGGCGGAAGACGACAGCTTTCCGCGGGGCGGAATTGGGCTGATGTCGGATCCTCCTGCACGGTATACACACGTAACCGTGACGACGAATGATGCCTCCTTTGAAGCGCTTCAGCAGGAGAAGCACGCACGGGAAGCCGAGGAACAGCGGTTGCAGGCGGAGAATCCCAAGCCCGTGCTCTGGAAAAGCGTTACCACGCGGGATTTCGGGGTTGGACGTAATCTTCGGTTTGGCGATTTGAACGGCGACGGGCAGATCGACGTATTGATCGGTCAGGTGCTTCATCACGGGCCAAAAGACCGGAACAGTGAGTTGAGTTGTTTGACGGCCATGACCTTCGACGGAGACATGCTTTGGCAGATTGGCGAGCCGGACCCGTGGAAAGACAACCTGACCAACGACGTTGGATTTCAAATTCACGACCTGGATGGGGATGGAACGAACGAAGTCGTCTATTGCATGAACATGGAAATCGTCGTGGCCGACGGGGCGACGGGCAAAACGAAATACAAGCAGCCGACGCCTTTGATGCCTGCGCCCACGCCGGAACCCTACAACAAGTTCCCCCGCATTCTGGGCGACAGCATTTATTTCTGCGACCTGCGTGGGGTCGGACGCGCGAGCGACATCATCCTGAAGGACCGTTATCTTAATTTCTGGGCGTTGACCGACCGCTTGGAGGTCGAGTGGCAAGGGGCCTGCAACACCGGCCATTACCCGTTCGCCTACGACATCGACGGAGACGGGAAGCAGGAACTCGCCATCGGATACTCGTTGTACGCACCCGACGGCCGTGTGCTGTGGACTCTCGACGACACGATGCACGACCACGCGGACGGCGTTGCGATCGTGCGGTACAACGGGCCCGACGACAGCCCCCGGGTCATGTGTGCGGCGAGCGACGAAGGCATGTTCTTCGTGGATACGCAGGGGAACGTAATCAAGCATCACTATCTCGGCCACGTTCAGAATCCGGCAGTGGCGAACTTTCGCGATGATCTTCCGGGACTGGAAACCGTGTCCATCAACTTCTGGGGCAACCAGGGCATCATTCATTTCTACGACGCGAACGGCGATGTTTACTACGACTTTGAACCGGTACAACACGGGAGCATGTGTTTGCCGATCAACTGGACGGGACGTGATGAGGAATTCTTCGTCCTGTCGCCCAATGTGACCTATGGCGGGATGTACGACGGTCGCGGGCGTCGCGTGGTTCGATTCCCCGCCGACGGCCATCCCGATATGTGCAATGCGGTGCTTGACATCACGGGCGATTGCCGGGATGAAGTGGTCGTTTGGGATCCCGCACGAAATCTGGGTGTACACGCAAGACGATTCCCCGAAGGATGGCCGGCTGTACAAGCCGGAACGGAACCCCCTCTATAATTATTCGAATTATCAGGCGACCGTTTCACTTCCAGCGTGGAACGAGGGATAGCAGGCGCACCAGCAATTGCGAGGTATCCGCGCTATGGCTGAAAAGGGCGACGTGAAGCGAACCGAAGAATTGATCCGAAATGGTGCGATGCTGGTCGCATTCCTCGCGATGAGCTACGGAGCGGCGGCGGTCGGCGGCATTGCCACGTCGAGTTCTGTCGATACCTGGTATCAGACGATCGCCAAGCCGGCCTGGACCCCGCCGGGCAGCGTGATTGGCGCGGTATGGACGGTGCTCTATTTTCTCATGGCCGTGGCCGCATGGCTCGTGTATCTTCGGTCGGGCATTCGCAAGGGTGCAGTTCCCCTGGGACTGTGGGTTTGCCAGTTAGCCCTGAACTTGATGTGGTCGGTACTCTTCTTCGGCCTGCAGAGTCCCGGCGCAGCACTGGTAGAATTGATCGGACTGTGGCTGCTGATTCTCGCGACGTTGGTCGCGTTCGCACGAATCCGAAATGCCGCGGCCGCCCTCATAGCACCGTATCTGGCATGGGTTGCGTTTGCCGGCGTGCTGAACGCAACCGTATGGTACATGAATCGGTGATCGAGAAAACTCAGCCGCGAAGTAGCAATCGGCTCCGGTCTATGGATGGCGTTACGGGAGGAGTTCTCGGGTCAGTATCTACCTTTCCGCATGAACGATCTGGCATAGTGCGGACAGTTTTTTGGCGAAGCAAAGAAACTTTGGCGGCAGGAATCAGGGAACTATGCACGATTGTATTGTAGTTGGAGCGGGAATCGCGGGATTGCTCGCGGCACAAGAGTTGCAAAGAAACGGGCAGATGGTCGTCGTGCTGGACAAAGCGCGCGGGGTCGGCGGCCGCATGGCTACGCGCCGCGTGGGCGACGGCGTTTTCGACCACGGCGCACAATTCTTCACCGCACAGGATCCCCGGTTCAAGGAGTTGGTCGACGAGTGGGCCGCTCGGGGTATCGCTCGCGAATGGGGCCACGGATTTGCCAGCGGCGACGGCTTCATCCAACCGGATGGATACCCCCGGTATTGCGGCGTTTCCGGCATGACGGCTATTCCGAAATACCTGGCGAAAGGATTGGATATTCATCTCTCGGATGGCGTGACCGCTGCTTCCGTCGACGGAGGTTGTTGGAAGCTACAGACTGCCGAGGGTCAGGCGCTTTCGGGCAAACGTCTCCTCCTGACGCCGCCCGTGCCTCAATCGTTGGAGATACTGGAAGCCGGCGGAACGACGCTCCCGAGTGACGCCAAGGCCGCCTTGGACCAGATCGAATACGACCCTTGTTTCGCCGTGCTTGTCACGCTGGACGGTCCGAGCAAGATTCCCGATCCGGGCGGTATACGCATGCCTCACGATCGAATCGCATGGATGGCGGACAACGAAACGAAGGGCATTTCACCCGGCCACCACAACGTGACGATCCACGGAAACCCGAACTTTTCACGGCAGTATTTCGACGAAGATCCGGCGTCGGTGGCGGAAGTGCTGATAGGGGCGGCGGAGCCGTGGCTCGGTGCCAAGGTGGTCGATTCCCAGGTCCATCGCTGGCGGTACAGTCAGCCGACACGGGTGTACCCGGCGCCGTGCGTCTACACGGCGCAACCGGCGCCGATTGCCTTCGCGGGAGACGCGTTCGGGGGGCCTCGCGTGGAAGGCGCGGCGTTATCCGGACTCGCGGCGGCGAAACATCTACTGCATTAGCAGTTCTTGGCGCGAAATTCCGTCATGAAGTCGGCCAAGGCTTCGACGCCTTCAACGGACATGGCGTTGTAGATCGACGCGCGGATTCCGCCCACGGAACGGTGGCCTTTCAGACCGTGGAGACCGGCCTGGGTGGCTTCTTTGACGAATTGCGCCTCGAGTTCTTCGCTGGGCAACCGCCACGTCACGTTCATGACCGAGCGGGCTTCCTTCTGAGCGTGTCCCTTATAGAACCCGCCGCTGCCGTCGATGGTGGTGTAGAGCAGACGCGCTTTTTTCTTGTTCAACTTGGCGACATCGTCCAACCCGCCGACTTCGTCCAATAGCCACTGGGTCACCAATTTGACCATGTAGATGGCGAAACACGGTGGCGTGTTATAGAGCGAGTCATTCTCGGCGGTGAGCTTGTAATCAAGCACGGACGGCAGGCCTTCCGGCACCAATTCCAAGAGATCGTCGCGGATGATTACCAGGGCCACGCCTGCGGGACCGATGTTCTTCTGAGCACCGGCGTAGATGAGGCCGTACTTTTCGATGGGCAAGGGCCGCGACAGAAAGTCTGAGGACGCATCGCATATCAGAGGCACATCGCCGGTTTCGGGTTCGACGAGGAACTCGACGCCTTCGATGGTCTCGTTCGACGTGAAGTGGCAATAGGCGGCCTTGGGATTCAGTTGCAATTCATCCTGCTGCGGCAATCGGTTGAAGCCCTCGTCTTTTCCATTCCACGCGATGCTTACATCGCCTTGTTTCTTGGCTTCTTTGATGGCTTTGTTGCCCCACGAGCCGGTGAGGATATAGTCGGCACCCTCCCCCTGCCCCAGGAAATTCATGGGAATCATGGAGAATTGCAACGAGGCGCCGCCCTGAACGAACAACACCTTGTAGTTGTCGGGCAGGTTCAGGAGTTTCTGGACGTTTTCCTTCGCTCCCGCCAAAACCTCGGCGAACTGCTTGGAACGGTGGCTGATTTCCATGACGGACGCGCCAGCCCCCGGATATACCAAGAGATTCTTCTGGGCCTCCTCCAGGGCGGGCAACGGCAAGGTCGCCGGGCCGGCTGAAAAGTTATACACGCGCTCTGCCATGGTCGTAACTCCTTCGTGCAATTGGTCAAATGATACGCGAAATCCGGTTGTAGCCGGGGGAATTCCGAGAAACGCTGATCTTATCCGAGCGTGAAGAGGACTTCAACTTGTCGTGTCTGCGATGAAATGGACGATATGGACTGGATGGACAGTATAGACTAACTCGACCTGAAGCGGTTTCAGTTGGCCGCAGGGGCGTATTCGCGCAAGAAAACCTCAGTCGGCTTCGGGGGAAGGTTTGTCCATCGCCCAGAAAATCGCGTTGGTCAGCAGCGTGATGAATTCGGGTTGATTGAAATCGTCGGGGTGGCCCAGGCCGCTGTAGAAGACCCGTCCGCCGTCGTGTTCCCGCACCCACGTGAGGGGTTCGGTCTGCTTCCCGTTGGAACCCATCATAAGAACGGTGGCGTCTTTGGTAACGGGGCTTGTGAAATAGAGGGAACCGGTGCTGTGCCAAGTGTCCGACGGAATATTCGCGAGTATGGGGTGGGACTTCATCGCGGGAACGATTTGCACGTCCGTCCCGAGCTCGTTCGGGCCGTGATTGTGGTAGTTACCGCCCAGAACTTCTGCGTCGAAGTCCGGCCATTCTGCATGGTCTTCGGGAACCTGGAAGCCCGGGGGATCTTTGTAGTTCATCTTGAAGGCGTGGCTGGCAGTGCGGAGGCCTACGACGGCGCCGCCGTGGTTGACGTAGTCGCGGATGGCCGCGATTTGGTCCGAGGGAAGGCCGAGCCTACGAACGAGAATAACCACGGCGTCGGTCGTTTCCAGTTCGGCGAGATCCGGAATATCCGGCTGTCCCTGGCCGTGAAGAACGGTGCAGTAGACGCCATGTTTCTCGCGGAGACGCTGAGCAAAACGCGGCAGTGTTTTGTCGGCGTCGTAGTGGTCGTCGCTCACGATAAACGAGACGTGCGGCCGCTTGTCCTCGGCGAGGCGAAAGGCCGGTTTGTGCAACAGGTCGGTACTGGTGAAGGTCGGACACCAGTACTTCTCGATGTGTTCCACCACCAGTTCCTTACCGCGCACGTGGCTGACCTTCGGCGGCATTGCGGGGTTGTACAGCGTGTCCGTCATGTCGCGCATGAGGGCCACGTTCCTGCCGAGGTAGACCATTTGGCGAATGCCAAAAGGGCGGCCCAGCACGCACATGTTGGTGTGCACGCCGAGAAGAATGACATTCTCGATGCCCTGCTGGACGAGGTAGGGATAGATCTCCGCGCCTTCGCCGATGGCATCTTCGTCCGCAATCTTGATGGCGTCATGCTCGTGGGTTTGCGGTGGCGGCCCTTCAACTACATTGCCTTCCCAACCGCCGTCGGAGTCATCGATGGGTAAGGGGGGCTCGCGGTCGGGGTTCAGGGCGTTCCATTGCAGGGGAACGACCGTCTTCACTTTCGGCGCGTCCAAACAACGTTTGCGCTGGGGCCAATCGGCGTAGTAGTCCATGCAGCCGCTGGGCGCGTGAACGATAGTAACGCCGCGGGCGCGGGCGGCGTTCAGCACTTCGTTCATGCGCGGGGCCATCTCCCCCACTCGCGCGGCTACCACGTCGGCGCGGAGGGTATTCCACATGTCGCACACGATGATGGCGGTCTTTTTGGGGTCCCAATGGACGGTCTTGTACGTGAAGTCGAGCCGGCCTTCAGGGGTCTCGGCGCGGCTACGCATGACGAGATCGAGGGTGTTGGATGGTAGATCTTGGGCTGCGGCGAAGAATGGGACATATAGGACCAATAGGACGTATGGGATAGTCGAGCGGAATGCTCGACTCAGGAAGCCGCGCGGGCCAGGTATCCGCCCAGCCGCCACCCCCGTTGTAGTCATTGCCGTCCCTGTCGTCACTACTATCCCTGCTGTCCCTGTCGTCCCTGCTGTCTCTGTCGTCCCTGCTGTCTCTGAATTCATCACTATACCTTCGCCTATGCCAACGTCCACGGCTTGCGGTATTCGTAGTGGAGCAGGTCGTTGGCTTCTTTGCTGTTGGTGATGATTTCGTTTTCGGCGTCCCATTCGAGGCGTAACTGTGTGGCCAAGGAAATGTTCGCGAGCAGACTGAAACTCGTGGACCGGTGACCGATTTCGACGTCTGCGTTGGGCTTTTCACGGGACTTCACGCAATCCAGGAAGTTGCGGGCGTGCATCGCGGTCAGGTCGGCATTGCTGCCTGAATCCTTGTCGGCTATCGGTTCCATGCGGGGCTCGGAATCCTGGAACTGGCCGCCGCGCTCGGGGACGATCTCAAAGCTCGGGCCCGAAGAATATGCCGTTCCAAGCGTTCCGCGCAGTTCGACCTCGCCCTTGCGCATGGCGGGCGCGCCGCTGGCTTCGTATTGTCCGAAGATGGCGAGACGGCCTGACGCGAACTGGAAGTTGGCCTCCAACGTGTCGGGGATGGTGCGGTCGTCGTCGACTACGAACCGGCCGCCCATGGCGCAGATCGACGCAGGGGCGAGTTCACCGGTCATCCAGCGGATCGCGTCGAGGTAGTGGACGCCCCAGTTCCCCATTTGCGACGAGTACTGTCGCCACCAGCGGAAGTTGTAGGGACAGATGTTGTCCTGATAGGGACGGAACGGGCGCGGGCCGAGCCACATGTCCCAATCGAGATCGGCGGGCGGTTCCGAAGTGGGCATCTTACCGATGCCGTCGGGGTACATGTTGCTTAAACGGTAGCAGCGCGCCACGGTGACGTAGCCGATCTTGCCACTTTGCACGATTTCCGCCAGGCGGTGATAGAGCGGTGAGGAGCGCCGGTGGGTGCCGACTTGGACCACGCGATCGTTGCGGCGCGCGGCCTCGACCATGCGGCGTCCTTCGTGGATGGTGATGGACAGGGGCTTCTCGCAGTAGACGTCCTTTCCGGCGTCGCAGGCGGTAATGCATTGGATGGCGTGCCAGTGGTCGGGCGTCGCGATGACCACCGCATCAATGTCTTTGTTATCGATGAGCTTGCGAAAATCGGTATACGGGGTCACCCCGTCGCCCAATCTCTTCTTCGCGCGGTCCACATAGGGTTGATAGATATCGCAGATCGCGGCGACTTCCATGTCGGGCTGTTCAAGAAAGGCGTCCAACAACTGGCTGCCCCGGTTGCCTACGCCGATGAAACCCAGGCGGACTTTGTCGTTCGCGCTTGCTGCTTGTGCAGTCGCGGATCGGGATGTGGCCGCACCCACTGCCACAGCAACACCAGTGCCGACGAAGGTCCGTCGCGTGATCTCGTTGTGCATTGTCGTCTCCTTACGTCAAGAAGCAGGCGGGACGCCTGCGCTACGTTTAGCCGTTGCCTCGTATCCAGATGGGCGAGGACCACGCCATAACAATGCGGCCTCCGATGTCGTTAGCCTGGCGCAACCGCATGTAGTACACGCTGCCGGGGGCGCAGGCTTCGTCTACGAACCCGCCCGAAAACTCGAGCGCATCGGGTTCCCAGGATTGGATGACGGTGAAAGCATCCTCCCCGGGTTGGTGGCGGAGAAGTTCTACGCTGGAGATGATATCCGTGCCGATCGCTTGTATCTGGATTTTGGCGATGTCGGCGGAATCCAGAATGGAGCCCATGGGTTGGCCGTTAAGCGTGAAGTCGAGGATAATCTTGGCGCCGGTGGTCCCGTAGGTGCGGCGGTCGTACAAGGCCTGGAAGACGGCGTCGCGAGTTCGATCCGTGGCACGAACGGCAGTGAGACCATAGAAGGGCTTACCCGGCTGCGCGCGGTGGTCGTCCGACGAGGCCACGGTGGAAAGGTAGATGCCACGGGCCCACACGTCTTGGGCGTAGGACGGCTCTTTCTTGCTGACCGAATCTGACGTGAACCAACTGTGTTCAAAGGACAGCGGATGGTCCGGATTGTAGGCTTCGCTGAGGCCGTGTCCGGAGTAGATTTCGAAATTCCTGCGCAGCTCGGGGTCGTGAACGCTGAAATCGATGTTCTTCGGGAACTTGCCCGTGTGATGAGGGATCGTCAACGCACTACCTGTTTCCAAGGCCTTCCACAATTCGGGGAGCGTCGCGGTTTGCGGATTCAACAGTGCTCCCGGTTCGCCGCGAAAGAACACGTTGTGATGGCCGTAGGGCGTGCCGAAGGAGCACTCGTAGGCGTGGATGGTGATAAACGCCGGCGGATCGTTGTACTTCTCCGTCTTCTTGTTGTACTCGTCCCAGATTCCCGAATACAGACCCTTCGTCCCTTGGGGATCGGGTTCGTTGGAGTGGTCGGTCATGGCATAGAAGTCGAGGCCGGTCGTATAACGCGCGTAGTCGAAGTTGTCGTAGCCGACGCCGTCCCAACTGTAGTGGGAATGGGAGTGCAACTCGCCCCAGAGCACCTGCATTTCCGGCATTTGTTTGGAGACAAGGCAGGGATTGGAGATTGCGCTTAGATTTTGGTCATCGGCCCAGGCGTGCAGACGCAGCGTGCCGGTGGTGGAAGGCGTCACTTCGAACTCAGCGTAGCCCTTGTTCGGGGGCACGTCCACGATTTCCGGCGCTTTCGCTTCGCCGGAATCCACGCTGACTCGAACGCGACCGGGTTGGTGTACCGGGTTGTTTTCGGCGTCGAGCAGGGAAACGAGGATACGCGTGAGTCGGCCGGCTTCCGCCTGCGACGGCGCATGCAGCAGCATGAGTGCCGCGGGTCCGGGATCGATGCGCAGCGTGGGCGGCGCGGTATGGAGACGGAACGAATTCGTGCCATCGGCGTCCACGGCCAGCAACACCGGCAAGGACGACGTGGATACTTCGCCCGCACGATAGCCGCGGCTGCCGCCGCTTGTGTCGCCGTAGACGACGGATATGGTATCGCCTTCCTGCAATGCGCCGTGCGTCACTTGCGCGCGTACGACGAATACGTAGCGCTCGAAGCGACCGTCGAGAGACGGCTTGGCGTTCTTTACGAGTTCGTTTTCGACTTCGTGCTCGACCAACGTGTGCAACTCCACGTCCTTGCGCGAGCAGGACCCGGTGATATAGTGGTCGGCCGCGGGGTCGACGGTCTGCAAGCGGTCGGCGCTGTTTCGTGGTCCCGCGTGCATTTCGTCGGGGAGTTGCACACGAATTCCACCACCCTCGGCAATACCTTTTGAACCCACGGTGTAGGTAACGGTCCACGTGCCGTAAACGCCGGAAATGGCCGTATCGGGCTTGATGCGATAGGTGCCGGCATCGGTCGTGCCGTCGGTCATGACCGGGTCGAGCGGCTGATTATCCTCGGCGTGGGCGGCAAGGATCACCACAAAGCAGGTCGCCAGAATCGCCATCGCTTTCGTCATTCGAATCTCCCCTATTGGTCGCGCGGCTTTTGGAGATTGCTACCGCCCAATGCATTCCGCTCCGCGAATGGTTGCGCTTGATTGCGGCCGCCAAGATTAGGGACCATCTTACATGCTGTCGAAGACGATGCCAACTGCGGAACCGAATGCGCAGATCCGACGGATCGGTCAGATGATTGGCGCAAGAAACGAAGGGGGTTTAGAAATGAAACTCAGCCGTCGCGAATTCATTGGAACGACCGTAGCCAGCGGCTGTCTCGCAGCGGGGTGCGCAACGACCGATCTTGCGCGCAAATCGGCCGCGCAGCCGAATATCGTCCTGTGCATGGCGGACGACCAGGGCTGGGGCGACATGGCGTACTATGGGCATCCGGTGTTGCAGACGCCGAACTTCGATGCGGCGGCCGCGGCCGGACTGCGGTTTGACCGGTTTTACGCGGCGGCGCCAGTCTGTTCCCCCACGCGCGGCAGCGTGATGACGGGACGGCATCCGAACCGGTTTGGTTGTTTCAGTTGGGGGTACACGCTGCGTCCGCAGGAATACACGATCGCCGAAGCCCTGAAGAGCGCGGGATACGTGACGGGCCACTTCGGCAAGTGGCATCTCGGTCCCGTGGAGAAGGGCAGTCCCGTGAATCCCGACGCGAGCGGATTCGACGAATGGCTCTCCGCGCCGAACTTTTTCGACAACGACCCGATCCTGAGCCGGGAAGGCGTAGCGGAACCGCATCCCGGCGAGAGTTCTATGGTAACGGCGGATGCAGCGCTGGATTTCATTCGAAAGTATGCGGGTAGCGAACAGCCGTTCCTGGCGGTGGTCTGGTTCGGTTCGCCTCACAAGCCGCACCAGGCGACGGACGAGTTGCGGGCGTTGTATCCAGACGAAGATGCCGAGTTTCAGAATTACTACGGCGAGGTCACGGGCATGGACCGGGCCTTCGGCACGTTGCGCGACGAATTGCGGACGCTCGGCATCGCGAACAACACGATTCTCTGGTACTGCAGCGATAACGGCGGTCTGCCGAAAGTCAGCGCGACCGGCGGACGCGGGTATAAGAGCCAGCTCTACGAAGGCGGTTTGCGCGTGCCGGGCATTCTCGAATGGCCGGAGCAAATCCCCGCGCCGCGCACCACGGCGGTGCCCTGCACCACGGAGGACATCTACCCCACTCTGCTCGATCTCCTCGGAATCCGCATGAAGGACCAGCCGACCTTGGACGGTATCAGCCTCGCCCCGCTCATCGCGGGCGAGATGGACCAGCGCCCCGAGCCGATGGGGTTCTGGGTCTACCCCGCGAAAGGCATCAGCACGCCCAGCGACAAACTGATGCAGGAACTCTACGACGCGCAACAGGCGGGAAAGGAAGTAGCCCATCCGGATATGTTGTGCCTGGACGCGGGCGAGATTAAGACAACGTATTCGGAAGAGGACCTCCCGGGTCACGCGGCATGGCTCGACTGGCCGTGGAAACTGCACCGGATTCCGAAGAAGGATTCGGACGATGAATTTACGCTGGAGTTATTCAACCTCGAATCCGACCCCGAAGAGGCGAATGACGTCGCAAGTGCACAGGGCCAGCGCGTGGCGGCGATGAAGGAAGTGTTGATTGCGTGGCAACAGTCGGTGATTCGGAGTCTGAATGGCGAGGACTACTGACGAGTCCTCTGCGGGCGCACCTTGGATTGTGACCCTCTACTTCTTTCCGTCGACAGATACGTGCTTACAGTCTTGCCACTGAAATGCGGGGCCTTTCTCGGCGGTCACGGCAACGTTATCCAAAACGATGCCATTGACCAATTTGGCACGGAAACCGTTTGTCGCGTTGATGACGATGTCCTTGAAGCGCAAATCCTCGATAGGTGCTTCGGGTAGGCCTTCGATGCTCGCGGCATTTCTGGCGCCGTCGACGTGGATGTTGCGGAAGGTGATGTCGCGGAAAATGGGGGCTTTGCCTTCGGTGGTGGCCATCCAGGCGCGGTAGGCGGTGGACATCTGGATGGCTTCGTGCTGGATATCATTCATGTCGATGTTCTCGAACCAGAGGCGTTCGACGATGCCGCCGCGGCCCCGGGTAGATTTGATGCGGATGCCCATCTGGGTGCCGTCGTAGACGCAGGAGTGGACGTAGACGTTGCGGATGTCGCCGCTCATGTCACTGCCGAAGACCGCGCCGCCGTGGCCCTTTGCCGTGCGGTTGTAGCGAATGACCACGTTTTCGGTCGGTTTGCCGACGCGCCAGCCGTCCTCGTTCATGCCGGACTTCATACAGATGCAGTCGTCGCCGGTGTTGAGGAAGTTATGCTCGATGAGCACGTTGGTGCAGGAATCGACGTTGATGCCGTCGGTGTTGGGCCCGCCTTCGGTGAATACGCGCAGCCGACGCACGATGACGTGGTCGCAATAGACGAGGTCGATGGTCCAGAAGGGGCCGGGCTTGCTAATGGTAAACCCTTCGAGTAACACGTTCCGGCAGTTGATGGGGCTGATGAGTTGCGGACGCAGCCCGTCTTCGACCGTCCCGTAGACGCGCTCCTCCGGCGGCACGCCTTTCAGGATTTGGTCTTCGTACATGCGCGTGGCCGTAGGCTGCTGGCGCGGTTCCCAGGACCACCACTGCTTGCCGTTGCCGTCGATGGTTCCTGGACCGGTGATGGCGATGTTTTCGCAGTCGCGAGCGTAGATGAGGGGCGAGTAGTTGTAACACTCGAACCCGGCCCAGCGCGTAAACACGACGGGCAAGTAGTCGGCGGGGTCGGTTGAGAAGCGCAGGACGGCGCCTGCGTCCAGCTGGAGGTTGACGTTGCTCTTCGAGGTGGATGGCGCCGGTCAACCACGTTCCTTCCGGGTACGCGCACCATGCCTCCGCCCGCTTTCGCGCAGTCTTCGATCGCGGCGCGGATGGCTTCGGTGTTCTTCGCGACCCCGTCCCCCACGGCGCCGTAGTCGGTGATGGTGACGACGCGATCAGGGAATTCAGGCCGCGTGAGTTGGGGCATGTCAAAGGGCGCTTCGATGGGCTCGATTGTTTCAGGCGCGGTGTCGGGCCCGACTTTGGCGCGCCAAGCTTCGGGGGATGCATTGGATGTTGCGGGTTTCGCCGCGTCCGGTTGCGCATGTAACATTCCCAACACAACCACCATGAGAATCGTGCTCATACCGCCGCTCCTGAGGACCATTTTCGCCAAGAATCAAGAAACCGGTATCTCAAGACGCTATTGTCACCCAATCGGACCTCGAATTGGCAAGTGGGAGGAATGAGCAGACAGCAGGAAGGGTTACGCCGCCCATTTCCGTGCGGACGGCGTAACCCAAAATTCGAGGTAACACACCCGTTCGTCCCCATCCGATACCGTCTAGCCATTGCCTTGCACCGGATGGCGTTCGGGAGTATCGTCAATTATTCGTCGCGTCCCCCTCGAAACCCCATGAAGCCGAGAATGAGATCCATCAATTGCATGATGAACGCGAAGATCTGATCCAAAAGAGCCTGGATATCCATACTACTTCTCCATGTTCGGGCTCATCGCCCAGTTTGCCCTTTTTATTGCCCCCGGGTAGTTCTACATTCTGAAGAGAGATTCGTTACAAGTCTATGTGCTTGAATATTTTAACGTTGCATATCCAATGTGTATTTGATCGCATGCCGGGGTCGGCGGCTCGTCGCGCCAACGTTCCCAAATACGGTGATTACAAGCCGAGGTCTCAGACGACGCCGGCAGATTCCGAGAAGATTCTTATAGGGTGTTTCAAAAGTAAGATATCGGCTAGTCGTATCGAATGATGAAGCACAGGCATCCCCGCCTGCATTCTTTGGGGTTCAGTCCGAGATTTTGCAGGCGGGGACGCCTGCGCTACATCTGTGGCAAGTCTCTCAAATCGCGCGAGACCACTTTTGAAACACGCTCTTAGTTTTCCTTCATGTAGGCGTACCGAAAGTCCGTCGCCGGCAGGAAGTTCTCCTTGATCGTTCGTGGCGATATCCACCGTTCGAGGTTAATCCAGGACCCGGCCTTGTCGTTGGTACCCGAAGCGCGGCTTCCGCCGAAGGGTTGCTGTCCAACCACCGCGCCGGTCGGCTTGTCGTTGATGTAGAAGTTCCCGGCGGCATGACGGAGCACACGCGTCGCTTCGACGACGGCCCGGCGATCCTGCGCGAAGATGGCGCCGGTCAGCGCATAGGGGCTCGTCTTATCGCAAAGGCGGAGCGTCTCGCTGTATTCCTTTTCGGGATAGACGTAAATCGTCAGCACCGGCCCAAAGATTTCCTCGCACATGAGTCGCGACTTCGGCTCTTTGGAAAGCACGATGGTTGGCTCGATGAAATAGCCTTCTTTGTTGCTATGCTTGCCGCCCGCGATGATTTCCAGATCGGGGCTGCTCTTGGCGTATTCGATATAGCCCGTTATGCTCTCGTACGCGTTTTGATCAATGACGGCGCCCATGAAGTTGGTGAAATCGCAGATATCGCCCATGTGCACTTCCGCCGTATCGGCAAGCAGTCTTTCCTGGAGTGCGGGCCACATAGAATCGGGGACATAGGCACGGCTGCACGCCGAGCACTTCTGCCCCTGGTATTCGAAGGCGCCGCGGACGAGCGCGGTCGCAAGGGCCGCCAAGTCGGCGGATGGATGGGCAACAATAAAATCCTTGCCGCCCGTCTCGCCGACAATGCGCGGATACGAATAGTATTTGCGGATGTCGGACCCGACGGCCAGCCAAATCGTCGAAAAGACTTTCGTGCTGCCGGTGAAGTGGATGCCGCCGAGGTCTAGGTGGTCCAGGACGGTTGGCCCGATGGCAGGGCCGGGACCGGGGATCATGTTGATCACCCCTGGCGGCAAGCCCGCCTCCTCGAGGATCTTCATGATGAAATACGCGGGCAACACGGCGGACGACGCGGGTTTCCATACGACCGCATTTCCCATCAATGCGGGCGCCGTCGGCAGGTTACCGGCAATCGAGGTGAAGTTGAACGGCGTAATGGCGAAGACAAACCCTTCGAGCGGCCGGTGCTCCATGTAATTGAGCAAGGTGGGCGTAGACTTGGGCTGGTCGTCGTACACGAGCGTCATAAAGTGTGGGTTAAACCGCCAGAAGTCGATGAGTTCACAGGCCGAATCGATTTCCGCCTGGTGCGGGGTCTTGCTCAAGCACAGCATGGTGGCCGCGTTCAGGGTCTGTCGGTACTTTGTGGCCAACAATTCTGCGGCCTTGAGAAAGATCGTCGCCCGATTATCCCATGGCATTTCGGACCAGTCTTTCTTGGCCACGTTGGCCGCCTCGATAGCCTGATTCGCATGGAACGCGTTGGCCACGTGGTAGGCGCCCAAACGCTGTTGGAGATTGTGAGGGCACCGCATCTCGGCGACGCTGTCGGCCTGCTGCGCTTTTCCGCCGATAATCATTGGAACTTCGGTCGGGTTGTCGAGCAGTTCCTGGAGCTTGGCCTTGAGTTCGTCTCGCTCCCGCGAACCGGGTGCATATTCGAGAACGGGTTCGTTCTTTGGCTCGGGAATGTGGAAAAGACCGTTAAACATGAGAATCCCCCCTTGTCGTGTCCCGGGGTCGGGTGCGGAGCAATCCACTGCACTGCGCAACCACTTTTTCCGGAGTCCCCCTGACGCCGATCCTTCTTGGCGAATTCCATCCAAACCGCCCCCGCGATACGGACATGAACGCCAACGTCGACGTGTTGGGTATACGCCAAAACAGCCCACCGATCAACGTTGCAATGGACGGAATGCCGGCGCGCCGCCTGGGCATATATACCTTTATGGCGTTCTATTGACCGTTAGGTCCGGGCGCGATATGATGGGAGGTGGAGACCGTGCGCAGGTGGTGTGTGTTTGAGGGTAGGTAGGTGACCGATCATGGTACCGAATCTCATTGAGATGGCGATCCCCGTGTTTTTCCTCCTGATTGGGGTGGAATGGTTCGTCAGTTGGATTCAACGGCGGGCGAACTACCGGTTCAATGACACGATCAACGATTTGAGCATGGGCACGCTGGACCAGGTGGGCGGGGCGTTTCTCAAATCCGTGGTCTTCGTCGGTTACCTGTACCTGTACAAGCACCACCGGATACTGGACATTTCCATGGCATCCACTGTGGCGTGGGCTGCGTGTCTGCTCTTTTACGATCTCATGTATTACTGGGCGCACCGGGCCAGCCACGAGGTCAACATTATGTGGGGGTCGCATATCCCCCATCACCAGAGCGAAGAATACAACCTGAGCGTGGCGTTGCGGCAGGGGGTCTTTCAGGGCTGCTTCTTCTGGATTTTCTATTTGCCCCTCGCATTAACCGGTTTTCCGCCGGCAATGTTCATCGTCATGGCGTCGGTGGACACGCTTTACCAGTTCTGGATACATACGCGCACCATCGGCAAGTTGGGGCCGTTAGAGTGGGTGCTCAATACGCCGTCCCACCATCGTGTCCATCACGCGAAGAACCCGAAGTACATCGATCGGAATCACGGCGGAATGCTGATCGTATGGGACCGGCTCTTCGGCACGTTTAAGGAGGAAGAGGAAGAGCCCATTTACGGTACGGCGACTCCGCTCCGGAGTTGGAACCCGGTCTGGGCCAACATTCATTACTGGATTGACCTTGCCAAACTTGCGTGGAAAGCGCCGCACTGGCGGGACAAACTCCGGGTGTGGTTTATGAAACCGGCATGGCGTCCGGCCGGACTCGAGAAGGCGGGGTCGCCTGCGTACTTGCGGCGCGAGTTCTACCAGAAGTACGACCCGAAGGTGCCGGTCAGCCTCAGCGTGTATGTTCTCGTTCAGTTCATCCCAACGATCATCATTGCAACGTCCTTCCTGAAGAAGGAATCCACGATGGAATGGACGGAACGGGCCGGCGTGGGTGGTCTGATCGTGATGACGCTCGTCTGCATCGGCGGGTTGCTGGAGGGTAAACGCTGGGCGCTCTTGCTGGAGACTTTGCGGTTGCCGGTCCTGGGCGGGGCGGCGCTGATTTGGACCCATCGAGCCTTCGGGCTCGGATCGGCCGGGGGCAGCGATCGCGGCACTCATCATGCTCGATGTGGCGGCGCTGCTGGTGTGGCTATTGGGTCATCGTGCCGTGTTGGTGCGATCGTTCGGTCCTGTTGAGCCAGCGGCTGACACGATCGGTGAAGTTGGGCCCGAACGGACTCCGGCGCTCGCAGGAGACGCGGATACCGTGATCCAGATCGATTAGGGCAACGCGGGATCTGTATCCACCGCTCACGATTGTTGTGGTTGTTCGCGATCTTCCGGATTGGGAGCGGCTCCGGAGTAAGGGTCGGGAAGTCCGGGATGACCTTCGGGATGTGCCGCGTCGTGATGCTCGGGTTCCACGTGCGTGGTGATGTGCACCGTAAACTCGTGAAAAAGCCCCCGGATCGACTCTTCGACACCGGTGACTTTCTCATGGGCCTCGGCGGTGGGCATATCACCGGGTTCTTGCATGTGGACTTCAATCCACATCACGTCGTTACTTTGCCGATGTCGCAATTGATGGAATCCCGTAATTCGTCCATCGGCGATGGCACGCTTTAGGCATTCGAGAATTTTGGGCGTTTGTACCGGATCGGCCTTGTCGATAAGTCCGGAGAATGAGCCAAAGATCAGCGCAGCGGCTTCCCGCAGGATATTGGTCGCCACCAGAATGGCAACGATTGGGTCCAGCCAAAGCAGGCCGGTCAACTGCACGATGAGCACGCCGACGACCACCCCGGCGCTGGTCCACATATCGGTCAACACGTGTTTTCCGTTGGCGACCAGAATAAGGGCGTTGCGAGTCTTGCCCACATGGACAAGGAAAAGACCAAGCGCAAGATTGATCAGACACAGGACGGCGGTAATGATGATACCAATGCCGAGGTGTTTTAACTCCGGACCGAGGATCAGTTCCCGGATGCTGGAGTAATAGATGTAGGCGGCGGCGGAAAGAATCATGGCCCCTTCAAACCCCGCCGAGAAGTAGGCAACCTTGCCGAAGCCGTAAGGATGCTTGTCGTTGGGCTCCTGACGCGCGTACCAGAGACTGAGACCGGCGACGGAGGTGGCGGCGATGTGCACGACGGACTCCGCGGCGTCGGAAAGGATTGCCGCGCTGCCGGTGATGAAGTACGCGGTTAACTTTCCGGCGAGCATGACGACGGCAATGCCGAGGCTCGCGGCCATCGCCGTTTGACGCAGGTCGGATTTCATCGTTTCCCCCACTCGAAATAAATGGACGTTATCTCATTTGCGACCGCGTGCCGTTCGACGCGGTATCCACTCGTTCCAGGGCCACTATCGCCGTTTCAGCATACCACGAATCGTTTTTTCCCGTTTCAATGTGCGGGATCATTCGGCAAGCTCTACCCGCTGAAAGAACCGGGTTTCCCGTACTTGTCCCGTCAACTCGTGGATCGCGATTTCGATGTCCTGTTCGCGGGTAGTGATGACGGCATAGGACGGGCGTTCGCCGCGGTCGAGCTTGCTCTTGAGGTGTCCGGGATTCAAATGGACGGAGTGGCCGAGTTTTTCGATTCGCGCCACGTGGGTATGCCCCGTCAGCACAACGGTCGCGGCCAATTCGCGCGCTCTCAGGTCTCTTTCGGCATGTGCGGCGGAAATGGTAATGCCGTCCACGTGTTCAACAATCGCGTTCGGGATCCGATGATTCGCATACGCGGGACACCACAGGCCGGGAACCATTTTGATCGGATGGCCGGCCATGGCGAGTTCCTCAGCATCGGCGTAGTCGTCGCCGACATGAAAGAGCAACTTGGCATCATGCCGGGCGCGCAAATAATCGGCAACTTCGTGCATCATGCGGCGGTTGCCGTGGGTATCGCTGATAACGCCGATAATCATAGTATTAAACCAATAGCAAACAGAATCTAATACTGAAAAGATGTTGAAGAACGCAAGCAGTGGTCGACAATCCGTTGAATCTCCTGAAACGTTGAAAGGTGTGATTATAGATTTTTGACGACTTGATTTCCTCCCGAAAACCGGCCTACGATTTCCGCGCATGTCGCAACTTAAGATGGAAAGAACCGGGGTCGATGGTTTACCGGATGTTCCTCTGCCCGAGGGATACCGGCTGCGCTCGTTTCAGCCGGGAGATGAAGAAGGGCTGGCGGCCATCTACGAGATTTCCGATCTGGGAAGCGCGACCGCCGACAGTGTCACGCGGAACCTTCTCGGGCACCCGTGTTTTCGTCCCGAGCGCATTCTGGTCCTGGAGCACGAGGGTCAAGTGGTGGGGACGTTGGCGGCTTGGGTGGAATCGACCGATCCAGGGGTCGGCTATCTTCACATGGTGGGTGTCCTCCCGGAACACCAGGGGAAACGGCTCGGAAAACTGCTCACGGTGGAAGCCATTCGCTATAGCCAGCGCGAGGGTTTCGCAACGCATCGTCTGGTCACGGACGACTGGCGCGACGCGGCCATCCGTGTCTACGTGGATCTGGGCTATGTCCCGCTGCTTGCCCATCCTTCGCACCGGTCACGGTGGGAAACCGTCGGACGGCGATTGAACCGCGCCAATATCCTTGAAAACGCACGGGAACTGCCAATCCCACCGAGGAAAGAGGGTCTCGTTGCACGTTTGTTCCGCGCGATCGGATTCTGATATCCTCTGCTTTTCTTAACCGTCGGTGTCAGGCTGCATTCGCAGCATTCCGCAATCACACCCACACAGGACGCAGGCAAATCATGAATCGGGATTTTGACGTCATCGTGGTCGGCGCCGGTCACGCCGGAATTGAAGCGGCGCTGGCATGTGCGCGTTCGGGATTGCGCACTGCCATGACGACGATGGACGTCAACACGATCGGCAAGATGAGCTGCAACCCCGCGATCGGCGGGATCGCCAAGGGCCAGGTGGTTCGTGAAGTGGACGCGCTCGGCGGCGAGATGGGGCGTTGTATCGACCGGACGGGCATTCAATACAAGATGCTCAACCAGTCGAAGGGTCCTGCCGTTCATTCGCCCCGCGCCCAAGCCGACCGGGAAGCCTATCAAAAAGATATGCAGCGCGTCTGCGAAAACCAGGAGGGGCTGACCCTTTACGCGGTGCTGATCGAGGACTTCGTGGTCCGCAACGACGCGGTCGCCGGCGTGATTACGGTCGACGGCGAAGAAATCGGCGCCCGCGCGGTGATCGTCTGCACGGGGACGTTTCTCGGCGGGAAACTGCATTTCGGCATGTGCGACGTACCGGGCGGCCGGGCCGGCGAAATACCCGCGCAAGCGCTGTCCAGCACCTACCGGCGGCTCGGGTTTCAAATTAACCGCCAGAAAACCGGGACCTGTCCGCGCCTTCATTGTGACACCATCGACTACAGCGTCATGACCGAGCAGCCGGGTGACGAACGGCCCCGGCCGTTTTCCTTCTCGACTCCGCTTGAGGGGTTCGACCCGAACAGGGTCATGTGCTGGTTGACGTCAACGAACCAACGCACCCACGATATCATTCAGGCGAATCTGGACCGATCTCCCATGTTTACAGGGAAAATTGGCGCGACGGGAACGCGGTATTGTCCCAGCATCGAAGACAAGGTATTTCGATTTGCGGATAAGGACCAGCACCGGATCTTTCTCGAGCCGGAGGGACTGAATACGCCGGAGGTTTACGTCAACGGACTTTCGACCAGTCTTCCCGAAGACGTACAACTGGCCATGCTCAAAACGATTCCCGGCCTGGAAGAGGCGAAGATGGTGCGTCCGGGATACGCGGTGGAGTACGACTTCGTGCAGCCGACGGAGTTGAAGCCGACGCTCGAAACCAAGCGGGTTCGCGGGTTGTTCCATGCCGGCCAAATTAATGGTACGTCGGGCTATGAGGAAGCTGCCGGCCAGGGGATATTTGCGGCACTTAACGCAATCCGCTCCATTCGCGGCGAGGAGCCGTTATATATTGCACGGAGCGAGGCCTACATCGGCGTAATGGTCGACGACCTCGTCACCCGCGGCGTATTGGAACCGTATCGTCTGTTCACATCGCGCGCAGAGTACCGGCTGCTCCTGCGTCATGACAATGCGGACGTTCGCTTGGCGAAGTATGGAATTCTCGGCGACGCGTACTCGGAACAAGTGCGGGCAAAGCAGGACCGCATCCACGGTGAAATGCTGCGGCTTCGATCGACCATCGTTTCACCGAATGCCACGATTCAAAAACTGCTTGCCGCACGCGGCGCCGCCCCGATGGCGGAACCGCAGCCCGCAGCGCGATTGCTCAGCCGTCCCGAATTGCGCATCGACGACGTGTGGGGCGTATGCGCCCCGTCCGAGCAACTCACGTTTGAAGAAGCGGAGCAGGTCGAGATTCAGGTGAAATATGCGGGGTATATCGAACGCCAAGAGCGCGACGTGACGCGATTCCGCGCTTCCGAAGCCCGGCCCATTCCTGAGGATTTCGATTTCCATGTCGTACCGGGCATGCCCGTCGAGAGCCGTGAACGACTACACCAGATTCGTCCGGTAAATTTCGGACAGGCCGCCCGCGTTCCGGGGGTGCGAGCGAGTGACATTGCCGCACTCCACATACACATGGAGAAACTGGCACGGACGGCAGCGCAAAGGACGGCGTAACCATGGGCAGCAATAAACCAGTCGATCTGCGGAGTGACACGGTCACAAAGCCCACGCCCGCCATGCGGGATGCGATGGCTGGCGCCGAGGTTGGCGACGACGTTTTCGGCGAAGATCCCACGGTTAACGGGCTGCAACAACGCGCGGCCGAATTGGCGGGCAAAGAGTCCGCGCTGTTCGTGCCGTCGGGCACGATGGCAAACCTGCTGGCATTTGTATCGCAAACCCAGCCCGGCGACACCGTAATCCTGCACCGGGACGCGCATCCCTTCAATTATGAATCCGGAGGGCTGGGCATGGTCGCGGGAGTCATGACGAAAACGTTGGGGGGCGCGTGCGGGATTCTGAATCCGGATGAGGTCGCGGCCGCAATCGTCCGTAACGACGACCATCATTTCTCGAACACGACGGTGGTCGGCATTGAAAATACGACCAACCGTGGAGGCGGTGCGCTCTATCCGCTCGAAACGGTAAAGGCCATCGGGGCCATTGCCCGCGAAAACGGGGTTCGCATGCACTGTGACGGCGCGCGCGTCTTTAACGCGGTCGTTGCTTCGGGTATCCCATTAGCTGATTACGTTCGCCTTTGCGACACCGTCAGTTTCTGTTTCTCAAAAGGGTTGGGGGCGCCGGCTGGCTCGATACTCGCCGGCGACCGGGAAACCATCCATCGCGCGCACCGCTACCGCAAAATGCTGGGAGGCGGAATGCGGCAGGCCGGCATTCTCGCGGCGGCGGCGCTTCACGCGCTCGAGCATCATGTAAACCGGCTTGCGGACGACCACCGGCGGGCCCGGGAGTTCCGGTCCAAGCTGAAAGAAGTTCCCGCGATTTCGTTCCCCCTGGATTCTCCAACGAACATCGTTTTCGTCGACGTGCCGGACGCCTACTGCCTTGTTGGCCGAATCGCCGAACAAGGCGTTTACGCGGTGCCGGTCGGCCCGACGCGTCTGCGCGCCGTCTTTCATTTGGATGTGGATGACGACGGACTTAGCCGGGCGGTCGAGGCATTTACGCGCGCGGTCAACTGAAGGATCACGGGGACTCCGATTCGCCCAACAAACTCCGTATCCTGGCAATAAGATCGGTCGGACGATACGGCTTTTGGATAAACCCCGAAAGCCCCTTTCCATTAAAGTGACCGGTAGCATCCTCTTCGTTGTAACCGCTTGAGAGGATGACCGGGATGTCGATCGAGAGTTGACGGATCTTGCGATAGGTCTCTTCTCCACCCATCCGCGGCATGGTCACATCGAGCAACACGAGCCGGACTTCCTGCTGATTCGCCGCGAGCAGTTCCAAGGCTTCCTGACCGTCGCACGCTTCAAGGGTCTTGAACCCCACCCGCCGTAAGGCTGCACGGGTCACGTTGCGCACGGACTCTTCATCGTCAACGATCAGAATCGTGCCCTGGCCAGCCCACATCTTTTCGACCGTACCCTGCGAAAGCGCTCCTTGCGGCACGCCTTCGTTCACCGGAAGCAACACCTTGACCGTCGTGCCGCGTCCGGTTTCGCTGTATAACTTCACCGCACCGTGGTGCCCGCGCACGATACCCAATACGGCGGCCAATCCAAGACCGCGACCGGTGAATTTCGTCGTGAAGAACGGTTCAAAGACTTTGGGGCGAACATCTTTGTCGATCCCGCATCCATCGTCACTCACTTCGAGAAATACATAGCGACCCGGGCGCAGGGGTTCATCGATGTACAGGTCGTCCAGATACGCCTCGTCGCAGTCGATGACGCCGGTCGTAACGCTGATAACGCCGTTGTTGCAGCCAATCGCGTCTGACGCGTTGGTAACCAAATTGATCAAGACTTGATGCAATTGCGTAGCATCGGCGTCGATTCGCGGCAGGCTTGAAGCGAGACTGTATTTCAACGTCGCATTCTTCGACTTGGCCAGTGTCAACAGGTGGCTCATCTCTTCGACGAGGCGCGTCAGGTCGACTGCTTGTACGACGAAGTGCCCACGACCCGAATACGCCAGCATTTGTTTGCAGAGGTCGGCGGCCCGGCGGGCTGCCAATTCCACCTGGCGAATGCTCTCGTATGCCGAAGATTCCGCGGGCATATCGGAGAGCGCCAGGTTGGCATAGCCCAGCACACTCATCAGTAGATTGTTGAAATCATGGGCGATTCCGCCGGCCAGCACGCCGAGACTCTCCAGTTTCTGCGCCTGGAGAATCTGCGCCTGAATGCGGGTGCGCTCCTCGTCGCGTCGCACGCGTTCGGTAACGTCGCGCGCGATAGCCAGCAGGCCATCCGGCAACGGGTAGATATGGACTTCGTACCAGCGCGAGCGGCCGTCCGGGAAATCGAAAGGCGCTTCGACGACCTCGGGACGGCCCGTGTCTATGACGCGCAGGTAGGCCTTGTAGAAGTCGGTGTCCTCCATCGAGGGATAGATGTCCAGCGGACGCCGGTGGAGCAGTTCGTCCACCGTTGATCCCGTGAACGCGGCCGCCGCGCCATTTGCATAAATAATCCGCAGATCCCGATCGTAGACGTAGACACCGTCGGTTATATGCGAAAGAACTTTAGAAAACCGTTCCCGGTCGAACGGTTCACCGCCGCCGCCGGACTCTGATATGGCGTCATTCAGCCGCGCGTTTAGCCGTTCAATTTCGCGTACAAGTTCGTCTCGCGACGACTCTTCCATTCCGGTGTCCCCAAGAAAACCGACCCTTTGACTGCGATACGGCGGGCCGATCGGTTGATGGTTCCCAATATCACGGACCAATACTCGCGTGGCTGAGAACGGGGAAGGTGCAGTGCCCAGCCACAAAGACTTCGCAGTTCCATGATATTTACACACTCCTGCTCTTTTCAAACATCCTCTACTGTTTCTGACCAGTAACTTTGCAGGGTGAAACGCGTGTTACAGACTTACCGTCCCCACGCCACTTGAGTCCGGACGCGCAAGCTGGTACACTTCGGCTTTCACGTCTCGCTCCGAATTCCGGGCGAAGTCATGGAACCGGTGCAACACCCTAAACCCGTTTACGGAGGCTCACTATGTCCATCGCACCCCATGGCGGTCAGCTTGTGGACCGCATTCTGAGTGGCTCGGCTCTGGAAGCCGCCAAGGCCAAAGCCGCTAGTTTGCCGCGGATCAAAGTTGATACCTACGCGGCATTCGACGTTGACTGCATCGGCAAGGGAATCTTCAGTCCGTTGACGGGATTCATGAATGAAGCTGAGACGCGAAGCGTGCTGGACACGATGCACCTGCGCCCGGGGATTCCGTGGACGATTCCGATACTTCTGTCGGTCAGCTCCGACGAGGCCGCGAAGTTTGAGGTCGACAAAGAGATCGCTATTGAAGACGACCTCGGCGAAGTCGCGGCGATCCTGCATTTGGCAGAGAAGTTCACCGTCGACCATCGGGAGATCGCGGAGAAGACGTATCGAACGACCGATGACTCCCATCCCGGTGTCGCATATACCCTGGGCCTCGGTGATGTGTTCCTGGCGGGCGACCTGGACGTATTGAAGGCGCGCGAGATCGAGTTCCAGGAATTCGCGCTCACGCCGAAACAAACGCGGGCAGCCTTCGAGCATCACGGCTGGAACCGGATCGTCGCCTTTCAAACGCGCAATCCTATTCACCGGGCGCACGAGTATCTCACAAAATGTGCACTCGAGATTTGCGACGGACTCCTGATCCACCCGCTGATGGGCACTACGAAGAGCGACGATATTCCCGGCTCGGTGCGGATGGAGTGTTACCAGACGATCATCGAAGATTACTATCCGAAAGCCCATACCATGCTTTCGCTGATGCCGGTGAACATGCGGTATGCGGGCCCGAAAGAGGCCATCATGCACGCCATCATTCGAAAGAACTACGGCTGCACCCACTTTATCGTCGGGCGCGATCATGCGGGTGTAGGCAAGTTTTACGGAACCTACGACGCCCATCAGATATTCAGCGAATTCGATCCCGACGAAATCGGGATCACACCGCTTTTCTTCGACCACTCGTTCTTCTGCAAGCGTTGCGGTAATATGGCCAGCATCAAGACGTGCCCTCACGACAAGGAACATCACGTATTCCTGAGCGGGACGAAAGTACGAGAGATGCTGAAGGCGGGTGAGATGCCGCCGGCGGAATTCAGCCGTCCCGAAGTCGCAAAAGTACTGATCAAGTGGGCACAGGGAGCTGAGTAAATGGCCGGTGGACGCGTGAAACGTGTCCTGGTAATTGGTCTCGATTGTGCAGCGCCTCGCTTTGTTTTCGGCCCGAACCGCTTCGATCTTCCGAATCTTCAGGCCCTGGCAGCCAACGGCTGCCGGGGCCTTCTTCGTAGCACGGACCCGCCCATTACGGTACCGGCGTGGGCCTCCATGCTCTCCAGCAAAGACCCCGGAACGCTGGGATGCTATGGGTTCCGCAATCGCCGCGACTACACGTATGGCCCATTGGCGACGTTGGACGCGACAACGATTCGTGAACCTCGGGTATGGGACATTCTGTCCCGCCATGGTTTGCAGTCCGTCGTTGTCGGTGTGCCGCAGACCTATCCGCCGAAACCGCTGAACGGATGCCTCGTCTCCGGGTTCCTCGCCCCCGATACCGAAGTTGCGTTCACCTATCCGAAATCACTCAAAAGGGAAATCGCCCGGTCCGTCGGCGCGTATCACCTCGACGTGGGCGATTTCCGAACCGACGACAAAACCGGTCTGTTGAAACGAATCTATGGGTTGATGGAAAACCGGTTCGACACGGCGCGCTACTTGATGGAGACCAAGCCTTGGGACTTTTTTATGGTCGTCGAGATGGGTATGGACCGGTTGCACCATGGATTCTGGCGGTTCTGCGATCCCAATCATCCCCGGTTCGAGCCCGGGAACCGCTTCGAGAACGTGTTTCGGGAATACTACGAATCTGTCGACCGGCGGATCGGCGACCTTGTTTCGCACGCGGGTCATGATACGGCGGTTCTCGTCGTTTCAGATCATGGCGCGAAACCGATGGCCGGGGGCGTTTACGTCAATCAGTGGCTCATGAACGAAGGGTACTTGCGTCTCGAGTCGGTCCCGGAACAACCTTACCGGATCGAAGACTGCACCATCGACTGGGATCACACCCGAGCCTGGAGCACCGGTGGTTATTGCGCCCGCGTTTTCATGAATGTTTCGGGCCGCGAACCCCGGGGCATCATTCCAAAGCCGGAATATGAACAACGCCGCGCGGAACTCGCATTGAGACTCGAATCGATGGCGGGCCCAGACGGCACCCCGATGAACAACCGCGTGTTGATACCGGAACGCCACTACCGGAAAACAAATGGCGTACCACCGGATCTGATTGTATATTTTGGCGATCTCTCTTACCGAGCGTTGGGGACGGTGGGCGTCCAACACATTTTTGCGGAGCGCAATGACACGGGTCCGGATGACGCCAATCACGACTTCGACGGCATTTTTGTAATGGACGACCGGACCGGCCGAGGTGGTGAGGAGCGATCGGACCTCCAGATTATGGACATCGCGCCAACGATTCTGAACCTTTTGAACGCGCCAATTCCTTCGGATTTTCAGGGCCGGGCGCTGTAATCCGCATTTGGAAAATTTCCGTGGGCGCATTGCTGAGGAATTCCCACACGCGTTCTGCGAAACCACAACGTGCTCGGATCGACGTGCGAAACCATAGAGCGGATTTGGGTTACGGATCCAACGTCCGGTGCGTGTGAGAATTCCGTTGTAAGCGCAACAAACTCTACAATTTCGCGCGTTTAGCCGAATTCTGTAGAAGTTTCGTGTGCGTTTTCCGTCCATAGTTTTGGTAGAATGGCGGTCTGCGCAGAAACAGCGCGCAGGCGGACGGACCCGGCGGCGAGCCCGATGGATCGGCGTGACGCTGTGGCAAACGAATTCGCATTGCGATGGAGTAAGCGGAATGAGAAACGGGCTGACCATATATTTGCAGGGAAACGACACCGTCGCTGTGGCACGGGAACTCGGGGATCGACTGGTAGCCGTCGGACACCGGGTGGAAATCGTCGATGAGCGGCTCGCGCAGCGAATTGGTTCGTTGACGTCCCGGACTCTGGTTTGCGAGGTTTTGATCCGCAACGGTGTTATCGTGCTTGTTACTACGGGAACGGTGCCGTTGCCGGATTGCGATGCCGTGGTGCACGAAGTTGACCCGTCCGATCCGATTTCCGCAGCAGCGGAGCGGGCATTGGCTGCCCTGGTGAGCGCCGGTGTCGGCGATCGAGATCGCGTCATGAGTGGTTCCAGAAAGAATACCATTCCCCAACCGTTGGCCCACCTCGGTTACGTCAAGTAGCCGGAATCTGTCCTGTTTCGAAGAGGTAAACGTATGCGCGTGGGCGTGAATATTACGACATTGGAACCCGGGTATGACGAAGAGGACGTGTACCTCCGGAATGTCCTGGTCCGGATGCGAGACATCCAGCCGGACAGTCATTTCACCCTCTTCACGGATGCGAACAATCACGAGTCGTATCCCGGATGGGATCGGGTGTTTGTGGGCAAACCCGGATCGGCTGCAATTGACGATGCCCCTATCGAGAAGAATCTGGATCGCGCGGCAAAGCGCGCTCAAGTCGATCTGGTGTATACGCCGCTGCAAACGGCAGGCATGGTCACCGCGGTACCGGTGGTGCCTTACGCGCTGGACTTAAGCTTCCTCGAGCAAGCGGGAAAAGCCGGCGGGTGGCGGACGCCTCCGCTGGTTCGCGACATGAAACGAATCTCCACACGGGCCCAAGTCTTTGTCGCCCCGTCGGAGTGTTTGCGCAGACAGTTGTTGAGTCTTTTGAGCGTGCCCATGGACCGGGTCGTGGTGGCGCCGCCCGGCGCGGACCCTGGATTGGACGTTGCGCATGACACCATCGCCGAACAACCCTACTTGATCACGTCCGGAGATACGCGCCATCGCGGACACCTGCAATTCTTACTGGAAGCGTTCGAGCGCCTGAAAGACGAGATTCCGCATCATCTCGTGGTGCTGGGCCGCCCGGACCATACCGAGCCGGACGACTGGGGGTCGCGGGTGCTGCGCATTCATCGCTGCCCCATTCCGCAGATAGCGGGTCTCATGCAACACAGCGACGCATTCATTTGCACGTCCTTGCACGAGGGGGCATGCATTACGATTCTCGAGGCGATGCGTGGGGGCGCGCGGGTCATTACGCCGCGAGTTGGCGGAATTCCCGAGATCGCGGGGAACTTCCCGGTCTACTATAATCACGAGAACCCCGCTTCTTTGATCGGGGCGATTCGCCGCGTGCTTCAGGAAACTCCTCAGGAACGGGCGCAGCAGGTTGCGTTTTCGCGGCGGCGGGCAATGGAATATACGTGGGAGAATTGTGCGTGGCGTACGCTTAGCGCCTTCAAGCGGGTCGGCGACTGAAGGCTGGAACACTGTTCCGGGAATAGCGGATTGGGAGAAGGAATCATGACGGAGGTCGAACTATTTCAGGTACGTGTGGCGTTGCTCCAGGCCTTTCTCCGGGAGCGAGGATACGATGGCATTTTGCTGTCCCGGGTCGATAACTTTGCCATGGCGACCGGCGGAAAGCGGAATTACGTAAACTTCGCATCCGATTTGGGTGCGAATTCATTATTCGTGACAAAAGATGGAAGCGTTTATTTCGTCGGCAATACCATCGAAGAATCGCGCATCATGGCGGAGGAACTCCAGGCCCTGGGATGCGATTCCAAGAACTTCCTGTGGTTTGCGAACGACCCTGCCAGCGTCGTGAGGAAGGAATTCACGGGGAATCTCGTGTCCGACGACGGGGCACTTGGGGCAAACGTGAATGAGGATCTCACGTACCTTCGCGCCTTGTTGGCGCCAGGCGAGATGGAGAAATACCGCAAGCTTGGCGCCTTGGCCGCGGATGCGATGATGGCCACACTCGACGCCGTCAAACCGGGCATGGCGGAGGCAGATATCGCTGCGGTCCTGATTGCGGAGGGCGCAAAACGACGGTGCATGGTTCCCGTGGCGCTGATCGCGGCAGACGATCGGATTGCCCAGTTCCGTCACCCCTTGCCCACGGCGGGACCGCTTACGACCGGTTCGCTCAAAGAGAAGACGGTCAAAGGCTACGTCATGGTGGTGGGCTGCTTTTTCCGCGAAGGGCTGATCGCGTCCATCACCCGGTTCAAACAGGTTAGCGACATTCCGGTAAACATTCACGATGCGTATCGGCGGGTCTGTGGTGTCGATGCCCTCATGCAGGAGGCGTCCGAGCCGGGCAAAACGTTGGGGGATGTGTTCGACGCCTGTCGTGCCGCGTACAAGGATATGGGATTCCCGGAAAACGAATGGCACAACCATCACCAAGGCGGAACCACCGGATACTCGGCCCGCACGGCCAAGGGCGCGCCGGGCGAACCATTTCCAATCCTCGACAAGGCATGGTCCAAAGCGGTCAAGGAGATCTCGGGCGTCGATGTATCGTTTGGTCACGCGTTTGCGTGGAATCCGTCCGGCGTGGGCGTAAAGTCCGAGGATACGTTTATCCTGTCCGCAGATGGGAAGAGTGAGATAGTCACCGCAACGCCGTCGTTGCCCGAGGTTGACCTCGCCGCCGTGCTTGGCCGGCCAACGTCCGTGGTCAAATCCGACATACTGAGCGCGTAGCCAACCGGCTTGGACTTGTCATGAGCAACACGGTACTGGCAATCGAAATCGGAGGCACCAAGCTTCAAGCCGCCCTAGGCCGAGCCGACGGGGAAATCTTAGAAAAGGAACGGGGTGCAGCTAATTCTGCAGCAGGAGCCGAATCCATTCTCACCTGGTTCGAGGAATCGGTCCCCCGGCTGCAATCACAAGCCCAAGCGGAGGGTTGGAAGGTATCCGGCATGGGCATCGGGTTCGGCGGGCCGGTGGACAGCCTGGCGGGAACGGCTTTGGTATCCCATCAAGTCGGTGGATGGTCAGGCTTTCCGTTGAAGCAATGGTTCGAAGATCGGTTCGGTATGCCGACGGTGGTAGCGAACGACGCAAACGCGGCGGGTTGGGCGGAGTACTGCTGCGGCGCGGGGAAAGGCACCGGAACTTTCTGTTACATGAACATCGGTAGCGGCATTGGGGGCGCCTTTGTGATCGACGGGCGGCTTCATGATGGACAGGGCTTTGGCGCGGCGGAGATCGGTCACACCTATGTGCCGGACTTTACCGCGTCCACACCTGGCGCGGTGGAAAGGCTGGAGAATTTGTGTTCGGGATGGTCCATCGAGAAACGTCTGCGCGCACTTTCGTCGCTCGAACCCGGCACGCCCCTGGCCCGGCTGGCGAATGACGATCCGTCGAGAATCACCTGCGGTTTACTGGCGGATGCCGCACGCGAAGGCGATACCGTTGCGACCAGAGCAATCGACCGAATAGCGAGAACGGTCGCCATTGCGTTGTCCAACGTCATTACGCTGATCCATCCGGAGCGGATCGCACTGGGCGGAGGCGTCAGTCTCATGGGCGATATTCTGTTAGACCCAATCCGGAAGCACGTGGACGATATCGTGTTTGGACCCTATCGGCAACGATATGAAATCGTGCCGTGCGCGCTCGGCGAAGATGTGGTACTGGTAGGTGGGCTGCTATTGGCGCCGCGTGTATAGCCGGGCGGGGATCAAGCGACTCTACTTCTCGATGACAAACTCATCCCGGACTTTCCCGTCTCCATCGTAGGCGTGATAGGAGAGACGATCTGGATTCGTCGCAATATCGATGGTCTGGTAAGTCATCACGTTCGGGAAGGCCACTTCCGCATAGTCGCGATCGGCTTGATCGTAGAATTTGGTGCCGGAAACGGACACGATGTAGATGGTCCCGTCCGCCGGTGAATCCACGCGTTCGCCGCCCCGCATGGGGTAGGTGCGCAGGTAGGCGTGGTCGTGTCCCTGCAACGCAAGATCGAGATGATACTTGTCGAACAACGCGCCCCAGATGTTGCGCACATCCGCGTTGTCCCGGTGGGGTGCGGAGGAATATGCGGGGTGGTGGTAGACGGCGAACTTCCACGTTGCATTCGATTTGGACAGTACGTCCTCCAGCCATTCCGCCTGATCCCGTGCCGACTGATTGGAATCCAACACGATAAACAGGGCGTTGCTGTACTCAAAAGAATAGCTTCGCTCTGACGGAATACTCTCGGGGCCATTCTCGGGTAAGGTCAACAGCTCTTGATATAACCGCGGAACCTCGTCGTAGTCGTAATCGTGGTTTCCGATTGCCGGCACGAGCGGACGATGGCTGAAGATTTGTTGCCCCGCGCGAAAGAAGTGATCCCACTCGTTGCGCCAGCCGCCGTCGTTGACCAGATCGCCCGCGATGACGTAGAAGGCCGCCTCCGGATGCGCGGCATAGGCCTTGTCCATGAGCGACCCCCACGCCCCGAGACCGCGTTGGGCGTCGCCAAGATAGATGAAGGAGAAAGGTTTCGTGCCGTCGGGAGCGGTGGTGAAATCAGCCCAGTCGCTCCATGTGTCGTTGGCGGGACTCCCGACGCGATAGGAATAGGTTGTTGACGGTTCCAGACCTTCGATCGTCGCCGAAAACCGGCTGTTGATCGGGTCGTTTTTCAGCAGGGCATCTTCCACGTCGGTGTGAATGGCATCCACTTTCTGGACGGCCGCCGCGTCCCCATCTCCGATACGATACTGCACGACGCCTTCTTCAACCGAGGGCGCCGTCCGCCATTGAACCGTCTGCGTCGTGCGCGGATCCTGGGACCAGGTCAAGCAGATCTGGTCCGGCTGGACCGTCCCGGGGAAGGCGGCGGTACGCACGTAGTAGCGCTGGGCGTACCAGTCCACGGCCTGATGCTTGAGTTCACGAAGGGCAAAATATGCGGCCACGAGCGCGAGCAGCGTGTAGCCGAACCGGCGGAACAAAACACGTTTCTTCATGGCACTACCTGTCATCGTCGTATTGGCGGTTATATGCCGCGCGTGAATTGGCAATACATCCGGGGCTGGTTGACGGCTTCCTGCCCGACGCACACGAGAAGCTCGATCCTCAAGGTAACCCGGTTCCGAAGAACCTTATTCCTGCCGGCCCTCTATCGCAGACACCAACACACCTGCGGCAAGACCCAACCGACGGTCCAGTAGGCCCTGGGTATCGGGCGAGAAGTCCATATCCATCCGGAGCACAAAGGGATTGAAATGCCGGTGAAAATTGAAAACAGGGACCCCATTGACCGTGCCCGTAAAGGACTGGGGAATGAGATTCGTAAGGAATCGGCGAAGCAGCGCCATGGCCATGCTATCTTCCTGAAGCGTTCCAATCTCCTGGTCCGCCGCGTTCATGATAATCCACTCGTCGCGCAGCATGGACCGGAATCCCTTGCGCTTCAACGCGCCAACGCGTTCGCCGGTTTGGGCGTCGACGACGTCGTATGCGGCGCTGAAATCGATAATATTCCGCGCTTTGATGCAAAGCAGTTCCGCGGACATATCCTCGCCGGCGTACAGCCGAATGTCTTCCTTGAGCTTGAACGCCTTGAGCTTGGAGTAGAACAAGACGTTGCCCGCCGGGTCGTAAATATGAAATGCGGCTCCTACCAACTTAAAGACCTTTCGGCGGATCATGTACTGCGTTTGCTGGTATCGCGGATCGGACATACGCGCCTCCCTTTCACCGGCTACTCTTCGTCAGGAACTTCCGTCGTATCAATCCGCGGAGGCGTTTCGGGTATGGGCGCCTCCGCCGCAAAGGCGAATTCCATCTGTTGATTTCGCACGAGCCGATATCGCTTCAACAGGCGCAGCGTTTGCAGCGTTTGTGAAGCAGGATAATGACCGCCTTCGTCGACCTTCAACACGAGTTCGCGCAGGACGCTGGGAAACTCCACAACATGCCCGATCCCCGATTCCTGCAACAGGCCGAGGGAACGCGACCGATGTTCGATTCCCGCAGGAAGCTCCGAAACGATGAGAATAGTTGTAAAGGGCAAACCACCGAAGACTTCGGCGGCGAGCGACAATGAATCGCTCGAAGCGAACTGATACAGAACGGGATTCGCCTCGATAACCGATGGATAGAAGCGGTCGCCGTGCCACGCGCGAACCTCGATGACGGCACGCTCGATCGCGGCCACATCTGCCGGATTCAGCAAGAACGGTAAATCGCGCGGCATTCCGGGAACGGTGTTCTGGACGAACAACTGACCGCTGTGTTCTCCCGCGCGGAAGCGTGTTCCCTGCTGCCAGTTCGTCATGACCTGAAACATGTTCAGTTCGAAGAACTCGCGCACTAGCTGGACGTTGACTTCGCCCATCGATCGTTTCACCCGCTCCGTTTCGAATCAGCCGCGCCGATAGGTCAGTCGGCACTCACCAAAGACTGCCCGATCTTGTGATTCGGATCCCGTTTCAGGATCTGTTCCCCCAACTCGCGGGCGCGATCGCTCTTGCCCAACCGCTGGTAACAGAACCCCATTTTTGCCAGGATGTCCAACTGCGTAAAATTCTCGCCGAACGCCGAATACAGGCGATCCGGATTCTTGCCATCCGTGCGGTCGTCGGCAGCGCGGTAATTCTCGAGGGCGGTCGAGAATTGCTCGCGCGCGAAACACACTTCGCCACGAAGGAAATGCCCCTCCGGTTGATCGGGGTTCAATTCGATGGATTTCTTGAGCAATTTGTCCGCCGATTCCAAGGTATCCTGCGCCAGTTGGGTATCGCCGGCCAACTTGGCGGCGCGTCCCAGGAGAAACAAGGCGGAAAAGTTCTTGCCGCCGCTCGCAAGGGCGGCGCGCGCCTGTTCCATCGCCGCGTCCCAGTTTGCCTCGTCGAAGTTGACATGCGCCAGCCCCAATTGGGCGCGCGGATTCAACGGCTCCGCCGCCAAAATTTGTTCGAATTGCTGGCGCGCTTCCCCAATACGGTTCAAGCTCAAATACGCATAGCCGAGATCCAGCCGGGGCGGAATCTGATCGGGACGCCGGTTGGTCACTTGCTGGAGCAAATCTACGGCCTGTTCAGCGCGTCCGATTCGTAAATACGCTTTGCCGAGCTGATGGTAGGCGGCCGAAAACGTGTTGTCCATCCGGATCGCCTTGTCAAAGCATTGGATCGCGCGCATCATGTCGCCCTTCATGGCAGCGGTCAGACCTTCGTCGTAATAGCTCTCTGCGTTGTCACCGCCAAAGGCCATCGGCTTACTCCTTCCCGTTTCGGTGCGGGCTTATCCGCGTAAGGTTTCGAGTGCAGCTCGCGCCTGGCCGGTCGTCACTTCCGTCCGTTGCACGACATGGCCGATCTCGTCCGCAACGACAAACTTCATGGCGCCCGCGCGAACCTTCTTATCATGCCGCATGGCATCGAGTACGCGATCCACGGGGATGTCCGGCCATGACACCGGAAGTCCGTAGGAGGCGATGCATGCGCGTTGACGGTCCACAAAGGCGTCGCCCACCAAACCAAGATCTTTCGCAAGCGCACCCGCGGCAACCATACCCAAGGCGACTGCTTCCCCATGGAGAAACTTCGTGTAGTCCGAAGCGGCCTCGATCCCGTGACCGAAGGTATGTCCGTAGTTCAGATTCGCACGGAGCCCATGTTCCCGCTCGTCAGCGGCCACGATGGTCGACTTAATTTCGCAGGATCGCTTAATCGGATACTGAAGGGCGTGTAAGGCACCCGCAAGGATGGATTCCACTTGTTCTTCCAGATACGTAAAGAGGATTTCATCCGCAATCACGCCGTGCTTTATGACCTCGGCGAGGCCAGCGCGCAGTTCCCGTTCCGGCAGCGTCTTGAGCAAGACGCAGATCGACCACCACCGCCGAAGGCTGATGGAACGCGCCGATGATGTTTTTGGCGCGCGCATGATTCACACCCGTCTTCCCGCCTACGCTGCTGTCCACCTGCGCCACAATCGTGGTCGGTACCTGCACGTGCCGGACGCCGCGCATGTAGGACGCCGCCGCGTAGCCGGTCACATCGCCTACCACGCCCCCCCCCAGCGCTACGACAACGCTCGACCGATCGAGGCCCGCGGCCAGGAATTCCCCGCACAAGTAGTCGATCTGTTCGATGCGTTTATGTTCTTCGCCGGCAGGAATGGTACAGACCTTTGCCGATATATCCGACTGCTGAACCAAGTCCGCAATCTTGTCAGCGTACAAGGGCGCCACATTCGTGTCTGTGACAATAGCAACGGTTCCGTACGCGCTCAAATCCGATAGCACGCGGGGCAAGGCGCTGAGGGCCCCTTCACCTAGATAGATCGGGTACGATCGATTACCCAACCTGACGGTTAAATGTTCCATAGTATTCAGTCTCCGAGCGCCGATCGCTAGGCGATGCGTCTCTTCACTTTTGAGTGATTCAATTTGACGGTACGCCCCGTTTGGGCGGCTTTCTCTCCGGCAAGGATGATTTCCAGTGATTTCTTGCCTTCTTCGCCCGTGCAGAATGGGGGCTCAAGCCCCATCGCCGCGCGCACAAAACCGCCGCTTACGTCGCAACCCCAGGAACCGGGATAATCGTTCAATGGCGCCGGGACGTCGAAAACGATTTCGCACTCCGGATTCATGAGACGCGCAACCAGTGGTTTCTCCTCCTGGAGCGCCACTTGGAGCGTACCATTGCTGCAATGAAGGATCGTATAACTGGCATCCATACCCTTGATGGTCCAAGACGAACAGAGCGTTCCCACGGTGCCATCGGTGAATTTGAAGCACGAGACGAAGTTGTCTTCGACATCACCCCACGTCTTCTCCAGGATCGCCGTAAACGCGGAGATCTCGCCGATTTCCTTGCCAGTGATGTATCGAATGACATCGGCCTTGTGAATGCCGAGGTCGGCCATGGCGCCGAACCGGGCCTTGTCCTTCTGGAAAAACCACTTGCTTTCCGCGCTCCAGTGGTCGGGACCTTCGTGACCGAACATGCCGGTGACGTGAAGGATTTTCCCGAGCACGCCGCTCTCGACGATTTCCCGCGCCTTGCGATGAACGCCCAAGCGGCGCTGGGTCTGGTTGACCATGAGCAATTTGCGCGCCTTCTTCGCGGCATCGATCATCCGTTGCGCTTCCGCCGAACTCGCCGCCATCGGCTTTTCGATAAACACGTGACACCCGGCTTTCAGCGCATCCAACGTTACGGGCGCATGGAGCGTGTTCGCCAGCGCGATCGTGACCCCGTCGAGCTGCTCGTTTTTCAACATTTTCTTGTAGTCGGTATAGACGCGCGCTTCCGGAGCGTAGCGTTGGGCCAAGGCCTCGGCCTTTCCCGCAGCCACGTCACACAGTGCGACCAACTCCGCTTCCGGGCACACCGCATAGTCGGGCACGTGAAGCCGCTCTGCAATCGCGCCACAGCCAATCATCGCCGCCCTGAATTTCCCTGCCATGAAAGTTATTCTCCCCTCATTTCGTGCGTTTTGCTGTCTCGTGACTCCACCCCGATACCCTTGCGAAGCGGAGTGGAATTGTAGTCACCCTAGCCCCAGGAAGGCAAACCGCTAACAGACGAAGAGGCAGATAATGACGAGTCACGGCTATTGGCCGGCAGCCTCCGCATCATTGCGAACCAGCTACCCGGATAACCACCCGAGCAATACGGTCTGCCGTTTTGCCGTGTTACGGCCGTTTCGCGTACGCACCAAGCGACATCGAGTTTGCGCCGACCAACCCACTATGCTAAACTGTCGCCTTCATTTCGGGGCGTGGCGCAGCCCGGTAGCGCACCTGCTTTGGGAGCAGGGGGTCGCTGGTTCAAATCCAGTCGCCCCGACCATTTGTGACTCTGGCGGAATCTGTTTTTTTTTGCGGATGCCCACCACTACGGTGGCGCGGTCGTGACTTCGGGCCGGAATCGGATAGCACTAGCCGTTTCGAAACCAAGAAGACCGATGCCATACCCAAAACAGCTCAGCCGCGAACATTCAAATCGTAGACTCGCTCTGCAGTGCCGCGGAACAATAGACGTAGTTCACGCTCCGAGCAACCGCGGGTCAATTGCCCAACGGTCTCTATCCAGCGGGGATAGGTCGTGGCCTGAAGCATGACGGGCCAATCGCTGCCGAAGGCGGTCCGGTCGAATCCAAAGCAATCAATGACGTGATCGATGGCGGGCCTGAGATCCTCCGGGGTCCAGTTATCATGGTCGGCGGCGGTTGCTACGCCGGAAAGCTTGCAGGAGACGTTGGGCAACGCGGCCATCGTACGGAGGTGTTCGCGCCACGGATCGAGTTGGTGATTCTTGATGTCCGGTACGCCGATGTGGTTGAGCATGAATCGCACGCCGGGGCATCGTCGCGCCAACTCGGTAGCGGCAGGGAGCTGCTCGCGGCGAACTCCCAAGTCGCAGGTGAATCCCACCGACGCAAGATGGAGTACGCCGCGCACGAAGCCGGGTTGCAGAATAAACTCGATATCCGTTTCTCCCGCGACGTACCGCCGGATGCCTTTAACGAGGGGGTTCTTCGCCATGAATTGCAGAATGGGCAACACGGCGTCGCCCAACTCCAAGGGCGCCGATCCCACGATCCCTTGAATGCGCGAATCGTCCTTCGCCAGTTCCGTGACCCAGTCGACTTCGACGAGCGCCTGTTCGGGGATACACGCGGCTTGCACGAATACGATCCGTTCGACGTTCACGCCCTCAATCGACTGGGTATAGTCTGCGGGAAGGTACGGGCGGTTGAGCAGTTCGGACTTGTCAAGCCACGGGTAACGGAGGTGTTTGGAATCCCAGAAGTGTACGTGCGTATCCACAATCGGGATAGGCGGGATGTTGGACGCGCCCTCCTCCGCCGCTTCAACACCGGACGGCAGCAGTGTTGACGCGGCGGCAGCACAGGCGCTCCCCAGAAAAATCCGTCGTCCGATTGGATTCTCGCCGTTCATGAAGCCATCTCCCTTCTGGCGCCCCGAAATCGTCCTACGTTCGCTCGCGGCCACTACAATGCTACCGATGGCGCGACTGAAACAACATCCGGTTATTTGACGCGACGGGGAAACCGGGCGATGCTGCACGTGATTCCGGATCAGAATCGTGGCTTCTTCAACAAGTCCCCATACCGCGAAGAAACCTTGCCCTTGGCCAACCGGTTCCGCACGTCGCTTGGCCTTATGACCGGCGATCCCTTGCCGGTTCCGGGCGATCAGGGCTGAGAATTGTTCCGCACGACCGGTCGGATTCCCGTCGGCGTCACGGCGATGAGTTGAGCGAGGAGGGGTTGGCTACGCTCCGCGTTCATGTACGTCGACAACACGATATCCGGTTCGACCTCGAGAAGGCATCCCATCGCCCATACTGGGTAGTCAATGACCGTCCCCGCGTCCCAATGCAATCCGCGGTCACGACTGACATTGACTGCGTAATGCGGATAGCGGTGCGCGCAAAGAATCGCGCCGGAACTCGTACGGACCATGGACTGCGCATAGCCGGGAAATGTGGCGCGCCTCGCTGCATCCCACGTAGCGCCGCCGTCGTAGGACCAGCATTGCCACATGTACGGGCTGTAGACGGGGCGAATCAGCGCCGTCACGGTGTCGCCCATCACGACGGCGGTCGGCTCAGTGAAATCAAGCGACCCCGGAATGGTCCCCCGCTCGACCCCTACCCATGAGGGACGGTCCAGTTCGATAGGCGCCGACCAGCTCTCGCCCTTATCCGTGCTGCGAATGACGAACGCCTTGGCGTGAATCGCGCCCCAGGTGCGAACATCCGTGAACGGATCGTTTTCGAGCTTAACGCCGCCGAGCAGGAAGCGCATCCACACCCCGTCCGAATTCTCCGTCAACGGTCCGTAAGGCACAAGATTCTTGGGATACGACGGCCATTCGCCCGCGACCTCCGCCGGGACCGGATCGGACCAGGTCGTCCCATTGTCGATGGATTCGGACAATGAGATATCCGGCACGGGTTTACCCACGGACTCCTGCGCGTTGTAGATCATCACGAAGAGCCGGTCGCCGGACGCAAACATCCCATTCCCGTAGTCCGTGACGGTACCGAGTGTATCCGGCAGGGTCTCCGGCGTATCCCACGTGCGGCCATGGTCCGTCGAGCGGACCAGGACATTCCCCGCGGCGAGAATCACGTCGCCATTGGGTGCGATGCACCCGCTGGGCATCTGGTCGCTCGACAAGCCGACGGTAAACGTGTGCTGCGGAATCGGGCCGGTCTCGATCCACTCGGTGGATTCAACCTCGGCACCCTGAATGCGAACGTTGCGAAAGGCGTACCACCCGTACCCGGCCAAACCGATCCGGCCCGCTGCGTAGGTGTCATCGGTGACTTCCATAGATCGAAATCCATCCACCCATACGCGGATGTGGGGTCCTTCTGCTTCCACCTTCACCTGGTACCACCGGTCCGTTTCGCTCGGCAGTCCCGGCACCCATTCGGCAGCGAGATGGCGGATATACCCGTCGCCGTCGACTTTTGCGATCGCCGCCCAGAAATGTTTGGCGCGCAGTTGCTGCCCGCCCCAGGGGAAGTAGACGAAGTAGAAATGGTTGGCGTCTTGCGCCCGAAGAATGATTCCAGCGCTTCCCGTGCCGGTTTCGCGGTAGTCGCCGTTGAATTCGAATTCGGCAGTGAAATCGCCGTAGGCATGGTCGAGGTTGAATGCGCGACTATGCAGGTTCCGCACGTTGGCCGGACGAATGACACCCTCCGCATCCTGGGACCAATCCCCACCCAGGAACCGCCAGTTGGAGCCGTCATCCAGGCGCACGGCGGTTTCCTTTGGCGGCTCAGACGGTTGACCCGTCCCAAGCGGCGTATTCTTGACGTTTCAACCCAATCCGCTGCCCAACCTACCGTAGCCGGATCGTCGGTGATCGTTAAGAACACGATGCCTTGAATCTTGCCGGAACGGGCCAGTTCGAGCGCAGCATCGCACTGTTCTGCAAGCAAATCGAGTGGCATCCGGCGATTGTCGCCGTAGTCATAAAGATACAAACCGAGAACGATGGGCTTTTCGGGAAATCGCTGGTGGGCGTCCGTAACGTGTTCCCGAATCTGCGGGATGTCTTTGGCGTGCCAAGTCCAAAGGTTGATCACGTCCAGCTCGGTGAGATAGGCGTCGATGTTCTCGCGGTCCAGATTCATCGTGTAGACGACGCCCCAGACTTTCAGGGGATTGTTGGCACCGCCCAGAAGTTCCCGTAGACGTAGAATGTGCGCCGGCTCGAAGCCCTTGTCGATGGACACACTGGTCATGTCATCAAGCAAGACACCTTCGATCTGCGGTTGCTGCGCCACCAACCGCTTCACGCGTGCAACGGTCTGGTCGAACGTAAACGCGGCGGCGCCTTCGTTCGCATCGGGCGCGATCTCCCACACGAGCCTCGGTGCCCGGGAAACTTCCTGCGCCAGCCTGGCGGCTGCTTCGTCGTCATCGGGCAGGCCGAGGCCCGCCATAATGACGTTTGGAACGCCTAACAGACGCGCGCGCTCCAAAGGCGATGCTTCTGCAAATGTAAACGCGGTGTGCGGTCCGGGGCTCGCCATTTCCGGGTTACCCCACACCCAGAGAATGTCCCCTACGCGCGCGGACTTTTTGGCTCCGGGAGGTTGCGCCATCGCGAGGATGGCGCACGTGGTACAGGCAAGCAGAATCGTGACCAGTTTACCCTTGCTCATCGGGTTTCTCCTCCGATTTCATCCGGATTCACGGTCCAGCAAAACACCGACTCACGGGATCGCGGCGAACTTCGGCTTGGCGGTTTTCCACGCGCCTTTTGTGAAATCCGGACATTCGACCGGCGCGCTGCCATTCTCGATGGATTGTCCCGACAACGGAACGATGCAGCTCATGGTCACGGAGTCATAGACATCGATTGGCGTCTGTGATTTGGTGCGCACGGCATCGAGAAACAGTTTCAGTTCGAGATAGTCGGTTCCCGCGTGGCCGGCCTTTTCCGCTTCGGGACCGTATTGCCGCCACCAGGGGTGGTCATATTCGGTCTGATAGGGATCGAAACTTTCCCACTGATGGTAGGCGGCGGTTCGCCCTTCGAGATATACGGAATTCCGCTGTTCATTGTAGATGCCCAGCGTCCCTTGCACGGTCCAGCGGTTGTCGTATGGACGGGGCAGTTGCATGTCGTAATTGATAACGATCGTCTTCCCCTGACGCGTGCGCACGACCGACGTTACGATGTCGCCCTGCTTGTACACCCGCTTCGCGTTGGGATGGTCCGGGCCAAACCGGCGTGCGAAGTAGGCGTTGATCCCGCGAGAATCCGTTGCGGTGGACGTCAATGTCGCATAGGCGTCGCCACAGTTGATATCGAGCCAGCTCAGTACGGGGCCGAGGCTATGCGTGGGATACTGATCGCGGTTGTAGTTGACCAGAAACTCGGCGCTCCACCGCATGTTGCCTTCGGGGTCGAAAAACCAGTGGTCGATGCAGTCGTGGGAGTGGGCGCAGTGGCAATGAACCATCTCGCCGAGTAAACCCGCGCGGATCATGTTTAAGACCGCAAGGTTGTCGCGGCGAAAACTCCAGTTCTCGAGCATCATGCAAGGTACGCCGGTCTCTTCGTGGGTTTTCACGAGGTCCCAGCATTCGTCGATCGAAAGCGCGGCGGGCACCTCCACCGCCACATACTTGCCCGCCTTCATTACATCCACGGCCATCGGGGTGTGCCATTGCCAGTACGTGGCGATCACGACCGCATCGAGGTCGTCCCGTTCCAGGAGTTTCTTGTAGTACAGCTCATCCCCGACATACGTCTCCGGCTCCGCTCGTCCCGCTTCTGCCAACAGGGCCTTCGCCTTGGTGACTGCGTCGGGGTCGATATCGCAGATGGCAGGGACTTCCACGCCGGGCAGGCTCGCCATGGTAGACAGCAAACTTCGCCCGCGATTGCCAGTCCCGATAACGCCGACTCTTACCGGCTCCACCGCCGCCGCTGTACTCGGCAGGATTCCCACTGCGGTACCCAACGCGACGCCGGCTCCAACTTCAAGAAACGCTCTCCGATCCAGCTTTGCAGTCATCGTCTTGCCCCCCAATTCGCTTCAACCCCGGTCGCGAAACGACCCTTCCCATCTTACTCCGGATACCCCGCCATTGCCAGATATCCACGGGAGTTACGGACAGTTGCCTGACCTTTCGCGGCGCGCGACGGCCACACACGCTGGAATGATGCATGCGTCGGCTCAGAAAAATCTCCAGCGGACCAGAAAGCGTGCTATTATGTAGTTAGAATTTCTAGCAAAAACCAAGTCGTCCGATTGTGGTGCGGCCATCTTGGCTGCTTTTGGACCGATGGCGTCTGCAGGCAGGGATGTCCGCACCACAACGGTCGGAATCGATTTGGGTTCTTGTTAGAAGTGGTTAGAAGTTTCGGACGTGACGGGGGTCGGCTACGTCGTGAACGTTCGGGGGACAGAACAATGTCGACGGAATATGAAAAGTCCAAACTCACACATGCCGGCGAAGTCCGCGAGTTGAAGGGACGAATCGCCGAACTGGAAGAGCGCGAACGCTTGATGCGCCAGAAGGAACGCGTCTTATACGCAACGCTGGACTCGGCGGCGGACGGAATCCTGGCGGTCAATGAAGAAGGCCACGTGGTCTTCGCGAACCGGCAATTCGCGCACATGTGGCATATTCCCCCGGACCTCATCGAAGCGGGGGATGACAACGAACTCCTCGAGTTTGTCCTCGACCAACTCCTGGACCCGGACGAGTTTCTCGCCCGAGTAATGGAATTGTACGCGTCCTTCAGCGAGTCGTCGGATACGCTGCATTTCAAGGATGGAAGAGTCTTTGAACGCCACTCACTCCCGCTCGTGATCGATGACGGCCTCTGCGGCCGCGTTTGGACGTTTCACGACGTAACCGAAGTCCGCGACAAACGTGAGACGGTGGCGGCGCGGCGCGAATACCGCGTCGAAGTCTTTTAATTTCGATTTGTCGCGGGCGCGGCAATACCGGACATCAGTTCCCGTACCCAGAGATGGTTGGGGTCCAGCTTCAACGTTTCTGCGAAATGGTCGCCCGCCTCGTCCGTCTGTTCTTTCCCGAGAAGGCCGAGTCCGATCGTATAATGGGCATTCGCCATGCGTTTGTCATGAGAGACCTTCTCGCCGAATGCCGCGAAGAAGTCGACGTTGCCGCCTTCTTCAAGTTCCTTGGTACCGTCGGCGATTAGCGCGTCGAAAAGTGCCTGCGCGTCCGCATCCTTCCCCAGTTTACGCAAGGCTTGACCTTTGTAATAGCGGTAGTCAGTCGTCTGGACATCCGTTCCGGCCGCAGTTTCAAAGTGGGTCTGTGCTTGTCCAGCATCGCCTTTCGATTCGCAGGCCAAGCCGATGAGGTACTCGGTCCGCGCAGCCTTGGGATCCGTACCGGGACGATCCACTCCCAAGTTGGCGGGATAGTCGAGTGCGGCAACTAAATCGGCCAACCCCGCATCGACGTTGTTCCGGTGCAAGGCGGCAAGACCCCGCAAGATGCGGGCGTTGACATATACGTCGTGAATGCCGCCGCCACCCTCCCAGGTGTCGAAGGTGCGGTTGCTTAGTGTGTCTATCGCGTCGTCGTATCGACCCGCCTGGACCTGCAACTCGATCCTTCGCGCGATCAAATCGTCCCGCTTGAACACCGTGTCAGGATTCTTGTCCAGCAGCGCCAAGCGCACCTTCGGGTCCACGCCGGCTTTTTCGTAAATCAATTCGGCCTCGTAGAACACGCGAGGGTCATCGGAATTACATTGCACGGAGGCTTCGTAACTCGCGATGGCCTTGTCGATTTCATTCTTCTTCGAGTAGGCAAATCCAAGATTCCGCTGAAGGGTCGCCTGATTGGGGTCGATGGCGCGGGCCGTTTCCCAAGACTCCACTGCCGCGTCGGGCTGACGGTCGTAGAGCAGATTACCCAGGTAATAGGGCGCCCGTCCGTCCCCAGGGTCCCGTTCCATGGCATGTCTGAGAATGTGAATCGACTCCAGGCGGTACGGGAAACAATACGTACCGGGCATGGTGGGCGCCACTTCGTAGTACTTCTCCGCTTCCGCGCCGTCACCTTTTTGTTCCAGGCAGTAAGCGAGGTAGTAATAGAGCATGGGATACGTGCTACCGCTTGCACCGCCGGTGACGTTCCAGCCGCTTGAGCACGTCGACGGCTTCGTCCCACATGGCGGCTTCCATATAGTCCGACGCCAACTCCATATGGGAATGAACGTCGCCCCGCATCCGCACGTTGAGTTCATCAAGTACGTTGTCGGCTTTGCCCTTCTTGCCGCGAGCGACATCTGCAAGATACCGCTCGTTCGCACCATAGAAATCCAGGGGATCGATAGTCAGCGACGCGTCGGTCTGCTTCGTCGCCTCTTCAACACGGTCCAAATGCCGCAAAATCGCAGCGCGCAGATCTATCGCCTTAGTATCACGCGCATCCCCTGCCAACGCATTGTCCACGTGTTCCAAGGCGCGCTCATAATCGCCATTGACACAATCCAGTTGCGCGAGCGCGAACATGCTGGGCGCGTACCAGGCGATACTCCACGCCGCGCGGCTGTACGCGTCGTACGCCTCATCCTGCTTACCCTGGGCGGACAACGCGACGCCGAGATAGTAGTAGGGTTCGCCGTCTTTCGGGCGCGTATAGTTCTTCGTGATTCGATCCAGGGCGAGACGAAGGTGATCCTCGGCCTCGGCGAACTCCCCGCGCTTGCAGGCGTTCACCGCCATGACGGTATTGACGCGCGAGTCGCCGGGGTCGCGTTTCAGGGCTTCCTCGTAGTATGGACGCGGGTCCACGGACGGGTTGTAGAATTGTTCAAGACGCAGCCCGGTGAGGTAGAGTTCTTCGACGGTTTTGATTTCTTCCGGCGCAGGCGGCGGCGTGACCGGATCCGGCATGGGTTCGGCCTCGCGTTTCACCGGGTGATACGAGACCAATTCCTGTCCGTCGCCGTCCAGAAGCGCGATGCTCAGGTCGTCATCAGTAACATCGTCGGGCTTCTTCACTTCGTTGAAATAGGGATTCGCCGGATCGATGGTGATATCCTCCTGGTAGACGAGGTTATCGCCCGCCTTGACCACAATCGACGCCTTGTCATGCCGGGCCGTCGAGTTCGCGGCGAAGTGGATCTTCCCTTCAGGCGTTACGGTAATGTTGACCGCGGCATCCCGGTTCGCGTTGCGCACGCCGTCCATTTCGCGCAAGGGATACCAACTCTGCGTGAAAACCTTGACCTCGTGAGGCTGGATCCAACTGTAATCGGGCTGGTTGTCGGAATAGGCGCCAGCCATAATCTCTGCGTAGGGACCGTCGTCGTCGGTCAGTTTCACGCGGTCCCAGGTCGAGTTCGTCCCCCAGGTCCACAGTTTCATGCCCGGCACGACATGGTGGTCCGCCACGTGCGCCACGCCCGCCTGCTTGTCGTGATCGTACCCCGCGAAGAAATCGTCTTGTGGATTCCACGCGAAGAAAGACGAGGGGTTCGGGTGGCTCTTCCACCAACTCACGTCGACCCCTTTCGTGTAGTCCTGCCCGTAGTACACCTCGGCCGAAATGGGCCAGTGGGTGAATTCGTGCTTGCCATGGAAGGTCGCATACTGCACGGAGGGCGGAAAGATAACCTGGTAGCCATCCGTGGAATGAATGGCCACGTTGGCCCAGTACAACATCGTGTTCGCATACGGCGTGCGATTGAACAGTTTCACGGTCACGTCGAGACGCGAACTGCCCGGCGACAGGGTCATGCCGATGATCCAGCGCATTCGGTGCCGCCGCTCCGTCTCGCCGACCCAGACCGTCTTGCTGCCGTCCGGGTTGTCCACAAGAACGTGATCGACCGGCATGAAGGTCGTGTTGCGGTGGTGATGGAAGACACACCATTCGACGCCGCCGGAGATCCAGGCGCCGAGCATGCCGATGAGGTCCGGCTTGATCACGTGTTGCCGGTAAAAGAAGTCGTAGCCGTCGGTCTTGTCGAGGGCTTCAAAGATGCGCCCGCCGATCTCCGGCAAGACGCAAATACGGACGTACTCATTCTCCAGGTACACCGCCTGGTATGTGCGGTCCTCCTTGTCGTCCGACAAGCCATCCAGCATGGCGTAGGGATACACGGGTCCCTGGGCGCCCTGATACACCCGTCCTTCGTAGAACCGCGGGTTGGGATCCGCCGGTTGCACGGGGTAGGTGGGGATGGTAACCGCTTCTTCCCAGATGCGCACCTCAGCCCAGCTCGAAACGCTGGCAAGCGCCGCAATCGCGATCAACGTCGGTAATGCTCGAATCGTACGCACGAATAAGGCCCCCAAATTTACCAGGAACGTTCTCGATGACGCGTTCTCAGGTGCACCCTCGTAATGCGGCCGTCTTATCACCCGGTTTCCAGGCCGCGATAAGGTACTATAGGTGCGATTGCGGAGTCCGTTCAATGCTTCGCAGGGCAACCAGGCACGGTATTGGGTCCGGGAATGGGTGCCTCCACTGTGAATTGTGGTTGCAGAATCGCTAATTGTGGCTGGCACCACAGCTTGACTGGGCATTCGATACCCGTCACGGATTGGACAGGAAACGAAGAACATCCCCCTTGATCCCCCTTCAAAGGGGGAATTAGTCACGACACTTTGCGTCGTGTTTTAAGGATAGTTAAAGTCCAGTTTCCGAACCGGTCACGACTGATATCACCACAACCGAGGGTACGCAAACTTCCCCCTTTGAAGGGGGATCAAGGGGGATGTTCTTGCGTAACTATCAACACTCAGCGGATGCTACACTTCGCTGAACACGCGGTAACGTCATCGTCGCACGAATCGTCGACACAACACGGCATGAGAGCTTAACGAAGGATACATGTTCATCGATGGGAGTCGGTCATGAGGACATTAGCAGTTATATTCATTTTGGTAGTGGCCGGAATCGGCGCCGCGAGTGGCGTAAACGCTCAGGAATCCGGCGATGCGATGCCGCCGGTGCTGAGTTGGGGTGCATTGCTTGACGAGGCGGAAGGAAATCCCGCACTCAACACGGCGCGTGAAACGATCGTCACATCCGCGCGAGAGGCCGCGGAGTCCCCCATCATTCGCCGGGCCCATGCGCTCGGCGAAGTCGGGCAGAACCGCACGTGGCTCGACGGGCGTAGCGAACAACTCGAGCCGGAGATCAAAGAACAGTTCGCCTTGGCCATGTCGGACTTTGCCGCGTGCAACACGCTCGCGGGCGAATTGCCGCTCCTGGCGGCGGGATACCGGCTCACCAAGGACCCAAAGCTCCTGGATCGAGTCGTGGCGCAACTCGATGAGATGGCGTCGTGGTCGCCGTTGCAACGGCCGGGATGGACGCTCTACACGCCGGGCAATCGTTTGCCCGCCGATGGAAAAGACGGCAACTGGCTGGCCACGGGATGTGGAGTGCGCGCAATTGGCGACACCTTGGACTTGTTGCCCGAAGGCAGTTTGAGTCCCGAGCTTGTAAACCGTCTGCACCAACTGCTCGAAGGCGAGATCGCGGGCGTGGTGGACGATTGGAACACGAAACGCAGTTGGTTCATCCGGGGAGACAATCCCAACACGAACCAATGGGTGCTTCCCACGGAAGGACTCGTGCGCGCCTGCCTGATCCTCGGCAAAGATACGCATCCCGATGCCTATTCGCTTGGCGTGACCAACCTCATGCGCGCGTTCGATGCACATGGCGACCATGGCGAATTCGAGGAAGGGTTCGGCTACGCCCAGTTCACGGTCACGTCCATGTTGCATGCGGCCCACGCCATGGCCGTGACCGGCGATCGCCGGGCCATCGATCATCCTTTTCTCAAGCACTTCCCCACGTGGCTCGTGCATCACTTTCAACCCGGCGACATGGTAATCAACTGTTTCGACGCGGGCGGCGCGTACGGCGCGGCGGACCATACCCGGCCGCTCCTGTCCCTGGCGGCCATGTGTACCGGCGATCCGGTCGCACGCTGGGCGCTGCAATATTATTTGGACGGTCCCTCGGACGACCTCGCCGGACTCGCCGCGCGGGCGTTGCCGCCCGTCGGACCGGATGCGGCTCCCCCACTCTTCGCCGCATACGAACGGGCGGCGCGTGTGAACTGGCGCGACAGTTGGGAACGGAACGGCACGGGCGTATGGGTGCGCGGCGGGCATCCCCTCGATCAGCACGATCACCAGGATCGCGGTCACGTGAATTTCGTTGCGCACGGCCGGCCGATCCTGATCGAAGCGGGCACACCCTCGTACAGCCATCCCCAGATCATGACGCACTACAGCTCCGGCGTGGGCCACAACGTGCTCCAACTCGGCGCCGTCGAGCCCGAGTCCGCGAGCGACACCGGCAAAACCGTCTCGCACCCCGGCTGGCAGAAACGCGGTGGCGTCGCGCCCATCACCGTGACGCGCCTCGACGCTAACGGCGGGGAGGTGTCCGTCGATGCCACGGCCTGCTACGACGGCCTCACACGCTGGACGCGCCACGTCGCGTGGGACGCAAACTCCCTGACCGTTTCTGATGAACGTCGCCCTCTCAGAAGGGGCGGAACAGGTCATCCTCTTCCGCTGGCACCTCGGCACAGAAGACGAGGTCAAAATCGCGGGAGAAGGAGAGCGCTATACCGTCACGTGGCCCAACGCCACCATCTCGCTGACCGGGAATGCACCGTTGACCGTTACGCAGGTGAAGCTTCCGGACAATACGTTAAAAGGCCACGACGGGAGCGACGACCCGAAGAATCATCATACGTGCATCGTGGTGCGGACCGAGCAGCCGGAAGCGGGGTTGCAGCTGACGACGAAAGCGGAACCGAGATAGGTTTACGCACTTTCGATTTCGGGTGGACGCAGAAGATGGATTCCCGCGTTCGCGGGAATGACGGTGTGGATGCGAGGCCGCATTATTGCGATCCCGTCGTGGCCAACAGACCATGGACAAACTCGACACAGTCGCTGACGTCACTCACTACAATTACCCTGGCGCGGGTATCGTCGTCATCTCTGCCATACAAGCGTCTTGCGTCCTCCGGATTCCACGAGCTCTTCGCCTCGTCCAACGGATTCGCAATAACCACCGGCATCTTCAGCGCGCGCGCTAACTCCGGCAGATCATAATACTTGAGTACGTTCGGGTAGAACGCTTCCGGAGACCAGGTGTACGACTCGGACGCGGCCAGGGATTCAAAGGTCGCCAGACCGTCCAAGGCGAACACACCCGCGACGTTTCCATCGACGGCGGCGACGTGGAGTGCAACAACCGCGCCGAGACCGCGTCCGCCGATGACGATGCGTTCGGGGTCGACTTCGGCGCGGCTGCGGAGGTAGGCGAGCGACGCGACACCGTCGCGGATGCGCATGGCCATAACGGGGTCGCCGAGCGCGGCGGAAACGTAGGCCAGCCACCGTTCACGGCTGCCCCACCCGGCCATGTCGTAGCGCTGATCCGCGGGCTTCGTATCACCCCAGCCGCGCAGATCGACGGTCATGACTGCGAAGCGCTCGTGGTCGTGGTCGATGAACCGGGCCAGCTTGGTCAAAAGGCCCTGCGACCGCAGGTCGGCCCAACGACCGCGGTCGTCGAAGTACAATACGGTACCGCCTCGCCATGCCTCATCCGATGGATACAGAAATGTGGAGGGCAGTGCGATTCCGGGTTCCGGTTCGAGCAATAGTTCCTGCACGTAGTGAAACCACACCAGCGCAGGCTCGTTTGCTTTCGCATTCGGAACCCGGATTTCGCCGTCAAGTCCTGCCAGGGTCCGCGCGACGGCAACGGGATCGCCGTCGCGCGATTCGCGAAGCTTCTCCGCTTCGAGCCGGTTCGCAACAAACATGTTCACGTCTTGCCGGGGATGACACGCCAGCGTGTCCGCCGGGAGCACTTCGAGATCGGCTTCGGTGAACGGTGCAGTGGGACGACTTTTTGACCCCCGAACCCACTGGTCCATCCAATCGGCAAAATGCTCCGCCATGGCCACGGTATAGGCATGTCCGCCCGGATCGAGAAAGAAGGAAAACCGGTCCGGCAAATCCGCCGCATTGAAAGACTCGGTCACGTCATCGGCGATGCTACGGCTCATATCCGCCGTGAACACTTCGTCGGCCGCACCGGCCATCAGCAGGAGGGGCTTGGGCACGGCGGCGGCCAGGACATCCGTGTCGTCGTAGGAATTGAAACGGTCGAAGGCCAGGGTCTCGGGACATGGTGCGTATCCATCGAGTACAGGATGCATCGCCAACGGTACCGCGCAACACGCGGGACCCGACGCGGCGATGCGATCGTCGAGCAGGGTCGCGAACATGGTGGTCATTCCGCCGCCGCTGACGCCGGTCATGCCCACGCCGTGGCTCATGTCGATGTCATCGCGTGAAGCGAGATAGTCGATACAGCGCAACGCGTCGATGACGAAGTACCGATTCGACGATTGGCCCGTCAGGTAGCAACGTACACCGTCGCGAAAATGGTCGTTGCCGACGGGTTTCTCCCCGGCCATGTCGGGTGGGTCGAACGTAATAGCGACATACCCGCGCCGCGCGAAGACCTGCGCCGGCAATTGGTAGTTCGGCGTGGTCTTGGCGCTGTGCCCGACCGGCACCACGATGGCCGGCCAAGGCGGCGGGAAGTCCTTTGCCAAAGGCAGGTAGACGGACCCGTTCACGTCGAGTCCCGGCAACGACTCGAACAGCACGTTCTCCAACACATATCCCGGCCGCTCCTGCTTGGAGACGACACGGACGTTGAGGGGCCCACCGTCAGCGCCAAAGGGCATCGGCCCCAACCCTTGCCGAACGGCCCCGCGGACATTATCCCGCCATGCTTCCCATTCGCCGCTGCGAAAGGCATCCCGCCGCCGAGTGGCAGTACTTTTGAGCGCGTCGCAACTTTTGCGCACCACGTAGTCGGTCAACATCGTGCGCAAATCGAACTCCGCACGGACCGGGCCGAAGTCAGTCACGGTACCACTCGCCGCGGTACCGCCAGCCGCACTGACGGAAGCCAGAAGAACAAGCAAGAGATTCATACGCGATTCTCCGTCTTCAAAAGCCGCGACAACCCACTAATTTTAAACACTCGCCCCCATGATGCCGAAGATGATGTCGTTGGCGTAGGCTTCGATGGTAAACGATTTCAATTCGACTTCCGGCCGGAGGTCAAAGCGAAGCAGTTGGGCCTCGGTGTCGAGCGCGATGGGTTGGGTCAGGTCGTCGACTTCGATGGAACCGGCGGTACCAGTCCGGCCGCCGATGTTTTCGAAGCCGTTTGCGGTGCAGTCGTGATAGCGGCCGCACCAGGTGCTCCAGCAATCGCCGATATCAAAGGGGTTGACGAGATCGCGCACGACGGACTCACCGTCCGCGTAATCGAGCGTAATGCGCAAGTTGACGACGTGACTTTGCACGGGAAACGTCATGCCGCTGAGCATGAGGTAAAGCGCCTGACCCTTCGCGGCGACGGGGATGGTCAACGTTTCGGGGAACCCACCGGCCCGGGAGACAACACCGATGTTCGGGCCGTCTTTGGAGGTTTTGAACGGGATGCCGTCCGTGACCCAGGCTATTCCGTCCTCGCCAACCTTATTGCGCCAGGCCGCGTCGCTGATTTCCTGGTTGCGGCTGCCGTGGTACTGGAGCAGATGCTGTTTCCAATAACCGAACCCCACTTGACTCGCGGGCATTTCGGGCGCCACGGCCTTCTCGGTCACGCGGGGAAGCACTTCTGTCACACGCGCATTGAAAGTGTCTGCGAGATCGATGATGGTCCAATGGGCGAGGTCCTTGCCCGCTTCCCCCGGCGGCGACCACGTGTCGCGTACAGGATACCTTTCCTCGCACTGCGGCGCAGGAGGAATGGTAGCGATCGTTTCCGGCGTATACGTCACGCGAATTGTCCCGGACTTGCCGACGGGAGTAATTAAACACGCCCAATTAACACCCGCATAGCCGGGCTCGACAGAAACCTGTATCGGTTTGCCGTCGATCGATGCTTCATCTACGGATTCCGACGAAAGTGGCAAACGGAGATGTATCGACGTTTCAACCGGCGACGACCATTCGATGGTCGCCACTCCCCCGCCCCGATGCCACGTGTACGAAAGCGCTGGCGATGTAATCGACGCATCGGACCAATCCGAGGGGAACTGGGGACTGAGCGTGACATATCCCTTGGGGCGATTTGGAACGATGCCGAACAGCCCTTCCACGACGGCACGGCCCCACATGCTGATGGCGTCGGCGAACTCGTCATTTGCGCGCTGGCGGCCATCGACATAGGTGTGGCAAGCCAGACCACCGGGCGTTGGGCCATTGTAGATGCCGCACAGAACGCCACGAAGAATGGCGTACGCGTCATCGGCCCGCCCGGCAAGGTAATTCGTCAGCGCAAGATTCAGATCTTCGGCATATGCGAGTTCGTGGGTGCTGTGCGTGTAGCTACGGGCGTGGTTGGGATACCAGTTGGAACTCCACACCAGCTTGCCCCCACCGGGAGTCGTTTCCACCTTCAGATTCGCATCCACCCATTGCAGCATATGAACGATCTGCCGAGGATCGGCGGCCCCGAATTCCGCGGAGTGATAGATGGTCGGCAGCTCCGGCTCCGTGTGCAGCATCTGATGGCCACGCGTATCGAGATACTCCGCAAACACACCGCGATCGGGCATCCAGAGTTTCTCCTGCATTGCGGCACGAATCTGGTCGGCACGTTGCCGATACGGCGTGGGGTCTTCACCCAGCCGCTCCGCCAAATCGCCGACGAACCGATTGGCGTTCAGCATGTACGCGGAGGCCTGCGTGCACTGACCGCCGATGTACCAGTGCGAATCACTGATCCACGTGTTGAGGCTGTTTTCGTAAAGCGACTCGCCCTTCGGCTGCAATCGCCGATCCTCCCACGCGAGGATTCCTTGCAGGATGGGAAGGATCCGGCGCATCAACTCTACGTCGCCGGTGTACTCGTAGTACTTCCGTGTTTGGTCAAGAAACACCTCGTTCATGTTGTAGAAGACGCCGGGCTCGTATTCGAGCAAGGAACCCAGCGCGCCCATATCGGGGCCTTCCTTGACGAGGCCGAGCGTGGTGTGGTTTTCGATAGACTCGCGAATGCGATCCGTCCAGCCGTAGCACATTGGGCCGTACCAGCCCCGCCAACCGAGGTAGGCGAAACGCCAGGACCACGCGCCATGAAGTATCGCCGTGTCGCCCCACGTCCCCTCGGTCGAGAACGCCATCATGGTCATCGCAGCATTAAGGTAAGGGTCAGGAGTCTGAATTCGAACTCGATCGGCGATATTCGCATTACGCTTCAGCGCCGCGTCCATGGCCCTTTTTGGATGTTCGATCGCTTCGGCAACGTTTCCGCCCATGCCGGCGACCACGTGCACGCGAGTTTCGTCCTTGGTGAGTTTGACCCGCTCGACGGCCACTCGATTCTTCCCCGAGGCGGTATTCTCGTGCCATTCCGTAGCCTTCACCAAGTCCGTCGGCGATTTGACGAATGCTGCGGGATCGCCCAAACCAGTCTGCCCGCGCCAATCGCTGCCGGCCTGAATTGTCGCGACCCAATCGTCCAGATACCGCGCGGCCGCGAAGACTTCGTTCATGTAAACGTCATCCTTGTCGAACGCACGGCGCAGCGTGAAGACGTGACCGTCCAGGGTCCACTCGTCCTTCGCACATTGTTTCGGCGTGAATGAGAACTCCGGGGCCGTCATCGCGTAGTTTGTAGAGAAGGCCGATGCGCCGCCATAGGTCCACACGAGTTCGCACCCTTCGCCGCCTGTAACGGTGATGCGGAGGATTAAGCCCGCACTGTTGGCCAAGGGCACCGCAGACAACGCAACAGAAATGTCCGGGAACTCCGGATCGTGAATGACGTAGTCCATACTGCCGTCGACGTACTGCACGTCGATCTCAGACCATTCGTCCAGCCATTTCGACGTATTGTCTTTGATCAATCCCAGCCGCAGATGTCCCAACAACCCGCCCGCGGAATGAAAGTCGAACAAAAACCGCGGCTCGACGTAGGCCAAAACCAGAGGACGGAATCCGTACCGCTGAAGCTTCTCACGTTGGTCTTCGTTCCAGATGAGCGACCGGTCGGCCGGTGGAAACAGAGGACGCCGATGCAGCCGCGGATTGTCCTGGACGACACCGATTGCCGACTCCGGCGAGAGCGCGGGAACTTGGTTCGTGCCCGATACGCGCAGGTGCCATCCGCCGTCAACCGGCGTATAGCAGTTTACGGTATCCGAATTCGGAATGGGAGTTTGCGCATATGCGCAAATACAAGCAGAGACAAGCAGAATTGGGAAAAGTCTCATCGCAAAACTCCCAACAGGTTGTATCAGCCGTGCAAGATTGACCACCTATGTCTCGCGCAAACATGCTCCGCGCACCTTGGCCCATCGTAGCACACACGGGATTTCACACGGCGCAAAACTATCCGGATCAAAGGCCGATTGTGGTATCGTGTGGGCCGGATTTGTTGGGCGGGAGGGGGTTGTTCCATGGATACTCCGGGCAGTCTCGGAATGCTGGACCTCACGGTCCTCGCCACATATCTGATCGGTATCGTAGGTTTGGGCCTGTGGGCGGGACTCCGCCGTCGCGGCGATGACCGGGATACGGGCTTCTTTCTGGCGGGTCGCAGCTTGCGTTGGCCGGTCATTGGGTTGGCCCTATTCGCCACCAACATCTCGACGGTCCACCTCGTCAGCCTAGCCCAGGAGGGATATACGAACGGGCTGGCCTACGGCAACTTCGAGTGGATGGCCGGGTTCACCCTCATCATTTTGGCCCTCTTCTTCGCGCCGTTCTACATTCGCACGCGCGTGTCGACGCTCCCGGAGTTCCTCGAACGCCGCTACAGCCGCGCGAGCCGGGACTGGCTGACGCTGATGTCCATCGTATCCGCGATCTTCATCCACATTGGATTCACCTTCTATGCCGGGGCCGTTGTGCTGGAAGGCCTGTTCGGCATCGGCAAAATGACCAGCATCATTCTTGTCGCCATCGTGACGGGAACGTATACAATCGTCGGCGGCCTGATGGCCGTGGTAATCACCGAATCGGTCCAAACGGTCATCCTGGTACTCGGGGCAATCATCCTGACCGCGACGGCCTATTACCGCGCGGGCGGCTGGGCTGGCATTACCGAGACCATCGATCCGCACCAATTGACCATGCTGCGGCCGGCCGGCGATGCGTCGGGGCTGCCGTGGTACTCGGTCTTTCTCGGGTATCCCGTCATCGGCATCTGGTACTGGTGCACGGATCAGACCATCGTGCAGCGGGTACTCGGCGCGAAGGACGAACGGCAGGCGCGGCTGGGACCCTTGTTCGCCGGGTTCATCAAGATCCTGCCCGTTTTCATCTTCGTCCTGCCCGGCCTAATCTGTGCGGCGCTGATCAAGCAGGGGAATCTGCCGGACACGCTCGAGAATTCGGAACAGGTGTACGCCTTCATGATCAGCCACTTGTTGCCGGCCGGCTTGCGGGGCCTGGTGGCCGCGGCTCTGTTGGCGGCATTGATGAGCACCGTATCCGGTGCGCTAAATTCGGCGGCAACGCTATTCTCCCACGATATCTATCGCCGCTTCTATCCGGACGCAAACGATGAAGCCCTAGTGCGGGTCGGACGATGGGCCACCCTCGTCGGATTGATCCTGGCGGTTTTGTGGTCACCATGGCTCGGGCGTTACCCCTCCGTGTTCCAGGGTATCAACGCCGCGATCTGCTACATCGCGCCGCCCATCACCGTGGTGTTCGTGCTGGGCGTCTTCTGGCGCGGCGCTTCGGCAAAAGGCGCGATAGTTACACTCATCGCCGGATCCGCGCTCGGGTTTACCGTCTTTCTCCTCGATTGGTTCAAGGAAACGACCGGATGGAGCGTGCCGTTCATGATGGCGGGGTTTTACCTGGCGGTGTTGTGCAGCGCCATCATGATTCCGGTTTCGATCCTGTCGCCGGACGCGCCTTCGGAGCAGCGGGCGGCCTTGACGTGGTCGAGCCCCTTGGCCCCGTTCCGGCGCGAGGCGGGCCGGGATTTTGAAAGTTATCATGTCGTCGCAGCCGTATTGTGTCTCGTGATGGTGGGGTTATACGTGATATTCCGTTGACCGCTGTGCGATATACACCGCAACGCGATTCGGGGTACGCCTTCTGGCGGTGACGCTTTGGAGTGCGGCCGCTTGCGGCTGCTTTTCTTAAGTACATCGCGGTGGCCCGAAGACTTGCGTGACACGTAACTCCGGGCGAAGCACGAGTCGCGCTTGCTCCGGATCGCGCGCTTGCCTTTGGATTTGTGTAGAGTCTCATATGTTGCTGCGTATGGAGTGGCGCGGCTAAAGTTGGGTGAGACATGATCGGTTAAAGAAAAGCAGCCGCAAGCGGCCGCACTCCAAAGAGTTCTCGCATAAAGCTGGATTCTTTGTTGGGCCGATAAAGAGGGAGCCGGAACTATGCGTAAAATCGCCATTGGAGTTTCTATTCCGGTCGCATTCTTTGCTGTGGCTTGTCTGTACCACAGCGTGGAGGCAGCACCCGAGGTGCAGCGCTTCGGCAGCGTGATCGGTCTAAAGGCCGACAAAATCGAGTACTACAAAAAGCTGCACGCGAACGCGTGGCCGGAAGTCCTGAAGAAGATCGAGGAATGCAACATCCGCAACTATTCGATCTATCTTCATCAGCTCGATGACGACAAGTTCTACCTCTTTAGTTACTTTGAATACACGGGCAAGGATATCGACGCCGACATGGCGAAAATGGCCGCCGACCCCGTGACACAGAAGTGGTGGAAGGAAACCGACCCCTGCCAGTTCGCCGTAAAGCACCGCAAAGAAGGCGAGTGGTGGGCGTCCATGGAAGAGGTCTTCCACTGTCCGTGACTAGCCGTCCACCTTCGGTGCGGCCCAGTTCACCCCCCAGCGGTTGGTTACTTCGGCAGGCGGGTGATTGCGACGCAGAGCGTTGAAAGCGTCAGCCGTGCGGATCACTTCGTCGGGCCGATGCCGGCTCCGCACCAGGAAATCCGCTTCCGGCGGATAACATGCCGCCGGCACGCCCGTAGACACGGAAGGTGTGTCTTCGTGCTGGAACCGCGTAATAGGGGCATTGGTAGGAAGGACCGCGCTCTGATAGCGCAAGTCCATGCTCCAACGCACGATGTCCGATGTGTTCTCATAACTGCCATGGACGGTGCGGTTGGTCAGTAGCAGAACGCCGCCTTTCTTCACGGGGCAGATAACCGGCTCGCCCGGCGGCAAGTCGTCCTTCGGGATTTCGAGATACTTGCCGCTTTCGTGCAGTCGATGGGTCACTACCGGTGACCGGTGCGAGCCGGGAATCACCCACAAGCAGCCGTTTGCTTCGTTCGCATCGACGAGCGGCAGCCACACGGTAATCACCAGCTCTCCGTCGCAGTAAGGTTCCAGATATCCTGAGTCCTGATGCCATGGCACGGCGCCGTATCCGTAATTGGGAATCTTTGGGCGGAGGCGATACACGCTGCTCGCAATAATTTCGGGGCCGCAAAACGCTTCAGCGATATCCAGAAGCCGGGGATGACTCAGCATTTGGAAGATGCCGGGGCCGCTCAGAGCGCCATTCCAGATGGACACCGCGAGTTCATCCGTTTCCTGACTGATGAGGGCCAATTGCCGCTCGAAACCGGCGTCACTGTACGTGCTGCCCAACTTACCCTGTTCGACGAGGGCGGTGGCACGGCGATTGACCTCGTTCGAAATGTCGCTGATTACCAGTTGGAAATCCGCGTCCCGGAACACGTCTTCGGCAACAAGGTACCCTTGGCCGAAGAACGACACAATCTGTTCGTCTGTCAGTATGTTGCTCATGGCGCTCACCTGACACCCTTGCACGCTGAACATCACTATACACCGCGGGCGTGTGGTCTGCCAAGTCGAGTGCGGTGCAGCGGAACGATAATCCTCACTCACGGCGTCCGCCACAAGGAGCCGCTAGCCTGCTCCAAGCGCTTTCCATAGCGATCGCGTACCTTTAATCGAGTGAAGGGGTTCTCCCGCGGCCATCAAACGTCACGCACCAGCCGAAGCGGTCGCCCGTGCCTCTTCAAGCATCTTGATCCACGGCCCAACGTAGTAACCGTTGTCGTGGAACGTGCGGCCGCTTACGAGATTCCCGTCGATCACGCAGGGTTCATTCACGTAGACGCCGCCGCACACTTCGAGATCGAATTGGCATTTGGCCACCGTGGCCATGCGCCGTCCGTCAACGCAGCCGGCCCGCGCGGGAATTTCCACGCCGTGGCACACGCTGGCGATGGGTTTGCCGGCGTCGAAGAAGTGGCGGGTCATGCGAATAAGATCGGGATCGTCGCGGATGTACTCGGGTGCGCGACCGCCGGAGAACATGATGCCCGCGTACTTCTCGGGATTGACATCGGCAAAGGCGATATCCGCTTCGAGGGTGTAGCCCTCCCACTCTTTCGTGATGGTCCACCCGGGCTTTACCTCGTGCAACACCATCTGATACCGGCGCTTTTCCGGCGCCGCCACCACGGGGGTGAACCCGGCCTCCTGCAGGCGGTAATAGGGATACATCGTATCCAGCGTCTCTGACGCGTCGCCGATGACGATCAAGACTTTGTCCATGGTTCGCTCCTCTTCAGCGTGGCGCGGAACTTACGGTTCCCCGGCCTGCGCTGCGCGCCCGCGGCTGCAACCGCACCGGCAACCGCGACGCTCGAAGAATCCCGGCGTGAGAACAGGCCGTCCCTTAACACACGTAGTGACACAGGCACCTCCATACAGCTCCCTACCTGGATGTTGAAAGAGAATCTACCCTGTGTTGGCGGGAAGGTCAAACAGGTCTCACGCAGCTTGACGGCGTATCGAGTTGCGTGGAATCGGGTCAGGTTCTAGAATTCCCTCCGGGACAGGTGCAGAAGGTCCAAGGGGGTTCACGTGCATACATCGCAAACCACAGTAACTAAATTCGTGCTGGCTAGCATCAAAGCGATCGGCTTCGTGTGTGTTGCAATCATCGCATCGATCACTCACGCACAAGATTCCTCAGCCATTCGTCTGCCCGAAGGGACCCAACCCTCGATCGGCGCATGGTTCTGGTGGGACGACGTGCTGGAACCGGACGGGTACAAGCCTTACCTCGATCTCTTCGCCGAGCACTCGCCCTACGACCTGCTCACCACGAGTTTTCGCATCAGCAAGTACGAAGTCACGAACCCGGCACTGCACGATCAGGTGAAGAAAGCGGTGGCGTACGCCAAGGAACGGGGTCTCGATGTCGCCCTTGACCTGGACGTTCGCTTGGCGCGAGAAGCGTTCCGTAAGCAGTATCCCGACGAACAGCAGGAGATGCTACGGCTGCGAACGGTGCAACTGTTCGATGAAAACGAGGTGGAGTTCGCCATTGAGTCCGAGGTGCTCCGGGATCACATGACGGGAAACACCACTCCCTACGAACCGCTGTCCGGTCGATTGGTACGTGTCTACTCCTTTGTGAATTCGGATAATGGTATCGAGCCGGACACCGTTAAAGACATTACGCGCCAATGCACCGTCAAAGTCGCCTCCGGCAAGGAGGTTCGCGTCGGAATACCCAGCGATGTGTCCACGAGCGGCCGCACGGCCTGCGTTATCGCCGCGTTCACGCTGCTGACGCCCGCGGTCTACGCGCCACACCTCCTCGAATTCCAGCGAGGAATTATCGAGCAGTACGCAGACATTGCCCTGGCCGGCATTGCGAAAGACGAATGGGGGTTCCCGCCCTGCTACGACGGCTGCCCCGCGAAGAACGACTACTGGTTCTCCACCTTCCGCGCTGATGCGTACGCCGCGGCAACGGGTGGTCGCGATCTCGTTCGCGACTGCCTGCTGATGTACGCAGGTGAACGCGGCCGGGATCGCGAACGCCAAGCCGCGATCAACGTGCTGCTCAGGACTTCCCGTCAACGGAACGCGGCCATCGAGGACCATTACTATCATTTGGCCAAGGAATTCTTCGGGCCGGAAGCCGCCGTGGTCACCCATGCGACGTGGATGCCGTTTCCGGGTGCGCCGGAATTTAAGAAGAACGGCCTGGATTGGTGGGCGGCAACCCGTGACTGGGGTCAGACCGATGAGACGACGCCGTTCCCGGCGCGAACCGCGCTCGCCAAGAAATGGGGCAGTCCGGTCTGGTACAACCAGTTCTATTCGACCAAGCTCGCCGACTATGAACAAAGCCTCTGGACGCATGCGCTCGGCGGCGGCCGCATCAATTTTCATCCCATCTATCCGAATCCGGACAACCTGTCGCCGCTCGATCGTTACGGGGAACTGTTGAAAGACGGCCTGATGCGCGGCGAGTGTCGCCTGCGGCTGATTCCCCTCGTTACGAATGCACCCGTGAATTGCCCCGTGGCCGTCGTGTTCGGCCAAGCGTGCGCCATGAACTGGGCCGGTCCCACCTATGAAGATGTGGGACTTGATGTAACGAATGCCTTGTGGAAGTCGGGCTACTACGCGGACCTCATCCCCACCAGCGAGATCGAATCGGATTCACTTACTGTCGATGATACGGGCACCGTCCATTACGGCGCGCAACGCTACGCGGCCGTCGTCCTGTATCACCCCGAGTTCGAGACACCGGCAACTGTGTCATTTTTCCAGCGCGTAGACCCGCATCAGACTTCGCTCTATCGCGTTGGCACGTGGACCAGGGACTTTCTGGCCAAGGATTACGATGGGATTACCGCGTTGCCCGCTGTGATGAGCGCATGCGAGGATGCAGCCGATGCCGCAACCCGAATCATCGATGACCTTCACTGGCGCGGCATCGTCGCAAATACTCCCGCCACGGACGAACTCAGAAATGGCACGGCGTGTCCCGCGCAAATGGGGCGCATTCGGTTGCTCGACGGGACGGAAGTTCTCCTGTCCGGGAAGGAAATCGCCGCGGGCGATCCAATTTCGGGTGTATTCCAATTCGCGGGACAGCCGGTTTCCGCAGACGTGCAAGGGGTCCTCGCCGTAAGATTCGCGCCCGACGGTGCGTTGGATGCGCTTGTGGCCGGTGGATTGCGCAGCTTCCAGGGGCGGCGGTGTGGCCATTGTGATTGGACAAACCTGTCGACGTCGCCTACTGGCACGACGAGAATGGGAAAACGCACGGCGCGATTCAGGGCTGGACAGGGCCGATTCCCGGTCCCCTCCTCGCACTTACCGACGATTGGCTCCGACTCGATATGCCGAAGCCATACACTGAGGATTAGGCACCACCGCGTCATCCTGAACTTGCGAAGGATCTCATCACGCCAACGCTTGACCGTTCAGAGATCCTTCGCAAGCTGCTAAGAACAAGGCCCGCAAATCGAGTTGTACCAATGGCCGTGGTTTGCCCTTGTCCGGGTCGGACTCGAAAGCCGGGATCCATCGCCGCAAAGACTTACCGTCTACGCCTCCTCTACGACCTTGTATCCCGTCGCATCCGCCAGCGCGAAGACCGGTTCCTTGATGTCGCCGTAGAACGTGACCCGGTGCCAGCCCCAGCGGTCCCATTCCGAGAAGAGCTTTTCGAAATCGCCCACGGGTTCCGCGCACAGTTTCGTGCGGCACGCCCGATCGTTGGGATCGTTCGCGACTGCTTTGCCCTGGTGGAAAAGAATTTCCTTCTTGTCCGTGTCGACTTCGAGCGTCGTCGTCATGTACCCCACCGGAAGGATCGACCGGACCGACGCCCCTTGCCGATCCTCAGAGTGGGTCATGATGTCGAAGGGATTCGCCTCGCCGTCCGGCCCGAATGCGCGGTTTGACGCGACGCAGTGCGCGTAAATGATCTGCCGCTTCGCCGTGTCCATCACCGGATCGGAAATGTAGCCCGGACGACCTTGCGTCAGCGCGCCAAACGCCGTCATCGTGGCTGCAGACCGAACGTCGCATTCACAACCGCCGACGAGGCCTTCGTTGTTCAACTGATGGAAGCCAAGGCATGGATAGGCGTGAATGTGCCCACCATAGAATCCGCCGAGACAGTTGATGGTGATCGCGTTGGCGTCGTACTTCTTCAAGACCGCCTTCTCGCCGAGGTACATGGCCGCCGACGTTTCCAAAACGTCGCGAGGGATATCGATCACCGACCGCGCGTTCAGTTGCCAACTATCGGCGATTGCCGAGGCTTCATCCTTGTCGGCCGCCGCCCAGGCATCGTTCAATTCGGCGAACGGCACTTTCTGCACCGCAATGCCGAACATGGGCGGCTGTTCGCCGGATTCCTGATCGCGTATCGCAAGAATCTTGGATTCGCTGATTCGGCGTAGACAGTCTTCCGTAGAAAGCACTTCTAACTTATCCGGCAGACACGTCAAATCGCCGGGCTTGGGGGTACTTTCGATCCGCGATCGTGCGACCGCCGTGACAAACTCCACCGGCGAGCCGCCGCCCTTGACGACCGCGAAGCATTTCGCTGCTGCAACGAGATCATCGAAGTCCGACGAAGCGACGAAAGCGACGTTCGGCGTCTGGTTACGAAGGAATCCCGCCGTGTAGACGAGGAACCCGCCGCTCCCCGCAAATTGGAAATCGGCGTAGAGCACCGGCTTTCCGGACGTGGCTAAGGACTGCACGACCTTGTTCCAGCAGTTCATCTGATAGACGATGTACCCGTCGATGCCGGCGGAGGCATCCCCTGCGAGAATCTTCTCCGCCTCTTCCTGTCCCGTGGCCATGGCGGAACTGATTTCGTATTCCGGGCAGGCCTGGGTCAACCCGTTGGTGATCCGTTCCATCACGGGACGGAAATCGAATCCCACGTTCGGCCAGTCCGGCCCGGGTTGAACTTCCGCATGAAGCGAATAGACGATCTTGATACGCGCCTTTTCCGCCCCCTGCGCCGCGTGGACTCGCCGAGGCGCAAACAGCGCTCCCGCCGCCCCCATGCATGCTGCGCATCCCGTGGCGAGAAAACGCCGGCGGTCGATTTGGCACCCCATACACCCCGAAAGCTTCCGTGTCGTATCCATAACTACATCCCTTCCCCCGAAGGATTGATTCACACGTTCTGGGTTAAGGCTACACCTGGGGGCACTGCCGTGTCCACTGTAATCTGCGTCGGCGCGGTGAACTGTGCTGATCAAAATACGAAATTCCTTCCCTCCCGCCTTCGGACTCCAGCCTCTCACCTCTCCTGTCACCTCTCCTTGTATGTTTTCCTCTGCGTCCGTTAGACTGAGGTAATACTGTCGAGAGTGAATCACGTTCCAACGTGGAAAGGATGTCAGCATCATGTCAGGGCAATCGAACCAACCCCAGAAACGGCGTGGAGCGATTTCGCGCCGGTCTTTCTTGCGGACCACGGCCGCTGCGGCCGGCGCCACGATTGGTGCGCCGGCGATTGTTCGCGGGCAAAACCTGAACGACCTTCTCAATATTGCCATGGTCGGCGTCGGCGGACGCGGCGGCGGCAACTTGCAGGCCGTGCGGTCCCAGAACATCGTCGCTTTGGTTGACGTGAACGAGGTGAATCTCAACAAGGCCGCTGAGCAGTTCGAAAAGGCCCGCAAGCTAACCGATTTCCGCAAACTCTACGATTACGCCGACGAGTTCGACGCGGTGGTCGTCAGTACCTGCGAACACACCCACTGCTTCGCCACGCTTCCGGCGCTTCAGTTGGGGAAACACGTGTACTGCGAGAAGCCCTTGACCCACAACATCTGGGAATGCCGTGTCGTGCGCGAAACCGCCATGAAGGCGGGGGTCGCCACGCAGATGGGAACCCAAATCCACGCCGGCGACAATTACCGCCGGGTAGTCGAGTTGATTCAGAGCGGCTCGATCGGGCCCGTGCGCGAGTGTCACGTCTGGGTCGGCCGCGCCTGGGGCCGTCAGACGGAGGAGGAAGCAAAGGCGGCAAACGATATCGTCTTCGTGCGGGAACGCCCCACCGAGGCCGAGCCCATTCCCCCGGGACTCAACTGGGATTTGTGGCTCGGCCCCGCGCCGGAGCGTCCCTTCAACAACGTCTACTTCCCCGGACCCAAGTGGTACCGGTGGTGGGATTTCGGCAACGGCACCATGTCCGACCTGGGCAGCCACTGGCTCGACCTGCCGTTCTGGGCATTGAATCTGAAAGTGCCCCTGACCATCGAAGCGAGCGGGCCTCCGCCCCATCCGGAAATCGCGCCCGCGTCCATGCAGGTCAAATACGAGTACGGTGCACGGGGCGACATGCCCCCGGTCACGGTGAACTGGTATCAGGGTCACAATAAACCGCCGCAATTCACGGATGGCACGATTCCCCAGTGGGAAAGCGGCGCGCTTTTCGTGGGCGACAAGGGGATGGTCCTGTCCGATTACGGCCGGCACATGCTCCTGCCGGAAGAACAGTTCAAGGACTTCGTTCCGCCGGAACCGTACATCCCCGAGTCGCTGGGGCATCACAACGAGTGGATCCACGCCTGCAAGACGGGCGATCCGACCACCTGCAACTTTGAATACGCGGGCTGGCTTACCGAGGCCAACCACCTCGGCAACGTGGCCTACCGGGCCGGCCAGAAACTGGAGTGGGATCCCGAAACCATGAAGGCGACGAACTGTCCGGAAGCGGATAAGTTCATCAAGCGCCAATACAACGAAAGCTATTTCGAAGGCGAGCGCTACCAACGCTCCGCGTTGGGGATCTAGAACTTCAAGCTACGACGAAGGGACGTGCAGCCCTGTGGGGTTTCATGTCCCTTCGTATTGACCCCCGCCGCAATACGCTTTCAAGTCCGCGTATTCGATCAATATATTGGGGCACCGCCACACCGCTGACGATACTGGAATGTCCACGATCGTTAGCGCACCGTCCATCGCGTCCATGCCGTCTACTCTTCGAAGGACGGCGATTGGCATCGGCGAGTTGAAAAACCGTTCTCCGGAAGAGGATTAGTCGAGGGCTTGGATGAAGTTTTCGGTCAGGGGATACGGACCGGGATAGGGCAGGTATTCAGTCTGGAAGTCGAGGTAGACGACCCAGGCGTGACCGTTTACGGGCCGTTGAATGAGGATGGGAATCCGGTGGCGGACTGCGGGATCTTCTTCGGTAAGCACGCCGTCATCCACAAGCGTTTTAAGCAAATCGTTGTGAAGCCCGTACAGTTTTGCGGTACCGAGGGTACCCTCTTTCTGCCGTACGGGGATGTTCTCGGTAAGTGCAACGTCGCCGTGCACGACTGCGGCGAGAGCTAGTCCTTCCTGCTCGCAGGTGGTGGCGTAGCCGAGGTAGTAGTACTCTCCGGGCTTCCAGACCCGTGTCAGGTTCAACGAATTGTGACGGCCCAAGCGGCCGTCGATAATCGCTTCAACCGGCACGAATTCGTCGTTGTTTTCGGATGGCTTGGCTATCTCGTACGCCAGGGAAACCGCGCTTGGCGCATAGGCGAAACGGCGCGCCGGATCGAGTGGCGGCCAAACGCCCTCGTGGTTGTACGCGTAAACCCCGGCGATTCGGGAGACGGAAATGGCGTGGTTGCCATCAACGGCACGTTGTTCCATCGTTTGGCGCCGTTCCAATCCGACGCGGAACACCAGGAGATACAACCCCGCCACGATCACCAGGAGCAGCTTGCGTTTGCGTTTCGTACTCATGCGCGCACCATGATGCCGCGCTTATCGAGGATCACCGCAAACCACACAAACAAGGCGACCGGGACGATCCCACCCAGAACCAGCCCAAGATACGGCCATTCCAACAGGAACGCCTTGGGGATCAGCGGCAGATAGAAACTGTTGAACAATCCGCCCAGTGCGAAAATAAGGAGCAGGTTTTTCCCAAGACTGCTGAGCAGGGGAAACCGGATTCCGACCCGGCCGAAGGCAAAGAAGATCAGCAGCATGAATCCGCCCATGTACAATGCGATCAACTGCAGCGCGGCGTTAACCTCATGATGTTCGGCGGGTTGAATCCAATCCACGCAGTAGGCCGCGACAAAGGCTGCGGTTGAAACGGGTACCATTCGTGTTCGAATCCCCACCATGGGGTCATCGGGGTCCATTTTGTACCACTGACCGAAGCAGGTCCCGGCAATCGCCATGCTCGACAGCCCCAAGGCGCCAAACGGGAACTCGGGAAACCGGAACACGTCGTCCAACCAGGTGTACCCGTCAAGAACGGGGAACGCGCAGAGCAGCCCATGGAGCATTGTCAGTCCAACCGCAATCCCAAACCGCCGGTCCGCGTCAGCGCAAAGAGCAATGCTTAAAAACGCCGCAAAGGAGCCGATCGCAATCAATGCGAAGGGGCTGTTGTAGAAGAAATTGTCCCAATCCGCTCGACCGCCACGCAGATAGCGGAGCGCGACGGAAAAAAAGAACGAAAGGGCATACAAAATGCCGACCCGACGCGCGGCGTACCAGAACGCACTCCGCCCACCCCGCTTCCTCCACCGGCTCGTGAACGCCGTGTACCCGACGAAACCGAGCACGAACAAGAACAGGGCCTGCCCGACGTCAATGAAGGTGATCATCGGCGGGTACTCGCGGAGGAACTCGAATCCGTGATTGAGCATCGGCGGTCCGACCGGCGGATCCCCCTTTAGAAAATCGCCGGAGTATTCCGATGTCGGCATGGAAACCAGCAACAGCAGCGCGATCAAACCTCGGGCCTGATCCAGCCAGTCGTAGCGTTCGTGCAGTGGTTTGATCTCGGTGGAAGATTTCATGCAGTACACCCCGGGCCGATACTTCCGGGGCGGGAGTGTAGCACAATCTGAGCGCGAAATCCGAAGCACCACGCCGCCCGAAAGGGCGTTGATTCCAGTCGTCCAATAGGATTCGTAACCACGGCTAGTCGAGCGCTTGGATAAATTTTTCGGTAAGCGGATACGGGCCGGGATAGGGCAGGTATTCGGTGTGGAAGTCGAGGTAGACAACCCAGGCATGGCCATCTACAGGCCGTTGAATGAGAATGGGAATTCGGTAACGGACTGCGGGGTCCTCCTCAGTGAGGACGCCGTCGCCCACGAGTGTTTTGAGCAGATACATGTGAAGCCGGTAGAGTTTCGCGGTCCCCAAGGTACCCTCCCCCTTCGGGACCTGAATGTCGTCCGTAAGCGGCGCACTACCGTGCACCGCGTTGGCGAGCGCGAGGCCTTCCCGTTCGTTGGTCGTGGCGAAGCCAAGGTACCAGAATTTCGCGGGATCCCAAACGGGCTCTAATCCGAATACGCTGTCATGCCCCAAGTCGCCGACGATCATGGAATAGACCGGCACGAACGCGTTCTCGTCTTCCGGATCCTTGGCTATCTCATAGGCCAGCGAAACTTCGCTTGGGGCATAGGAAAAACGGCGTGCCGGATCGAGGGGTGGAAATTCGCCCTCGTTATTGTGGGCGTAGGCTCCAGCGATGCGGGAAACGGCGATGGTCCGGTTCCCGTCCGCGGCGCGCTCCGTGGCGGCTTTGCGCTGCTCCAATCCGATGTGAAGAACAAAGAGATACAGCGCCGCACCGATGGCCAGCGCGACCGTGCGCTTGCGTACCGATTTGCGCTCCTTGCTCATGCGCGCACCATGATGCCGCGTTTGTATAGGATCACGGCAGCCCAGGCGCATATCGCGACCGGTGCGATCGCCCCGAGGACCAGCGCGAGATAGGGCGACTGGAGCAGCAAGGATTTGGGGACAAGGCCCAAGTAGATGTTGTTGAAAAGCCCGCCCACCGCGAAGAGGAGCAACAAGTTCTTTCCCATACTGCTGAGCAGCGGAAACCGGAACCCGACGCGGCCGAATGAGAAAAAGATCATCAGCATGAACCCGGCCATGTACAACGAAATCAATTGCAGTGCGGCATTGGTCCGGTGATGTTCGGCCGGTTGAATCCAGTCCACACAGTAGGCCGCAACAAAGGCCGCCGTCGATATGGGAACGATCCGTTTGCGAAACCCCACCAGGGGATCATCGGGATCCATCATGAGCCACTGACCGAAACAGGTACCCGCAATCGCCATGGTCGACAGTCCCAGAGCCGCAAAGGGAAATTGGGGTAACCCGAGCACGTTGTCGGACCAGGTGTATTCATCAAAAACGGGAAAGGCATAGAGCAGTGCGTGCAGCATCAGCAAGCCGACAGCAATGCCGAAGCGCCGGTCCGCATCCGCGCACAGGGCGATGCTCAAAAACGCTGCGAAAGAGCCGATCGCGATGAGCGCGAAGGTGCCGTCGTAGATGCAGTCGTCCCAATGGCTCACGCCCGAAAAGACGTAGCTGAGGAAAATGGCATCGATAAACGACAGCACGTACAGAATGCCAACACGCCGCGCAGCGTATCCGAATGCGCTCCAACCGCCCCGCTTTCGCCAACGGCTGGTAAACGCGATGTAACCGACGAAACCGAGCACGAACAGAAAGATGGATTGTCCCACATCAATGAAGGTGATGATTGACGGGTAGCCGTCGTAATAGGAGAACCCATGGTTCAGCATGGGTGGCCCGAGCGGCCGATCGCCTTTCAGCAGAGAACCCTCATACTGCGAGGTGGGCATCGAGGCCAGCAACAGCAGTACGATCAATCCGCGCGCCTGGTCCAGCCAGTCGTACCGTTTGTGTAATGGCTTCTTTTCCGTGGAAGAATCCATACGCTACCCCCATACTCATCACTTCGCCTGAGGCGGTAGTGTAGCACAAGCAGTACCCGCCATTTGAAGTCTCCGCTCCTCCGTCATGCGCGCACCATGATGCCGCGCTTGTCCAGAACCACGGCAAGCCACGCGAACAACGCGACCGGCACGACCCCGCCAAAGAGCAGCGCGAGATAGGGCGACTGCAGTAGAAAGGATTTGGGCATGAGATTCAGGTAGATGCTGTTGAACAACCCGCCCACCAAAAAGATCAAGAGCAAGTTCTTTCCAAGACTGCTGAGCAGCGGAAACCGGAATCCGGCGCGTCCAAAAGCAAAGAAAATCATCAGCATGAATCCGCCCATGTACAACGCGATCAATTGCAGCGCGGCATTGGTGTCTTGATGATGAGCGGGTTGCACCCAGTCCACGCAGTATGCGGCGACAAAGGCCGCCGTCGAAACGGGCACGATACGCTTTCGGAACCCCACCAGGGGATCATCCGGCACCATTTTGTACCACTGACCGAAGCACGTTCCCGCAATCGTCATGCTCGCGAGCCCCAAGGCGCCATAGGGGAATCGGGGCAATGCGAGCACGTCGTCGAACCGCGTGTGCTCATTGAAAAGGGGAAATGCATAAAGGAGCGTGTGCAGCATGGTCAGCGCGACGGCTATGCCAAAGCGCCGGTCCGCATCGCGGCAAAAGGCCATACTCAAAAACGCCGCCAACGAGCCTATGGCTATGAGCGCGAAGACCCCGTTGTAGAAAAAATCGTCCCACTTTGGCTTGCCAGAGGCCAGGTAATTCAGCAGGATAGCATCAGTAAACGAGAGGGCATACAGAATGCCGACCCGGCGGACGGCGTACCAAAACGCGCTACGCCCACCCCGCTTCCGCCGGCGGCTGGTAAATGCCATGTACCCGACGAATCCGAGCACGAACATGAACAAACATTGCCCCACATCGATGAAGGTGATGATCGTGGGATACCCATAGAAATACTCGTACCCGTGGTTCAACATCGGTGGTCCGAGTGGCGGGTCGCCTTTTAGAAGATTGCCGGCATACTGCGACGTCGGCATGGAGACCAGCAATAGCAGCACGATCAAGCCACGCGCTTGGTCCAGCCAGTCGTAGCGTTCGTGCAGTGATTTGGTCTCCGTGGAAGAGTCCATACGGTGTACCCCCGACAAGAACGTTCGAGGCGGGAGTGTAGCACAACCCCTGTTTGAAAGCCGAAACTACTTCGCGCGAGACTTTGTGTCGCCCGCCATCCGATCGGTCGGATCGGACGGATCCGTCCGATCGGATTCGGCGTCTTCTTGATCGAACCAGCCCTCGGGGAGTAAAACTCTCAAGACCCTTGGTGCGAAGGGCCGGCTGTTTTCACACACCCAATGGGTAGATCCAAGAACGTGGCGGCCGTGGGCGAACGAGTCGAACGCTCGCTGAATCTCCGCCGATACATGATGAGGGAGCATATCGTGGATAAATCTGAAACGAAAAGGCGCTGGAGCCGACGGCAATTCATGAAACGAGCGTCGCTGGCCGCGGGCGGGCTTGTCGCCATGCCGAACATCATCACGTCCGCCGCGCTGGGCGCTGAAGGGAACGTCGCCGCGAGCGAACGCATTACGGTCGGCGTGATCGGTCTTGGCGGCCGCGGACGCACGGTGATGCGCGCGTTCCGGGCCCAGCCGGATGCGCACGTCGTGGCCGTGTGCGACGCCTACAAGGACAAGCGCGAGGTTGGCAAGGGCGAAGTGGACGCGGACTACGGCAACACCGATTGCAAAACCTATATGGACTTCCGCGACATTCTCGCGCGGGATGACATCGACGCGGTGCTCATCGCCACGGGTGACAACAACCACTCGATGGTCTCCATGCTGGCGGCGCGTGCGGGCAAAGATATGTATTGCGAAAAGCCCATGAGCGTGGTGATCAAGGAATCGCGCGCGGTGTCGGACACGATGAAGCGTTTGGGCACCATCTTCCAATGCGGCACGCAACGCCGCAGCATCGCCCATTTCAAGGTGGCAGCGGAACTCGCCCAAAGCGGCAAGCTCGGTGAACTGAAAGAACTCCAAGCCGAAGAAGCGCCCGGCATGGAAGATTTCAACTACGAGACCCTGCCGGAAGAACCCCTGCCGCCGCGCGAAGAATTCGATTTCAACTTGTGGCTCGGACCGGCGGCCTGGCGCCCGTACAATGCCAAATACGCGACGCGCGGGTTCTGGAGCAACCACATCGACTTCAGCGGCGCCGCCATTACGGAATGGGGCAGTCATACCGTGGACCTGTGCCAGTGGGCCGCTGGCATGGATGACACCAGCCCCACGGAATACTGGAAGGAAGGCGATCGCTACATCTGCCAGTATCCCAGCGGCACGAAGATCGTCATTCGCCGGGGCCTGCGATTCGGCACCTGCCCGGTCCGCTTCGAAGGGACGGAAGGCTGGGTCGAGGTCGGCGACTCGGGTCAAATTGAAACTTATCCGAAATCGCTGCTTGGTAACCGGGGCTTTGAGGGCGGTTACCCACCGGACAACCACGTCCGGGCTTTTCTCGATTGCGTCAAGTCGCGCAAGCAAACGATCTCGAATGCGGAAACGGCACACCGGTCAATCTCCACGTGCCACTTGGCGAATTTCGTCAAGCGGTTGGGACGCCCCATCAAGTGGGATCCCGTCAAGGAGGAATGCATCGGCGACGAGGAGGCGAACCGGCTTCGGGACCGCGCATACCGCGATCCGTGGTACCGGTAGCTTTAGTGAACTCGATTTGGCATGACATCGAACGGTGACTAGTTGAGAAAGGCAAAAAGCCATGAACGATAGAATGAAATTGACGCGCCTCTTCGCGGCAGCCCTCTTAGCGACGATGACGCTGGGCTCGTTAGCGGTATTCGCAAACGAAGATAACCCGCGCCCCGAGGCGGAATTGATCGGTATTCTCCAAAGTAATGCCGATTGGATGGCGAAACAGGAAGCATGCCGTGAACTGCGCCACGTTGGTACGCAGCAGTCGATTCCGGCGCTCGCGGCGTTGCTGACCGATGAGACGCTTTCGCATATCGCGCGCAACGCACTGGAACCGATGCCGTTTCCCGAAGTTGATCAGGCCCTGCGCGATGCGCTGCCCAAGACTTCAGGAGGCGCCCGGACGGGGATCGTGATCAGCTTGGGCGAGCGCGAGGATGATCAGGCCGTCCCGCTGTTGATTCCACTGCTCAAAGACGCGGACGCCGCAACGGCTCAAGCCGCGGCCGGTGCGCTGGGACGCATCGGTACGGACGACGCGGTGATGGCGCTATTCAAATCCGGAAAGAACGCAGACACTGTTCTCCAAAATGCGATTGTGGACGGACTGCTCGCCGCGGCCACGAAGCTTACGGAATCGGGCAATGGCAACGCCGCAGCAAAAATCGACACCGCGCTGCTGAAATCGAACTGGACGTTGCATGCGCGCCTCGGCGCGTTCCACGGGCTCGCATACGCCAAGCCACGTGCCGCCGCAAAGCGCAACATCGACGCGCTGGCCGGCGACGATCCCATGCTGCGCGGGCTTGCCGCGCAACTCGTGGCCGAGACCTCTGGAAAGACCGACACCAGGAAGTACGTCGCGGCTCTGCCCGGCTTGCCTGCCGAAGGGCAGGTGGCCCTGTTGCGCGCCTTGGGCGGACGCGGCGACAAAGCAGCCCACGACGCCATCGTCGCCGCAACGGCAAGCGACGATACTGCCGTAGAACTGGCCGCTATCGAAGCGCTGGGGCAAGTAGGCGACGAGAATGACGTTGCTCCGCTGGCCAAGTTACTGGTTTCCGATAATCCGGAAGTTGCAACAGCGGCGCGCCTCGCCCTGCGCAACTTGCCGGGAGAAACAGTGGACGAAGCCATCGCCTCTGCGGTGGAGGCAGCATCATCGGACGTTCACAGCGCGCTGTTGCTAATGCTTACGGACCGCACCGCAAAACAAGCAGTTCCCATGGCCGTCAAGGGGCTCGAAAACGAAAGCCCCGGCGTGCGTCTGGCGGCGCTGCGTTCGTTGGTCACACTGGGAACCCCGGCTGAAGCCCCGGCGATCGTCGCTCTCCTCACGAACACCGCGGACGTCGATGAGCGAAACGCCGCCGCCGAAGCGCTCAACGCGATCGCCGGCATGTACGGGGATGAGGTCCTGCCGACGGTGCTCGGCGCTGTAGACGGCGCCAACCCGGACGCGCGCGCGATCCTTCTGCGCACGCTCGGCAAGATTGGCAGCCCGAAGGCCCTCGACGCGGTTGTGGCGGCGGTGGCAAGTCCCGACAAGGGCGTGAGCGATGAGGCCGTCCGCGTGTTGGCAAATTGGCAGAGCACCGACGCCGCACCGCACCTGCTTGCGCTTGCCAAGGGTAACGACCCGGCACGGGCCGCGCAGGCTTTCCAAGGCTATGTGCGCCTGGCCCGCGAGGAAGGCGACGCCGCCAAGAAGGCCGAGATGCTGAAGACCGCCATGGATATGGCCACCACGCAGGAGGCCAAATGGCAGGTTCTCGCTGCATGGGGTACGCTGCACACGCCGGCCGCACTGGATGCGTTAACACCGCAACTCGACGATCCGTCCGTGCAGAAGGAAGCCGCGTCGGCCATCATTTCCGTGGCCGGCGAACTCGGCAAGCAGGAAAACGGCCGGGCTGCTGCACGTGATGCGCTGAACCTTGTCCTGTCCAAGATTAAGGACGAAGCCATCCGCGACCGCGCCCAACGCGCACTCGACGCCATTCCAGCGTAGCGCGACATAAGCCCGAACATGACGAAGCCCCGCTGGGAATCCTACCCGGCGGGGCTTCAATTTTTCTCCAACGTACGAAAGACGACAGGCGAGGGCGCCTGTCCCACACTTGCCTGCCAAGCACGACGATACGGGTCTTTCATCTTGAAGCATCTGAATAGGCGAAGGACCGCGACGGAATTCGCGAAAGGCCTCGTCGTTCAAGTCGAACGTGTGGGACAGGCGCCCTCGCCTGTCGTCTTCATCCCCAAATCCTTTCACTCACAAACCTAAGACAGGTGCGGATTCTCACTTCCGCATCACGCCGCGGTCTTTTCGCTCTTGGTGTGCAAAATGCTCGGTGTCTCCGGGTCGAGGACATGGTGCATCGCCAGCTTCACGACGTCTTCGACGATGAATCCGACCAGCGCGAAAGCCCACACGAAGGCGGCCCACTTCCAACCGATGGGCGTCATGAACAAACCGTACACGGCGATAAGCGTTGCGAGAGCTTGCGTGCCAAACACCGCGCCCAACAACACCCGTGCAGGCGGCACAGACCAGAACGGCCCGCGGGTACGGGTGACAAAGATCGTCAAATGCCCCGCGACGGACAGTTTCAAGTAGATCAGCGTCTGCAAGAAACTGCGATCCAAGTGAAAGTATCGATCGCCCAGGTAGAACAGCCCGAACGATTCAAACAACCCCGCGATGCCGAGGGCCGTCGAGATGGCGAGCACGACTGGCATGTTCCATCGCTCCGGCTCGTCCGAATAGTGGGTCCGGTCGTACGCGATGGAGAGTATCGCGCCATCATTCAGCAAGGCCAAGAGCACGATCATGACCGGCGTAACCGGATAGAAATTGAAGATCAAGATGGCCAACGTCATGAACAAGAGCACACGAATCGTCTCTGCGATGCGATAGGTCGCGTAGCTGTTCATCCGCTGAAAGATCTTCCGGCTCTCTTTGACGGCATCGATAATCACGGAGAGACCCGGCGTCAACAGTACGATGGAGGCCGCCGCACGCGCAGCATCGGTCGCTCCGGAAACGGCAATGCCCGCGTCCGCCTTGCCGAGGGCGGGGGCGTCGTTCACGCCATCGCCGGTCATGCCGACGATATGGCCCGCCTTCTGCAGCACTTCGACAATGTGATACTTGTGCTCGGGAAAAACCTGAGCGAAGCCATCCGCTTTCTCGATTTGTGCATCCACGTTGCGAGCCTGGTGATACCCCACGTCCGAGAGCAGTTCTGCATCGAGGATGTTCTTGCTCATGCCAAGCTGGCCGGCGATTTCTTTTCCGATCGCGAGCTGGTCGCCCGTGACCATCTTGACCTTGATCCCCATGTCGCCGGCCGTTTGGATGGTTGCCTTCGAATCCTCGCGGGGCGGATCGAACAGCGGCAGCACGCCGAGGAACTCCCACGAACCGTCCGGGCCGGTCGTCCGGGCGACGCCGAGCGAGCGGAACCCGCGCTCGGCAAACTCTTGCACCGCCGCATCCACTTTCGGGCGAATTTCGTCAGGGTTGTCGACCAGCGCCAGGATAACTTGCGGCGCGCCCTTGGAAACCTTGAAGGTGTTTCCATCCGAACCCTGAATCGTCGCCTCCGTGCGTTTAGCCACCGGGTCGAAGGGCAGGAAATCGGTAACCTGATACGCGGTTGGATCCGCTTCGGTTTTCGCCGCGCGGATGATCGTGAGGTCGATGGTATCCTGGTCCTCTTCTCGGCTTGCCAGCGCGGCCATACGGATCACTTCATCTTCCGAAACCGAGCCAAGTCGGAACGATTCCCCGAGAGTCAGTTTGTTCTGCGTCAGGGTGCCGGTCTTGTCCGAGCACAGGATATCCATCCCCGCAAGCTCTTCGATGGACGCCAGTCGACTCACGATGGCCTGCTTGCCGGCCAGCAAACGCGCGCCCACCGCCATGGTGACCGAAAGCACGGTCGGCATCGCCACCGGCACCGCGGCCACGGTCAACACCAGCGCGAACTGGAGTGTGGTCGAGATGGACTCGTGCCGAAACAGGGCCACCCCAAAAATGGTTGCGACCAGCACAAGTGCCACCCCAATCAGAAAGTCGCCAATCTTCAAGACCGCCTTCTGGAAATGGCTGGCCGTACGCCCGGATTCGACCAACTCCGCGGTTTTCCCGAAATACGTTTTCGCACCCGTGGCATAGACAAGCGCGTCCGCCTCGCCCTTGTCAATGATGCTTCCACTGTAAAGCACCTCGCCCTCGGATTTGCTGACCGGCAGCGACTCGCCGGTCAAGGCCGATTGATCGACTTCGAGCACGTCGTCGTCAAACAACAACGCGTCAGCGGGAACGATGTCGCCGAGACGCACGCGGATCACGTCGCCGGGGACCAACTCCCGTGCCGTAACCCCCGTCCACTTGCCGTCGCGCTTGACGCGCGCTTCCAAGGCGAGCTGTTCCTTCAGCGCGGCGATGGCGTTTCCAGACTGAAACTCCTCCCAGAACCCGACCACACCGTTCCCGAGTAAAAGCACGAGAATGATGCCAAAGTCGGTCCAATCGGCCACGGCCGCGGAAAGAATCGCGGCCACTTCAATCATCCAGGGAATGGGACCCCAGAAGTAGGTAAGAAACTTCAGAAAGGGATTGACTTTCTTCTCGACGATCTCGTTGTGGCCGTACTCCTTTACCCGGGCGTCAATGTCGGCGGAAGAAAGACCTTCCGTCGTGCAGGAAAGCCGCGTTAGGGTTTCGTCAAGGGATGGTCCCTTTTTGGAGTCCGCACCAGACGTGGCGGTTGAGTTGCGTTGTCCGGCGGGATCTTCGCTGTTTTTCGCATTCATGCCGGTACCTCCTGATGGTTCGCCCCGCATATCAAGAAAGGGCGCGATACTGCTTGCAGAAAGACAATCGGCACTACGATACCAAGGTTTCGTATGAACAACAAACGGTGTAACGGCCTCGGCGATTAGAAGCGACATACTAAATCCAGGTTATTTTGGTCCAAATACCGAACGGCTTTGTCATTTACAGCGGGAAACGAAATTGCATAGTATTCGGTAGGTCTCAAGCGCCAACGCATCGTGGACTGATTTGTGTGCCAGAACATCGAAGGCGTGACCGTCGGCGGAAAGTTTCTGAGCAAAGTCTACGAGGGCCCTTTCCAGGAGACCGGCGACAGGTGCGGGGACTTCGTAACAATATGCGAAATCGCAAGGCCTGGCCGTCAAGAAACTCCTCACGTGGTACACGGCCTGCCCAAAATGCGCCAAGAAATACGGCAAGAACTACGTCGTGATTCTTGGGGAAGTGGAGTAGGTCATTCGCGCACGTTCCTGCACCCATGATTTCGTCCGAGCACAATCACACCCTGTGTAGACTTGTCCGGGTGAACCGCCCATGATGTCCACTCAGTCCATTTAGACCATCCATCGTTCCGACGCCCCACACAGTCCGCGTGCACTTGCACCATCCTTCCGCACCCTTCATAATTGCCCCTTTGCATAATCACCGGAGGTTCCAATGACAACTCTTGTATTCATTCTGGGTCTCACTGCCGCAGTTCCCGAGGCGCCGATCGATCCAGCACCGTACGTTGAAACCTATGCGCAGGAAGACGTTACGACTTTCACCACCGAAGACGGCCTGCCGAACCTGGACATTCACGCCATCACGCTCTTGTCCGACGGCACCCCCGTCGCTCTCACGCAGGAGGGATACGCGCGATTCGACGGCAGCCACTGGGAAGCACAGTGGCTGCGCGACGTCCACGATCCGTCCCTACTCGATGCGGCGACGGATGGCTCGAACACGTTCTGGGTTGCCGGCGGCGATCGCGTGATTCACGTCGGCGATACGACGGACACCGAACGAATCCCCCGGGGCACCGCGACGGCGCTGGCCGCGTCCGGCGACAGCGTTTATGTCGGGACCACGGAAGGCATCTGGATCTTCGGCAAAGATCGCAAGAGCCGCTTGTTCCGCGGGGACTACCCGGTTCTCTCCATTGCGGAGGTTGGCGACAACCTCTATTTTGGTACGGATCGCAACTTGCTTCACATTGACCTCCGAGGTTGGCGCGCCAAACCCAGCGCGCTATTTCCGCAAGACGAACGCTACAACTGGGCGCCAACCGACGTGACCGCGCTTGCCGCGAGCGACGGAACGCTTTGGATGGCGGCCCACGACGGCGCCGCACAATACGCCCGCAACCAGTGGTCGCTCTTTACCGGCCAGGAAGGCCTCCCCTACGCCCACTTCACCTGCGCGGACGCCGGCGAACCCGGCGTTATATGGTTTGGCACGGAATGGGGCGCGATTCGTTACGACGGCAAGAACTGGCTCTACCGCGCCGGGAAACGGTGGATTCCCGGACGACCACGTGAACGACATCGCCGTGACCGACGACGGCACCGCGTGGATCGCCACGCCTGGCGGTATCAGCCGCATCACGCGCACCGTCCGAACCCTGGAGGAAAAGGCCGACGCGTTCGAGCATATCATTGACGAGCGCCACCACCGGCTCGACAAGTTCGTGCTGCGCTGCTACTTCGACGAGCCCGGCGCGCTCAAAACGGCATCCCAGCGGGCTACCGACAACGACGGTCTTTACACGGCGATGTACGGCGCATCCCAGGCCTATCGCTACGCGCTCACCAAAGACCCCGCGGTCAAAGAGCGGGCGAAGGGAATCTTTGATGCAATACAGCTCCTCTTTAACGTCACGGGAATTCCCGGATTCCCCGCACGTTCCATCATTCCCGTGGAAGGCAACGAAGATCCGAACTTGCGTTTCGGCGAAAAACAGAATCTTGCAATGCAGAAGGAAGACCCGCTCTGGAAAAACATCGTGCCGCGCTGGCCGCTCAGCAAAGACGGCAAGTACTGGTGGAAATGCGATACCAGCAGCGACGAGATTTGCGGGCACTATTTCTTCTTCGCAACATACTACGACTACGTGTGCGAAACCGACACGGAACGGCAGGAGGTCGTCGACCTCGTCCGCGCGCTGACCAACCATATCGTCGATCACGGATACACCTTGGTCGATCACGACGGCAAGCCCACGCGCTGGGCGAACTGGTCCCCGGCATATGTCAACGGCGAACACGGCTGGGCGGACCGAGGCATCCAGTCCATCGAAATCCTCTCGTTTCTGAACGTGGCGCTCCACATCACCGGCGACAAGAAATTTGCGAAGGCCGCGGCCTATCTTCGTGACGAGCACGACTACGACATCAACGCCATCAAGGGCCGCAGCACATGGCCACCGGCCGCAGTCGTGCCGTGGGATCCGAACCTGGCTTTCCTCAGCTACTATGGGCTGATCGAGTACGAGAACGACCCGGATATGAAACGGCTGTACAAGCTGTCGCTCGACAACAACTGGCTCTTCCTCGCGCGGCAGAACGATCCGTTCTTCAACACGGTTTGGCTGGCTTTACATCCGGAAGACGGACTCGAAACAAAACCGGAAGAGGCCAAAACCGAACGCGAACGAACGCTGGATCGCACGGTAAAGACCCTGGTGCGCACGCCGCAGCTCCTCATTGACTGGCGCATGAAAAACAGCCAACGCCTTGACGTGTATCTCGACCCAACGTTGCGGCAACGCCCGAATTACGGTTGGCTCTTGACGGGCGACGCGGTGCCCATCGAGGAGCGCTCGCACATCCGCATCAACTCCGACCATTTCGATCTCGATGCCGGCGGGGAGGGCAAATGCGAATACGAGGGCACGTTCTACCTGCTCCCGTACTACATGGCGCGGTATTACGGCTTGATTACCGAGTGACCGGGACGGGTACGGAATCAACCATGTATTGGACGACGGCGCGATCGTGAAACGTTGAACATCGGGACGCGCCATAACTGCACTCAAAAGCGCCCTAATGGGAAGTCCGGGCGCCGTTCATCGCGGACAATGCTGACTGGGCGCGATGACCCGGCGCTTAGGCATTCCGCAATGCGTTCTGTAAAACAGTGCATCGGACATCTGCAAGGTCCGGCAATGGAAGGTAATGAAGCAATGAAGTATCGTCGGTTCACATTCGCCTTGTTGCTATTCGCCGTCACGTCGATGGAATCGGCCAAGGCCATGCCTCAGGAAACCCTCACCGTCTGGGACTACGACCACATTGCGAGGCAAGCGCTCCCTGAGTGGCGATATCTGGCGGTCGATAGCGTGGACAATCCGGTACCAACGGTGGACTGGAAACGCCTCGCGGTCGTCAAGCTGCCATGGCAATTGGAACGGCCACGTCCTATGGCCTACTGGTTGCAAAAGGTGACCGTCCCCGAGCGGTTCGACGGGCGCGAAGTCGTTCTGGTCGTGGAAAGCCGGGGCCCGACCCGGGTGGTCGTCAACGGAACGCAAGTGGCGGAACGAAAAGGCGGCGATGAAGGGACCTTGCGCGTGCCGATCCAGCAGGGCAAGGCGACGGACGTAGCCATCGCAGTGCAGCACGGCGACCAACCCGGACAGTTGATAGCAGCGCGGTTGGAAGCCGAGCCGCACGGATTCAATGATTACATCGCACGTCGTTCCGCGGTGGTCCGTTCTATCCCCATTCCGTCGGCCGACGCGGCAGACGTTCCATGGCGCGTTAAGGTGAAGGCGCCGGATACCGTCGCGCAACCGGATTTTGACGACTCCGCGTGGGAGACGGGCGGCAAAGACTTTCATTGGCCCGACCAGCATACGGAGTGCTGGTACCGCGCGAAGCTCACGGTACCGACGGAAATGGGCGGCATCCCGACGGAAGGCAAGGCGTTGCACCTCCGCGGCTCGATGGACGACGAGGGCCGCGTCTTTGTCAACGGCGTGGAGTTGAAGCAGGCCCCGGCCCCGTCCAATGGCACGGCCTTTGCCATACCCGCCAACGTCAAACCGGGCGATGAGGTTCTGGTGGCGTTGCGCATTCTCAACAAGTGGGGAGACGGCCGGCTGCGCTGGCTTCAATGGCGCTTCGCCGACATGGATTCGGCGGAACTCGACCTCGAAACGTTCAATAAGCGCATGCTGGGCATCGACCGGGTCTTGCAAATTCACGACAAGCCCGGCGCCGATTGGATGCCCACGTTGAACCACGCGGTCGACTTGCTGGAAAACGCCCAGAAAGATGTAGTGCAGTTCCCCAAGATGGCCTCCGAAGCGTTGACGGTGCTCGACCGGGTCGACGCCATGCTGGCGAAGTCTCCCATCATCATGCTGTCACCCTACCTGCAAGATGTACGCACCGATCGGGCGACCATCATGTGGGAAACCAGCGCGCCGGTGGCCTCGCACATCGAATACGGTGAGCACGAACTGACCAAGCGGACGGACGACTCGAGCCAGTCCAAAACGATTCGCGAAGTAGACCTTACCGACCTGAAGCCGGATACGACGTACCGGTATCGCGTCGTGTCGGGACATTACGCCACGGACATCTTCAAGCTGCACACCGCGCCCAACGGCAAGCGGGCCTTTTCGTTCCTGGTGTGGGGCGATAACCGGTCGGACCCGCGCATGTGCGAGCGGGTCTGTCTCCAAATGACCAAGGCGGACGCAGATCTGGTGTTGAACGTGGGCGACGTGGTGGGACGGGGTTCCGAGTGGAACCAGTGGACCGAACAGTACCTCATTCCCGTGCGCCACTGGTCGTACAAATGGCCGAGCTACGTGGCGATCGGCAACCACGAATACGGCGGAAGCGAAGGGCCGTCGGTACCGGCCTTTGAACAGTATGTAGCCCATCCGACGCTGGTGCCGGGCAGCAATGAGTATTGGTACAGCTTTGACTACAGCAACGCCCATTTCCTGTTTATCGACGGGAATCGGTTCGACATCGTGGATCCGACGTTGCCCGAAAAGGACTGGGTAATCAGTCCCGACGATCCACAGTTCAAATGGATTCAAGAAGACTTAAAGAATGCCGAGGGCCGTTACGACTGGATCTTTGCGTTCATCCACGAACCCCCGTATTCGGAAGGGTGGTCCGGCGGATACTACGATGGCGAACCGCCGCTGCGCACCAGCCTGGTCCCACTCCTCGAAACGCATGGCGTCGACATCCTGTTCGCAGGGCACACCCACGACTACGAGCGCGGTCTCCCCCATCCGCCATTCAACGCCGAAACCCACGAAGGCAACAATACGGCGTACATCATCACGGGCGGCGGCGGCGCCAGCCTGGACAACCACAAATATTACGAATGGGGCCAGATCGACATTCCCGACCACCCGGCGGTAGCGGATTCCGACGAACCCGACGAGGGCGAATACTATCGGTATCACTACATTCACGTGGCCGTGGACGGCAAGAAATTGAGCTTTGAAGCGCGGGAAGTCCTGCCCAACGGCCGGGACGGCGGCGTGTTCGACGATTTCCGGCTGGAAAAGTGAGGGCGCGTCAACGCGTGTCCATGGGTCTGGATCGGACCGGCGATGGTATCAAATAGGCGTCGTCGACCTCGATCGTTGTGGTATCGATGTCCCGGATGGGAATCTTGCGGCCTCGATAAATCGGCATCTCGCGCGAGGCCACGAAGTCTCGGGCAAGCAAGATGAGGTCTCCCTTGTCGCCGGCCCCAACCAAGGCCCGCTCGTCTTCATCAAGCACCATGGCCACTTCGTACCAAATGACCGCGGGCACCACCGCGACCAATACCATGGCTCCGTCAGTGTTCGCGTAGATGCTGAAGAGCCAGTCGTCGTTCTTGTACACCTGCTTCAGCAACATCGACGTCCCCTCCGGGATCGCTTGCCTGCGGCTTCAGTATCGCGCGCCGGACGCAAAAAGGCAACAGGATTTCCGGCTCCGCGCCCCTATTCCCCGCAAGCGGGTTGCGCGAATCACGCGTTCCCGGTCATACTAAGTAGATAGGGGGGCATTAAGTATGACGTTCGGGGGTAGACACACAGCCTCCCAGCCCAATGGCGGCGGCGAGGTGGACAGCGGCGAAGGGCTCGTGGCGCTGTTTCACGACCGGCTGTTAGGCACGCGTCTTTACATCCATTCGATCGCGCGGTTTCTCATCGTCATCGCGATAGTTTTTGGGATCTTCTTTGCCCGCGACGTTGTGCGTATTACGGATCTGGAGGCCCCTCCCTTCCTGCTGTTGGCCCTGCTGCTGGCCTTCTACGCGCTGCCCGTATTCCTCGTGGCCCGGCGATACCACGGGCTCGAGCGCGGGGTCCCGCCCCACCGGCTGCTGGCAGGCCTGATGCACACGACCATTTTCCTGGACTTTGTGTTTCTCACGGTCCTGCTTTGGCTGGTAGGCGGGGCGAACTCCCCGTTCAAAGCGTTCTACCTCATCCACGTGATTCTTGCGCCCTTGCTCTTGTCGCCCCGGTCGGCTTTCGTTCACGCATTGCTCGGATATCTCATGTTTGCGGGTCTGGTGCTCGGCCAATGGTTCGGCTGGCTGCCCACCCTGACTCCGGTTGGCGCCGTGAACAGCGCCGCGTTGCTGGATGGACGATACGTCGTAACCGTGCTCGTCGTGCAAGGAATCCTCATGGCATTCGCCACCTTCCTCGTCGCGAGCCTCACGCGCATGCTTCGGCAGGGCGAACGGCGGCTCAGTGAAGCCAACGCGGAGCTGACCCGGCTCTCGAAAATGCGGCGCGCGTTCCTGCACGTGACGCTGCACGATCTCAAAGCGCCGGCCGATGCCATGACCATGCTCCTGAACAACCTGACGTTGGGCGCCGGCGGCGAACTTACCGAACAGCAGGCCCATTGGGTGAAACGGTGCCAGGCCCGCTTGCACGATTTGTCGACTTTCCTGCGCGATTTCCAAATCCTCGCCTCGCTCGATTCGGACGCAGTGGGCAACCATGCGGGCTCCATCGATGTCGGCGATCTGTTGCTCACCGTGATTCGTGAGAATGAGGACCTCGCGCAAAGGAACATGCACGAGATTTCGTTGGACACCGACGACGGTCTAGCAGTGCGGGGAATCGAGCGGCTCATTCACGAAGCCGTGGCGAATCTGATTACCAACGCCATCAAGTACACGCCGCTGGGCGGGCGAATCGTCGTCCACGCGCGCAGACATGAAGGCTACGTGCGAATTGAAGTGGAAGACAACGGGATTGGCATCGCGCCGGAGGATCAGAAAAAACTCTTCCAGGAATTCGTGCGCCTGAAGCCCAAACACGATCAAACGGGAGACGTCCCCGGCAGCGGTCTGGGCCTGTCCATCGTGCAGCGGATCGTCGAGATGCACCGGGGCCGCGTGCGCGTAATCAGCGAACCCAACAAGGGCAGCACCTTCATCATCGAACTGCCTGCCGCGCCGGACGGGTGAGGGTTTCTACCCGCTGTCTCTGATTGCAGCGTCACTCTGAGCGTGTTTCAAAAGGGATCGTTACCGGTCTAAAGAGAAGTGCGGAAAATGTAGCGCAGTCGTCCCCGCCTGCAAATCCTGCAACAGCGCCCCAAAGAATGCAGGCAGGGACACCTGCGCTACATTCGCAACGCCTTGCCGATATCCCACTTTTGAAACACGCTCACAAACCAAACCATCACTTCAACGTCGACAGAAACGCCACAATATCCGCCAGGTCCGCCGCCGTCATCCCTGCCGAAAGGCCCGTCGGCATGAGCGACACATTCGTTTTCCGCCGTTCGAGGATGTCGCCTTGCGCGATCTTGATCGCGTTGCCGCCGGAATCCATCAACTCAATTTCATCGTCGTTCTCAGAGCGGATGTAGCCGGAGAGGTAGCCGTCCGCAAAGGTGCGCACCACCCAAACCACGTATTCGTGCGACACCGCGGCACTCGGATTGAGAATCGACTCCAGGATACTTTCCCGGCTGAGCTTCTCGCCGATCTTTGTGAGGTCCGGGCCCACTTCGCGGCCTTCGCCCTTGATCATGTGGCAGCGGTAACACTGGGCCTTCTCTTCACTGTAGAACGCGTCGTGACCGTGGGCCGGATCGCCCTTCATCGCCAGCAAGTCTTTCATCGACGGCAGCTCCTTGCCTTCGACCGTCATGTCGCGCGGCAAGATCTGTTCGGCCATGAGCCGTACGTCCTCGTCCGAACTCGCGTGCGTGCGCTCCTGCACGTCCAGCGTGATGTCTTGGGGCAGTGCCTGTTTTTCCGCGAGGGTGAGCATCAACACCGCGCCGGACTTCGACCCGGACAGGATGCGCACCGCTTCACGGCGTACCGCCTTGGGAAGTTCGGTGTTGAGTAACACGTCCTTGAACCGTTCCATGGCCGCGTCGTTGCGTACGGCGCTGATGGCGCTGAGCGCGGCCACGGCAACCCCATCATCACTCGCGTAAATCAGATCGCCGAGTCGCTCCATTTCCGCCTCCTTCACGGACCCGTTGTCTTGAGCCGCAAGAAGCGGACCGTATCCAACGCGGAAACGCGGACGTCCTTCGCGACCGATTCGTCCGACGCGAAGGCGATGAATTCCGGTACGAAAGCCGTGCGCCGCGTCTCGCGAATGAAGTCGCGCGCCACCTGCCGCATGTTGTCATTGGCAAGGCAATTGCTGAGATAGGAATCCACCCGATTGCCTTCCGCCACGGCGCGCCACACATCGCCCTCATCACGTGACAGCAGATGCAGCGCATGCAATTGAAGTTCCCGTGGCGCGTCCGATGTAAGCTGCGCAACGATGATGCCGCCGGCTTCGGGCGTGCCGATCGCATCGACCGCGTCCAGCGCACGCACGCGCAAATCGACGTTGAGACCGCCATCCGCAACCGCCGCCTTCGCGACGGGCAGCGACTCCGGGGGATGCAGTTGCGTGGTCAATCCCGCCATACGCGCGTCCCAGGTATCGCCCAAACGCTTGCGCAACGCGGCATAGGCCCACGATTCGCGCCCACGAATGGCAATCCCGATGGCCTCGCGGTAGAAGCGGTCTTCGCCATCGTATTGCGACGCCAGATCGAGCAACCATTCGTCTACCCAATCCGCGTTATCCAGGTCTCCCAGGGTCAACAGCAACTGACGCCGCACCTGCGGGTCTGGGTCCTTCAGTAACCAATCCGCCGCTTGCAGACCATCGCCGTCGAGCATCGCGAAGATGCGCACGGCTTCGGTGCGCAGGTCCTTGGAATCGCTCCGCGCCGCCTCCAGTAGCACGTCCCGCTTCGCCGGACCCAGCAGCCACAACGCGCGGGCTTTCGCTGCGGGATTGGCGCTGTTCCACAGGGACGCCAGCACATGCGTATCGCCGGAAGCCGCCGCGCGTTCCAGCGCCTTGTACCCGAGATACCGCCGCGCCTGATTGGGCGACGCGAAGGCCGCCGCCACGCCCGCTTCGGAATCCAAATCAAGCGGCGGCACGGTGTAGTCCGCACCTTTCGGAGCGAGACGGTACACGCGCCCGTTCTCGATATCACCCATGTGGTGGCCGCCCACCCCAGGGTCGTACCAATCGCCGACGAACAAGGAACCGTCCGGCGCGGCGCATACGTCGACCGGGCGGAACCACGTGTCCTTGGGACAGGACAGCATCACCTTGATCTCGGATTGGTACCCCGCCCCGTCCGGCTGAAAAGGATACGACCGAATCACGCCCGGCCCCGCGTCGGCATGAAGCAACGTGAAGTGATAGCGTTCGGGCAGCAGGTCGCCCTCGTAAAACATCAACCCGGTCGGCGACCCGAATCCCGTCCGCACCATCTTCGGCACCACGCCCGGCTGGTCTTCGTTCCAATGGACCGCATCGAGTTTGCGGTTACCTTTCCGGCGCGGCCAGTACCCGTAGTTGCCGCCTTCCATCACGTAATCGATGCGAACCGATTCGTTGCCATCGTCGTCGTTGTCGGAAATGAACACGTTGCCGTAGCAATCCACTGTCGGCTCGTAGGGATTGCGCATGCCTTGCGCGAGCACTTCCAAGCCGGTTGCCTTCGAGGTCCGTGCGCAACACCGTCGCCGCCTGGTAGTCGCCTTCATGGCCCACGTTGATGCGATGGCCTTCCTTATCGGTCACATCGAGACCACGGTCGCCGTTGCTCATGTAAAGATGCCCGTCCGGGCCGAACATCACGCCGTGAATCGCATGGTCGTGGTCGATCTGCTTGAACCCGGTCAGGATGACCTCGCGCTTGTCCGCCACGCCGTCGCCGTCCGTGTCTTCGAGGTAGAACAGGTCCGGCGCCTGGCACACGTACGCGCGATTGCCAAGCACCGCAATGCCCATCGGCGCCTGAAGGCTGGGGTCCTGGTAGAATGTCGTCGCCTTGTCGCAGACGCCGTCGCCGTCCGTAGTCTTCCAACACCTGGATACGGTCGCCCGCGTCGCGCGTCTTCGGTTGGTTGAACAGCCGGTAATTCACCGCCTCGCACACCCACACCCGGCCCTGCGCGTCCACGTCGATGGTCGTCGGGTTGTACAAATCCGGTTCATGGGCAAACAGCGTGACCTGCAACCCGTCCGCCGTCTCCATATCCTCGAGCGACTGCTCCGCCAACTCCTGCGCCGCGGCAAGACCGCACAGCACCGCTACGATCGTCGCGACCCCCAACCAACGAATCCACCGAATACAAATATGCACAGCCCGACCTTTCACAAGTAAAGATGCAGCAAGGCGGCCCGCAGACCAACGGAAACCGCCACCAGGACAAGATGGCAAAAGAGTATCCGGCTAAGGGAAAGCGATGTCAAACGGGGGATGTCATCCACCGATTGATCACTGGGAGCGCCAGGCTCCAGCCTGGCGTGCTTCGAAGCGTACAAGTCCCTCAGTACAAAGACTACGCTGGCGATGCAGCCGTCACTCCTCCGGCTCTTCCCCACTGGGAGCGCCTCGCTCCAGCGTGGCGTGTTTCGAAGCGTGCAAGTCACTCAGGGCAACAACGGTCCTGCCGCTCCCGACCGTCACTCCTCCGACGCTTCGCCAGGCTGGAGCCTGGCGCTCCCAGTGTTGTCCTCACTGAGGTCATCTTGAAGGTATAGACGTGCACTGCTCCAGGGCCAAGCCTCCGGCGTGTCGCACAATCTCGCCGCGACGGGGTTGTTGTGGATGTAGGCCATGACGGCTTGAAAATGTCTTTGGTCGCGGACATAGCGGTCCCGGTATTCGCGATACCACACGTGACGGGCGGAACCCATTCCGGGTAACGCCCGCAACTTCGGCATTAGTCGCCTTCCGGTGTAGGATTTCCAGGCTGTTACAACGCCCGACAATTTCCATCCCTTCATCTGCTCAAAGAGAACGTGCACGTGGTTGGGCATGACTGCCCACCCGAGAAGGTGATAGCGAACGCCATCAAAGTGTAAGAGTGCGTCTTGCGTGAGCTGCGCAGCCCGCGGGTCCCGGAGCAGACAGCATCCGTGCCCCGCGTCGATCCAGGCCTCGATGCGCCTATAGCGCTCGACCTCCTGCTCAGACTCCGGCAGGTCGCGGATCTCGTCTTCAAAACGATCGAGTACAGCCTTCGGCAAACTGTCCGCGAGGTGAAATGTAACATGCTGGATAGAACCCGGCGAGTCGAAGTGCGGTATGTAGCCGCGCGAGTGCCAATGCGGTTCTGGGGAACTGCTCCGGTCTTGTTTCAGGATCGGTCTACCGTTGAATTCGCCTGGCTGACACCAGCCGCTTTCACGCGACTTGCCCATCGCTGATGACCTCCGTTGGGTCCGTCGAACTTTTCCATGCCATAGTAACATATCACGCCACTGGGAGCGCCAGGCTCCAGCGTGGCGTGCTTCGGAGCGTGCAAGTCACTCAGGACAAAGACTACGTTGGCGATGCAGCCGTCACTCCTCCGACTCCTCGCCAGGCTGGAGCCTGGCGCTCCCAGTGGGGCCATGGACAGGGCTCCCTCCACTGCAACGCGCGGCACCTATAGGGCAGGAGGATGTTTGCTATGGGTTACCCTGAAATACCCCCGAGGACAACACCATGCCGGCGGTAGTGGAACGCAAACCAGGCCTTGATCCCGGCGTGGATCTGCGGCAGGCGGCGGCGACGTTGTGCACCGATGTCGCGAATGCGGGACGGTTTGCGGAGGCGGCCGGTTCGCTCATCCGGTTTGTCCCGGAATGGGGCTGGCTGCGGTGGGACGGGCGGCGCTGGGCGCGGGACACGCTGGGCGTCGTGCGGAAGATGGCGCAAGATGTGCACACCTTCGTGCGAGCCGAGGCCGCGGCGGCGGAGAACCCCCAGGTCGCGGACGCCCTGTGGAAACACGCCAAATACACGGCGAAAAGCTCGGCCATCACGGCGTTTCTACGCGAGACGGAACCCATGTGCGCGGAACGGGCGGAGGTCTTCGACCGGATACCGGATCGCGTGAATTGCCGCAACTGCACGCTGGATTTCAGCCGGATTGACGGCGACCTGCCCCATCACGGCGACCATTCAAGCGCCAACTATCTCACGCGGTTGATTCCCCACGACTGGCATCTGGGTGCACGGCGCGTTGCATGGGAGAACTTCCTCGAAGATGTGTTGCCGGACGCGGAAGTGCGGGCCTTCGTGCAACGGGCGCTCGGCTATTCCCTGCTGGGCCACACGCGGGAGCAATGCTTCTTCATCCTCCACGGCACCGGGTGCAACGGGAAATCGGTATTCCTGAACACCATCAAATCCGTGCTCGGCGAGGACTACGCCCGGCAGGCCGACCCGGAATGTTTCATGGCGGGCCGCGGTCCCACGACGCGCAACGATCTGGCGCGGCTGCAAGGCGTGCGCTTCGTCACCGCCGTCGAATCGGGCGACGGGCACCGTCTCGACGAGTCGCTGATTAAATCCATCACCGGCGGCGATGCCGTGCAGGCGCGTTTCCTCTATCGCGAATACTTCGAGTTCGTGCCGCAGTTCAAACTGTGGCTGGCGACCAACCATCCGCCGCGCATTCGGGGCACGGACCACGCCATCTGGCGGCGCGTCATGCTGGTGCCGTTCACCGTGACCATCCCCGGCGACCGGCGCGACCCGGCCTTGCAGGACACCTTGCTCCGCGAGGCGGAAGGCATCCTCGATTGGCTCGTCGGAAGGATGCGTCGCGTACTGCAAATATGGACTCGACCCGCCGCCGCCCGTTCTGGCGGCAACGCAGGCGTACCGCGATTCCGAAGACACGGTCGGCCAATTCCTGGCCGACCGCGCCGTGCTGCAACCCCACGCCCAATGCGCGAAGAAGGTCATGTATGCCGCGTATACCCAGTGGTGCGAACGCAACGGCGAGCGCCCTGCCAGTCAACGGGCGTTTTCGAAAGTCCTCCAATCCCACGGCCTCGACGAGTACCGCGGTCCCGGCGGAACACGCTTCTGGATAGGCGTCCGTCTCGTCCTCGAGTGACATTAGTGACGTTAGTGACGCTTAGTTGAAGAATCGATCGCGTAAGAGAAGTTATAGAGCAAAGAATGGAATATAGCGTCACAAACGTCACTCCCCACTGGGAGCGCCATGCTCCAGCGTGGCGTGCCTCGAAGCGTTCAAGTCACTCCCCGCAACAGCTCCTTACCGCCGTAACCGTCACCCCTCCGACTCTTCCCCACTGGGAGCGCCATGCTCCAGCGTGGCGTGTGTCGAAGGAGGAACGAATGCCAAGGCAGCTTCGTTCTTGTATTGAGCGACTTGCACCCTCCGACTCCTCGCCAGGCTGGTGCCTGGCGCTCCCAGTGGGGATCAGTTTGCTCCGTGGGCGGTGCTTTTTCTATGCTTACGGGCTGGGTGCATTCATGTAATTCGTTTTATCGGAGGGAACCATGTCCAACGAGCGCAAGACCATTCATGTCGTATCAAATTCCCACTGGGACCGGGAGTGGGGGTATCCCTTTGAGGAGACCCGTCTGCTGCTCCTGGATTTCATGGACAACCTGCTCGACCTGCTGGACACGGATTCCGAGTTCCACTCGTTCACGATGGATTCGCAGACGCTGTGTGTCGAGGACTATCTGGAACTGCGGCCCGAGAAGCGCGAGACCATCGAGAAGCACGTGAAGTCGGGCCGGCTCATTGTGGGGCCGTGGTACTCGCTACCCGAGGAATATTGCGTGAACGGCGAATCGCTGGTGCGCAACCTTGTCGTGGGACACCGCATCGCGGAAGACTTGGGCAAGGTGTCGAAGATCGGCTACACGCCGTTCAGCTACGGCCAGACCTCGCAGATGCCGCAGATCTACGCGGGCTTCGGCATCGACACGATCATCTTTTACCGCGGCATCAACTCGCCCCACAGCGAGTTCGCGTGGGAAGGCGCCGACGGCACGCGGCTGCTCGGCATGCGGTTCGGGTGCATGAGCCGGTTCAGTTATTACATCTACGTCTACCGCATGCTGCGCTACGGGTCGAGCGACGTGTTCGCACGGTACGACTGGGACCGCGGCGCGGCGCCGTTCCGCCTCGCGCGGGACACAAATCCGCGCGGCCACTATTACGTGCTCGACAAGGACAAGAAGCAGTGGAACGACGAGCCCATCCGCGACCAGTTGCTGAAACTGGTGAAAGACGAATCGGAACACTTCACGACGAGCCACATCTGCTGCATGCAAGGCTTTGACTCGTCCGATCCCGATCCGCGCGAGTCGGAGATCATGAAGCTGTGCCAGGAACTCTTGCCCGAACACACGATCAAGTTCTCGAACCTCGAAGACTACATGACCGCCATGAAGAAGGAGGTCAAGGATCTCACCGTGCTCAATGGCGAAAGCCGCGACCCGGGGTCCACGGGCAAATGGACGCACCTTTTCGGCGACGTGATCAGCGCGCGCACGCGGTTGAAGCGCGCGAACCACCGGTCGGAACTCAACCTGCAACGTCTCGCAGAACCGTGGAGCGCCATCGGGTCCATGGTCGGCGGCGAGTACATCAAGACCGCCCTCGACCGCGCGTGGAAACTGCTCCTGCAGAATCATCCCCACGACACGATCACCGGCGGCGGCATCGACCAGATGGAAAAGGATTCGCTGTTCCGGTTCGACCAGATTGACATCATCAGCGAAGGCCTCACCCGGCGCGGCATGCAGGCCGTGCAAATCGCCATCGACAACTCGGATGTGTCGCCGAAGGAATCCGTGTTGACCGTGTTCAACCCCTGCCCCTTCCCGCGCAGCGGCGTCATCTCGGCGCTCATCGACATGCCGGCCAACATGGATTACGAGGCTTTTAACATCACCACGCCGGACGGCGAACAAACCCAGCGTGTGCAGGTCAACAGCCAGTATCCGTGGGCGTCGCTTATCCGCAACTTGCAGGACATTTCCATCGAGCTGAATTCCGAACGCGTGCAGTGCCACATCGAAGTCGACGACATCCCCGCGTACGGGTACAAGACCTACCACGTCGCGCCCGCCGAACAGTTCGCCTATCTGCCGGGCTCGCTCGTGCCGGAAGCCTACGTCATGGAGAACGAGCACCTGCGCGTCACGTTCAACCCCGACGGCACGCTCAATCTCATGCACAAAGCGAACAAGCACACCTTCAAAGGTCTTCACTATATCGAGGACACCGGTGAAACCGGCCATTCCTGGGTCCACATGGAGCCGGACCAGAACGAGACGATCACGTCCCACGGGTTCCCGTGCAGCATCGAGGTGGAAGAAGCGGGACCGCTCTTCGCGCGGATGCGGGTCGAGTACCGCATGATGATTCCCGTCGGCCTGACCGAGAACCTCAACGACCGGTTCCGCGGAGAAGCCATGAACCATATGGCGCGCACGAACGAGCGCAAGGAGATCGTCGTGACCAGCCGGTTCACCCTGCGCGCGGGCGCGAAACGGCTCGATGTCACCACCACCCTCGACAACCCGTGTCGGAACCACCGCATGCGGGTCGTGTTCCCGACACGGCTCAAGGCGAAGGTGTCCCATTCGGAGGCGGCCTTCGACGTGGTCGCGCGCGACATCACGGTGAAAGAGGACAACGCCTACTACGGCAAGCCGAATCCGCAATATCCGATGTACCGTTTCGTCGACATGAGCGATTCGAAGATGGGGCTCGCTATCCTGAACACAGGCACGCGCGAATACGAAGCGATGGACACGGACGAACGGCCGGTGGCCATCACCCTATTCCGCGGTGTCACCTTCCGCAACGCGCCCATCTTCGGCCGGTGGGAAACGTACCCGGAAATGGAGCTCGCGCAGTGCCTCGGACGGCACGAGTGGAGCTACAGCATCTACCCCCACTCCGGCGATTGGACCAACGGCGTTTTTGAAGAGGCCGAAGAATTCAATCTGCCCCTCGAAGCCGCGCAGGCCGGACCGCATGACGGCACCTTGCCCAAGAGCATGAGTTTCGTCGAAGTCCAGGGCGGTAATTTGCAGGTGACTGCGTTGAAACGCCACGAAGATCGCGAACACACGTTTGTGATTCGCATCTTCAACCCGACCGGCAAAGCCGTCAGCGGCAAATTAAAAATTTACAAAACCATCAAACGCGCCTGGCTCACCAACCTCAACGAAGAGCGCCAGGAAGAATTGCAACCCAAGGGCGATACCCTCGCGCTAGCCGTAGGCAAGAAGAAGATGGTGACCGTGGAGTTTGAGGTGTAAGGGAAAAGAGAGAGAGCAAGGACACCACGAGGACACAGGACGATCACGAGGAAATGGAGCGTCGTTCCATCTTGTGTTCCATAGTCGGCTCATCCACGTCCTTGGCGTCCTGCTGTCCTTGTTTCTCTGATACGTCACGAGGCACTTAGCGATCGGTTCTATGCGGTCACGCAACACATTCGCGTTGCCTTGAAAGGCCAATTACTGACAGTCCGGGGTTGGACCGCCGCAAGGCGATGTACATAAGCAACTGAGCCCCGGGTTGCTAGTATTTCTCAACACTTTTCAATTCCCTGATAAGGGAATCACTCACAGACATCGGCACGCGAATCGCGTAAGTTGAATTCCCTTTAGGGTACGGGAACGGATCTTGTAGGAAAAACCACGGAATTCCACGCTATGTCGCTCGTAGGCACGCATGCTCATATGCGATTCCAACAGCCCGGGCCAAAGTTGCGATGGACCCTTCGATTGCACAACCAATCGCGTCGCATTTGCTCGCGCGGATTAATTCCAGACCGATCTCCCTTCCTCACTTCGCGATCTTCGCGTCCTTCGTGCGTTACTCTTCCTCAGTCGATAATCTTCAGCACCTCATCAAACCTCTCCACCCACGCCACACACAATTCCCTTGTCCCCGACTCGTCGATGTTGCCGCCGGCGAAACCGATGGGGGCGAACCCGGCGAGGCGGATGGCGCAAACCCCGGCGCCGCTGTCTTCGAGGCCGATGACGCGGTGACGAATCTTGAAATTGATGCCGAGGCCGACGCGGGCGCATTCGGCATAGAGCCAAGGGTGGGGTTTGGGCGAGAGTTCACCGAGCGTGCCCGGCTCGCCGGGGCGGATGGCGAAGCCCGCCGTGACGATGGCGTCGTAGAACTCTTTCGGGTCGCCGAGGCCGATGGAGCGAAAGGCGGAGACAATCTCCGGCCAGGCCTTCTGGTACAAGCCGCTGGTGACGAGACCGATCTTGATCCCGCGATTGCGGAGTTCGAGCAGGAAATCCTTCAATCCCGGCGTTGGCGTGAAGGCCCCTTCCCTGCCCTCGCCTTCGAGAATGGCCTGCATCTCGCGGTTGGTATGTTCGAAATAGAATTCGCGCGCCTGCTCAACCGTTTTGTCCGGGCAGTATTTTGAAACGCAATACTGCAGGTGTTCCGACACACTGTGCCCGGAAACATACGGAAGGTCGGCGTCCTCCAACTCGAAGTTGGGATCGCCCAACAGGCTGGCTGTGGACAATTGAATGATCCATATCCAGAATTCCTCGCTGCGCACGCTGGTGCCGTCGAGGTCCATGAGGATGGCCTTGACCGGCTTCTCGATCGCAACCGGATGCACCGGATAATACGCGGGATACCCAAGGGCGGACTTCACATAGGCGACGGTGCGATCCTCGTACGCGATGAACTCGACTTTCCGGTCGCCGGTAGCGGTGATGGACACAACCCCGTCTTTGCCGGCGACGGTACGCCCGTCGCTGCACCGTTCCAAGGGGATGAACCCGCACTTCGTCGAGATCGGACCAATGTCGGGGATGGTGACAAGCGTTTCCACGAATACTCCTTCCGTTCACGTAGCCAAAGGAAGAAAGTATAGCGCAGCAATGCACGCTTTGAAGAACATCCCCCTTGATCCCCCTTCAAAGGGGGAATTCTCCGCAACGCATTGCGTTGCGTTTCGGACGCTGATCGAACATGAAGCATTCTCATAGCCTTCGTGCATCGTAGAAGACTTCGGATTGGACATTTCCCCCTTTGAAGGGGGATCAAGGGGGATGTTCTTCGAGGCACAAGATCCAATTCATGTCGAAGCTATGGAGTGGAATTCTACGCCAGGATCGGCTTCACCACATTGCCCGCCACGTCGGTCAGCCGGAAATCGCGGCCCTGGTAGCGGTAGGTCAGTTTCTTGTGGTCGATGCCGAGACAGTAGAGCATGGTCGCGTGGAAGTCGTGGACGTGGACCTTGTCTTCGACGGCGTTGTAGCCGAGTTCATCTGTGGCGCCGTGGGTGATGCCGCCCTGGATACCGCCGCCGGCCATCCAGATGGAGAACCCGCGGATGTGGTGGTCGCGTCCGTCGCCTTGCGCCATGGGCGTGCGGCCGAATTCGCCGCCCCAGACGATGAGCGTGTCTTCGAGCATGCCGCGCTGTTTCAAGTCCATCACGAGGGCCGCGGTGGCCTGGTCCACGAGTTTCGCCGTGACTTCAGTACCCTGTTTCACGCCGCCGTGGTGGTCCCAGCCGCGATGGTAGAGCTGAATGAACCGCACGCCCCGTTCGGCCAGACGGCGGGCGAGCAGGCAATTCGACGCGAACGTGCCGTCCGCTCCCTTTGTGCCGTACAGGTCGAGGATGTGCTGCGGCTCGTCGGAGAGGTCCACCAATTCGGGCACGCTGGCCTGCATCTTGAACGCCATTTCGTATTGGCTGATGCGCGTCGCGATTTCCGGATCGTCGACGGATTCCTGGCGCATGTGGTTGAGCGCCTCGACAGAATCGACGATGTCCCGCTGTTGCGCGTGGGTCACGCCGTCGGGGTTGCTCACGTAGAGCACCGCGTCGCCCTTGGACTGGAACTGCACGCCCTGGAACTTACTCGGCAGAAAGCCGCTGCTCCACTGGCGCGCCGAGATCGGCTGGGCTTGGCCGCCGCCCACCGACGTGAGCACGACGAAACCCGGCAGATTCTGCGTCTCGCAGCCCAGTCCGTATAGCGACCAGGAGCCCATGCTCGGCCGTCCCGAAATGGAGGTTCCCGTGTTCATGTAGGTATGGGCGGGGTCATGGTTGATCTGTTCGGTCTGCATCGAGCGGATGATGCAGATGTCGTCCGCGATCGTGGAAATGTGCGGAAAGATCTCACTGATCTGCTGGCCGGACTTACCGCATGTGTTGAAGGCGTGCTGGGGCCCGAAACATTTCAATTCTTTGCCCCTGCAATTGGGCGATCGGCTGCCCTTGGGTGAACGAATCCGGCATGGGCTGGCCGTTCAGTTCGGCCAGCTTGGGCTTGTAGTCGAAGGTTTCCAGATGCGACGGACCGCCCGCCATGCAGAGATGGATCACCCGTTTCGCGCGCGGCGTGAAATGCGGCGGATTGGTGATCCCGCGCCACACATCGTCGTTCAAGGTCTCCGCCCAGATCCGTGGGTTCAATAACGAAGCCAAGGCCACCGTGCCGATGCCGGTCGCCGTGCGGCCCAGAAACTGTCTGCGGGTTTCCCGCAGTTGGAAACGTTCGAAGGGATTCACAACAACACTCCTCTCACGATCGGGTGATCGTCTCATGCAGATTCAGAATCGTCCGCGCAACCGACGTCCACGCGGCCAATTCCGGTGCGGCAATACCGTCCGGGACCGGCGCAAACCCGGTGTGTATGAGCGCTGCGGCGCCGTCCGGATTGTTGGCATATTCTTCCATGTGTTTGCGGCATAGACTCAACAGCACGTCCCGTTCTGCGTCGGTGGGTTTTCGGCCAAGGGCCCGGCGGTAGGCGTAATCGATTTTTGCTTCCGGCGTGTCGCCACCGTTTTCCAGGATATGCTCCGCAAATACCCGTGATGCTTCCACATACGTCGGATCGTTCAGAAGAACCAGGGCCTGCATCGGCGTATTCGATACCGTACGTTCCGCCGTGCACTCTTCACGCGTCGGCGCGTCGAAGGCCAACAAGCTGGGATTCAGGAACGACCGCTTCCAGAAGGTATACAATCCGCGACGGTACTGGTTCTCGCCCTTGTCCGTCGTGTAAATGAGCGGGCCGCGGAAGGTGTTGCAGTTGTCCCAATAGCCGTCCGGCTGGTAGGGGTACACGCTCCGGCCGCCGATCTTGTCCGACAAGATTCCGGCGATGGCGAGCGCGTTGTCCCGCACGAATTCCGCTTTGAGGCGGATGTGCGACTGCCGGGCCAGCAACCGGTTGAAGGGATCCTTTTCGAGTAACTCGGGGGTCGCTTTAGACGTTCTGGCGGTACGTTGACGACGTGACCATGATCCGCACCATATGTTTCACGTCCCACCCACTGTTCATGAATTCCGAGGCGAGCCAATCCAGTAAATCCGGATGAATCGGCCATTCACCGCGGGAACCGAAATCGTCGAGATCCTTGGACAGCCCCATACCGAAATACTGTTCCCATAACCGGTTCACGGTCACCCGGGCGGTCAGCGGGTTGTCCTTCGAAACAAGCCACTGGGCGAGATCCAGACGCGTGGCACGACGGCCTTCCACGCCCAGCGGCGGCAGGGTCGCGGGGGTGTTCGGCTCGACAATCTCGCCGGAATCATCTAAGAAGTTGCCGCGCGGCAGCACACGAATGGTCCGGGGTTCGACCGAGTGCGTAATCAGCGTGGTTGGAATCTCGTCGGTCAGCTTGGCCAACCGATCCTGTTTGGCTGCCAACTCGGTGCGCGCTCCGGCCAACGCCGGGGCGATGCTCAGATAGTGCTTCGCGAGCAGTTGCTTTTGCTCGTCCGTACGCGACGCCTCATCAACCATCAGGGCGGCAAGGATGTCCTTACCCAAGGTGCTCGCAGTCGTCAGCGTGGGTTCGGGCGCCGTCGTCAACGCGAGACGGAATCGGGCGATGTTGTGATTCGCAAAGGTGGAATCGTGCTTCATCCGCACGGTCAGCATCGTGCCCGGACCCCCGGCCACGGGTTCGCTGAAGGTAAACACGGCCTGCCGGCTTTCGCCATTCTTTTCGTGCCCCGACACGGCCCAGCCGGATTTCGGGTCATCGTCGATGGCGGCGCTAATGGGATAATCCGGTTGTTCGTAGTCCGCCACTGCCTTACAGAACGTCAACGGCGTGCACGTATCCCCGCATTCCACCTGCGCCTCGAATCCAGTCAACACGAAGTTGCCGTTGCCGCGGGAGAGTTTCCCATTCTCCGGGTCCGGCAACGCATCCAGCCGAATGCCGGTGATGTTCTGCTGATTCGTGCGAAACGTGAGCGTGTAATCGTCGTTGGCGGGATCGGTGCCGGTTGCCGAGACGACCAAGTCGCCGCCAATCTGCAAGGTCGCCCCGCCGGAGGATTCGGCGGAAGCCGGCATGAGCGTGGTCCAGTCGTTGTACGCGTCCCCGACTGCGGCACGCGTCTGGGTCTCCCACTCCCGCTGGGCGGCGGCGAGTTCATCGGTGGTCGTATTCACCGTCTGCGTCAGCGCGGCGATCGCGGTTTCCAGGTCCTTCTGTTCCGCCGCCTGTTCCGTGGTTGGCAAGGGGAGATACGGATCCCACTTCTCACCGGCGCCGTAGACGCCCTTCTCTTCGATGTCCGCAAAGAACGCGGAGAACTGATAGAACTCCTTCGTCGTGAAGGGATCGAACTTGTGGTCGTGACACTCGGTGCAGCCCATCGTCGTACCGAGCCAAACCGACGACATGGTCCGGATACGGTCGGCGGCATACTTGGCGAGGTATTCCTTCGCCTGCGCGCCGCCTTCCGCGGTCAACTGATTCAACCGGTTGTAGCCGGACGCCACGAGATCTTCCCGCGTCGGATTCGGCAACAGGTCGCCCGCGAACTGTTCGATGGTGAATTGGTCGAAGGGCTTGTCGTCGTTGAAGGACTTAATCACATAGTCGCGGTACGGCCAGATGCTACGGTACTCGTCGCCGTGATAGCCGTTGGTGTCGGCGTACCGCACGAGGTCAAGCCAGCGTATGGCCATGCGCTCGCCGTAATGGGGCGACGCCAGCAACCGGTCGACCAGCTTCTCGTAGGCTTGGGAATCGGGGTCATTCACGAAAGCGTCGACCTCATCGGGTGTCGGAGGGAGACCCGTCAGGTCGAAGCTCACGCGGCGAATCAGGGTGGCCCGGTCGGCTTCCGGCGAAGGCTCTAAACCGTTCTCTTTCAACTTGGCGAGGACAAACCGATCGATGGGGTTGCTTTCCCAGTCACTGCCAACCGCCGGCGGCTCGGGACATTTGACCGGCATGTACGCCCAATGCCGTTGATACTCCGCGCCCTCGTTTATCCACGTCGCGAGTTTCTCAATCTCTTCCGGCTTCGAGTTTGAAGCCCGAATCGGGCGGCGGCATCACGTCCAGGGGATCTTTCGTCGTGATACGGCGAACGAGTTCCGAGGCCGCGGCATCACCGGGGACAATGGGCGCATGGTCTCCACGGACCTCGACCGCAGAGTCGCGGACATCAAGGCGAAGTTTGGCCTTGCGCGCTTCCTTGTCGAAGCCATGGCACTGCAAACAATTATCGGAGAGGATGGGGCGAATGCTGCGGTTAAACTCGAGGGTCTTGGCGGGGACGGCGGCGACTTTGGCGTTATCGCTGGGCTCGGTCTTCGGTTCGGGAGCGGGCGCCCCGTCGGCCGGCGGGGACTCCTCCGCCGGAGCGGCTTCCTTCTCGAGTTTTTCTTTCGCGCCCGGATTGCACTTCAAACAGACTTCGCCCTTCGCGGCCGCTTCCACGCAGCAGGGATGCTCGCAGGCCTTGCCCGCCGCGCAGGCCTTCGCGCAGCAGCTATCCGGATCAAAGAGCGCCGTAAGATCCTTCTTCCCGTCCCCGGGATTACATTTTGTGCAGACCTCGCCCTTCTCCCGCGCCTCGACACAACAAGGATGGTCACACCATTTGCCCGCTTTGAAGGCCTTGTCGCAACAACTGTCTTTATCGAACTTCGCCCACGCCAGCTTCGCCTCGGCGCCGGATGCACCAGGCAAACCTCCCCTTTCGCCGCCGCTTCCACACAGCTGGTCGCGTTTCCCCTCGGCGCCGGGTTTGCAGCTTCGGAACATAACTTCGCCCTTCTCCCTCGCCTCGACACAGCAGGGATGGTCGCACCACTTGCCTTCGGCAAAGGCCTTGGCACAACAACTGTCCTTATCGAACTGCTTCGCCAATGCCAGTTTCGCTTCGGCGCCGGGGTTGCACTTCAGGCAAACCTCCCCCTTCTTCGCCGCTTCCACGCAGCAGGGATGGTCGCAGGTTTTCCCCTCGGCTTTCGCCTTCGCGCAGCAGCTATCCGTGTCGAACAGGAACGCGAAGATCCTTCGGCTTAATCTCCTCCGTCGCGGGTGCCGTCTCCGGAGCTGGTGCAGGTTCCGGTGCGGGTGGATTCTCCGGTGCGGCTTGCTCTTCGACCGCCGCCGCCAATTGCACGCCAAGGTTCACCATCAAGTCGGGAAGGCAGGCGTTCAGTTTGCCCACACCGTCTGCAGTCGCCTGGGAATTCCAGAGATAGAGTTTCTTGAGGTTCTGCAAAGATTCCAGGTTGGTGAGACCCGCATCCGACACCTGGGTGTTGTAAAGATTCAGGTATTCGAGATTCTTCAGGTCTTTCAGATGCGCAAGGCCGGCATCGGTAACACCGGTCTTTTCGAGGTGAAGCCGGGTCAGATTCGGCAACTGCGCGACCTTCGCAAGACCGTCATCGGTTACGGCCGTGCCCGCGAGGTTGAGCCAGGTGATTTGCTGCGCCAGCGGGTCGAGATTCGCCAAGGTTTCGTCGGTGGCTTTGTCCCCGAGATACTGCAAGTTGACCGACACCAGCGGCGACTTCATGTCCAGCGGCATGGCCACGGCACCGGCATTTCGTAGTGCGTCGAGCGCTTCGTCGGACGGCGCCGGTACGCCTTCCGCGAGCTTGTCCAGCAGCGTGGGACCTTCCTCGACCTTCGACGCAGCCGCCTCGTTCACCGCCGAATCGGCGGTGGCTTCCTCGGGGGCTTCGGCTGGTGCGCCGTCCGCCGCCAACACGACGGCACCCTGCAGGATCCACCGGCGAATGAGTTCCGTCTGTTCCTTGGTCAACGGATCGCCTTTGGCGGGCATGACATCGGGATCGTCGGGCGGCAGGATAACCAGGGAATACAACATGCTTTCGTCCGGCTTGCCCGCCACGACGACAGGACCATCTTCGCTGCCGGACTGGATGCCGTCCTGCGAATCGAGCCGCAGTTCCGCCTTCTGCTTGTCGGGTCCATGGCATTGAAAGCACGAAGCCTCGAAGATGGGCTTGATGTCCCGGTCAAAGACAACCGGTTCACCGGCATCGGCAGCGGGTACGGCGTCCTCCGCGATTCCGGCGACAGCCGGGATCAGTACCAGCGCCAACAGGGAGACCCAACGGAAGTACCGTGACGTTCCGGCCGGTCAAAAGACGGGGTTCATTCGATGGATAGGGATAGTGCGTGCGCATGCATGACTCCTCGAGCTAAGACCAATTAACTCTAACGTTCTATTCTAAGGGATCATGCCGTCGAGGGCAAATGCGCAGGAATCGCAGTTTGCGCAGATCATGTGCCGCGGTTCCAGGCGCGTGGTCACGTCGTCAGTTGATGCCCGATGACACCAAACACGAATCCCGCGACGGCGCCGAGGGGGGGCGCCCAATGCTTTTTCAGTTTTGCCTGGGGCGCGATGTCCTGGAACGTGAGATACAAGATTCCGCCCGCGGCAAAGAGCATGACCACGCTCACGGCGGTCGGATACGCGGAAAGCCAGTAGAGACCGATGAGACCGACCATAGGTCCGAGGGGAACCAGCGCGACAAACGCAAGCACCACGTTATGCGGCTTAAACCCGCCCGAAGCCCGCAATTCACGATACGCATTAAAGCCTTCGGGCAGGTTCTGCGCGGCAATGAGGAAGGCAAGTAAGAACCCGACGTTTTTCCCCGAGGCAAAGATGGCCCCCATCGCCAACGCTTCGGGAAGGAAGTCCGACAACATCGCCGCCAACTGCGCCGCCGACGTTTGCGTTTTGCTCAAGACCCAGTCCAGCAGGGAAAACGCAACGCCACCCACCAGCAACGAAACAGACGAAAGCGTGATGGAAATCCCGTCTATTCCTTCCGGGACCAATACCAGCGCCACCGCCGACACAAGGATCCCCCCGCCGAAGGCAATGACGGAATGGCGAAACTCCCGTTCCAGCCATTTCGGATGAATCCGTTCGATACACGCGATAGTCGCACCGACCGGCATGGCGGCCCCGGCCAGCGTAGTCAACAAGATGACTTGGACATAGTCGGGCATGCGATTGTGATTCCCCTCCGATGGATGATTGGACGTCCGGTGGCATTCTACACAACACAGTGGTGCGTAAACAGAAGCGGCACAAAACGAGGTGTAAAACTTAAGGTCCTAATCCAGCCTCGAACTCTTTTGCGGCGTTTTCGCTGCGATTGGCGCGTATCGCGCGGGCCAGTTCTTCGAGATACCAGGCCGGATACTCCGACCGGGACAAAGGAACGCGCCGGAGTTGCAACGCGGCCTCGTTCCACCCTGCGGCGAGGAGGGCGGCCGCGAAGGCTTCTTCGCCACGAATTAACCGTTCGATTTCGGCGGACGGCGCGGCCTCGGCAGCAGCCCAAGCATGCAGGTGGTCGAAGAGTCGATGTTGCGTGGGCGATGCGATCTCCGGTCGGCCGATCTTGGGATCGATGAAACCCAGGCGCCGGTAGGTGACGATGTGAAACAACGTGATTTCGAGATCCGGGTGCCAGGACTTCTTGCCGAAGCGGCTCAGGTTGAGCAGACGCAGTGCTTCGTCCTCGCGTTTTACGCGCAAGGCTTCGAGCAGCCGTAGCCAGAAGACTTCCTGATATCCGCCTGATGCCGGATGAATCTCCACGAGCGGCGCAAACCGATCGGCATCCCAGAATCGACCGGCAGGAAGGGTTCGCACCATATCTACAAGCGGCATGAGTGCACCGGGGGGATGTTCTTCCGTCCACTCCAGTTGCATGGGAAACGCGACTTTCCGCCAGAACGCGACCTTCAACCACAGGAAATCGATGCTGGGCGGAGCGAGACCCTCGCTCCATACGCGCAAGGCTCGAACAATATCCCCTTGACGTTGACAGAACTCGGCGAGATGGTCGCGATAGAACGGATCGCGTGGCGCGAGGGATAGTGCCTTGATGTACGCATCCTGCGCGGCCGAGGAATTTCCCGCCAATTCCTGCACTTTCCCGCGGTGGACGAGCACGTCCGGATCATCCGGTGCAATCGATTGCGCCCGATCGACCAATTGCAGGGCGAGCTCCGGGGAATCCGGCATAATCAGGACCGCCAAACGAACCAGTAAACCCGCGTGCGTCCCGGCGTCGGCGGACGCCGACTCCAGTAACGACCGCGCCGCGGCAATCTGATCCTGACGCGCGAGTTCGTCCGCATCCAGCGCGAGCCAGTCCGCCGGAGCGGTTTCACGCTGGCGCCAGGATTCGCGGACACGATGCAAGGCATCCCACTGTTCGGTTTCAACACGCGCCCGCGCAACCTTCAGCGACAGAGGCTCGTCTTCACGGAATGTATCGGGGGATTCCGATTCCAATCCGGCCAAATCACCGATGGCTGTCATTCGATCCAGTGCCTGAGCTTCGAGTTTTCTCCACGATATATCGCGCTTGCCCTTGCCTACGGTCTCCGCGCGGATCACCTTCAGCGCATCTTGAGGTTTGCCGTCGTTGATAAGACCGAGAACCCGTTCCGTCAACCGCCGCTTGCGGGCAAGCCGCGCACGCCTACGCAGGTACAAGAACGTCAAGGGCACGCCGACCACGAGCGCAACGACCATGCCGAGAACGGCAAGCTGTTTGATTCGCCGCCACGGATCGAGCTTTCCGATCAATGCCTCGACATTGCTGTACGACAATTCCACCAGAAACACGCAATCGCTGAAATCCCGGTCGCCGCCGCCGAAAAGATCCTCGAAGCTCAGCATGAGATACGGCGTGCCCTCGATGGCGAAGGCCGTCATATGTTCAACATGATCCTTGTTCACCGTCGGGTCAACGGTAAACACCTGCTCCTGGCCGTTGATCAGGAAGAAGTTCAGGTGAGTTCCCGCATCGATCTTTCCCAGGTCCACGAAGTCTCCCGGCACCAACGGGGCGTCTTCACTGCGCTCCCCCACTTCACTCAAGTCGAGGGTCATGGCGTCCCGGTCCACGATTCCCGCGCATTGATACAAATCCTTCGCGCAAGTCGCATTGGGAAAAATAATGCGCGGATTGCCGCTGTCCGGTCCCACGTCCTCGAGGTTGATGCAAAGACTGTTGGAGTAGCCGGAGGCCTCGCCGACAAAGTAGACGCGCACTTGGCTGCGTTCCGCGAGCACCAGTTCCGCGGGGTCCAGCTTGATGCGGTTGAAGTTTTGCGCGATGGCGCCGGCGTTGAGCTGTTCGGCGGCGAACACGATGAGCCGCGGCAGGTGGTCGCGCTGAAACGTCCGGGATCGCCAGTCGGACCCGCCCGCCTGCACGGGAGCAGCGATATCGAGCCCTATCCGCCGCTCCGGCGATTGCACCGGCGATTCCGTGGGACCGCACCCGGCGCAAAGCACGATAACCAACGCGAACCCGGCGCAGCGGATGCCGCTCCTTCGGCAGACCGCTATTCCTTCGAGGATACGCTGCGCTTCCACGCGGGGTAGTCC